>NZ_JBYTCP010000008.1:0-1015 GCF_058790395.1 Chryseobacterium sp. FW101-FHT12H09 | reverse complement strand
ATTAACCTTCCATTCTTTCAATAATCAGTACTTTTTAAAACTGGTTTATTCTTCTTAATTTTGATTGACAACTCAACCTTACAAAACTCAACCCCTTGAAAAAAGAAATTTTCTATATTATTATTTTTCTTACGCTCATATGCGGTATCTCACATGTCCATGCTCAGTTATCAATTATCCCTAAAGTCTTAGCTTTTTATACCGCAAAAAATGATTTAGCCCATATCAGTTTTGTTGAAGAAGCTAATAAATACTTTACCTCTCAGGCTCAGGCTAAGAAGCTCCACTATACTCATACCGATGACTGGAATAAAATGACATTGGATGAATTATCAGAATATGATGTTGTTTTATTCTTAGATACCCGGCCCGAACAGGTAGAACATCGGGATGCCTTTAAACAGTATATCGAAAAAGGCGGTGGATGGATCGGATTCCACTTCACTGCTTTTTCATTACACCAATCTTCTTATGACGATAATTGGAGTTGGTATCACGACACATTCCTGGGATCCGGAGAATACAAGAGCAATACCTGGAGACCCACTTCAGTCGTACTCAGAAGAATTACTAATAATAAATTCACAGAATCACAACCCTTCCTACATACACCACCCAATGAATGGTACGCCTGGAAGAATGACCTTACCAAAAATAAAGATATAAGTATCCTTTATGCGATAGATGAAAAAAGTTTTCCGGTAGGAACAGGTCCCAAGAAACATGAGATCTGGACCGAAGGCTCTTATCCCATCATCTGGAGTAACAAAAAATATAATATGATCTACTCCAATATAGGACATAACGATATGGACTATGAACATCATTATAATAAAGAACAAGTAAAACCCCTTTCCTCTACCTTTGCCAGTAAAGACTACTCTCATTTTATAACAAAGGCGATCTATTATCTGGCAAAAGAAAAAAGAGCAAGATTTAAAAATAAAAAATAAAAAAATCACACGCAGTATTAGATTCAAAGATTCATACTCTTTCATTCTTAAATAACCTGTTC
>NZ_JBYTCP010000007.1:0-5457 GCF_058790395.1 Chryseobacterium sp. FW101-FHT12H09 | reverse complement strand
TTAAGGTTACTAAAAAAACTTTAAATTTTCTTTCGGAAAAATTTGGTCACATCAAAAAAAACATTTACTTTTGCACTCGCAAATCAGTAGTCCAAACGACAGAAAATGAGGCTACGGTATAAAGCGGAAGAAGAGAGATCATTGAAAAATAATATAACAACCAAGTAAGGAAAAACTAAAGCGTAAAATAACTTTGAGTGAGTCAGACAAACATACAATGGAGAGTTTGATCCTGGCTCAGGATGAACGCTAGCGGGAGGCCTAACACATGCAAGCCGAGCGGTAGAGATTCTTCGGAATCTTGAGAGCGGCGTACGGGTGCGGAACACGTGTGCAACCTACCTTTATCAGGGGGATAGCCTTTCGAAAGGAAGATTAATACCCCATAATATATTTGATGGCATCATTAGATATTGAAAACTCCGGTGGATAGAGATGGGCACGCGCAAGATTAGATAGTTGGTGAGGTAACGGCTCACCAAGTCAATGATCTTTAGGGGGCCTGAGAGGGTGATCCCCCACACTGGTACTGAGACACGGACCAGACTCCTACGGGAGGCAGCAGTGAGGAATATTGGACAATGGGTGAGAGCCTGATCCAGCCATCCCGCGTGAAGGACGACGGCCCTATGGGTTGTAAACTTCTTTTGTATAGGGATAAACCTTTCCACGTGTGGAAAGCTGAAGGTACTATACGAATAAGCACCGGCTAACTCCGTGCCAGCAGCCGCGGTAATACGGAGGGTGCAAGCGTTATCCGGATTTATTGGGTTTAAAGGGTCCGTAGGCGGACTCGTAAGTCAGTGGTGAAATCTCATAGCTTAACTATGAAACTGCCATTGATACTGCGGGTCTTGAGTAAGGTAGAGGTAGCTGGAATAAGTAGTGTAGCGGTGAAATGCATAGATATTACTTAGAACACCAATTGCGAAGGCAGGTTACCATGTCTTAACTGACGCTGATGGACGAAAGCGTGGGGAGCGAACAGGATTAGATACCCTGGTAGTCCACGCCGTAAACGATGCTAACTCGTTTTTGGGTTTTCGGATTCAGAGACTAAGCGAAAGTGATAAGTTAGCCACCTGGGGAGTACGAACGCAAGTTTGAAACTCAAAGGAATTGACGGGGGCCCGCACAAGCGGTGGATTATGTGGTTTAATTCGATGATACGCGAGGAACCTTACCAAGGCTTAAATGGGAATTGACAGGTTTAGAAATAGACTTTTCTTCGGACAATTTTCAAGGTGCTGCATGGTTGTCGTCAGCTCGTGCCGTGAGGTGTTAGGTTAAGTCCTGCAACGAGCGCAACCCCTGTCACTAGTTGCTAGCATTAAGTTGAGGACTCTAGTGAGACTGCCTACGCAAGTAGAGAGGAAGGTGGGGATGACGTCAAATCATCACGGCCCTTACGCCTTGGGCCACACACGTAATACAATGGCCAGTACAGAGGGCTGCTACCAGGTGACTGGATGCTAATCTCGAAAGCTGGTCTCAGTTCGGATTGGAGTCTGCAACTCGACTCTATGAAGCTGGAATCGCTAGTAATCGCGCATCAGCCATGGCGCGGTGAATACGTTCCCGGGCCTTGTACACACCGCCCGTCAAGCCATGGAAGTCTGGGGTACCTGAAGTCGGTGACCGTAAAAGGAGCTGCCTAGGGTAAAACAGGTAACTAGGGCTAAGTCGTAACAAGGTAGCCGTACCGGAAGGTGCGGCTGGAACATCTCATTTTAGAGCGTCTTTCGGGACGATAAACAAAATTAAAGATACTTAAGTGTATCATGTACTTACTTAAAGTATGCTTTAGTTTTTTATTTGGTTGATTATATATATAAAAATACAAAACCCACTAGAAATTAGTATAGGGAAGAGAGGCAAGATGAAAGATAAAAGAAGAAAGACAATGAGGTCTGATATCTGGAGTCTTTAATCTAAAAGTCTAACAAGACAGTCTCGTAGCTCAGCTGGTTAGAGCGCTACACTGATAATGTAGAGGTCGGCAGTTCGAGCCTGCCCGAGACTACTAATTGAAAAAGACGGGAAGATAATAGATGGTAGGGGTCAGATTTAATTCTGGGATCTGTAATCTGTAATCTGAAGTCTGACTAGAGGGGGAATTAGCTCAGCTGGCTAGAGCGCCTGCCTTGCACGCAGGAGGTCAAGGGTTCGACTCCCTTATTCTCCACAGTTTTGTGAGTCTGATTTAAAAGTATAATGAATAGAGCCAAAACAAATATTCATTCATCAGACAAGCAGAAAGACATTAAGATCATTGACATTAACGGTAAAAATATCACAAAGAGAAAACCGAGCGCAATTAAGCGTTTGAGTTTACAAAAAATAGCTTGGCAGCAATGCTGAGCAAAAAATACTGAACTAATTAATAATTAGGAAAGAAATCGTTAAGGGCGTATGGCGGATGCCTAGGCTTTCAGAGGCGACGAAGGACGTGGTAAGCTGCGAAAAGCTCGGGGGATTGGCACACACGAATTGATCCCGAGATGTCCGAATGGGGCAACCCGGCTGGTTGAAGACCAGTCACCTCGTAAGAGGAGCAAACCCGGAGAACTGAAACATCTAAGTACCCGGAGGAAAAGAAATCGAAGAGATTCCGTAAGTAGTGGCGAGCGAACGCGGATTAGCCCAAAAGTCTTTATATATTTAAAAGAATGTTCTGGAAAGAACAGCCATAGAGGGTGATAGCCCCGTATTTGAAAGGTATATTTTGATGATAAATGAGTAGGGCGGGACACGTGAAATCCTGTCTGAATATGGGGGGACCATCCTCCAAGGCTAAATACTCCTGAAAGACCGATAGTGAACAAGTACTGTGAAGGAAAGGTGAAAAGCACTTCGAATAGAAGGGTGAAATAGAACCTGAAACCGTACGCCTACAAGCGGTCGGAGCCCACATGTTGGGTGACGGCGTGCCTTTTGCATAATGAGCCTACGAGTTAATTTTACTAGCGAGGTTAAGGACTTCAGGTCCGGAGCCGGAGCGAAAGCGAGTCTGAATAGGGCGTATAGTTAGTAGGATTAGACGCGAAACCTTGTGATCTACCCATGGGCAGGTTGAAGCTCTGGTAACACAGAGTGGAGGACCGAACCGGTTGACGTTGAAAAGTCTTCGGATGACCTGTGGGTAGGGGTGAAAGGCCAATCAAACTGGGAGATAGCTCGTACTCCCCGAAATGCATTTAGGTGCAGCGTCGTATATAAGTTTATTAGAGGTAGAGCTACTGATTGGATGCGGGGGTTTCATCGCCTACCAATTCCTGACAAACTCCGAATGCTAATAAATGTTCTACGGCAGTGAGGGCATGGGTGCTAAGGTCCATGTCCGAGAGGGAAAGAACCCAGACCAACAGCTAAGGTCCCCAAATATATGTTAAGTTGAAGCAACGCGGTTGGACTGCATTGACAGCTAGGATGTTGGCTTGGAAGCAGCCATTCATTTAAAGAGTGCGTAACAGCTCACTAGTCGAGCGGTCCGGCATGGATAATAATCGGGCATAAACATATTACCGAAGCTATGGATTTGTACTTATGTACATCTGGTAGGGGAGCATTCTGTTTGCACAGAAGCAGTGGCGTGAGCCATTGTGGAGCGTACAGAAAAGAAAATGTAGGCATAAGTAACGATAAAGGGGGCGAGAAACCCCCTCACCGAAAGACTAAGGTTTCCTCAGCCATGCTAATCAGCTGAGGGTTAGTCGGGACCTAACGCGAACCCGAAAGGGGTAGTGGATGGACAATGGGTTAATATTCCCATACTTGCTCACACTAAAAAGGGGACGGAGTGCCGTACTTGCTGGAGACTGACGGAATAGTCAAGGCCTAGCCTTCGGGCGAAGCTGCTGCAGGGAAAGTGCTTCCAAGAAAAGCCGAAGTGAAGCAACCCGTACCAAAACCGACACAGGTAGTCGAGGAGAGAATCCTAAGGTGCTAGAGTGAATCATGGTTAAGGAACTAGGCAAAATAGTCTCGTAACTTCGGAAGAAGAGACGCCAGCAGCAATGCTGGCCGCAGTGAAGAGGCCCAGGCGACTGTTTATCAAAAACACAGGACTCTGCTAAATCGAAAGATGCTGTATAGGGTCTGACACCTGCCCGGTGCTGGAAGGTTAAGGAAGGGCGTTAGGGTAACCGAAGCGTTTGACTGAAGCCCCAGTAAACGGCGGCCGTAACTATAACGGTCCTAAGGTAGCGAAATTCCTTGTCGGGTAAGTTCCGACCTGCACGAATGGTGTAACGATCTGGGCACTGTCTCAACCATGAGCTCTGTGAAATTGTAGTATCGGTGAAGATGCCGATTACCCGCAATGGGACGAAAAGACCCTGTGAACCTTTACTATAACTTCGTATTGACTTTGAGTAAGTAATGTGTAGGATAGGTGGGAGACTTTGAAGCAGGCACGCTAGTGTTTGTGGAGTCAACGTTGAAATACCACCCTTTACTTACTTGGAGCCTAACTTCTTTTAGAAGGACATTGCGTGGTGGGTAGTTTGACTGGGGTGGTCGCCTCCAAAAGAGTAACGGAGGCTTTCAAAGGTACCCTCAGCACGCTTGGTAACCGTGCGTAGAGTGTAATGGCATAAGGGTGCTTGACTGTGAGACCTACAAGTCGATCAGGTGCGAAAGCAGGACATAGTGATCCGGTGGTTCCGCATGGAAGGGCCATCGCTCATAGGATAAAAGGTACTCCGGGGATAACAGGCTAGTCTCCCCCAAGAGCTCACATCGACGGGGAGGTTCGGCACCTCGATGTCGGCTCGTCACATCCTGGGGCTGGAGAAGGTCCCAAGGGTTGGGCTGTTCGCCCATTAAAGTGGCACGCGAGCTGGGTTCAGAACGTCGTGAGACAGTTCGGTCTCTATCTATTGCGGGCGTTAGATGTTTGAGAGGGCTTGATTCTAGTACGAGAGGACCGAATTGAACAAACCTCTGGTGTATCAGTTGTACCGCCAGGTGCACCGCTGAGTAGCTACGTTTGGAAGAGATAAGCACTGAAAGCATATAAGTGCGAAACTCGCCTCAAGATGAGACATCTTTTAAGGGTCGTGGGAGATGACCACGTTGATAGGCTATAGGTGTAAAGTTGGTAACAGCATAGCCGAGTAGTACTAATTACCCGTAGATTTATAGCCTAATTGGTAGGCACTTAATTGCGCAATAAAGGTTTTGTCTTTGTGAACGTTTTTATCGATAAAAAACATGTAAAATGTACAATAGTAAAAAGTATTAATGATAATGATCAATAGGTTTTACGTTAATACAAAGTACATTCTACGTTATATACCTTCTTTAGGGTGGTTTTAGCGGTGGGGCTCACCTGTTCCCATTCCGAACACAGAAGTTAAGCCCACCAGCGCCGATGGTACTGCGAAAGCGGGAGAGTAGGTCGCCGCCAGTTTTTATTTAAAAGTCTCATACATTAGTTTGTATGAGACTTTTTTT
>NZ_JBYTCP010000006.1:0-33164 GCF_058790395.1 Chryseobacterium sp. FW101-FHT12H09 | reverse complement strand
GGCTAAAGCCCACCTTCCATATAAATCAAAGTCCACTCGGCTTTAGCCAAAACTTAAAACTCTGCTGGTAAACTTTCCATTTTACATTTTTAAGTACCATCCATTACTGATATTTGTCAAATGAGTTATTTACAATTTCTTTTGCATTTTTTTCAACATTCTGATAAGAGTAAAAGCCATAAATGGTATCAAAGTTTATTTCTTCAAAGCGTTTTTCAATTCTTTTAATTTCATTTAGCGGAAGTGGGATTCTGTTTGGATAGCTTCTCATCGTTGCAAAATGTTTCATTGATGGAGATAAATACATAGTATCTCCAATTAAAAGAGTTCCGTTTTCGCTCATCCAAGGTATTTCTATGACAGAACTTCCTTCAAAGTGACCACCAATATTATGGAGCCTGAATTCGTCCCATAGCTTGATATTATTGCCATTCCACAATTCTATGAAACTTCCACCATTCACTATCCATTCTTTATCTTTTTCATGAATATAAATTTTGCAACCGAAAGCTTTTGCCCACATTTTCATATTTGAATAGTAATGTGGATGAGAGAATGCAATAACTTTTAGGCCACCATTAATTTTAATGAATTCTATAACCCCTTCATCAAGCAGAGGGATACAGTCCCAAAGTATATTACCACTTTCCGAGATTACAAATAGAGCTCGCTGTCCGATGGAGAATCTAGGTGTAATTAAGAATTCGTATAGCCTGTCGTTGAGCTTTTTTATTTCTACACTATGATTTTCTAATAGCTTTTCGTGATTTGTCCAGGACTGTCCACTTTGAGGCACTGCTTGTCTTTCGTCTTCACAAATGATGCATATATTATTTGTAAGGTCTTCGGGATATTGTGTGCCACATTCTGTACACATTTTAAGATGATTATCATTCATAAAAGAGTTTTTATTAAAGTTACAAACTGCTTTGATCTCATTAGATTAATTTTCTATAGATTTTACCCATGTGTAACAGTTATCCTTAGATTCCAATAGAATGATTTGCAAGTTTATATAAAAACAAAAAAACCTATTTAAGTGATTAAATAGGTTTTAAAATTTATAGTTGTAGAAACAATTATTTTATAATTTTCATCTCATCGATCAGCCATTTGGAATCGGCAAATTTATCAATAATGAATAGAATATATTTAGTGTCAACCATGATATTTCTGCTGAAACGAGGATCATAATTAATGTCACTCATTGTTCCCTCCCATTGTCTGTCAAAATTCAATCCTACCAAATTTCCATAAGCATCTAGAGCAGGGCTTCCGGAATTTCCTCCTGTTGTATGATTGGTAGCTGTAAATCCTACAGGAACATCACCACCTTTATCTTTGTAATTTCCAAAATCTTTTTTGTTATAAAGATCAATTAGTTTTTTTGGAACATCAAATTCATAATCTCCAGGAACATATTTTTCTATAACCCCAGCTAGGTGTGTCTGATAACCATAAGAAACAGCATCTCTAGGACTAGAACCTTTCACTTTACCATACGTTACACGAAGTGTAGAGTTCGCATCAGGAAAGAACTTTCTGTCTTTATCTGTTGTGATCTGCTGCGCCATGAATTTTTTCTGTAAAGCATCAATTTTTGTCTGAATTCCTGTAAACTGAGGATCAGCGGTTTTAGTATAAGTATCTTTTATATTTGAAAATAATTGATAAACAGGGTCTTTTTTAAGCGTTTTGATCAACTTATCCTGATTAGAAAATGCTTTGTCGATATCAGAACTTAGAGAAGCTCCATTTACAGTTGTTCTACCTGTAATAACAGAATTTTTAGAAATTTCTTCTATATTCTGGATATTCTGGGTTTCATTTTTGAACTTATCAAACCCGGAAGGTAGAAATTGTGGTGCTGTTTTGTTTGCATACAATGCTAGCAATTTAGCAGTTACTTTTGCATCAAGTTCAGGACTGTAATCTTTGTAAAATGAAGTTAATTTATTTTTTAAAGCGGTAATTGCCTTTTCATCCATTCTTCCTGCTTCTACAGAAGCAATATAATTAGAATACAAATTAGCTAATGCTAAAGTTTCTGCATTTCTGATCACCTCAGAGTAATATGCATTGTTTAAAGCATAAGGAGCTTGTTCTGTGTACAGTTTATTTAATTGATCTAAAGTTATTTTAATTTCAGGATTTTTAGCAACCAAAGAACCTTCATACATTACTTTTTTCTCAACTGCATTGGACTTTTTAAGACCCTCAGTCTCACCGATCCATTTTTTCCAGTAGTTGGCTACAGATGCATATTTTGATGCATATTTTATGCGTGTTCCGCTATCAGTACGCATTTTCTCGTCCAAGGTTTTTAAAGCAACATCACGAACCGCTATTTTCGCAGGATCAATTTCATTCATGATCTTTTCAACTGCAATAGCTGGAAGATATTCCGTTGTCTTTCCTGGGAAACCGAATACAAATGTGAAATCATTTTCATTTTTATCCTTGATAGAAACCGGAAGATAATGTTTCGGTACATAAGGAACATTGTCTGTTGAATATTCTGCGGGTTTGTTATTCTTATCGGCGTAAATTCTGAACATAGAGAAATCCCCTGTATGTCTCGGCCAAACCCAGTTATCTGTGTCACTTCCGAATTTTCCGATACTTTGTGGTGGTGCACCCACCAAACGAATATCTTTATAGGTCTCTATTGTATAAGCGTAATATTTATTACCGTAATACATAGATTTTACAGAAATAGATTGGTAGTTTTCTATTTTTTGAGCGTTTTTATAAATCTCAATATTGGTGTTGATTTTCTTTGAAAGTTCAGGCTCTGTAAGGTTATCTGTTCCTTCTAAAATCTGATCAGTTGCTTCTTTGATATCTACGATAAAATCTACTGTTACTCCCGGGTTAGGAAGTTCTGTACTCATGTTTTTTGCCCAGAAACCATTAGATAAAAGATCATTTTGTACGGTAGAATGAGCCTGAATCTGCCCGTAACCACAATGATGATTCGTCAGTAGTAGCCCTTTTGGTGAAATGATCTCAGCAGTACAACCACCGTTGAATTGTACAACAGCATCTTTAATACTTGCTTTTTGAGGGTTGAAGATGTCTTTTGCAGAGATTTTCATTCCCAGGTCCTTCATTTCCTTTTCATTCAGCTCCGTGGGGATCCACATTCCTCCGTATTGCTGAGCAAAAGCCATCGCAGCAGGCAAAAGAAATGCAGATAAAAGTATCTTTTTTATCATAATCAAAAATTTTGCTCAATTTACGAAGAAAATTAAAATTATAGGTTACAAAATGTGCTGAAAACACGCGCAGATATAAATAAAAGGGTACTTAATACCTTCTGGTGAAAAATATATTTGTATTGTGATAAAGGTATTTTTGATTGAGATATAGCATAAAGTATTATTACTTTAAAACTGATAAGATATAATTTTGGGGTCATTCATCATTTGCTTGATTAAGAATTCATGATGTTTAGTATTTCCTGTAAGCCTCCATGTTGTTGTTAAACTTCCTTGGGCATATTGTTGCCTCATAATAAGAAACTTTAAATGATTATTTCTGAATAATTCTTCACAATGACTAATATGATCTGAAGCTGAAATAGCTATTTTATATTCTCTGATTTTATGGTTGTTATCAATAAAGTTTTGAAGGTAGCTAAGTGAACTAAGAACCAATAGCACTAAAGCAGTTCCTAATAAAGAAAAGTAAACATATCCAGAACCGATGGCCATTCCTATTGAAGCTGTTGCCCATATCGTTGTGGCTGTCGTAATTCCATCTATTTTGTTATCACCTTTAAAAATAACTCCGGCTCCTAAAAAACCAATACCTGTAATAATATTTGCAGCAATACGGTCGGGATTTTCAACTCCTATTTTTATAGATAAAATAGTGAATAGGCAAGATCCGAAGCATACCAGGATAAAAGTTCGGAGTCCCGCTGATTTATTTCGGTATTCTCTTTCTGCCCCTATAAAAAGCCCAAGCATTACTGAGATGAATATCAATAACAACTCATTTTGTATAGAATAGTGATCTTGTAGAAAATCCATTTGTCTAAAATTAAAACCTTGAATAAAAGTACAATAAATTCTTAAGTGATAACGAAAGCAGATAAAAAAAGACTGTCTATTAAGACAGTCTTAGATTTTTATAATAAGTTTAAATTAATTCTTGATAAACTTCTGCATGATAGATTTATCTTTTGTGAATAATTTGATGATATAATTTCCTTTTGTAAGTTCAGAAGTATTGACCGAATTATCAGTTACACTCATAGAGCTTAAAATTCTTCCTGTAACATCATAGATCTCGGCTTTTACAACTTTCTCTTTTGATTTAATGAATAATACCTCTTTTACAGGATTTGGATAGATGCTGAATTGGGTTTTATCATTATTAATTTCTGTTGTTCCTAAAGTATTCTGAACAGAAGTTGTAGAAGTATTTGTAATGATAGGTGCGTTATAATCAAAATAAATCTTGGCTGTATTGCTGAAACTATCACCAATAATCAAATTAGCTTTTGTTTTGATCTTAAATGAAACATATCCATCATTATTGGCGTCATCAAATGGAAGCTGAATATTTTCAAATATAAATTCTACAACATTTGAATTCACTCTTGTTACAAAATTATGACTTCCATGAAGAGGTATTAAACTTGAAATGTCAAATTTCGTGGCATCAATTTCATCTTTTACCACAATATTATGTGCATTGGCTGTACCGGTATTTTCAAACCTAATTAAATAATGAACGTAATCTCCAACTTTGGCCTGAGTAATAGAAGATCCCTCCAAACAAGTTTTATCATTTGGGTCAAAAGAATTAACCACCGTTTGATTTAAAGTAAATGTATTATCTGCCGGTGTATCATCTGTGGCTGCATTAACCTGTGCAGTGTAATGCAATATATCCCCACCATTTAAAGCAGGTGTTTGTGTCGGTGTATTTAATTTAAAAGTTACTATAATTTCTCTGGTCTCGAAAGGTAAAAGATTGGCGAAATTCCATGATAAAATTCCTGTTGATTGCGAATTGGGAGAAATCGTAGAATTTAGATAATTCATCAGATCATCATTATAATTATAAATTAAAGTTCCTGACTGTGTTGTAGTACCTTTATTTTTATATACGATTCTGTATTTTGTATCAAAACCAGGTGCTGCAGCAATAATAGGGATTATAACTACTTCAAGGTCATTATGAGTCCCATTAGCTGTCACACAAAGATTTTGAATTAATGGACTTGTTTGAGTTGGAAAATTTGCGGTAAAACTTGAAGGCGAGATGTTAAAATAGGTTGGATTTTCAAGAACAGGAATTATTGTTTGAAAACCGGCTTGTACAGGGATTGAATAGTTCCCCGAACTATTAGCAAAGGCATTTCCAGTTAATCCACCACCAATTACCTTAAAATGTTGAAGGGCTTTATTATTATCATTGACATCACATCCATTATTATTTGAATCGTACTTTGTATTTCCTTCAATAGTGTAGAAAGGGCCTCCAGGTGTAAATGAACAATAACTGTTAATAACGGTACTACCGTTGTTACTGTATGCATAATTGAAAAGAGCCATTTCCTCATCATCACAACATATATATGTTAGACTTGGATTTGGAAATAAGTAAGTGGAAGAAATAGGTTGAGATGAGCCGTTTTTGAGAAATATTTTTGTAAGATTAGGATTGTTTGTACACTGTAAATAAGATAATAATTTGTTATTAGTAAAATTAAGCTCTGGTAATAAATTATTTGAGCATTCAATAGTTTGCAACTTAGTAAGTAAACTCAAATCTAAATTTGCTAATTGATTATAACTACATAGTAATGAACTAATTTTTGGTGTACTTGAAAGATTAAGACTTGTTAGATGATTGGAAGTGAGATATAAATTTTGGAGATTTGGTAAATTGTTTAAAGTTAAATTTGAAATATTATTTTCTTTACAATCCAAATGACCCAAGTTATTGAGATTGTTTAGAGAAAGAGATGTTAAATTATTTTTTGATAAAGTAATAGATGCAATGTTATTTACATTACTCATGCTTAAGCTTGCTATATGATTATTGGGCAAATTAATACTTAAAAGAGAGATACAACCATCTAAAATAACATTTTGAAATGAATTATTTGTACCGCTTAAAAGCTCAAGACTAGTAAAATTTGCAAGATTTAAATTAGGTAGGCCAGTATTATTGATGGTGAATTTTTCAATCATTGGCGAAGCGCTAAAGTTTATTTGTGATAAAAGAGGTGCATCAGTAATAGTTACCTCTTCCAGATTGGACATATTACTTCCATTTATATTTTGAAGAACTATACCACTTAATTGCACATTTTTAAGGGCAGGACAACCCTGTAAATTTATTGTCTGAAGATTAAGCCCATCTAAGCTCAAAAAAGTTACATTACTATTATTAGGAGATAAGCTTGTATTATTACTAGAAAGCCATACTGTTTCAAGACTGGTACAAGCTGCAATATTTATTACCGATAACTGAGTTGAACCTACACTTAAATAATTCAAAAATGGTAAATTTAAACTTAAAGAAGCTAAATTGTTATCACTAATAGTAAGTACTTTAAGATTTATAAATGCATTAATTCCAGTAACATCCACAATTGAACCTAAATTATTTTCAATCTTAAGCTTGGCTACAACTAATGCTTCTGACACTTGAATTTCCCCATCATCATTTGCATCAATTTTAAAGCCATTTCCTGAAGCATTTACTGCTATTTCATTAGAATTAGTTGAAGATAAGAGTTTTGCTTTAAAATTCGCATCCGGAATATTCACAATCTGCGCATTAAACACAGAAAATAAAATTAAAGAAATAATGATGTAGATTTTTTTCATGCGGTTTATATTATTGCATTAAATTTTTTCGTTAGTTAAAAACGCACAAAAGTAAGCTATTAAGATGTAATCTCAATGGTTTATTTTTCTCCTTTTGTATTAAATTAATTTATTGGTTTTCAATAAGGTTTTCAAGCTTTTTATTGTCATAATTTGAATAAAAAAGACTGTCTTAATAGACAGTCTTGGCGCTTTATAAATGAGTTTAAATTAATTCTTGATAAACTTCTGCATGATAGATTTATCTTTTGTGAATAATTTGATGATATAATTTCCTTTTGTAAGCTCAGAAGTATTGACCGAATTATCAGTTACACTCATAGAGCTTAAAATTCTTCCCGCTATATCATAAATCTCAGCCTTTATAATATTCTCTTTTGATTTAATGAATAATACCTCTTTTACAGGATTTGGATAGATGCTGAATTGGGTTTTATCATTATTAATTTCTGTTGTTCCTAAAGTATTCTGAACAGAAGTTGTAGAAGTATTGGTAATGATAGGTGCATTATAATCAAAATAGATTTTAGCTGTATTGCTGAAACTATCCCCAATAACCAAATTGGATTTTGTTTTGATCTTAAATGAAACATATCCATCATTATTGGCATCATCAAAAGGAAGTTGAATATTTTCAAATATAAATTCTACAACATTCGAATTTACTCTTGTTACAAAGTTATGACTTCCATGAAGAGATACTAAGCTTGAAATATCAAATTTCGTAGCATCAATTTCATCTTTTACCACAATATTATGTGCATTGGCTGTACCCGTATTTTCAAATCTGATAAGATAATGAACGTAATCTCCAACCTTAGCCTGGGTAATAGAAGTTCCTTCAAGACACGTTTTATCATTCGGATCGAGAGAATTAACTACAGTTTGGTTTAAAGTGAATGTATTATCTACCGGTGTATCATCTGTGGCTGCATTAACCTGTGCAGTGTAATGCAATATATCCCCACCATTTAAAGCAGGTATTTGTGTTGGTGTATTTAATTTAAAAGTTACTATAATTTCTTTGGTCTCGAAAGGCAAAAGATTGGTGAAATTCCATGATAGAATTCCCGTTGATTGTGAATTGGGAGCAATCGTAGAATTTAGATAGTTTATCAGATCGTCATTGAAATTATAAATCAAAGTTCCTGATTGTGTTGTAGTACCTTTATTTTTATAAATGATTTTATATTTTGTATCAAAACCGGGTGCTGCAGCAGTAACAGGGATTATAACTACTTCAAGGTCATTATGAGTCCCATTAGCTGTCATGCAAAAGTTTTGAGTTAATGGACTTGCTTGAGCTGGAAAGTTAGCTGTGACGCTTATAGGTGAAATATTAAAATAGGTTGGATTTTCAAGAACAGGTGTTATTGTATGGGAACCTGCTTGTACAGGAATCGAATAATTTCCAGAGTTGTTTGCTATCACACTACCTGAAGTAGTTCCATTAGTAATGTTGAATTTTTGAAAAGCTTTGCTTATATCATTAATATCACATCCGTTATTATTGCCATCATACTTTGTTTTCCCTAAGATTGTGTAAAATGTTCCCCCTGGAGTATAGGAACAATATGAGTTTACAACACATGAACTTGTAGATGGTAATAGAGCAACTACATTGGAAATTTCATAGTCATCTGCACAAATATAAACAAGATTTGGAGTACTGGAGAAAGTTGAATTATAGTTTTGTGTAAAGTTATTGATTCCATTCTTAATAAATAAAGATTGAAGATTAGGATTCATGTCGCAGGCAAAAGATTGTAGACTTGCATTTTGAGATAGATCAATAGTTGTAAAATGATTGTATGTGCAATTTAAAGATTGAAGATTTGGGAAAGCATTAAAATTAAGTGTTGTAAATTGATTACCTGCAATAACTAAAAATTTTAAATTGGGTGTTTGATTTAAAGGCAATGTTTGAAGATGATTTGATGTTAACGATAGGCTGTTGAGATTAATATTATTGTTAAAATATATATTAGAAAGCTGACATTGCGTCATGCTCACTTCGTACAAGTTTGTTAATCCGGACAGATCAATAGAAGGTATATTACTAAAAAAAATGTCAAGATCATATAATTGAGTACAACCTTGAATGTTTACTGATGATAGTACATAACATCTGCTAATATCTAATTTGTGCAATAAAGGACTATTACCTAGATCAATGGTTTGCAATAACGGGAAGTTATCTATAGAAAGGTTTGTAAGATTAGTGAAGCTTTTTATTCCTACTGTTGAAACAATATTATTAAAAAGACTTGAATAGCTTGGCATTTGATCTATATCTAAATCTAATTTACTGATATTAGCAGCCTCGGACAGCTGAATTTCTCCATCATGATTTGTGTCGATGATTGTATTGTTATCATAAAGGTCTTTGGCCATATACGGATAATCAGAGACCAGTAAGCTTTTAAAATTTGCATCAGGAATATTTACAATCTGTGCTTGAAACACAGTAAACATAATCATACCAATGATTAAGTAGATTTTTTTCATGGATTATTATTAGTTTGTTATTTTTTAGTTTATTAGTAGATGAGCAAAAGTAAGCCATTAAGACTATATCTCAATGGCTTATTTGTTAATTATTAGTGAAAACTATAAAATTTTTATTGTTTTTCTATCAAATCCAAAAACTGCTGTTCATCAAGTATTTCAATTGTTCCGATATCCTGAGCTTTTTTTAATTTGCTTCCTGCCTTTTCACCTACAACAAGGAAATTAAGATTTTTAGAAACAGCAGAAATATTTTTTCCACCATGCTTTTCTACCATATCTTCAGCAGATTCTCTTGTGAATAAAGATAGTTTTCCGGTAAAGAGAAATGTTTTTCCATCAAGGACGTTTGATAAAACTTCATTTGTGTTTTCTCCTTTTACCAGCTGAACTCCATAAGATTTTAGGCGCTCCAACATTAAGAGATTTTCAGAATTATTGAAAAAGGCTTCAATACTATAGGCGATTTTTGATCCTATATCTTCAACCTGACAAAGTTCTTCAGCAGTGGCTGCTTTTAAATCGTCTATGGTTGCAAAATTTTTAACCAGTTTCTTTGCAACTGTTTCTCCAACATGTTTGATACCAATTCCATAAAGAACTTTTTCAAAAGGAATTTCTTTTGATTTCTCAATTCCTGAGATAATATTCTGAGCTGACTTTTCTGCCATTCTTTCCAGGGGTAGAAGCTGTTCCTTCGTTAAAGTATAAAAATCTGCAGGGTTTTCGATCAGTTTTTCTCTATATAATTGTTCAATCGTTTCGCTTCCTAAATTTTCTATATTTAAAGCTTTTCTGGAAACATAATGGATCATTCTTCCAACCACCTGTGGTGGACAATGCAGTTCATTCGGGCAGAAATGGATGGCTTGATCCTCCACTTTTATAAGTTCTGTTCCACATTCAGGACAATGTTTGATGTATTCAATTTCTTTGCTTGCCTTGTTTCTTTTGTCTTTGTTGATCCCAACAATTTTAGGAATAATTTCGCCACCCTTTTCTACATAAACAAAGTCATGTTCATGAAGCTCAAGTTTTTTAATGATATCTTCATTATGAAGGGAGGCTCTCTTGACAATCGTTCCGGCTAGTAAAACAGGTTTTAAATTCGCAACCGGAGTAATAGCACCCGTTCTTCCTACCTGATAAGAAACACTTTGTAACTCTGTTTCTACCTTTTCAGCTTTAAATTTATAAGCCATGGCCCAACGAGGTGATTTTGCGGTATATCCAAGCTGTCTTTGCTGTTGTAAAGAATTAACTTTTAATACAATTCCGTCAATTTCAAATGGTAAGTTATGTCGCTCTGTGTCCCAGAAAGTGATAAAATCTTTTACCTCATCTAACGTTTTACAAAGCTTTGCCTGTTGAGATGTTTTAAAACCCCAGGTCTGGGCTTTTTGAAGCAATTCCCAATGCGTTTCTGCCGGGACTTCTTCAGAAATATATTGATATAATACAGATGAAAGTCCACGCTTTCTAACTTCAGCACTGTCCTGCATCTTTAGACTTCCGCTTGCGGTATTTCTTGGATTCATGAAAGGATCCAGACCTTCTTCCTCACGGAGTTTATTGATTTTGTCGAAATTTTTTCTGGTCAGATATATCTCACCACGCATAAAAAAACGATAAGGAAAATCACCTTTCAAGGTTAATGGAATATCTGAAATGGTACGTACGTTAGCTGTGATTTCATCTCCCTGAAATCCATCCCCACGGGTAACCCCTTGTATCAACTTCCCATTTTCATAAAGGATAGAAATGGAAGCTCCATCATATTTTAGTTCAGCAACAAACTCTACCGGATCATCAATGGTTTTAATAATACGCTTTTCCCAATCTTCAAGATCATCAAAGTCATAAGAATTATCTAGAGAATACATTCTGAATTGATGCAGAATGGTTGGGAAATTTTTGGTTATCCCACCACCAACACGCATACTGGGAGAATTCACATCGTGAAATTCAGGATGTTTTGCCTCAAGATCCTGAAGCTCCTTTAGTAACAGATCAAATTCTAAATCTGAAATGGTAGGTTCATCCAGTAAATAGTAATTTTCATTATGCTGATGAAGCTCTTTACGAAGCTGCTCTATCTTTTGTTGAATGTTTTCGGACATTGCGATTCTTTCTTTTGAGCAAAAATAACTAAAACAAATATCATTTAGAAAATAAGACAATTAAATAATCACAGAAAATTAAGATTTTGTAATGTGGTATAAGTGGTTGATAATGTAATTGATAAATGTTTTATTAGTAATTATTTAACATATGGTTATAATTTAATTAAAAAAATGTTAAAGCTTTCGTAAACACTTAGCCACATCAGACCCAATACCTTTGCCCCAGCTAATTTGAAAAGATGAGAAAAGTAAAGATTGTATTAGGATTGTTGTTTTTAAGCTTTGGAACACTGGCTTATGCACAGACAACGCAGGCCTCTATTATCGGAAAAATCACCGGAACTAACACCCAGGAAAAAGTGAAGGTAACCATTGTGAATGAGTCAACGGGTTTTAGAACAGAAACGGAGACGAATTCAAAAGGGGAGTATATCTTCAAGGAGATTCCACTTGGTGGACCTTATACGGTTATTGTAAATGATGAAAAAAGAGAAGGTTACAATGTCAATTTTGGAGATCAGGTTACCGTAGATGTCAATCTTGGAAGTAATGAAAAGGTGATTGAAACAGTAGTTGTAACAGGAAATCTGAAAAATAAAATTGGAAACCTTGGGGCAGCTACAGCTATTTCTGCTAAAAACATCGGAATTCTACCAGTAAATGGAAGAAACTTCACCAGTCTTAGTGATTTATCTCCTTTAAGTGGTAAAAACGGAAGTATTTCAGGTCAGTTAGGATCTTCTACTAACTTTACTATTGACGGAATGACAGCAAAAAATCCAACTTCTGCAGGTTCTACGACAAGTCGAAGTGGTGCTCCGTTTTCTATTTCAATAGAGGCGGTTCGTGAATTTAAAATCACAACCAATCAATATGATGTTACCTTAGGAAGAAGTGGGGGTGGAACAGTAAGTGCTGTAACAAAGTCCGGAACCAATAAATTTTCAGGAAGTGCCTGGGAATATTTGAGAACAAATTGGCTTTCCAGTAAGTATGATATCAGAGGGAACAAGATTAATAATGATTTCTCGACTTCTCAGTTTGGTTTCTCATTGGGAGGCCCAATTATCAAAAATAAATTACACTTTTTTGTGGCTTGGGATCATCAGTTAGATTCAAGACCTTTGCAGATTGCAGATATTAAATCGCATGATGATGAATTGAGATTAAATACAACAACGGCTACTTTAAATAAATTCTTAGATATTGCAAGAGCTAAATACGGAGTTGGAAATAACCCTCAGTTTGGAAGTTTTGACAAAGTAAGAAATTCTGATGCAGCATTTTTACGTTTAGACTGGCAGATCAATCCTAATAACTTATTAACATTAAGAAACAACTTTACGTACGATTTAAATAAAAACGGATTAGGAGACAATACGTCAATTAATGCATTTGAATCTTATGGAAATGATAAGAACTTAGATAACAGTTTATTATTGACTTTAAGATCCAACTTAAAGCCTAATATGACGAACGAATTAAAAGCCCAGTATTTATTCACATCACAAGATAGTTATCAGAATGACGAATTGGGACATGCTGTTCCCAGAGCGATCGTTGAGAACGTTGTTTCAAGTATAGACGGAAAAGATAAAGCGACAAATATCCAGATTGGAGGTCACCGTTTTGGACAGGAAAGTTTTAGAAATAATGTTTTCCAGATTGTTGATAATTTATATTACAATACAGATAAAATTAAATATACTTTCGGAGCAGATTTAATGTATACAATGGCAAAATCTATATACGGAAGTGAGGTGAACGGAAGATTCCATTTCAGGGAAAATCCTACAGTGAATGGGGGAGATAATCTATATAATTTCAACAATCTTATTGCGTACAGATATTACAGAGAAGTTCCTTTGATGGATGATCCTTCTGTGAAATCGAATATTTACAATTTAGGTGTATACGGTCAGATTCAAACTAAGATCGCTAAAGGTCTTGATTTAATGGCTGGTTTAAGACTAGATTACGGAGGTTATCCAAAGGCAGAATTGAATCAAAAATTATTTGATGAGATGGGTATCAGAACCGATAACCAAATCAAGTCATTTATTATTCAACCAAGATTTCAGTTTGATTGGAATATTAATGAAGGAAATAAAGATTTCGTGAAATTCGGAGCTGGTATTTTCTCTTCAGATATCAACAATTATATGATTATCAATAATTTGGTATTCGATGGAAGACACTTAGCAACAGTAGATGTTAATCCTTCACAAATTGGTTTGACTCCTGATTTTAATAGTTACAGAAATGATTACGGAACGGTTCCTTCATTGCCTCAAAATCAGCTTCCAACAATTAACTATACAGGAGAAGACGCAAAAATTCCTATCGTTTACAAGGCAAATATCTCTTATACCCACTTCTTTAATGAAAGGTTTAGAGCTGGAATTGCAGGATATATGGCTTTGGGAAGAAATAATTATTTCTATTATGACCGAAATATGGTTTCTAATCCTTTTTTCACATTGAATAATGAAGGCGGGAGAGGAGTATATGTTCCGGCAGCTACAATCGGCGCAAACGGCGCAATGAACTGGAAAGAAGGAACAATTAACAAAAAATTTGGAAGAGTGCTTGAGCTTGTAAGTGATGGAAAGGTTAATCAGTTCTCTTTCGTAGCAGATACAAGTTACCGCTATTGGAAAGATGGAGAAATTACAGCGAGTTATACTTGGGCAGATATTAAAGACAACACTTCTTACAACGGAAACGTAGCAAACTCTGCGACTTTATCTACTTTGGTTTCAGGTGATCCAAGAAATTTAAGAATGTCATATTCTGATAATCAATTTAGAAATAAAGTAGTAATTTATGGTAACTCACCTACGATTGCTGGCTTTACTTTGGGGATCCGATATGTGGGAATGGGAGGTACACGTTTCTCAGTAACTGCTGGAGGAAATGTAAATGGGGATTTCGTTGATAGCAATGATTTAGCGTATATTTTCCCAAATCTTACACAGACGTTGATTGAGAGTCCTGAAGTTGGAAAAGCGCTAAAAGATTATATCACAGATTACAATAATAAAATTGCTGAAAGAAATGGTGGAAAGAACGGATTCTACGGAGTTTGGGATGTTCGTGTAGCAAAAAAGATCAAGTTTGAAAAAATAGGAGCCTTCGAACTTTCTGTTGATATCTTTAACGTAGCAAACTTACTTAACAAAGAATGGGGAATTAATAAATCCTATGGTAACATGTCTCTTTACAGAATTACAGGATTCGATCAGGCTACGAAGCAGCTTACGTATAGTTTAAATACCAGTGGTTTAGAGCCTTTATCAGGGAATCCTTACCAAATTCAGATTGGAGCAAAATATAGTTTCTAAAAATTTAATATTACCTTTATGTCAAAGTCTTAAACTTTGACATTTTTAATTATCTGATTATATTATGAAAAAAATTATCTTAGGGTTAGCAGTTTTAAGTACAGTTGTAATGAATGCACAAACCCAGATTATCGCACACAGAGGCTATTGGCAATCACAACCGCCAACAACGGAAAATTCATTGAAGTCATTGGAAAATGCTCAGAAGTTAAAAATTTACGGAGCTGAGTTCGATGTAAGGATGACTAAAGATGGTATTCTCGTGGTTAATCACGATGAACATCATGCAAAAATGGAAATTTCTGATACGGATTTCAAGGAATTGGAGAAGGAGAAACTATCAAATGGTGAGAATTTTCCTACATTGAAAGATTATCTAAAGCAGGGAAAGAAAGATAAATCACTTAAATTGATCGTTGAGATCAAACCTGATAAGACCAAGGAAAAAGAAGATGAATTGGTTCAAAAGACTGTTAAGATGATCAAGGACATGAAGTTGGAATCTCAGAGTGAATTTATTTCTTTCAGTTTAAATATCTGTAAAGAGATTAAGAAAGCTGAACCAAAATTCAAAGTTCAATATCTGAATGGAGAGTTATCACCTGAGCAGATCAAAAATGAAGGATTAGACGGGATAGATTATCATTACAGTGTTTTTGATAAAAATCCAACCTGGATATCTGAAGCAAAAGCATTGGGATTAATTACGAACTCCTGGACAGTAAATGATGTTGCTGTATATGACAAATTAAAAGGCCAGGGAATTGGGTTTATTACAACAAACATTCCTGATCAACTGAAAAATAAATAATGATCTGAAGGTTTATTTTAAACTTAAAAATCTTAGGCTTGCCTCTTTTAAAGGGTAAGCCTTTTTTATATACCCGTATTAATTATCTGAAATTCAATATTTTAATGGTGTAATTTTATTTTATCAGAAAAAGACAATAAAGATAGGGATATGAGTTATGCTATCCATATTAAAAATACGTAATTAAGTTATTGTGTTGGTAACCAACGTTGTGTGACTTTCTGTTGATAATTAGTTCATATTTGGTTTAATATTTTTTTAATAAATGTTAAAACCTTGTTAAGGTCTTGCTGGTAATGTCGCTTTAATTTTGCGCAAACAAAAAAGGATATGCGTAAAGAGACACAGAAACTATTGGTTTTATCGTTGTTGGGATTAGTTAGCGTCAACCTAACAGCTCAGCAGAAAGCTAAAAAGGATACCATAAAAAATATTGATGAAGTTGTGGTAACTGCTTTAGGTATAAAAAGACAGGATAAATCTTTAGGTTATGTTGCCGAAACCATTAAATCTGAGGAGATTTTAAGAACTCAGAATAATAACTGGGCTCAGTCTTTAGAAGGTAAAGTAGCGGGTTTAAAAATACAAACAGCAGGAGCAGGACCTTTAGGAAGTTCATTGATCAAATTACGAGGAGATATCTCCATGAATATGGATCAGAACAATGCCCTTATTGTAGTGGATGGTGTTCCTTTAAACGGATCAACAACAGGAACCGGGTTTTCTGCTTATGGAGCAGGTGCTAAAGCCGATCTACCAATCGATTATGGAAATGGGGTCAACAGTATTAATCCCGATGATATTGAAACAGTAACAATTCTGAAAGGCTCTACCGCCGCTGCTTTATATGGTTCAAGAGGAGCAGGTGGAGCAGTTATGATTACCACAAAATCCGGGAAAACTAAAAAAGGAAAAATACAGATTACATTAAATTCGTATTCCAGCTATGATAGTGTATTAAAATGGCCGGATTATCAATACGAATATGGACAGGGTACCATGCAGAAGGATACCAACGGGAATTATTTCTATTCTTATGGAGCTTCACCGGACGGAGTAAGTACAGGAGGTACAAGTAGTGCTTTTGGGCCAAAATTCGATGGCCAGTCCTATTTTCAATATGATCCCACTGTAGAAGGTCAAAGCTTAACAAGACAATTGTGGAGGCCTTATAAAGATAATATCAAAGGCTTCTGGGAGACCGGGACAACATTTTCAAATAACATTGCCCTGGAAACCTCCAACGAAAATACTTCTTTCAGAACTTCATTAACGTATCTGAAAAATGAATGGATGATGCCTAATACTGGTTTTGACAGGTTCAATGCAGCACTATCCTTTGATCATAAATTAAATGAAAAATTAAAAGTTGGGGTTAAGTTTACTTTTAATAAAACAAAAAGTGATAATCTACCCGCCACAGGATATAGCAACCAGTCTATTTCTTATTTCATGATCTTCCAGAATCCTAATGTGGATCTGGCTTGGTATCAACCGATCTGGAAAAAGGATAAATACCAGGTGGATCAGATCCATCCTTTTAGTTCATATATCGATAACCCTTATATGATCGCTTATGAAATGCTAAATGGTGTTGATAAGAATTTTATTACCGGAAATGTCAATCTGAATTATAAGATTACCAAGAATTTCGAAGTAATGTTAAGATCCGGTCTTGAACTAACCAATGAGGAACGTACTCAGAAGAGACCATGGAGCTCCGCGAACTATTTACAGGGAATGTACAGAGAGCAGCATATTAAACAAACAGATTTAAATAACGATTTATTATTTACTTATAAAACTACTTTTAACGATTTTGATATTACTGCATCGGCAGGGGGAAGCATTAGATATTCAGAATACACGATGTATGATTATCTGGCTGATGGCTTACTAAAGCCGGGGATTTATACTCTTGCAAATGGGATAGCGCCATCATTTAAATTTGCTACACCAAGTGATAAGCAGGTTAACAGTACCTATGGATTGATTACTTTAGGATATCAAAATAAAATGTTCCTGGATCTTACCGCAAGAAATGACTGGAGCAGTACTCTTCCAAAAGAAAACCGTTCTTATTTTTATCCTTCTGCGGGGGTCTCATTTATTCTTTCGGATATCTTTAAGCTGACATCTAATCAATTCAATTATTGGAAGCTCAGAACATCATGGTCCAGAGTAGGAAACGATACCAACCCGTATTTATTAGTGAAATACTACAATAACAGCATTTTTGCCGGATCAGTAGAATCACCATCGCTTTTTCAGAATCCAAATTTAAGACCTGAAATGCTTACAAATATTGAGGCCGGAATGGATTTTAGTATTCTTAAAAACAGGATCAGCTATTCTATTACTGCATATCAAAACAATTCTAAAGATCAGATCGTAAAGATTCCGGCATTATGGGAAACAGGATATAGCCTCAGAGTTATTAATGCAGGTGAAATAAGAAACCGAGGTCTTGAAATGACCTTAAATACTTTTCCAGTTAAGAATAAGAATTTCTCATGGAGTGTAAATGCCAATTGGTCCATGAACAGAAATAAAATACTATCTCTTCCATCTGAATTTCAAGGGGAACCTTACACTATGGGAAGCGTAGGTGGAGTGGTGTATTATAATGCAGTTGTGGGCGGTTCTTTGGGTGACATGTATGGATATGGATTAATGTACTCTCCGGATGGGCAGGTGGTTTATGGAGCTGATGGCCTAACTGCAAAACCAACTCAGATGAAGAAAATTGGTAATGCATATCCTAAATGGAGAGCAGGGCTCCAAAATGAATTCAGATATAAAAATTTCACCGTAAGTTTTTCATTTGACGGACAGTATAAAGGTATAGCTTATTCACAGTCTCATCATAAAATGACAGAGCAAGGAAAATTGGAACACACTTTAATAGGAAGAGATAACCCGAATGGATTAATTGTTGGCGAAGGTGTTGTACAAAATCCAGATGGTTCTTATTCCCCTAATACCAAAGGGGTAGCTGTTTCCTCTTATTACGCGGATTATTATAGAAGAGCTAATGTTGAAACCAACTCATTTGATACCTCCTTTATAAAGCTTAGAGATGCCCGGATCTCCTATTCTTTTCCAAAAAGCGTTACAGAGAAGTTAAAATTAACAGATCTGACCTTAGCATTATTTGGTAGGAATCTTTGGATGTGGACAAAATTCCCTCTGTTTGATCCTGAAGCAGCAACGCTTAATGACAATCAGATTACTTCAGGTGTGGAAATGGGACAATTGCCTACAGCGAGAACAGTTGGAATTCAACTTAATGTTAAATTTTAAAATTTGAAATCATGAAAAAATTACTATTAAATATCATATTAATCTCAAGTTTAGGTCTTACTGCTATTTCTTGTGACAGAAGTTTGGATGAGGTAAATATTGATGACAGCAGAATTACTGATCCCGTTGCCTCAAAACTATTGATTCCAATCCAATATAATATGGCCTCGGTCAATTATATGAGAGCAAACGATTTTACATTTGACATCATGCAGGTTTCTCTTGATTTTCCTAATGAAGGAAATTCTCTCAGTCGGTATTATTTAACAGAAAATACAGGGGCGGGATTTTGGAATAATTCTTATAAATGGCTGAAACAGGTTTCAGATATGAAACTGGCTGCTATAAAAGATGGCGATAAAAATTATCAGGCGATTGCCATGGTAATGAACGCATGGATTTATTCTAATCTTACAGATACTTACGGAGATATCCCATTTACAGAGGCTTCAAGATTGGACGACGGTATTTCTCAACCGAAATTTGACAGACAAAAAGATATCTACGTTCAGATGCTGAATGACTTAAAAGAAGCAAATTCACTTTTTATTACAAACAAAGTTCTTATAGGAAGCGACCTTTTCTATAAAGCTGAGACTGATCCTAATGGAATTCTAAACTGGAAAAAGTTTTGTAATTCTCTTTCTTTACGTTTATTGACGAGAATTTTAAAGAAAAATGGGGAGGTAAATGTTCATGAGCGAATTCAGGAAATCGTTAATGATCCTACCACTTTTCCACTTTTCCTAAATAATAATGAAACAGCTAAGCTTGATATTACGGGAGTGTCACCCATGTTGCCTCCCATTGCAAGACCTCAGGATTTTACAACAGGAAGAGCGGCTTCAGAGTTTTTTGTTGAAGTTTTAAAAGCAAATAACGATCCTCGTTTGGCATTGTTTTTTTCTCAGGCTAAAGATCTAGCAACTAGTCAGAATATTGGATATAAAGGAGCTCCTTCAGGATATGCCTTTGGAACTTCATTTAATTATCAGCCATCGAACATGAACCAAAACCTGGCAAAAGCACCTTTAAAGATTCTTATTTATCCATATGCTGAGTTGCAGTTTACGCTTTGTGAGCTTGCAAACAGAGGGATAATTCAAGGGAATGCCCAGGCTTATTATGAAAATGGAGTGAAGGCAGCAATAGAACAATGGGGTGCTGTAATGCCTGCTAATTATTTTGCAAATCCGAATGTAGCATACAGTGGGAATATTGACCAGATTATGCTTCAGAAATATATAGCTCTTTTCTTTGTAGATCAGCAACAATGGTTTGAAAAAAGAAGAACAGGATTTCCGGTACTTCCAAATAATGGTGGACTCTTAAACAATGGAAATCTTCCACAAAGATTGATGTATCCACCAAATCCAAAGGTTTTAAATACAACCAACTATCAGAATGCAGTTCAGCAGATGGGTGGAGATGATATCAACATCAAAACATGGTGGAATAAGTAAGAACAACTTATCATATAAAATAAATCATACTATGAATATAAAACTCTTAATGCCTTGTCTGTTAATTTCAGCAATGGCATTCTCACAAACGTCAGTATCCGGTTATGTATACGAGGACGGAAATAAAAACCAGAAAAAAGAAAGTCGCGAAAAAGGAATTGAGGGAGTTGCAGTTTCCAATGGTGCTCAGGTCATTTTGACAGACAAAAATGGAAGATATAGCTTGCCTGTCGTTGAAAATCAAACAATATTTGTAATCAAACCTTCAGGGTATATGACGCCTGTGAATGGGAATAATTTACCTCAGTACTATTACCAGTACAAACCAAAAGGTTCACCGGCAGATTTTAAATATAAGGGAACAGCACCTACAGGAGAACTTCCAAAAGAGCTGAATTTCCCACTGAACAAACAGTCAGAAAATAAAAATTTTGACATTTTAGTTTTTGGAGATCCTCAGCCTTATACAGAGAAAGAACTGGATTATTTTAAAAGAGGAATTGTAAATGAGGTTAAGAATACCAAAAAAAATGCTGTTTTAGGAATAAGCTTAGGAGATTTGGTGGGGGATAATTTGAGCCTTCAAAAACCTTACGCTGATGTCATGAAAGAAGTTGGATTGCCTTGGTACAATGTGATGGGGAATCATGATATGAATTATGATGCTAAAGAAGATCAGTTTTCAGATGAAACGTTTGAGTCCAATTTCGGACCCGCTAATTATTCTTTCAATTATGGAAATGTACACTTTATAATTTTAGATGATATTTTATATCCTGATCCCAGAGATGGCAAAGGCTATTGGGGAGGTTTTCGTAATGATCAGTTACAATTTATTGAAAATGACCTGAAAGTAGTTGATAAAAATAAACTCATTGTTATTTCTTTCCATATTCCTTTAGAGCACAATAACGAAGATAACTTCAGAAATGCAGATCGTCAGAAATTGTTTGATTTTTTAAATCCTTTTCCAAATGCTCTTCTTTTATCGGCACATACACACATCCAACAGCAAATTTTTTATGGAAAAAAAGCGGGCTGGAATGGAGAAAAGGACCTGCATGAATATAATGTAGGAACAACTTGTGGTGACTGGTATTCGGGAACCCCTGATGAAGCAGGATTGCCAACTTCTACCATGAGAGACGGAACTGCAAAGGGATATTCATTTATCAGTTTTACAGATAATCAATATAAAGTTAAATACAAGACCGCCGGAAAACCTGATGATTACCAAATCAAATTGTATGTTCCGAAAGTAATTCCATATCCATCAAAAACTTCTGCTAAAATTCTTGCCAACTTCTTCATGGGAAGTAAAAAAGATAAAGTAGAATATAGAATTGATAATAGTGAGTGGAAAGATATGGAGTACGATGAAACAATTGATCCTAATTTTGCCCTATCCGTTTTCAAATGGGATACTACGGATAAACTTTTCCCTGGAAGAAGACCTTCAAACCCTGAAATGGCAAAACACATTTGGATTGGTGGATTTACAAATAAATTAACGCAAGGAAAACACAAGGTTGAAGTGAAAGCAACAGATATGTATGGAAATCAGTTTTCCGCTTCAGAAGAATTCGAGGTTACAGAACCTACTCTTATTCCTTAGTTTTTTCATTTTACTATACTTTCAAAAAACCGGCTTTATCAAAGTCGGTTTTACTTTTTAATCAATTCAAAAATGAGATTGAGGGATTTTTACAGCTTACGAATCAATATTTTTCAGAAGAACAGTGTCATTGCTGAAAAAACATTTGTGTTGATCATTGTCTAAACAAAATTTGCTTTCGTAAATTTGCTTTACGAAAAAGTACTAGTATGAATATAAAAGGAAAAAATGCCATTGTAACAGGTGGTGGAAGAGGTTTAGGTAAAGCAGTTGCTTTAGCGTTGGCTAATGAAGGTGTGAATGTTGCAATTACCGGAAGAAATGAAACAAATCTGAAAGCTACTGTTGAAGAGATTAAAAATATTGGGGTAAATGCTGCTTATACTATTTTTAGTGTTGATGACGAATCAGCAGTAAAGGAAGGAATTGAATCTTTAGCAAAAGAACTTGGCGGTGTAGATATTCTAGTCAATAATGCTGGAATCGGAGACTTTGGAACGATTGAAGAAATGCCTTCAGAAACCTGGGAACAGGTTATTAAAACCAATCTTTTCGGAGTGTATTATGCTGCAAAAGCGGTGTATCCATTTTTAAAAGAAAAAGGAGAAGGCGATATTGTAAACGTTGCTTCTACAGCAGGTTTAAAAGGTGGAGGAAATATGTCTGCTTATGCAGCTTCTAAGGCTGCCGTGATCTCTTTATCACAATCGATGATGGCGGAATGGAGAAAACAAAATATTCGTGTAATTACTTTAACACCAAGTACCATTGCTTCGGATATGAGTATTCAGGGAGGATTAACAGATGGAAACCCTGAAACTGTACTTCAGCCAGAAGATTTTGCAGAATGGGTAAGAGATATTTTGAAAATGAACAGAAGGGCATTAATTGCGAATGGTTCTATATTTTCAACAAATCCTTAAGACTGGGAACAGGTATCAGATATATTTTAAATGATTTATTTTATATCAATAGAAGCGGGTTTTAGCCCGCTTTTCTTTATTTTTGTACCAAATTGATCACATGCAAAATTATTTAGAATTCAACTTCAAAATTTCTCCGCTTCAACCTTGGAATGAAATATTAATGGCAGAGCTTATAGAAATAGGTTTCGACAGTTTCACAGAAGAATTGGAGGGGATTTTAGGATATATCCAGAAAGATTTATTTAATGAAGATGAACTTAAAGCATTACCGCTTTTCGAAAATGAAAATGTAAAAATAGAATATACTTTCCAGGAAATGCCGAACATCAACTGGAATGAGGAATGGGAAAAGAATTTCTCTCCGATCAACATTGATGATAAAGTTTTGATCAGAGCGGAGTTTCATGATTCTGTAGCAGGAATGCATGAGATTATCATTCAGCCTAAAATGTCTTTCGGAACAGGACATCACCCAACTACCCATTTAATGATCCAACAGATGATGGATATTGATTTTAATGGTAAAAAAGTTTTAGACATGGGATGTGGAACTTCCGTATTAGCTATTTATGCAAAACAACAAGGCGCTGGTGAAGTGAAAGCAATCGATATTGATGAGTGGTCAGTTGAAAATTCTAAAGAAAATTCTGAAAGAAATGGGGTAGTTCTTGATATTGAACAGGGAACTGCAGAGAACTTAGGAAAAGAGAATTTCGATATTATTTTAGCCAATATCAACCGTAATATTCTTATTTCAGATATTCCTACGTATGTTTCTGTTTTAAATGATGGCGGAAATTTATTGTTGTCAGGACTGTGTTTCTTTGATGTAGATGATATTCTGGAAGTATGCAAGGAAAATAACCTTGAATTGAAAAAACAGTTACAAAGAGAGGAATGGGTAAGCTTATTGCTTGAAAAATAAGAATACAAAATAACTATATGAAATCCTTATTTACTGTTTTCTTTTTGTTTGTACTTCAGCTTTTTTCTGCTCAGGAAGATGTTTATGCAAATGGTGTTTTTGGATTTGAAGAAAATAAAGGACAAAAGATATTTTCGAACTGGACAAGAGTCAGACAGGAACCTAAAGTGGATGCTCAAATTGTAGATTCTTTACAGACGAATCAGCAGATCCTTATTCTTCAAAAAGATGAAAATATTTTGAAATTAGGAGAGAGACGTTCCAATTGGTACAAGATCTCCTATCAGAAAGGAGAGCAAACTGCAGAAGGTTATATCTGGGGTGGAAATCTTTGTGTAGGATACAGAAATAAAAACGGGTATGATTTTCTCTTTGGACTTTCAAAAACTGAAACCAAAAAAAATAAAGCATCCGGAGAAAATTTTAAACAAAATATAGCAAGTATAAAAGTGCTTGAAGGCAATACCCTGATCGATGAGGTTTTTTTTGAAACCGGACAAGGTGAAGAGTTAAGCTATGGAACATTTACTATAGAAAGCAACCATAAATTACAAAATGTAGAACTGACTTTAAAAGCAATGGTTTCAGGAGAGGCTTGTGGAATTGCCAGTTATGATCAATATGTATTATTTAAAGATAAAAAACTCATTACCTTACCGAAATTAACGAATGTAGGTGATGCCGATGTTTATTATCACAGTGAAAGTTTTGTATTTCCAAATGATAAAGGTGGAATTCCCAATGCTTTTATTTTTAAAATGGAAGAAATGGAAAAAGATGAAAAGGACAGGGAAAAGAAAAAACATTCTTCTAAAACATATCTTTGGGATGGCAACTCTTATAAGCTTAAATAAATTTTAAATAACAAATATAAAAACCACCATGAATATTGGTGGTTTTATTTTGAAAGAGTTAATTAGTCTGGGTTTTTCAGTATTGAAGCAAATGCTCTGACTGGAAATGTACCCATCCCCTTGAACTTTGGAGGAACAGCACTGAAAGTAAAACCTTCTTGAGGAAGTAAATGCAAATTGCATAAATGCTCCACGATTATAATTTCGGCGCTGAGAAGGGTGGTGTGAACAGGCCTGGTTTTACCTGATGTATTGTCGATATTAACGGAATCAATACCAACTAATTTGACGTCACAGTCTCTCAGATATTCAGCTGCCTTTTGGGTTAAATAAGGATGTTTTTCAAAATAGGTATCAGTTCTCCAGTAAATGTCCCAACCCGTGTGTATTAAAACTGCCTTGTTTCTGATTTCATAATTTTTTAAATGATCTTCAGTAATTTCTAAGGTTTCGGAAAATGGAATCCTGATGACTACAGCATCCAGTTCAGCGAATTTTTCTAATTCCATTTCTGACAGATCTTTTCCATTCTCAAATCTATGGAAAGGACAGTCGATGTAGGTTCCGGTATTGGTCACCATTTCAATTTTGCCAATTTGAAACTCTGTTCCCTCTTCGTAATACTGCTTAGAGTCTTCCCTGCTTAAATAATCACAGATAATAGGTGCTGGTAAGCCCTTGTAGGTGATAAGTCCGTCCTCTATGATATGGCTTAGGTCAATAAGTAGATCCAATGATTTTGCGGGGTTAATGGGTTTTCGTTTATGTGGTTCATTAAAGATTTGCTTATTGATAATATTTGTTTTTCCGACCATTAGAAGTCTTAAATCTTTAACAATATAATCTGCAAGTTCTTTGTCTGTAATATCAACTCCTGCAATATCAAGCCTGAAGTCTTCCCCTTTTATGTTTCCTCCGTTGGTAAAATAAATTTCAAAATCAAATTTCACTCGTTTATCCATAACTGTTATGTTTTGAACAAAGGTGAAAAAACTTAAATGTTATCTACTTGACTTATATCAATTGAGTCTACTTTTCTACTTCTGATCCTGCTTAATGTCTCCGGACTTATTCCAAGATAGGAGGCGATGTGAAAAAGAGGGATTCTTGTTTCTGATTTTGGAAAGAGGGATAGAAAGTAAAAGTAACGCTCAGCGGAGTCGTGAAGTAAAAATGAACTTTCCCTTCTGCACTTTTTAATAAATTCGTTCTCTAATATTGTATGGGTTAATTTATACCATTTGTTATCCTGACTTAAAAGCTGATCGATTAAATTTTTTGGTATTACAATGATTTCGCAATCTTCAATGCAATGAAAATTCAGTTTTGTTTTTTCGCCAGTCAGAAAGCTTGTCAATGCTGTGAGAAAATTATTTTCAAAGAAAAACTCGGTGTTAATTTCTTTGTAATCTTTAAAGTAAAAGCTTCTTACCAATCCTTTCTGAAGGAAAAACAAATCATTTGCTGTTGTATTTTCTTTTATGATAGAATCTCCACTTTTCAGATTTAAAGCTTTAATGCCGGATATTAATGTTTGTTTTTCACTATCTGATAAAGGAAATAGTGATTGTAAAATATCAACAAATTGGGCTACATTATATTCGGTCACAGTTCGGTTGGGTTAATAAGAGAAAGAAATTAGATAAAGCTAATGTACAAAATATTAGGGCACATTATTATAAATGAATAAATAGAATTGTGAGTTTTAAAGTGAACATAAGGGGTTGTCATTGAGCTTTTTAGTAAATGAAGACGAGGTGTTTTCTAATGTTCTGTCCGTCTTTTTAGGTAATATTTATTACAAAGGGATACAATTAATTCGAGTAACGACACAACCTTATAGATGTGCGTTTTATGAAACTATAATAAATTAACAATTAATACGTTATACATATATACAATCTGGTAATGTACCGGAAAACTCAATACCCTCCTTATTCCAACACCCGATTTTAGCACATCTGTTTGTTCGCGTCAGGTAGATCAAACAAGATATCTTATGTCACAAAAAGTAAAATTCTCATCAGCTTCTGGCTCTCTTTTTTATGCAACCCTAAGGAGTAGAGTAGATCAATTTTTTAGTCAGCATCAATTAAGTCAACATGCTAATGTCCACATGTGGGGTAAAACTGCGTTTTTCCTTGCTGGGTTCACAGGAGTTTACCTTTTAATCATTTTGGCTCCATTACCTATCTGGATGTTCTTACCACTTGCTGCAGTTCTGGGTATGTTTAGTGCCTTTGTAGGCTTCAATGTGTGTCACGACGCTATACATGGTGCCCTCTCTGGTAATAAAAAAGTGAATAAACTGTTTGGGATTATTTTTAACCTGATCGGCGCCAATCCATATGTTTGGAGTATCACCCACAATGTGGTTCATCACACCTATACAAATATACCTGGCCACGACGAGGATATTGAGGTAGCACCAGGATTGATCCGGATTGCTGAAGAAGATGAAGTGAATCGCATTCAGCGATACCAGCATTGGTACGCCTTTCCGCTTTACAGTCTGGCCTCCCTGTCATGGGTATTCCGTAAGGATTTTGTGAAGTTTTTCCAGAAAAAAATCGGTGCACATCAAAGCAAACATCCGAAGCTGGAGTATTTCAATTTATTTTTCTATAAAGCGCTTTATTACTTCCTTTTTATTGTATTGCCCCTATTGGTGATGGATGTAAGCTGGTGGCAGTTTCTGATCGGCTTTTTGTTTCTGCATATTGCCGAAGGCTTAACGATGGGACTGGTGTTTCAGCTGGCTCATGTTGTTGAAGGCACTAATTTCCCTGTGCCTAACGAAGCTGGGCAGATGGAAGAAGCCTGGGCAGAACATCAGATGCGTACAACTGCGAATTTTGCAACACACAATAAGCTCGCAGCATTTTTCCTTGGTGGACTGAACAGGCAGATCGAACATCACCTGTTTCCTAAAGTATGCCACATACACTATGGAGAGATCTCCGTCATTGTAAAAAAGACAGCGATGGAGTTCAATTTGCCTTACAATGAAAATAAGAGCTTTTTATCCGCGCTGCGTTCGCATTTTATAACGCTGAAAAAATTTGGTAAAGAGGCGAGTACCAATTAGGTAAAGTATACCTATCTCCTTAAGTGAGCGCGAAAGGATTCGAACCTTTGACCGTCCCGATTAAAAATCGGGATGCTGTATCTTATCTGAATTGCTACATGAAATTATAAAACAAAAAAACTCACAATAAAGATTGTGAGTTCTAAAGTGAGCGCGAAAGGATTCGAACCTTTGACTGTCCCGATTACAATCGGGATGCTCTATTTTGTGTGAATTAATACATGAATTATGTAAACAAAAAAACTCACAATAAAGATTGTGAGTTTTAAGTGAGCGCGAAAGGATTCGAACCTTTGACCGTCCCGATTAAAAATCGGGATGCTCTATCTTATCTGATGGTTTAATAAGGTTTTGTATTTTATACTTACTTTTCCAAGCTTTTACTTCTCTTTCTCTTTTGTATGCTTCGGATTTGGTATTGAAAGGTTCAAAATAAATAATAGTCCAGTCTTTGGTTTTTGCTGTAAAACCTTTATGGTTTGAAAGATGTTTTCTTAACCTTTCTTGTAGACTTTCACAAGAATGACCAATATAATATTTGTCTAAAGATTTAGAAAAAAGTATGTAGAAATAACACATGAAACTAATGTAAACAAAAAAACTCACAATAAAGATTGTGAGTTCTAAAGTGAGCGCGAAAGGATTCGAACCTTTGACTGTCCCGATTACAATCGGGATGCTCTATTTTGTGTGAATTAATACATGAATTATGTAAACAAAAAAACTCACAATAAAGATTGTGAGTTTTAAGTGAGCGCGAAAGGATTCGAACCTTTGACCGTCTGCTTAGAAGGCAGATGCTCTATCCAGCTGAGCTACGCACCCTAAATAGGTTTTTATTTTAAAAAAGTCGGGGCGGCAGGATTCGAACCTGCGACCTCCTGGTCCCAAACCAGGCGCGATGACCGGACTACGCTACGCCCCGATTAAAGGTCATCTAAAAACGAGTTTTACCTCTTTTTTTGTGGGTGCAAATATATGATAGTTTTTTGAATTAAAAAAATAAAAATTGATAAAATATTACTGAATTAAAAATGATTGTCGCTATAAGGTTATTAATCATTATGTTAGAGATGGTCTGTTAATTAAGCGTAAAATAAACTTAATAATATGGCAGAAATAATAGAGTAATGGGAATGATCAATTTTTCTTAGATTTACCATTCGGAGAAACGATGATAGAGCAGCAGACTGGAGTATATAATAATCCATATAAGTTTAATGCTAAAGAATTGGATAAAGAAACGGGATTGTACTATTATGGTGCACGATATTATAATCCTAGATTGAGTGTTTTGTATGGTGTGGATCCATTAGCAGTGTACAATCCTGTAATGGAAACTCAGTTCTATGGAGATGGTCAACATAATGATGGAGTATTTTTCTGGGGCAATTTAAATCCATATATTTATACTTATCAGAATCCAATTAGGTATATAGATCCAAACGGAAAGCAAACCCTTGGAGAACAATTTGGAATAGCTGTTAAGAATCCTTTTAGAATTGGATTAATGCATAATGCGGGTCATAATTTAGCAAATATTGCTGGAGAATTTTCGAGAAGAGGGGCTAGAAGTTCATCCCCTTCAGCAGTTTTAGAAAGAAATGGACCAGTTGCTTCTGATGCCGATAGAGGTGGGGAAAGAGGCGCTTTTAGACATGCAACTTGGATGGCATTAATTGCGTCAGAATATAATTCAAATAAAGCGGAATGGGTAGGAAATCTTCATGAAGGAAAGGCAACTAATACAAGTAATACTAATAATATTTTGGGGATAATGGGTGCAGATACTATTGCGGATGAGCTAAATAATGAAATTGGAAGAAATTATGGTTCAAAACATAAAGGAGCTCAAGCTAATGATATAGCATCAGGGGTACTAAAAGTTTTTAATGAAGAAGGCTTATATCAGGTAGAAAATGGAAATGGAGCTAATAGGTTTAATGTGGTAAGAAAAAAACTTAGTGACGAGAAATATAATTTACTTAAAAATAGATTTGAAGGTTTGTCAAATGACGGTGTAAGTCCAAGACCAACTAAAACTGAAACAGAAAAAGCTAAAAGAAATTACATTAAAAATGGAACACCCTAATTTTCATAAACACCTAATAATATTTTTTTTAATGTTAAATCTTATAGCTTGTAGAACTTCATCTATTGACGAGTTTGATAAGTTTATAGAAAATAAGTATAGTGTTTGTAATAAAGCTAAAACATGTATTGTTGATTTAAAACAATTGCCATTTAAGTGGGATAAGTTTTATATTTTTTCTGAAAACCATTTTCCTGAATCAATTTCACAGGAAAATATTTCTTCAATTTTAGGAATGAAATATAATAAAAATATTTCCTCTAATGATAGATTAATTGTATTTATATATAAAGGAAAGATAGTATATGAAGTTTTAACAACATACAAGAAAGAAAATTTCATTGATTCTGCTGCATTATTTGTTGATTTTTATATAGATGATACGACTCCTTCTTTTTTTATAAATACAGATGCTAAATTTGTTATAAAAAAAACTAATGGGAATTATATTCTATTTTGGAAACCTTCTTTCCACTAGTTCAATTATCCCCCGTTGGAGCGATCGTTTTGCTCGTATCCAACATGAAAGAATTTATAGAAAAAGGCCGGAAAATATATTTTTCCGGTCTTTTGTATTTTACAATGTTTATCAAACAATTGAGTCTCCGCAATACCGCTAATTTTTTCTAATTTTCATCCAACAAGTTTAAATTCAATCCAATGTTCTGTATCCACCTGATAGCGAGATCCAAGTTATATTGATAAAGTTCTTATACCTGTAGGTAATAACGGTATGACAGCATATCAAGTTGGAAATAATGGGCCAGCTAGCTTAAAAACGGTTTTAATTAAAAAAGAATGAATAAAAAAGACAAAATAGTTGTTAAAATCAGCAAAGACGATACCTCTGTTGGTTATGTACATATGCCACTAAAAAAAGTAGTGATAAAAAAATCATTAAAACGATTGATATTGCTGATTTAATTGATAATTATAAAGGAATACCAGTTTATTTAGATTTTAATAAAGATAATGAGTTAATTGGAATTGAAATTTCTGGTTAAATTTCCCCCACTTCCTTACTATTTTCTCGTGTGGCAGATAGCAATAAACGCTCCTCTGCTGGCACGAACGTCTTGCTCGTATCCGACATAAAAAAATTATACAAAAGACCGGAAAATATATTTTCCGGTCTTTTGTATTTTAGAATGCTTAACAAGCAATTATGTCTCTGCAATTCCACCAACTTTTTCTATCTGCCCACCAACAAGTTTAAATTCAATTCCATGTTCGGTATCCACCTGATAACGAATACTGATTTTAATAGTGTGGTTTTCTAAAACCCTTAAATACATTAGTTCTTTAATATACTCATTGTGTTTTTCTACAGTGTCAATACCCAATGCTGCTTCGCCGGATTTTTCTGGGTTTTCAAAATAATGAGCATAATGTTTTTGATAATAGTCAAAGGCTTTATTCTGAATGCTACTTAGATTAGTTTCAATATTTGCCAAGAAATCCTGATACGTATTTGCAAAAGCATCCAGCTGATTTTCAGTGGGTGGTTCTTCAATTTCTTCTCCATCATCATCAAACTCTTCTCCAAGAAATATAGTAATATTCTGTTCTGTGAAAAACGGATGAGAGAATGAGATATGAGATGAAAAACCTGCCCAATCTTGATCTACGGAGCTCCAATATTGATGTGTTGTCATATTTTTTTAATTATAAACATAATGTGAAAATAGAAATAAATATCGTTAGATAGATGATTCTTTTGCGTAAAAAATTTTTACATTTTCTTACATTTACCTTGTCGGAAAATTATAAGGTGGACCTATTTTAAATAATAAAAGAAATGATAGATATCATAGAATTTAAAGAGAATTTGGGGCTAAGCGAAATCCCAACGGAGCTGGAAAAATTGATCTATTTTCAGAACAATATTTCTTCTTTCGAAAATTATGTAGATGGTTTTGGAGTTTTAATAGATGATAAATCTGGATTGATGAGTTGGAGCGAGGATGAGAGTTTTTTGAATCGTTTATTTCCTTTTGCTCAGGCAAATGGTTCGGGTTCAATTTATGCAGTTTGGAATGATGGATCCAATCAGCCCTTAAATCAAATGCCTATTGTGGTTTTTGGAGATGAAGGTGGTGTTCATATTGTTGCAGTCAATATCTTGCAACTTTTTTACTTGCTCACCTATGATACTGAAATTGGAGTGGATTTTGATGAAGCTTATTTTTACAGAGACGAAGAGAGTTATGGAGAGAGTGAAGATTTGAGGGAATATTTAAAGTGGATGAAAGGAGACTACAACTTTGATCAAATTGAAGATCCTAATTTGCTGATTAAAGTTGCTCAGGAAAAGTACAAAGAGATTTTTGATCAATGGTTTGAACAGTATTTTCAAGATTAATCAATCAAGGCATTCTCACAATTGTATAGGTATAATTGTGGGTAAGTAATAAAAGTAACTCTACGAATACTAATATAAAAACAGGTATTATAAAATTGAAAGAAACAGATTTTTATAAAATGTACCTGCCAGCATTAGAACAGGCACTAAAGAATGATTCTTTAATTGAATAAAACTTGTCAGAATTGATCAATATGCACTACCAAAATTATAATTATACAAGCAAATCCGAAGTAATAAAAATTCTTGATAGCAATACAAATATTATAGAGGTAATTATTGGAGCAATCAATGGAATAAATGATCCCGAATGGTTGGAAGGATTATGCATAAGGTATATTCTTAATGAAGATTTTGGGATAGCAAGGGCTGCAATATACGGAATTAGTGACATAGCAAGAATGTATGGCAAATTATCCAATAGGAAAGTAGTAGAAATGCAGTTTACTCAAATTAATGACCAAGAGCTGGAATATGCAATTAAGGAGGTAAAAGATGATCTTAGAATATTTTTAAAAGATGGCTGAAAACAAAAAAACTCACAATATGAATTGTGAGTTTTAAAGTGAGCGCGAAAGGATTCGAACCTTTGACCGTCCCGATTAAGTAAATCGGGATGCTCTATCCTATATTATTTCTTTGCTGAAGTATATAAAAACAAAAAAACTCACAATAAAAATTGTGAGTTTTAAAGTGAGCGCGAAAGGATTCGAACCTTTGACCGTCCCGATTAAGTAAATCGGGATGCTCTATCCTATATTATTTCTTTGCTGAAGTATATAAAAACAAAAAAACTCACAATAAAAATTGTGAGTTTTAAAGTGAGCGCGAAAGGATTCGAACCTTTGACCGTCTGCTTAGAAGGCAGATGCTCTATCCAGCTGAGCTACGCACCC
>NZ_JBYTCP010000005.1:378623-745820 GCF_058790395.1 Chryseobacterium sp. FW101-FHT12H09 | reverse complement strand
CTGCGAAAGCGGGAGAGTAGGTCGCCGCCAGTTTTTATTTAAAAGTCTCATACATTAGTTTGTATGAGACTTTTTTTGTTACCTACATCATGTAAAAAGAACCCAGTATCAATGATGAATAATTAATCTCCTCCTCCTCCTCCTACTACTACTACTACTCCTACTACTACTACTACTTTTTAAATAATAGCTTTATCAATAGAGGTGGGCTTTAGCCCACCTTCCATATAAATCAAAATCCACTAGGCTTTAGCCAAAACTTAAAACTCTGCTGGTAAACTTTCAACCCTCAATTTTCAACTATTAACCTTCCATTCTTTCAATAATCAGTACTTTTTAAAACTGGTTTATTCTTCTTAATTTTGATTGACAACTCAACATCAAAAGGTATGGGGAGTTTTTGTTTATTAATTTATATGAATATTTATATTTTGAGCCCTATATTATTTCATATTCAAATTGGTTTTTTTATTGTTATTCTATTCTTTTTATTTGATTATCAGCATCTATTCTTTTAGTTTTTAATATTATTTTGTTAAATAGTATTAAAATATTATGTTTGTGCTACATCACATTTATATAATATGAATAAAACACTATTTAAGATTGGATTACTCCAATCTGTATTCTTTTGTTTCAATGAACTTTGCGCTCAAACTACTGATTCAATTAAAACAACAAAAATTGATGAAGTGGTTGTAACTGCGTATGGAGTAAAGAAAGAGAAAAAGTCTTTAGGATATTCTTTTCAGGATGTTAAAGGGCAAACTTTAGTAGACGCTAAAGAAGCAAATGTAACAAATGCATTAGCAGGTAAAGTTGCAGGGCTTCAGGTTGTAAAAGGAGGATTTGGACCTGCTTCATCATCTAGAATCAATATCAGAGGATTCAATTCTTTTGAAGGAGATAGCCAACCATTAATAGTTGTAGATGGCATTCCCATTAATAATTCTGCTGGAGTAAAAGGGCGGAGTCAGGATGGGGCAAAGAATAACGACTTATGGAATCCTGATACAGATATGGGAAATGGATTGAGTGATATCAATCCTGACGATATTGAAACTATCTCTGTTTTAAAAGGAGGAGCTGCATCTGCTTTATATGGAGCGAGGGCAGGAAATGGAGTTATTTTGATAACAACTAAATCAGGAAAGAAGAAGGGAGGTGTTGGTATTACATATTCTACTAGTTTAGGTTTTGAAAAAATATTTATGAAGCCCGACTTACAGAGTAGTTTTGTCCGTGGAAGTAATGGACTTCCAAATCTCCCAAGTAACCTTGATAATACGGATAGCTGGGGCCCTTCAATAGAAGGAACTGATATGAAGGTTTATGATAACCTCAAAGGTTTTTTTAAGACTGGAACAAATACGCAGCACACTATTAGTTTTCAGGAAAATCTGGGAGAAGGCACAAGTCTATATACGTCTGGAAACTATTTATATGATAATAGCCAGATACCAAACTCAAAATATGAAAGGTGGAATTTCATGGCCAAAATGAACTCCAATTTTGGAGCCCAGAAAAGATGGACTACTGATGTGAAAATTCAGTATATAAGTACCAAAGCTAATAATCGTCCTGGAGGTGGCTTGGATGGGAATAGTTATGGGAACGTTCTATTAATGCCAAGAAACATTGATATAAGAGATTATAAAGAAGGAATGATGCAAAATAATGTTACTCAAAGATGGATAACAAATAATGGAATTAATCCTTATTGGGCGGCTTATAACAAGCTTAATGAGGATAAGAAAGATAGATTTTTGCTAAGTGGATACCTAAAATATCAATTTAATGATTGGCTTAGTGCTGATGTGAGGCTAGGAACAGATTATTATTCTTTAGCAGCCAATGCAAAAACATGGACTGGATCAAGACTAAATAATTCTTACAATACAAGCCAGGAAAGGTTTTATGAAAATAACTACATTACGAGTTTGAATGCAAAAAGAGATAATATTGTTGGTAAATGGGGCGGATCTCTTTCTGTATATGGTCAAATGATGGAGACAAGAACAAATGCTATTTATCTTTCTGCTCCTAATTTAACTTCACCCAATTTTTTTAATATCAATAATTCTGTAGGAAATCCCGATATAAGGGAGGTTATCTTAAATAAAAAGATTAACTCAGTTTTTGCAGCGGCAGAGATTAATTATGATGGATATTGGTTTATTAACGCAACGGCAAGAAATGATTGGTCATCTACTCTCAGCATAGAAAACAGATCCTATTTTTACCCATCTATAAGCACATCATTAGTCGTTACAGATATGCTTACAAAATTGAATGGAACAAAATCTAATATTTTATCTTTTGCCAAAATAAGAGCTTCTTATGCTGTTACAGGAAATTCTCTGGAAGCCTATGAGCTATATAATACTTTCGAAATAAAAAAAGACCCGAATGGAAATGTTACTGCAGATCGAAAGAAGATCCTTTATGATCCAAACTTGAGAAATGAAAAGCTTAAGACCTTTGAGGTTGGTTTAGATCTGCGTTTATTTAATCGTATTTCGTTGGATGTAAGTTACTACAATACAAAAGCAACTGATCAGCTAATCAACTTACCTATGAATCCTCTTTCAGGGTATGAGAAAAAAAAGATCAATGCAGGAGGTTTGCAAAATCAAGGAATTGAAATAGTATTTAATACAGACGTTATCAAGAATCAGAATTTTATTTGGAATACGAGTGTAAACTTTTCACAAATGACCAGTAGAATTAATAAAATTGATGGTGAAGTCATGAAATATTCGCTTGGTGGATTTGATGATATAAGCATATTTGCGGAAGTAGGCAGAAGATATGGAGCAATATATGGTTCAAAATTTAAACGTGTAGAAGATGCCAATAGCCCCTATTATGGTAAATTAATAGTAGATGGGAATGGCGCTCCTCAAAAAGAGACTGGCTTATTTTATTTGGGAAATCAATCTCCTAAAGCTCTATTTGGTTTTACCAATAGTTTTATTTATAAAAACTTTGGACTTTCATTCCAGATAGACGGGAGGATTGGTGGCGATTTTTTTTCTGGAACACAAGCAGCATTACAAAGGAGCGGTCTAGCTGAAAATACGGCGCCAGAAGGGAAACGTGATAATTTTATAGTAGACGGAGTGGTTGTAGATACGAACGGTAACTACATGTCCAATAATAAGGAGATTACACAACAGAATTACTGGGCAGCTGTTACTACTGGAAATTTAGGAATAACGGAACAGAATATTTATGATGCTACTAATATCCGGCTTAGAAATATTCAACTTTCTTATAACTTTCCAAAAGCTTTGTTTGAGAAATTTGTAATTAAAAGTGCTAAAGTAGCTTTCACAGCAAATAATGTTTGGATGATTTACAGTAAGTCAAAGGGCATAGATCCGGAATCAGTATTTGCTATAAGTTCCAATGCAGTTGGCTTTGAAAACTTTGCATTTCCAACCATGAGATCATATTTATTTACCATTACATTAGGATTTTAATAAACATAAAAAAAATGAAAAAATATATAATTCCTGCTCTAGCATCGATTTTTCTTACATTCTGCGGATGTAAAGATTTTGAAGAAATTAATACAGATCCACTATCTGCAAATATTGATCAGGTGCAACCTGAGTACTTTCTGAACAGCTCTATTCTTGGTGCGCAGCAAGATCCTAATATTGCAGAGAGACTTTTTGTATTGTATTGGAAAACTGCGGCGAGACAGCATCTAAGTACTGGTATAGCCGGAGGAACTGATAATGATTCTTGGACAGTAGAATACTGGAAGTATATTTCTCAATGGCTTAATAATGCTAATGCAACAATTCAAATTGCTAATGAGAAAAAAGCGACAGGACAGGGGCTACCCCATTATGACAATCTAATCCAGGTTGCCCGTATTTGGAGAGCCTACTTAATGAGCGAATTTTCAGATAATTTTGGTCCACAGCCTATTCTGGCTTTCCAGGGAACTAATCCCAACTTTAATTCTGAAAAAGAAGTGTATTATTTTATTTTAGATGAATTAAAAGATGCTGTCGCAAAAATGGATCTTAATCAACCCATTCCAGCTGATAATATTTCGAAGTATGATATGGCATATAAACTAAAATGGAACCAATGGGTAAAATATGCCAATTCCTTGCGTATGAGAGTTGCCATGAGAATATCTGAAGTAGAACCCGCTAAAGCAAAGTCAGAATTTGAAGCTGCGATTGCATCCAATAATTTTATAAGTGTAAGTTCCGATAATTTTACGATTGCTGAAAAACCTGGATGGGATGGTTTAACAGGGGTAATGTCTAGAGAGTGGAATTCACAATTGTTATCAAGCACGCTCAATAATTTATATATTGGGTTAGGAGGGATTAATTCGATGGATCAGCTAAGTCAAGATAAACACAGTGCCATAAAAGATGCAGATTATATTGGAATAAAATATGATGAGCAATTTACTAAACTTACCAATGATCCTTCTGCTGGCTATTGGCTGGATGGAATTCCAAATAAGATTGATCCAAGAGCGTTTAAAACATTTTATATTCCAGGAGACTTTACAAATCCTATTTATTCTCTTTATCCTACCTATACAAATGATGCTAAAACAAACTATGGGGATCTTCAATTTACGAATAATACAACCATCACTGTAAACGCTGTAAATACCTGGAATGCATTTGCAATTGGAAACTGGGCTGAGAAAGGCCAAAGAAATGGATTAAGAGGATTAATTGGTCGTGCACCTGCTTTGGGAAAGCAATATAGAGAGAGCACCAACTCAAGAATATTTTTTGCAAGCTGGGAATCTTATTTCTTAATTGCTGAAGCCGCCTTAAAAGGATGGGCTACACCAATGAATGATGAAGCAGCTTATAATAAAGGGATACAAGATAGCTTTATCTATAATAGTGTTTCTCAGTTCTACGGACAATATATTGCTTCTACTGATTACAACAGAGATGGAACTTCCGTTGCTTATGGGCATATTACAGAACCGGGATCAACTCATACGATGAAATATAGAGACCCTGCCAGCAATAATCTTGTTTCAGTTACCATTAATTACCCGGTTAATACTATTTACAAAAACGGAGCTTTTAAAAATGATAAATTAACTAAAATCATTACTCAAAAGTATTTAGCTAATATGCCATGGCTTCCTTTGGAATCATGGAATGACCATAGAAGATTGGGATTGCCATTTTTTGAAAATCCAGCTATTGAAACTCCATTGGTTAATTTACCGGCCATTACAACAGGCAATTTTATGACCAATTCTCTTAAGAATTTCCCACAAAGACTTAGATATCCTAGTAGTTTTAGAAATTCGGATCCAGAAGGTTATCAAAAAGCAGTGCAACTGTTGGGAGCAGAAGATGCTGTACTTACTCCACTCTGGTGGGCAAAACATTAAAAATATAAAATATGCAAAACCTCATTCGATAAGATTGAGGTTTTCATTTTAAGATTAAAGAGAACCTATAGTAAAAACCACCCTACTGCCATAAGCCGCCGCAGGTACTGTTACTGATACACCTGTTAGCTGTAATTGTATAGGAATATTACTATAAGATGCGAGTGCTAGTACTGCTGCAATTCTAAATAATTCTACATCAGTAATTGTTAGAGCCTGATAAGTAGTTCCTCCAGTTATAGTACATAATAAACAAACGGTGGTACCATTTCCTGTTCTTTTAATATTTAGCCCTAAGGAACTGTTCCATGTTGGATTTGCTATGTAATGTACAGATACCTTTGCACTGCCCAGCAGCAAAGGAACACTTGCTGCCAATAGAATTTGATTGGCTGCACTTTCATAACTACCTGCATAATTGCTTCCTGCTTCGGTTATAGATGGAATACTTACTGTCCAGTTACTTCCTCCTACAGTTAATGATTGTCCTTTACAAAAGCCACCTGCCAGTATCAAGAAGAAAATAGATATATTATTTATAAAAGAAATCTTTTTTTTCAAAAAATCATTATTATATTTCATTTCATTCATTTTATTCGGTGATCGTATAGGTGATAACGACTGGTGTATTGGTACGAGCTGATAGGTTGGCATATGTATTAGTCACTAAGGTAATGGTAAGTCTATGACCATTATTAGCTCCATTTCCTGTAAATGCTCCACCAATTCCACTGATTATAGTAATCGGTGTCGTTGTAAGTGTAACCTGAGCCGAAGGAGTTCCCAAAGTGCCGCCGCCTGCACCTGAGGCTGCAGCAGCCTGTAATCTGATATTGATACCAGGAATGACCTGATTAACTGACGCAGTAACTCTTCTTGTAGCGCCTCCTGATGCTATCGCAGAAGTATAATTAATCCATTTGGTTGTATTGACCGCAGGATTTACTATAGATAATCCTGCCTGAGTGGGAGCAACGAAGCTTAAAACAATATTGCCTGTAGGTTCTATATCCAATAAAGTGACAATGGGTAATGTAGTCGCAACATTAATTTGTGAAAACAGTTTACCGGATAGTATACAGAAAATTATAGATAATATGTGGGGAACAACTGATCTCATTTTTGTTTTTTTATTTCATTATAGCCTACTTTAATACTTTCCTGCTGATATTTTACTTCAGTTTGTTGTTTCATAACATTAATGGTTAACTTTTTAGTTTCAGAAGCTTTTAAGGCAAAACGAAAAGTGTCCATTGAAATTTTAAAACGTCTATCCAATCCATTACGATATATCTTTACAGTCCAGTCTCCCGGTCGTAAATAAGTAAAATCGAAATTCTCACCTATAAATCCTATTTTACGATAAGTCTGTTCTCCATTTGATGCTTCTATTATAATGCTTTCCCGCTTCTTTTTTTCCTTTTTAGGTTGAAAATTAGCAAAACTGAATTGATTGCTTTCCTGATTTTCTGTCAATTCAATATGTCCCTGAATGTTTGCGGCAGTCGTCAATCCGAAGTTAAAAATATTCTCCTTATTGGTCAGCAATACCGATGCAGGAATACTAATATCAGCAATGTCGTTTATCCCTGTTGTTGATCGATCTATTTCTATTATGTAATCTCCTGGGGTTACATTTTTAAATATATAATTGCCATTTTTATCAGTCATAGAAAGATAGTTCCCCATCATAAGTCTTATGCCCTCTATTTTTTTTACACCAAGATTACCTATGTTTCCTGATAAAGTAGTGTATTCAGCTGTTTTTTGAACTGGAACATTCAGACGCCAAGTATAGCGAACTGAGAATATAAAATCTTTGTTTCCTAGCTCTCCCCGTTGTAAAGCGTACCGTCCAGAGGCATCTAATTCATGTCCGGGAAAGATCCGTTGATGAACAAGAACTTCAAAAAGATTTCGATCAGTAAAATATTCTTCTGGAATATAATTGTTCTGGTAAAAAATGCTAAGATCAGTTTTTGAAGAAAACCGGCTGATAATACGGGCCCCATAATAAAATTGATCTTGATTTTGTAGCTGATAACGAGAAGTTACAGCATAGCTTCCAAATACATTAAAGGAAGTTTTAAATTTTTCAAAACCTAAATTAAAAGTATAAAAACTGGAATTTCCGCTAAATTCGCTAAGATAATTATCTGTTTTTCCAAATTGCCCTTGAAGGTTTACCTGAAAAATACCAATTTGTTGGTCGATGCTTACCCTGAAAAATCTCTCATAATAATCAAATTGCCTTGGCTCCAAACGATCCTGATATCTTTGATATCCATTATAAAGCATTATAGTACCGGTCTTCATGTATTTGTAGTTGATACCATACTGAAAGAATTTCCTGTAAGGCGCGGCTAAAAATAGAGTATCTCTTTGAAAATTTCTGGCATCCTGTACATAGTTTCCAAATACACTGAGCCTTCTTGATACCTTATACTGCAAATTCCCGTTGAAAGTACTTGTATTTGTGAAATATCCGGAAAATTGAGGACTCGCTCTCATATACATGATATTTCCGTTAAACTTTTCATAGCTAGCCAAAACCTGTACCATGTAAGCAGTACCGTCTGTATTATCTGTTTTGCTGTAGGCCAGTTCTCCGGATACATCCAGATGCTTATCAAGTTTGAATTTCCCTGTTACATAAGGAAGATGAGCATTAGAATCTAATCTGACATCATTTAAACTTAATTTGACGTCTCCGGTTCTTGGTATTTTATATAAATATCCTGCTGTAATTTCTGATTCTTTATTGATTTTAAATTTTGAATAAACATTAAATTCATCTTTAATATCACGGAAGAATCTTGGATGGTTATAAAAGCCACCAATACTTATTTTTTTGAAATTATACTGTAATTCTGCACCACGGCCATATCTGGCAAACTCTGTAAGATAAGATGAAGAATAAGTTTTATCTCCCAAATGAGCAAAGAGATTATCACGTCTGTAATTAATAAAATATTCTTCATATTGGGTAAAAGAGTTAAATTCAACAGGATTCGAAGATACTGCATGGAATTCTAGTATTCCTTTATTTTCTTTATCTAGGGTACCTTTACCATATAATTCTCCTTGAAAACCATCATGATAAATCCCTCTGTTTTTCATTCCTATAAAAGCTAAAGAAGCTGAAACAGGTAACCGGTGATATATATCGTCTTCAGTAGGTTTAACAGAAATAATTTTGGTACTGCTATAAGCGGTTTGATTTTCCTTGGGATTGTCTATTGAATATACAGAAAGATTGAGATTTTGATATTCATTTTTTCCCAGATCAGGATTTGTATTTTTAGTGATGTTAATTATTTTAGTTTCACCGGGTGGTAAAAGTAAGGAAGCTTCATGATCCACAACAGCATTTTTACTTTCAAGTATGAGCTTCTCGGCTACATTACCACTATTTTTTAATAAAAAAGAAGAGGTAATGGTTTCACCTGCTTTTACAAACTCTGGAGAATTTATTGCGGTAAGGGAAAGTTTTCTATTTCCAACAACTTCTATTTCCAGTGTTTTGATGAATTGTTCACCATCACTTTTTTCTGTTCCATATAATCTTACATTATATACTCCTTTTGGAGTTTCAGTTGCAATTCTTAAAGGAACAATGTACACCGCATTTTCTTCCGCAGGGATTGTCAATTCATTTCTATTTAAAATAGGTCTGATATATGGATTGGAAGTTTCGATACGAATATCATAAGTCTTGTTTATTAAAGTTTTATTTTCTAAAGTAAACGAAACAGAAGTAGCCGTTCCCGGAAGTAGACTATCTTTTTTGCTGACAAATTCTTTAGGTTGTTTTTGAGAAAAAGTAAGTACTGGGAGGAGTATGAAGAGATATAAAGCCCAAATTTTAATCATTTTTTACTTCTAGTTCCACATTGAGGGCGAAAGCATTTTCGTCTTCATCTGTTGCGATGACGACGGCATTATATTTATCAGGTGGAACTTTACTGATATCAATGTAAAAGGATTTCGATGTGCTTGGTAATAATCCCATCGCCTGGCTTGAGAAATTGCCTATTTTTTGTCCATTTTTTCTATTATATATCTCAATAGATGCTGTTGGTTTGCAATAAATTTTCCCTTTATTAGCAATTGCAATTTTTAATAATTGTTTACCTTCTTCCTTATCAATTTTCACTGTTTCGAATTTAAGGTCAGGTCTTAACTTCTCAGAATCATAATCGGTAATCACCTGAATGGCATATCGAACAATAGACGTTATATTGACTCCTGCACTATTATTACTTGGTTTTATATCATCTACTGGTTCTACGATGATGACACTCCAGTAGCTGCCAGCCTCGGAAATTTTGTCAGGTACAGTAATCTCATAATATACCTCTGTTTTTTCTTTGGCTTTTAGACTAAGGTAATTCGTATTAAGTTTGATCCAATCCGAATTGGTCTTCTCATTCGTATGGGGTGCAGTATAACTTATAGTTCCATTTGCCTGATAGGTAAAATCCTGTAAGAATATTTTTATGTTCTGAGGTTTATTATCTGTATTTTCTATTGCAATTTTTCCTTTATAAACCTGCCCGTTTTCTACTTTATAGTTATGAGTAAGACCATTAAGAATTACAATACTCGCGTGTAAAAATACAAGTGGTAAAAGAAGATATGTAAAAATGAAAATACGCTTTATCATAATTATGTAAAGTTTGAGATTAAAACACGGCAACAAAATAGTAAGAAGAAATAATCTGTATGATCTCTTCTTACTAAAATTATATAAGATTTTTAGCTTCTAATTATCCGAAATGGTATAGGTCACTGTAGCGACAGCCGTAGCTGTTGCTTGAAGATCAGCATAATTTGCAACTCCACCAGGACCACTTCCGGCTGCTAAAGCATAGGTGAGATTATGTCCGTTGTTAGCTCCATCTCCTGTATACGCACTGCCAATGCCTGAAATAATTGTTTGATCTGCTGCACTCAAAGTTAATTGCGCTGATGGTGTCCCTAATGTTCCGGCACCTGCTCCTGCAGCAGCCGCAGCTGTAACATGGATGTCTATTCCTGGAATTACGGCATTTAATTTTACAGAAACATTACGGGTAGCATCTGCAACTGATTTAATTGAGGAATAGTTTAACCAAAGTGTATTATTTGAAGTGGCCGGAATGATTGGTAACCCTGCTTCTGTTGGAGCCGTAAAACCTAAAGTAATGTTTTTTGTAGCTGCAGGCTCAATATCTACTAGCGCAACTTCGGGAATCGTAACCGAGATGGTGTGATTGTCAGTGTTAGTGTCTTGTGCACTTAAATTAGCCGAAATTGCAAGGGCAATTAAAGCAAGTGATAATGTAAACTTAAATTTTTTCATGATAGTTAGTTATAGTTAATTTTAAGTGAAGTTAGTGAAATTAAGATAAACAATGAAAATTTTAATTTTTTAATAATTACAGCAATTTACTTTCCAGTATGCGTTGCATAGTATATATTTACTCACATAGCTTGGATTTAATATTTTAATGGCATCAAGAATAATGCCTAAATTTTTATTATTTGATCTATGTAAGAACGAAAATTATTTGGTAGCCACAAAAAAGCCTTACACAAATAAGGTAAGGCTTAAGTTTTATATTATTACATCCAATGAGGATCAGAGATCGATGTTTTTCCTGTTTCTATTCTGCCCGAAAATTGCCAGATATGATCATTTTCGGTTATTTTCAAGTCATACCAGCCTTTATTTTTATTAAGATTTATGATGATCGTTTCCTGAGCTTTGTTTAAAGTAATTTTTCTTTGATTCTTCTCGTACATATCATTTATTATAACAGAAATACTTTCTTTTATATGTTTTTTGAAAAGTAACTGAACTTCATTATTCCTCGTATCATTTAATAAATGTATTTCAAATCCAGGTTGTTGATCTCCTTTAAAATTTCTATAAAAACCATTTGGACCAAAAACTTCGTAATTATAGTGATCCAGATTTAAAGAATGTGATAATTCCTGTTTTGAATAAAGAGCATATGAAAAGTAATAGCTTTCACTATCTAGTTTTGATCTGTCATAGATCAATAAAGGAATTCCGGTTTCCCTCAAGTTCTGCATTTTAATTTGATCACCATCTAGATTAACAATAAAGTTGTACGGTAATGCATTGGAAGGTCTTGTTCCTCTTTCCTGAATTTCCAATAAACTGCTGTTAAGCTCATTTTCTGAATGCCACTTCAAATTTGGAACAGGTTTGTTTTTGGCCGCATTGATGGTTTTTGCATATTCTTTTTGATTTAAATAATCCATCTGTGGTGCTTTAATATTTGAAGAATTAAAAGCTGAAGTTAAATCTCCACAAATTGCCCGCCTCCAATCACTAATGTTTTCTACTGTGGCATTTTTATTTAATTTTTTATTAATAAATTTTTCCAGAAACTGTAAGACAGAAGTATGGTCTGAAACTTCTGAGTTTACAAATCCCCCTTTCGTCCATGGAGATGCAATGATCATAGGAACTCTATAACCCAGACCAACTGTTCCTTCAATACGCTCATGGTCTTTTAATTTACGGTCAGCCATGTAGTCTTGATTTTTGTTGACATAATCTACCCCTTCTTTTCCATTCATATCGACAGGTTGACTTGGATTTAATGGTGGAGCAAAAGGTAAAACATGATCAAAATATCCATCATTTTCGTCATAATTGATAATAAAAATGGTTTTCTTCCACGTTTCAGGATCCTTGGTAAGAATATTTAAAACTTCTGAAATATACCACGCTCCATACCATGGTGATCCGGGATGATCGGAAAAATGTTCTGGAGCTACAAGCCATGAAACTAGTGGCAGTTTTTTCTCCTCAACATCTTTGCGGAACTGAAATAGTACATCTCCTTTTGGTACTACCAATCTTTCACCATGTTCATCATTTCCAATTTCTAAATTCCAAAAATTGGGATCTCCGGAATTGGTTGTAAATGCTTTTTCATGGAGGTTTTTTTCTTTTTGAGATAATTTTGAATAATTATCCGGATGATATTTAACCAGATCTTCCTGAAGCTCTGTGATCAGATCTTCTAATCTTTCTTTATGGCTGGGATTCTTTTCAATTTCCTGCTTCAGATAATTAATAACATTTGGAATATTTTTATAATATCCTTCGGAAAACTTTACATTAAATGCTGAAAACCATTCTATAGGATTATCTGTAAAATTACTCAGCCATGCTTCCTGTTCTCCGGACATTCCTTTTGGCAGACTGATTTCATTCTGATATATTTTCCATGAAACATTTTGTTCTTCTAATATTTCCGGAAAACTTTTCCATCTTGCCTGATGGTTTTTATCATAATCTATATTTTCATTATAGACATTAGCTTTTACTTTACCATTTTGCTGCTCTCTAAGAGTTCCCGACCAATGAAAAAGTCTGTTCGGAGTAGTACCCGTAAGGGAAGAACAGAAATATTGATCAAATATCGTAAACGCATCTGCCAACTGATAATAAAACGGGAGATCCTCACGATTATAATATCCCAAAGTAAGTGGGATATTTTTATAATCTTTATTTCCTGAAGCTTTTGATTGTAACCATTGGTCATATTTTCCTTTATTAAAAGCCTTTTGTTGATCCGACCACGAATGTGGCAGTGAGCTCATCCATGTAGATTTTGTGTTTCTTAGATCCAAGCGGGCAGGGGAAGCATATTTTCCATCATTACCCTTCTGAAAGAAAACAGAATGTCCATCCTGTTTTACGAAAGCTTTTTTATCAAGAAATCCCCTTACACCCTTTAATGAACCAAAAGCATGGTCAAATGAACGATTTTCCTGCATCAAAATAACGACATGTTCGGCATCATAAAATGTAGATAAAGCAGCAGGTTCAATAGCTAATGCTTTTAAAATTGAAGGATGTAAAACACTTGAAGTTCCAAGACCTGCTAATAAAAGCCCTGACTTTGCTAAAAATTCTTTTCTGTTCATGTTGAATTATAATAAGAAAGAAACCGCAAGATAATATTTCCTGCGATTTCTTTTATGTAGATTAAAATGTTAAATTGTTATTGTAACCACCATGGTTTAGAATTGATATTATCAGTTCCTCCATATTGTGCGGCCAGTGCAGCTTTCAGATTTACACTGTTGTAATTGTACTCTGTCTGTGGGTATCTGAATCGTAAAGGCGCAGAAACTCCGGTTTGTAAAGGATAATTAGGAAAACCAGTTCTCAGATAATCATAATAAGATGTCCATTGTGACTGATGAAACATCGTCATGTATTTCTGAGTCATAATTTTTTCCAGTTGACTGGCTAACGAAGCTGAATTATCATAAGAAACTAAAGAAGTCGTTAAATAATTATTTACATTAAAACCTGCAAAATAAAGATTCGGATTCTTTACATAGGTTTGGTAGAAACTAAAACTACCTTTGATAGCATTTTCATAGTGAGTTTTTGCAGATCCTGAAATCCATCCTCTTGCTGTAGCTTCTGCTAAAATGAATTCTAATTCAGGATAGCTTAATACCGAAGAAGGTTCGTTTGTTGGATCTTTATAGAAACGGTCATTGATCTTAGAAATATTTTTCGCAGCAACCAATGCGGCATTATCAGAATAAGGTGAGGTAGGATTTCCACCATTGTATCCTGTAAAATCGGTAACCGGTTTTCCTGCTTCCTTAGCTGACGTAGTTTGAGCTGCGAAAGTGAACAAACGGGGATCTTGTCTGGTTTTAAAAAGATTAATAAAATAATCTGCCATATACAAACTTGAACCATAACCACTGTTATTGAACATGGTATATCTGCTGTCAGCAACGTCTGCAAACTTTAACTCCCCATTATCAGCAATGGAAGACATTAATGGCTGGCTTCCTGCAATCGAGGCGAATTCTGTTGCAATCGTATAGTTTCCAACGCTTGTCTTTTTTGAAAGTGTAATTAAAATTTTCAATCGGAAAGAATTGATTAATTTCTTCCATTTCATTGCATCACCGTTATAAATAATATCACCTTCTATCTTATCAGTGGTATTAATAAGATCATTCGCTTCTTTCAACTCTGTTAAAATCCCTGACATTACGGATTCCTGACTGTCATATTTAGGCTGGGTAATTCCTGATTCTCCTTTTACTGCCTCAGAATAAGGAATACTTCCGGATTTTAAGCTTAGATTAAAAAAATAATAGGCTCTTAAAAACTTACCTATAGCGATATAATTTTTATTATTGATCCTTTCCGCTTCCTGCATCATTTTTACGGTATTCAGAAGACCACCCGTATAGGCTTCGAAAGAAGAATCATTCCATTTCATATATTGATATGAATTTTCACCATCGATTCCGATCAACATTCTTGATGCATACATATTATCTCCGTTTACCTGAAAAGCCGATTTTGAAACATAGGTTAAAAGAGATTTAGGATCAATAGTAGCCTGATCGTTTGGGTTTTCGTTGATCTTATCAAGATTTGATTCACACGAAGTAAGTGCAAAAGCTCCTATAACAACTAGTGATTTTATAATATTTTTCATTTTGACTGAAATGTTATTTAATTAAAATTTAAGATTGAATCCAATTCCAAACCATCTGCTTGAAGGATCCTGAATGTCATTTCCTGTTTTTACCTGGAAGTCCGGATCAGAGTAGAGGTTTTTTGATTTTTTCCACATGGCAAGATTATAGGCTGATACATTTACAGTAAAATTCCTTACAAATCCTTTTGGATTTAACAAAGAAGAGAAATCATATTCCAGAACTACTGATCTTAATTTTATAAAAGTCCTGTCAAAAACATTGGCAAATTCTTCACTTTCATCTTCTGTTACCCTTGCCTGATAAGGGTAGTTTTGTGCCCAGTCCTGGAAACTGATAGGTTTTGTATGCGGAGTGTAAGTACCGGTAGCAGCATTATAATTTACGCCATCCGGTACAAAATAATAAGTACCCGGATTAGCATATTCCTCATCTCTGTATGCCACAGAATTAGGATGTTTTCCTCCCCACCACATTTTTTCCACAACCTGAGATCTCATTACTCCCCCAATACTTCCATCGATGCCAATGTTTAAGCTCAACTTTTTGTATTTGAATGTATTATTAAATCCAAAAGTCCAGTCTGGGTTGAAATGTCCAAGATTAGTAGGAGTGTTCGCTTTTGTTGGCATTCCGGTTTCTGCATTCAGAATTACTTTTCCATCCGGCGATTTTTGCCACGTATAATCATAATAACTATCCATTCTTTCGCCTAGCTTAATGTTGTTGTAATTAGGCATGTTTTCATAGATAGATGTTAGTTTCTGTTCGTACTTACTCCAGTTGATCAGTGATTTCCACATAAAGTCTTTCGTCTTTACTGGAACCAGCCCTAAGGAAATCTCAACACCCTTTGTGGTATATTCGTTACCATTTACATATTGAGACTTAAAGCCTGAAGATTCTGCACTTGGAAACTGAAGGATATTATTATAATCTAATGTTCTGAAATAAGTAGCATCCAATGTTACTCTGTTCTTAAACAAACCTGCACTTAAACCTAGTTCATAAGATTTGGTCTGTTCCGGCTTCAGAGAGTTTTCATAATTTAAGGTTGTTGGATAATAATTGGTAGGATTTCCATTGAAAGTAATACCATCATTATTTAAATAATAATTTCTGATCGAGTAAGGCTGAAAGTCATAAGCCACTTTCGCCCATGAAGCAGATAGCTTCAACAGGTTAATAGATTCAGGCATTTTAACGAGATTCGATATAACGGCACTTAATGAAGCTGAAGGATAGAAATAAGACCTGTTAGCTTTTGGCAATGTAGAAGACCAGTCGTTACGTCCGGACACATTAATGAAGAATGCATTGTATAAGCCAATATCTATGGTACTGTACGCACTGTAAATTAGCTTTTCCTTAAGATAGTCATAGTATTTTACCGCTCCCACAGAATTGTCTAGTGTGTATTGTTCAGGAATTTTTAATCCATCTGTTGAAGCATTATCTACATCGTTCTTATAGTAAAATGTTGAAGCTCCGGCATTAATTGTAAAGTCAAAGTTCTCAGAGATCTTTTTCTTATAAGTGGCTAAAACATCAGAATTTAGATTCCATGTCTTTGTGTCATTCAAAAGATATCCTCCACTTCTTGGTGCACTGTAATTGAAATATGAATAAGGACTTAAGATCTCTTGCGTATTGTGATTTTCAACAATAGATATTTTACCTTTAATAGAGAAATCCTGAGTTGCTTTATATTCTAAACCTGTTTGTGCGTTGATCACATCGGTTCTATTCTTATTTTTGTAATAATTTGCTCCAAACCATGGGTTATTGTACCATGCGTAGTTCCAGTTAGCCTGTGTTCGTCCCTCCTGACCAGTAACCCACATGTGGTTTTTTAAATCTTTTCCGTTTACATCACCTCCCATCCAGATAAGAATGGTATACATATGCCCACTTGGATTGTAATCGTAATTAGGAATGTTTGGGGTAAAAGTTTGATTAAAATTAAACTTCGTATCAAAGATTAGCTTGTCAGTTATATGATTTTCAGAAGAGAAATTTATTCCATAACGTTGTAAATAAGCTTCCGGAATTCTGTCATCATAATTCATGAAATTACCGGAAAGTCTGTAGGTGTCTTTATTATTTTTATAACTAATAGAAAAGCTATTGTTATTGATAACTGCTGGTTTTAAAAAAGTATTTAAGTTATCATGATATTCCCAATCGATAGGAACTCTTTCATATCTTGATTTATCATTGTACTGGCTTCCTGCTACAGTGCCATACCATGGAATAACCTGCCCTGTTGTTTTATCTCTAATTGGACTATTCCATTGTGCTATTTGTAATCCTGGAACAAATTTAGGTCCCCAGATCATATCACCATCATTTACACCTCCATCTGCACCATCCCAGAATTCATATTTTCCATGAGAACCGTTTCCGTATTGAGTCTGAGTCTTTGGAAGGTTGGTGAAACCAGCTGTAATCATAGTGTTTTGTGAAAACTCTACTGTAAAACCTTTCTTTTTCGCACTCTTTGTCGTGATCAAAACAGCACCATATCTTCCTCGTGATCCATATAATGCGGCAGCTGTTGCACCTTTCAATACGTTGATGTTATCGATATTGTTTGGATCAAGATTTTGGAAAACTTCTTTTTCTACGATAACACCATCGATGACAAATACCAAATTAGAATTACCTCTCAAAGTGAATTCAGGAGCCTGCTGCATTCCGGTAGGGTTTGAAACATTTAATCCGGCAACCTGTCCGGAAAATAAGTTTCCTATACTTGGTGTTGTAATAGATTCAAATTGTTTTGTTCCTATTTCCTGAGTAGAATACCCGATTTTTTCTTTCTTTTTCGCAATACCTAAAGCTGTAATAACAACACCTTCAATCTGTTTTTCATTTACTTTTTTTAGAACAATCGAATATTGTCTTCTGGAAGATACCTCTATACTATAAGAAGAGTATTCCGGAGAGAAGAACTCAAGGATATCTTTAGGATTTGCAGTAATTGTAAAATTACCATTTTCATCAGTTATAGCTGATTTTCCAGTGTTTTTGTCAGTAATATTTACACCTGAAACACTAGTGCCGTTTTCGGATTTTACATTTCCGGAAATATTAATTTCCTGGGCAGTTAAATAAAGGGGGAGTAAAAAAATCGCAAAAGTAGCTAAAGTCTTCTTCATTTTTTTGAGGACAAATTTAGCCGTGTAGTGTTACCAGGGTTTTAATGATATATTAAGATAAAAATACGATTTCACCTTTTCGGATAAAATAAATTAATATAATTATAAAGCTTAAAAAGCTGTTTATATCACTTTTTTTACTTTATTTTAAAAGACAGATATGGGTAGGAATAAAAGGAGTTTCTCTCTAAAATCTACTTAAGATCCCCCAGTGAATTTTAATGTCATTAAACTTGAATGGATTTCCAAATTCATTACCGTTCGAAATCTGGAAGCTCATTAAGCCAATTGGAATAAAGAAGTTAAATCCGAGCCCGACACTGTAGAGCTTGGGTTTTACACTTAGAGATTTATTGTTGAGCTGCCCATATTGTCCAAAGAAATCAAAAAATGCCTGATTTCCTATCAGATATCGGTATTCTAAACCAGCGTAATAATAAAAGTCGGCGGCGAGGGATTTTTCATTAAATCCCCGCATTGAGTTCCAGCCTCCAAAACGATATAATTCATTGGCAGAAAATTCAATCTTCGAATCCATCATGGCTCCTTCTGCCTTTATATTGAGGAAGTGGTTGCCTGAAATATGGTAATTATGCTCTCCAAAGAAATAGAACTGGTTTTGATTGGCCTTGATGTTATCTTTCGTATATGTAGTGGTAAGAAAGTCATACCCGGCATTTATTTTTGTTTTATAAAGAAAAAGGTCAATATCAGTAGGTTCTGTCATATCAAGCCAGACTCCAATCCCTTTTTTGTTGTAATCTTTACCCTGAACATATAAAGTATCGATAATACTTGACGTTTCAAAAGTTCCTCTCAGACCTACTTTATATCGGTTATTAATATGGTAATAAAGTGCAGGAAGTAGTTTTACATTAGCGAATGTAGAATCTTGTCTGAAGATATTCACTTTCATGTTTAAACCCACATTTGATTTAAAAAGATAAGGGACGTCGGTCTGTAGATCAAAGGTTTGTCCTTTATCAGGATTTCGCTGCCAATATAAATTGATCGCCTCAAAACCATTGAACATATTCCTGAAACTTACATTCAATGTTCCGTTTAAAGTAAATTTGTCTGTCTTATCATTTCCAAAACCAATAACTCCATCAAAAGTATTGGTTTTTTTCTTTTCCATAAAAAGATAAATCTGTGTGGAATCTTTTGTAAAAAGGGTCTGAGGAGGTCGTTCTAACGTGACAAAAGGGTGGCTTTGAAAGTTTTTGTTGATGGCGATCAGATTCTTGTCGTCATAAGTTTTTCCTTTGAAGTCCTTTTCAAGATTTTTTATAAATCTTTTTGGAACCCTTTCATAGCCTTTTACCACAAAACCATTTATGGTTCTTTTATCATTTTTATTGATCTCCAGCTCTACAATAGGGTAGCCATCCTTCTGGCCTTTGTATTTGGACTTGATCCTACTAAATGAATAGCCATCATCAATATATCTTTTGTTAATGTTTTTCTTTGTTGAATCTAAATTCTTAGTGAAGAATTCTTTTTTAATTTTCAATTTTCCAACAATAGAATCAGAGAGATTAACGTAGGTCTCATTAAAATTTTTGCCTTTATCATAAAAGATCTCTGTGCTGTCGCCTTTTATTTTGACATCTTTTAATTGGGTGAAGAAATAATTGCTTTGTGCCAGCGAATCAAGAAACTTTGCTGCAGAAGCAGAATCTTTTACTTTTTTCGTTTGTTTAGTTTGTACATCAGTAAGCCAATACATCTTCTTTTGCGCCTGAACAAGAACGCAAAACAGCACGAAAAATATTTTAAGTAAAAGCTTCAAACTCTTTTAAAAACTGAAACTAATCCAGTTTATTGTATTTTTTCATTAGATTTTCATAAGTTCCCTGTGGAAGTATCCATTTCAAAGGAACTCCTATCTTTTGTCCGAATTTACCAAAATAATAATGAGCTTTCCATTTATTTTTACTTAAAAGATTTTCAATATATTCTGCAACTTCCAGAGGCTCGGTTCCATCACCCACATGAGAATTCATTAAAGCATATACTTTGTCAAAGACATTTTTATAGGGTTCAGAAACTTTGGTTCTCACTCTATTTTCTGCAATACTTGTTTTAATATCTCCTAAATGAAGTGAACAAACATCAATATTCCATGGGTATACTTCGTAACGCATTGCTTCAGTTACTTTGTCCAATGCTGATTTTGAAGCCGAATAAAATCCACGGAATGGTAAGCCCATTTCACTTCCGATACTGGAAATGTTGATGATCTTTCCGAATCTATGTTCACGCATGTTAGGCATGACAGCGCTCATCATCTGAACAGAGCCTACCAGATTCAGATTGAATAATTTCAAAATATCTTCCTTGGATGAATCTTCAACAGAACCTACCATTCCCATTCCTGCATTATTGATCAGGATATCAATTTTTGTTTCTGTTTTTAAAACTTCTCCAATAGCATTTTGAACGGCATCATTATCAGTGATATCTGTAGGAATAGATTTGAAATGTTGACTTTCCGTATGTTTTCTGCTTAAACCATATACCTTGTGACCTTTCTTTCCGAAATATTCAGCAAGAACGAAACCTATTCCCGATGAGGTTCCTGTGATGATTATAGTTTTATGTTGTGACATTATTAGTTTTTAATTAAAATAGTATTTAGATCTTCCCAAAACTTAGGATATGATTTTTCGACAACATCTTCCTCTTCGATATTCAATTCTTTAATCAGGCAGAATGGAGCAAAACTCATCGCCATTCTATGATCCTGATAGGTTTTAATGGAAATATTTTCTTCCGGTTCTCCAAAACTGATAGACTTAATCGTTAAATCGGTGATCTCTGTGTCAGTTCCTAATTTTTTAAGTTCATTATATAAAGCCTGAAGTCTATCCGTTTCTTTTACTCTTAACGTTCCAAGTCCTGAAATATCAAAAGGAATTTTTAGTGCCGCTGCTGTTACACAAAGAGTCTGTGCAATATCGGGGCAGTTGTTCATATCCAATTCAATTTTTTCTGGAAATATAAAATTAGGATCAGGCTGTAAGGTGATCTTATGGTCATCTTCTGAGAAGATCGTTTTAATACCAAAAAACTCTTCATAAATTTTTGCAATGGCTGAATCTCCTTGAGTAGATTGTTTGTAGAAACTCTTCAGATGTATTGTTTCTCTTCCCAGTGCACAAATGGAGTAAAAGTATGACGCTGAACTCCAGTCACTTTCCACTTCATAACAGATCACAGAAGATGGATTGGTGAAAGGTTCTACTTTTATGATATTTCCGGTAAAGCTTGCTTTAATTCCGAATTTTGTCAGAATATCCAGAGTCATTTCAATATAAGACCTTGAAGTAATTTCACCGACAAGGTTGATCTCTAATCCATTCTCCAATTTTCCTGCAATAAGCAATAAGGAAGTAATGAACTGGCTTGAAATATTAGCAGGAACATTGACTTTGGACTGAGTAATTTTCTTTCCAGTGATTTTTAAAGGTGGAAAGCCCTCATTTTCCATATATTCAATCTCAGCTCCCAGGTCTTTTAAGGCGCTTACTAAATTTTTGATCGGTCTTTCCTTCATTCTTCCGGAACCGGTAAGAATGGTGTTCTTACCTTCAAAAATTGAAAAGTAAGAAGTAAGGAAACGCATTGCAGTTCCTGCATGGTGAATATCTACTAATTCAGAATTCCCGGATAGTGCCTTACTAAGCATATCCGTATCCTGAGAATTTGAGAGATTTCCGATTTTTATATTATTAAACAAACTTTCCAAAATCAACAAACGATTCGAAATACTTTTCGAACCGCTGATCTGTATTGTTTGGTTTCCTATTAGGTTGAATTTTTCTAACTTCATTGTTTCTTAAGATTTCAGATTTCAGACATCAGAGGCCAGACAGGTACTTCAAACTTTCAAGAGTCTGATATCTGGGATCTAGTATCTGAAATCTTTATTTCAGTTTTTCATTATTCTGATGCCGCTCTTTATCACGGTCAGTTTTTATCTTCATTTTTTTATCAAAAGCTTCCTGTAAATTGACTCCTGTTTGGTTGGCTAAACATAATGTTACAAATAAAACATCGGCCAATTCCTCGCCCAGATCTTTGCTTTTATCGCTTTCTTTTTCACTTTGTTCACCATATCTTCTGGCGATAATTCTGGCAACTTCTCCTACTTCCTCCGTTAGCATAGCCATATTGGTCAGCTCATTAAAGTAGCGAACCCCAATTGTTTTGATCCATTCGTCGACCTGCTGCTGTAAATTGGTAATCTCCATTATTGATAAGCTCCAAGAGTTGGGTTAGCCGTTCTTGATACATTAGCAATATCTGTTGGAACCGTTGCTGCCACCGTAACATCTCCTTTATTTTTTGCAGGTGAGGTGGTTTTTACCCTTAGATTCTGATGAGCCGTAAAGTAGTTAACAAATTGAGGATCTTCGTTCTTTAAACTCTGAATCACATTTGGATTGCTGTCAAAATTAAATCCGGCCTCTGAGGTTCCGGAATATTTCAACAGACAATTTTGAAATTGAAAATTAAATTGCTGACCTGGAGTTTGTTCAAAATTAACTGAATTATCCCTGTCAGAGTATACAATACTGTTTTTTACATTCAATTGTAAGGCGCCTTGCTCTGCTTGTCCTGCATCATTTTTCCATTCGTTAGTGGCAAAAATGCCATTTCTATTGGATGAATTCATGGTTCTTGAGTAATTCGCTATTGTAGAGTGAACATAACTATGATTACCTCCTTTAAAAATACCTACTGCGGATTCACCACAATTGTTCATGACAAGGTTCTTTGCATTTACCGTAGCATTTATAGCATAGATCCCATATTCCTGGAAAGTGTGGATAAATGAATTGGTGATGGTTGCATTGGTCTGTTTCATTTCTAAGCCTCTTGTCCCTCCGAAAAGCCTTCCGTAATTCATATGAAGAGTAGATCCTACATCCATTCTTATAGAATTCCAGTTCTTAGGAATGGTGTCGTAATAAGGATCGTTACGGTCTCCACGGAGAACAACCTCATTATTCAATGTTCCATTGATATTTAAAGTAGCACCTGTAGCTACTTTCATTCCGCTGTTTTTATGGAAATAAACTTTAGTACCCTGTTCAATATCCAGTGTAATATTAGGATTTATAGTAAGGTCACCATAAATGATTTTGGCTTTAGTATTATTCCAGGTGGTATGGTTGCTGATCACATTTGGATTGGTTGGAGTCTGAATAAAGAATTCAGCATCCTGAACTACAGAAAATAAAGTTACATGTTGCTGTCCTGCCGGGCTTGTAAAGACGACACGGTCTTCAGCGATTGCTTCTGGCCCTGTTGCTTGAGGTGCAATTTCAACGAAAATATATAAACTGTCTTTTTTTCTTAAAGGAACATCCTTAAAATCAAAACCTGATTTTCCATCTACATTGATCTTATATAAAGAAGCAGATCCCTTTTCCAGATTAATTCTCGGAATAGAAATATCTTTGTCTTCATTATTATATACTTTCACAACATAAGTTTCAGAACGGACCTGGTGATATACTGTATCACAAAATACCGTGTCTCTGGAGAATCTTAATTGTTGGGAAGGAGCGTCAAAACTAATATCATCTTTATTACATGATACCATCATGAGAAGCATCCAAAAAGAAAAAGCCAGTAATAATTTGAATTTCATCGAAATTAAAGTTTAATATAGATTTCAAATTTAACGAAAATACTTTAAATTTCTTATCAATTAAAAAATATTGGATTAGCTATTTGGATATTTAAAAAAATATTGTATTTTTGCAGCCTAAAATTAGCAGAGAAATATCCATTACTATTTCGAAAGCAGAACTTTAATTTTTTAAAAAATTGTATTATGAAAAACGGAATTCACCCAGAAAATTATAGACTTGTTGTTTTCAAAGATATGAGTAACGACGAGGTGTTTCTTTGCAAATCAACTGCAGAGACAAAAGATACTATCGAGTATGAAGGACAGGAGTATCCTTTAATCAAAATGGAAATCTCTTCTACTTCTCACCCTTTCTACACTGGTAAAGTGAAGTTGGTAGATACTGCAGGTAGAGTAGATAAATTCATGAACAAATACAAAAAATTCGCTAAGTAATTTTTTGAAAATAAAAGATATTAAAGTCTTCCAAATATTTTGGAAGACTTTTTTATTGTTTTTTAAATAGAAATTCGAGATCAGAAGTAAAAAGTTAGTCTTACTATTTGTATTTTTGTTTTAGATAGAAATTAGAACTTAAAATCTGAAAATTTATTATATCAATGGTATATCATGACTTTCAGCTTCGAACTTCTAGCTTCGGATCTTTAACCTCTAACTTCTTAAAAAATGCAATTAGTATTCTCAGATGCACAATATTGGGAAGATTTTCTTCCGCTTACTTTTACACGTCCTATTGCAGAAATGCGTTGTGGGATTCTTACCTTCTCTGAAAGATGGCAGAAATTATTAGAAAATTCTGAAGTTTCTTATTTCACAGAAAATTACTTACAAAAGAAATTTAAAAATCCCGATGAAAAAGAGAGTCTGTTTCTTGTGACTAATTTTCTTCCAACTGAAAGTGTATTACAGCAAATAAAAGATCTGAAACAAGGAGAAGCTTTAGTATATGAAGATGAACTGATTGCTGCTAAGATCAATATGAAAGGTTTTTCATTAAGTCAGATTGAAAAAATGACGGATATTAAAGAAGAGCTTGTTTTCTTTAAGAAACCAAAAGATCTGTTTACTTATAATCATAAAGCTATTGATTTCGATTTTAACTTATTAACGGAAGGAAAAGTATCACAGGAACTTTCTTCAACCAATGGTTTTTTAGGTGATAAAAAGGATTTATTCATAGAAGAAGGAGCAGAAATTGAGTTTTCTACATTAAATACAAAAACCGGTAAAATTTACATCGGAAAAAATACAGAAGTAATGGAAGGCTGCCACCTTCGTGGACCTATTGCACTTTGTGATCATTCTAAATTTAATCTTGGAGCAAAGATCTACGGAGCAACCACAATTGGTCCTCATTGTAAAATTGGTGGTGAGGTTAATAATATTATTGTATTTGGATATTCCAGTAAAGGCCATGAGGGTTTTGTAGGAAATTCTGTTATTGGAGAATGGTGTAATTTCGGAGCAGATACGAATTCTTCAAATATGAAGAATAATTATGGACATGTAAAATTCTGGAGCTACAGAACCAAGGCTTTTGAAGATACAGGATTACAGTTTGCCGGATTAATTATGGGAGACCATTCTAAAACGGCTATTAATACACAACTTAATACCGGAACGGTAATCGGTGTAGCATCTAATATTTTTAAAGAAGGATTTCCTCCGAACCTTATAGAAAATTTTTCGTGGGGTGGATTTAAAGGAGATGAAAGATTTAAATTAGATAAAGCTTACGAAGTTGCAGAGAGAGCAATGGCAAGAAGAAAAGTCCCTTTAACAGAAGATGACAAGGGGATTTTAAAACATATTTTTGATACTTATCAGACCTGATTATAAAAAGGACTTCAATTATTTTGAAGTTTTTTTGTTTAATGATGTAATAAAATCAATTTTTTAATTGTCTTACTAATAGAAGCAAAACTTATGACCCAGGAAACCTTTAAAAATTCGGTGTTTATTCTCAAAAATGAGATGTATCGTTTTGCGAAAAGGTTTGTCATGAGCAGTGATGAAGCAGAAGATGTCGTGCAGGATCTAATGGTCAAGTTTTGGCAGAAAAGAGATGAGCTGGAGCAGTTTGGAAATTTAAAATCCTATGCACTGAAATCAGTAAAGAATGAATGTCTGAACAGACTGAAGCACCATGATGTAAAGATTGGTTTTGCAGATATGCAGCTTCATCGGTCAGAGCTCTATAGTATGGAAGTTAATAACCTCAAGGATCATATTATTGGATTTATTAATCAGCTTCCTGAGAAACAAAAAATGGTTATCCATTTAAAAGATGTAGAAGAGTATGAAGTGTCTGAAATTTCTGAAATGCTGGAAATGGAAGAAAATGCGGTAAGAGTAAATCTTATGCGGGCAAGACAAAAAGTAAAAGAACAAATCTCACAACTGATGAATTATGAACAACGATCAATTTCAAGATAAGTACGAAAAAATCTTCCAGGAAATAAAGGAAGAGAAAATGGATTGGGATTTTGAAGATTTTCTTCAAAAAGCAGAAGGCGTAAATAATGATGATACTAAGATCATCCCCCTTGAAAGTAAAAAACCTTCTTTTCCAAAATGGTTTTGGATGGCCGCCAGTGTAGTGGTTCTTTTAAGTGCTGGATTTATTGTTAATTACAATCTGGGAAATTCTGATGTAGATGATCAATCTAAATTGGTAGAAAATCAGGTGCTACAACAAAAAAAGGATTTTATTGAAGAAAATCACGAGCCTGAACAACAGGTAGCCGTAAATAATACAGATACCATTGAGGGTGCGAAAAAAGATTCCCTGATTCAGGAGAATACAATTGCGGAGAAAGACGTGATGGATGAAATTCTTCCAAAAAGAGGAAGATTGAAAAAAGAAGTAAGACCAAAATTTACATACAATTCTTCTTATAAAAAATATAATGCCGCTAAAAAAGATTCTACGGGATACAATAACAATTATGTGATTGTAAACGGAAAAAGAATCGACAATGTAGAAGAGGCTATTAATGTGACTAAATATTCATTTCAAATATTTGCAAATAACGTTAGTGAAAAGTTAGCACAACCTAAAGTGATGGACGATGACTATTAACTAAAAAAAAGAGATTACTCCCTGATCAGGCATTAATTATCAGATTAAAATTAAAAATTGACTCATGAAAAAAATATTGATAATATTCGCGCTTGCTTTTTCCCATTTTTTTACTGCATATGGGCAGGAAGACAAGTTCGATAGACTTTTTGAAAAATATCAACAAGTAGAAGGTGTAACTTCTATTAAGATTGCAAAACCAATGTTTGGAATGCTTAGCAGTCTGAATATCGATGACTCTCAGCTGGATCAGATCAAGCCATTACTCTCCAAGATCAATGGATTGAGAATTCTGATCACAGAAAATCCCGAAAATGCGGACAGCAGCGTAGGGAGGAAGGTGCAAAATAGTTTGTCCCAGATCAATAAAGATATCTCCTCTTACCTTAGCCACCTGAATTACAATGAGATTATGACCGTAAACAGTAGTGGAAACAAAATAAAGTTTCTTTCGTCAGAAGCTAAAGACGGTATACTGGATGATGTACTCTTAAGTATAGACAGTGGAGATGGAGGTAATGTCTTGGTAATGCTGGATGGAAAGCTCTCCATGGATGATCTTAATAAAATTATTAAGTCCAGTGAAACGAAAACAAGCTCGATCACCAATACCAGGACAAGCAGCGTTACTTCGAGTAACAGCACTTCATACCTGAATGGCGAGGCCAGAAATGTGGGTGAGTTCTCAGGAATTCAGGTAAGCACAGGTGTAAATGTGGTTTATAAACAGGAAAGCCCGATCAGTGTAAAAGTAATTGCTGATGCTGATAAACTTCAGTATGTTATTACCAAAGTGGAAAATGGTATTCTGAAGGTGTATGTTGATAATAAAGGGGTGAAAAATTTGAGATTTAAAAACTTAAATGTTAACGTTTCTTCTCCAAGAATGAATAATATAAAAACATCTTCAGGAGCAAACTTTGTAACAGTAAATACAGTGAAAGAAGATAATATGGATATCGAAGCTTCATCGGGAGCCGTTATCAATGGAAAGTTTAATATTTCTAATGTTACTAATGTCAGTTCAACTTCAGGTGCTAATATCAAAGCAACAATCAGTACTTCCTCTATCGTTGTTAAAGCATCAAGCGGATCAGATACTAAGCTTGAAGGGCAAGCTAATTCTGGAGTAATGGATATAAGCAGTGGGGCGGTATGTAAAGCTGAAAACTTAAGAATAAACGAAGTTGAGGCGGAATCTACATCAGGAGCAAGTCTTAGCATTAATGTGGATCGTAAACTTAAAGTAAGGGCTTCATCAGGTGGATTGGTGAAATATAAAGGAAACCCGGAAATTGATTCTAAAATCAGTAAAATGTCAGGTGGAACTTTAAAGCCCATCGACTAAAACCAATCGCCATGAAAAACTTAAAAACCATTTTATTTATTAGTTGTACGCTACTTCTGCTTCAGTCTTGTGTAGTTTCACATCGGCCTAATATGGATTTCTTTTCAGACTCCGGATATGATTTTAAAGGGGCAAAGTTTGAAAGTATCAATGTACCCATGTTCTTAGCCAAGCCTTTTATAAAAAAAGCGCTGAGAGAAGATGGAGATAATGAAGAAGTTGTTGATCTTATCAAGAAGATATCGAAAGTCAAAGTGTTGACTGTAGAGAATGGAGACCCAGAGATGCTGGCAGATTATGCGAAATATCTTAACAATAACAATTATGAAGATTGGGCAACGATAAAGCATGATGGAGATAATGTAAATGTCCGGGTAAAACAATCCGGTGAAAACATCAAAAATATGCTGATCACAGTAAACTCAGATAAAGAATTGGTGTTTGTAGATGTGAGAGGGAACTTTACTCCGGATGATATTTCAAAATTCATTAATTCAGCTTCAGATAAATAATTTATTTTTATAAAATAAAATTATTTATTCATGGAAAAACTAATCAGAGAAGTGCATATGCTTAAGATATATGCAGCTTCACTTACTATCGCATTCGTTTTACTTTTTTTACTGGCTTTTAAATCCAGTAATGAACATCAAAGGTTTGAGGAAATTGATGTGGAACGAATTAATATCGTTGAGAAGGATGGAACCTTAAAAATGGTGATCAGTAATAAGAAACGCCAACATCCGGGATTACTCAATAGCAAACCTCTTAAAGAAAGAGAAAGAGAAGCGGGGTTAATTTTCTTTAACTCATTGGGGGATGAATGTGGCGGACTGATTTATGATTCTGATGAAAAGGGTTCCGGAATGGTATATTCTGTGGATCAGAGAAAAACAGATCAGATCATGCAGTTGCAGTATACTGAAGGTACAGGCTCAGATAAGAAACGGGCTTATGGCTTGAAGCTATGGGACAGGCCAGATGATTTCCCATTGGAAAAAGTCTTGAAGTTCGATGATTCTTTACAAAAGTTAAATGATCCTGTTGCCGTAAAGAAAGCTTTTGCAAAATTGAGGGAAGAAGGCAAGCTTGGTAATGAACGTTTTTTTGCAGGAAAAACCTCAAACGGAGATGTTGGACTTTTTATCCGCGATGACAAAGGACGATTACGTTTAAAGATCTATGTGGATAAAAACAATCAGACCCACATTGAAAATATTGATGAAAAGGGACAACCAGCAGCTCATTAAAAGATAATTTCATATTCATATTCATATAACTCATTTTATTTTGTCGAAAACCGCTTTTAATTAAGAGCGGTTTTTCGATTTAACTTATTGATTATTAATTTTTATTTAAACTATTGAAAAGGATTTTCATATCTCACTAAAATAGCCTAATTTTGCAAAGAAAGTAAAGATGTCTATTCATAACAAAATTGTAGAGACAGCCATCACTTTCGATGACGTTCTTCTAGTCCCTTCTTATTCAGAAGTTTTACCTAACCAGGTATCATTAAAATCAAGACTTACCGATAAAATCACACTGAATGTTCCGATAGTATCTGCTGCAATGGACACAGTTACTGAAGGCGATCTTGCGATTGCATTAGCAAGAGTAGGTGGTTTAGGTTTCATTCATAAAAACATGACGATCGTAGAACAGGCTGCACAGGTAAACCGTGTAAAGCGTTCTGAAAATGGTATGATCTCTGATCCTGTTACTCTTTCAAAAGATCACACTTTAGCTCAGGCTAAAGAAATGATGGCTAAATATAAAATTTCAGGTTTACCGGTTGTAGATCCGAATAATGTATTGATAGGAATCATTACCAACAGAGATGTAAAATATCAGGAGAATCTTGATGCAAGAGTGGAAGAGATCATGACTAAAGAAAATCTGATCACTTCTGATAAAAATACCAATCTTGAAAAGGCAAAAGAAATTCTTCTTAAAAGCCGTGTTGAAAAGCTTCCTATCGTAGATCAGGACAATAAACTGGTTGGATTAATTACGATTAAAGATATCGATAATCAATTAGAGTATCCAAATTCAAATAAAGATCAGAAAGGCCGTCTTATTGTAGGTGCAGGAGTTGGAGTGGGTGAAGATACTATGGACAGAATTGCAGCATTGGTACAAGCTGGTGTTGATATTGTTGCTATTGATTCTGCTCACGGACATTCTAAAGGAGTTTTAGATAAAATTTCAGAAATCAGAAAAGCATATCCGGATCTGGATATCGTTGGTGGAAATATTGTAACAGCTGACGCTGCGAAAGATTTGATCAAAGCAGGAGCAAATGTTCTTAAAGTAGGTGTTGGACCTGGTTCTATCTGTACGACAAGAGTAGTGGCAGGAGTTGGAGTTCCTCAGTTATCAGCGATCTATAACGTTTACGAATACGCTAAATCTAAAAATGTGGCCGTAATTGCAGATGGTGGAATCAAACTTTCCGGAGATATTGTAAAAGCAATTGCAAGTGGAGCAGGAGCAGTAATGCTTGGTTCTCTTTTAGCAGGAACTGACGAGGCACCAGGTGAAGAAATTATCTTCCAGGGAAGAAAATTCAAATCTTACCAGGGAATGGGAAGCCTTTCAGCAATGAAGAGAGGAGGTAAAGAAAGATATTTCCAAAGTGAAGCTAAAAAATTCGTTCCGGAAGGAATTGAAGGTAGAGTTCCACACAAAGGAAAATTGGAAGATGTGATTTTCCAGTTGACAGGTGGATTGAGAGCTGGAATGGGTTACTGTGGAGCGAAAGATATTGAAGCTTTACAGAAAGACACCAAAATGGTAATGATCACAGGAAGCGGATTAAAAGAGTCCCACCCACATGATGTGATCATCACACAGGAAGCTCCGAATTATTCTTTGTAATAATAAATTAAATATAAAAATAAGGCTACCTCATTGTTGAGGTAGCCTTATTTATTATAAGTAAGAATGACCATCGTCAGATCGAGTGTTTTTCGAAATACAGGATGTAATCCTGCGAACGTAGTTCAGAAGAAAAATGTATCGAGATCTGATCATACAAAGATTTCTCAATACGGTTTTTATCCAAAACATACCCGAAATGACATCACTAATTTTTTAGAATATAGCTTCAACTAAGAAAGTAGGTCAATGAAAGAATCATACGTTCCATCATAGTCTTCCCATTTTTCTCCATTAACAAAAAACGATGGAGTGCCATTTACCCCACTGCGCACACCACCTTCAAAATCGGCTTCAATTTTACCCTGAAGTTCTGCGGTATTGATCTCATTTTCGATTTTATTGACATCCAGTTTCAAAACTTTTACACACTCCTTGAGCAAAGCTTCATTCAATAAATTCTGATTATCGTAGATGAGGTCGTGCATTTCCCAGAATTTCCCCTGCTTTCCTGCGGCCTCGGCTACTGTTGCCGCTGCCATAGCATATTCATGAGCATCGGTTAAAGGAAAATTTCTAAATACAAATGCGACATCATCTATATTTTCTTCCACAAATTTTCTTACCAAAGGAAAAGCGTGTCCGCAATAAGGACATTGATAATCGCCATATTCGACTAAAACTATTTTTGCAGTATCCGGATTTCCCTGAACATGATCATGAGGACCAATAGGAATTCTTAAAGTAGACATAAATATTATTTTTGTTTTAAATTTTCTAATGCATCAATGATTCCGTCAGCACCGGGATTAATTCCATCTGGTGACAGATAGCTCCACTGGATTGTTCCTTCCGAATCAATAACAAACAACGCTCTTTTTGAAGTCCCGTTTTCTTCATTATACACACCATAAGCTTTTGAAATTTCACCTTTTGGATTGAAATCTGCGAGTAAAGGGAAATGCAGTTTTCTGTTTTCCATAAAAGCATCATGACACCAGGCACTGTCAACAGAAATACCTAGAATATCGGCATTGTATTTATGAAAAATAGAAAGCATTTCATTATATAAACTCACCTGATCTCCACAAACCGGGCTCCAGTCTGCAGGATAAAAAACGAGTATTAGGTTCTTTCCTAAGAAATCAGAACGTTTTAATTTCTGATCTGGAGTAGCGTGAAGTTCAAAATCCGGGGCTGAGGTTCCTTGTTCTAATATCATATTTTTGGATTTGGTTAAATAAAGAATTCGAATTAAAAACTAAAATTAGGAATAAGAAATCAATTGATAGTCCTTGCTGACTTAAATTAATGTTAAAATAATCCCATTGATATTATTTTATTTTGACGAATTTGAATTTCTTCTTGATCACTTTATTAAGAAACGTCCCTTTAGATTGAAAGGCTCTGAATTGATCAACGATGCGTTGGGAAACCTTCAGATAATCATAAACTGCTCCCGACTGATATACAATTCGTAATATTTCAGTCTCCGGAAAATATTCATAACTATGTACAACTGAGGAAGGCATATTTTAACTGCTGCAAAAAATATTCCTATTGAGGTAAGTTGGAGAGATATAGGGCTGCATGTCCTTTTTAGATAAAAGTATCGAACAAAGAAAAAGCCAATTTCTTAAAAATTGGCTTTTATTATTTTGAGTAGTTATTTAATTTCTGGACTTGAATTTCTCCAATTCCTGTTTCAAAGACTCAACCTGTTCTTTCAACAGATCAATATATTCTTTATGATTTTCCAGCATATAATCTGGAATATTATAATATTGGTTGTAATTACCAGATTGACTCTGGGTACTACTATCATTAAACGTCATATGTTGTATAACAGCTGCATTTCTTTCCTCTTTAATATCGTCCACCGGAACCTCTAAAGCTTTAGCCAGTTTCTCCCATTCATCATCATATATTCTGACATCTCCATTCTCCTTTCTGCAATAATTGGAAACATCCGTTGAAAGGATATTCGACATATATTCCTGAGTATATCCTCTTTGCTTTCTTAGACTTTTTAGCTTTTCCATAATGGTTGTGTATGTGCTTTCCACAAATATAAAGAAAATTGTTGTTTTTAGTTTTATTGGGGAGGATATCTTGTGAGGGGATTGTAGAAATATTCGAAAGATGTTTTAAAATAGAGCTCCGAGAAAGAATGGTTTCTCGGAGCTGGTTGTAATGTGTCGTTATCTTTTATTTGTTGTAGAAGAGGGCTTTAGGTTGATATATAACTAACTGTATTTAAATAATTATATAAACATCCTTCCAAATTAAATTTTTGTAATATGTATATGGATATTAAAATATAAAAGCCTAAACCAAATATCATGCATAGTGGTAATATTAAGAAATAACACCAAGTTGGTAGAAAGTTTTTTTTGCTTCTATTTTCTCTTATTATACTACTTAAAGTTTCTTTATTATAATATTTTTTAAATATAACAAAAAGTATAACTGCACTATATATAGTATATAAAATCTTAATAATATTTTTATCGATTCCTGTAATTAAATCAATGCATAAACCATAAATAGGGGCTAATAAAAAAATATATATAAATGTAATATAAAGACAACTTACAAATGTAGCAGGATAATCTTTATTTAAATATGCGATATAAATTCTATAAAAAATATTTTCTTCTATCTTTTTCATTTCTTTGACCAATCTATTAATGCCCTCGCTGGCGTGAGCGTCACGCTCGTTGCCCATTCACATATTACAAATTTAAAGTAATTAATAGCTGTTTTTATTATCCTTATCCAAAATACAAAGCTTATAAATATTGGAAGCAAAAAATCCAGGAAAATATTTCCTGGATTTTTGTATTTTATCTTATTCGGACACGAGCGTGACGCTCGCGCCAGCAGGGGGGGCTCGGAGCTGGTTATTATGTCCTAATATTTTTTATTTGTTTGCAGGGATCACATTAAATTTATTCGAGATTATTCCAAGCTGAAATTTTATTTTTTTTAATTAGTAATGTTCCATAAAGAATGATAATCCCTAAAAGTCCGATAGTCGATGTAAAGATATTATTGGTTACATAAAAATTTAATATTGCTCCCAATATACCGATTATCATAAACCCCCAAAAAGCCCATTTTTTCCACTTTAATATCATTACTATAAATAATATATTTAATATTGAGATTGCAGTATATGAGACTAGAACTAATTTAGATGGATAATGCAAACTTTTTGTAACGATTTCAGAAGGAAAAATATTAAATAGAATTGTTACAGAATTAACTATAATTATAAATATTAACCAAGAACTTACAAATCTATGTCTTTCTTTAAATTGATTATTTTGTGTTTCCATATTATTTCTTGCTTTTAATAATTTGGTATAATTTAACGTATCAGTTATCAGATTTTTTTATATCCTTTAATTTCATATTTTTGATATAATATTTAATTATTACTAACTTTTATATCTTTTTAGAGATGAATATAGGAAGTATCATTACTACTTTAAGAGATAAAAATAGTCTCTCTCAAAGTGATTTAGCAGATAAAAGCGGGGTTTCCCGTGTGATGATTGGTAAGTATGAAAGAGGGGAAGCAATTCCTTCTATTGATGCTGCTAAAAAAATTGCCGATGCTCTTGGAGTATCTTTAGATTATTTGGTGGGCGAGACTTCGCAAGTTTCTTTCGATAAAAGAACCGTAGACAGAATCAAAGACTTGGAACAGCTGGAAGAAGGTAAAAAACAAACGCTTTACGATTTGATAGATACCTACATCCGAGATTGTAAAACAAGAAAAACTTTTGCTAATCTATAAATAAAATCCACCGCAATTGCGGTGGATTTTATTTATCAAGCTTACATTACCTTATCAGGCTTTTATTTTTATAATTTTTTTCCAAGGGACAATAGATAAAATAAAAATTACGCCTATTATTAGTAACCTTCTTTTATCTCTTGTTAATCCATCTGGCTTATAAAAATAATCAAATTGTTTATTGTAATTAAGCTTTATTTCTGTCCCTACAGGATATTTTTCACATTCGGCTATCGCCAATCTTATATAATATACTTTATTATTGTATTTAATATGGACTGATGACCCACCTCTTGATTTTTTACAACCTTGTTCAATAACCGTGTACGCTTTTAATGTTTTAATACTTTCCAAGTTAGAGTTTTGATAATAAAAAAATAAAGTATATAAAAACCCTAATACGGCACAAATTGTTAAAATATATTGATTTTTATACATAGTTATTCTCTTATTATTCCGCCTGTTACTTCTCCAACTGTAATGGTTGGTTTTTTAGTTTCTTCTGGAGTCTTTTTGAATAAGTCAATATTCTGTAAAGCTTCAGCTCCTCCTGCTTTATATGCATCATTTACGACTTTAACACCAGCATAAGCTTTTGTGTAACTTTCGTAAGCTTTTTTGTTTTCAGCATATTTCCTGTTATTTCTCGCTCTTGTACTTCGGCTTCTATTAGCATCATTCTGCATTCTATTTTTAAAAGGGGTCATCTTCTCTGCACTAATATTCATCTTCTTAGCAAGTTTACTCTCTAGTTTATCTACGTATTTTAATGGTATAAATTTACCAATACCTGCCTCAAGCAATCCACCAGTAATTGATTTCCATAGATCAAATTCTCCTTTTTCCGCATAATCTATTACTGCATTTTCTACAGTACCTACTAAAACATCTACGCCAAAATCTATGATTTTTACTAAGGCTTGTTTTCCTATACCACTTGTAGCGGCTTTGGTTAATGCACTTATTCCTCCTGTTGCAAAACCAGAAGCCTCTCGCTGGCGCGAGCGTCACGCTCGTTGCCCATTCTTGCATTGCAAATTTAAAATCTATTTCCTAAAGTAACTAATAGCTATTGTATTTATCATACTTTTCCAAAATACAAAGTTTATAAATAGTGGAAACAAAAATCCAGAAAAAGATTTTCTGGATTTTTGTATTTTATCTTATTCGGACACGAGCGTGACGCTCGCGCCAGCAGGGGGATAACAATAATGCTATAGTATTTCTTTTAATAAAAACCCTAGAATAAATAATATAATTCCCACAATACAAATTGTCTTAGATAATTCTAAAATGATATTTTTAGTCTCATTATTAGAAGTGTTTTTATTTTCTATAGTTATCTTTTCAAAAAATAAAAGTTTAAAATATTGTGATTTAGTAGGAGAAAATTTAATATTCCTAAGTTTTATTGCATCATTAACATCATCAAAATTTTTATAATGAAGTCCCATTATTTTAAATGAAGTCCTATTTTGTTTATCAATTAAATACACAACTTTATAAGCCCCCGCACTTCCTTTTTCACTTAGAATTATTTTTCCTAAATAGTTATTCAAATTCAAAATTTGTCCAAAAGGTTTTAATATTGAATAATATTTCAATTGTTCTCCTTCAATTATTATATACTTAACATGCTTAAGAAAATTAATTACAAAAAGAAAAATTGCACTAAATAAAAACAATAATAAGGTGCTTTTAATATTGAAATTATAAAGTCTTAATACTTTAAACCCAAATATTATTGATGCTGGTAATGGTAAAATAGTCATAAAAACTACCCAGTAAATTGTATTTCCTGAAAACCTACTTTTAATATAATCCATCATACATTTCAAATTTTCCGTATTCGTTAGCCACAGATTCGTCGATCATGTCTCCAATACCCTTAGCTTCTCCGTTTATTAAATAATTGGCTCCCATTGTTCCCATATCAGCAACAAACCACACTCCAGCCACAATAGAACCTACTCCAGTTGCAGAAGCAGCTAACATAGCCGCATTAATAGCATGGGATGGCTTAACTTCTCCAGACATAGCAATATCTGCAACCAGCAATGCTCCGCCGATTTTTGTTAATTTAGTTCCGAGACCTCTTGCCCCTTCAACAGATTTTACTTGTTGACTTCTCCAAAATTTAGCTCCAGAATTTTTCCATTTACTTTGCCAAGAAAAGGAAACACCTCTTGTTTTGGTCTGATGCCACAATTCATTATATTTAAAAAATCCACTTCTTGGTATGTTACCAACTGATGCTGCTCCTACACCTGCACTAACCCACCATGAAGTATTAGAGAAAGTATTTGAAGCATCTTTTCCTGTTCCTCTAAGCTTCAACATGTTTAAAGTTCCAATCAACCCATTATTCTCTTGGTCAAGATCGGTCCACCATCTTAATATTCCACCAATATTAGTTAAGCCTGCTTCTACTCCAGCGTTTGCAGCATCCATAATATCTCTAAACGCCTGCGTGTCTCCAAATGTTGGACTATTAGCAGTCATATATCCTCCTCCTGCGCCGCCACTTTTACCAATTGGTATCATCTTATCTGCTCTTGTGCCTGTAAGTCCCAACCACCAGTAAGAGTTTGGATTCGTCGCTTCGATCCCGCTAGCTTCATATGGCATTGCAAATTTTCTTCCATCTGGATCAATAAAGCTGATAGGATTGTTTACAACATAATTATAAGGTGAAAATCTTCTACTTGTTTCTGCTAATGGATCTATTACTCCCCATCTTCCAATGTCAGCCATGTACATTCTGGCGCCATAATCATTCCATCCGGTTTCCTTTTGAAGTTCTTTACCATTATATCTATAGTTATAGGCAGGATTTCCAACTAGTGCATTATATCCTTCATGTTTTAATCCAAAAGGATAATAATTGTTTTCTTCAATGATCTCTGTTCCGCCAGTTGAGTTTTTAGAGTAGCTTATTCTCACATTTCCTAGATGGTCTCTATAGCTGTAAATATACTTGTTATTTTCAAAATTGTAATAGCCTTCAGAAGTTGGAACAAACTTTAAAGTTAGAGGCATAGTAGTAGGGCTAAGAATATTGACTTGATCTTCGTATTGAAATCCATTTAAATATTCAGTCAGGGCATAAGTTTCCATGTTCGACTTTCCAGAACCAAAAATATAAGTCTTTCTAAGTTTTGTCCCATCTGCCCGATATAAATATTTAGTACTAACATTAAAGTCACTTTCCATACTTGATGGTCTCGGAGTATAAGTCTTATCAAACTTTATGTAATTTGGAAGACTAAGAAAGTTATATTTGATTTGTAGAATTCCTTTATCTACTTGGTCTGTCATATTTCCATTGTCATCATAAGCTATTGTATTTCCTGATACATCAGGATAACCATTGTAATTTCCAGAAGCGTCCTTAACAGAACTAAGTCTGTTCCCGGTATAAGAATAGGTAAGATTATCTATCAGTGCAGCTGTTCCTGCAAAGCTTTTTCCATTTCTCTGCAAACTGGTAATATTACTGTTCATATCATATCCTATAGTTTCATTAAAGAAACCATTTTGAGGAACTGATGAGCTCGGCTCTGAATAAGTTCCTTTTTTCAGCCTGTTTAGCCCATCATAGGTGTAAGTATATCTTCTTAGAATATTATCGTTTGAAGTTTTCCAGTCAACTTCACTAATAGTCCCGTTATACTTTGGCGAAGTCCCGATCGGGTTGGTATACTTCACTTCATATCCAAATAATTTTCCACTGAGAGTGGCTGGGTCATTGACCTTGATAACCGAGCCTCTGATGTCATACGTATAATCAATGCTTTGCAGATTATTTCCCACTTTTTTATTGGAAAGCTGAGAGAGTTCATTATAGGTATTCTCTGCAAGAAGTTCCTGAGCTCCTCCATCCACCTGATGCCATTGCTTTTTTAGTCTATTTTGAGCGTCATACTCAAATGTATGAGTGATGATTCTTTCTGTATCTGTAGAAAGCCTTTTATGATACACTTTGGATTGCTTTGGTACTCCTGCAAAATCAAGTTCTGTCTCTGTTTTTGTATATCCACCCAGATGATTGATTTCATAACCTCCAATTGATCTTCCTTTAGCATCGTAATACACGTAACTTTTCGTCCAGTTATCATCCTCAATATTTTTCACTAAAGACATCACTGGTAGGTTTTTGGTGTTTACTGTAACATTCTGTGTATGAGGAATGACTGGTTTAGTCAAAATAGTGGTAGGGAATGGAGGATTAAAAGAATAGGTCGGATAAGTATCGTAATAATTAACGGATAAAATAGTTTCTACTTCCTTGCACCAATCATTCGTATAATAGATCTGCATTCCATTTCTGGTAAAACCCTGAGTGTTTCTATATTCGGTAATTACATAATTGTTAAGTAGACTTTGCAGACTTGGTCTGTCCACACCCGGTATAATTCCAGTATAAATTATCCTTCCAAATGTATCATATTTTGTGAGGAACCATTTACCTGTTTTACGCAATTCTGCATCTTGTGTCATGATCAGTTGATCAGCTTTATCGTACACCATATACTCCCATCCTTTTCCTGGAAGTTTTTTTTCTACCATTCTTCCAAGACTATCATATCTATACTGATAGCATAAATTGTCTAATGTAGTCTGATCTGGTATAGAGGCAGTAACGGCCAATGGAGGGATTACATAGGTTAATTGACCATACTCATTGTACACATAATAGGTGTCTGTGTTTTTAGTTCCATCATTTTTTCTTACCAAAATTACCTGTCCCAAACCATTGGTAAACTCAATGGTGGTATTTCCATCTGCATCTGTTGCTGTATTTTTTGATAAGGTATTGGCTGCATACACTCCACTATAAAAAATTTCAGTGGAAGTTGTTTCACCCGCCCATGCGGTAACAGATGTTATTTTTTTTACTTCTCCAGCGGCATTAGCAGCATAGGTAAACTGGGAGGGATGCGTGGCCCAGTTATTTCCTATCGAAGTAACTTGTTTCACTCTCCCGGTTGGAGATTTTTCCAGTGTCTTTTCTCCATAAATCCTTTCATTTCCATAAACAGCTGTAACATTATCTAAAGGGGTATTATAAATAGCTCCGCCCTGAGTTCCTGGTTGGGGAACAGGAAGGTATTCCTTGGTTTGTCTTCCATTTTCATTATCGTTATAAAAGATGGGTTTTACTATATCTCTTCCTTGTGGTGTAGCTTTTACAATGATTGATTGCTTAGCTCTTCCCAATCCATCAAAATACTGAATGGCCTGAATTTGTCTGGCATTGGGACTTGAGGAAGTAACCTCTTCAAGGTAAGTTCTGCTTTGTATATAGTTTTCGTTAGTACTTGGGCCTGTTTGCGCATAAGATGATCCTGCTACAAACAATATGCTGAATATATTTAAAATTCTTTTCATAAGTTTTGATTTTTGTATTATAGTATGGTGCATTTATGCTTATTCTACATGAATACATTGTACTTTAATACATTGTACATTTAATGTTTGTAGTTATACTCATACTCTTTTAATAGTTTACCATTCTTATCTTCCACCCTTTGTAACCGGTTGGATTTATCATACCTGTACACTTCTCTTATCCCATTGGAGAGTGTAATGGAAGTAGTTCCTATTAAGGGATCATACGTGTAGGTAGTAATAGAATAATCTTTTATTGCGGTATCTTTTCTAAGGTTTTCCAAAGCCACGAGTAAAGCCGGTTCCTTAGTTGGATCAACCGCATCTGCATCAGAGGCAGTAATAGCTGCTGTAACCGTAGCAAGAGATGCAATCTGACTATAAGAAGCTCCTGTTATTTTTGCAATTGGCAGGGTTCCTTTATATCCGTAAATAATAGCAGTGGAAATACCTGATTTTGAAACAAGCTCTCTTGGGTTCCCTTTAGTATCATAGTTGTTAATGGCAGTTTCTGTTACCGGAGTTTGATTTTTAAGGTCAAAAGAAAGTACAGAGCTAGGATATAGGTTGGAAGCATTGTCAAATTTAGTTTCTGATTTTTCTACCAGTTTTCCATTAATTTTAGTTTCTGTCTGTAAAGCAGTGGTAAGCATACGTGCGTTAATGAGTTTAGTATTGGAAAGATCCGAAGCATACTTTACTGCTTTTTCAGTGATAATCCCTTCAGGGGACGTTTCTTTTACAGTTGATATTGAAAAGTTGTAGGGGCTGAATGTCGTTTCAGAAATACTCTCAAGGCTTGATGAATTATCGAAAAATGTCTTGGAAGTTACCTTTGTAGATTTGATCCATGCTGCTTTTGAGTTATACCCAGAGCAGATACTATATTGCGGAGCGCCAGAGATTTCATCCATTACATAATCTGTATTTTGTGAAATTGTTATTGCATTTTGCTGGTTATATACTTCTTGCTTATACAAAAGCCCTGTAGAAGTAATATTATAATAAGGTTTGAACATTGATACAGTCGAGGTGTAATCTTCAGGCATTTTAAAGTAATATTTCGCATATCCCAGGTTGTTCGTGGCATCTCCATAAATTTCTTTTACATTTTTGTAAAGGATAATTGTATTATCAAAAAGTTCATCATTAATCCCACAATTTTCAGCAGTATATGTGCCGCCACTTGAGTCATTGGGATTTACAAATGAATTGTATTCATAGCTTGTCTTCTTTTTTAAAACATTGTCAACGTCAAAATGCTCGATACTGGCTATTCTGACACCTGCTGCCGGCGCAGCATTTTTATAAGGCTGTGGTGCAGTAATGATGGTGCGGTATATTATATTTCCATTCCCAAAGCCAGGATTGTTTCCCTGACCTTTGATTTCAAATGTATAGTCACCTGGAGTCAGGATATACTTACTACAGTTAGAAGTTACCGGGGTAACCTCTACACCAGCTTTTTTAAGCTTATAATTAATAACATGAGGCATATGAATAGGGTATTTATCATCATACAGTTCATCATATAAAAACATGAGATAATAAGCTCTTGTCGCATCTACATGAAGATTATATATGCTGCTTTGATTCGTGTCAAAAAATATTCTCTCTTCTTCACTTAATTTTTGGAAAGCAGGATTAGTTAAACTATTATTGTTCAACTGGATTGAGCTGTTGTTCTGATAAATATCCTTAAATTGAAAATTATAGTTGGTATACCCTCCCTCCGGAAGGCTTATACTCTGTAACGTTCGGATTTTATAGATAGTTGGGTTACTATATTCATTAGAGCATACATAATCACCACCACCAATATCCTTATATCCCGAAGATGAAAGATCTGCATAATTGAAGTCCCTTCTTTCAATTCTCTCCTCGATACTGTTAAACCTCTCAAGGCCAGTTAAGTCTCTTCTATCTGTTCCACTTTGATACAAAAACTTATATTTGGAAATAAGCCTGTTCGACTTATCAAAAAGTGATATGCTATTTATCTTATAAGGATCATCAATCCCCTCTTCTTTAATAGTTTCATACTCATTTTCAAAACTAAGCTTTCCAAAGTCTGATGAAATTTCTTTTAATTTACAGCTTTGATACAATAAAATTGATGTTCCTTTTTTATTAATATTATCCTTTTGGTAGGTAAAAGTGGCGACTTCAACATTGCTTTCATCCAGAATTTTACTTAAATAAAACGCAGATTTAAAATAAAAAAGAGGGTCATTTAGAGACTTACTGTAATCATCAAAAATATACTTAAATCCTTTTTCATCTGTAATTTTAAAAGAATTTATAATTAAAGTAGCCGTATTAGCATCTCTTGTATACTCAATTTTTATGTTGTTCCCTGAAATATGATTTACGGTAAAGGTATTATTCGTAATATCTCTGATGAAAGTAAATTTACCAGAATTTCCAGGAATATTATAATAATAGACATCATTGAATTCATTTTTTATGTAACCAGGCTTTGATGCATTATCATAAAACTCATCAACATAATCATTGATAACTCGGGAGATACTCCCACCCTTAGCTAAGGACCATCCAAGACCCACTTCACTACCAGGTTTATTATTAACAACATTGGCAACATGATAACTAAGTCCTACTGGAATTTCCAAGCTTTTATTGCTGGTAGGAAGGCTTAATAAAGGAAGTGATATATCCGGTACTCCTGTAGATAATGAAACGGGCGTATTGACATAGGACGAAAAAGAAGAAACGGAAGGAACCGGTTCGGGAGTATTCCCAAAATTTCTTTGACCTTTTCCAGAGCCAAAGATCAATATAGAGAATGATAATAATTTATATATGGTCTTCATTGTAATATTATTTCTTAATCAGTTTAGCATTAGCAGTTTTATTTTCATTGGTTTTCACAACAACCAGATAAGCTCCTTGAATCAGAGCCTGCGTATTAATCTTTGTTACTTTATTCTTTGTTTTCAAAGTCTGCAACTGTCTTCCACCCATATCATACAAAGTTATATCAGCTTCCTTGAAGCCCTGCCCTGAGCCCGTCGAAGTGTCGAAACCTATTTCTACATAGGCATAATCTGAAACAGGATTCGGATAGATCTTGATATCTTGTTTTACAATGAGCTGATCAATCTGCTTATCACCCAGTTTTATAATCTTCCAGTTTTCTTTTCCTAATTCCTCAGCACTGGTTCCTGCTAAAATGATTGAGCCATCTCTGTTGAGTTTAATATCGGATAACCTTTCTTCTCTTTTTCTGGATTCTCCTTTTACATGTTTTCTCCATTGTTCATCACCCTTATCATTCAGATATAACATCCAAAATGTTTCATCATCGGTTTCTATTCTTCCTTCGGCCTGCGTATAGCCACCTAATAAAATTCCTTTTGTTTTATCATCTGCGGAACGAATAACACTCATTCCCATTAAGATATCCCTGTTTTTGAAATTGTAAGATTTCTGCCACTCTTCATCACCCCTTTCATTTAAAGAGATTAACCAAACATCAGTTCCTTCTTCAATTCCAACCGATTTATTTCCAGATCTTTCAGATCTTGATTCTCCTCCAATGATATAGCCTGAAGATGTTAGTGCTAATGTTCTTAAATGATCATCACCTTTCCCTCCATAATTCTTTTCCCATTCTACTTTTCCGTCTTTTGAAAGTTTTACAATCCAGTAATCACCTTCGCCAAAGTTTTCAGTTTGTTTCGATCCCCCAACATTACTTCTGGAATAAATACCTAATAATGCTCCACCATCTTTCGTAGGGATCATCTTTTCCACTTCATCAAGCCCTTTTTCACCTAAAACTAATTGTGAAATCTCTTTTCCGTTTTTATCAAGCTTGATGATCAAAACATCTTTGGAACCATAACCTTTAGATGTGTTTTGGACATTTCCAGCTACAAAAAACCCAAGATCAGTTGTTTGAATAACAGCCCTGGCTTCTTCATCAGAAGAAGTTCCTAAAGTTTTTTGCCATAATTCATCACCAAATTCATTCAATCTGATGAGCCAGATATCCGATCCACCTTTAGAATCTTCCTTTTTATCTAGTCCTTTCGAAGAATATGTGGTACCTGATACCAAAAAACCTCCTTCCTGTGTTGACGCTGTAGCGGATAAATAATCATGATTGTTCCCTACGAAATATTTTTCCCAAACCTGATCTCCTTGTTGGTTCAGTTTCACCAAGTGAAAATCGTACCCATTATTCTGCTTCGATGTAGCCTGAGGTTCTCGAAGGCTACCTCCCTGAATCACACTCCCAGTAATCAAATACTGTTGATCTATTGTTGTCGTAACCTGACTAAGAAAATCCTGTGTGTTGGATTTGAGATCTTTCTGCCAAACCACTTCCTGTGAATAGAACATGGCGGTAGTGCATAAGGTTAATGCACTCATGTAGAGTTTATGCATGTTTATTATTATATTTTTATTTTAGTTTGTAATTGATTTTTAAAATCCTGCAAATTTAACGTTTTTTAAGACTGATTAATTTCACGTTAAAAAGAATTAATATGAATTACATCATGTTTTATGTTCAATGCAAAGCTATTCCAACAAAGCGACAAAAGATGACGTATTATCTGTAAAAACAAATACCTTTCACAATTGTGAAAGGTATTTGTTATCTATTTATTTGAGTATTACTTATTCAAATTCTCTTTAAAATCATCAATCCGATAATCCGTCAATGCATTTCCTTTTTCAATTTTCTCTTTTGAATACAGACGGAAGTCATTTTCTGTTTTTTCCAGTAGATGGTCATAGGGTCCAATATGCGAAATTAACTTAACCAATACAGGAGAGATTTCCAGACAAATAAAAAGTCCCATGATGAAGGCCGCAGCTAAACCAATGATCGCTGAATTTTTCCCTAATTCATCTAATGCCTGTAATCGTGCGGCGAATCCATTGAATTTATCCTCAAATGTTTCTGATGATTTTCTCTCTGTTTCAAGGTTGGTGTATACTTTTGAAATTTCTTTATCTAGATACTCGAGTCTAGGCCCTACTTGTTTTTGGTAGTTTTCTAAATCCTGTCTTCTCTGTTCTTTAAGTTCTTGCTTCCGTTTAGCATTGGATCCGAAACCTACTTTTCCACTGGTTAAACCAGACTGTTTTCCTAAGATTTCTTTTTCCAGTTCTACTGAAGCGGAGTCATATGATTTTTGATACTGAGCAGTCTTTTCTGAAATTTGTTTTTTCTCCGTTTCAAAAGGTCCGCTTTGTTGAAGGATCCTTCCACTCATCTCACCCTGAAGTTGTTTTTTATTGCGTTGAATAATGGTATTCAACTGTTTGTTAACTTCTTTTTCAAAAATTTTAAGTTCCAAAGGTTTTGAAATAATGATTCCTAAAAAAGTAGCCAATATCAAACGGGGAATAGCCATCAAAATCTGATTCCACCATGTTCCCGTTTTTTTTATAGAAGAAACAATATAACGGTCCAGATTAAATATCATTAATCCCCATAAAATTCCGAATCCTACTGAAGTCCATATATTATCGAATACGGTATACATGGCATAACCTGCTGAAAGGGTAGCAAAAACAGCAGTAAATAGAACAATACCCCCGATACCCGCAAATTTGTTCCATTCGCTTGGTGTCTTCCTTAAGATATGAATGTTTCCCCCGGAGCATACCATGAGAAACTTCTGAAACCAATTTATTTTATGATTCGTCTGATTTATAGTTTGTTGTTGATTTTTCATTATTGAAAATTTATACAAAAGTAATACTAAAAATCATACCAATGTTAAAGATAGTATTATGTTTTACCAAGTATGCTTATTTATTTTAACTATATTGTTGTTTATCAGTGAATTATTATTTATTTATTTAGATTCACATAGTATAATAGTCAAAGTGAAGGGATGCAAATTATCTATTTTTAAAATAAATACTAGTTTTGCCAACGAAAAAACAATATGAGTGGCAAAAATTGTGAAGTAAAAAGTTCATCAGCCCGCAACCTGATTACGATTAAAGGAAGCTCTTTCTCTTATATGGATGCCGATTTAAAAGAGAACAAACAGTTTAAGATTATTTCAAAAAACAAATTTTCAATTCTCTATAGTGATATTATATACGGAAAGGTTACCGATATAGAAGATACTTATGAAAGGCAATAATTTGTAGGCTATTTTAACCGATCCGGATTTTGCTTTAAAAAACTTTCCCAACCGGAAAATGACTTGGTATTTGCAATTGTTCCGGAATTAAAATGATGACAAACAGCTACGGCTAGACCATCTGATGCATCAAGATATTTCGTGGGGAATTCTTTTAGCTTTAAAAGATTTTGAAGCATTCCCGCAACCTGTTCTTTACTGGCATTTCCATTTCCTGTGATCGCCATTTTTATTTTTTTCGGAGAATACTCCGTAATAGGAATATTTCTATGCAGGCTTGCTGCCATAGCTACGCCCTGTGCACGCCCCAGCTTTAGCATACTCTGAACGTTCTTACCAAAGAATGGTGCTTCAAGCGCTACTTCATCCGGATGATACTCATCGATTAATGCCAAAGTCTTATCAAAGATATATTTCAGTTTCGTTTCGTGGTTAGGATATTTTTTGAGAATAAGCTCATGGATGGAAATCATTTCCATCTGACCTTTTTTAACGGAAATAATCCCAAAACCCATTATGGCAGTGCCCGGGTCAATTCCTAAAATTATCTTTTCTGCAATCATTGGGTCAAAGATAGGACTTTCTGAATTTTTATAGTCATTAAAAAAAATAATAAAATCAAATCTTAAATTGGTGAAATATTCTTAACTTCATCAAAAATTGATTATGAAAAACTTACTAAACTTTTTTATCCTTCCAACTTTTATTTTTTGTAGTTTTCTGCAAATGAATGATTTAAATATTGGAGGATCGCTTAAAGACGAAAATTTTTCGCGGGACAAAAATCAGATTGGCTATCTGTTTTTTAAAGTTGAAAAAACGAAATCCGGACCGGAAAAAATTACTTTGGAATCAAAGAAATTAGCAGAGGGAAAACTTAAATCACCCCCTTCTTTTGATAGAAATTCAGCAGGGATAGGTGATTTTATTATTTCTCTGACTGATGCCAATGGAAAAGAATTTGTGAAACAAATTGTAGAAGATCCATTGAACCAAAACATGGAAAGTTTTGAAAAGGAAGGGATCAGCAGACATAAAGTTTCTACAGAAACTGCTGAATTTAGTATTCGCTATTCTCACTCTGCGGAAATCCAGGTGGTAAAAGTAGAGAAGATCACCAATGCCGGTAACCAATTATTATTTAACCAAAAACTATAGCCATGAAAAAAACTTTATTTCTATTACTTGTCAGTACGTTCTGTTTTTCACAGACATTTCAGACTGTATCGCTTCTTAATAACGGATCTAATGCCAATCGTATTAATATTGCGGTTTTAGGTGATGGTTTTACCTCTGCACAGCAAACTAATTTTGTGTCGTCCGCACAATCTACGGTCAATTATCTTTTTACAAAGAGTCCTTACACAGAATACAAGAATTATTTTAATGCTTATGCAGTGAAAGTTGTTTCTACACAAAGTGGAGTGAAACATCCTGGAACAGCAACAGATGTTACAGAGCCTGTAATTCCCGTATCTAACCCTACCAACTATTTGGGATCTTCCTTTGATTTCGGTGTTCACCGATGTATTTACAGTAATTCGACCAACACGGTAGCGCAGGTTTTAGCGGCTAACGTACCGGATTATGATATTACGTACGTTCTTGGAAATTCTACAGAATATGGGGGTTGTGGCGGAACATATGCATTCGCTTCATTAAACAGTGCTGCCAATGAAATTGTGGTCCATGAGCTTGGGCATTCTTTTGGAAAACTGGCTGATGAGTATTGGTTTTCAGGATCTGGAGAATCTCCTAATAAAACTCAAAACTCCAATACCGCTACCATCAAATGGAAAAACTGGTTAGGGTTGAATAGTGTAGGAGTGTATCCTTATACGGAAAGCCCTTCATGGTATCGTCCACATCAGAATTGCGAGATGAGATATCTTGACAGACAATTCTGTTCGGTATGTAAAGAAGCTATTATTGAAAGAATACACTCGCTGGTTTCTCCGATAGATTCTTATACGCCGGCAAATAGCAGCAATTTAAATGGTAATGCAGCAGTAACCTTTACTGTGAATGAAGTTTTACCAATACCAAATACATTAGTAAATTCATGGAAACTGAATGGAACTGCTCTTTCTTCAACGAGTAACTCATTAACAGTTTCTCCATCACAGCTAGTTACGGGTCTTAACACCCTGATTTTTTCAGTAACTGATAACACGTCTTTAATAAAAGTTACAGGTCATAGTGCTGTTCATTTTGCTACAGTGACCTGGAAATTGAATAAAACATCAACATTGAAAATTTCCGACGTTAATGCAGAAGAAAGAAGATTCGGAATATATCCTAATCCGGCTGAGAATGAATTTTATATTAAAGGTAAACAGGATTTTTCAAAAAATGCTAAAGTGGTATTGTATGATGGATCGGGTAGGCTGATCCCTGTAAAATTTGAGATGAACAATGCATCAACGATTCGTGTTAATATCACTGCGATTCCAACAGGAACTTATACCTTAAGTGTAACAGATGAGGGCGGCTTGGTTATTTCTCAGAAAATCATAAAAGAATAATCTACATATTTGTATCTATTTAAAAAATCGGCTGTAGGGCCGATTTTTTTATATGAGTTTTTTTTCTGCTATTGGAACCCATTTTCCATCATAACGAAGTACTAGAATTTTATCAACTATGAATTTAGTTTTGTAAGGTTTGTCTTTATAGACTTCCCACGCTTTTAAGTAATTTTCATAGCTTAAATCCCTGTAACCAATGGTCATATGGGGAGTAAAAGAGTATTTTCCAAAATTAAATTGCCGTTTTACCCTGTAATACAAATCGGTCAAATTTGCGTTTTGCTCAGGTTGAACAAAGAGCACCGGGTTTTTAGGGTTGGGGAAACTTCCAAATCCATTTAGCTCAATTTCAAACGGAGCTAAATTTGTATCAATTCTTTCAAATGCAGCAATGATATCATTTTCCAGTTCAATTTCTCTTGAAAAAGGTGGAAAAAGAGTAATGTGAGCGTCATTTTTAATCGCTTTTGGATTATTGTAATTGTTGGCTAAATCTTGTTTAAAGACTTTCACCTCATCAATAATCTGCTGTGGTGGATAAATAGCTATAAAGTACAACTTTTTCATCAGAGTTCATTTTGCTTATCAGGTTTGATCATTTGCTTTCTCAGATCAGTAACTGTATTTTCAATGGCATCTGTAATTTTCTTTACCTCAAGATGAGGTCTGAAAATATAGCCTTTACCTTTTGCTTCATCGGCAATATTAGATAGGATAATGACCGAAGTTTTAGAGTCAGGATAATAGATGTTTAAAGAAGGAGAACCTTTAATATATCCACTATGAAAATAAGTGGTTGGTTTTCCTATATTCAGCATGATTCCATATCCATAACCCATCTTTCCTAAAATAGCGTGGTGCCTTTCTGAACTTTTTAAGACGAACTTTTTAAGAGTTTCCGGGTTTAAGATCTTTCCACCGTATAATGCATTATTCCAGCGATGTAAATCGTCAGTAGTAGATAAAATACCTCCCGCAGGAATCCCAATTTCTTTTCCACTTAGTCTTTTCGGCATATTGGGTATCTTTTCGGCATTCTTCTTATTTCCAAGGTAAGCACTTGCGAAATTTTTGCCTTTGAATGTGTTTCCTGTTGAAGAATTTTTCATTCCCACTTTTGAAAGTAGCTCCTGAACATTTTCATCATAAGATTTTCCTGAAACCTTTTCAATGACCTTCCCTAAAGTATTAAAGCCATCATTCGAGTAGAAAAAATCTGAACCACTTTTAAACAATAGTTTTCCACCTAAAGTATTTAAGCCGGAAGTATGATTTAAAAGTTGATGGATACTTATGTTTTCATATTCTTTAGTCTGAAATTCTTTTAGATATTTTGAAACTTTATCCTCAATATTGAGCTTTCCATGTTCCATTTGAAGTAAAACAAGAACAGATGTAAATTGCTTACTTACAGAACCAATTGCAAAAATTGTACTGTCATTTATTTTTGCTTTATTTTCGAAATTGGAAAACCCATTTTCTTTTCGATATAGCTCTGTTGAATCTTTAAAAATGGCGATACTTCCATTAAAATCATATTTTGTGAAAACAGAATCGATCTGCTTCTCTAATAGTTTTTTCTTGAAGGATGTTATCGTGGAATCTATAATTGCATTTCTATCAACTGTTTTTGTAGTATACTCAGGTGCATTTTTGCAGGCAGTTAAAGAGAGGGTGACTAATAAGGGGAACAATAAATGGGAAATTTTCAGCATTTGTTTTTAATTTAATGCTATATCATCAAAAAGGATGCAAACAGGGCATTTTTAGGACTAAAAATAATGAGCCGGGAATTCTAAGTTTACTTTTTAACAGGTAAAATATTGACTAATAGTTTCTTCTGAAAATTTTGATAACCCACAAATTATTTAAGCAAAATTGTTACGGAAATTAATACTTTTGAATAGATTATTAATTCAAATATGAAAACATTCCTGGAAGATGATTGGTCAGAAATTGATCACTTATTAGAAACAATAAAAACACAAGGAGTATCTTATTTAAAAACTTTATCCGACAGAAAGACATCTGTTGATCATAAAATTTCATCTCAAGAAGAATCAGTACCTGAATCAGGATATGGAACAGAAAAAGTATTGGAAATTTTTAATGAAAGATTTGAACCTGTTATTGTTGGATCATCAGGTCCCAGATATTGGGGATTTGTTACAGGAGGAGCTACTCCTGCCTCTATTGCCGGAGACTGGCTAGCTTCTGTATATGATCAGAATACCCAATCGACGAAAGGGCAGGGGGATGTTTCTGCGGTCATAGAAATGGAGACGATCAAATTGATACTTGATCTCTTAGGGCTTCCGGAAAGCTTTTTAGGAGGTTTCGTAACCGGCGCAACGATGTCCAATTTTACCTGTTTGGCAGTAGCAAGACAATGGATTGGGAAAGAAAATGGAAAGGATATTGCAAAAGACGGTATTTCTGTACCTTTCAAGATACTTACCGCCACACCACATTCTTCAAGTTTGAAATCGTTATCTCTCTTGGGAATCGGAAGTGGAAATGTTGTAAAAATTAAAACAATGGAAGGGAATCGGGAAGCGATGTGTATGGATGATCTGGAAAGTAAGATTATAGAATTACATGGTGAACCTTTTATCCTGATTTCAAGCGGTGGAACTGTAAATACAGTAGATTTTGATGATTTTAAAGCGATCAAAGAGCTTAAAAATAAGTATAACTTCTGGTGGCATATAGATGCTGCTTTTGGAGGATTTGCAGCTTGTTCTGATGAAACTAAACATCTCGTGGAAGGCTGGGAGGCTGCAGACAGTATTACAATAGACTGTCATAAATGGTTGAATGTTCCTTATGAAAGTGCTGTTTTTTTCGTAAAAGAACAACACAAAATACTGCAGGTTGAAACTTTTCAGAATTCTAATGCCCCTTATCTGGGTGATCCTCTGGAGAATTTCAGCTATTTAAATTTCTTACCTGAGAATTCAAGAAGATTAAAAGCTTTACCAGCATGGTTTTCAATAATGGCTTATGGCAAAAATGGATATCAGGAAATTGTTGAAAGCAATGTGTCTTTGTCCCAACAATTCGGTAATCTAATTGAGAACAGCACTGACTTTAAGCTTTTAGCTCCGGTAAGACTCAATACGGTTTGTTTTAGTTTGAAAGATAGTGCAGATCAAGATAAGGTTAATGAATTTCTTGAAAGACTTAATAATACCGGAAAGGTATTTATGACTCCCACTTTCTATAATCAGCACAAAGGAATAAGAGCTGCATTTGTTAATTGGAAAACCAGTGAAAAAGATGTGAAGCTGGTATTTGATCTAATGAATGAAATCATGACAACATTTAGATAAAAGATATAATAGCCCAGCAAAATTTCAAAAACAGCGGGGTTTATTTTGAGATCAGATCACAAAACCAGAAAACATAATCACCGTTACTCTCATTATTATTGGTTTTTGGCATTGGATACGTTTTCTTCACAATCTCTCCATCCTCAAATTTAATAGGATTTTTGAATAATGGGCCATCAAAAGTAAACGTATGAAATTCGCCATTTTCTCCACAAGGATCAACATTCTGTGGTAAGTCGGCAATAAACTGTTCATCAATAATTCTTCCGGCAAAGCTTTTATCTAAATAGGTTTCATTCACACAGGTAACAATTGTTTTAAAACCCAGATCTAAAAATTCGTGGATGAGGTTCGTAGTATCTTTTTTCCAAAGTGGAAAGACTGCTTCCATGTCAATAGCTTTAAGTTGGTCTTCACGGTATTTTCTTAAATCTTCCAGAAAGATATCTCCAAAAATGGAATACGTTATGCCTTGGGACTTTAGTTCAGACATTGTTTTATTCATAATATCCCGATACTGTTCCATAGAAGGTTCTTTGGGAATTTCCATTTTAATTAAAGGAAACCCGATGCTGGATGCTTGCTGTTCTAAAAGAGAAACATGAACACCATGCATAGAGATCCGCTGATATTCTTCATTGATGCTGGTAAGTAAATAAGCTATATCAAACTTGTTTTCTTTTAAAGTTTTATACAATGCAAGTGCGGAATCTTTTCCACTGCTCCAGTTAAATAGGGCTTTTGGTTTTTTCATTAAATAGTGATATTTTTATGGATCTCTGTAACATTTTGTAAGGCATAGTTGTCTTATAATTAGTGACCAGAAAACTTTTTAAATTTAAACGAAATTAAATAAAAACTAGATGAAAAACTTAGTATTTGGGGCGGCAGTCCTATTTTTTACAGGAAGTATCAGTCCTGTTTTTTCTCAAAATGCTGATGCTCCGAAATTTATCGGTAATACGGAAGGAGTTAAAGAATATACCATTAATAACGGAATGAAGATTCTTTTAATTCCTGATCCTTCGCAAAGCAATATGGTTGTGAATATTGTGTACAATGTAGGATCGAAAGATGAGGGCTATGGTGAAAAAGGGATGGCACATTTACTTGAGCATATGTTGTTCAAGAGTACCAAGAACCTTGGAGATATTAAAAAGCAGCTTTCCGATAAAGGAGGCCAGGCTAACGGGACCACTTGGTATGACAGGACCAATTATTACGAAATTTTCCCTTCCAGTGAGGAAAACCTGAAATGGTCATTACAAATGGAAGCGGATAGAATGATCAATGCTACCATCTTACAAACTGATTTGGATAAAGAATTTTCAGTAGTAAGAAATGAATTTGAAATTGGAGAGAATAATCCTACAAGAGTTATGATACAGAATGTATTTTCCAATGGATATGTTTGGCATAACTATGGAAACAGCACAATAGGAAGTAAGGAAGATATTGAACGTGTAAAAGCGCCTACTTTGCGAAAGTTCTATGAAAAATATTATCAGCCGGATAATGCAACCCTTATTGTTGCCGGAAAGTTTGATGAGAAAAATGCATTAAAATACATTTCAGATTATTTTTCTATTATCAAAAAGCCTACTCGTGAACTGGGCGGAACGTATACAGTAGAGCCTGCTCAAAATGGAGAGAAATACTTTGAGATAAAAAGAAATAATGATCAGCAAATCATAGCTGCAGGTTATCATACATCAGCGTATGCGGATAAAGATTTTGCAGCCTTATCAGCACTTTGTGAAATTCTGACTTCCGATCCTTCAGGATATTTATACAAGAATTTGGTAGAAGCTAAGAAGGTTTCTTCTATCTGGACATTCAGGCCTTCCTTAAGAGATCCCGGAATGATCTATTTTAATTTTGATGTTCCAAAAGATAAAAATCTTGATGAAACCACGAAACTTGTAAGAACGGAATTAGATAGAATTTCATTGATCCAGTTTACGGAAGATGATCTTAAAAGAGCCAAATCAAAATTGGTTAAAGAAATAGAAGATCAGAAAAATAACACCATCAATTTTGCGATCAATCTTACGGAAATTATCGGAGCCGGAAATTACAAATTGAACTTCCTTTACCGGGATAATGTTGAGAACCTAAAACTGGAAGATATCAATAAGGTAGCTAAAAAGTATTTTATAAATAATAACCGTACAATGGGTGTTTTCCGCCCTTCTCCAAATGAAGAAAGAGTTTTCCCAACAGAATTTAGGGATAATCAGATTGCGGATCTGGTAAAAGATTATAAAGGAAGAGCTTTAGAAAAAGAGCCTGCACCTTTTGAAGCTTCAATTGCCAATGTTAAAAAGAATCTTACCGAAGGAAAGCTTTCCAATGGGATGAAATATGGACTTATCAACAAAGAGCTCAAGGGAGATAAAGTTCAGGGGAATTTCCGTTTCAGAATTGGAAATGAAAAAGACCTTCAAGGTAAAGAAGCTATTGCAGGCATTACTGCTGCTTTATTGAAATCCGGAACTAAAACCAGAACAAAAGAGCAGATACAGGATGATTTGGATCAAATGAAATCATCTGTTTATACCTATGTTTATGGACAAAATTTAATTATTGGCATCAATACTTATAAACAATATTATCCGAAGGTAATGGCCATTGTACAGGATATATTGACGAATTCAACTTTCCCTGAAAATGAGCTTGGTAAAACCATCACTGAAATCAATACACAGCTGGAAGGACAGCTAAAAGATCCACAGGCTATAGCAAGTAATGAGCTACAAAGACTGGCGTCTCCATATCCGAAGACAAGTATTTTTTATGTTGCTTCCTTACAGGAACAAATTGATGAAAATAAAAAAGTGACCAAGGCTCAGGTGACAGATTTCTATCAGAATGTGATGGGCGCATCAGATGGTGTTGGAACTTTGATAGGTGCTATTGATCCAAAGCTAGCTTCATCAGAACTAGAAAAGACATTTGGAAAGTTTACCGCCAAATCAAAATTTGTTGAGGTAAAACCTACATTCTTTGAAACAAAAAAACAGGACAAAAACATCATAACCCCAGACAAAGAAAATGCAGTTGCCCTGGGAACTTCAAGTTTCAAAATGACACAGGAACATCCAGATTATCCAGCTTTAGTAATGGCTAACGAGATTTTAGGAAGTGGAGGATTCCTTTCTGCCAGATTACCGATGAGGCTACGGGAAAAAGAAGGGATTTCTTATGGTGTAGGTTCCTATCTCAGTGTTCCTGTTTCGAATGATGTAGCTTCGTGGAATTACTATGCCTATTTGAACCCAACGAAAAGAAATGCTGTAGAAGCGGCTATAAAAGAAGAGGTAAGTAAGGCACTTGCTTCTGGATTTACACAGGCAGAATTAGATTCTAACAAGAAAAGTTATGCCAATGAAAGAACAACAAGTTTAGGATCAGATGGCACTCTTGTTAATCTTGAGAATACAAAACTTCTTTTTGGTGTTCCATTGGAAAGATTTGATGAACAGAATTTAAAAATTCAGAATCTAAAATTATCTGAAGTAAATGCTGCTTTGAAAAAGTATCTTTCTGAAAATAATATTATCTCTATTTTCGCTGGAGATTTTAATAAGAAATAATTCTTTAAATAGACTAAAAAAAGTAAAGCCGTAGATTAATCTGCGGCTTTATTTAATTTATAATTGTCTGTTCAACAGAGATTACATATTTCTTCTGTATTTACCACCCACTTCAAATAAAGCATTGGTGATTTGCCCAAGAGAACAGTATTTCACAGCATCCATCATGACATGGAATAAGTTTTGTTGGTTGATAGCTGCGTACTGTAATGTTTTTAAGGCTGCTTCAGATTTATCTTCATTAGATTTTTGGAAATTGTGAAGGGTTTCAATCTGAACCTGCTTTTCTTCTTCAGTAGAGCGGATAACTTCTCCAGGACGTACTGTTGGCGAACCATCTTTTCCAAGGAAAGTATTAACTCCAATAATAGGATATTCTCCTGTATGTTTCAGCCATTCGTAATGCATAGATTCTTCCTGGATTTTTGAACGTTGATACATGGTTTCCATTGCACCAAGAACACCACCTCTTTCTGTAATTCTGTCAAATTCTGCATAAACAGCTTCTTCAACAAGATCCGTTAATTCCTCAATAATGAACGAACCTTGAAGAGGGTTTTCATTTTTAGCTAAACCTAATTCTTTGTTAATGATCAGCTGAATGGCCATCGCTCTTCTTACAGACTGCTCCGTTGGAGTTGTAATAGCCTCGTCATAAGCATTCGTGTGAAGTGAATTACAGTTGTCATAAATCGCATACAATGCCTGTAGCGTAGTTCTGATATCGTTGAAATCAATCTCCTGAGCGTGAAGAGAACGTCCTGAAGTCTGAATGTGGTATTTCAGCATCTGACTTCTTTCATCAGCACCATATTTTATTTTCATAGCTTTTGCCCAGATTCTTCTTGCTACTCGTCCGATCACTGAATATTCAGGGTCGATACCATTGGAGAAGAAGAAAGATAAGTTAGGAGCAAAATCATTGATGTCCATTCCACGGCTTAAATAGTATTCTACATACGTAAAACCATTAGCCAATGTAAATGCCAATTGAGAAACAGGATTAGCTCCAGCTTCAGCAATGTGATATCCTGAAATAGAAACTGAATAAAAGTTTCTTACTTTCTCTGTGATAAAATATTCCTGAACATCACCCATTAACCTTAAGGCGAATTCAGTAGAGAAAATACAAGTATTTTGTGCCTGGTCTTCTTTTAAAATATCAGCCTGAACCGTGCCACGAACTGTAGCAATAGTTTTAGCTTTGATTTCTGCATAAGCTTCAGCCGGAATAACTTCATCTCCTGTGATTCCTAATAGTTTTAAACCTAAACCATTATTAGAAGGTGGAAGTTCTCCATTATATTTTGGTCTTTCTAAACCTTTATCATCAAATTTTGCCTTTAAAACAGCCTCAACCTTCGCTTCAAGTTTATGCTCGGCAATATATTTTTCAACATTCTGATCAATAGCAGCATTCATGAAAAATGCCAACAGCATTGGAGCAGGCCCATTGATGGTCATTGAAACAGAGGTCATAACATTCACTAAATCAAAACCGGAATATAATTTCTTTGCATCATCTAAAGTGGCAATCGAAACCCCTGCATTTCCAATTTTACCATAAATATCTGGTGGTAATGCCGGATCTTGTCCATATAATGTTACAGAGTCGAAAGCTGTTGATAGACGTTTTGCATCCATTTCTGCAGAAACGTAATGGAATCTTCTATTTGTTCTTTCAGGACCTCCTTCTCCCGCAAACATCCTTGTAGGATCTTCTCCAGTTCTTTTAAACGGATAAATTCCTGCTGTATATGGAAAGCTTCCGGGAAGGTTTTCCTGTCCCTTCCATAAAATAAGATCTCCCCAATCCGTATATTTTGGTAAAGCGATTTTAGGAATTTTTAGATGAGATAAAGATTCAGTTGAGGTTTCTACTTTGATTTCCTTTCCACGAACGAAATAAGAAAAGAATTCCTCATGGAAAGCTTTTTTAGTGTCTTCCCAGTTTTTAAGAAAATCGATATTTTCCTGTTGAAGGTCTTTTTCAGCTTTTTGGTATTCGGTGTCTAAAATTTCATTAGTAAGAATATTTTTAACCCCTTCTATATGATACATTTTTCTGGCCAGCTCAGCTTGCTTTATAACATTTGCATCATAATGTTTATTGTTTTCAACAATTTCAGACAGATAGCGAACCCTCTTTGGAGGAATGATCGTTACTTCTTCTGTAATTTCCTGCTCAACGAACCCATTCAGTTTTAGTTCTGAAAACTTGTCATTAACTTTAGAAATTAATCTGTTGTATAGTTCTGTTGTTCCGTGATCATTAAACTGAGATGCCTTCGTTGCATATACCGGCATATCATCTAATGGACTTTCCCATAACAGGTGATTTCTTTGGAACTGTTTTCTTACAGCCTGTAAAGCATCAAGTGCCCCTCGTTTATCAGATTTGTTTAAGGCTACGAGATCCGCATAATCTAACATGTCAATTTTTTCCAACTGTGTTGATGCTCCATATTCAGGAGTCATTACATACATTGAAACATCAGCAAAATCAGATACCTCGGAACCTGACTGCCCAATACCTGAAGTTTCCAGAATAATAACATCAGGATGTGCCAGTTTTAATACATTCAGTGCTGAATGGATAAATGGAGAAACTGAAACGTTATTTTCTCTTGTCGCCATTGAGCGCATATAAACTCTAGGATCATTGATGGCATTCATACGGATTCTATCCCCAAGTAATGCCCCTCCGGTTTTCTTTTTCGAAGGGTCAATAGATATGATCGCTATTTTTTTATCTGTATTGGAACGTAGGAAACGTCTTACTAGTTCATCGGTCAATGAAGATTTCCCGGCACCACCAGTACCTGTAATACCAATAATAGGAATATTAAGATCTTTCGCTTTTTCATCAATAGCTTTTACTAATTCTGGCTTTTCATCAGAAAAGTTTTCAACAGCAGAGATAATTTTAGCAATGCTTGTTGAGTTTTCAAAATTAATTGATTCTAAGTCTTCAACCGTGATGTCTTTTCCGGTTGCAAAATCTGATCTGTTCACCAGATCATCAATCATTCCCTGAAGTCCAAGCTCTCTTCCATCATCCGGAGAGTAGATTCTGTCGATTCCATAAGACATGATGTCTTCAATTTCTTCAGGCAGAATTACACCGCCACCACCACCGAAGATCTTAATCTGTGGAGAGTTTTTTTCTCTTAAAAGATCATAGATATATTTAAAATATTCATTATGACCTCCCTGATAAGAGGTTAAAGCGATAGCATTAGCATCTTCCTGGATAGCTGTATTTACAACTTCCTCTGCTGATTTATCGTGACCAAGGTGGATGACTTCGCAACCAGTTCCCTGAATAACACGACGCATAATATTAATTGCGGCATCATGTCCGTCAAATAATGACGCTGCTGTTACAATTCTTACTTTGTTTTTAGGAGTATATTTTTGGGTTTCCATAAAAAATCTAGAAAATTTCTGAATTCCCAAATATAATAATAATATAGAACATAAGATTTAACTTTATGCTTCTTTAACTCAGGTCATTAGGTGTTTTGATTGAATTAAGTAATCGCTATTTTACGAATATGCTCCTTAGAAATAATAAGTAATTTATTTACTTTTGCATTATATATTATTATATGCAGAAAGCTTTGATTTATTTTGGACTGGGAACTGTGATCAGTTTTCTAATTAATTATTTTTTTTTAAGCAGCGAAAACCTGGGGCTTGATTTCTACTATGCAGCTGCTTTTGGTTTTGCATGGGGATTGGCTTATTATCTGGATACCCCTAATTTTACATTGCCACAAAAATTAGGATTATCTTTTGTAGCAATGGGCGTTTTAGTGCTTATAGGTTTTCTTATTTTTAATTTGCAATTAGCAATTCCTTCTATCCTAAAATTTTCAACTGTTTTTGTAGCCTATTATTTAATAGCCAGTTTTAGAGGAAGTAAGTCTTTGCGTAATTAATGCATCATTATAAAACTGATATAGGTTAATATCATAAGCATTAAAAGTAAACCTATAAAGTTGACGATAAACAGGATCGATCCTTTTAAGATGCTTATTCTCTTGCTATTCTCATAAACCCTGTGATGCGCTATAAAGAAGTAGGCTGAGGTATAAAAGAATAAGGCAGTATAACATAATCCGAAGATAAGTGTTAACACCTTGTAGCTCGGCAATACGGATACCAAATGGCTACCAAGAATAAATATTAACGAACTTAGCAGTAGGAATGAGAAGTAATGAAGTGTGAAAATACCATGGTCGAAATACCACCATTTTTTCTTACTGTGAAATATCCATAGAAAAAAAGCAAAAATAGGTAAGTAAACAAAAAGCGCTTTTGGAACTGAGTGTATAAAAGTTTCCACAAAACGGTTAGTTATTTCTTTCTTGTTAAAGCCTCTGTCCTGCAAAGAAAATATTTTTTCAGCAAAAGGTCTTAAAGAAACATACATTTTGCCTCCATGTATGCTCAGAGAATCATATTGCTTCTTTGTTGTTGCACCTAGAATAGAGAATTTATCTTTAGAACTGCTAAAAACTTTTTTGGTAGAGAGCAAATCTTCAATTTTGTTAACTTTATCAAGCTTGGATATGCTATTATTAATTATAATACTGTCCTCTCCACCTTCTGCGATCATTTCCCTTTTTATACTATCAGCTATTTTGGCTACCTGATTTTTTTTCTCTTCTAGATTTTTTTGTGCTGAGTGTTTTTCTGTTTTTTCATGTTCAGTGTCTTCTGATTTTGGGAAAAGAGTAGGAACAAAGAATGTTAAAAAGCTTATGAAGATGTATAGTTTTACAGGCGGCACAAACAATTGTCTTTTACCTGCAAGATATTCTTTGGTTAGCCTTCCTGGGCGTCCTATCAAATATTGTATCGTTTTCCAGAATTGCCCGTCATAATGAGTGAAGTCCTCAATAAAATGGGTGAAAAGAAAATAGAAGGGTTGGCGGGGCTGCGTATTTTCCTGTCCGCAATGTGGGCAGAATCTTTCTTCTACGGTATGTCCGCAATTGAGACAGTTTTTCTCTTCTCTTATTTTTCCGTGACTCATGGTAAGTAAGGCTTTGCGGCAAATATAATTATTTCGAGAATGAAAAATAATTTTTTACATGAAATTAATGTAAATTGTAATTTAATGAATGGTTAAATGATAATAGGATACGGAAATTTTTACGGAAAAGTTAATAAAGTAAGAGTTTAGTAACTAAACTCTTTACTTTATCACCTGTGTTTTTAGAATCTTCTAAAACTTTTTTTTCATCGTATATGATTTTGCAATATCTGTGCCAAGAATATTTTCTATAGATAGAATCTGTCGAATCGTTTAACCTAAACACGTAACCAACATATTAAATTAAATATGTTTTTCCATTACAAATTTAATTTGTATCTTTGCACACCCTTATGGGGAAAATTATGTTTAATCTTTAACTAAAACGTGTGAATACATTAAGTTACAAAACTGTTTCAGCGAACAAAGCTACTGCTAATAAAGAATGGGTTGTGGTAGACGCTGAAGGACAACCTTTAGGAAGACTAGCTTCTAAGGTTGCAAAGATTTTGAGAGGTAAGCACAAAACAAACTTTACACCTCACGTAGATTGTGGTGATAACGTTATTGTTTTGAATGCTGGGAAAATTACGCTTTCCGGAAACAAGTGGGCAGATAAAACTTATATCTGGCATACTGGTTACCCTGGAGGTCAAAAATCTATGACTGCGGCTGAACTTCAAAAGAAAGATTCTTTGAAAGTATTAGAAAAGTCTGTAAAAGGTATGTTACCTAAAAACAGATTAGGTTCTGCTTTATTCAAAAACCTTTATTTATATGAAGGAACTGAACACAAGCACGAAGCTCAACAGCCTAAAACAATTAATATTAACGAATTTAAATAATTAATATGTCTACAGTTCATAAAATTGGTAGAAGAAAAACTTCTGTAGCAAGAGTTTACGTAAAGCCAGGTACTGGTAATATTACAGTAAACGGTAAAGATGCTAAAGAATATTTCTCTACAGACGTAATGGTTTATAAATTAAATCAACCATTTATCCTTTCTGAAACTGTTGGTCAGTATGATGTTACCGTAAATGTTTTCGGTGGTGGAAATACAGGACAAGCAGAAGCTATCAGATTAGGTATTTCAAGAGCTTTATGCGAGATCAACGCTGAGTTCAGATTAGCATTAAAGCCAGCTGGTTTACTTACAAGAGATGCAAGAATGGTGGAAAGAAAGAAGCCAGGTCAGAAAAAAGCAAGAAAGAGATTCCAATTCTCAAAACGTTAATTTTCAGACTTCAGATTCAAGATTTTGGATTTCAGAATTTTTTCAATCTATTATCTTTTATCTAAAATCTATTTATCTAAACAAAAAAATTGCCCGTTACGTTTAGCATCCAAACGCTTCTCCCATCTAAAGAAGTTGTTGATTGTTTAAAAGACGGAAAGTAAACTAACAAAAACAGAAAACATGGCAAAAGCAAATGTAAAAGACCTCCTAGAGGCTGGGGTACACTTCGGTCACATGACTAGAAAGTGGAATCCAAATATGGCTCCGTACATTTTTATGGAGAAAAATGGTATTCACATTGTAGACTTACATAAAACAGCAGTAAAGTTAGATGAAGCTTGTAGCGCTTTAGAAAAACTTACTTCTGCAGGTAAAAAAGTTCTTTTTGTTGCTACTAAGAAGCAAGCAAAAGAAGTTGTTGCTAAGCACGCTTCAGAACTTAATATGCCTTATATTACAGAAAGATGGCCAGGAGGTATGTTAACAAACTTTGTTACTATCAGAAAGGCTGTTAAGAAAATGAACTCTATCGATAAAATGAAAAAAGATGGAACGTTCGAAACTTTATCTAAAAAAGAAAGACTTCAGGTAGACAGACAAAGAGCTAACCTTGAGAAGAACTTAGGTTCTATCTCTGACATGGTTCGTCTTCCTTCTGCTATCTTCGTTGTTGATATCTTAAGAGAACACATCGCTGTAACTGAAGCTAAGAAATTAGGTATTCCAGTTTTCGGTATCGTAGATACTAACTCTGACCCTAGAAAAGTAGATTTCGTTATTCCAGGAAATGATGATGCTTCTAAGTCTATCGATATGATTTTGAACGTTGTTTCTGATTCTATCAGAGATGGTCAATCTCAAAGAAAAGCTGACAAAGAAAAATCTAAAGAAGAAGGAGAAAAAGTATCTGCTGATACAGATGCTGATTTCGATGCAGAATAATTAAAGATTTTCTTTAAAATAAAAAAACCGCTAATTTATTAGCGGTTTTTTTTTATTTCTACTATTCTAATTTGTTAATTAGATAAGGTTATAGAATATGAGCTCGAGATGTATTTTGTGGATTGATATACGGAATTGCATACCATTCCGGATAATTTGTAACTCTGGTTTTTTGGAAGCATTACGGATCCTATTTTATTTGCACCAATAGGTATTTTCTTATAGTAATTATTTCCGCTAATGGTAAGAACCATATTACAGCGGGATTTATTTTCTACAGAGAAGGATGTTTTTGAACTGTCTGAAGAGCCATTTAAGAGATCATTTAGTACATCAGCAGTTTCAGATTTATAGGTCTTTAAAAGCTCATTATACTCTCTTTCTGTATTAACGGATGAAGAAGATGTATTTGAGGTTGGGGGATAGGTCTTTCTAACAGGATAATTATTATAATTAACACTGCAGCTTACTAAGATCAGGGATATTGTTATAGCTGAAAAAATTAATTTCTTTTTCATAAAAAAAATTTGAATTGTAAATGTAAGAGTTTACTTTTATTTATAAAATTTCTATTTCCCTAGCTAGTCACTATTATTTATAGTTAGAATAATATTTCTTTTGATCTCTTTTTGGGAATTATATTCTACATTACAGACATTGCTTTCAAGTGCATAATTTCCTTTTTCAATTACAATAAAATCTTCGTTATGTGCTGGAATTGCCATATGATAAGAGTTTTCACCCTTAATCTTTAGCACAAGGTTGCAGTCAGAGTTGTTTCTGAATAACAGGATCGATTCTTTCCTGGTGGTATCCTCATTAAACATGGTATTCAGGAGCTTAACAGTTTTATCTTTGTGATTTTTGGAACTTTCAAAAATTAATCGTTTAAATTCTTCTGGATCATGATGTCTAGAAGGGATTTCGTTAATAACAGGTCTGGCTTCCATAGGTTTTGCGTCTTTCCTTCCAAGTGTCCATTGCTGATTTTTCAAGACAATTAGCTTGGTTTTTAAAACGTTTCTTTTAGGATCTTCAGGATGTGTGTTTTTAAGATACTCTTCAATTTCTATGATATTTGTGCTTTTTAGAATCTCTCTTTTGTTCTTTTGAGCATTAATGAGAGTGGGAGTTAGAAAAGAGAAGAGTAAGATTGTCAAAATTTTTTTTTTCATCAAATGTTTCTAAAATGGGGTCAGCTTATCCGGAACTTTATATAAGTAATAGTCTTTCCTTTTGCTGAAAAAAGTTCTTCGTAATATGTTTTTATATCTCTTAAATATTTTGTGTCTGGATCATATTCTGGAGCTCCATAAATATCGTGGTGAGCAGTAATAATTTCATAACCGGCACCCTGTAAAAACCCTAAAGTATAACCATGCAAAAATTCAGAGTCTGTTTTTAGATGAATAATCCCACCAGGTTTTAAGAATTTTTTATAACGATCCAGAAAATCGGGATGAGTAAGTCTGTGTTTTGTACGCCTGTATTTGATTTGTGGATCAGGGAAGGTGATCCATATTTCGTCTACTTCGTTTTCGGCAAAGAAGTTATCAACTAATTCTATTTGAGACCTAAGGAATGCGACATTGGACATATTGTTTTCAACAGCTTCTTTAGCTCCGAACCAAAATCTTGCACCCTTGATATCTATCCCTATGAAATTCTTTTCAGGGAAAGCTTTAGCAAGACCTACAGAGTATTCTCCTTTTCCACATCCTAGCTCAAGAACAATAGGATTGTCATTCTTGAAGAAATTTGTTCTCCAATTACCTTTGAGTTCAAAACTAGTTAAAGCTTCTTCCCTTGTCGGTTGAATAACATTAGGTAATATCTTGTTTTCTTCGAATCTTGCTATTTTATTTTTGCCCATGAGTATAAATGAAAATCTGGCAAAAATAACAAAATTAAAGTAAAATATAGTGCTTTTAGATATAAAAGAGACACCGCTATTTTGTTTATTTAGGGTCAGAAGAGCCTAAGGCAACAAGTAAGGGCTTTTGAATTGTTTTTTGAGAAGCGTATTGAGCCCCACAAACAATACTGGTAAAGAGATAGTCGCCTTTGTCTATGACAATTGAACTTTCGTTATGAGCTGGAACAGCAAGTCTGTATTTAGTAATACCAACTCCTTCCATTCTTACGATAATGTTACAATCAGATTTGTTCTCGATAAGAACAATACAGTCCTTGCTCATGGGATCGTTGTCAAAAAGAGAGTTCAATATTTTCACTGTCTTATTTTTATGCTCAACAGGAGAGACACTCATCAACATATTGAATTCTTCAGCTTCAGCATCGGGAATAGCAACTGTATTTGATGATGCATTTACAACAATAGCGTTTTGGGCATTACTTGGGGTATATATTACTGTAGATTGTTTGGCTGCTAGTTCTGCTTTATATTTTGCTATTTGTTTTTGCTTAATGATGGCATTCATTTCATCAAAAGTGATCTTGGTAGACGGTCTCCTTTTTAGCAAGGCAAGCATTTCCTGCATTTCTTTAACCTTTTGATCTGCAGGATGGGCGTTTTTTATATATTCCGCCATCATATCCATTACTTTTGGCTTTAGTACTGATCTACGTGGATCGTCTGGGTGAGCATCTCTTAGAAAAGCATTTATTTCATAAATGTTTTTACTTTTTATGATATTAGTATAGTCTTTTCCTTTTTTTTGGGCAGAGAGACTAAAGCACATAATTGTACAAAAAGATAAAAGCAACTTTTTCATTCAACAAATATTAAGTTAAAAATTTGGTGTTTCTCCTTAATTTGTGTTCGGGCCAGTTAGTTTTAAATATGATAACGAACTAAAAATGTTTTTATTTTAAACACAAGTTCGTGAGATAAATTTAAGAATATATTATCAAGCAAACAATAATTTTAAGTAATCTCTAAAAAATATGCCTTTTATTTTATAATATCCTGAAGATGAGAGTTTCTCAGTCTTCTCTGATAGATAGGTAAATACTTTTCAATTGGAATTTTTACAGCTTCAAAATTTCCAGCCTGTATATATGGCTGTATATTTTCAGAAGAATAAACGAATTGCAAGAAGTTATCAATTAGATTTTCCGGGATTTTAAATTTCACAAAATAATCCTTACCTAAATAATTTTTTATCTGAGTAACTGAATTATTCATGTTTTCATAAGCTACATAACGTTGTTGCTTTTTTCTTTCACCAGATAAGATATCATAAATACTTTCCAGACTGAAAGTCAATCCACCATCGCGTAGCCCTGCCACAGGAAGTTGAGGGGGATTTCCATCTCCTTTGGGCTCTGGTAGACCAATTACTTTTTTCAGTTCGAGGGCTTTGTCTTTTTTAGCTATTGCATTTACATCATATCTTAAATTCCCAGTTGGTTTAAATCTGCTGATAACAACTTCCTGAATATCATGATAAGCAATTTTTAATTCAATTAAGCTTTTAGGACCAAACATTTGAGGGGTAAGCTGAATATCTTTTCTTTCTGTAACAATAGAAGTGAAACGGATGATATCACCAGGGTTAGCCTGGATATTAAAATCTCCATTGTAATCTGTAAGAACGGTTCTCTGTGTATTAAGATTTGTTACATAAACCTGATTAAGATATAGTATTGAATTATCTCTGAGAAATACTTCCCCGGAATAGACTTGAGCGTTGATTTTTGCCAGAAAAACCAGCAGCAATAGAGTAATAAGTTTCTTCATATATTGGGGCAAAATTACACAGAATTACATCAATTTATACCTATATAGATAGTGAAAACAGGTTAAAGTTATATTAAACTTTGGTTCATAACTGTTAATGAATGTTATAACATTATTGTTTTAGCATTTTTTATAAGGATGAGATTCTTGATTATCTATTTTTAACCAATAGCCAGCTTGAATATTTTACGGTAGTACTAGCTCCGAATTCAGTCCAGCTGATCGTATACCAGTAGGTTGCTGTATTCACTGGCCTGCCACCTAATTTTCCATCCCAAGTGTAACGATTTGATGAAGTGCCACGGAAAATTTCTGCACCATATCTGTCATATATTCTAAACTCAATATTTTCCTTAGTCATTAATGCAGAGTAATCTATTCCATCATTATGGCCATCATCGTTTGGAGTAATCGTGTTGATCAGGTTTATGATGGTAAAAGGTCTTTGAACATCTTCACACCTTTTGGAATCTCTTACATAGGCAATATAGCTGCCTCTAGGTAAGTTTTGAAAGACATTTGAAGTTTGCCATGTAGTTCCATCTAATGAATACTCGTACGGTGGTGTTCCCCCGCTTGCTCCAATAGTTACAGTACTACCATTAATATCTATTGAAATAATGGCTGGAGATTGGGATTCAACAACATTTACAAATTGTCTGTATATACAGCCATTATATTTTAGGTCAACCCAATAGCTGCCGGCAGGAATGTTGGAAATCGATTGAGTAGTGGCTCCTGTACTCCAAAGATAACTTTCAAAACCTGGACCTGCATCCAATGTAGTTCTTGTTTTAGGGCAGATAATTTGATCAGTCAGGAGATCAGATTTTCTCGGAGTTTTAATGGTGATGATAATCTTTCCTATTTGGGCACAAACTCCGGGTTTTTCAAATCTTACATATATCGTTTGGGTACCCGTTATGGTTGCTGGGTTAGTAATTGGGCTGATATCATTCTGAGCATCCGAAAGACTTCCATGAAAACTTACTGTTACTAGTGGATCAGCAGTAAACTGACTGATATATTGGGATAGGTTAACCTGTTTAATTCCATCTAGATCATCATCGCAATAGTTTTCTGTTACGGTGTCTTTTATCAGCGGGATCCTGGCACCAATTACGAAATTCAGAGGCTGAATAACTTTTGCACATCCATCAGGGGAATCTACTCTTATAAATATGGTTGTTGAGGCACTAAAACTCCATGTATTGGGTAGTGTACTTGTGTTTCCAGCGTCGGCATCAGCAAAATTAGCATAATATCGGACGTTTGGGAAGTAGGTGCTGTTAGTTAAAACCAAGGGTGTAATGTTGGGTAGGATAACCGTTACAATGCCATCAAAATTATCATCACAAAAAGTACCTGTATAATTTTGTAGGACAATTGCCACAGGATATAAATTGAGTGTTATTTTAGCAATACTCTTACATCCCAAATTATTTTTTACAACAGCATATACAATAGTACCATTTGGTGCCGAATAGGTGTTGGGGGTTGTTATCAGTGCTACCGCGTTTTCTGTTTGTGCATCGATAAGAGTAGGATAGTATGTGATTGTTACCGGGGTATTTGTGGTAACATTTGCTAATGTAAGATTAAATGTTCCCAGCCCATTAATACTGCAGACAGATAAACTTGTATCCGTTACAGTAATAACTTTGATATTTATTGTTACAGTTACGGTTTCACAATCTGGAAAATCTGGATCATTACCGCAAAATGTATATGTAAAAGTGTCAGTTCCGGCAGTTCCTGGGTTGGTAACATTGTAAGTGATAACACCAGTGGTAGGATTTATAGTTGCTGTTCCTGAAGTAGGGGGTGTTGTAATAGCTATTGTGGATACAACCGGAGTTTGTGGTGAATTGGTAAAAGCCGGAGTTATCACATGACTTGTACAAACATCATAAGTAGCAGTAGTTTGATTGGTACAATTTAAAACTTTATATGGCAGGGTAATTAGAGGGGCACAACTTCCCATAGTAACTGCACAAGTGTAATTTCCTGATTGTGTTGGAATATACGTTATTCCTGTAGCTCCCGGAATAATGGCTCCATTTCTGTACCACTGATAGGCATTGTAAATTGTTGGATCTACCGTAAGGACAATTCCGGGAACACAATCTCCTCCTGATTTTAAAATAACCGGCTGAGTTGGGAAACCCGCAAAAAAGCCTCCGTATCCTACTGCGTCGCTTCCAGCATTAATACCGGCAGTAATAGCCTTATCAGAAACGACCGTAATCGTTCCGGTAACATTAGGAATTCCATAAGTGACCCAATTGTTTGTACCTGTCATATTAAATGGACCAGTTGTAGTTGGAGGAGTAATACCATTTACCGTTACATTTGCTCCTCTTTCTGTAATTAGATTTAGCTTTGTTGGAATGTTGAGAATCCCATTCGGATTAATATTGGAGTGGACAAAATTTTCATCAATAAAACCGAGCTCATTAATTTGTTTTGGTAAGTAACAATTTAAGGCTGGAATGAAATTAAAACCACCTGTTGCAACTTCATCACCTGCAACAGAAGTTCCTGCTAACATCTGATATATATAAGCGTTTTTTGAGGTTCTGATGTATAGGTTATAATGATTATTTCCCTGCAATTGATATTTACTATCCGGGATCACAAAATATTGTCCTGTATTTAGGGTTGTAATAGGAATTAATTCATTATTAACAAGAACCTGAGTGTTATCTTCGGTTGCAATTACAAGTACCTCTTCCATATTTGCGCCGAGATTTCCATTTCCTTTTACAAGGGCAAATTCATTACCAAGCCTTTCAACGGGGACGGACTGGTCCATTAAAATATCAGAACTTGTAAGAAAGTTTCCGGCATATTGGCCATTAAAATTACCATTGGTAATGTTGACTGGTTTATTAGCAACTATTTTAGCTCCTATAAAACCATCGGAGTTTCCTGTAATATCTCCTATACCATCAATAATGTATGATTTACCTTTATTAAGAGTGAAAGTCATGACCGGATTACTTGCCCCTGTTGTTCCATTTGAGAATTGTACAACTGGTTTATATCCTGATATGGTAACTGTAGTATTATCTTCTGTTGCCAGAATACTTGTCATGAAATTTAGGATGGGATTATTGACGCTAAGTGGTGCATTTGCAGCATAGAAGACTTTTCCAGTGGATGGAATACCTTTCGAAGTAATAATCTCGGCATGATTAAATACAGAGAATCTTAAATTAGCATAAAACGGAAATTCAGCTTTTAAGTAAAGTCCTTTTGACGTAGGAGTAAAGAGATCCGTTTGTTGGGTAGTGATAATGTAATCTCTTAATACATCAAATTTCTGAGGGTTATTCTTGCTTATATTTACTGTGCCAATCAAAACATTATTGTTATAAATACTAACCGGAAACGATGTTATTCGATTGGTAGATAAATACAAATTTTGATACGGATTGGGATTACCTGTTCTATCTACCATTGGAGCAAACCAGTGTTCCCTGTCTAATTGTGCAAAAGCAGACGTGAAAATATAAAATATTAATAGAAAAGATAGAGTTTTCTTCATTTAGCGCTAGCTTTTAACGCAAATTTAATAATAAAAAGCATTAATGTGTTGAAAAAACAATAAAAAAACCACGATTTCAAATCGTGGTTTTGATATAGATATTTTAAAACTGTTATTCCCTGTTTTTTACCAAGATCCAGCCTGAATATTTTATAGGTGTTTGCCTTTTATTTGGTTCACTCCAGCTTATATCAAACCAGTAGTTTCCAGTAGATACTCTTTTGCTTCCATTTGTTGTACCATTCCATTTATATCCATTAAGTTTATTTCCCTCATGGATTTTAGCACCATACCTGTCATAAATATTGAATGTTAAATTAGGCTTGTATGATAATGATGAATAGTCAATAAAATCGTTCACTCCATCATCATTCGGAGTAATTACATTCACTAAATTAGGAACAGTGATACTTACATTAATGGGATCGCAGTCATAAGCGTCCTTAACATAAACAGTAGCATCACCCCGCGGAATATTATTGAATATATTAGAGTCCTGCCAGTTGATATTGTCTATAGAATATTTATATGGAGGTGTTCCACCTAAAGCATAAACCGTAACTGTATTGCTTGTAATATCGATATTTGAAATAACAGGTTGTTCTGATGCATAGACGTTTACTGTTTGTAATGTTGTACATTCTCCTGTTTTTAATTTTACCCAATAAGTTCCCACTCCAACGTTGGTTATGGATTGTGTATTTGCTCCGGTACTCCACTCGTAAGTGTTGAATCCAGGACCAGCATCAAGGGTTGTCTTATCTTCCATACAGATAATTTTGTCAACTAACACTGCAGATTTTACAGGAGCCATAACAGTAAGCGTTACTTCGGCAACTTTATAACATCCATTAGCATTAATTACCTTAATATATACTACACCGGTTGGAGCAATATATGTAATTGGGTTTGTAATTTCATTTGTGCCGTTAATAGCATCAGTTGGAGATGGATAATATTTTTTCGTAATTCCAGTTTGTGAAGTTACTCCTGCTGTTGTAAGGTTAAACAGACCCGTCGCAGGGTTTTGTTCGAGAAAACAAGTTCTTAGAGCAGCATTATTAACAACTGGTGTAGCAGACACGGTTAAACTCAATGTTATCTGCTCACAATCGATAAATTCAGGAGCATTTCCACAGAACTTATAGACAAGAGTATCCGGACCGAAATAACCGAAATTAGGAACGTAAGTAATGACTCCAGTTACAGGATCAATAGTTGCAGCTCCATTAGTAGGCGGGGTAACAATCGTTACTGTTCCGGGAACATATGTTTGGGTTGAATTTGTAAATTCTGGAACAATTGCCTGATAGCCTTCGCAAAGTGTTATTGCTTTAGTAGATTGTTCAAGACAAGAGAATACTTTATAAACAGGAGTTGTTGCCGGTGGACAACTTCCTACAGTAATTCTTACAGTGTAATTCCCTGATTGAGTTGGAGTATATGAATTGCTTGTAGCGCCAGGAATCGGATTTCCGTTCAATGACCATTGATAAGTTTCAAAACTATCATCAACTTCTAGTACAATTCCAGGAATACAGTCCCCTGTTTGTTTGGCAATTACCGGAATAGATGAGAATCCTGCGAAATATCCGCCATAACCTGCTGTATTATACCCACCGTTGATTCCAGCAGTTACTGCCTTAGTAGATGTAATTGTCACATTGCCTGTGATACCTTGTATCCCGTAAGTTACCCATTGTGTATTTCCTGTAAGAGGAAATGGGCCCTGCGCTGCAGTAGGTGTTGTACCATTTACTGTTACAGCTGCACCAGCCTCGGTTAGAATATTGAGTTTTAAAGTAACATTACCAGTATAGGTTGGCATTTCCTGAATTTTACCAATCTCATCAATTTTTCGGGGTAAGAAACAATTTAAAGGTGGAATGTAATTGTATCCTCCCGTATTGTTGGCATTTCCAGAACCTATTAATTGATATAAGTATACATTTTTAGTAGTTCGGATGTAGATGTTTGAGTGTCCTCCAGTTTGAGTAACATAAGCATTTGCTAAAATTCTATAATAGTCTCCTTCGTTAATTGTTGCTACAGGTGTTGTCCCGGCATTAAGGTAAATTTCCGTATTGTTTTGTGTTGCGATGATAATTCCACCTTCCATATTATCACTACTGGTAGAGATACTTTTAACCATGGCAAATTCATTTCCAAGACGATTAGTAGGCACTGATTGATCCATAATCAGGTCTGAGCCGTCGGGAAAATCTCCTGCAGCAATAGTGGCGTAGAATCCATTAGAATTACCATTAGTGACAGATACTGGTTTGCTAGCAACTATTTTGGCTCCTATGAAGCCACTTTGGTTTGCTGCTGAATCTCCAAGTCCTGCCAGAATATAAGACTGTCCTTTATTTAAATTAACAGTCATAGAAAGTGGAGGAGTTGTATTGTTAATAAATTGTATGTTCGGATCATATCCTGAAACGGTCACAGTTGTATTATCTTCTGTTGCCATTATTCCAGTAGTGAAATTATTAGATGTTGAATTTACTGTCATTGGAGTGGCAGCAGCGTAGAATTCAGTTCCAATGCCGGCTTTTCCTTTTGAAGTGACAATCTCTCCGTGAGAGCTATTGTAAATTCTTAGTGAAGTAAAATAAGGTTTATCACCTTTGGTGTAAACACCGAGATTAGTTGGAACAGCTGCGCTTGAAGAACTTGTTGTTCTGATATACTGTGCTCCTAGTGCAAAAGACTGAGGATTATTTTTACTAATAGTAACAGTTCCTATAACAACATTGTTACTGTAAATTTTCACATCAAAAGGAGTCGTGGAATCTGTAGAAAAATACAGGCCATGTGTATAATTAGTTGCTGATGTGGAGGAGTTATCAAAATAAGGAGCAAACCAATGGTCTGTATCTCTTTGTGCAAAAAGCGTGTTAAGTGTAATTAAAAATAAAAATAAACTGAGTAGATATTTTTTCATTGATAGGGGAATTAGGATTGTTTGCAAAAGTAGTAGATTATTTGATAAATCATAATATGTTTTTATAAAATTGCACGCAATAATAGAAAAAAACAAGATTATAGGTTCACTGTTTAAAAGCTTTGTAATTCGGGATTAATTTCTGTTTTTTACTAAAATCCAACCTGTATATTTTATTGGAGTTTTTTCTTTGTTGGGTTCATTCCAATTAATATGATACCAATAGGTTCCAGTCACAACTTTTTTATCAGAATGTTTACCATCCCATTTATAATTATTGAATTTATCACCAGTGAATATTTTATTACCATACCTGTCATAAATAACGAAGCTTAAATTTCCTTTGTAAGCAAGTGCGCTGTAATCGATATAGTCGTTGATATTATCATCATTAGGAGTTATGGCGTTGATCAGGTTAAGTACAGTAATTTCAACAGAAATTGGTGCACAGTTATTGACATCTTTAACAAAGAAAGTATGCTGTCCTCTTGTAAGATTTGTAAATACATTAGAATCCTGCCAATTTGAAGTTCCGTCTACTGCATATTTGTAAGGAGCAGTTCCTCCATTTACAATGACTGTTGCTGTAGTATTTGAGATCTCGATCTGAGTGATTACAGGATCCTGAGTTTTAAATACCCTTACAATTTGAGTTACGAAACAACCATCTTTCCCAAGGATAACGGTATATTCACCGACTCCTACTCCCTCAATGGCAGGTGTTGTAGCACCGGTATTCCATTGATAAGATTCATAGCCAGGACCCGCATCGAGATTTGTTTTTGCATCAATACAAATATATTTATCTAACAGAATTGGGGATTTTTTAATTGGTTTTGCGATCAATGTGATTTTTGCAATTCCTACGCAGCCTTCATTACTCGTTATTTTAACATAGACAACGCCTCCAGTCGAGCCATAATTTGTAGGCGGAATAATTTCATTGGTATTTGCATTTAAATCAGCTAAAGTTGGGTAAAACTTTTTAACAACTAACAGAGGATCAATAACATTGGCTGTAGTCAGATCAAAATAAGCTTTATCCTCATATTGACATGCTTCTAATGTTGCATCTCTTACAATAAAAGGAACAACTGTTAAGTTTACTGTAATAGTTTCACAGTCAATGAATTCTGGTGCATTTCCGCAGAATGTATATACAATGACATCAGGTCCTAAATAACCAGATGTGGGATTGTAGGTAATAACACCTGTAGAAGCGTTTATGGTAGCTGTTCCATGAGTTGGTGCTGTTAAAATTGAAACCGTACTGGGAACAGGAGTTTGTGTTGAACTTGAAAAAGCAGGTGTGATTACTTTAGTAGCACAAACATTTATATGAGTTGTTGTATTCTTGATACAATTGAAAACCTTATATATTGGTGTTGTAACAGAACACCCTCCCATGGTTACTTTTATTGTATAATTTCCTGATTGTGTAGGCGCGTAAGTATTGGTTGTAGCACCAGGAATAGCAACCCCATTTAAGTTCCATTGATATAATTCATACCCATCATCAACTTCCAATACAATACCCGGGGCACAATCTCCGGCTTTTTTAGTAATGACAGGAATGGATGAAAATCCGGCAAAGTATCCTCCGTATCCTGCAGTACTATAGCCTCCATTGATCCCTGCTGTTACAGCTTTAGTAGAAGTAATAGACACATTTCCTGAAATTCCGTCAATGGCATAGGTTTGCCATTGGGTATTTCCGGTTAAAGGATAAGGGCCCTGAGCTGCGGTTGGAGCTGTCCCGTTTATTAGAACAGTTGCACCGGTTTCAGTTAAGATATTTAATTTTAATGAGATACCTGTTACACTAGGCATTTCGTTAATCTTACCGATTTCGTCAATTTTTCTGGGTAGAAAACAGTTTAAAGGTGGGATATAATTAAATCCACAGGTTGCATTACTGCTTCCAACTGCTACGAATTGATATAAATATACTTTTTTAGAAGTAGAAATAAACATATTGGAATGTGTTCCGGCGCCAGTTTGTGTTACATAATTGGTTTCATTAATTCTGTACCATTGTCCCGCATTTATTGACGCTGCTGCTGTAGTGGAGCCATTTAGGAATATATCAGTATTGTCTTCTACTGCGATAATAATCCCGCCTTCCATGTTTTCACTTGGAGCAGTTGATCTGGTTTTAACCATGGCAAATGTATTACCAAGTCTTTCTACCGGAACAGATTGATCGAGAACAGGGTCTGAGCCTCCCGGGCTTCCCATTCCAAAGTTCCCATTACAGCTTCCGTTGGTAAGGGAAATAGGTTTGTCTGCTACAACTTTAGCTCCAATAAATCCTGTTAGGTTTGAGCTGGAATTTCCCAATCCTGCAAATAAGAATGATTGTCCTTTATTTAAAGTAAAAGTATGAGAATTCCCGGCAGGTGTTCCGCCATAGAAGGTTACACCTATGCCATTCCATGTTACCGTGACAGTTGTATTATCTTCTGTAGCAAGAATTCCTGCTGTAAAATTGTAAATCGAGCTAGTTGAAGTGTTTGGGCTGGTTGCTACAAAAAATTCTTTACCAATACCAGCTTTTCCTTTACTTGTAATAATTTCTCCATGGGCACTCTGTGCCATTCTTAAACTGCAATAAAAACGCTTATCTCCTCTCAAATACAGACCTTTATTAATGACTTTAAAACCATCAGCAGGAGTGCTGGTGGAGATTATGTTATTATCAGTAAGAGTGTAAACCTGTGGATTTCCCTTGCTGATAACAACAGTGCCAATAATGTTATTGTTATTATAAATTTGTACATCAAAAGGAGTTACTGAATCTGTGGAAAGGTATAAGGCATTGGTATAACCTCCAATAGTGGCATAATAGGGCGCTATCCAGTGATCTGTATCTCTTTGTGCAAAAAGCGTATTAATTGAAAAAAAAATCAATACTAGGCCAAGTATAATTTTTTTCATGGTGCGGGGAATTAATTTTACATACAAAAATAGTGGATTATTTAATATGTTTTGAAAATAATATTGGCATTATGATAAAAAAAACCACGATTTTAAGATCGTGGTTTAATTATTTAATAATTATTTAATATTAATTTCTGTTTTTAACTAATATCCAGCCTGTATATTTTATTGGAGTTTTTTCTTTGTTAGGTTCATTCCAATTAATATGGTACCAATAGGTTCCTGTTAGAATTTTTTTATCAAAGTGTTTACCATCCCATTTATAATTATTGAATTTATCACCGGTAAATACTTTATTGCCATACCGGTCATAAATAACGAAACTTAGATTCTCTTTATAAGCTAATTCACTGTAATCGATATAGTCATTAATATTGTCACCATTAGGAGTTATAGCATTGATCAGATTTGGCACTGTAATTTCAACAGAAATTGGTGCGCAGTTATTGACATCTTTAACAAAGAAAGTATGCTGTCCTCTTGTAAGGTTTGTAAATACATTAGAATCCTGCCAATTTGAAGTTCCGTCTACTGCATATTTGTAAGGAGCAGTTCCTCCATTTACAATGACCGTTGCTGTAGTATTTGAGATCTCGATCTGAGTGATTACAGGATCCTGAGTTTTAAATACCCTTACAATTTGAGTTACAAAACAACCATCTTTCCCAAGGATAACGGTATATTCACCGACTCCTACTCCCTCAATGGCAGGTGTTGTAGCACCGGTATTCCATTGATAAGATTCATAGCCAGGACCCGCATCGAGATTTGTTTTTGCATCAATACAAATATATTTATCTAACAGAATTGGGGATTTTTTAATTGGTTTTGCGATCAATGTGATTTTTGCAATTCCTACGCAGCCTTCATTACTCGTTATTTTAACATAGACAACGCCTCCAGTCGAGCCATAATTTGTAGGCGGAATAATTTCATTGGTATTTGCATTTAAATCAGCTAAAGTTGGGTAAAACTTTTTAACAACTAACAGAGGATCAATAACATTGGCTGTAGTCAGATCAAAATAAGCTTTATCTTCATATTGACATGCTTCTAATGTTGCATCTCTTACAATAAAAGGAACAACTGTTAAGTTTACTGTAATAGTTTCACAGTCAATGAATTCTGGTGCATTTCCGCAGAATGTATATACAATGACATCAGGTCCTAAATAACCAGATGTGGGATTGTAGGTAATAACACCTGTAGAAGCGTTTATGGTAGCTGTTCCATGAGTTGGTGCTGTTAAAATTGAAACCGTACTTGGAACAGGAGTTTGTGTTGAACTTGAAAAAGCAGGTGTGATTACTTTAGTAGCACAAGCATTTACATTAATTGTTGTATTCTTAATACAATTGAAAACTTTATATACTGGTGTTGTTACAGTAGGGCATGTTCCCATTCCCACATTTACAGTATAATTTCCTGGTTGGGTAGGTGTGTAAGTATTGGTTGTAGCACCAGGAATAGCAACTCCATTTAGATACCATTGGTAGGTTTCATATCCATCATCAACTTCCAATACAATACCTGGTATACACTCTCCTGTTTTTTTAGCAATGACAGGAATGGATGAGAATCCGGCAAAGTATCCTCCGTATCCTGCAGTATTGAAACCACCATTTACCCCTGCTGTTACGGCTTTGGTAGAAGTAATGGATAAATTTCCTGCAATTCCCTCAATGGCATAGGTTTGCCATTGGGTATTTCCGGTTAAAGGATAAGGGCCTTGCGCCGCTGTGGGTGGTGCTCCATTTACTAAAACAGTTGCACCAGTCTCCGTTAAAATATTTAATTTAAGACCTATAGTATTTGTTGAAATAGTAGGCATTTCGTTAATCTTACCGATTTCATCAATTTTTCTGGGTAGAAAACAGTTTAAAGGTGGGATATAGTTAAATCCACAGGTTGCATTACTGCTTCCAACTGCTACGAATTGATATAAATATACTTTTTTAGAAGTAGAAATAAACATATTGGAATGTGTTCCGGCGCCAGTTTGTGTTACATAATTGGTTTCATTAATTCTGTACCATTGTCCCGCATTTATTGATGCTGCTGCTGTAGTGGAGCCATTTAGGAATATATCAGTATTGTCTTCTACTGCGATAATAATCCCGCCTTCCATGTTTTCACTTGGAGCAGTTGATTTAGTTTTAACTATGGCAAATGTACTACCAAGTCTTTCTACCGGAACAGATTGATCGAGAACGGCATCTGAGCCTCCTGAGCCTCCTATTCCAAAGTTCCCATTACAGCTTCCGTTGGTAAGGGAAATAGGTTTGTCTGCTACTACTTTAGCTCCAATAAATCCTGTTAGGTTTGCATTTACTCCACCATCACCAGCAAATAAGAATGATTGTCCTTTATTTAAAGTAAAAGTATGAGAATTCCCGGCAGGTGTTCCTCCAAAAAAGGTTACACCTATGCCATTCCATGTTACCGTAACAGTTGTATTATCTTCTGTAGCAAGAATTCCTGCTGTAAAATTATAGAGTGTGTTGGTCGAAGTATTTGGGCTGGTTGCTACAAAAAACTCTTTACCAATACCAGCTTTTCCTTTACTTGTAATAATTTCTCCATGGGCACTCTGTGCCATTCTTAAACTGCAATAATAAGGTTTGTCTCCCTTAAGATACAGACCTTTATTAATGACTTTAAAACCATCAGCAGGAGTGCTGGCGGAAATTATATCATTATCAGTAATAGTATAAACCTTTGGATCACCTTTGCTAATTGTAAGTGTAGTAACTAAGGCATTATCACTGAAAATTTGCACATCAAAAGGAGTTACTGAATCTGTGGAAAGGTACAAGGCATTAGTATACTCGCCAACATTGGAATTGGCATAAAAAGGTGCTATCCAATGTTCTGTATCTCTTTGTGCAAAGACTGTATTAACTGTAAAAAAAACCAATACTAAACTGAGTAGAAATCTTTTCATAAACTTGGGAATTAGGATTTCTACAAATTTAAAATAATATTTGATATATTATTAATAAATAATAAGTGAAAGTGAAAAAATATTCTTGATTCTTTATTAAAATCTATATAGAATAGAAAACTTGTAATTTTATTGAGTCTTTTTCGTAGTATATAGCTTGATGAAGGATACTCACTTTTAAATTCAAATATAATTTTGATTGAATTTCTAGATTTTTCTACCACTAATAAAAAATCCCGATGAAACTTCATCGGGATTTTTATGTTTCTTTTAAAAGATTCGATTAGCTTAAGCTTACTCTTACAAATCCTGTAACTTTTAGATCTCCGTTTACAGATTTTACATAATCAGCAACAGACTGGCTTCCATCTTTAATAAAAGCTTGGTGTACCAAAGTATTTTCTTTGTAGAATTTCTGCATTTTACCTTTCAAAATATTGTCGATAATATTTTCAGGTTTTCCTTCTTTAGTAAGAAGTTCTCTTTCAATCTCTAATTCCTTGTCAATAGTTTCCTGAGAAACCATAGTCTCGTCTAGAGCGATAGGGTTCATTGCAGCAACCTGCATAGAAACAGCTTTAGCAGCTTCGTCAGCTCCATCTACTTTAGTAGAAAGAGACGTAATTGCAGCAATCTTGTTTCCAGCATGGATGTAAGCTCCTAGGTAAGGACCTTGAATTCTTTCGAAAGCACCAATTTCAATTTTTTCACCGATAACTCCTGTTTGCTCGATAAGTTTATCAGCAACAGTGATTCCGTGGAAATCAGTAGCAAGAAGCTCTTCTTTAGTAGCAGCAAAAATCGCCATTTCAGCTAATTCATAAGCTAATTCAATGAAAGCTTCGTTTTTAGCAACAAAGTCAGTTTCAGAGTTTAAAGAGATAATAACACCTAAAGTATTATCCTCGTTTACTCTAGCAATAACTGCTCCTTCTGAAGATTCTCTGTCAGCTCTGTTAGCAGCAACTTTTTGTCCTTTTTTTCTAAGGATATCTACTGCTTTTTCGAAGTCTCCTTCTGCTTCAACTAAAGCTTTTTTGCAGTCCATCATACCTGCACCTGTTTGGTTTCTCAATTTTGCTACGTCTGCAGCAGCTGGTGTATAAGACATAATATCTATTATTTTTTTTATTAAGATTACTTTTGATTTTTTAGTTTATTTTTGAGCAATGCAAAGATAATGATTTTAATGACAAACTAAAAAATGACTTTTTACGTTATTTTAATACTTAATAATTTATTTAAATGCTTCGTTAATGAAAAAAATTTTTCTCCTTATATTTTTATGCATTTTTACACTTGGTTTTTCTCAGAAAAAGAAAAGAGCCAAATCTAAGGCTGTTGTGGAAAAGGAAACGCTCATCATATACACAGAGCAGGACGCTGAAAGCTCAAAAGAAGCGAGAGTTATTGCCGGTTTTTTAAAGCAAAATCCAAATCATGCTAAGACTGATTATTTCAAAAGAAAACTAATCGAAATTATCATGGCAGATAATTCTCCGGAAGCAAAACCAACGATTAAACCTATTAGTAAAGAGAAGATTGAGAAGATTGTTAAAAACAATGAATTAAATAGTGGAAAGACTGTAGCTGTAAACTCAGCACCCACATCGCCCGAGAAAAAAGTGAACTATGCAAGCATTAGTGGTAGTAAGAAATCTGAACCAAGTGAGGAGAATAAAAGAACAGCTGCAATGTTGACACATATTTTCAGTAATGATGCCAGTTTAAATGAAGCGTATATCAATATTAAAAACAGGTCTTCTTGTAATTTAATAGTAAAAATCAGTGGAAAAAAATATTACAATCTGACTGTTCCGGCAAAAGGGCAGAATTTTATTCTCATAGATAAAGGAGAGTATGTATTAACAACAATGGTTTGTGATGCAAAATATTCCTCAATCAAAAAGATAAGTAAGGATATTGAAATAGAATTGAATGTATCTGCTGAATAAAATGATTGATTACAGATATGAAAAAAGGTTAAGAATCAACATTCTTAACCTTTTTTATTTTATCCTTTAAATTGCCCCATTGCAATAAATTTTTCTTGTCGCTGGGTCTCAAGTTCTTGTCCTGTAAACTTCGAGAAAGCTTTTATATTTTGCAAAATAGAACTTTTTAAGTTCAGATATGCTGTTTCTGGATCATAATGTGCCCCTCCAAGAGGTTCTTCAATAATACCATCAATAAACTTTTCTCGTAAAGCATCTTTTGGCGTAAGATTTAAAGCATTGGCAGCGTCTTCTTTGTGATCCCAGTTTCTCCACAGAATAGATGAGCAGCTTTCCGGTGCAATTACAGTATACCATGTATTCTCTAGCATATATACCTTGTTTCCTACACCAATTCCTAAAGCTCCACCACTAGCTCCTTCGCCAATAATATAAGTGAAAATTGGAGTTTTTAGCTGAACCATTTCAAAGATGTTTCTTGCAATAGCTTCCCCTTGCCCTCTTTCTTCAGCTTCCAGTCCTGGATATGCACCAGGAGTATCAACCAAAGTTACAATAGGAATATGGAATTTCTCAGCCAATTTCATCAGCCTTAAAGCTTTTCTATATCCTTCAGGATTTGGCATTCCAAATCTTCTAAACTGTCTTTCTTTCGTTGTTCTCCCTTTCTGAGTTCCTATGATCATCACTTTATGACCATCCAGGGTAGCTAAGCCTCCAACTAATGCTGGATCATCCGCAAAATTTCTGTCTCCGTGAAGTTCCAGAAAACTACCTTTATCTGTAATCCCTTTAATATGGTCTAATGCATAAGGACGATCAGGATGACGAGATAACTGTACTCTTTGCCAAGGAGTAAGATTCCCATAGATCTCTTTTTTCTTTTCTATGATCTTGTCCTCAATTTGACTACATGCTAATTTTACATCAACACCACTTTCTTCTCCTACTAAAGAACATGTTTGGTATTGATCCATTAATTCTTTTATAGGAAGTTCGAAACTTAAATATTCCATTCTTGAAGTAAATTTAATCTTTCAAATTTATGAAAAATTATGAGACTCTATTTAAAATTATTAATAGCATTGTTTATTCTTGCTATACTTTCTTCTTTTCCAAGTAGTTCTAAAATATCCGGGACATCAGGTCCTTTTAATTCTCCAACTAAAGCTAAACGAAGAGGCATCATCACTTTTCCCATTCCTAAGCCCTTATTTTCGGCAAAATCATGGACAGTTTGTTTTAAAACTTCAGCTGCAAATACCTCAGTGCCATTGAATACATTGGCTAATTCACCCAATGTTGCAGAAGTTTCATCATTCCATGCTTTTTTAGCTGCCTTTTCATCATAAGAATCTGGAGCGACAAAGAAAAACTTTCCGTTTTCATAAATGTCCTTTGGGAAAGTAGCTCTTTCTTTCATCAAATGAATTATTTTGATCAGTTTTTCGTCTGAAATATTTGAAATGTCAAGATCTGTATTTCTTAAAATCGTTAAAATTTCTTTGTCGGATTTTAACTGAATATACTGATGGTTGAACCATTCAGATTTTTCTTTGCTGAATCTCGCACCTGCTTTGTGAACTTTATGAAGATCAAACTCTTTAATCATTTCCTCTAAAGGCAGGATTTCTTTATCATCAGCAGGAGACCATCCGAGTAAAGCAACCATATTAATAAAAGCATCCGGAAGATATCCGTTTTCTCTATAACCTTTAGAAATGTTTCCTGTTTCCGGATCTTTGAAATCTAATGGAAATACAGGAAAACCGAATTTGTCACCATCTCTTTTACTTAATTTTCCTTTCCCCTCTGGTTTTAGAATAAGTGAAAGATGAGCAAACTGCGGAGCATCCCATTGCATTGCCTCATATAATAAAGTATGTAAGCCTAGAGAAGGTAGCCATTCTTCCCCACGAATAACATGGGTTATTTCCATTTCATGGTCGTCAATTACATTAGCAAAATGATATGTTGGCATTCCATCATTTTTAACTAAAACTTTATCATCTAAAGTATTCGTATTGACAGATGATTTTCCACGAATGATATCCTCAAGATTTAAAGTCCTGTCAACTGGCATTTTAAATCTTACAACATAAGGTGTTTTTGCATCCAGTAATTGTTGCAATTCTTCTTCGGAAAGAGCAAGACTGTTTCTTAATCGATTTCTGGTTTTGTTGTCATATGAGAAAACATCTCCTTTTGCTTCATACTCAGCACGAATGGCGTCCAGTTCTTCTGGGGTATCAAAAGCAAGATAAGCATAATCAGTTTTTAATATCTGCTCTGTATACCTATCATAGATGTCTCTTCTTTCAGACTGTCTATAAGGAGCAAATTTCCCTCCTTTTTTAGGACTTTCATCAGGAATGATCCCGCACCATTCTAAAGCTTCTTCAATATATTCTTCTGCTCCCTCTACATACCTCGCTGTATCTGTATCTTCAATTCTCAATACAAATTCACCACCTTGGTTTTTAGCAAAAAGATAATCATATAATGCGGTTCTTACACCTCCCAAATGCAAAGGTCCCGTAGGACTTGGAGCAAAACGTACTCTTACTTTCTCCATTATCAATTTAAATTTTGTGCAAATTTACTTAAAATTATTTCCGAATTAGCTTAATAATATTAATAAAAAAACCTTCTGAGAGAAGGTTTTATATTATTACTTTAAATCTGGATTGACTATATAGCCGGAAATAGAGCTTACATGTTGTACTGCTTCAGGATTAAATTTGTATTTATTAAACAAGTCCATACTAGGAATCCATCTCAAATAATTTTTTTCTCTAAAATATATTTTACCAGTAGAATTATCCTGAACTAATCCATTATCGGCAAGTAAGGGGTCCCCAAAATATGTTCTTGTCGCAAAAGTAGCGTCTTGGATAGATGAGAACTCATAGCGAAATGTTTTTGAGGATACAAACAGTCCATTCCATGTCATAGGAGAATCAATATGTCTCCAAACACCGTCAAACTTAATGCAATACAATACATTCCCATTATCCGTTACTTTTATAAAGTCACCATTTTGAGAAGGCCGATTTGTTTCAATCGGAGCTTTCATCTGAAAATTAGTATTGGTGATTGAAGAAGATTGGTCATTTGCGATTAATGCATCTTCTCTCTCAGAACAAGAAGTAATTAAAAATAATCCCGCGAGATAAATTAATTTTTTTTTCATAAATATGCTTTAAATTTTAGGATGCAAATATACTAAAATTATTATGTATAAAAATTCGAATTGCACTTGGAATACGGGACACAGAACGAATTTTGTTCTCTATATAGAAATTTAAAGTTATATAAATATTCAAATCACCTTATATTTTTTAAATGTATTTTTGTAATCCAAAAACATTGAAGTTGTAAATGAAAAAAGCAATTTGTCTTTTTATAGTTGGAGAGAAATATCAAAAATTGTTTAATAAAAACAAAGTACAGTTTGAAAGCTATGCCAAGAAATGTGGGGCAGATTTAATTATTCTTGACAAACCTTTGGATGATACTTTTCACCGTCCGTTGCTATCCCAAAAGCTACTTATCCCTTTAAAAACAAAAGGTTATGATATTGTGTTGTTTCTGGATCTGGATATAGTAATATCAAGTAAAGCTCCCTCAATTTTTGAGTATCTCCCAGAGCATAAATATTTTGGCGCTATTTTAGATCCCAGAGGAACAAAAGAATTTAATAAGACGTGGGGACATATTCCAAGAATATTAGAGGAAACTACTGAAATATATTTTACTGATCGTCATTTTGATCCACATCCTTTATTGCTTGGAAGCATAAATGGGGGAGTATTTGTTTTCCGGCCAGAAAAAGTGGCAGATGTTTTTAAAGAATACTACTTTTCTGAACATAATCAAGGCGAATTAAATAGTTTTGAAGAAACACCTTTTGCTTACATTTCTCAAACTAATGAATGGTTTGAAGCATTACCCCCTAAATTTAATATCCAGATTCTATATCAATTAAAAGGAACGAGTAAAGGAAAGGAAATTGAAGTCGCTGAAAAAAAGATTCCAAAATTCATTAGAAATTATTATTATAGAAAAGAAGGATATTGTTTTTTTCCTACTAAAAAGTATAGAGTTTTTGTCCGCAATGTAATATCAGAGAATTATTTTGTTCATTTTTCTGGTAATTATCCGATAATTAATAATTAATCATATGAAAGTTATTAAAAAAATTGTAAATAATTTTATCAGTATTTCTTACGGAATCACGGTTAATAATGAGGTTGGTGAAATTGCTCAACTTTTAAATGTATTACTTCCCCTCATTAATAAAAATGATGAGGTTATCGTGTTACAAGATATTACTGAGAAAAATAAGGAAGTAGCAGCTATTTTGGATACTTATGGTGATAAGATTATCAGAATTGAAGCACGTCTCGATGGAGATTTTGCTACATTTAAGAATAACCTAATAAAGCAAGCAACGAAAAATTATTTATTTCAAATAGATGCAGATGAAATCCCGAAAGGCTCTCTCATAGAAGAAATAAAATATTATTTATTTAAAAAAAGGAAAAAAGATGTTTTTATGGTTCCGAGAATAAATGTTGTAAACGGAATTACAAATGAACATATTGAACGTTGGAATTGGCTTGTAAATGATAAGGGATATATCAATTTTCCGGACTACCAACATCGGATTTTTAAACTTAACAGGGGAATTAAGTGGGAAAATAAAGTCCACGAAAAACTTTGTAATTATAAAAAAATTGCGGGGCTTCCAGCTTCAGATTATTCAATGTGCCTGCTCCACATTAAAGAAATAAAACGACAGGAACAACAAAATTCTTTTTACGATACCATTGTATAAATATTCTTATGAAGCTAAAAATCATTTTAGATGCCGATGTTATTGCAGATTTCTATAAAGATAACCGAACCGGAATCTTTCGGGTAACTTTGGAACTCTTTAGGAAGATAAGTCGTAATGACGCTATAGAGGTATTTTATGCTCATTTAAGCTTACTTAATAGTGAAACATCCACAAAAGAGCTGGATGATTTTTTCACTGAAGATTCAATAAGAATAAATGGAGCCAATAGCAGGAGTAGAAGGGGATTTTTGCCGTTCAGAAAAGAAAAGCTATTCCGTTATTTCTATAATAAAGTAGGAATTTATAATTACAAAAATACTCATTTTAAAGAGGTTTTTAAAAATGCCAATATTTTTCACTCGTTTTATTATCCTATAAATAACGAAATCAGAAAGTATACAAATCTAAAAAAAGTTGTTACAGTTCATGACTTGATACCTATTTTGTTTCCGGATTTACATTTCACAGCAGACCTTATACAAGATATTATAGCAAGTATTGGAAGGGATGGATACGCAATCTGTGTATCAGAAAACACCAAAAAAGATCTACTCAATTATGCACCCCATCTCAATCCGAATCATGTTTTTGTTAATTTACTTGCTGCTTCAAAATCACTTTTCTACGTTTGCCGGAACGAGGAAAAATTTAATTCAATAAAAAAGAAATATAACCTTCCCGAAAAGTATTTCTTGAGTGTAGGTACTTTGGAACCTCGCAAAAATGTAGATCTTGTAATTCGAGCTTTTTTAAAAGTGATTAAGGAAAATGCAATTTGTGATCTAGGGCTGGTTTTAGTAGGTGCAAAAGGTTGGGATTATGATAAAATTTTTGATGAATATAATAATGCTCAAGAATTAAGAGATAGAATTGTAATTACAGGAAGAGTACCGGATGAAGATCTTGCCAGTTTGTACAGCCATGCACATTCTTTTTACTATATGTCATTTTACGAAGGTTTTGGTTTGCCGCCTTTGGAGGCTATGCAATGTGGTGTAGCAACCGTTACCTCCAACACTTCATCATTGCCAGAAGTTGTTGGTGATGCCGGAATTATGCTGGACCCCAGTGATGAAAAATTATTGTCCAAAATTATGCTGGACTTGTATCTGAATGAGCCATTAAGAGAGAAATATGCTAGAAAAGGACTAGATCGCTCAGCACTCTTCTCTTGGGAAAAAAGTGCTGAAGAACTTGTTACTATTTATCAAAAAATAAGCGATTCTTAAGTGATCTGTAACAATATACTTTCCTAATTATTGCAGCATTTTAAAAATCTCTTCTTTCTGAGCTTCTATCGAAAACGGATAAATAGCTTTTTCCGAATTGTTATGCAATGTATTCCAGGTTAATGGATTACTGCATATCTCAATGATGTTATCTGCAAATTTTTGATAATCTTCATTACCAGAAATTAAAGCAGTAATTCCATCTTCTAAAAACATTCCTTCTGCACCTATTTCGGTTGTTAATACAGGAAGAGTATACTCTAATGCCTGTCCAATCTTGCCTTTTACACCAGCTCCAAATCTTAACGGAGATACAGAAGCAAAACATTTTTCATAATAAGGAATTATATTCTCTACAAAGCCTGCAATTTCAAATGTTTCTGAATTCATTTTTACAATTGATTCAGGAGCTTCAGAACCAATAATTGTAATTTTTAAGTCTGGCAGGGTTTTCCATACCAAGGGCATGATTTTATGATATAATATTTCTACAGCATCCACATTGGGATCATGTAAAAAAGTACCTATAAAAAATATTCCATTTCTCTTTTCAAAAGTTGGCATATCTTCTGGTTTTACCTTTAAATTATGAACATTACTTACTGTAAACAACTTTGATTCATCTACAAAAGCGGTCATAAATTCTTTTTCTTTATCACTGATTACTGCAATTTTATCTGCTTTTTTGCATAATTCAGTTTCTATATGCTTATAATGAACTAATTCTTTAGCTCTGTTTTTATCATACTTAATTTCAAGCCCCCTCTCCATTCTTAGATAATGAATATCCACCATATCATAGATGATCTTTACTTTCGGTGCTTTTTCTCTAAAGAAATCTAAATAATATTCGAAAAGTTCAGGTCTGTGGCACCACACGAAATCAAGTTTTGGAAGCAAATCATTAATAAAGTGCTTTTTACCCTTCATTATACCATATTTTCCTATAAATGGAGTATAAACATTTACATTATGATCATTTAGATTTTTGATGTATTTCTTAGATTCTACTTTTGGAATTGCCTTTCTCCAATCCATAAGATATACATTATAATGTTTTGCCAGAAACTTAGCAATTTCTGTAATACGATTAGAGGCAGAATCCTTATCAAATGTTGGGATCTGACTGTCTACAATAAGTATATTTTTTTTACTTTCATCAGGAATAATGGTCTTTTCTGATAAAGGATAATGATTTTTTAAATATATATAATTTTTTATTTTTCTTTTAATACCCATGATTCTATAATTTGAATATTTTCTTTATAAAGCTCTTGACTGTATATTTATTGATGATATCCCGTGGTATCTCTACATACTCTGATTCAAGAAATTTTTTAATTTCGGCAGTATCTAGCTGATCACTATCAACAATTAGTATATTATTTGGATGGTAAAAATCATAGTCCTTAACTGCTGGGTTTGTTGTAATCAATTTTTTTCTGTATCCTATACTTTCAAATGTTCTAAAAGAAAGGCCCCTCTGGTCTTTCCTTTGAATATCTATCATTGCCTTAGACTCGGAAATAAGTTTCTTCGTTTCGTTAAGGGACAAATATTCTGTTATAGAATGTAAATGCGGATAAACCAATTTCTCATACCAGAATAATGCAAAATAAATTATGAAACCAGCATCAGATAATGTCTTTGAAATCCTGTCGATTTCATCAATTCTTGAATCATAAGACGAAACATTGAAAATGTCATACTTTATAGGTAGTGATTGTAAAGTCTCATCATAAATAAAATTGGAAGTTTCAATAAAATGATATTTTTCTATATCTTCTTTTTCGTACGAGTATATTTCATCAAAAAAATGAATTATTTCAATTTGTCGGGGATATTTTTTGCAGCTGTCATAATAATATGCGATAAAACAAGCTGTATTATTCTTGAGCTCTTTTAATAAAGAATTTTCTAATAAATCAGGACGAATAATAAATATAATATCCTGCTTTTCTTTGATTTTCTGCAGGATCTGTTGTCTAAGATATTTTTTCTTGACATTACTTCCAAATAATTTGGTAACGCCATTCCAGATTTTCACAAATATATTTGGATACTTATATTTTATGATATCTGTTTTGAGATCCGTAACTTTTACATTAGGAATTGATTGCAACTCCTGAACAATAAAATCTATATAACCGTACGCAAAAGGATAGATTAATGTGATCTTCTTTGGCGTCATTTTTTAAATATTTCTTTTAGTTTTTCTTCAAATGAGATTTCCTCATCTAAAACCATTTTTTTGTAAAGTGAAAAGTAAGGAATATGTTCATTATAGTTTTCCAAAATTTCCTTTATTTTTTTTATAATTTCAGGGATCTTATCTTCACTAAAGCTAAATTTATAATCATCTGGAATCATCAGGTCTTCGTAATAAATGGAAGAACCATTTTTTCCTGAAACAATGCAACAATCCTGAGACACAGATTCTCGTAACATTTTATCTCGACCAGGATTTTCCCCAAAATCAACATATAACAGTGATTGTGACATCAAATCTTTTATCTGATCAGCATTCATGTTTTGAATTGGTACCCAATTTAACTCTGGTGAATTTTTGATTAATTGAGATATTTCCTTCTTTCCTTTTCTAGGGTTGTATAGAACTTTCTTATTTGATAAGTCCTTTACAATGGTTCCTTTATTCTGTAAGAAACTAGGGTTAATATAATCACAAACAAAATCTATTTGATTTTCAGGAATGCCATGCTTTTTAATATAAACAGATGATCTATAAGACTGAGCCCACTGAAAAACATTAGGTAAATTTTCAAAATAATATTCCTTATCTTTTTGTTTGTAGAAAAGTTTTGTGAAAATATTTTGCTTTCTTATTCTATGATCCATCAAAACCTTATAAAAATCAACACTCAACCACCATATTATTTTTTGGCTTTCAGGATACTTTTTTACCAAAAAAGTCATAGATTCTGGAATTATTAAAATGTTTTTAGAATTATCTTCTACAATGTCAATTTCACTTGTATGATAAACAGAATAATTTTTTGGTTTTGCATTTTTCCTTTTAGGGATGTAATGCATAAAAACATTTTTTATGTGGAGATGATATAGCTTATCTGCGAGTTGATGCAGAGCTTCAGGACCTCCGGTTACACTATTTGGTGGACAAAATATTATAATTTTCGATTGATCAGTATAAGTAATCATTGAGGTATGGTTCAATTTTTTTGATTAAGATAGTCTAAAAACCCGATCTACCCATTTGTCTAACATATAATAATTATAAATCTCATCGGGAATTTTTTGATAAGGCTGGTCAAAAAAAGACTTGGTTAAATTACTGCAAGTTTCGTCTAAAACCAATATATTATTAGGATTATAGAAGTCATAATCTTTGATAATACTGTTATCTGTAATAATTTTTTTTTCAAGAGCCATTGCTTCAAAAACTCTAAAACTTAAACCGTGTTGATTCTCTCGAGTTAGATCTAGTAAAGCTTTCGAGTTTTTGTAATAACTAGGAAGATCTTTGTGACAGATTTTTTTGATGCTAAATATAACGGAAAGGTTTTCTGGGACAGTGATAAATAAGTTTTTTAGCTGATTTTTCCAACTTTTCTTTCCAATAATCATTATTTGAAACTTTAAGTTCAGCGCAATTAATTTTTTAGCCAGTAATTTAATGTATGAGACCCTTTTATTATCATATGAGGTAATATAAAAAAGATCCATCTGAGGATTTTGACTCTTATTGGAAAGATGATCCAGATAAATATAATTAGTCAGCTTTTCGAATCCATGCTTTTCGATATCAGTAATATCAAACGAAAAAACTTTATCAAAAAGAGCCAGCTTTTCATCTTCTACAGGAAATCTTTCAAGACTATCATAGAGATAGGTGATCAGTCGTTTGCTGTAGGTTTTAATTTCTTCTAAAGTAGACGTATCAAAAGCATCAGGGTTTAAAACTAATATTTGATCCTGATGACCTATTTTCGCTAATGAATTTAAAACAAACTGTTGTCTTTTTTCTGTTTTTAGATTTTTATTTAAGAAAACCTTGCTAATTGCATTAGTTGCTCTTTCTTGAAAATTAGAATGGGTAACATTAGCAATTTTGATATGATGTGCATCAATACCTTTTTTGCATAATGTTTCTACAATATGTTTATCATAACCCCAAAAATCATAACTAATTACACAAATCTTCATTCAACTAATTTTGTTCCCTTTTTAACGATTCATAAGTTTCATATACACTTAACGCCTGTAAATATGAAAGTTGATACCCCTCTTTGCCATCTAATATTCCTAACCGCAAAATGTATGCCTTGAAGAATTTAAATGCTGTTTTAGTATATTGTGTTATTGTAGTAAATTTTTTCCCCTTATTTGATAGCTCCTGCCCCTTTAAAATTCCGTAATGAATCATCTTGTGTTTGTAGGACTCATAATCTGAAACGGAAAAATGGAGTAATTTATTTTGCAATTCTCCAATTGTTCCTGAAACGTCCAATGTTTCATGAACTTTTTTCTCTGAAATATATCTTGCTTTTGATCTTCTGAAAAGTCTAAAATTTTTATCAGTTTGAGTTCCCGAAAAATGAATAGGCTTTCCTGCAAAAAAGAATTTTCTATAAAAATAATAGGCATCCTTTTTGTCGGATTTATTGAGCTCGTTAATAATTTCAGCTCTTAATAATGACGTAATTCTCTCATCACCATCCAAAAATAAAACCCAATCATTTTTAGCATGATCCAGAGCCAGATTTCTTTGTTTTGTAAAATCTTCAAAGACATTCTGGATTATTTTTACTTTAGGATTAGCATCAGCAATTTCTAAAGTTTTATCACTACTAAAAGAGTCAATAATAACAATTTCATCGCAAAAATCAAAACATTCGAGTACTTCCCGAATGTTTTTTTCTTCGTTATAGGTTATGATTAAGCCACTTACTTTTTCAGTGAGTTCAGGCATATTTATTTTTTGAAATCTAAAATAGTTTTTTCGATAATTTTCACACAATCAAGTAACTGCTCTTCAGTGATTACCAATGGTGGTGCCAATCTGATGATGTTTCCGTGAGTTGGTTTAGCTAGCAATCCGTTTTCTTTTAATTTCAGACAAAGATTCCAAGCTGTAGAACTATCTGGTGTATCGTTAATTAAAATAGCATTTAATAAGCCTTTACCTCTAACTTTAGTAATCAAATCAGATTTTTCAATTAATTTTTCGATCTCGCTTCTGAAAAGTTGTCCTAATTGCTCGGCTCTTTCAGATAAATTCTCATCGGCAACAACATCTAAAGCTGCAATTGCAACCGCACATGCTATTGGGTTTCCACCAAATGTTGAACCGTGTTGACCAGGCTTAATGACATTCATTATTTCATTATTTGCTAAAACAGCAGATACTGGATACATACCACCTGAAAGCGCTTTTCCTAAAATTAAAATGTCAGGTTGTACATCTTCATGATGGCAAGCGATCAATTTTCCTGTTCTTGCGATACCTGTCTGTACTTCGTCAGCAATGAAGAGAACATTATGTTTTTTACAAAGCTCAGATGCATTTTTCAGAAATCCGTCATTTGGAACATAAACCCCAGCTTCTCCTTGAATAGGTTCAACTAAAAATGCGGCAATATTTCCTGCTTCTTTGCTTAGTACTTCCTCAAGTGCAGCAATGTCATTATATGGGATTTTAATGAACCCGGGTGTAAAAGGTCCATAATTCTGATTAGCATCAGGATCATTAGAGAAAGAAACGATCGTTGTTGTTCTTCCGTGAAAATTATTTTCACATACAACTATTTTTGCAGCATTTTCAGAAATTCCTTTTACTTCATAACTCCATTTTCTGGCAAGTTTTACCGCTGTTTCTACAGCTTCTGCTCCAGAATTCATAGGTAATACCTTGTCAAAGCCGAATAAGGTTGTGATTTTCTCTTCGTATTCTCCTAAGTTAGAATTGTAAAATGCTCTAGAAGTTAAAGCTAATTTTTTTGCTTGATTTACTAAAGCTTCTACAATTTTAGGATGAGAATGCCCTTGGTTAACAGCAGAGTAAGCTGAAAGAAAATCATAATATTTTTTGCCTTCTACATCCCAAACAAAAACACCTTCTCCACGGTCTAAAACTACGGGTAAAGGATGATAGTTATGTGCTCCATGTTTGTCTTCAAGGTCAATAAAATACTGTGAGTTTTTTTCTGTTTCTACTGTTGACATATTCTTTTGGTTTTGTACAAAGTTAATAATTATATGTTGGATTGATTAGTGATATGTTTATTTTTAATTTGGAATTTCAATTGGATTGTATTTTATAATCTCTTATTATATTTTAAAGGTGTTTTTTAGTAATAAAAAATCCGCCATATAATGGGCGGACTATGTAATATGGGAGTAATTGTATAATATTTTTACGGAGCTAAAAATACTTGATTGTTAGTGAGATATTTGTCAATGTATGATTTCATTTGAGATTTTTTTAATGGATCTTTTACTAAATCATAAATTATTACCAAGCCATTGGCTCCGAAATCTACTAAAACAGAATTGTTTTTATTAGAGGTGCTTTGCCAATCTGAAATATTAATTTTTGGTATACCTTGATCGATATTTATAATGTTAGCAAAACGCTTAGACTTGTCACCTCCTCTTGTTTTGTAATATAGCTTTTTAGAATAATTTTTAGAAGCCTCCTGTATGTCTATATCGTTTGCTATACTTGAGTTCAGAGTACTTACAGCGGTTACTATGCCTGCTCTTGCAGCACGTTGACGATCTTGATTTGTTGTTTGTGCCTGAAAGAAGATATCTAATTTAGCACCTGTGTAAATGTCTACTGTGACATGTGTACCATAGTCACGTACTATTTGCTCTGGTGTTTTTGTCTGTAGATCTTTTAAAAAATCTTGAGTTAAATAATTGCTTAGTAAATCTGCTGTAGCATTGAATCGAAATCTTTTTTGTTTAATTAGGAGGTTGTAACTTCCATAAATATATTTAGGATCAAAAAAATTAAAATTTTCTGTGATGGCCGACTTGAATGGATTTGATATTGTTTTTCCATAAAGAAGCAGGTTATCTGTTGCACTTACTTTTTTTGAAATGACTTGTGAAAAAGCTGCTGCATCTGCGCCATATTCTTCTGAATATTCTTGAGATACTGTATTTTCATCAACCAATCTAGGATTTTGGTGTATTTTAAACTTATCAATATCAATTACTTTAAAGCCTGTAGAATTGGAATTTGCATATTCTCCGGTAACGTTATAGCCGTATCCTAAAGCATTATAGGATCCAAATTCTTTACTATCTTCAAGCGATATTGGATTCTCATTTGCTGATTTTTCAGTGGTTGTTTGATTAATTTCATCACTGGAACATGATGACATAAATAGCATAAGCAAGGTACTTATACATAATAGAATTTGTTTCTTCATAATTTTTTCTAAATCATGTCAAAAGTAATATTAAATCAAAAAAAAGGGAAATAATGAGATGTGATAAAAGTCATGCAGTATAATTGATTGTAGATTTCTTGTTGAATTCTGTGAATTTTAAATAAAAAAAAACTGCCTCATAATGAGACAGTTTCTGCTTTTTTATATAAAATAATCCTAATGATTATCGTATTTTCTATCCATTACAAAACTCTCCATGAATTTTGTGGTGTAGTTTCCTGCAAGATAATCCTCATCATCCATTAGTTGTCTGTGGAAAGGGATTGTTGTTTTTACCCCTTCAATATAAAATTCCTCCAATGCACGTTTCATTTTAGCAATTGCTTCCTCACGGGTCTGAGCCGTAGTGATCAATTTTGCAATCATTGAATCATAGTTGGAAGGGATTGTGTATCCTGAATATACGTGAGTGTCAACTCTGATTCCATGTCCACCAGGAATGTTCAATCCTGTGATTTTTCCTGGAGATGGTCTGAAGTCAGCATAAGGATCCTCTGCATTGATTCTACATTCGATAGAATGTAATTTTGGATAATAGTTAATTCCTGAAATAGGCGTTCCTGCAGCCAAAAGAATTTGTTCTCTGATCAGATCATAATCAATTACCTGCTCAGTGATCGGGTGTTCCACCTGAATTCTTGTATTCATTTCCATGAAATAGAAATTTCTGTGCTTGTCTACTAAGAATTCTATTGTTCCCACACCTTCGTAACCAATAAACTCTGCTGCTTTTACTGCTGCATCACCCATTTTCTCACGAAGTTCATCAGTCATAAAAGGAGATGGAGTCTCTTCAGTTAATTTCTGATTTCTTCTCTGTACTGAACAATCTCTTTCAGAAAGATGACAGGCTTTACCGTATTGGTCTCCTGCTACCTGAATTTCAATATGTCTAGGCTCTTCAATTAATTTTTCCATATACATACCTCCGTTTCCGAAAGCAGCTACGGCTTCTTGAATGGCAGATTCCCAATGGTCTTTAAGGTCCTCAGCTTTCCAAACAGCTCTCATTCCTTTTCCACCACCACCTGCAGTTGCTTTGATCATGACTGGGTATCCTGTCTCCTCAGCTACTTTTACAGCATGTTCATAGGATTCGATCAATCCATCCGAACCTGGTACACATGGTACACCAGCCGCTTTCATAGTTGCCTTGGCATTAGCTTTGTCACCCATTTTCTCGATCTGTTCAGGAGAAGCACCAATAAATTTAATACCATTCTTCTGACAGATTCTTGAGAAATTAGCATTTTCAGATAAGAAACCATATCCAGGATGAATAGCATCTGCATTGGTTATTTCTGCAGCAGCAATGATATTTGGAATTTTAAGATAAGAGTCTTTACTCATCGCAGGACCAATACAAACTGCCTCATCAGCAAATCTTACGTGAAGACTGTCTTTGTCTGCAGTAGAATATACTGCAACGGTTTTGATCCCCATTTCTTTGCAAGTACGAAGAATACGCATTGCAATTTCGCCACGGTTGGCTATTAATATTTTTTTGAACATCTTTCCGAAATTTTAAATTATAAATTTTGAATTTTAAATTATTTTAAATGAAAAGTATTCATCTAAAATTTATAATCTTTAATCTAAAATTCCTTAAGATGGATCTACCAAGAATAAAGGTTGGTCATACTCTACAGGTGTAGCATCATCTACCAATATCTTAACGATTTTTCCGCTGATTTCAGATTCTATCTGGTTGAATAACTTCATTGCTTCAATTACACAAACAATTTTTCCGTTAGAAACCTCGTCACCTACATTTACAAAAACATCTTTATCTGGAGATGGCTTTCTGTAGAAAGTACCAATCATTGGAGATTTGATAGTTACATATTTGCTGTCATCAGAGGCGGCTTCAGTCTTTTCAGTAGGAACGACAGGAGTAGTCGTTTGTACAGGAGCAGCTGCTTGCTGTGGAGCAGTATGGTAAACTGCAGGTTGTGCATAGTTCACTTCACTTCCTGCTAATGGAGTTTTAATAGTGATTTCGAAATCTTTAGTTTTGTATTTTACTTCTGAAACCTCAGCTTTAGATACAAACTTAATAAGATTTTGTATGTCTTTAATGTCCATAAATTTGATATTTGATTTTGGGTCAAAGATACCAAAAAAACATAAAAAACAACAAAAAACCGTCCAATTTTATCAAAATTGGACGGTTTTTGTATTAAAATGAGGTTTTTTTAAAAAATAGCCTCTTAGTTTTCTTCAGTAGTTTCCACTGTTTTCTCCAATACTACTTTACCTCTATAGTAAAGTTTTCCTTCATGCCAGTGAGCTCTGTGGTAAAGGTGAAGTTCACCTGTAGTTGCATCTTTAGCTAATTGAGGAACTACAGCTTTGTAGTGAGTTCTTCTCTTATCTCTTCTTGTGGACGACTGTCTTCTCTTTGGATGTGCCATTGTGTAATAACTATTTTAATTTGATGAGCGATGAGATTTTTTTCATCATCTCATCATATTTAAATTATTTTAATTTTTGTCTTTTAATTTTTTAAGCGCTTCCCATCTCGGGTCACTTTCGTGTTCTTCTTCAACCTCTTCAATATCTTTAGGACTGAATTGATCAAGAATTTCTAAATCTTCATCGCTTACGTTTGGAGATACTTTTTTCATTGGTATGGAAAGCATCACATTCTCGTAAATCAACTGTGCTACATTGAAAGCGTGGTCTGTGCTTGGAATGGTAATAACGTTTTCATCACTATCATCATATTTTTCTCCAAACTTTACCAAAACTTTAATTTCATTCTCTATAGGATAGTCGAATTCTGCGTTTGTAATATCACAAACCAATTCTACAATTCCATTGATTTTTATTTCAAATTCTAAAAAAGTGGTGTGCTTTTCTAGGAAAGCATCTACCGTAATTCTAGGATTTGTAAATTCCTGTTCAGTGTCAAATAATTGAAAGAACGATTGATCTATCTCAAATTTGAACTGATGCTTGCCGTTTTTTAATCCGGAAAAGCTTACGTCATAGTTTCTTAACTTGTCCATAAAATGAGTGTGCAAAAATATGCATTTTTTTTATAATTACAAATAAAATGTCAAACAAATTGTTTTAAAATGCGTTTGTTTTATTTACGCTTCGTTTTCATCAGGCAAATCTTCGTCTATTCCATTGTCTACAACCATTTTTCTTGGCTGCATTCTATTGCTCATTAGATCATTATATTCACTCCTGTTGTTGAAAATTTTAATTGCTGTAAAAATAGCCTCCGTAAAACTTTGCTCATCTGCAATGTTTTTTCCGGCAATATCATAAGCGACTCCGTGGTCAGGAGAGGTTCTTATAAACGGTAACCCAGCAGTATAATTTACACCCTCCTCATAAGCTAATGTTTTGAATGGTGCCAATCCCTGATCATGATACATTGCCAAAACGGCATCGAAATTTTTGTATTTATTGGGCTGAAAGAAGCTGTCTGCGGGAAATGGGCCAAAAGCTAAAATTCCATTGTCTGACAGTTCTTTTATAGCTGGTCCTATAATTTCTATTTCCTCGCTTCCAATAACTCCGCCATCTCCTGAGTGAGGATTTAATCCTAATACAGCAATTTTAGGTTTCTGAATACAGAAATCCTCTATTAGAGTTTGGTTTAAAGCTTTGATCTGCTTTTTGATTTTCTCTTTGGATATGTTTTCTGCTACCTTGGCAATAGGGATGTGATGGGTAGAAACGGCTACTTTTAAATCATCAGTTACTAGAAACATTAGCCCTTTTTTATTGAATTTCTCTTCAAAATATCCGGTATGACCTGCGTGCTTGAAGCCCATTTTTACCATTTCATCTTTATTGATGGGAGCAGTAACAAGAACATCGATTTCTCCTTTTATCAAAGCTTCAGTAGCAGCTTCCAGAGAAGCAATTGCCATTTGGGTAGACTCTTCCGTTGGAACACCTAATTCTACATTGGAGTTGTCTTTTGCAAGGTTTACCATATTTAGCTTTCCGCCTTGCGCTTGTGAAGCTTCATTAATATAATTGAAATTAAGATTCAGTTTAAAAATATTTTTCTGATAAGTAAAAAGTTTTCCTGATCCGAAAATTATCGGAGTAAAAAAATCTGTAATTGTTTTGTCTTTCAAAGACTTCATGATGATTTCAGGGCCGATACCATTGAAATCACCTATTGAAATTCCTACTCGTACTTTATAGTTTTTTGGACTCATTTTGATTATCTTTGAAGATTATAATTTTACAAATTTAGCAAAAAATAATATGTTCACAGGAATTATTGAAGCAGTTGGGGTTATTGAGAAAATTGAGGAAAAAGGAAGTAATATTGATTTTACTTTAACCTGTCCCTTTACCAATGAATTGAAAATAGATCAGAGTCTGGCTCATAACGGTTGTTGTCTAACGGTTGTTGAAATTAAAGATGACCAATATGTTGTAACAGCGATTAATGAAACATTAGAAAAAACGAATCTCGGAAATTGGAACGTTGGAACAGTTGTGAACCTGGAGCGCTGTATGAAGATGGACGGAAGACTGGATGGGCATATTGTTCAGGGGCATGTCGATAAAACGGGAGAGGTTGCAGGAATTGAAAATAAAGACGGAAGTTATTTTATTACCATTAAATATGACAATGAAGGAGGTTTTGTAACTGTTCCTCAGGGTTCAATTACCATGAATGGAATAAGTTTAACAGTAGCAAAAAGTGAAGATTCTCAATTTTCGGTAGCCATTATTCCTTATACCTGGGAGTTTACCAATATGCAACATTTAAAAATTGGAGACAAAGTAAATCTGGAATTTGATATAATTGGTAAGTATATTGCTAGGTTAATTAATAAACAGAATGGCAATTAATAAGTACAAAGGATATAGCTTGAGAAATCGTGTGTTTTTCGGTTTCTTGTTGGTATGTCTTTTAAGTGTAGTTGCTTCATCTCTTGTTCCTTATTTTGTTTTAAGAAGCAATTCATTACAGCAAAGTAAGATAGACATGCAGGAAAAAACCAGTGCTGTAATGAGATTTCTGGATTATGCTGTAAGTCGTACTATTCTTGAGACAAAAGATCTTCCACAAGTTTTAGGAAATAAGATTTTCGAAATTGCAGATATTAATCAACATGATATTGTTATTTACGATTTAAAAGGTCATTATCTGCTTTCAAATAAAGATGAGGGATTGATCTCACAAAAGTCAATTCCGGTAGATATTGTTAATCGAATACTGACAACTGATGCCAGAGTGGATATCAGGGGTTATGATCAGGCTAAAGATGCGGTATTTACTTCCTCTTATATGGTTTTAAAAAACAATGTTTTGGAGCCAATAGGGATCGTATATATTCCGCTTTATCATAATGAATCATCTTATCTGGAGGTGCTTCATAAGTATGTTAAATATATCCTTTTAGTTGACTTTTTCCTTATCATATTTAGTATATGGATCAGTTGGGTAACATCAAACAGTTTAGCAAAAAATATTACTAAATTTTCTGATATGATTACCCGGATTACTTTGTTTGAGAACGAAATGCGTCCGATCAGATATTATAAGAATGATGAATTGAATGCCTTAGCAAGAGCTTATAACAGGATGATCCTTCAGATTCAGGATCAAAAAGAAAGGCTTCGTTTCAAAGCATCTGAGGAAGCATGGAGAGAAATGGCAAAGCAGGTCGCTCATGAAGTGAAAAATCCTTTGACTCCTATGAAACTTACCATTCAGAATTTTGAAAGGAAATTCGATCCACAGGATCCCAATGTTACGGAGAGGGTGAAATTGATGAGTAAGACGATGGTAGATCAGATCGATTTAATTGCTACTGTTGCTTCAGCATTTTCAGAATTTGCAAAGCTTCCTGAAAAAAACAATGAGACAATTAACCTTAATGCAGAAATAGCGGATATTCTTCGGGTTTTCAGCGATGACAGTGTTTTCGTTCATACGAACAAATCCAATATTATGATTAATATGGATAAGATTTATCTTTCAAGAATCATTACAAACCTTGTTACCAATGCGAAACAGGCTCAAAGTGATGATAGGAAATTAATCATTAATGTCGATATAGAACAGCATCAAAGAAGGGTAATGATTTCTGTACAGGATAATGGGGTAGGTATTCCTGATAATATGTATGAAAGAATATTTGAGCCTAATTTCACTTCAAAAAATAGTGGAATGGGATTAGGGTTATCAATGGTAAGAAAAATGGTAGAAGATTATAAAGGTGAGATTTCTGTGAAATCGGAAGTTGATAAAGGTTCTACATTTACGATCACACTCCCCACTAACTTATAGTGAACCCTTTTAAGTTTAAACAATTTGATATTCATCAATCCCCGGAGGTTTTCCGTGTTGGGACGGATGGTGTTTTGCTCGGAGCTCTTGCCTATGTAACAGGTGTACGAAAAGTGCTGGAAGTGGGTACAGGGACTGGTTTAATATCATTAATGCTTGCTCAGAGGAACTCCGATGCCGAATTTTTAGGATTAGATATTCAGGATGTGGCTGTAAACCTAACTAAAACTAATTTTGAAAATTCTATTTTTAGAGCAAGATTAAAAAATACCCTTCAGGATTTTAAAACTTTCGAAACCAATGAAAAATTTGATCTGATTGTTTCTAACCCACCTTATTTTGAAGAGTCTAATTCTGCTAAAGATAAAGTTGCCCGACAAACTGTTGAGTTAAATTTTAAGCAACTGATTTCAAAAGCTTTTTCATTGCTTTCTGAAAATGGAATTTTCTCCGTAATTATTCCTGTTGAGGCCGGAAATGATTTTATGAAGATTTCTGAAGATCATCATTTGTTTTTAAAAAGGAGAATTGATATTAAAGGAATAGAAAATTCAAAGACTAAGAGATTAATCTTAGAATTTTCTTTGAATCAAAGTAATATTGAAGAAGTTGATTTTGTGATAGAAAAAAGTCCGAGAAAATACTCGGACCAATATCTGGAACTCACAAAAGAGTTTCATATTTTTAGTAAATAATTATTCAAATAATTCTGTAGTATCCAATACTGATACTTTTCCATCTTCACATCTGATAGCTTCCCCCGGGAAATTTTGAATCATATGGTAATCATGGGTTGCCATTACTACTGCAGCTCCGTTTTCCAAAGCAACCTGCTTTAGAAGGGTCATGATTTCATTTGAAGTTTCAGGATCTAAATTTCCAGTTGGCTCATCCGCTAAAATAAGATCAGGATGATTTAATAAAGCTCTTGCAATCGCTATACGTTGTTGCTCTCCTCCGGAAAGTTCGTGTGGCATTTTATGCTTTTTGCTTTTCATGTTTACGCTTCCCAGAACTTCATTGATGCGATCCTCCATTTTTATCTTATCACTCCATCCGGTAGCTTCAAGGACGAATTTTAAATTCTTTTCTACGGTTCTGTCTGAAAGCAATTGGAAATCCTGGAAAACAATTCCTAATTTTCTTCTTAGATTAGGAATGTCAGAGGTTCTCATTTTAGCAAGATCAAAACCTACTACATCTCCATGTCCTGATGCTAAAGGAATATGTCCATACAGTGTTTTCAAAAGAGAGCTTTTTCCTGATCCCGTTTTTCCAATAAGATAACAGAATCTTCCTTTCTTAATGTTTAGATTAACGTCGGAAAGTACAGTGAAGCTTTTTTGGGCAATTTTTGCGTGCTGCAAAGTTATAATGCTATCTCCTATGATATTTGTATGTGGCATAATTCAATTTTAAAAGGGCTATTTCTAAAGAAAATCTTTTCAGATTTTAAAAATAGAAAAAAGAAACCTAAAGAACCTAAATTTTAGTAAATTTTAACAACAAAAAATGCCTGAAAAACTTCTTTTCAAGCATGATTTGTATATGATAATTTTGAGATTATCTCTTAGCGCGTGCAGCACTGATCGTTAAACTCTTTCTGCCTTTAGCTCTTCTTGCAGCCAAAACTCTTCTACCGTTTGGCGTTGACATTCTTTCTCTGAAACCGTGTTTGTTTCTTCTTTTTCTTTCTGATGGCTGGAATGTTCTTTTACTCATTACTATATATTTAAATCGTAATTATCTATTTATTTTTCAGGTTGCAAAGATATATATTTTTTTAGAAGTTACAAATTTATATTACTTTTTTTTGAAATAATTTCAAATGTTTTTTGTGTCATATTAATATGGTTGATTGTAAATAGAGCATCTATGTTGCTTAAATTAATGCTTAATGATTTATTTAAAAGCTCTATCTTTGGAGACTCAAATTTAAAGAACATAAAGATGTTTACACCAGCGGAACTTTTAAAAATTAATACACTACTTACTCCTGAAAATAAAATAGTTATTCTTACCCATTATAATCCTGATGGTGATGCTATCGGTTCCAGTTTAGGTTTAAAACATTATTTGAATGCTAAAGGAATTGTAGCTGAAGTGCTTGTGCCAAATGATTTTCCTAAGTTTCTGAAATGGATGCCTGAGGCGAGGAAAAATATTGTCGCTGAATATAAGAGAAAGATTGCTTTTGATCTGATTAATGAGGCTGATGTAATTTTCTGTTTGGATTTCAATTCACCTTCAAGAATTGGAATTTTAGGAGATTGGCTTGTAAAATCTACTGCAAAAAAAATCCTTATCGACCATCATCAGCAGCCTGAAGCATTTGATTATGTGTATTCTGATACGATTATTCCTGCCACTTCACAAATGATCTATCATTTCATTGAAGCAATGGGTGATGAAGATTTAGTGAATAAAGATATTGCAGAATGTCTTTATACCGGAATTATGACAGATACCGGAGGATTTCGTTTTCGTTCCACGAGTGCTACAACGCACCGTATTATTGCTAATCTAATTGAAAAGGGTGCTGATCCTTCTGTTATTACTTCTAATACCTGGGATACCAACACTGTCTCCCGATTACACTTACTTGCTTTAATTCTGGGAAGGATAGAAGTGGTAAATGATGGCACAGTAGCGGTTTTGTATCTGACAAGAAAAGAGCTTCAGGAATATGGTTTCCAAAAAGGAGATACTGAAGGTTTTGTTAATTATGGACTAAGTATCGTTGGCGTTAAAATGTCTGCATTTTTTATGGAAGATTTGTACGAGGATTTCATAAAAATATCTTTCCGAAGTAAAGATGATGTGGATGTGAATCAGTTTTCAAGAAAGTATTTCAATGGCGGTGGTCATATCAATGCGGCAGGTGGAAAATCAAATGAATCTTTACCTGATACCCTCGAGACCTTTAAAACCAGAGTGGCAGAAGAGAATTTGTAAGAAGGTAAAATCGTTTAGATTTAAGAAGTCATAAAGAGAGAAAAAGGGTTTTTAAATTTTTGTATACCCCTTGCTCTCCAATTCTTTACAGGTGTATTCGTAGACCTGTTGGAACATTTCATCCAGATTTTTCTTGTGGAATAAACTAAATTTTGTCATTTTGGGCGGATCTAAGAAGATATCGCAGGAACTCACTTTAGAATAAACGGATTTTGCAATTGCTAAATGCAAAATTCTATCAAACTCTTTCATTAAGCTCATTTTTTTTAATTCATCATAACTGATCGAATTAACATGAGATGCAATTAAGAAATCACATTTATCAATAATAGGTTCAATAGGTAAGTTATCTAAAACGCCACCATCTACATATATTTTTTCACCCATTCTTACAGGAGGAAGAACAAAAGGAACACTGGAAGAGGCTAACAGAGGTTGGAATAGTGGGCCTTCCGAGAAGAAATCTACAATTCCATGTGTCATTTCTGTTGCAGCAACATAGACAGGGATTTTTAAAATCTTGAAATCATCTTCGGGAAAGTAATCAGTAAGGAGTTTTAAAATAAAATTTGAGCTGAAAATCCCATTTTTAGAAAGCTTTAAATAGGACCTTGAAAAAAAAGTTGTACTCTTTACGATTTCCATCATTTCATCGGGTGTTTTCCCGAAAGAATAGAATGCTCCAACAATAGAACCTGCACTGGTTCCGGAAATAATTTGTGGTTTTAAATTATACTCTTCTAGTGCTTTTAAAACAGCAATGTGAGCAATTCCACGCATGCCTCCGCCAGAAAGTGTCAAGCCGATAATGGGGTCCTTTTTTTTGAAAGAGAATAAACTCATTGAGAAAATTAATCTTTACTAAGATACAAGAAATTTTAATAAGGCTGGATTAGGGTTCATCGCATTCAGAATCCATTTTTATAAAGAGAGCATAAAATTGGTCATTCATTTTTTCATCATAGTTAGGCCTTTCAATTTCGTTATTAACGCAGTTTCCCCAGCCAAAAACAATCAGATCTATGATCGCATAGTCTTTTTTGTCGACTGAATTGAGATGGTTCTCAAACTCATTCATAACTTCTTGAGGGTTTCCATTCCTTTTACTCATCTCTTCTCTTAGCTTTCTCCATACTTCAACCATTTGGGTGTCATCCGAATTCAGAGCTTTTACAAAACGGCTGCACTTTTGAGATGTTTTGGTGCTGAGTAAAATCGATGGATCAGAATAGGCCATGATCTGAATTTTTTGCCTTTCATAGTATTGGAGCAGTTCCTGATATTTTTGCCTCTTCATATTCTGCCAATACGGGATATTTACAATTTTCAGGTTTTCAATTAGCTTTTTCTTCTCAGTAAAATCTTTCTCCAATTTTTGCAATATCTGATCTTTATTTCTTCTGGTCTCCCGGAGCGCTTCGAGTCCAAAAACGTGCGGTGAATCTAGTAATAAACCATTAAGTTCAAAATATAACTTGTAGGTTCCTTCCAGTTCTTCTTTCGTATATTTGGTCTTGTCATAATACCCGGTGTTATTGCAAAGTTCAGTGGTGAAAGTAAAGATGCCAGATTTATTTTCTGGTGTTTTTATATTGTCCTTTTTGGTGTTTTCAATTAATTGAATTGAATCCTTTGGAATACTCTTCGCTTCTGCAGCTTCTTTGTTGCAGTTGAGAAATACAATAAAGATGAATGAGAGTATCCAGATTTTCATATACTAAATTTTATAAAACTAAATTTTTCGGCATATTATGAAGCAGTTCTGTGTTGATAATTTCGGCACAAATATTTGGTTTTTCCCAGTGTCCGTTATGTCCGCAATCTAAAACGTAAGATTTTATATTTGTTCTGTCAGGAAGATTGCTAATGGTGGTTTCTGTTTTTACCGCATTGTCATGTTTTCCTGACAGAACCAGAATTTTCGCTTCGAGATTTTCTATGACGTGTTTTTTATCTGTTCGTGCAACCATACCTTTTACACATGCTAAAGCCCCAAGGTTATTGGTAGAAAGGGCAACCTCTAAAGCTGTTTCTATTTTTCCTTCAAGCGTATCTCTTTCATTTGGATTGAATAAATTGGGGATTCCCGCTCTGGCATAATTTGGAAATGCTTCCTGAATAATTCGGTAACTTTTTATACGTTGTTTTTTCTTTTCCTCATCGTCAGCAAAGTAGGTGGAGAAAAATAAAGTTAAACTTTTTAGTGATTCGGGGTATTTTTCAGCAAATGCTAATGAAGTATAACCTCCCATGGAGTGTCCTAATAAATGAACTTTGTCAAGTTTTTGATCAACTAAGACTTTTTTTACTTCTTCAGCCATAAGTTCCATGGTATGAACATCGGCTAAAATTTCAGATTTCCCATGACCAGGCAGATCTATTTTTAGAAGAGTGAAGTTTTTTGATAGATGAGACTCAACATCACTCCAAATGGAAAGATTTTCCATAAAGCCATGAAGTAAAACTAATGTCTCTTTTCCATTTCCTGTTTTCTCAAAGTTTAGCATGCGTTCAAAAATTAAAAGTGAATATCGATATAGTCTACAAATCCTGAGCCGTTTACCATGTCCTGGAGTCTCCAGGTTTTTCCACCATCTTTGGATAGGAAAGTTTTTGTACCCTGTCTTATGTCTATTTTTCCGTTCTCATTTTCAGAAATACTTTGTGATATACTTCCTGTAAAATTCATATGTTTCTCAGAAACAATTTTCATATAACCTTGAATATGTACATAATCTTTTCCTGATTTTATATCCCCAAGAACTTTGTAGTGATCCTTTTCTCCTTCTGTCTTTTTGAAATTTACAGAACCCGATTTTTTAATAAGGTTGTGGGTGAATTTGTGATCTCCGTTAAAATCTTTAAAATAATTTGTACTTCTAATGCTGTCATTTATTTTTGTTCTTGCAGCATTGATAGAATCAACAATTTTTATGCTGTCCACTTGACTTGATGTTGATTGCATTTCTTTTTTTGAACATGAAACGAATAAAGTGGCAATTGCAGCGGCGATTAAAATGTTTTTCATCGAAGAATAAAATTATATGCTCAAAAGTAAATAAAAAAGAGCATTTTTAAAATGCTCTTTCTTTTTTTATTTTGTTAATTCTTCGTAGACTTTTTTCTCCCAAGGCTTGATATCTGTAACGCCGTATCGTTCCTTTTTAGAAATAGCAATATTGTCTAACATATCTACAAAGTTCTTATAATTGGAATCGTCTGTAGGTTTTACAATGATAGTAAAGATTTCTTTTTTAGGAGCTTTTTTATAAGCTTCTGAAATTACTTTTGAGATATTTACTCCACTGAAGTTTGTCTCCTTTAAATTGTTGGTGTTTAAATCTTCTTTTGCCTCTTGGTGGTAAAACACTCTGTTATCTTTCCCGATAATAAATGTTATTTGATTTTGGGTGTCAATATCTATTGGTGGAGGTATAGGGTTGGGAGTGTGATCCTTTGCAGGCAATCCCAGATCCATTACATTCGGTTTCGTAAAATTGGTAGTGAACATAAAAAAGGTAATTAATAAAAAACCTAAATCTACCATTGGAGTCATGTCAATACGGATTAATTTTTTCCGTTGCTTGCTTCCTGATTTTTCTTGTGCGATAACTTCAGCCATAATACAATTTTTAAATGTTAAACGGTTTTTAATAAAGAATGAAGTGTTTTTCTTTATTTGAGGAAATCTATGCAAAGTTTATACCTAATTAAGTAAAGTGATAATAATTTAATTGTTTTATTGAATATTTATACTTAAATGTTGTTAAAATCAATGCATTAAAAAAGCCTTACCAAAGAGATTGGTAAGGCTGCATTATTTTAAGTTTAAAACTATTTATTCTGTTTGTAATAATTAACTCCGCATTCAAGGAATTTTTTGAAATCCTCTTTTGGCATGTAGCCGGATACGGGTGAATTGATTACTTTTCCGTCTGGTGTAACCAATACGTAATGTGGTTGTGAGTTATTATTAAAATTCACTTGTTGGAACAAACTCCATCGGTCACCAATTGTTTTTACTTTTTTAATTTGCCCTTCTCCAAGATCAATTTTAGTTTTTTGATCTTCCGGAAGCTCTTCCTTGTCGTCTACATAAAGAGAGGCAAGAACAACATCATTTTGAAGGATTGGCAAAATGTCTGGTTCGCTCCAAACAAATTCTTCCATCTTTCTACAGTTTTCACAACCGTAACCTGTAAAGTCGATCAAGATCGGTTTATTTTCTTTCTTAGCTAGTTCCACAGCACTAAAGAAATCATGTTCAGGATGCATTCCCAGGATCCCGTCTTTTTCGTCATGGAAATAACTAACATTCAATGGTGGCAAGATTCCACTCAATAATTGAAGCTTTGGACGTTCTGAAGGAATTAACCCTTGAATTAAATAGATGACAAATCCAACACCTAGTGCTCCCAATATTTTTCTTGTAATAGAGATCTTAGGTTTTTTGTCATCGTGAGGGAATCTGATCAGTCCAAATAAATATAGGGTAAGACCTATAGTAATGATAATCCAGATAACGATAAATAGTTCTCTTTTTAGGAAGAATGTTTTAGAAACCAAATCTGCTTTGGATAAGAATTTTAAAGCTAAAGCTAATTCTACGAAACCTAAAAAGACCTTTACTGTATTCATCCAGCCTCCTGATTTTGGAAGGCTTTGTAATGCTTGTGGGAATAATGCTAAAAGTCCAAAAATAATTGCCCAAGCTAATCCAAATCCTGCTAGTGCAAAAGTTAATAACATGGGTACATTCGTAGAACCTGTAACAGCACTTCCTAATAAACTTCCTAAAATTGGTCCGGTACAAGAGAATGAAACGATAACCAGTGTTAAAGCCATGAAGAAGATTCCGATAATTCCTCCTGCTTCTTCAGCTTTAGAAGATTTGTTGGCTATTGAGCTTGGTAATGTAATGTCATAATATCCAAAGAAACTTCCTGCGAAGAAAATAAATATAATGAAGAAGGCTACATTTAGCCAAACGCTCGTAGAAATTTCATTGAAAATATTTCCAGCGATTCCATTAATTAAATGGAAAGGAAGACTTAACAGAACAAATATTAATAAAATAAAAAATCCATAAATAAGGGCATCTCTTTTACCTTTTGCTTTGTTCTTGTTTCCCTTTGTAAAGAAGGAAACCGTTAAAGGAATCATTGGGAAAACACATGGTGTTAACAAGGCGATTAAGCCCCCAATAAACCCTAAAAACAGATAAGTCCAATAGTTTTCGTCAACCTTTGAAGATTTAGTGCCACAATCAGTTAAAGGTTTTTTGAAATCTAGTGTTTCTATTTTTAATTGTTTAGGGTCTAAATGTGATGCTTCTGTAACAGTAACATCACCCTTTGCAGGATTTTCTACAACCGTTACTGCAGTTTTCGCAGAATCTTTTGCAGCTTCTGTGGTGGTTTCAGGAATTACTTCTTCAGTAACTCCTTTTGGGGTTACTTTTTGATTAAATTCTAATGTATTGGGAGCAAGACAAACTCTATCATCACAAGTTTGATAGGTGATCTCTGAAGTTACGTCAGCTGGTTTTGTAGGATCTTTAAGTTTGAATTTTTGTTTAAAACCTGCAGAGTTTGAATAAAAAACAATGGTACCGCCAAAAGCCTCTGAAAATTCCTCGTGCTTTTTTCCAACCTCTTGAAATTTTCCAATCAATTCTATGTTTTTCCCCGAAACTTTATACTCCGTAGGAATTCCTGTATCCTCAGGAATGTCTCTGGAGTAAATATGCCAGCCGCTTTCCATAGTAGCATTCAGTACTGCTTCATATTGATTATTTCCTAGATCATTGACTGTGAATTTAAATTTTACAGGATTTTTGATCTGTGCGTTGAGTCCTGAAAATAAGAATACCAAAGCTAATAACAGCCATGCTTTAAATTTACTTTTCATTTTTACTTTTAGTTAAAAAGGTTGAGGGTATATTTTGTTTTTTCAGTACATACAAATCGTCTGTCTTGTCTGTAAGGAATAACGCCTAATACATTTTTATTGCCGTCTGCTAATACCCAAATTTTTTGCTTCGCTAAAATAGATAATTTTTCATCCTTAAAAAACTTGGAAACTTTCTTTTTTCCCGAAAAGTATAATGGATAAAATAAATCGCCTTCCTGTTTTTTTCGCAAAACTAATGGAAACTCGATCTGTTCTGCATCAAAACACCATCGGAAACTTTTTTCAATATCAGTACCTGGAGGGATAAAGTCGTTAAGATCTATGTTAATATCTGTTGTATTGGAATTGAATTTTTCCATCAGAATAATTTCCTCTTCATTTTCTTTTTCATCGGTTTGATTAATAATAATTAATTCATTCCTATTGACAACCAACTGGTAATTACTGGAAAAAAAAGAACTTCCGGTTTCGGCATTAAAAATTTTTTTAATTTCCTCTTCCTGATTAAAGCCATATTTCTTCAGAATCTCAAACTTTACAAAATCACTTTCCTGATTTAGCTTTTCTTTTGATAGTATTTTATGGTCTTTGTTAAATATTAAAAGGTTATTTTCAATTTCCTGAATTTGTTTCTGAACAAAATCTTTAGTTTGATTTAAATAAGAAGATGTTTTCTTGAAATTTTCTAAAAAATGATCATTTGTTTCCATAAGTTTCGGAACAATTTCATTTCTGATCTTATTTCTTAGATAATCACTTTTTTTATTGGAAGCATCTTCTCTGTATTGAATATTATTATCTTTTGCAAAAGCATAGATCTCTTGTTTGGAAAAGCTTAAGAGTGGTCGCAGTATTTTATTGTCGTTTGCAGGAATTCCACTCAACCCAGTAATTCCGGATGCTTTTGAAAGATTGATAATGAAGGTTTCCAGCTGATCATTTAAATGATGCGCTGTTACGAGAAAGTCTAGATTTTCTTTTTCCTGAATTAGTTTAAAAAAATGATATCTGATTTCTCTGGCCCAAAGTTGAATAGAATTTTCTGGTTTGTTATCTTTCTCTGAAACTTCATACAAATGAAATTTAATATGATTTTTCTCACAAAAATCTTGTACAACTTTTTGATCCAAATCAGAATCCTCACCCCGAAGTTTATAGTTAATATGGGCGACCTCAAAGTCGAGCCCCAAGTTGTGGAAAAGTGACACTAGAACCATAGAATCAGCACCACCACTTACCGCTAAAAGATAGGTGTGTTTTTCTGGTAGGTTAACGAGATTTTCTAGCTGATCTTTAATACTTAATTTTTTCAACATAGATGTTGAGAATTTCTTTTGTGCAAAGATAATTCATATAATTCAATTGAATTTTCTAACTTTGATTCGTCTAAAAAAGATTATTTATGAAGATATTAAAAATTTTAGCAGTTTCTGCAATGGCGTTGGGAATGACATCTTGTGTCAGCAAAAAGCAGTATGATGCATTAAGTTCTAACTATAAGCAATGTATTGAAAACATCGGAGAAAGACAAAGAGAGATTCAGGATCTGAAATCTCAGAACTCTGCATTATCTGGCGAGAATAATTTACTGAAAAGTCAACACGATGCCCTAAAGTCATCTTTAGATGCTTGTTTGTCTAATACAGGAAAAAGTTCTGCAAATATTGATAAATTAGTAGGTGAGATTAATGCTTCCAACTCTTATATCAAGCAATTGATTTCAAATAATGCTAAAAACGATAGCTTGAACTTAGCATTGTCTAATAAACTGAAAAGATCATTGGATAATGTGACGGATGAAGATGTTCAGATAAAAGTATTGAAAGGAGTTGTTATGATTTCTCTATCTGATAAAATGTTATATAAAACCGGAGATTACAATATCTTACCTGCAGCTCAGGAGGTGTTAGGTAAAGTAGCGAAAGTAATCAACGATTACGATAAATATTCTGTATTGATCGAAGGTAACACAGATAATGCTCCTTTAAGTTCAGCGAATTTACCAAGAGATAACTGGGATCTTTCTGCATTGAGAGGTACTGCTGTTGCTAAAATACTACAAACTCAGTTTGGTGTTGACCCTTCAAGAATTACTGCGGGAGGACGTTCAGAATACAATCCTAAGGCAACAAATATGAGCGTTTCCGGAAGAGCTGAAAACAGAAGAACAGAAATTATCATTATGCCTAAACTTGATGAGTTTATGAAACTAATGGATATTACGCCTAAGAAATAATTCAAAAACTATAATAATAAATAAATCCCGAAGAAATTCGGGATTTATTCTTTTAATCAAACTAGTTCTTCTCTTTTCAATAATGAAATAATTCGCTTAAAAAATGAATCGGATAATTTGCGTGTCTTTTCTCCAGAAGAAGATACATTTTCGAGAGATCCTGTAACTCTTCTCTTTTGTTTAACTTTACTTACTTCTGTTTCCATGGTATATATAATATAATATTTGGTGTCGTTATCGCTTAGCAAAGATACCATGTATTGTCGGCGAAACCATCCGGGTTTTTACGGTATTTATAATGAGGGTTTCCCTATTTTTATCATATCTTTTGTTGCGGATTGAGGTATTTTTTTCTTTTATTTAGCTAAATTTGAATAACAAAAATTGGTAACATGAGTTTTTTTGAAGAAAAGAACGCTGAAATGGACAGATATTTGGAAGCACATGCTTCTTCAGAACCTGAAATTTTAAAAAAATTAAGGAGAGAAACTTTCCAGAAAACAACGCAGCCTCACATGATCTCCGGCTATCAGCAGGGAAGGCTTTTGACTATTATTTCCAAAATGATGCAGCCTAAAAATGTTCTTGAAATAGGAACTTTTACAGGTTATGCAACCCTTTGCTTAGCTACAGGCTTGTCTAAAGATGGAAAAATTACGACTTTAGATGTGAATGAAGATCTTGCTTATCTTCCCCAGAAATATTTTTCAGAAAGTGAATATTCAGAGCAGATATATTTTAGACTTCAGGATGCCAAAGATTTTTTAAAAGAAACTGAAGAAGTTTTTGATTTGGTTTTCATTGATGCGGATAAAGATAATTATGCTGAATATTTTAGATTAATTAAACCGCATACAAAATCTGGTTCTGTAATATTATTTGACAATGTTCTTTGGTACGGAAAAGTATTGGAAGAGAATCCAAAACAAAGATCAACACAGGTAATTAAGGAACTTAATGATTTGATTGCAAAAGATGAAGATTTTGAAAATCTTATTTTACCTTTGCGTGATGGCGTAAATTTTCTGAGAAGAAAATAAATTCAAGGGTTTTGGAGAATCTAATTCTTTAATCTTTGAATCATTCAATCTTTTAATATAAACTTAATGAGTAAAGGAATTTGTATTGTTACTGTAGCTCCTGTTCGTGCAGAAAACTCGGATAAAGCAGAAATTGTTACAGAGATATTGTTTGGTGAAAGTGCTGATATTTTGGAAGTAGATAAAAACTGGACCAAAATAAAGATGCACTATGATGGGTATGAAGGATGGATGGATACTAAACAAATAAGATCTGTTTCAGACGAAGAGCTTGCTAAAAGAAAGGTAACTTTAATTACTGAGGACTTTGCTTCAGTGTTAATGAATGATGGGAAAACATTACTTTCCATGGGTTCAGAAGTTGAATTTTCTGCAGTAGCATCCCGAAGAAGTCATGACATTCGTGAAAGTATTGCATTAACAGCAAGAGAATTCATTAATGTTCCTTACTTATGGGGCGGAAAGAGTTTCTTTGCAGTAGATTGTTCTGGTTTTACCCAATTGGTTTATAAGATTCACGATATAAGACTTCCTAGAGATACTTATCAACAGGCGGAAGTAGGAGAACCGCTAACGTTCGTTGAAGAAAGTCAGCCGGGAGACTTAGCCTTTTTTGAAAACCCCGAAGGAAAAATTATCCATGTTGGAATTATGCTGGAGAATCAGAAAATTATTCACGCTTCAGGAAAAGTAAGAATTGATATCCTGGATTCTACAGGGATTTTTAATAAAGAAATGAATAAACATACCCACAAATTGAGGGTCATAAAAAGTGTTCTTTAGTAAGTAAAGGAAATGATTTCAAAGTGTTTATTAATTGTCAGCATTATTTTACTTATTTCAATTTGGGTTTTTACCGGAATGAAATATGCAGGACTGCCAGATATTATTCCCACTCATTTTGATGCTCAGGGAAATATAAATGGGTATGATCATAAAAAAATGATATGGGTTGCCCCTTCTATTTCTACATTTGTCTTTTTTATTCTTGTTGGAGTTACAAGAAACCCAAATTCTCCGATGGTTCATGTTCCTGATGGTTTTCGTAACAAGAAATCAATACAAATATTTGCTTACAGTATCTTAATTCCATTTTTATTATTAATGGGAGATACTGTTGTAGAGAGTGTGTGGGTGGCTGAAGAGAAGATCAGGACATTAAGTAATATGATTTTTGTGTTTCTGGGATTATTGTTTATTGCTTTAGGGTTTAATATATTTATCATGCTCAAAAAAAGTAGAAATGAAAAACTCGAAAGATAATTCCGAACATTATATCTGGGGAAATAATTGTGATAGCTGGGTATTGAAAGATACTCCCGGGCTTTCTGTAAAGCAAGAAAAAATGCCTCCTGGTAGTGCTGAAAAATTACACTTCCACAAGGTAGCCAGTCAGTTCTTCTATATTTTAAGAGGAGAAGCTGTGTTTTATATCAACAATGAAAAAGTTTTAGTAAAAGAAGAAGAAAATATTTCTATCTTACCTACAGTTCAACATTATATTGCTAATGAAGCAACAAAAGATCTTGAGTTCTTAGTGATCTCTAACCCCTCAACTAACAATGATAGAACCGAAATTGAAAAATAACTAATGTCTTTTATTTATAACATATTTGTCAATTTACTCGTTTTCGGAATGAGACTTTTTTCATTGTTCAATGAAAAGACAAAAAAGGGTTTTGAAGGTCGTAAAGAATCTTTAGCACTTGTTAAATCCAGCTTTTCTCCAAGCGATAAAGTTATTTGGATGCATGCTGCGAGTTTAGGGGAATATGAACAAGGACTTCCTGTTTTAGAAAAATTAAAAGAAGAATTTTCAGATCATAAAATTCTGATTACTTTTTTTTCTCCCTCTGGTTATGAAAACGTGGTTAAAAAGAAACATATTGCAGATGTTGTTTGTTATTTACCCTTTGATAGAAAGAAAGTTATAAAAGAGTTTGTCTCACAGTTTAATGTTAAACTATTTTTTACGGTAAAATATGACTATTGGTATAATCTCTTTGCAGAGCTGAAAAGCAGAAATGTAAAAGTATTTGTGATTTCAGCATTGTTTTATGAAAGGCAGTCTTTCTTTACATCCTACGGAAAATGGTTTGTAAAGGAATTGCAGAATAATGTCGATTGGTTTTTTCACCAAACGGGGTTTTCGTATGCTTTAGCTAAAAATGTAGGATTGGTAAAATCTTCTATAACAGGTGATACCCGATTTGATAGAGTGAAGCAATTGAGAAACGTTGATCATCATGTAGATTATATTAAAGACTTCAAAGGAAAAGACAAGACAATTGTTTTTGGAAGTTCATGGCATGCTGAAGAAAAAATTGCAGAGTTAATTACGGGGATGAATAGGAGTGTTAAAATTATTATTGCTCCCCATGATTTAAAAAGAGTTCATAATTTAAAACAAAGTTTTCCAGATTCCTTATTGTATAGTGAAATAACTAATGACCAATCGTTAATTAAGAATCAACAACTCCTAATTATAGATAGCATTGGTTTACTGTCTAAATTATATTCCTATGCTGATATTGCAGTCGTAGGAGGGGGGTTTCATGATGCCGGATTACATAATATTCTTGAAGCAGCAACGTACGGGGTCCCTGTCGTGTTTGGGGATCACTACAAGAAAAACCCTGAAGCAGATGAATTAATGTCTGCAAATGGAGGGAAAGCCTTCTCAAGTGAAGCTTTAGCTGCCGATTTTATTCTTTTTCTTCTTAATAACGATGAGGTAATTGAAGAAATGTCAGGTAATGCCAGGAAATTTGTAGATGATAAACCAGAATCTTCAGCACTTATTATAGAAAAAATCAAATCATTTTAAAAAGCCCTGGCTTTTTATTCCTTTTATAATCAGATCTAAGTTTTCGGGGATTCCATCGGATTTTAACCAATTAAAATCAAAACTATTATTGATACAAAGCTTTTGTAAATAATTATTTTTAAGGATCTTAGTTTCCAATTCTTCTAATAATTCATCAAATTCGATCCAATAATCTTCATCCAGTTTTTTTATGGTGAGCAGAGCTTTTATCAATTTATTGATCAGATAAAGATATAACTTGTAAACATTGTCGAATCTTTGATGGCTTAACTTATCATTATGATCTAAAATTTTATTGATCAGAAATAAATGAAGAGATACTTCACCAAATTTATCCGTGGTCACTTTTATATGTTCCGTAATTTCTGCACTTAATTTGCGGATGAGAACGAGGAAATATTTTGGATTGCTCAGATGTTTAGATGCGGAAAGAACTTTTTCTTCAATTAATTCTTCCATTTGGTCTCTTTTCTGATCTGTTGTTTCAGTGTCAATAAGCTCGAAATATAATTTCTTAGATAAAAGCTTATCCTTTTTAAGGAGTCTGAAAATAAGACGGTCTTTTTCTATAGAAGAAAAATTACTCAATGCCGTTTTGAATTCTTTTGAATATTCCATTAGTTGAAAATTTTAGAATATTTCATAAATCCATTTAAAGCCCAGTTGGCGGTATAGTATAATGATTTTAATGTAGAAAATTTCATAAAGTCTTTGTATACCAGATATTGATCTTTTATAATATGTTGTTTTTTTCTCGAAACGCTTGTTGAATGCATTCTGTATTTTGCCATAGTTTTAGGAAGAGGTTTTCCTACAGGGATTTTTTTAAGTAAATTCAGCCACATTACGTGATCTTCACGTTTGCTGCCTTCCGGGAAGTATTCTTTTCCTACTCTCTGGGAATCATACATTGAAGATAATAAAGACAGGCGGCATGTTTTTAATAGATTATCAAATGTAACCTCTTTGTCAGCTTTGAAGTCTTCAATTTGGGGAATTAGTTCTTCGTTACATCTGGCATAATTTGAATAGGCAATTTCAGCATTTTCACGTTTCATAAAATTAACCATTTCTTCTAAAAAATTGGGTTCCCAGAAATCGTCAGCATCTAAAAAAGTAATATATCTACCATTTGCTTTTTGTAAAGAAAGATTTCTTGCATGTCCGGCACCACCATTTTTTCCGGCAACAGATAGTTTTATTCTTGGATCACTGATCTTCCGAATAATTTCCACAGAGTTATCAGCAGATTTATCATCTGTGATCAACCACTCCCAATCTGTAAATGTTTGGCTCATTACAGAATGTATCGTTTCTTCCAAAAACCTGGCAGAATTATAACATGGAGTAATTATCGAAACTTGGGGCATGCGTGTTTTTCTGCAAATATAAGGTTTTAAAATATCTGTTTTATTGAAGGAATTTTAAGAAAATGAAAATTATAATTGCAAAACCTAAAAAAAATGACAGAGTATTTAAAAAAAATCATAATTTTAGGCCTTGAAAAATTTGATATATGAAGAAATTAGCATTACTATTTGCAGGTTTATCATTATTAGTAGCAACCGGGTGTAAAGATGATGATCCACAGCAGCTATTTCCAATTAACGGACTTTGGCAACCATTAAAAGAGGTGGTAACAACTGTTCCTGTAAATGGGGCTGGAGTATCAGACGAAATTGCCTACACAACATGCCAAAAAGATTCAAGATGGCTGTTCAATGAGGGGAGTACTGGAAAAAGAACAGATAAAGATGAAATAGGAAATCCAGCAATATGTAGTACAGTCTCTGAAAAGAATTTTACATATACCTACAGTACAAGTGATAACAGAATAGAGATTAAATATCAGGGAACTGTAGTTCCGGATAAAGGAAAAGTAACTACGCTCAATGAAAGTACAATGAATCTTACGATCGAAGATGCTACAGATCCTAATGTATACAAGTCTAAAACTATTACATTCAAGAGAATTCCTCAGTAATATATAAGACTTTACATATTAAATAGACAGATCTCATCTTCGGATGGGATCTTTTAGTTTAGTTAAAGCATGCTAATTAATTAAAAATTAAAGTTCTATTTCTTTTAAAATCTTTATTTTTGTAATTCTTCAAATTTTTTGAAAATAATTTTAAATAAAATCTATACATAAGTGTTTTACGATCATCAGCAGATAGAAAAAAAGTGGCAGAAATACTGGGAAGAAAAACAGACCTATAAGACTTCCGATACAACAGATAAACCCAAATTTTATGTTCTCGATATGTTTCCGTACCCATCCGGAGCAGGACTTCATGTTGGGCATCCTCTAGGATACATCGCATCTGATATCTATGCGAGATATAAAAGACATCAAGGTTTTAATGTACTTCACCCCGTTGGTTATGACAGTTTTGGACTTCCAGCTGAACAATATGCTATTCAAACGGGACAACATCCTGCAATTACTACTGAGCAGAATATTACGCGATATGAAGAGCAGTTAAGAAAAATTGGTTTTTCCTTCGATTGGAGTAGAGAAGTGAGAACTTCAGATGCTTCTTATTATAAATGGACACAATGGATCTTTATTGAATTATATCATTCCTGGTATAATAAAAATACAGACAAGGCAGAATCTATCGAAACTTTAATTCAGCATTTTGAAGAAAAAGGAACGGAAGGTTTAAATGCCAATCAAAATGAAGAGTTAAACTTCACAGCAGAAGAATGGAAAAATGCTTCTGATATAGATAAGGAAGATACTTTGTTAAATTACCGTTTATCTTACAGAGCAGAAACGACTGTAAACTGGTGTCCTGCATTAGGAACAGTACTTGCTAACGATGAAGTAAAAGATGGTAAGTCTGAAAGAGGAGGTTTTCCAGTGTTTCAGAAAAAAATGATGCAGTGGAGTATGAGAATTTCTGCATATTCTGAAAGATTGCTTCAAGGTCTGAAAACTTTAGACTGGCCACAACCGTTGAAAGATTCTCAGGAATATTGGATCGGAAAGTCTCAGGGAGCTCAGGTAAAATTTAACGTTGAAAATCATAACGAAATTATCGAGGTCTTCACAACAAGGCCGGATACTATATATGGAGCAACATTCATGGTGTTGGCTCCTGAAAATCCTTTAGTAGATGCTATTACTACAGAAGCTCAAAAAGCAGAAGTAGATACTTATATTGAAGAAACTTCTAAAAAAACGGAGCGAGACAGAATGGCTGACGTTAAAAACGTGAGTGGTGCTTTTACCGGAAGTTATGCGGTCAATCCGTTCAGCAATGAAAAAATGCCGATCTACATTTCAGATTATGTATTGATGGGTTATGGTACAGGAGCGGTAATGGCTGTTCCAGCTCACGATGAGCGCGATCACAGATTCGCTAAGAAATTTAATTTAGAAATTAAAAAGGTTGTTGAAACCGATGAAGATATTCAGGAAAAATCTTTTGATTCTAAAACGAGTACTTGCGTAAACTCAGATTTTCTAAACGGATTAGGTTACGAGGAGGCTAAAGCAAAAATAATTGCTGAAGTTGAAAATCGCAATATTGGTCATGGAACCACAAATTACAGACAGCGTGATGCTATATTCTCAAGACAGCGTTATTGGGGTGAACCGGTTCCTATATATTATAAGGATGGAATGCCATATACTTTGCCAGTTTCTGCTTTACCTTTAGAACTTCCTGAAGTTGAAAAATATTTGCCAACTGAAGATGGAGATCCACCATTAGGAAACGCGAAATTTTTTGCGTGGGATGAAGCAAATCAAAAAGTAGTAGCTACAGATCTGATAGATGATGGAACTGTTTTTCCACTGGAATTATCTACAATGCCAGGTTGGGCGGGAAGCTCATGGTATTTCTTAAGATATATGGATCCTCATAATGAAGAAGGTTTTGCTAAAAAGGAATTAACAGACTATTGGGGACAGGTAGACCTATATATAGGAGGAAGCGAACATGCGACCGGACACTTACTATATTCCCGTTTCTGGAATATGTTCTTAAAAGACAGAGGATATATCAATCAGGATGAACCATTTCAAAAATTGATCAATCAAGGAATGATTTTGGGGATGAGTGCATTTGTGTATAGAATAGAGGGAACCAACCAATATGTTTCAAAAGCTCTATCAAATGAATATAAGACTCAGAAGATCCATGTTGATGTTTCTTTATTAAAAGGTACGTCTGACGAATTGGATACTGAAGCGTTCAAACAATGGAGACCAGATTATGCAGAGGCAGAATTTATTTTAGAAGATGGAAAATACATTGTGGATCGTGAAGTAGAAAAAATGTCTAAGTCAAAATACAATGTGGTAAATCCCGATGATATCTGTAATGAATACGGAGCAGACGGATTAAGATTGTATGAAATGTTTTTAGGTCCGTTAGAACAATCAAAGCCATGGAATACACAAGGGCTAAGTGGAGTATATGGTTTCCTTAAAAAATTCTGGAACCTATATTTTAATGGTGATGTATTTGAAGTTTCTGATGAAGAACCTACAAAAGCTGAATATAAAATATTACATACCTTAATAAAGAAGGTTGTTTTCGATATCGAAAACTTCTCTTTCAATACTTCTGTATCCTCATTTATGATTGCTGTAAATGAATTACAAAAAATAAAATGCAACAAACGCAATATTCTTGAACCCTTAGCCGTTATCATCTCTCCTTATGCTCCTCATATTTGTGAAGAGCTGTGGAGTCTGTTAGGAAATAATACATCTATAGAGTTTGAGAAATTCCCGGAATTGAATGAATCTTATTTAGTAGAAGATGAAATTCAGTATCCTGTAAGCGTAAATGGTAAAATGAGGTTCAAAATATCCCTATCTGCTCAATTATCGGCCAAAGAGGTTGAAGATTTGGTGATTAGCGATCCCAAAATGCAACAAATTTTGGAAGGAAAAACCCCTAAAAAAATCATTGTTGTCCCTCACAGAATTGTGAATATTGTAATTTAAAAAAAAATTAACATTGGTAAATTTGAAAAAATGAGGGGTTAATTTTTTCAAATTTTTAAAGTATTTTTAAATATTGGAGAATATCAATAAAAAAAAAGAAAATAATTGAAATATCGAAATCGTAATAATATTTCGTTATCAAAAAAAAGCAAAATGTTTATTTAAGACTCTTGTATTTTAATTAATTTTGCCTTTAATTTACAACTTGATAAAATTTTAAAACAATATAATTTAGTTAAATATGGAAATGAATGTTTCAAAAAATGATGAGCAAGTAATTGCTAGAAAAGCAGGAGGTTTAAACCCGGCTATTATTATTCCTATTTTATTCGTTATAGGAGTTTGTATTTATTTATTCGTATTAGGGAGTCCTGGTAACTTCAAAGATGCAGATAAACTAGGGAGTGGATCTGTAGCTTTTTCAAGTGTTGAAGGAAAAGACATTCACCCAGAGTCGTTTTTAGGTATTATCTACAAAGGAGGGGTTATCGTACCAATCTTGATTACTTTCATGATCACTGTAATCGTTTTCTCTTTTGAAAGATACTTCGTTCTTGGTAAAGCAGCTGGAAAAGGAAACTTAGATAGCTTCGTAGTTCAAGTAAGAAGTTTATTAAATCAAAACAAAATTGATGAAGCTTTAGAAGAGTGCGACAGACAACAAGGATCTGTAGGTAATGTAGTTAAAGAAGGTCTTACGACTTACAAAGCTTTATCTCATGACACGACTTTAAACAAAGAGCAAAAAATGGTAGCTCTTAATAAAGCTATCGAAGAGGCTACAACTCTTGAAATGCCAATGTTAGAAAAGAACATGATGATTCTTTCTACTTTAGGTACTGTTGCAACGTTAGTAGCACTTTTAGGAACTGTAATCGGGATGATCAAAGCATTCTTCGCATTAGGTTCAGGTGGTGGTACTCCAGATGCTGCTGCACTTTCTACAGGTATCTCTGAAGCCTTGATCAACACGGCATTAGGTATTGGTACTTCAGCTATCGCTATTATCCTTTATAACTTCTTTACATCTAAAATTGATGGATTAACTTACAAGATCGATGAGATCGCTATGAGCATCCAACAATCTTTCGCGGAATTCAACTAAGAATTTTTAGCAAGCTATTTGCATTAGCAATAAAAGAAGTTTAATTAAAAATAATAAAAATAATGGCGAGAGTCAAACCAAAAAGACATGGAGTAGTAACGGACATGACCGCAATGTGTGACGTTGCGTTCCTACTACTTACATTCTTTATATTGACCACTCAGTTTAAAAAACCTGACGTGGAGCAGATTAAACCGCCATCTTCAATATCAGAGAAGTTACTTCCTGATGCTAGTTTAATGACTATCAACGCTACTCCGGATGGAAAATTTTATTTCCAGCCTGTTGAGAACGCATCAGAGAGATTACAGCTTTTAGATAAAATGGGTCAAAAATATGGAATTAGTTTTGACAACAACGAAAAAGCTGCATTTCAAAAAGTACAAGCAATTGGGGTTCCTATGAACCAACTTAAAAGCTATCTTGATTTGTCAGATGAGGAGCAGAAAAGTTTTAAGAGTCCTACCGGGATTCCTATGGACAGTACAAATAAGCAGTTAGTAGACTGGGTACAACAAAGTTTGAGCGTAAATCCTGATTACAAATTAGCGATCAAAGGAGACGTTACAACTCAATATCCTAAAGTTAAAAGCCTATTTGAAGGTTTAAGAGATATCGATTTTCTTAAATTTTGGTTGATTACATCACAAGAAGGTAAACCTTAATATCACTAGAAATGGCAGAAGTACAAGTACAGGAAAAAGGCGCCAAAGGCGGCAAGGTACGTTCCAAGAAACAGAGTACCAGAGTCGATATGACTCCAATGGTGGACTTGGGTTTTCTATTGATTACCTTCTTTATGTTCACAACCACGTTTAGTAAACCTAACGTTATGGATTTGGGTCTTCCGGCAAAACCGAAAGAAAAAGACAAAAAACCACCTCCAACTGAAATTAAACTTTCTAACTCAATTTCTTTATTATTAGGTAAGAACAATAGGATTTTTTGGCATCAGCAAGATAATACATCTTTAACTGATCAGAATCTTAATGAAACTACTTTTGATAGAGAAGGTGTTAGAAAAGTAATTGAGCAAGCAAAAGCACAAGCGGCAGATAAAACTAAATTTACTGTAATTATCAAGCCGACAGACGATGCTGTATATAAGAACTTTGTTGATATTCTTGATGAAATGGCTATTACCAAAAGCGAGCAGTACGGAGTTACCGATGTGAAGCCTTGGGAGCAAGCTATTTATAACAAGAAAGTTGGGAATAATGGAGCTGCGGCTACACCAGCTACAAAGTAATTTAACCATAAAATTGTAAATCTATGGCAGATGAAAATGTATACGGTCAGAATCTTACTTTAGACGAGATTGTATTTGAAAATAGAAACAAGGAATATGGTGCCTATGATCTGAGACATCAGTATCCAAGACTTCTGACAAAATCTTTTATTGTTGGAACGGCATTATTCCTAGTTGCGGCTTTGTCTCCTTTTATTTATCTTACTATTAAAAGACTTACAGCACCGGAAAAGCAAGAAGTTAAAGCTGATTTGGTAGAAATTCTTCAGGAAGATAAAATTATTGAGCAGCCAAAAGAAGAAGAACCACCTCCACCACCTCCACCTCCAAAAGAGGAGAAAATTGAGGTGATCCAGAACGTAGTTCCGGAGCCTGTAAAAGCTCCAAAGATTGAAACTCCACCACCGCCAATTTCTAAGCAGTTAGAAACGACGACTGGTTTAAATAATCAGGAGGGGGTAAAAGCTCCGGCTTACACACCACCACCGCCACCGCCATCTACAGGGACAAAAACTTCAACTGCTGAAGTGAAAGTTAGTGATACTCAGGTTTATACCGAGGTAGAGCAAACTGCAGAATTCCCAGGAGGTATTAACGCATTTAGAAATAAAGTGTCTAGTAACTTTGATGGTTCTGCGATGAATGGAGATGAAGGAGCTGTAAAAGCTGAAGTAACTTTCGTAGTTGAAAGAGATGGAAGTATTACAGACGTTAAAGCAACTGGTAAAAATTCAGACTTTAATTCTGAGGCAGTAAGAACCATTAAATCTATTAAGAATAAATGGAGTCCTGCTAAAATTAATGGACAATCTGTACGTTACCGTTTCAGATTACCATTGACAATGAATTTTGAAGGGTAATTTTTATCTTTAAATAATAATTAAAAAAGAGAAGCATATGCTTCTCTTTTTATTTTTTTTGGTATTTTTGTTGTATGATGTTCAATTGGTTATCCCTAGTTACAGGATTGTTTTATATTGTCTTAGGAATTGTAGTTATTTTTTACAAATTCTTCTTTATTATTTTAGAGCCTACTGTAGCGTATCCTCTTGGAGGCGTTATGATCCTATACGGAATCTTTAGAATTTATAGAGCGGTTTCAAGAATAAAAAATTCAGGAAATGAAGAATAGTATAAAAGTTATAATGCTTTTTGTTTTAAGCGTTATTGCTGTAAGTTGTAAAAAAGAGGATAAGTCTCCTTCCTATTATAAAGGAGATCTTACGATTCTTACAGATGAATCCTTTAAAAGTGTTACAGAAGCATTAGCTGATGGCTATATGATCAACTATCCTGAAGCACATATAAAAATCGTTACAAAGAAAGAAGATTTAGGCTTTTTGGATTTATTAAATGATAAAGCCAGAGTTGCTGTCATGTCAAGAGATCTTAGTTCTGAAGAACTTAAAGCCTATAAGGAGCAGGTTGGTTCTAAATTTCTTCCTGCCAGATTCGCTGCAGATGCAGTTGTTTTTGTAGTTCCGAAAAATTCTGCGAAGACCAGTATCTCAATGGATGAAGTTCAAAAAGGTCTTCTCTCCGAAAGTAAAGAGTTTATTTTTGATGGTGTGAATTCCAGTAATCTGAATTTTGTTGCTCAGAAATTAAAGAAACAACCTAAGGATCTGAAATTTTCTATTATTCCAGGTAGTGAAAATATTATTGAGCAGTTGAACAAGTATCCCGACAAAATTGGAGTAATTGGACTCAATACATTTAGTCGTCCTTATGATAAGACTTCTGAACAATTAAGAGATATGGTTAAAATTTTACCTGTAGAAAATAACGGAAAATTATATACTGCGGATGCTGCAGGTTTACGGGAAATGAAATATCCTTTTACAAGAATTTTGTATTTTTTAACAAATGAAGGGAATTTTAATATTGCTAATGGCTTTATTAGATATTCATGTACCCAATTAGGGCAGATGATCGTTCAAAAAGAAGGTTTGCAACCATATAATATCTATAAAAGAGAGGTGCAAATGCGTTAAAAAATATTAAATTAACTTTTTACCCTAAATAAATACACTATTTTGGTCTGAAAATTGTGTATCATTTAAATCGATTTAGAAAATATAAAATGAAAGATATAATGATTATGAATGTAAAAAAGATTGCTTTTGGAGCAGCGGTGGTATTTTTTGCCAATTTTTCGTTTGCACAAACATTGCAAGATGGTATTAACAGCATCGATAGTGATAAATTTGCTCAGGCAAAAACTAACTTCACTGATATGATCGCAAAAGCACCTACTGCTGAAAATTATTTCTATTTGGGAAATACTTTTCTAAGACAAGGTGAACCAGATTTTGCAAAAGCAACAGAGAGTTTCAACAAAGGTCTTGCAGCGGATAACAAAAGTTACCTAAACAAGATTGGATTGGCAGCTGTAAAATTAGGAAAAGGTGATAAAGCTGCAGTAGCTGAAATTCAGAAAATTGTAAGTGATTCAAGAGAAAAAGATGCTGAAGTATTGTTTAGAGCGGCTGAAGCTTTAACTTTATTTGAGAAAAATAACTCTCCTGACTTAGCAATTCAATTCTTGAATAAAGCAATCGAAAGAGCACAGAAAAAAGAAGTTCCAGCAAATTATTACTATACTTTAGGTGATGCCTACAGATTAAAGAAAATTCCTGGTGATGCAATGACGGCTTATGATAAAGCGTTACCACTTGCTAAAAATAAAGCTTCTGTTTATGCAAGAATGGGGACTTTATGGATGGCTGCTCAACAATGGAAGTTAGCTAAAGAAAATATTGATAAAGCAGTTGGTGTTGATGCAACATATGCTCCTGCTTATAAAGCTTTGGCTGCCTATGATATCAAGTATCAGCAGAATGATAAAGCAACTCAGGATTTAATCAATTATACAAAATATGCAGATGAAGATCCATATACACAATTAGAAATTTCTAAACTTTATTTTACAAATGAAGATTATACTAATTCTAAAGCAGTATTAGATAAGATATTTGACAAGATCGATGATCCAATCAAATTTAAATTGAGGGCTTATCAATTGTATGCTGATGGAAAATATGCAGAAGCTAAACAAAATATGGACAGCTTCGCTTCTCAGGCTGATAAATCAAGAATGCAGCCTGCAGATCAAGGTTTACAGGGGCTAATTGCTGCTGGATTGGCTAAAGACGAAAAGGATGCTGCTAAGAAGACTGCTTTAACAACTGAAGCTCAACAAAAAGTTGCTATTGCTAAAGCTGCAAAAGATGAAACCATGAAGTGGGATATGGAGCTTGCTAAAATTGCAGGCGGTGGGGCAACACAAGGTTCTGCAGATTCAGGACCAACAAACCCAACAATTGAAGGTTTAAAACAAAAAGTAGCTGCTAATACTCAGGATACTGATTCATTATTCAAATTAGCAACAGCTTATCAAGATGTTAAAAACTGGAATGGGGCAATTCTTACTTGGCAAAAAATGAGTACTTTACTTCCAGATTGGGCTCCTGCTTATTACAGTCAGGGATATTCTTATCAACAAGCTGGAAATAATGATGCTGCGAAAATAGCTTATGAGAAATTTATCAGTACTGTAAAGCCTGCCGATACGGAAGCTAATAAGCAGACTTTAGCATATGCTTACTTTGCAGTAGCTTATATGAGTAAAGACTCTGATATTGCTAAAGCTAAAGATTATGTTGCTAAGTCTCTTCAATTAGATCCAACATATCAGGATGCTGTAAAACTTAACGGCGAGATTAATAAGTAATTTAAAATTTAAATTATAGATATTAAAACTTCCCATTCGTAATGTTTGGGAAGTTTTTGTTTTAAACTTATCTTTGAAAATATGAAACGCCCTTGGTTAAAAATTCAAAAACATGAGCATAATTGTTGGGCGTTCCATCTGACATATTAAAAAATAAAAAGAACAGATGAAAACAGATATACTAGCTTTTGGAGCGCATCCTGATGACGTAGAATTGGGTTGCGGAGGCACAATAGCCAAATTGGTGTCAGAGGGTAAAAAATGCGTTATTGTTGATTTGACAAAAGGTGAACTGGGAACTCGAGGTACTGATGAGACCAGAAAACTGGAAGCTGCTGATTCTGCTAAGATTTTAGGCGTTTCTGCGAGGGAGAATTTAGGAATGAAGGATGGCTTTCTTGTTAATTCAGAAGAGTACCAAATGGAAATTGTGAAAATGATCCGCAAATACCGTCCAGAAATCGTTTTAGCCAACGCGATTGATGACAGACATCCAGATCATGCAAAAGGATCAAAATTAGTTTCCGATGCATGCTTTTTAGCAGGGCTTAGAAAAGTGGTAACTGTAGCAGAAGGAGAAAACCAAGAAGTATGGAGACCGAAGCATATTTTTCATTATATCCAATGGAAACATATCCAACCGGAATTCGTAATAGATATATCCGAACATCTTGATAAAAAGATTGAAGCATGTTTAGCATTCAAAACTCAATTTTATGACCCAAATTCTAAAGAACCGGTGACTCCAATTGCCACCAAAGACTTCCTTGAAAGTTTAACTTACAGAGCTCAGGATTTAGGGCGTTTATCGGGAGTTGCTTACGCTGAGGGCTTTACGACAGAGAAGTTAATTGCATTGAAAAATTTTGAAGGAATTGTTTTGTAATTAAAAATTCTTTCCTATATTTGCAACCACAAAACGGTGATTGTAGCTCAGTTGGTTAGAGCGTCGGATTGTGGTTCCGAAGGTCGGGGGTTCGAGACCCCTCATTCACCCAAAGAAAGTACACTTTTTAAAAGTGTACTTTTTTATTTTGTATCAATTTAAGATTAAAAAGAATCATAATTATTAAGATTCAATTCTTTTGTTTAATTTTTTTTTATTGATAATTTTCCGCAGAGCATATAAAACGGGGAGAAAAATTTTGAATCACATTAAATAGTGATGTGAAAAAATGATTGAATTTTAATTTAATGAAATTTGGTTCAAAAAAATAGAGAAATGCTATTATTTCCTAGATTTGTAAAAACTAACTCCGTTAAAACTCTTAAATTAAACGTCAATGGAAAATTATCTAGACAAGGAAAAATCGATTCATTCTAATTTTCACAAATTATATAAGTTTATTTATATAGTGCTGTTTATAAGTTGTTTGGGTTTTGCACAGGATAAAAAAGCTTCTGAAATTTACCATACACCAAATGGGATTTTTGACCAAGTTTTCGATAATGAAGGTCGAATATTGAAATTATCCGAAATTGAAATTATAAAACCTCATTCTACAGAAAATGGAAAAACAATATTAAATGCACAGTCTTTCACTTCAGGTATTTTTGAGCTTTATTTTGAAAATGGAAGTGGTATGGAAATTGTCGGAAATGCGGTTCATGACCAAAGAAGGTCTATAATACTTCAGGCATTTCTGGATATTTCTGATTTTATCAACACTCCTTTAAAAAACACAGGAAATAAGGTGAAGTTTTGGATACGAAATCCAACAACTGTAGGGTTGTCCTCAAATAAAGGTAGTTCTGCAAGTGCCTTTTATAGTTTTCCAACATTTTCAGCCGGAATTAGTAATCAAAATATTGATTTTGGGGGAATTTTAGATAATGAAATCTGGAAGACGATACATGCCGGAGTTGATTCGTATTCTAATACTGTTCTTCCTATTATTAACACAAATAGTGTCGGTGAGTTCTATCACGGTTGGGCATGTTTTAATTTTACAGGAACAGTAAACTGGAATTTAGATTATAATAAATATAATACAGCTACGGCATATCCAGCTAATTATCTTGATTTTTACTCCACAATAATTCATGAAGTTACACATGCTTTGGGGGTTAATAGTTTAATGAGATATAATGGAAACAGTTCTTTCTTTAATAATCCGGGAAATTATTTTACGAGATATGATAAAAATTTGAAAACAAGTTCAGATGTATCATTAATTATAAATTCTCCCGCAATTGGTGGCCAAATGTATGGTTTTAATTATAATTTAGCTATTCCAGGTCCTGTTTTATTTCCGAGCTGCAATGTATTTCCACCTGAATTTAACGGCAATAGTGGTTCTTTTAATTGTTCAAGTTCGATGAAGTATGTTGGTAATGTTACAGTGCCTGTTTACAATCCGCCGTGTTTTGAAAATGGAGGTAGCTTAAGTCATTTTGAAGACGCTTGTTACAACGGGAATTCTAACGATCAGTATTTTATGATGAGCGACCGGGCTTCCAGTTTTTTCGCTAAAAGAACTTTAACAAGTGAAGAAAGACAGGTGTTATGTGATATTGGTTATAGTCTTCAAGGAACTTTTGGAAGTACTAGCAACTTTACCTACAAAAATTATGGGGTCGCAAGTTGTGGAGGAATATCAATTGGCGGAGTTAATGACGGATTTTTAAATGGAGTTTATACTTATCAAGGCAATGGAGGCACAAATATTAGTATAGATGGAATATTGAGTAATGATTATACTAGTGGTTCATCGTCCAATTTAAGTTTTGAATTTGTTCAGGATTTATATGATCCGGATGCAATTATATCAGGAATTACCCCCACTTCATTTACATTCAAATCTTATGTCCCGGGTGTTCATCTGTTACGGTATGTGCCATTTGACAATATAACTGGGCAACGTGGAAACATTACCTATATTTATGTTAATGTTTTCAATCATTGTACAAGTGTTACTCAACCCAATTTGGTTAGAAATGGTGATTTTGAAGAACACAGTTACGCTCCCAGTTACACCAGTCAACTGTATAAATCATGTGGTTGGCAATCTCCAAGTTATTTCCCATCTCCTGATTACTTTAATTCAGATTCAACATATCCACAAGTAAGCATTCCTTCAAACGTATTTGGTAATCAGGCCGATAAAATCAGTGGAAACCAAGCTTATGTCGGAATGTTTATCTCTTCAAATAGACCTGCTTTATTACAAAATGTTTATAGTGAATCTTTAAAAACCGAGTTAACGAGTTCTTTGCTGCCGAACACTAAATATCAATTGTCTTTTGATGTATCAAAGGCTGATAATTATTTATTAAACGGCATAAAATTTCAAGTATTTATTACAGATGCTAATTTAGAGTTAACAACAGGCGGAATTATTCCAACTTCAAATATAACTTCGGATAAAGTTTTTTTGACAAATCCAACGTTTTCAAGCTCTACTTCGGCAACTGAATGGGAAACAATTACTTTTACATTTACAACTGGCAGCAACCCGAATTTAAAATACCTTTATATTGGGGGATTAAATAATGTTCAATTTCAAAATAGCAATGGTCCTGATGCATATTATTTTTTAGACAATGTTTCTCTAATTCCTGCTTCTCTGCTTGGGTTATCAGCATTAAATTTTGAGAACGATGATATTGAAGTTTTTCCAAATCCAGCTCATTCAATAATCACCGTTAAAAATTCAAACTCAAATATTAAATCTATTGAACTTTATGACATGGCAGGAAGGGTATTGAAAGCTGAAAAGGTAAATAAAAAAGATGTTCAACTTGATGTGTCAAATTATCAAGTTGGTACTTATTTGATTAAAGTAATTACAAACAATGGTGATGCCGTTAAAAAATTTATTAAAAACTAAGAAATGTATTATACTGTATGGCTTACTTCTATCAAAGTTGTGGAATAAAAACAATGCAAGAGTCAGAAAATGGTTCGAGATTATAGCAGCTAACAGCATACAAGTACACTTTTCAAAAGTGTACTTTTTTATTTTAAATATTTAATAAGGAAAATGGTCACTTTTAGAATTTTTGGACACAAAAAAAGCACCCTTTTTTCAGATGCTTGTGTTTTTAGATATTCTTTTTTTTAAACTTCGTCGTCAGAATCTATAGTATAAGATTTGCTTTTGAAGTCTTTGTCATGTTTTTCTGAAATTACATCCTCACCCTTTTCATTAATGATGAAATCTGTTGACTCATTGAACATTTCCTGGAAACTTTTAAAATCTTCTTTGTAAAGGTATATTTTGTGTTTCTCAAATGTAGCCTCTCCATTTTCTCCGAAATTCTTTTTACTTTCGGTAATTGTAAGATAATAATCCCCTGCTTTCGTCTCACGCACATCAAAGAAATATGTTCTTCTTCCTGCTTTTAACACCTTCGTGAAAATTTCATTTTCATGGCGTTCCTTGTATTCACTCATTGTTAGATATTTTTTAATCTTGTTAAGAACAAATATAAAAGATTTCTTTTAATCACAAAATTTTTTTTATGATTTATTTAACAATTTTGAATGAATCGGCTAAGCAGTTACAGAATTGGTAATTTCGGTAAGATTAATGATCTTATCAGCTTTTTGAGCGCTAGACTCTCTGTGTGTGATGATTATGGATGTTGCGTTATTGATTTTAGTGTCAATATTTTCAAGAATATTTTGCTCTGTTTCGGTGTCTAAAGCAGATAAAGAATCGTCAAAAATAATGATATTTGGATCCTTAATTAATGCTCTTGCGATACAAATTCTTTGTTTTTGGCCCCCCGAAAGCATCACTCCACGCTCTCCAACCGTAGTTTTGTATTGTTCTTTAAACTCTATAATGTTTTTGTGAACATCAGCAATTTTTGAATATTCAACTACTTTTTCATGCGAAGGATTGTCAATCGCAAAACCAATGTTATTTTCAATAGAATCAGAAAACAAATAACTTTCCTGAGGAATATAACCTATAAAATTTCTGTAAACCTCAAGATTGTGTTCTTTAAGGTTTTTACCATCAATCAAGATCTCTCCTTCCGTAGGATCAATTAGACGGCAAAGGAGTAATGCTATAGTAGACTTTCCGCTTCCGGTCTTTCCCATAATGGCTAGTGATTGTCCTGCATTAATTGTAAAACTTAGATTTTCTAAAGCTTTAATTCCTGTATTTGGGTAAACATAAGAAACATTTCTAAATTCAATGTCACCTTTAATAGAATAGTCATCGAAATTCTTATTAGTGATCTCAGATTTTTTATCTAAAAATTCATTAATTCTTTGCATAGAAGCCTCCGCTCTCTGATTAACCGAAGTTACCCATCCGACCATTGAAAATGGAAATATCAAAGTATTAATATACATGAAAAAGTCAGCGATTTTTCCGATGCTCAATTCTCCGGCAATGTATTTTTGGCCACCAATTACAATGATCGCTACATTTAAAAGTCCTATTACAAATAGGATAATTGTAAAAAAATAGGCTTCCGTTTTGGCTAGATCTAAGGCCTTATCCTGATAGTCGGTAACTTTAATACCGTAATTTTTTTTAATGTAATTTTCTTTGGCAAAGAATTTAACAACCCTGATCCCCGAAAAACTGTCTTGTACAAAAGTCGAAATGCCAGACTGGCTTTTCTGCATGATTTTTGACTTTTTATTGATGATCGAGCTTACCTTAAATATAAGATATGATAATATGGGAAGTGGTAACAATGTCCATAAGGTCATTGAAACATCTGTTTTTATCATATAGATGCTGGTGATAAGAAGCAAAATTACCAGGTTCACAACATACATGACACCAGGGCCAAGATACATTCTTACAGCCACTACATCTTCACTTAACCTGTTCATGAGATCTCCGATGGTAGTTTGTTTGTAATCAGTTAAAGATAATTCCTGATAATGTCTGTAAATCTTATTTTTTAACTCGTACTCAATTCTTCTTGAAGCAACGATAATTGTTTGCCTCATCATGAAAGTGAAGAATCCTGTCAATAATGAACAGCCTACAATGATAGCAACGTAAATCAATACCTGCTTATTAAAACCCATCTGTCCTCCTTTTGTAAGCTCATCTACGGATTTTCCCACAAACTGAACCTTATAGGTATTGAAGAAATTACTGGCGATGATGAATAATAACCCCCAAAACAATAATATTTTGTGTTTCCAAAAGTAAGGGTTCAGAGTTTTTAAAGCTTTCATATAGTTTTACAAAATTACAAAAATACCTTCACACTACGAATTTCATAAATTTTAAATTTTGTATCTTTGCACCCATAAAAAGCTCTTTGAATGTTAGGAAGAAGACAAATCCGTGAAAAAGTGGTAGAAAATGTATATTCATACTACCAGAATCCCATTAAGTTCGATGTTTTAGAGAAAAACATGTTTTCTAGTATAGAAAAAATCTATCATCTCTATATTTATCAACTTAATTTTTTAGTAGGTCTTAAAGATCTTGCGGAAAACCAAATGGAAATTGGGAAGAAGAAGTATTTGAAGACTGATTCTGACATTAATCCCAATCAAAAATTTATTAGCAACCAGGTGTTGATTAAACTTGAAGAAAATCCAGAAAGACTTTTCTTTACAGGACAACATAAGGAATTAAAATGGGATTTGCATGATGACCTATTGGTAAAAACTTTCCAAAGGATTACTGCTGGAAAGCGTTATCAGGATTTCATGAAAGTGGAAGAATATTCTTTCGAAGAAGATCAAAAATTTATCGGGAAATTATTTTTGCGATATATCGCTGAAAATGAAGATTTTCATGATTACCTTGGTGATAAAGAATTAACTTGGTATGATGATATTCACATAGCAAATTCAATGGTTCAGAAAACGATTGGTTTCCTTAAAGAAGACGAAGAAAGCAGAACATTGATAAAAATGATCAAAGATGAAGATGATAAAAGCTTTGCGGGTAAACTTCTTAGAGACACATTGAATAACTGGGAGAATAATGAGAAGAAATTAAGTGAGAGATTAGAAAACTGGGATTTGGAAAGAATTGCTTTGATGGATAAAGTTATCTTATCTACAGCTATTTCAGAAATTGATAATTTTCCTTTCACGCCTTCAAGAGTAATAATTAATGAATATATAGAAATTGCTAAAGTATTTGCTACTGATCGATCTAATATCTTCATTAATGGAATTTTAGATAAATATTGTAAAGATCAAAATAGAATTTAACATGAAAAAGACGTTATCAATTATCGCTTTGTCTATTATAGGCTTTGGTTTAGTTTCTTGTAAAAAAGAAAACAAAGAAGTTAAAGGTGCTGAATCTATAGCAGCAGATTCTGCCGCTGTAACTACAGCTCCTGCTGACTCTGCAACAGCTCCTGTAGCTGGAGAAACTGCAGCAGCTCCGGTAAAGTCTGACCAGCCATCTACATCAATTGCTCTATCAGAAAGTAATTTTGATTTTGGAAAGATCAAAAAAGGAGATAAAGTTCAGCATGTATATGAAGTTACTAATACCGGAAAAAATCCATTGGTAATTTCTGAAGTTAAACCTGGATGCGGATGTACTGCTCCTGATTTTACTAAAGAGCCTATCTTACCTGGAAAAAAAGGAAAAATTACATTACACTTTGATTCTTCAAACTTCGATGGAAACGTTCAGAAATATGCTGATGTATATGCTAACGTAGAAAAAGCTCCAATTAAATTAACATTCACAGCGAATATTCAACCATAATAAAATGAATACGTTAACCATATTTTTACAAGCACAGCCACAAGGTGGAGGATCTTCTATGATGCTGATCATGATGGGTGTGATGTTTGTCGGTTTTTATTTCTTAATGATAAGACCACAAATGAGAAAACAAAAGCAGGAAAAAAGCTTTCAGGAGAATCTGAAAGTAGGAAGTAGGGTAGTTCTTACTTCTGGTCTTCATGGAAGAATTGCTCAAATTCAGGATGATGGTTTTGTTATTGAAACATTATCAGGAAAATTAAAATTCGAAAAAGCAGCAGTATCAAGAGAATTTACTGATACTCGTTTTGGAGAAAAAGCAACAAAAGCAGCTGAAAAAACTGCTGAGAAAAAAGAAGTAATTGAAACTGAAAAGAAATAATTTTTAGTTTAAATCGTATAGTATCGGCGCGGTGAACAAAGTTCACCGCGCCGATTTTTTTATACCAGTTTGAATAGCTAATAAATATTTGATTATTTGACTTATCTATGGTTTAATCTATCTTTGCTTGATGAATCAAAATACAAATAAAACTGTTCTTATTTTAGGTGCTAATTCTGATGTTGCTAAGCAGGCAGGTAGACAATACTTGCAGAAGGGATTTTCTGTTATTGCAGCATCGCGAAATACGGAATCCTTGGAGAGTTTTGTAAGAGATAATGATTTAGATGTTTCAAGAATAAAGGTTTTATATTTTGATGCAGCTGATTTTGATTCTCATCAGAAGTTTTATAATGACCTTCCTGTAAAACCTGATATTGTGGTTTATGCCGCAGGTTTTTTAGTTGATAATCAAAAAGCTTTACGAGATTTCAAAGGAACTTACCAGATGATGCAGGTGAATTATATGGGTGGAGTCTCTATCCTTAATATTATAGCCATGGATGAAAGTAATAAAAGATTGGAAAGAATTGTTGGACTTTCTTCACTTTCAGGGGTAAGAGGAAGAAAGAGTAATTTTATTTATGGAAGCACAAAATCTGCATTCACACAATATTTAGCGGGGCTAAGACAAGAACTGTCTTCCAGAAAAGTCATTGTTAATGCTTTAGTGATTGGCTATATCAGAACTAAAATGAATGAAGGTCTGGAGCTTAATGATTCTTTAATGATGGAACCCGACTATGTAGCAAAGTTCATTGTTCATGCAGGTAATTCTTTTACCATTGTACCTAATCTTAAATGGAAGATAATTTATAATATTTTGAAAGTTTTACCTGAAAGTCTTGTTGCTAAATTGCCGTAATTTTTTTCATTGAATTTTTATTTTTGATAATTTATTTTCATGAAATAGAATAAATAGATTTATTTGTTGTTTTTGTGCTTATAGGTTTTCCAAAAGGCAGACTTCATAGAAATTGTGGATTACTTTTTTTTTCAGTATTTTTAAAATTCTAATTACTTCTTTTTACAAGATTCAATTTCAAAAATGATCATTGATTAAGCCTGAAACAGGGCTATTTTGCTATCCAATTTATTTTTTTACTATAATATGTACTTTAAACCAAAGGTTTAGAGTTTGTTGTTTTTTGGATGCAGGTTATTTTTCAAAATTAATTACAAAATGAGAGTAAATAAACGGGTAAAATATCAAAAATTAAATAAATACAAAGATGGACGATCTAAAATTGAATAACATTCAGCAACATTGGGATACCTTTATGGCTTCAGCTATTGCATGGGCTCCAAAGATTATTACAGCAGTAATCTCTGCGTTCTTGATATATCTCATCGGATCATGGATCATAAGGATGATAAAGAAATTAGTTGAAAAAGCCTTTAAAAGGCGCAATATGGAGCCGTCCTTACAGCTTTTTCTTTTGAATATTATTAATTGGAGTCTCAATATTTTGCTCTTTATCGTTGTCGTAACTCAATTGGGGGTACAGACCTCTGCATTTGTTGCAATGATAGGTGCTGCCGGTTTGGCGGTGGGATTGGCATTACAAGGTTCACTGACCAATTTTGCAGGTGGGATACTTATCTTATTATTGAAACCATTTAAGATCGGAGATTTTATTTCCACAAGTTCGGGAGTTTCAGGAACGGTAAATGCAATTGATGTTTTCCACACAAGATTAATTACTCCACAAAATCAATTAATCGTAATACCTAATGGCGAAATTTCAAATAAAAGTATTACGAATTACACACAGCTAGGAACACGTAAAACATGGTTCGACATAGGAGTTTCTTATAACGCCGATTTAAAACAGGCAAAGGAAATACTACTGGAGGTGATAAAGAATAACGAATATGCACTTAAAGAACCAGTCCCACAAGTGGTCGTAACTGAACTTGGAGATAGTGCAGTTAATTTATCTATAAGAGTAGCGACTACCAATGAAAATTTCTGGGCGATGAACGAAGAGTTAATGATAACCTGTAAAGCAGCTCTTGATCAAGCTGGAATTGAAATTCCTTTTCCACAACGAGATGTACATCTTTATAATAAGTAACGGTTATAAATAAAAATAGTAAAAATTCCTGCATTAATTATAAATGCAGGAATTTTTTTATTACCATGGCTTGAATGCTGAAATGATCCTCATCAGTCAAAGCTTACTTAAGATTCTGTAACAACTCCAATGCTTTCATCATATCAATTCCTTTTCCCAATACAGATTTAAATAAATCTCCTTTTTCTTTAATTCTTTCTAAAGCATTATGAATAGTAAAATCTGTTGGTTTTAATCCTGGCTTTACCTCATCCCATTCTAAAGGCATAGAAACAGAAGCTCCTTCCTTAGGCCTTAAGCTGTAGGCACTCGCCAATGTCTGACCTGTTCTGTTTTGAAGATAATCGAGATAAATTTTCTTATCATCTCTTTTTTGTAAGTTTCTTTCTAATGTAGTTGTTTTAGGTAGCTTTTCATTAACTTGTTTCATCACGATATGAGCGAAGTCTTTCACCTGGTCAAAATCGTATTTACCACCCATTGGAATGTAGATATGAATTCCGGTACTTCCGGAAGTTTTACAGTAGCCTTTAATTTTAATTGAATTTAAAACTTCATTCACCTGTAATGCCGCCTCAATCACATCATCGAAACTATTTTTCTTAGAAGGGTCAAGATCCAAAACCAAATAATCTGGATGTTCCAGATCAGGAAGCGAACTGTTCCATGGATTGAGATCGATACAGCCTAAATTATTAAGATAGGCTAAGGTGGCTTTATCATTACAGTAAATATAATCAATGTACTTATCATTGGACTCTGAATAAACTTGAGTGGTTTTTATCCAATCAGGTATATTATCACTGGCATCTTTTTGATAAAAACCCTGGGCTTCAATTCCATTTGGAAAGCGGTTTAAGGAAAGTGGACGGTTCTTTAAATGCGGAAGTATATATTCAGCTACCGATTGATAATATTCAATAACATTCCCTTTTGTAATACCATCTTTTGGAAAATAGATTTTATCCTGATTGGTCAACTTTACAGAATGTCGGTTTAACGTTATTTCCTTTTCAGAATGTGGCGCTTTTTTGGGAGAAGAGGTTGTAGCTTTCATTTCTTTAGGTTTTTCGTTAGTTTGGATATTGGTATTTGTCGAACCTTTTATTTCTTCGGGATCTTTATCCTCACGGATTGCAATAAAAACGGGATGCCGGAAAATACCATCTTTTGTAATTTCTGAAAATTTAATTTCACAAACCAATTCGGGCTTTATCCATGTTACAGGCATATTGGTTTTAGGAACAGTTTCAAATGGAGATTTCTTTATAATTAATTTTTTCAATCTCTCATGAAGCTGGTTTAAAGATTCTTTATTAAATCCTGTTCCTGTATGACCGGAATAAATCAATTTCCCATTACTATATTTTCCTAAGATCAATGCTCCAAATCCTTTTCTTGAGCCCCTCGGTTCCGTAAATCCACAGATAATGGCTTCTTCAGTATCCGTAAATTTTATTTTGAGCCAATCCGTGGTTCTATGGTTTTCAATATAGTTGCTGTTTGCTTTCTTTGCGATCATCCCCTCAAGCTTCATTTTTTTCATCTGATTGAAAAAGTCAATTCCTTTTTCGGGAATGTGGTCGCAATATTTAATAACTTCAGTCTCAATCAAGGCCTCTTTTAAAAGTTCCTTTCTTTGCAATAATGGGAGATCTTCTGTAGAATGACCATTGAGCCAGAGAAGGTCAAAAACTTGGTAAACCAAAGCAAGGTTAGGATTATCTCCGATCTGTTGTAGCAACTGGAAGCTGGGCTTTCCGTTTTCGTCGTAAGCTACAATTTCTCCGTCCAGAATCATCTTATGTTTTTGCGAATCGAAATCTCTTGAAACCTTTTGAAATTTATCCAGGAAAGAAATGCCATTTCTGGAATAAAACAGAGGCGTATCATTACTAACATCAGCAATAGCCCTATAGCCATCCCATTTTATCTCGAAGATCCAATCTTTATCATCAAACGCTTTTTCAAAGGACTTTGCAAGCATTGGCCTGATGAAATTTTTAAGTTTTTTTTCGTTGGTTAGAGCATTAAAGTTTCTGAATCTTGGCTGAGTCGTTATGATTTCTTTCTGCTGCTTTTTAGGCTTTTTTTTTCCTCTAAAAATTGGGTGACTAAAGATTTTGCAGAAGTGTTTTCTTCAGCATCATAATTTGTTTCTGCATATTCATCTTTGTGTTTTATGAGCAACCAGGAATTGCCTTCAGTGTTTTTCATTTTAACCAAAGCAAATTCACCTTTCAATTTTTTACCGTGGAGAATAAATTTTAATGATCCGGCGTGTAATTCCTTTAACAGTTCTTTCTCATCGGAAAGCTTGTTGTTTTCTTCCAGTGGTTCGTAAGTGCCACTGTCCCAAACCTCAACCTGGCCGGCTCCATAATTGCCTTCAGGAATATTCCCTTCAAAATCTTTATAATCGTATGGATGATCTTCCACCATCATGGCAAGACGTTTATCTTTAGGGTCTAATGATGGACCCTTTGGAACGGCCCAGCTTTTAAGGACACCTTCCATCTCTAATCGAAAATCATAATGGAGATGTGATGCCGCATGTCTCTGAACTACAAAAATAAGTTGATCCTTACTCTTCTTAGTTTTCCCTTTTGGTTCACTGGTTTCGTTGAATTTCCGTTTTTCGTTATAATCTTTAAGAGCCATTACGATGCATTTTTGGATTTAGAACTTTGTAAACTGGCTTTCAATTGTGCCATTAAGTCAATGACTTTACCTTCTTTTGTCGGCTCTGCCTTTTGGGCTTTTACACTCTTACCCTTCGCTTTCTGTTTGATGATTTTCATTAATGCTTCTGAATAGGTATCCTTATACACAGTAGGATCAAACTCCTGGGAAAGTTGTTCAATAAGACTTACTGCCATTTTTAATTCCGCAGGTTTTGGAGCTTTCTTAGGTGGAATCTTTAAGTCTTTATAATCCCTTATTTCCTGATTAAAGCGTAATCTGTTAAGAATTAAAACCTCTTCATTATAGGGTCGAATCATTCCGATAGCCTCACTTTCACGAAGAACAAAAGTTCCTATACCGACCATTTTAGTTTCTGTTAAAGCTTTCATTAGAAGGCGGTAAGCGTTTTCTCCGTTTTTCTGAGGTTCCAAAAAATAAGGATTTTCAAAATAAACGCTGTCTACTTCCACTTCTTTTACGAACTGATCAATAGAAAGTATCTTACTCTTTTCGGGACTTGCTGCTTCGTAATCTTTATCGTCAAGAACAATGTATCTGTCATCCATGAGATAAGCTTTTACGATGTTTTCCCATTTCACTTCTTTACCTGATTTTTCATTGACTCTTTTAAACTTGATATTTGAAAAATCAGATTTATCAAGCATATCCAGATCCAACTTACTTGTTTCGGTTGCGGAATAAATCTTTACAGGGATATTGACTAAACCAAAGCCAATGGCACCATTCCAAATTGCTTTCATTGTACTATGTTTACATAATAACGTACAATGATTGTGCCGAGTGAAAAATATTTACTAAATGTATTATTTTGATTAATATTAAAAATAGAGGATAAGCACACTAAATTATTATTTGTATTTTGGACCAAAATAAAATATAACCTATAATGAAAACAATTTTTACTTTTTTATTTGTACTTGGAGTAAATGTCTTTCTATCGGCACAGAAAGTCGATTACAAAAATAATATCATTACTGTGGATGGAAACAAGCTTGGAAAAGTCGAAGTACAGAAACAAAATTTTGGGCTTACCAAAAACTTTAACCTTTACTCAATGGAAGGCGAAAAACTGGTCATTGCAGTTCTCAGTACAGAGTTTGAAGGTGATAAAAATGACAATGCAAGTATGTACTATCGTTTCACTTTTTTACCTACCAATCAGGTTGGAATTTTCAAGTTATCAACGTTGGGGATGGAGAAAGGGTTTGTAAATTTAATCGGTAAAGGAGGAGTAATTGAAGGGAATAGCTTAAATGCAGATAAAATTACAGAATTAATTGCTACAAAAGGAGTGACACCCAGAACTGCCGTTAATTATAGTTTGGTATCACGTAATAAAAACTGGCCAATCGAGTTAAAGGAAACAAAGTCAATTGAACAGGGAGGAGAAACGATTGGTTTTTTTACTTCTACAGGATATATAAACGGTCAAGATTCGTACGAATTTTTTATTCCCGATGGAATTATGGTAGCTAAAATAAGTTTTGCAGGAGGAAACAATGCTCAGAATTTTGAATTATTTACAGCACGGGATAAAGTGCGGAAAGTGGTTTCTATTCCACAGAAAGATAAAGTGAATTCTCTTTCATCCGTTGTAGATCCTAATGCACTTACTCTTAAAAGAATTACGGCTTGGTTGGTACAGAATAATTATCTTTAAAAGCGAAAAAATTAATGATTTGAAATTCTAGATCAATGATAAAAAGCGGATATATTCTCCGCTTTTTTTATGCTTTAAAATCAGATTTATCATGTGTAAATATATAATCGAGAGGTGTGATAGTAGCTGTTTAGTTTTATTACCAATTGGCAATTGACAATAATAAGTATTTGTATATCTTTAAAATTCGATTGATCAAAACATGAAAGAGCTATTTAATTACATCAGAAAATTTGGAATGCTTAGTGACAAAGAGGAAGAATTAATTGCTGGTGGAGTCAAAGAAGTGAACATTTCTAGAGGAGAACCATTTGTAGAAGCTGGTAAGGTAAGCCAAAAGATTGCTTTTGTAAAAGAAGGGGTATTTCGATCATTGTATTATAACAAACAAGGAGATGACTTTACGAGGTACTTTATTTATGAAGGACGGTTTATTGGAGATTTTCAAGGTTTTGCTGATCAGGTACCTTCTAATGAATATATCGAAGCTATAACCGATGGGGTATTATTAACACTTGATTTTGATTTTTTAAAATCAATTGAAAAGGAAATTATTATTTGGCCTGTTTTAATTGCTAAGCTACATGCTTTTGTCGCTGAGAATAAGCTTAAGGTAGTAAGTACAATGCTCAACCTGGATGCTAAATCCCGATATCTTCATTTTCTCAGTCATTATCCTGGCCTGGCCAATCGTGTTCCACAAGCAATGTTGGCTTCTTATTTAGGAATTACTCCTTCTTCATTCAGTCGTATCCGGAAAAATATATTATAGAAATCCTTTCTTGTCAAATGACAATTGCCCCGCTATTCATATATGATAGCTTTGTCATATACAAAAACGATAAATTATAGATATGGATATTGTATTAGGTTTACAGTGGGGAGATGAAGGGAAAGGTAAATTCATTGATCTTATTAGTCAGAATTATGATATTGTAGCACGTTTCAACGGTGGGGCTAATGCCGGACACAGCATAGAGCGTTATGGAAAGAGAATAACATTAAAATCTCTTCCTTCAGGAATATTTATGAAGGGTGTACAAAATGTAATCGGAACAGGAATGGTCCTGGATCCTGTTAATTTTAAAAAAGAAGTTTTAAATTTAAGATCATTTGATGAAACCATCCAGGTGGAGAAGCATGTTTCTATTTCAAAAAAGGCACATCTTGTTCTTCCTACTCATCAATTAATGGATGTCTTCATGGAAGAAAATTCTTCTTATGCGGCTATTGGAACTACACGAAATGGCATTGGACAGGCATATGCAAACAAGATTCTTAGGCAGAATTTACGAGTAGGGGATATTTTATCACCGGATTTTACGGATCGGATAATTCATATTTTAGAAATAGATTATAATCAGCTTTTGAGCTATGGGCAGATACTTCCGTCATTAGAAAAACTATGTGAAGATTTTTTTGATGCCGTAGAGTTTCTGAAAAGATTTGAATTTATTGAAGCAGAAATATTTTTAAATAATTCATTGAGTGAAGGAAAGACCATTCTGGCAGAAGGAGCACAAGCTACATTGCTTGATATTGATCATGGCACCTATCCATATGTTACTTCTTCAACTACTTTAGCAGCGGGAGCCTGTAGTGGTTTAGGAATTTCACCTAAAAAAGTAGGTGAGATATATGGAGTTGCTAAAGCCTATTGTACAAGAGTAGGTAATGGAATTTTCCCTACAGAAATATTTAATGATCTGGGTGAAGAAATTAGACAGAAAGGCAATGAATTTGGATCCAATACAGGAAGGCCAAGAAGGATTGGCTGGTTGGATCTACCCGCTTTGAAATATGCTGTTATGATAAATGGGGTAACTCAGCTGGTGCTTACTAAAGCAGATGTTTTAAGTGGTTTTGAATCAGTAGCCGTATGTACTCACTATGAAATACAGAATCAGCAGATTTCAGTGATGCATGGTTTATTTATTGATGATGAAGTTCAACCCGTGTTACAGTGGATGAAAGGCTGGGACGAAGATATTTCCAATTATGATGATGCTTCTTCTTTACCCGAACAATTGAAGAATTATCTTAGTTTCCTGGAAAAAGAATTGAAAATTCCTGTGAGCTATCTTTCTACGGGACCCGGAAGAGAGCAGATTATAAAAATGGATTAAGAATAATCTATATCTTTCTATTCGTAGATGCTGCTTCCTTTTAATAGGTCGGAGAAAACTTTCCAATTAATCTTTTCTAAATCAATATTTTGGCTGGTATTAATATAATAACCATCTATATCTTGAATATAGCTAGACATTGCTTCTAAATAATCTTCAATGGTTCTGTTTTCTCATTGCTCCTTATTTTCGATAAAATCTTTCCTAAGATTGTCTATAAAATCAATGAGTTCTTCTTTTGCCATATGGGATAAAATAAAAAAGCGAGGAAAAACCTCGCTTTAAATTTATGCTTTTAAATTCAATTTTAATTCTAACTCATCGAGTTGAGCATCCGCAATAGAAGCTGGTGCATCGATCATAACATCACGTCCTGAGTTATTTTTAGGAAATGCAATATAATCTCTGATCACTTCATTTCCGTCAAGAATAGCTACCAAACGGTCAAACCCGAATGCTAAACCACCATGAGGAGGAGCTCCATATTTGAATGCATTCATTAAGAAGCCAAACTGAGCTTCCGCTTCTTCTTTTGAGAACCCTAAAAGATCAAACATTTTTGACTGAAGATCCTTATCGAAAATTCTGATAGATCCACCACCAATTTCATTTCCATTAAGAACCATATCATAAGCATTAGCTCTTGCTTTTCCAGGATCTGTTTCTAATAAGTGGATATCTTCAGGTTTTGGAGATGTAAATGGGTGGTGCATAGCGTGGTATCTTTGAGTTTCTTCATCAAATTCCAATAATGGAAAATCAACTACCCAAAGAGGTGCAAATACATTTCCTTTTCTCAATCCTAAACGGTTTCCAAGTTCCATTCTTAAAGCTGAAAGCTGAGTTCTTACTTTATGCTCATTTCCTGAAAGGATCAACATGAGGTCTCCTTCTTTTGCTCCAAATTTTTCAATGATCTTTGCCAGATCTTCTTCATTATAAAACTTATTAACAGAAGACGTTTTTACCCCGTCATTTTGGAATTTTACCCAAACCATTCCCGAAGCTCCGATCTGTGGACGTTTTACCCAGTCCACCAATTCGTCGATTTGTTTTCTGGTGTAGTCTGCGCAACCTTCAACATTGATTCCGACAACCAATTCAGCATCATCAAATATTTTGAATTCTTTTCCTTTTACAAGCTCATTCAGCTCCACGAATTCCATTCCAAAACGAATATCCGGTTTGTCATTCCCATATTTTTGCATGGCATCAGCAAAAGTCATTCTTGGAAAAGTTCCGAATTCCTGACCTGTAATATCTTTAATAAGCGTTTTAGTCATCCCTTCAAAAACGTTCATTACATCTTCCTGCTCTACAAAAGCCATTTCACAGTCTATCTGAGTAAATTCCGGTTGTCTGTCGGCTCTTAAATCCTCATCACGGAAGCATTTTACGATTTGGAAATATTTATCCATTCCACCTACCATCAAAAGCTGTTTGAAAGTTTGTGGAGATTGTGGTAATGCATAAAACTGTCCTGGATTCATTCTGCTAGGAACCACAAAGTCTCTTGCTCCTTCCGGAGTAGATTTAATAAGAACCGGAGTTTCAACTTCAATAAATCCTTCATCTGAAAGATAATTTCTTACTTTTTGAGCCATTTTGTGACGGAAGATCAATTTATCTTTCACAGGATTTCTTCTGATATCCAGATAACGATATTTCATTCTTAGTTCCTCGCCACCATCGGTTTCATCTTCAATAGTGAAAGGTGGAAGCTGTGACTCATTTAGAATCGTTAATGTTTCAACTAAAATTTCAATCTCTCCAGTTGGAATATTAGGGTTTTTGCTTACCCTTTCAATTACTTTTCCCTTAACCTGAATCACAAACTCACGACCCAGTTTTTTAGCTTCTTCCATCAACTGAGTAGAAGAACGGTCCTGGTCAAAAACCAACTGAGTGATTCCGTAACGATCTCGTAAATCTATCCAAATCATAAATCCTTTATCACGGATAGTTTGTACCCATCCTGAAAGTGTAACTTCTTCATTAAGATTTTTTAGAGATAATTCTCCGTTGGTATGTGTTCTGAACATTGATAAGATTTTTTGCAAAGATAATATTATTTTTTCCTAAAACTTTCCATATGCCAAGTCTTAATCGTTTTGGAAGTGATATTTTTGAATCCTATTAATATGATTAAAGATTATGACAAAATATATAGACTTTTTCAAAAAAGCATTTAAAGGTGGAGATGTAGACTATACAAAGATCAGTATAAGGAGTGCTGTACTTCTTTTAGCCATTCCGATGATGCTGGAAATGGCAATGGAGTCTGTATTTGCTCTGGTAGATCTGTATTTTGTAGGGCATCTGAAAGAAAGTGGTTATGCGATACAAACCGTAGGGCTTACAGAATCTGTTCTTTCTGTAATGTACTCTATTGCAATCGGGATGAGTATGGCGGCAACAGCTTTGGTTGCAAGGAGAATTGGTGAGAAAAACCCTGAGCAAGCTTCCAGAAGTGCTGCACAGGTTTTATTTGTTTCGATTGTCATTACTTTTATTCTAAGTTTACTTGGAGTAATTTACGCAAAGGAAATCCTAATTCTTATGGGTTCTAAGCCAGAAGCAGCCGCTTATGGTAAAGATTTTACAAGAATGATGATGGGAAGCAGTGTTATCATTATGCTTCTGTTTTTAATTAACGGAATTTTCAGAGGGGCAGGAAATGCAGCCATTGCAATGAAGAGTTTATGGATCGCAAATATTGCCAATATTATTCTTTGTCCCATTTTAATTAGGGGCTTTGGTCCTATTCCGGCAATGGGTTTAACTGGCGCAGCCCTTGCAACAACAATAGGAAGAAGTGTGGGCGTTATTTATCAATTGTATCATCTCTTAATTGCTGATACACAAATCCGAATAAAATTAGATTATTTTAAACCAGATTTCAGATTAATAAGATCAGTTGTAAAAATAGCAACTCCAGGAATTTTTCAATTTGTTATTGCATCATGCAGCTGGATATTTCTGGCACAGCTTGTCGCAACAACGGGAGGAGAAAATGCTTCAGCAGGGTATCAGACAGCATTAAGATTGATGATGTTTTTTATGCTTCCAGCGTGGGGCTTAAGTAATGCTGCTTCTACTTTGGTTGGACAGAACATGGGGGCTAACGAGATGTTGAGAGCCGAACAATCTGTGATGAAAACCGTAAAGTATAATGTTGTTTTTATGCTCGTTGTAAGTTTGATATTTTTTCTTTTGGGAGATTTTCTGGTCGGTTTTTTTACACAGGAGGTTGAAATTAAAAGCTTTGCTAAAAATGCGCTGCATATAATGAGTGTAGGTTTTCTTTTCTACGGAATAGGAATGGTCATGGTTAATGCTTTTAATGGAGCCGGAGATACATGGACACCGACCTGGATAAATTTTTTTGGATTTTGGATGTTTCAGATTCCTTTTGCCTACTTTCTGTCAAAACATCTTGGAATGGGGCCGAAAGGGGTCTTTATTTCAATCCCTGTAGCAGAAATTCTAATTACAATAGTGGCTTTTATATTATTTAAAAAAGGAAAATGGAAGACCATTAAAGTTTAGATTTATAAAAACTTTAACAGCGATAAGTAGTCTGTTTCGAACGAGTTTTCTTACATTCGTATGAATCAACAAATACTTAATTATTATGGGAAAAGGAGACAGAAAATCTAGAAGAGGTAAAATTAATAATGGAAGCTATGGGAAAAGAAGACCTAGAAAAGCTTCTAAATCATTAGTGACTTCGGAAGAAAAATCTAAAAAGTAAACAAAATAAAAAAAGGCCAAAGATCTATTCTTTGGCTTTTTTTATATACAAATTAAATTATTTTCCAAAAATATTTCCCAAAATACCACCTAGTCCTCCTTCCTGCTGTTTTTGCTGTCCCCCTCCTAAAACACTTCCTAAAATGTCGTTCAGTGGATTTCCAGATGATTGAGATTGTCCACCACCCCCTAATACACTTCCTAAGATGTCATTTAATGGATTGGATTGCTCAGCCTGAGCCTGATTAGATGCATTTCCAAGTATTCCGCCTAATAAATCACCTAAGCCTCCGGCACCAACATTATTTTGTTGTTTTTCTTTACCAATATACCCCATGATAAGTGGAGCAAGCATAGCCAGAACGGGACCTATTTTATCAATTGAAATCCCTGTATTTTGTGATAATTGATTTTCTACATTTTGTTTGTCACCACCAAAAACATGACTAAGGATTGAACCTCCTTCTGCTTGTCTTGCTTCTAACTGAGAAGAGTCATCTAAAATACTTCCGTTATGATCTTTATCCAGGGCGTTGTTTAATGCTTCAGCTTCTTTTGAATCTTGTGATTTATTTCTTAAATATGAAATAACTAAAGGTGCTGCAACAGCCAACAATGCAATAATCTGGTTTTTACTGATTCCAAATTTATTTTCTGCCTGTTCTGCAACCTGGTTGCTTGTATTTCCTGTAAGCAAATCGATTAAATTCATGTTTGTGTCTGTTAAATTGTTAGTAAACCAAAGTTATCAAAAAATATTCCCAAACAATTTTTTTAATCTAAAATTACTGTTAAAGTTTTCTTATATCTTCGTCGGTATATCCTTTAGATCTTAACAGCTTAATGTATTCTTTAGCGCTGGCAGTCATCCAGTTGATTGGTTCCGGAGCTTCTTTCTTATCAATAGTAAATTCAAGAATACCCACATTGTCATTCATCCACGGCAACATATAATATTTTAGTCCGCCTTTGTATTTTTTAAAATCGTTGAAGCTTTTTCCTTTATCTGTTGATGATACTGCGCTATATGAAAGAACATATCCTAAAGGGATAAAAAGACAGAGCCAGGATATCTTTTTGAAGGCAGCATATTTTGAAGATGATAGTCCATATCCAATAGACAACGCAAAGATGATATTGAACGGAATAAAAAATACATAGTTATCCGAAACCGCATAAAAAGTTGAAAACCCATAGACGCATAATGATCCTGCAAAGAATACAAAAAACATTTTTGCATTTGATTTATACAATAAAAATGCACCAACAACTCCAAAGAAGGTAAATATGTTGAAGTTATAAATTAGATAAACAAAAGACTTAAAGAAGTCCTGTACATATTGTAAAAATGTTTTGTTTAAGGAGTCTTCAACCCAGGTTCCCTGATCGGAAGTATAAGGAGAGCTTAGTGATAATCCCTGAGAAGTATTTAAAATAAATAGAGAAGAGAAAAGCACTAAGAAAATAAGCAGGGATAAAAAGACTTGTTTTTTTTCTGCTCTGAAATAGAAAAGAAATAAAAGAAGCGCCGGGATCAACAGGATATTCTGAATATGGATCCAGAGACTGATCCCTAAAAATAATCCACTTAAAACAATGTAATTTTTTTTATTTTCTATAAAACTTTTTATTATTGAAAAAAACACGAGGCTAATCCATAAAGAATTATAGGTGTATACTTCTACTATTTCTGCATTTTTCCAAAAAGTAAAGCTAAAACCAAACACAAAAGCTGTAGTGATGGATACCCATTCGTTTTTTGTAATAATCCTTACAGTGAGGTAAATTACCGCAATTGTGGCTGCTCCGGAAAGAATAACCAGAATCCTGCTTGCTTCTATAGAATTAATATTGGCTAAATTCTTAATAAGAATTGCCGTATTGGTATAAAAAAAATGTGTCGTAGCTGTGGCTGTGGTCATCCATTCACCTTTTTCTACAAGTGCTACAAATCCAACGCAATCAGCAAAAGGAATTTTTGTAAAACTCCCAGCATAATAGATGAATAAAAAAATGAGAAATAAGAGAAAAGCGGTTACGTTTTTTTTCATTACTAGTTCTTAATGATTGGGACATTAGAACATGCCTCTCCAAACATAAGAGACTTTACAATAGGTTTCAATTGTTCTACCAATTCTACATAGGCATTTTCCGGAATTTCTTTATCTGAGCAACCTTTTACGAGAACTCTTTTGCCTCTCATGTCATCGAAATCATAAGTTTGTATTGCATTGTGCATTAATATCACTTCAAGATCTTCACGATTGCCAAAAACTATTTTTTTTGCTGCATCTGTAAGTTTAGCTGTAAGGACGAAATATGCCCATAATGGAACAATGGCATCTGCGGAATTATAGATGTAAATATAGGTATCGGTATATTCGTCGGTGTTGATAGCGGCAACTTTCTCGCGAAAATCTTTTTCTTTTAAGATCATTTCCTGGAAAAGAAAATCTTTAAGATCTATACCCTTACGTATTCCTTTGGGAAGAAGAGTAGTAAGATCAAAATTTACCAGACCACTTTCATTTACTTTATTTCTGATTTCAAATTCTTCTGACATTTTTTATCATTATCTTTGAACAAATTTACAAATTAAGATTTAACAAAGTCTTAATTTGTTCTCTATCCTTATTATAGAAATGAAATATTACATCATTGCTGGCGAAGCATCAGGGGATTTACACGGAAGTAATTTAATGAAAGCTTTAAAACAAAAAGATTCAAATGCCGAATTTAGGTTTTGGGGTGGCGATCTGATGACTAAACAGGGTGGCACATTAGTGAAACATTACCGTGATTTGGCTTTCATGGGGTTTTTGGAAGTGGCTATGAACCTAAGGACAATTCTTAATAATATAAAATTTTGTAAAGAGGATATTAAAAATAACAGACCTGATGTTTTAATTCTGGTTGATTATCCAGGATTCAACCTAAGGATCGCAAAATATGCCAAAGAACTTGGGATAAAAGTAGTATATTATATATCTCCTCAGCTATGGGCATGGAAAGAGGGTAGAGTAGAGATTATCAAGAAGTACGTAGATGAAATGATGGTTATCTTACCTTTTGAAGAAGATTTCTATAAAAAGCATGGTGTTCACTCTCATTTTGTAGGCCATCCTTTACTGGATGCAATTTCAAGTTTACAAGAGATCAACATCGACGCATTTAAAAAAGAACATGGTTTAAACGAAAAAGAAATAATTGCACTGCTTCCGGGATCGAGAAAACAGGAGGTTGAAAAGATGCTTGAAATAATGCTTTCTGTAAGGCCTCATTTTAAAAATTATCAATTTGTAATTGCTGGTGCACCAAGTCTTCCCAAAGAGTTTTATCAAAGTTATGTGGATGATAATGTTCATTTTGTTTCCAATAGAACATACGATTTGTTGAGATGTTCTAAAGCAGCATTGGTAACCTCCGGAACAGCAACTTTAGAAACGGCCTTGCTGAATATTCCTGAAGTAGTATGCTACCGTGGAAGTAAAATCTCCTATGCCATTGCTAAAAGGTTAGTGAAGAATATCAACTATATTTCTTTGGTAAATCTGATCATGGATAGGGAGGTTGTGAAAGAATTGATACAAAATGATCTGAATACTAAAAACCTTGTTGAAGAACTAACTAAAATTTTGGAAGGAGATAAAAGAGATCAGGTACTAAAAGATTATGAGCTGCTTAGAGAGAAACTTGGCGGAAAAGGAGCTAGTGATCATGCTGCAGATATTATTTTGAAAATATAAAGGAAAAAACATATCGGATTTCTGTTCCTATATTTTAAGAAAAACAAAACCATACAGTTATGTGGTTTTTATTTACTATTTTGGTATAGTAAATCCTTAAGTTGAACAAACAACCGCTTTTTATTCTTGTCCTGTGTTTTATCCTTGGAATAGTTTTTCAGGATCAATTTTCGCTGAATAAAACGGCAATATTTATTTTTGCGGGAATTTGTTCAGCCATTTTTGCTACACTATTTTTAAAATCTTATCTAATACATAAAAGCAAGTCGGTTTTGTTAGGAATAATGTTTTTTGGAATAGGGATTATTATTCATTGTTGTAATATGGTCACTTCTTCTGAAACCAATTTTGATTCATCAAAAAACACTGTAGTCTTTAAAATCTCTAAGAAACTAAATTCTAATGAAAAGTATAAAAATTATGAATGTATTGCACAGGTTGGGAAAAAGTACTTTAGTTCAATTGTACGTATACCTGTAGAACGCGATCAGCTTGATTTTGATCACTACTATAAAGTAGAAGCTTTTATAGGTAAGCTAAAACCTCCACAATATGATTTTCAATTTGACTATTCCCATTACCTGAAACGGAAAAATATTGGGTACCAATTGTATGTGTCGAATGAGATTCTTTCTGTTCCAAGAACTGATCTTGATATACAGGAAAAAATTAAGCAGAAAAGGCTTAAAGTCCTGCAGAATATAGATAATACCGACATTTCTGCTCAAAGCAGGGAGTTTTTAAAAGGTGTTATTCTTGCCGATAGGACGGAGATTGATTCCTCCATAGTGCAGGATTTCAGCAGATCAGGGCTGGTTCATTTTCTTGCTATTTCCGGAACACATATTATGGTGATCTTTGGATTGTTTTATTTTCTTTTTAAATTGGTACTACCTCTCAAATTTAGGCGATATACCATCATTATAAGTTTAGTGTTTCTCTGGTTTTTTGCTGCTTTTATTGGGTTTGGTAATTCAGTACTGAGGTCATGTATCATGTTGACCGTTTATTTTATTTATGTATTGCTTCAAAGAAAACCCGATGTATTACATTCTATGGCTTTGTCAGCTTTTATTATTCTAATTTTTGATACTCACCAGCTTTTTAATATAGGATTTCAATTAAGTTTTATTGCCGTTTTGGGGATTTTCTGGTTAAATCAACCTATTTTAAAGTGCCTTCCAAAGCAGGATGGCTATGGTAAAAAGTTAATCTTTAATACGATCTCTATTTCGATTTCAGCTCAATTGGCAACCCTTCCTTTGGTCTTATATTATTTTCATCAGTTTTCTTTTATTTCCATTTTAGCCAATTTTGTTATTGTTCCTTTCTCTGAACTGATCATTATGTTATCATTTGGAATGGCAGGCTTAATTGCCCTCCATTTAGATTTTGATATCATTAATATGGTGTATGACTTTGTGATTCACGGATTATTAAAATCTATTCATTGGTTTGCCGATTTCGATTTTCTCTTTTTTGAAAATATCTCAATGAATTTGGTTGAGGTTTTTCTCTTGTTAATAATTATATATGTGCTGAGGTTTGTATTTCTTAAATTTAATTTTAAAAATATAATGAGATTCATCATACTAAGTTTAATGTTTTTTATTGTCCGGTCTGGGTTTAATATTAAAGAGAATCAGAGAGAAGAAATTTTGGTTCACCAAGTAGGAAAGGATAAGGTACTTTCAATTAAGGATGGAAACAGGGCTTATTTTTGGATGGCAAATACTTCTGACAGAGAGAAAGTAATTAAGTATGTGATTAATCCATACAGCTCATCAAGAAGATTAAAAAATATTGAATTGAAAAGTTTAGAGGGTATGACGAAAAAGATTATCTATAAGAGCAAAATTTATGATATAAATTAATTGTTACATTTTTTTATTTTTTCTCTTATTTACTATACTTTAGGCTCTTATTTAGAAAGATTACAAACTGGCTAATAGTGAGATTTCTCACTTTATAATATTGTTAACATTTCCTAATTTTGTAGAAATTCAAATTTAAACTTAATATGGCAGGTTTAACGAGTTCTACAATAGGTAGAAAATATGCTATGGCATTATCAGCTATGTTTTTGCTGATTTTTCTTATACTGCATTTAACAACAAATTTATTATCTGTTATAAATCGCGATGCTTTTAATACAGCATCAGATTTTATGGGGTATAATCCTTTTGTTCAATTCTTGATGCAACCTATTCTTGGTTTTGCAGTTCTTTTCCATTTTATTATGGGATTTGTGCTGGAGATTAAGAATAATAAAGCGCGTCCAGTTAAATATGCTTCAAACAATGCGGCTTTGAATTCTACATGGATGTCTAGAAATATGATTATTTCCGGAGCTGTTGTATTGGCTTTTTTAGCGCTTCACTTTTATGATTTCTGGATTCATGAAATAAACTACAAGTATGTGGAAGGGCTGGCTCCGGATGCGGAACGTTTTTGGCCGGAATTGCATGAGAAATTTGCTGATATCTGGAGAGTAGCTTTATATGTAATCTCATTTGTATTATTGGGACTGCACCTGGCTCATGGATTTCAGTCTTCTTTCCAGTCAGTTGGTGCAAGACATCCAAAATATACTCCAATACTTAAGGCGATAGGAACTTGGTATTCGATCCTTATTCCATTTGGGTTTATTTTTATTGCAATTTATCATTTTGTAACTCAATAATATCAATATACTAATATGAGTAAATTAGATTCAAAAATTCCGGCGGGTCCTTTAAAGGATAAATGGAAAAATCATAAAGATCATATGAACCTTGTTGCACCAAACAACAGAGATAAGATTGATATTATTGTTGTAGGTACAGGTTTGGCAGGTGGTTCTGCTGCAGCTACTCTGGCTGAGCAAGGATATAATGTAAAAGCATTCTGCTATCAGGATTCTCCAAGAAGAGCACACTCTATTGCAGCTCAGGGAGGAATCAATGCAGCTAAAAATTATCAGGGAGACGGTGACTCTACTTACAGATTGTTCTATGACACGATCAAAGGTGGTGACTACAGAGCAAGAGAGGCAAATGTTTACAGATTAGCTGAAGTTTCTGCAAATATTATCGACCAATGTGTTTCTCAGGGAGTTCCTTTCGGTAGAGATTACGGCGGTCAATTAGATAACCGTTCATTTGGTGGGGTTCAGGTAAAAAGAACTTTTTATGCAAAAGGACAAACTGGACAGCAGTTATTATTAGGTGCATATTCTTCATTAAGCCGTCAGATCGGAAAAGGAAGAGTAAAAATGTACAATCGTCACGAAATGCTAGAATTGGTAATCGTAGACGGAAAAGCAAGAGGGATCATCGCTAGAAACCTTGTAACTGGTGAAATTGAAAGACATTCGGCTCACGCAGTTGTAATTGCTTCAGGAGGTTACGGTAACGTATATTTCTTGTCTACCAACGCAATGGGTTCAAACGTTTCTGCGGCTTGGAAAATTCATAAAAAAGGAGCGTATTTCGCAAACCCTTGTTATGTACAGATTCACCCGACTTGTATTCCTGTTCATGGAACACAGCAGTCCAAACTTACTTTGATGTCTGAATCATTAAGAAACTCAGGAAGAATCTGGGTTCCTAAAAATATTGAAGATTCAGTTGCCATCAGAGAAGGTAAATTGAGACCTGAAAATATTAAAGAAGAAGATAGAGATTACTATCTTGAAAGAAGATATCCGGCATTCGGAAACCTTGTTCCTCGTGATGTTGCATCAAGAGCTGGTAAAGAAAGATGTGATGCTGGTTTCGGAATTGAAAATAATGATACCAAAGAAGGTGTTTACTTAGATTTCTCTACAGAAATCATTAAAAAAGGTAAAGAAGCAGCTATTGAAAAGCATATTCACAATCCTACAGATCAGCAAATTTATGATTTAGGTAAAAGTTGGATTGAGGAGAAGTATGGTAACTTATTCGTAATGTACGAAAAGATTACTGCAGATGATCCTTACAAAACTCCAATGAAGATTTATCCAGCGGTTCACTACACAATGGGTGGTGTTTGGGTTGATTATAACTTGCAATCTACAATCCCGGGATGTTTTGTAATTGGTGAGGCTAACTTCTCAGACCACGGAGCCAACAGATTGGGAGCTTCTGCATTAATGCAAGGTTTGGCAGACGGATATTTCGTACTTCCTTACACCATTGCAGATTATCTTTCTGCAGATATCAGAACGGGAGAAATTCCTACGACTTCTGCTGAGTTTGAGGAAGCTGAAAAAGAAATTAAAGACAAGGTAAACTTCTTTGTTAATAATAAAGGAACACATTCAGTAGATCATTTCCACAAGCAATTAGGACACATCATGTGGAATAAGGTTGGAATGGGAAGAACTCCTGAAGGTTTAAGAGAAGCGATCGCAGAAATCGATGAAGTGAAAAAAGATTTCTGGAAGAACGTAAAAGTAATGGGAGAAGCTGAAGGGATGAACACTGAACTTGAAAAAGCGTTCAGGGTAGCAGACTTTATTGAATTAGGACAGCTAATGGCAATTGATGCTTTACACAGAAACGAATCTTGTGGAGGACATTTCAGAGAAGATCATGCTACTCCGGAAGGTGAAGCGGAAAGAGATGATGTTAACTTCAAATATGTAGGAGCTTGGGAATATCAGGGTGATGATATCAAACAGGAAGTTCTGCACAAAGAAGATCTTATCTATGAAAACATCGAAGTTAAAGCAAGAAGTTACAAATAATCTCCAACCTATAAATATAAAATTATGAGTGCAAAAAAAGGCCTTCATCTTACGCTGAAAATTTGGAGACAAAAAAATACAAAAACTAAAGGTCAGTTTGAGACCTATAAAATATCGGATGTTTCTACAGATTCTTCATTCTTAGAAATGCTGGACATCCTTAACGAGAATTTAATTAACGAAGGAAAAGAACCTATCGCTTTCGATCACGACTGTCGTGAAGGAATCTGTGGAATGTGTTCTCTTTACATCAATGGTAGAGCACATGGTCCTGATACAGGGATCACCACTTGTCAGCTTCACATGAGAATGTTCAAAGACGGAGAAACGATCGTTATTGAACCTTGGAGAAGTGCTGCTTTCCCGGTAATTAAAGACTTAATGGTAGATAGAAGTGCATTTGACAGAGTAATGGCCGCAGGTGGTTTTATTTCTGTGAATACTTCAGGAAATACATTGGATGCAAATGCTATTCCAGTACCTAAAGAAGATGCTGATAAAGCAATGGATGCAGCAGCATGTATCGGGTGTGGTGCTTGTGTGGCGACCTGTAAAAATGGTTCTGCCATGTTATTTGTTGGTGCTAAAGTGTCTCAGTTCGCGCTACTTCCTCAAGGAAGAGTAGAAGCAAAAAGAAGAGTTCTTAATATGGTGCAGGCAATGGATGAAGAAGGATTTGGTAACTGTTCAAATACAGGAGCTTGTGAAGTAGAATGTCCTAAGGGAATTTCTCTTGAAAACATTGCCAGAATGAACAGAGAATACATGTCAGCGCTAGTTGATAAAGGATAAAACTAGTTCAAATAGATAAAAAAAATCGTCTCCTTATTGGATGGCGATTTTTTTAGTTAAATGTTTCATAAAAAGTACTATTTAATTGTATTTAGTATACTTGAAAAACTTATTTTTGTTTAATTATTAAAAATCAAAATGAAAAAATATCTTTTATTGTTTATCATTGCAATATTTGTGATGTCTTGCTCTAAAAAAGTAGAAGTAAAAGGAAAAATTACAGGTGGATCACCATTAGAAAGAATAGAATTTATTGAAGCTTCAGGGGTTGCTACGTTACCGTTAGCTAACATTGGAGTGAAAAATGATGGTACTTTCACTGGAAGCTTTGAAGCTCCTAAAAATGGGATGTATCTTATTTCTTATGCTGGAAAGCAAAACTTAGTATACTTAAAGGGTGGGCAAACCCTTAATATCTCAGGAAATGGAATGACATTTCCAAATGATTATGTTATTACAGGAGATGCAAAAAAGAATAATGACTTCTTTACAGCTTCCCAAAAGTATTTAACTAATTATGCTCAAACGGTGAACATGAATGAGCTGATGACTAAAGATGAAAAAGGTTTTCTTGCAGGTATCCAAAAAGTTGAAAAAGATATCAACAGCAATATTGAAGAAAATGAAAGAAAATTTAGTCCTGACAGTGAGGTAGTAAAATGGAAAAAGAATGATCTTTCCAGTACATTATTATCTATTATCAGTCAGTATGAAATGAAACAAAGTCAGACCGGTAATCCTTCATTTAAAGTAGGTAAAACCTTTACTGATTATGAAAATAAACTTCAGGAAAATAAGGATGTTATGATAAAAGAGAATCCTTATTACAGACAATATTTATTGGCTAAAATGAGTCCTGATTTTCAAAAGTATGCTGAAGCAAATAGCAAAAATAAAACTGATGTTACAACTTCAGAATTGTTTGCCCAATATTTAAAATCAAAAAAGGATATCAATCAAACGGCTAAGGATTATCTTTTGGCTTTCGTAATGGCTCAGTCTGATATTCATCCAGGTTCACCCGCTAAGGTTACTGATAAGATTAAGAAGATCATCGATGAAGATATCAAAGATGCTACTATTAAGAGTGACCTTTCGAAAATTCAAATAGCAGTAAATGGTATTAAAATTGGTGATGTTGCTCCCGATGCTTCTTTAATAAAGCAAGATGGTAAATCTTATAAACTTACTGAAAATAAAGGAAAACCTTATATGTTGCTTTTCTATGCATCTTGGAATCCATACATAGGAGAAGCTGCTGTACCAGTGCTGAAAGAAGTTGTTAATTTTTATAAATCTAAGATGAATTTCGTATTTGTAAATGTTGATGATACTAAAGATCAGTTTGTAAAAACAAGTAATTCTTTACTAAAAGGAATTCCAGGAACAAATGTATATGGTGATGGGGGATTAAATTCTGATATTGCTAAGAAATATGGCGTTTATGGATTTAAGTTACCTTGTTTTGTAATCATAGATAAGGATGGTAAAATAGCAAGTAGATCTTTTGTGAATTTGGGAGAACCGGAATTGGTAACAATTTTGGATAAAATTACAGGGCTTTCTGCACCTAAAGTAAATCCTAATGTACAATTGCAACCAGGGTTAGGTGTTGATCCTTCTGCACAGCAGATGGCTCCTCAACCAGAAAATCCTCAACCCGCTCCAACAAAATAATAAACTTTAACATAGATGAAAAACCTTGTCCTAGGATAAGGTTTTTTTTATTGTATTTTTGCAAATTGAAACCGGAAGGTTACATTCGTGATATAGAAAAAATAGAAATTAGGGAATGAGAAAGAAGAAAGATATTATTCTTGAAAATATTAAGCTTTTAACAGCTGGTGCTAAAGGTGTAGCAATAGGGAAGACAGATGAAGGGAAAACCGTTTTGGTTTCAGGTGCTATTCCGGGAGATGTTGTGAACGCAAGAGTAAGAAAGTCTAAATCTAAATATTTTGAAGCTGAAACAGTAGAAGTTTTAGAAAAGTCTCCTTTTAGAGTAGATGCCAAATGTATTCATTTTGGAACTTGTGGTGGATGTAAATGGCAGAATATGAGCTATGAAAAGCAGCTGGATTTCAAACAAGAAGAGGTTTATAATAATATAAAGAGAATTGGTGGAATTGATAATTTTGAAACCATTTCAATTTTAGGTGCTGAGGATCAGTATTTCTATAGAAACAAAATGGAGTTCTCTTTCTCAAATGCCAGATGGCTTACTCAATACGAGATAAGTTCTGAAGAAAATTTTGGAAGCAGAGATGCTTTAGGGTTTCATATTCCTGGAATGTGGAGCAAAATTTTAGATCTTAAAGAATGCTTCCTTCAGGAAGATCCATCCAATGCGATCCGTTTGGCGGTAAAAAACTATGCCGTGGAAAATGGATTAGACTTTTTTGATGTTAGAAATCAGGAAGGTTTTTTGAGAACCCTAATGATGAGACAAAACTCTAGCGGGGAATGGATGGTGCTATTCCAACTTTATAGAGAAGAAAAAGAAAACAGAGAAAAGCTTTTTGAATTTTTATTGAATAAATTTCCACAGATTAAAACGTTAGTCTATGCAATTAACTCTAAGCAAAACGACTCTATTTATGATTTAAATATTAAAACATATTTTGGAGAAGGGTTTTTAATGGAAGAGATGGACGGATTGAAATTTAAAATAGGACCAAAATCTTTTTTTCAAACCAACTACAAACAGGCTTTGGAACTTTATAGAAAGACATTAGAATTTGCTGATTTAAAAGGTGATGAAGTAGTTTATGACTTATATACAGGAACCGGAACTATTGCACAGTATGTAGCCAGAAAAGCAAAACAGGTAATCGGAATAGAATCGGTACAGGAAGCTATTGATGCAGCAATTGAACATGCTGAGTTAAATGGCCTTACCAATTGCACCTTCTATTGTGGTGATATGAAGAATGTTTTTAATGATGAATTCCTGGAAAATCATCCAAAAGCTGATGTCTTAATTACTGACCCACCAAGAGATGGGATGCATCAGAAAGTTGTAGAACAGATCTTAAAACTTTCTCCTGAAAAAGTAGTGTATGTAAGTTGTAATTCAGCTACTCAGGCGAGAGACTTAGCACTAATGAAAGATCATTATAATGTAGTTAAAATATTACCTGTTGATATGTTTCCCCAAACCCATCATGTTGAGAATATTGCATTGCTGATAAAAAAATAATTTGCCTAAATTTGAATTTAAATCATATTATGAAATATTTTAAATTTCTCATATTAACCCTGATTTTGGGAATGCTTTGTTCATGTGGTGGAGATGATGATATTTGTGAAAGTGGAGAAGGAACGCCCAGAATTAAGATTGGGTTCAAGAGTGCAGCTACTGATAAAGAAGTAACTTTAGATTCTCTGTATGTTGCTGTAGATTATGGATCAGGAAAAGTGCAATTAGGAAAACAGCAAAAAATAACCTCCAGATTGGTGCCTCTTAGAGTCGATGACTCTCCTTATACAGACGTTTATATCAGGCTTACAGATAAAGGACAGGAATCCAAAGTAAGAATAAGTTATGGCACAAAAGCTACCTACGTCTCTCCGGGATGTGGTGTGAAGAAAACATATAATAATGTAAGTTCTGAATTAGTAACTCCAAATCCAGTTACTAAAGTAGAAATAGGACAAAATAATATAGAGAATGAAGACAAAACTAATCTTTACCTTCTTTTTTAGTATACTAAGCTTATTGAGCTTCGCTCAGGAGAAGAAAGTAAAAGCAGAGCCTAAAAAAGAAAAATGGAAGTATGAACCTAATTTTATGGTTGGTTTTGACGTTCTAAATTTTGGAAGTGCTTTTTTCTCAGACAGGAAATTATATCAGGGATTTATATCTTCAAAGATTAAAGGAAGTTTGCATGGAGTTGCAGAAGCTGGTTTTGAGAAAAATATTTATCAGAAGAATGGGTATGACGCAAAGGTAAATGGTCCTTTTGTAAAACTGGGTGTGTTTTATATGCTTGCTCAGGATCCTGAAAATGAGTTCAATGGTTTCTATGCAGGCGGAAAAGCTGCAGGATCATTCTATACTCAGGAGTATATGGCTGTACCTGTCCGGGGATTTGGAGGAAGCAGTTCATCTATTGCTTTCCCGTCTTCTACTCAATCTTCCTATTGGCTTGAAGGAGTTATTGGAGGTAGAGTACAATTATTTGAATCTAATTTTTATATTGATGTTAACCTTCAACCTAAGTACATGGTATTTACAACAAAACAGGACGATATACAACCTATGATTGTTCCTGGTTTTGGTAGAAGTTCATCTAAATTCAATATGGGCTTTTCCTGGAATATAGCCTACAAATTCTAATTTTTACTTTTAACCTGAACTTTGCTTCAGGTTATTTTTTTAATAATTGATATAATGCTTCCAGTTCTTTTGGAGGTGTTCCCGCATCAAATTCTGATGATTGGAAAGTTTTACCTTTATGGGTAATGATTATAGTTGATGACAGTGCCCGATCAGAAAAACGACCTGTTGTAGGTGATGGATAAGAGGATATTTTATTTAAATCAATTAAGCTCGCTTCCTTTACTATGCTTTTCCAATTGTTAGCCGATAAATCGGAGACTTTTGAAGTTTCATTTAATAAAGTAGTGATGGCAGTAGGAGTAAAAGTGGTCTTCTTATTTGTTCCTCTGGTTTGTTCCGTTAATTCGATTTTTTCAATATCATATTTTTGATCTGTTATAACTGATTTATTTTGATTGTTTTCTGTATTTTTCTGTGAATTACAACTTCCCGTAAATGCTATAGAAAATATGATTGTAGATGCTATAATATTCTTCATTTTGAAATTTTATGTATTTTATTCTATTTATTTGAAATATAACTAAATATATTAGTTTAAACTAATATATTTGCAAATCATATAAAAAAATAAGAATAAAGAATGAGAAAATCTACTACTTTAAAGTTTCTTTTTTTACTTCCATTGTTTGTTGCAGGATTATTAAATGCACAGACTACAAATGCTGGAGTAAAAAGAGAAGCGAAATTCACAGGAAAATCTCCTGCAGAACTTACTCAGTCACATGGCTTTGAAAGATGTTCTACTGTAGAATATGAAAACTACTTGCAGGCAAAATTTCCTGGAAGAATGACTGCAGATCAATTCGAATCATGGTTGGCTCCATTGGTTAAAAATGCTAAAGCCAATAAATCACAAAACGGAAATATCATTACGATCCCAGTAGTGGTACATGTTGTTCATAATGGCCAGAACCTAGGGGTTGCTCCTAATATTGTTGATGAGCAGGTAATTTCTCAAATTACGGTAATGAATAATGATTATCGTAGATTGGCAGGTACTCCAGGTTTTAACAACAATGTTGTGGGAGCCGATGTCATGATCCAGTTCGCTTTAGCAAAAGTGGATCCTAAAGGAAATCCAACTAATGGTATTGATAGAGTAAATTTGTGTCAGCCTTCATGGGGTAGAGCAGATATTGAAAGCTTTGTGAAACCTGAAACTATTTGGGATCCTACCAAATATATGAATATGTGGAGCTTAAAATTTACTGATACTACTTTATTAGGATATGCTCAGTTCCCATCTACTTCAGGTCTGCCAGGATTGAGTCCTTCAGGAGGTGAAGCTTATTCCGATGGAGTAGTTGCTAACTATGCTACTTTTGGAAGCAGTGACTATAATGTTAATAATACTTTCCTTCTTGGTGCACCATATGATAAAGGGAGAACAATGACTCACGAGGTTGGCCATTTCTTAGGATTGCGACATATCTGGGGTGATGCAAGTTGTGGGGATGATTTTTGTGCTGATACTCCAACGGCTCATACATCAAATTATACTTGTAATCCAGCAATAGCAAGCTGTACTGTTCCTACTGTATTTGAGATGGTCCAGAACTATATGGATTATACAAATGATACGTGTATGAATATCTTTACAATTAATCAAAAAGATAGAATTACAGCAGTAATGAATAATTCTCCTAGGAGACTTGAGCTTAAAACATCAACTGCAGATCAGCCAATTGCATTATTTCCAAATGATGCCGAAGTGAAACTGGAGAGAGAATGTGCGACAGCTACATGCGCTACTACTACAGCTCAAAATGTAAAAGTATCTCTTTACAATAGAGGAACAAGTCTATTGACTTCTGCAGTAATAAATTATACTGTAAATGGAAATGCAAAGGTATTTAACTGGACAGGAAGTCTGGCTCAGGACAAATATCAAGTTCTGACACTTCCAATGGATGCGAATACTTTAGGTGGGCAAATGAATATTAATGTAACTTCAGTAAATGGTGTAGCTGATCAAAGATTATCAAATAGCAATATTACTGTAAATTATCTAGGAGCTGTTGTAAGAGCAGATGCTAATGTTGTGTTTAATCTTCAATTAGACCAATATGGTTCTGAAACAACTTGGACACTTAAAAATAGCTCAGGAACTACCGTATATAGTGGTGGCCCTTATCCGGATTCTCCAACACCAGCTCTTCCGGCTTTAAAATCATTTAACTGGACATTAAGTGCAGATGAATGTTATACATTAACTGTGAATGATCAGTTTGGTGATGGATTCTATCCTTATGGTGGATATTATAATATTAAATCTTTATCTGGAACAACGCTACTTTCAGGATCTCACTTTGCTACTACTCAAAGTAGATCTTTAAAAGTACAGATATTGGGAACTAAAGAAGTGGTTAAGAATAGCTTCGCTATTTACCCTAACCCAGTAAATGATATTTTAAATATTACCAAAGTTTCTAATATGGCAAGCTTTGAAATTCATAATGCTGTTGGACAGCTTGTGAAAGGTGGTACCATCACTAATAATCAAATCAGAGTAGCTGATTTAGTAAAAGGGACATATGTTATTTCAATAAAAGATAATGCAATTTCTGAAAGCATTAAATTCATTAAGAAATAATAATATTAAAACTTAGACTTAAAAAGAAAGTCTTCTACTTTATAGTGGAAGACTTTCTTTTTGTTGATTATATTATTGTTGTTTTTTACTTCTATTATTTGTTTGTAATTCTGTCTTTTTGCTATTTGTTGCTGTGTCTTGCTATTTTTTTGATGGTCTTATTGTTTTTTAAAAACATAATGATAATTGCTAATCATGGCAGGTTGTTTAATATAATGATTGTATTTTTATATTTATGATATTTTATATTAAATATCTGTTTAAGTTTTTATATTTTTGTTAAATGTGAATTTAAAAAAAAAGATTAATTTATGAAAAAACTACTTACTACTTTAATGTGTACTTTAGTAGGGGGAGCTATGTTCGGCCAATGGACGCCAACTTCCTTTAAAAAAGTAGACAACAAGAAAAGAGGTACGGAATTTAAAGTAAATCCATCAGGTACAAGAAGTAATGGATACTATAAATTGGACTTAGATTTATTAAGATCCCAATTAAAGAACGCTCAGGAAATGGGACCGAATGCTGCACCCGTTGTTATTTCTCTTCCTACTATGAATGGGAAGATTGAAAGATTCAATGTATACAGCTTTCCGGTTGTTGTAAAAACAATAGCAGATAAGTACCAACTGGGATCATATGTGGGAGCTAGCGTTGATGATCCTACAAAATTCTTAAGATTTAGTGTTGCTCCTAATGATTTTCAATCGATGATCATCGATGGAGGGAACTATGAATTTATTGAACCAGCTTCTGCTGATAAGACTGTTTATGGAGTGCATCCTAAAACAAGTAAAAACGAAAGTGGATTTTTATGTTCAACAGAAGAAAGTCCGGCTGCTAAAAAACAGATTGAAGACTTATTGAAAAATGGGCAATCTTTTTCAAATCAGCCAACAAATTTTGCCAAAAGTTCTGATAAAAAATATAGAACAATGAGATTGGCAATGTCTGTGACAGGAGAGTATACTCAGTTTCATGGAGGTACCGTAGCTGGAGCTTTAACAGCTATTAATGCCACATTAAGCAGAGTAAACGGAGTTTTTGAAAAAGATTTTGCATTGCACTTAAACTTACAAGACTTTCCGGGGGTAATTTATACCAATGCAGCGACAGATCCTTATTCTGCTGCTGGTCCTGGAGTTGGTGGGGCTTGGAATCTTGAATTGCAAAATACACTTACTGCCAATGTGGGAAATGCCAACTATGATATTGGGCATTTATTTGGTGCTTCAGGAGGTGGAGGTAATGCCGGATGTATCGGATGTGTTTGTGTTAATCCTACAACAGCCGTACCTGAAGGTAAAGGTTCTGGATTTACTTCTCCGGCAAATGGAATTCCACAAGGAGATAGCTTCGATATTGACTATGTTGCTCACGAAATGGGACATCAGTTAGGTGGAAATCACACTTTTTCGCATAATATAGAAGGAAGTGGTGTAAATATGGAACCTGGTTCTGGGTCTACGATTATGGGATATGCTGGTATCACAGGGCCAAATACAGATGTTCAGGCTCATTCTGATCCTTATTTCCATACAGCAAGTATTGGCCAGATTCAAGAGAATTTGATTGATAAGACTTGTGATGTAGAAACGTCAATTACAAATAACCCTCCAGTGATTGCAGCCTTACCAACGTATAATATTCCAAAAGGAACGGCTTTCGTACTAACGGCTTCTGCTACAGATCCGGAAAGTGATCCAATGACATATATTTGGGAGGAGGTTGATGATGCATCACTTTCAATTAATAAGAATAACTTAGGGAATACCAGTTCTGGGGCTTCATTCAGATCGATTTCACCAACGACAAATCCTACGAGATATTTCCCTAAACTTTCATCTGTATTGAATGGAGTCTTGAATAACGCAAACAATACTTGGGAAGCGGTATCTACCGTTGCAAGAACTACAAAATTTGAAGTAACTGTAAGAGATAATAATTCAAATATAGCTCAACAACAGTCACAGAGTAAAATTCAGACGATCATCGTTGGAGATAACGGACCTTTTAGATTAGCGAGTCAATATGCTGATATTAATACACCGACTCCAATTCAATGGATTGTAGCTAATACTACTGCTGCACCTTATAGTGTTGCGAATGTGAAGATTGATTATACAGCAGATAATGGGACTACATGGACTGTACTGGCTGCTTCAACTCCGAATGACGGTTCTGAAAACTTTACCTTTCCATCTTCTATGAACGGGCAGATTATTAAGGTAAGAGTTTCATCAATTGGAAATGTATTTTATGCTATTGGTAGTGTTACATTAGGTCCACTTGCTGCATGTAGCAGTGCTGCACCAACAAATGTGGTGGTAAGTAACATCAGCAGTTCTTCAGCGAGTGTATCTTGGATGTCTTATACCGGTGCTACTTATAAAGTACGTTATAAAAAAACAAGTGCAAGCGTATGGACTGAGATTGATACAAATGTTCCTTCCGTTAACTTGAGCAATTTAACAGACGGTACAGCATATGAGGTACAGGTTGCTTTAGTTTGTGGAACTACAGTTGGAACTTACTCTGCATCAGTTAATTTTACAACACTAGTCCTTGCTTATTGTACTGCGAGTACTTCTAGTACAAGCTATGAGAATATTGCAAATGTAACAGTTGCCAATTTGAATAATACTTCAGGAGCAAGTACTTATACGAACTATACAACGAATACAGCTCTTCAGGTTAATTTAACAAAAGGAACTACTTACCCTATTTCACTTACAATTGGTAATCCTGATGTTCCAGATTATGATGCTGCAGCTATTTTTATTGATTTCAATAAAAATGGTGTTTTTGAAGATTCAGAAAGAGTTCTGAACTTTCCTGTTGCAGTTCCGACAGCTGCTCCGATAACAGGATCATTTATGGTTCCTGCTAATGCTGTAGAAGGACAGCCTTTAAGAATGAGAGTTGTTGTATTCTATGTTGGAGACCAAAATGCAGGTGCAACATTACCTTCAGACTATTTGTGTGGAGTGAACTTCCAGTATGGAGAAGTAGAAGATTATAACGTTGTAATTTCGCCTAATAATTTAGCAACTAACGAAGTAATTAAAGATAGCTTTAGTATCTATCCTAACCCTACAAGTGATGTATTAAACGTTACTAAGGTTTCTGATAAAGCTACTTACAAAATTTACAGTGTTACTGGTCAATTAGTAAGCAGTGGAAATATCAATGGTGGAAAAATTAATGTTTCTACTTTGGTAAAAGGCGGGTACGTAATTACAATTGATGAAAAAGGAAAAGATTTATTCACATCTAAATTCATTAAAAAGTAATAAAAAAAATAATAAAATTTTTTTATAAATATGAAATCCTCAGGTATTCCTGGGGATTTTTTTATTTTGAAATGATAAATTATATTATTATGGAATTTGTATGAAAAAAATGATTGTACGTGTAAATTAATAATAAAAAATGATTAGATTTGTATAATTAATATAATATATTGAGAAACTTATGAAGAAAATTTTTACTTCTTTCTTCTTTCTCTGTTTGTTTGTCGTCACCAGTGCACAATGGAGTCCTACATCATTCAGAGGGGAAAAAATCAGAGGAAGTTCTGAAATCAGGAACTATTACTCTTTAGACATTCCCTTATTAAAATCCCAATTGGCAAAAGCACAGGAAACAGGCAGAAATGCAAAGCCTGTTACTATTTCATTGCCAACCATGGATGGGAAAATTGAAAAATTTGCCGTTTACAGCTTTCCGGTTGTTGTAAAAGAACTGGCAGATGAATATCAATTAGGATCTTATGTAGGGGTCGGAATCGATGATCCGGGCAAGTACCTAAGATTTAGTTTAGCTCCTGATGACTTTCAGTCAATGATTGTCAAAAATGGAAAGTCCGAATTTATAGAACCGTTGAATAGAGAAAAGACAGTTTATGGTGTGCATCCTAAAACTGATAAAAGTAATGAAGGGTTTTTATGTTCTATGAATGAAAGCCTTTTGTCTAAACAAGAGATCAATAAACTTTACGACAAGGGATCTGCATTTACGAATCAGACCACCAATTTTTCTAAATCTTCTGATAAGAAGTATAGAACAATGAGATTGGCAATGTCTGTTACTGGAGAGTACACCCAGTTTCATGGCGGAACAGTGGCGGGAGCATTAATTGCTATTAATGCAACCCTAACCAGAGTAAATGGGGTATTTGAAAAAGATTTTGCTTTACACTTAAATTTACAGAATTTTCCTGGGGTAATTTATACCAATGCAGCGACAGATCCTTATTCTGCTGCTGGTCCTGGAGTTGGTGGGGCTTGGAATTTGGAATTGCAAAATACATTAACTGCCAATGTAGGAAATGCCAATTATGATATTGGGCATTTATTTGGTGCTTCAGGAGGTGGAGGTAATGCAGGCTGTATAGGTTGCGTTTGCGTAGATCCTACAACTGGAGTTCCTAAAGGTAAAGGTTCTGGATTTACCTCTCCTGCAGATGGAATTCCGCAAGGTGATAATTTCGATATCGACTACGTTGCTCATGAAATGGGACATCAGTTAGGAGGTAATCACACTTTCTCTCACGGTCTTGAAGGAAGTGGTGTAAACATGGAACCAGGTTCTGGATCTACTATTATGGGATATGCCGGGATTACCGGTCCAAATACTGATGTTCAGCCACATTCAGATGATTATTTTCATATTGCCAGTATTAAACAGGTACAGGCAAATTTAATCAGTAAAACATGTGATGTTGAAACTCCGGTTGCCAACAATCCACCTGTAATTGCTGCTTTACCTACGTATAATATTCCTAAAGGAACAGCGTTCGTATTGACGGCATCTGCAACTGATCCGGAGAATGACCCAATGACTTATACGTGGGAAGAGGTAGATAACGCTACCGTTATAATTAATAAAAATAACTTAGGACTAACCACTAGTGGTGCATCATTCAGATCTGTGGAACCAACTACAAGTCCTACAAGATATTTCCCTAAATTATCTTCAGTATTAGCTGGGGTTCTTAATAACTCTAACAATGGTTGGGAATCAGTTTCTACAATAGCTAGAAACAGTAAATTCTCTGTAACTGTTAGAGATAATAGCCCTATTGCAAATCAACAGCAAACACAGTTTGCAGAACAAACGATTATTGTAGGTAATAACGGACCTTTTAAAGTTACAACTACAACAGCTTATAATAACGGGCCTACTACAGTAGCCTGGGATGTTGTAAATACGACAGCAGCTCCTTATAGTGTTGCTAATGTTAAAATAGACTACACAACTGATAATGGTCTTACATGGACTGTTTTGTCAGCATCTACAGCTAATGATGGAAGTGAAAGTTTAACCTTTGGAGCTCTAACATTAGGCTCTACTGTTAAAATCAGAGTGAGTGCTATCGGTAATGTATTTTATGCGATTGGTAGCGCAACAGTTGCAAGTTTAGCAGCTTGTACCGGAGCTCCTACAACAGGAGTTACCGTTTCAGCGATCACTCAGACACAAGCCACTGTTTCTTGGGCTGCTTCTGCTGGAGCAACATATGTTGTTCAATATCGTCCGGTAGGAAGTACAACTTGGATTTCTTTACCAGCAACTACTAACTCTATTGTATTAACAGGGTTAACTGACGGAATTCAATATGAAGTACAGGTAGCAAATGTCTGCTCAGGAACACAGGGAGCCTTCTCTGCGTCTGTTAATTTCACTACTCCTGGTTTGAATTATTGCCAGATGCAATCAAGTAACTTCGGTAGTGAGTATATTTCCAATGTTACAGTAACGCCAATTGGAGCGGCTCCTATGAGTAATAACTCCGCAGGAAGTACGTATACAGATTACAGCACCAATCCAAGTACTTTAGTGAATCTTGTGATTGGTTCTACAGGTAATACTGTTTCTGTTACAAAATTTTATCCTGGAGGATTTACCTATTCTGAAGCAGTAGGTGTTTGGATAGACTTTGATAGGAATGGCATTTTTGATCCGGCAGAGCAGGTGATGAACTCTCCTTCTAATACTACGACTCCTGTTAGTGCTGTTTTCAACGTACCTGCAACAGCATACAATGGTCCATCAACAACAAGAATGAGAGTCGCAATGCGATACAATACTTCTCCTGTAATGTGCCAAAACTTTGGTGATGGTGAGGTTGAAGATTATGCAGTAAAATTAATTCAGCCTATACCTTGTACAAGTAATGCTCCGTTGAACCTTAGTGTGACTAACATTACTGCTACATCGGCATTTGTTATGTGGGATCCGGCAGTGGGAGCAACTTATATATTAGAATACAGAGCTTTAGGTTCAACAACCTGGATACCTGTTCCTCTGACAACTAATGCATATACTATTACTGGTTTAACTGAATCTTCTCAGTATGAGGTTCGTGTAGCTTATGTTTGTTCCGGAACAACCGGAACCTTTACAGCTCCTGTTCAGTTCAGTACACCAGCTGTCAACTATTGTACGGTTACAGGTAATAGTACGAACGGATATATTTCAAATGTTAAGGTAACTCCAACGAATTCATATGTTATGAATAATGACACTGGGGCAAACTCTTACACAAACTATTCACCTGATCCTGACAAATTGGTAACATTGGTACGTGGATCTGTGAATAATAGTATTTCAGTTGGTAAATCTTGGCTTATACCAAGCTCATTCCCTCCTTATTTAGCGGTTGGAGCTTGGATTGATTTTAACAGAAACGGAATATTTGAAGCAGGTGAAAAAGTAATAAACACAACAACTAGTGCTACAACACCTATCGCTGCAACATTTACGGTTCCAATGACATCGTACAATGGACCACTTACTCTTAGAATGAGAGTAATTATTTCTTCAGCTTCGATCAATGATCCTTGTGTAAATATTACAAATGGTGAAATTGAAGATTATGCTGTTAAGATCGTAGATATGCAGCCATGTTCTACAGCTCCACCTGCACCAATTACAGTAAGTAGTGTTACAGCATCTACAGCGGTAGTTTCTTGGTTAAGCAGTACTGGTGCTACCTATGCATTGAGATACAAAGCTACAGCATCTGCTGCATGGACAACAGTTAACCCTGTTCCTGCACCTGGATATAGCTATGTTATTGGTAACTTAAATGCTGCTACACCTTACGAAGTACAGGTAGCTACGATTTGTGGTGGTACTCAAGGTGCTTGGTCAGCGTCTATGAACTTTACAACGTTAGCAATTAATTATTGTAATGCGGGGACGGCAACAGTAACTGACGGTTACATCAGTAGCGTAACAGTTACTCCAACCAACTCGATTCAAATGATTAATAATTCAGGACCTACTACATACACAGATTATTCTAACGATCCTGCTAAACTTACTACATTTGTTCGTGGCTCTACAGGAAATAATATTTCAATTGGAAGAACCATCTTATCAGGTACATATGCTTCATCTGTATGGATTGATTATAATGGAGATGGTATTTTTGATAATGCGACAGAAAGAGTAATGAATCTTGGTTACTCCAGTACAACACCAGTAACAGCTACTTTCACTGTTCCTGCTAATGCATATACAGGAGGAAATAAAGTTAAAATGCGTGTTGTGGTTTATTATAATACGATTGACAGTGCATGTCAAAACTTCACAAGTAACGGAGAAGTTGAAGATTATGCTGTTAAATTTGTAGATATGCAGCCATGTACAACTGCACCTCCAAGTAACATTACAGTATCTAATATTACAGCAACTACAGCAAATGTTTCCTGGCTAGCATCTACCGGAGCTACTTATGTATTAAGATGGAGGCTGGGAGCTACCGGAACATGGAATGTTATCGATCCTGTTCTTGCACCTGGAAACAGTTACACTATTACCGGACTTACTGAACTTACTGCATATCAGGTACAGGTGGCAACAAGATGTAGTGGAACTTTAGGGGCTTTCTCAGCTTCAATTCCATTTACTACAACGGCTATTAGCTATTGTAATATGACCGGAACAGGAACTAATGATCATATTTCTAATGTAACGGTTACTTCAGTAAATCCAGGTATTACTCCTATGAGTAACACTTCAGTTCAAACGAACTATATCAGTTATATAACACCTGCTACGCTTATTAACTTAGAACTTGGTTCTACAGGAAATAAAATTGCTGTTACAAAAGGATGGACAGGAGCAACGAACAACGATGCCGTAAGCGCCTGGATAGACTTTAACAGAAATGGAGTTTTCGAAGCAGCAGAGCAGATTATGGCAATACCTGCCAATACAACGAATACTGTTAATGCATTATTCAATGTACCATCTACTGCATATAGCGGACCTTTGACAACCACAATGAGAGTAGTACTGAAACGTAGTAGTGCTCCTGTAATGTGTCAGGTTGCTGCGAACGGTGAGGTGGAAGATTATGCCGTAAGAATTAGACCATGTGCGACTGGTACGCCAACGAACTTGGCATTCAATACAATCACACATACTTCAGTTGTTGTCAACTGGTCAGGAGTAACTAATGGTCTTACTTATATTTTACAGTATAGACCTCTGGGATCTACTACATGGACAAGTGTGAATGTATCTACTCTTTCAGGGAATCCACCTATTTCATTGACAGGTTTAACACCTGCTACAACATATGAAGTACAGGTGGCTGCAAGTTGTGGAGCTACACCAGGTACCTTTACGCCAATTAAAACGTTCTCTACGAGATGTGATCCTACACCTCCTACAGTAACAATTAGTAACGTAACAACGAATTCAGCGTTAGTAACATGGGCGCCGATTGCTCCTAGTTCAACTTATGTATTAAGATACAGAGTTGTTGGAACAACTACTTGGATCAATGTAACAGTACCTGTAACACCTGGGAATTCATATCCATTAACAGGATTAAGCCCATATACAACATATGAAGTTCAGGTAGCTAATATATGTGTGGGTGAAACTACGGTTAATCCATATTCAAACCCTAAGGTGTTTACTACTGAAAGAATTTGTGAATTACCACCTCCGGGATTAACGATAACTAGCCTGACGCCTACCACGGCAGTCGTGGTTTGGGATCCGTTCCCGGGAGCTACGTATATCTTAAGATATAGAAAAGTAGGTATTCCGAGCTGGACAACAATTCCTGTAGCAACAAATACCCTTACGCTTACAGGATTAACAGAATTAACGAAATATGAGATGCAGGTTGCTAACATTTGTAGTGGTACTCCTGGAACATTTACACCTCCGTATTTCTTTACGACTCCGACAGTAATTTATTGTCAGATGTCATCTGGAAGTTCAATAAGTGAATACATTTCGAACGTTACGGTAAAACCTAATGGTAAACCACAAATGTCTAATGATTCAAACGCTCAGAATTATTCAGACTTTACTGGTATTCCTGAGAAATTTATAGAACTGATCCAAGGTTCTACGGGCAATGAAATTTCTATTGCTAAATCTTGGTCAGGAGTAACAAATAACGAAGGAATTGCAGTATGGATAGATTTCGACAGAAGCGGAACTTTTGATCTTAATGAAAGAATTCTTGTTTCTGGACCTAATACAACCACTCCTGTGAAAGGAACATTCAGTGTACCGGCAGATGCATTCATCAGTATGACAGATTACAAATATGTTGTTATGAGAGTTGCAATGCAAAAAGATGGTATCCCTGTAAATTGTGTGAGTTTTGCAAATGGAGAAGTTGAGGATTATACAGTAAGAATTTCTAAACAAACAGTGCCAAACCCTGTTAATCAAACGGAAATTCTGATCTATCCTAACCCAGTAAGTTCAGTATTGTATGTGAAAAATATTAGCAAGAAAGCTAATTATAAACTATACAATGCTGCAGGGCAACTTGTTATTAGTGGAGTTATCCTGAATAATAAGATTGACGTAAGCAGATTGATAAATGGAGTATATGTAATAGACATCGAAGATGTTCAAGGTACAGCTCAGAAGAAATTTATCAAAGAATAGTAAATAATCACTATTAAATAAAAAATGAGCTCTCAGAAATGAGAGCTTATTTTTTAATCTTTATATAAAAAAAGCGTTAGAAAATAACATCTAACGCTTTTTTGTTTATTCTATTTCAAAGATAATACGCTCTGTCTGCTCCTTTAAATCTTCTAAATTAGTATCATTATAGATGATGTAGTCTGCGATTCTTATTTTATCTTTTTCAGGCATCTGGCGTTCCATAATTGCTTGTACTTCACGATAAGTTTTGTTATCTCTATCCATCACCCTCTTTATCCTTATATTGTCCTGTGCTGTTACCAAAAGAGATTTGTAACATTGCAAATTAAGCTTTAATTCAAATAATAAAGCGGTCTCTTTAAAAACTAAATATTTAGACTGTCTTTTCACCCATTCTTCAAAATCAATTCGGACAGCAGGGTGTATGATTTCATTTAATTTATGCAAAAGATCGGTATCATTAAATACTTTTCCCGCCACAAATTTCCGATCATAAAAGCCATTTATATCATAAGATTGATCCCCTAAAAGCTCTTTAATTTTATCCTTAAGATCTTCATTGTCATTGACGATAGTTTTTGCTCTGTCGTCAGAATAATAAACCGGGAATCCACATTCTTCAATAAACTGGGCAACCGTAGTTTTACCTGAACCTATTCCTCCCGTTAATCCAATGATCTTGGGTGCTGGTTCTGGTTCTGCTTTTTTTGTTTCTGAATACAATTCTTCCATAGTTCAAATTAATATCCGAAAACGTCATTAAAACTGTGAATTTCATCAAGTCTTACTCCTTTATCCGTCATCTTCAGACTTGCCAACTCATTATGTGCATCATGTTCAAAAAACAATAGATATTCATTATCTACACATTGCTTTAAAAACTTTCCTTTTTCCTCCATCGTTAAAAGAGGTCTTGTGTCATATCCCATTACATAAACCTGGTTGATATGCCCTGCTGTAGGAATAAGATCTGCAGCAAATACGATTGTTTTTTCCTGATACTGGATCACCGGAAGCATTTGTTTTTCCGTATGTCCATCTACAAAAATTACATCCATTTTCAAATCAGGAGCAAAACCGTAGTTTCCTGTAGTTGGAAGTGGTAAAAAGTTCAACTGACCACTTTCCTGTATAGGGAGAATATTTTCTTTTAAAAAGCTTGCTTTCTCTCTTGGATTGGGTTCAGTAGCCCATTTCCAATGGTTTTCATTGGTCCAGAACTGAGCGTTTTTAAAAGCTGGTCTATAACCTGTTTTATCATCATTCCATTCAATAGCACCACCGCAATGGTCAAAATGTAAATGCGTCAAGAAAACATCAGTAATATCTTCTTTTATGAAGCCATACTTTTTTAAGTTTTTATCTAAATTATCATCTCCCCAAAGAGAATAATGTCCGAAAAATTTTTCGTCCTGTTTATTTCCCAGACCACAATCCACTAAAATCAGCTTCTTGCCATCCTCAATAAGTAATGAGCGTGTTCCTAGTTCTATCAGATTTTTTTCGTCTGCAGGATTTGTTCTTTCCCACAAACTCTTTGGGACGACTCCGAACATTGCGCCGCCGTCCAGCTTAAATTTTCCACATTGTATTGGATATAGCTTCATATAATATTATGTTTTTATAATGTATTTACTTTTTATTTAATTTCATTTTTTCAGCAATCTTTTTTGCCTGATCGTCAGAATTCTCAAGGTGGGAAATAATATTTTGATAATCTCCTTCCTTTCTATTTTGAGAAAGCTTTTGTTTGATAAATATTTCTGTTGGGATTACCTTTATTCCGAAGGCTCCTTTCATTTCCTTTTCAACAAACTCCTTACCCATATCCTTTACCAATACAGGGCATTGCTGAAAATTTTCGTATTTGCTGGTTAATTTGTCTAAATGCTTATAAAGTTCTTCCTCATTCATCAACTCAACTTTTCCGTGGATCTGTACCGCTTCATAATTCCAGGTTGAAACATTCATGTGGTCATACCAGCTGCTGGAAATATAAGTGTGAGCTCCTAAAAAATCACATACTACTTCATCTCCATCCTTAAGGGTTCTGGCCTGAGGGTTTGCTCTCGAAATATGAGTTTCTACATAAATATGCTCAGGATCATCTTCATTGAGCATCATCATTGAATGCGTTGCTCTTATCTTATCGACCGAAGAAATAAGCAAGGCGAAAGCATTCTCTTTAATGATCTCTCGCATTACATTATAATCTTCACTTCTGTATATTTTTGGGATAAACATAATTTTTAAAATAACTCTCCTGGATTTCTTGGTATTGGAATATGTAAATGTTTATAAGCTTTTTCCGTTACTTCTCTCCCTCTTGGAGTACGGATAATAAAGCCTTCCTGAATTAAAAAAGGTTCATAAACCTCTTCTAAAGTTTCAGGGTTTTCAGCAATTGAAGTTGCCAGTGCTGAAATACCCACGGGTTTTCCTTTGAAATTTTCAATCATAACACGCATGATCTTATTATCCATTTCATCCAACCCAAATTCATCTACATTGAGAGAATTCAACGCATATTTTGTAATATTAATTTCAATCTCACCGTTTCCTTTTATTTCTGCAAAATCACGTACCCTGCGCAATAGTGCATTGGCAATTCGGGGTGTTCCCCGGCTTCTTCTTGCAATCTCAATAGCTGCATCTTCATATATCTTTACTCCCAAAACTCTGGAACTTCTTATGATAATAGTCGAGAGTAGCTCTATCGTATAATATTCCAGCCTACTTTGAATACCGAATCTTGCTAACATCGGTTTGGTAAGCATTCCACTTCTGGTTGTTGCGCCTACTAATGTAAAAGGGTTCAATCCAATCTGGACACTTCTTGCATTAGGCCCGGTTTCCAGCATAATATCGATCTTGTAATCTTCCATTGCCGAATACAGATATTCTTCTACTACAGGGGATAAACGGTGTATCTCATCAATAAATAAAACATCATTTTCCTCGAGATTAGTTAAAAGACCTGCCAGGCTTCCTGGTTTATCCAAAACAGGACCGGAGGTTATTTTACAGCCTACACCCAATTCATTGGCAATAATATTTGCTAAAGTTGTTTTACCTAGACCCGGTGGGCCATGAAGAAGAACATGGTCGAGAGCTCCGCCTCGCTTTTTAGCTGCAGTAACAAAAACTTCAAGATTTTCTAACGTCTTTCTCTGCCCTGCAAAATCCTTAAAACTCTGGGGACGAATTTGTTCTTCCTGCATGAGCTCTTCATGGGAAAAGTTTTCTTTATCTGGATGTAAAAAATCAGGCATTAATTCATTTCATTTACTTCAAAGATAGGGATTTTAGACTTAGGTTAGGGAAAAGGTTATGCTAAAAAATGAAGGTTAAAAGATATTTTTTGAGTATTTTTGGAATGGAAATTTAAACATAAACACAACTTTTACTGATCATAAACCCATGAAATTAATAGGACCATTTAAGCAGATCATTACACTCAGCAATCTTCCATTAAGAGGAAAATTAACCGATGAACAACTTGAAATAATTGTTGATGGCGGAATTCTAATCGATGGTGATATCATTCAAAAAATTGGGAATTTTGAAAAACTAAGATCAGAAAATCAAAATATCACATTGGAAGAAGTTCAAGGTGAGCAAATTGTACTTCCCGCTTTTGTCGATTCTCATACTCATATTTGTTTCGGTGGAAACAGAGCCAATGATTTTGCTATGAGAAATGCCGGCAAAACATATCTTGAAATTGCTGAAAGCGGAGGTGGGATATGGAGTTCCGTGTTGCATACAAGAAATGCATCAGAAGAAGACTTATTAAAGACACTTCTGGAAAGAATCAATTTCCTTGTTTCTTTAGGCATAACAACAATTGAGGTGAAAAGTGGCTATGGTTTAGATGTAGAAAATGAGCTGAAAATGCTTCGAATGATCCAAAAAGCGCAAAGACAGACTAAGGCAACATTAGTTCCAACCTGTCTTTCTGCACATCTAAAGCCCAGAGATTTTGAAGGCAGTAATAAAGAATATTTAGAATTTATTATCACCGAGATCCTACCAAAAGTAAAAGAAGAAAACCTGGCAAAAAGAGTAGATATTTTTATCGAAAAATCGGCATTCCAACCAGAAGAAAGCAAAGATTTTTTACTTAAAACTAAACAATTAGGTTTTGAAATAACAGTTCATGCAGATCAGTTCACTCCAGGGAGTTCAAGAATTGCTGTTGAAGTTGGAGCTCAATCTGCAGATCACCTGGAAGCAACTATTGATGAGGATATTGAATTTATTGCGCATTCAGATACCGTAGCTACGGCTTTACCTGGAGCAAGTCTGGGATTAGGAGAAAAGTTCACTCCGGCACGAAAGTTGTTGGATGCAGGAGCTATTCTTGCAATAGCCAGTGATTGGAACCCTGGTTCCGCACCAATGGGTAATCTGATTACTCAGGCATCTATTTTAGCAACATATCAAAAGTTAACGACTGCAGAGGTTTTAGCAGGGATAACTTTTCGTTCAGCATATGCTCTGGGATTAGAAGACAGAGGAAGGTTAGAAAACGGATTAAAAGCGGATTTTGTAACTTTTAGAACTGATAATTTTCAAAATGTATTATATAATCAAGGAAGCCTGAAGGCTGAAAATGTTTATATCAATGGAGTAAGGTGGGGTTTATAATTTAAACCCCTTCCGCCCCGTTTAGTATCTTATGATAAGTTTCCTTAGTATGCAAATATTGTTTTTTCTGAGAGAAAAAATAATCTCTGTAGTTCGTAAGTGTAATTAATTGATAAAGAAAGACCATCTTATTTTTCTTAATTTTTTTTGATTGCTTCTGTTGCGGCTTTGCCAGAATGATGTATCAGTAATTTAATATGAAAATAAATATGATGAAATTTCGAAAAATACAAACGACATTCAACAAAGGGGTAACAATTCCAAGTTTAATTTTTATTATTGGGACTTGTTTTCTTTCTGCTGTTTATCCAAAATCGACTGAGACTGTTTTAAATAGTATTAAAGAATTTATTTTCGTGAATCTAAATTGGATTTACGTATGGTCAGTAACCATATTTGTTATTTTTTTAGTCTACCTGATGTTTAGTAAATATGCAAATATTAAATTAGGGGCTAATGATAGCAAACCAGAATATTCGCTCTTTTCCTGGATTTCAATGTTATTTGCTGCGGGGATGGGGATTGGTTTAATATACTTCAGTGTAGCAGAACCTATGCAGCATTATTCCTCAAAAGTCTTTGGAGATAATCATTATATAAACAGAGCTAAACAGGCACAGCTTTATACCTTTTTTCATTGGGGAATTCATGCCTGGGCTATTTATGGGATTGTAGGTCTTTCATTGTCCTATTTCGCCTACAGGTACAGATTACCATTGTCGTTACGAAGTTGTTTCTATCCTTTACTTAAGGATAAAATAAATGGAAAGTGGGGAAATGTGATCGATATTTTTGCACTTTGCTGTACCTTTTTTGGGATTACCACGACACTGGGATTTGGAGTTGTTCAGATCAATTCAGGACTACAAATAATGAGGGTAATTCCTGAAAATAATTTTATATATCAGATCATCATTGTGGTTTGCCTAATATCTCTTTCAGTATTTTCTGCTATTAGTGGAGTAAATAAAGGAGTGAAACTATTGAGTAATATCAATGTGATCAGTGTAATTGTACTTTTATTGTTTGTATTAATATTAGGACCAACTGTTTATTTAATTGGGAGCTTTACCGAAGGACTGGGAAATTACATCAATAATTTTTTCGATCTTACTTTTAGTACCCATGTTTATGAAAAAGAAACATTGCCATGGTTCTATGACTGGACCATTTTATATTGGGCCTGGTGGATTTCATGGTCACCTTATGTAGGCTTGTTCATTGCCAGAATTTCAAAAGGAAGAACAATACGGGAATTTATTTTTGCCGTTCTGGTGCTGCCGACATTATTTAATTTTATTTGGATGTCTGTTTTTGGTAACAGTGCGATATGGTTTGATTTTAATGTAGCCAATGGTAAACTAAGTGAATTTGCTTCTAATCCTGATGCATTGATGTTCAGGTTTTTAGAATATATGCCATTATCGAGCATTACCAGTTTTTTTGTTATTGCCATAATCATTATATTTTTTGTGACTTCAGCAGATTCCGGAATATTTGTAATGAACAGTATTGCAACGAAAAATGCCGAAAAGTCACCCAAATGGCAGTTGGTATTCTGGGGACTGCTGTTAGCTGTTCTTTCTCTTTTATTATTAAATGTCGGAGGTTTGAAGGCTCTTCAGAGTATGACATTAATCACGGCATTACCATTTTCAATTATCGTACTTTTATTCATTGTAAGTTTGATGAAGGCATTGATCATCGATCAGAAATATTATGATAGGAATTTCTCTGCTTCTGCTATTCCGTGGTCAGGCGAATTTTGGAAAGAAAGGTTAAAGAGAATTGTTTCATTTAAAGATAATTCTTCTGTTGATGGTTTTATTCAAAGTACAGTAAAAGAAGGTTTTATCGAATTGCAGCAGGAGTTTGCAGAGAATGGGATTGAAGTAAAGATGAATTATGGTGAAAACCCTACAAAAATTGAAATAGAAATTCATCACGGTGTCGTCAATAACTTTATCTATGGAATAGTGAATCAGAAGAAAACGGTTTCAGAATATGTTATTAATGAAGAAAACCTTCCTGATCTGGAAAATAGTACGACCCATTATCCAAAATCATATTTTGGAGATGCAAGAGAAGGATATGATGTACAATACTTCACAAAGAATGAATTAATTTCTGATGTGCTTAAACATTACGAACGGTTTTTAGAAATTATTTCGGAAGAGAAAAACGAAATGTTTATCAGCAGCAATGCCAATCAGAATAAAGTATAATGGCAACTGGATAAAAGCTGTAAGAAGAATGCTTTTATAATTGAGGAAAGTAGTTTTACTATTTAAACAATATTATTTAGTTTTACTGAGTATAAACTGTAATTGAATTTATAAAAATGATATCACAAAATATTTGGCAAGGTAGGAGGGATGGAGATGAACTTCTATACCATAGAATTTTTCAGAGGGTAAAAATAGCGAGAGATTACGATACTATTTCTACTAATGATTTCGTTTTACATGGTTTTGCTGTTGAAGAAGGCGTAAGAAGGAACAAAGGAAGATTAGGAGCTAAGGATGCTCCGGATGTGATAAGAAAGAGCATGTCTAATTTTCCGGTTATCCTTCCTGATTTCTCATTATTAGACTTTGGAAATATTACATGTGATGATGCGAATCTTGAAAAGACCCAGAACAGCCTTGCGAAAAATGTTTCAAAAGTTCTGTTGAAAGGTGGGAAATCACTTGTTATAGGCGGTGGTCATGAGTTGACGTATGCTCATTATTTGGGTGTAAAGACAGCCTTTCCTGAGCAGAAAATAGGAATTATTAATATTGACGCCCATTTTGATAATCGACAGCCCGAAGAGAGTGTAGGAGCGAGTTCCGGAACGGGATTCTGGCAGATTGCACAAGAGGGAGATATCAATTCATTGCATATAGGAATACAAAGGAATTCCAATACTCTGAAATTATTTGATACTGCCCATCAATATGGGATGAAATATATCCTTGCTGATGAATTGTTCTTTGAAAATCTTCCATCCATATACCAGCGTATAAATGATCTATTAGATGGAGTTGATGTAGCTTACCTTACCATTTGTATGGATGTGTTTAATGCATCTGTTGCTCCTGGAGTTTCGGCTTCAGCATATAATGGTATTTTTGCAGATTCGGCTTTTATGCATTTTTATAAACATATTTTAAAGAATGAGAAACTTGTTGCATTAGATGTGGCAGAAGTTAACCCTTCGTATGATATTCAGGATAGGACAGCGAGGTTAGCAGCCAGCCTGATCAACGAGTGGTTTATGATATAACAAAAAATATATTCTTTTAATAGAGAAAATCATTATTTTATTTAACCTAAAGGAACAAAATTTGTTGCTTTCATCCATGCTTTACCAATAAAGCATTCTAATTCATTATTTTGAATTTGAAACAAAAATTACATTATGGAACAATCAATTGAAAATAAACTTATTAAGGCAGATAAGGCTTTTTCAGAATGGAAAAAAGTACCCTTTGAAGAAAGACAAAAATTACTTGCAAAAGCTGCAGAAGTGTTAAAGGCAAATTCAGAGAAATTTGGAGAAATCATTACCAAGGAAATGAATAAGCCAATTTCACAATCAATCGCTGAGGTTGAAAAATCTGCTTTAATGATGAATTATTATGCTGATGCCGAAAATATCCTAAAACCTGAGAAAATAGAATCTGAATATAAATTTTCTGAAGTACATTATATTCCAAAAGGAGTTATTTTAGGTGTAATGCCATGGAATTTCCCCTTTTGGCAGGTACTAAGATTTGCTACTCCAGCTATTTTATCTGGAAATACTGTTGTATTAAAACATGCTTCTATTTGTTTTGGAAGTGGCAATGCCATTGAACAGGTCTTTTTGGAAGCAGGTTTTCCGGAAGGTATTTTTCAAAATCTGGAGGTAGGTCATAAAGAAGTAAAAGAAATTCTGGAGCACGATGCTGTAAAAGGAGTAAGCTTAACAGGTAGTGGAAGAGCAGGGGGAGAAGTAGCCTCAATAGCAGGACTGAATATTAAAAAATCTGTGCTCGAATTAGGAGGTAGTGATGCTTTTATTGTTCTGGATGATGCTGATCTGGATAAGGCTGCACAAGTGGGTGCCCAGGCAAGACTTCAAAATTGTGGACAGACCTGTGTTGCGGCAAAAAGATTTATTATTGATGAAAAGATTGAAGATGAGTTTATGCCAAAATTCATTGAAGCATATAAGAAATTTATTCCAGCTGATCCAATGGATAAAGAAACCAAGATCAGTGGTATGGCAAGACCTGATCTTGCTGATGATCTGGAAAAGCAGTTTAATAAAGCTTTAGAAAACGGAGCTGAAATTATTATCCCTCTTGAAAGAATTTCTGATCATGAATTTAATCCTGGATTAATCAGAGTAAAAGAAGGAAATCCTATTTTACAGGAAGAGCTATTTGGGCCATTGGGAATGGTAATGGTTGCTAAAAATGATACTGAAGCCCTACAAATGGCTAATGATATTCCTTTTGGACTTTCTAATTCTGTTTGGACAAAGAATAATGATCGTCAGATGTTTTTTATTGAAAATTTAGAATCCGGAACGGTCAATATCAATAGAATGACAAGCTCTGATCCACGTTTTCCTTTTGGTGGAACCAAGGCATCAGGATATGGAACTGAACTTTCTTTAATTGCCCTGAAAGAATTTGTAACACCTAAGACTATTGTAGGAAATTAGTTTTAATATTAAACTAACAGCATAAAAAAACTCTCGAAATTATCGAGAGTTTTTTATTTTATATTGAAAAGCAAATTTGCATTTCTGCTTTTTCGATTTTAAACCGTTGTTAATCTCAGTGTATTCGTCTTCCCTCCTTCATATGATGGAGTTGCATTGATGTTGATAACAAAGTCTCCACTTTCAATATATCCATAATTATGCGTCAGCATATTCACCTGGATAATCGTTTCATCTGTTGATTTATTCATGTCATAATAATACGCATGAACACCCCAAAGAAGATTCAGCATATTAATAACTCTTTTATTACCACTGTAAACAATGATATGAGAGTTTGGTCTGTGTGCCGAAAGTTGGAAAGCTGTATAACCTGAATGCGTTAAAGTAACAATTGCAGTAACATTAGTCGTTTTTGCAATTCTAACTGCTGCAAGACAAACCCTGTTCGTAATGAATCGCTCATCAATACAGTTGTAGTCTTTTTCGATAGGTTCGTTTTTATGCTGGTAGAAGTTGGTCTTTTCTATATTCTGAACGATTTTTGCCATGTTTTCTACTACCTGGATCGGATATCTACCTACGGAAGTTTCTCCTGAAAGCATTACCGCGTCAGCACCATCCAATACAGAGTTTGCAACGTCATTTACTTCAGCTCTTGTAGGAGTTAAGCTATTGATCATTGTTTCCATCATTTGAGTAGCGATGATTACAGGCTTGGAATAGAATCTTGCTTTTTCAACAAGATTTTTCTGTATTGCCGGAACTTCCTCCATAGGAACTTCTACTCCAAGGTCTCCACGGGCAACCATCAATCCATCACACTCTAATAAGATCTCGTCAATATTTTTTACCCCTTCAGGTTTTTCTATTTTAGCAATAATCGGTGTTTTGAATTTACCGTTCGGGTGCTTTTTAATAAGCTCCTTTAAATCGATAATATCCTGTGCGTGACGAACGAATGAAAGAGCGATCCAGTCTACCTCCATATCTAGCATGAAATTGGCATCCTGAATATCTTTTTCCGTTAAAGCCGGAAGTGAAACATTGGTATTAGGTAAGTTTACCCCTTTCTTAGAACTTAGAGGTCCCCCTTGAATTGTTTTAGCCTTTACGGTATCTACAGCATTGGTTTCTATAACTTCTAAAACTAATTTTCCATCATCAATAAGGATTCTTTCCCCTACATTTACGTCCTGAGGAAATTGCTGATAGGTCATATAAACTTTTGTAGAATCACCCTCAATTTTTTCATTCGTGAAAGTTAAGATGTCTCCAGGATTAAGATATGATCCCTCTTTTACAACTCCTACACGTAATTTAGGACCTTGTAAGTCTCCTAAAATACTTACAGAATATCCATGTTCCTTATTGAGCTCTCTAATGATATCAATATTGGATCGAACTAAGTCATAATCTGCATGTGAAAAATTTATTCTAAAAACGTCTACACCTGCTTTCATAAGTCCTAACATGACTTCTTTAGATGATGATGCAGGGCCAAGCGTTGCGATAATTTTTGTCTTCTTTAAATACTTATTCATAATACTGGATAATTTGATAAAGTTCCTCATCAGAACTTAATGTATAATCTTGAATTGGAAACACAAGATTTTCAGGGAGCAAAATTACGGAAAAATCAGGAAACTGTTCCGAACTATGAAGAATATATTCTACATCTACCTGATTATTTAATAAAAATTTAATATTCTCTTCTTCTGCGAAGAGCTCTGTCTGTATTTTCTTTTGCTTACTTTCTGAAGATTTATTGGAAATAAAAGTAAAGCAGGTCTTTGTAAACTTGTGATAAGCCTCAAATCTTGAAAAATAATAATCATAATAAGATCCGTGAAAGACAAGATCGTCTATCCTTGAAAATTTGAGATCGTTACTTTGATTTATTTTGAAAAAAAACTCATGATCGAATACATTTTTTGCTAATCTTACCAATCCTATGGCAATATCTTCAAATTCTATATCGTCTATATCATAAAGTTTTTGAATTTCCAAGTATGTTTTCTTTTTTGTTTAAAATATAAAATGCCCTTTGTGCAGCTTTTTCTTCTGCCTTCTTTTTGGAAGTTTCCGTAGCATTGGCAATCTTCTCATCGCCTAGCCAAACATGGCAACGAAACACAATTGCTTTATTGACCTGAATTTCCTCACAGGTCTCATATTTTATATGTACTTTTTTCTTTTGACTCCATTCCAGGAGAAGGCCTTTATAGCTCACAATTTTATTTTCGAGCTTATTGATCTCGGATGGCGTTAGTAGTCGTTCCAAAATAATCTTTTTACAAGTGTCATATTGGAAGTCTAAATAAACAGCACCGATTAATGCCTCGAATAAATTTCCGGAGATATTTTCACCTAAAGCTACAGAATTTTGTTTTACTAAAAGATCCGTCAGCTTTAAATCTTCTCCTAATTTATTAAGATTTTTCCTATTAACAATCTTAGATTTCATTTGCGTTAAATATCCTTCATTAGCCTGAGGATAAGTCTGAAACAAATGACAAGAAATAATTGTACCCAAAACAGAATCTCCCAAAAATTCAAGCCTTTCGTAATTACTGTCTTGATTTTTAGAAGAACTTTTTAAAGAAAAAGCTTCCCGGTAAAGAGCAACATTTTGTATCTCAGAACCAAGCACTTTACTGAGCTCGGTACTAAGAAAGTAATCTCTCTCCGTTAATTTTCTTTTTCTTTTTTTGAGAAGGAATTTAGAAAAGTATTTCTGTAACTCCATTCAGTAAATTTAGATTTTCGTAAACAGAACACAGGCATTATGCCCGCCAAATCCAAAAGTATTGCTCATGGCTACTTTTACATCTTTTTTCACAGCGTCATTAAATGTAAAATTAAGTCTGCTGTCGATATTTTCATCATCAGTAAAATGATTAATGGTAGGAGGAACAATACCATGAATAATTGTTCCCAAAGCAGCAATAGCCTCAATAACTCCGGCAGCACCTAAAAGATGTCCTGTCATTGATTTTGTAGAATTAATCTGAATGTCGTAAGCGTGCTCGCCTAATAATTTTGAAATTGCATTAGATTCTGCAATGTCTCCTAATGGAGTAGATGTACCATGCATATTGATGTGATCTACTTCATCAGCAGTTAACCCTGCATCTTCCAGACAATTTCTCATTACCAGATAAGCTCCCAAACCTTCAGGATGAGGTGCAGTCATATGATGTGCATCTGCACTAAGACCTCCACCTTTTAATTCTGCATAAATTGTTGCGCCACGTTTTACTGCATGCTCATATTCTTCAAGGATAATAGTTCCCGCTCCTTCTCCCAATACAAAACCATCTCGGTCTTTATCAAAAGGTCTTGAAGCTGTTTTTGGATCATCATTTCTTGTAGAAAGTGCCATCATAGCATTAAATCCACCAACACCACTTGCTGTAACAGCAGCTTCAGAGCCACCACATACAATAACGTCAGCTTTTCCAAGTTGGATAAGCATTTTAGCATCAATTAGTGCATTTGCAGAAGAAGCACAAGCAGATACCGTAGTATAATTAGGACCATGGAAACCATACTCAATTGAGATGTGTCCTGGCGTAATATCCGCGATCATTTTAGGAATAAAGAATGGGTTAAATCTTGGAATATCCGTATTTGCCCATCCTAGAACTTCTGTTTCAAAAGTTTCTAAACCTCCGATCCCGGAACCCCAGATTACACCAACTCTGTTTTTATCGACAGAGTCTTCGATAATTCTGGAATGTTCTACAGCTTCTCTTGCAGCAACAAGTCCTAATTGAGTATTTCGATCCATTTTCTTTGCTTCTTTCTTATCGAAATGTTGCAATGGATCAAAACCCTTGACCTCGCAAGCGAATTTTGTTTTGAAGTTTGTGGCATCAAAAAGAGTAATCGGAGCTGCACCGCTCTCACCTTTAACAAGATTTTCCCAGTATTCCTTCGCATTATTTCCAATCGGTGTTATTGCTCCAAAACCGGTTACAACTACTCTTTTTAATTCCATAAACTTTTTTAAATTTTCCTTTTGTTGAAGAATATTATTTATTTACTACTTCTTCGATATAAGCGATAGCGTGACCTACAGTAGTAATTTTTTCAGCTTGATCATCAGGGATTTGAATATTAAATTCTTTTTCAAACTCCATGATAAGTTCAACTGTATCCAGTGAATCAGCTCCTAAATCGTTAGTGAAGCTAGCTTCAGGAGTTACTTCTGTTTCTTCAACGTCAAGCTTATCAGCGATGATAGCTTTTACTCTTGATGCAATGTCTGACATAGTAAATTATTTTTTTAATTGTTAGATGCTGCAAATATATAAAATTCTTTACGATAAAACATTTTTTTAGTCTTTTTTGTGGGTAGACTATACGTATTTTATCATGATGGGATTTAGTCTTTTAGTTTTCAGGTGTTTAGAATTTGTATGCAAAGCAGAAGATGAAATCAATCATGAAATGTATAGGCAGGTTTTGGAGTCTATTCTGGTGTTCAGGATAGGATTCCGCCCTTATATCTTTGATAAGATCATTTAATTAATATGCATTTTTCGAAATTCTACAGGTTTCATTCCTGTTTGTTTTTTGAATAACCGGGTGAAGTATGAAGCATTTTCAAAGCCTAATTCATAGGCTATTTCAGACACTCCTTTTTCTCCCAGTCGCAAAAGATTTTTAGCTTCCGAGATCAGATAAATATGAATAAGTTCTATTGCTGTTTTCCCTGTCTCCTGTTTCAAAAGATCGCTCAGATAACGCGGAGAAATATTCAGTTGACCGGCTAATTCTGTTACATTTGGAAGTCCCTGGTTTTTCAAATCATCATTATTGATGTATTTTTTCAGAACATCATTAAATTTTGAAGCCATCTTTCCGGTGATCTGTTCACGTTCTATAAATTGTCTTTTATAATACCGCTGTGCATATTTCAAAATAGTTGAAAGGTGGCTTAAAATAATTTCCCGGCTATATTCATCAGGATTATTTCTGTACTCATTATTAATTTTATCATGAAGCTCAAGGATATTCTGCTCTTCTTTAGGAGAAAGATGGAGCGCTTCGGTGACTTCATAGTCAAAGTAGCTGTATTGTTCAATTGCTTTATGTAGCTCATGTCCTTTGAGATAATCTTCATGAATAAGAAGCATAAAACCTTCTTCTTCAAATTCCAGATCTCTCATTTCAATGACCTGTCTTGGTTTTGTAAAGAAAAGAGAGCCGTTATCATGGTCGTAAGGGGTACGGCCATACATAAAGATGCCGGACTTTATTTTTTTGAAAGCAACCATATAGCAGTCTGTGGTAAACTCCCGGTTTCCCATCGTGCATTCCGACAAGCATCCTACCAAACCTAATAATGGATGTTGTGGAGCTTCCCAGTTACTTTCTGAATGAAGTTCGATAAGAGTCTTATAATGTTTCATCGGATTTTCAATTTTCTAAATTACAATAATCTGCAGATAAGATTGGTCTGCAGATTATTGAATTTTTCGATTTCTAAGTATTATTTTGATTCTAATGACCGTGTGCAGTGATGCTCACATCTTTCCAGTCTTCCACCTCCTGTAAACGATCTGTGTACATCTGATGTATCATGTGGTAGGCCAGTTTTCCTAGTAATAAACGTCGAGGCGGATTTTCTGAATTTATAATGTCTAAAACAGGTTGTACGGTAGCTTCCGGTTTTCCCCATGTATCAGGATTGTCTCCCGATTTTGCAAATACTTCCCGTACTGGGTTGTAATCTGAAATATCAGCTGACGTTTGTATGGCAGATGCTCCTGCCCAGTCTGTCGCATATCCGTTTGGTTCAACTAAAGTTGTTTTAATTCCTAAATGCGCGGTTTCTGTTCCTACAGTTTCTATTAAACCTTCTATCGCAAACTTTGAAGCGTTGTATAGACCTAATAAAGGTAAAGTAGTTAATCCAAGAAAACTGGAGATCTGAATGATATGCCCACTCTTTTGTTTTCTCATTATTGGTAATACGGCCTGCGATACCCAAAGAGAACCGAAGAAATTAGTTTCCATTTGTTCCCTGGCTTGCTGTTCGGTGGTTTCCTCCACAGTGCCAAATAAGCCATAACCTGCATTATTGATTAAAACATCAATCTTTCCGAAATGTTTTTCTATGGTATCTACTGTGTCAAATACCTCCTGACGGTTATTGACATCCAGTTTCAATGGGAGAATTTGGTCACCATATTTTGCTTTAAGATCATCCAAAGTAGAAATGTTTCTCGCAGTAGCGGCTACATTATTTCCTTGCTCTAAAAGAGCTTCTGCCCACAGTCTTCCGAATCCTTTAGATGCTCCTGTGATAAAAATTGTTTTGCTCATGATTTTGTATTTGAATTATTTTATGATGCAAAGTTATTCAGGTGCAGTAGAGAAGACTAGTTCATTTCAGCTGAATACTAGCACAAAATTACATGACCGGAAGTGAGTGTTTTAACAAAGTGGATTTGAGCTTTTTAACAAACCGAATGTTGGTCGGTTTGATGGAACTTTGTCTCAATAAAATTTAAAATAAAAACAATGAAAAAAGTTTGGTTTATTACAGGAAGTTCAAAAGGACTGGGAAAAAGTCTTTTAGAAGCAGTTTTGTTAAAAGGGGACTATGCTGTGGCTACCGCAAGAAATCCTGAGCAGTTAAATGATCTGTTGCAGAATTATTCCTCACAGTTACTTTTATTAAAGTTAGATGTTCAGGTTAAAGAGCAGATTTATTCTGCTGTTGAAGAAGCAGTTAACCACTTTGGAAGAATTGATGTATTGGTAAATAACGCTGGATTCGGAATCACCGGAGCAGCAGAAGCATTTACTGAAGAACAGGTGAGAAATCAGCTGGAGGTTAATTTATTTGCTCCTATCGAAGTAACCAGAGCTGTGCTGCCTCATATGCGAAAACAGAGATCAGGGCATATTTTACAGATCAGTTCTGTAGGTGGAAGAGTAGGAAATGCTGGCCTGTCCATTTATCAGGCTGCAAAATTTGGTCTTGCAGGTTTTTCAGAATCATTAAGTAAAGAAGTTTTGCCTTTGGGAATTAAGGTTACTTCTGTTGAGCCGGGTGGGTTCAGAACAGATTGGGCTGGAGCTTCTATGAGTTTTGCTAAAGATATTGAAGGTTATGAGGATACGGTAGGAAGCATTAAAGAATATCTGACGTCAGGGAAATTTCTTCCAATGGGTGATCCGGCTAAAGCAGCAAAAGTAATGGTTGATTTGGTCGATCATCCAACACCTCCATTACATCTGGTTTTAGGAAGTGAGGCGGCGGCCATTCTTCAAAATGCGGATCAACACAGAAAAGAAGAATTTGAAAAGTGGCGTGAGGTTAGTGTTTCCACAGATCATGATGATGCTGTAAATGTTTTGGAATCTGAAGAAGGCAAAAAGTTTTTAGCAAAAAAAGGAATCCGTATAGATTGATATTTTGATCATAAACAAGTGTAATGAAAATACTTACACTTGTTTTATCGAATTATTCTAAAGATGCTTTATTATATTTGTAATGAAATGAAAACAACAAGACAGGATTTCGGAAATATCATATACTCTTGCTATGTTCAGTTGAGCAGGCAGGGAGAACATTTTGTGTCCGATCATGTGATCAGTTACCAGATCTCCGGAGACTTAATTTTAAATGATGGAATCAATGAATACAGATCGGAAGAAGGTTCTATTCGTTTTTTAAAGCGTAATCAGCTTTTGAAGTTTACGAAAATACCTCCTCCGGGTGAAGAATTTCAGTCGTTATCCATTCACTTGGATCAGCAGACCTTACAGGACTTTAGCATAATGTACAATGTAATGTCGGAGAAGAAATGTTCGACGAGCTCTTTAGTTTTATTTGAATCCAGTTCTCTTTTAAAAAATTATATGGATTCATTGCTGATGTATAAGAAGACTGATACGCTTTCCGATCCGCGTCTGGTAGAGGTGAAGATAAAAGAAGCAATTATTTTACTGCTCCGGGAGAATCCTGAACTGAAAGATATTTTATTCGATTTTAATGAACCTGGAAAAATTGATATCGAGGCATTTATGCGCAAGAATTACCATTTTAATGTAAACCTTGATCACTTTGCTTATCTCACAGGAAGAAGTCTGGCAACCTTTAAACGTGATTTCGAAAAAATATTTGGGAACACACCCGGAAAATGGCTGTTGCAGAAAAGATTACAGGAAGCACATTACCTCCTTGCTGAAAAAGGCAGAATGGCGTCGGATATTTATATGGATCTGGGCTTTGAAGATCTTTCTCATTTTTCATTTGCTTTCAAAAAGCAATATGGATTATCTCCAAGTAAATTATCTTCTTAAAAAGTGTTTCTGATCAGATGTCGTCATCATTAAATAAATGACGGAAATATAAGTCGGGAGAATTCAGGAAGTTTTTCGTGATTTGATAATGTTCGGTGTCTTTATAATTAATAGGTTTAAGATGGTGATCCAGGGAATAAATTGTTGCGCCCGGATAACTAAGCAATATAGGAGAATGGGTTGATATGATAAATTGTGCCTTTCCCGTTTTTTCCAATGAATGTATGATAGATAAAAGTGAAAGCTGGCGTTGTGGAGAAAGTGCTGATTCAGGCTCATCAAGTATATAAATGCCTTTTTCAAAATGATTATGGAATAAAGCCAGAAATGCTTCCCCGTGAGATTGTTTATGTAAAGACTTTCCTCCGTATGCATCCAGAACCCTTAAATCTCTCGTAGAAACTTCATCTATATAAGTGGCAAAATTAAAAAAGCTTTCTGCACGCATGAAAAAACCTTCATTGATCTTTGTGCGCCATGAAAGTGTAAGGTAGTCCGATAATACAGATTCTGTTTTATGGAAGTCATAATTGTGATTTCGATTTCCACCCGATAAATTAAATTCACATTTATCAGCAATACTTTCCATTAAAGTAGACTTACCGGTTCCGTTTTCACCAACAAAAAATGTGACATTGGTTTTTAAATTAAGATTTAAACCATTTTTAAAAATAGGAAGGTTAAACGGAAAATCTTCCGGGTGATCATCTTTTAAATAAATTCTGGATAAATAAGTCATTTTTTTTAAATCAAACAATTACTAGTGCACCTATGATAAAAATATGCCAAGTCATAAAATAGTAACTTTAAATGTAAGAAAATTGTACTTCATGTAAATAAAGCAAGTTTTCAATGTAAGCCTGTCATCGGAGGAACTTCATTGGAATAATTTCATACTGGGAAATGGTTTTTTGAGAAATTAATAAATAAAAGACCATTAAATTATCGTAAATTGAGAAAAATGTCTATTAATACTTTATAAAATGAGTTGTAAGCATTCATAATTTTAAAAAAATATAAAATGAGAAATGTTTACATGAGCGAGAGCAATGAGCATCATATTAGTATGTCACTAGAACCTATCCGTATTGCCTATCTGGTTTTAGTACATCGATTACCTGAACAGTTTAAGAGACTTTTTAAAGCCATATATGAACCTTCAAATTTCTATCTTATCCATATTGATAAAAAGGCCAATCAGGAAATTGGAGAAGAAGTAAAAGATTTTCTGAAAGAATATCCGAATGTGCATATCCTTAAAAGTGAGAAAGTAGTGTGGGGTGGATATAGTATGGTTCAGGCAGAACTGGATGGGATGAACTACCTGCTTAGTATGAGCGAGAAATGGGATTATTTTATCAACTTAAGTGGACAGGATTATCCTTTGAAATCACAGAAAATAATCAAAGAATTTTTATCGAAAAATAATGGGAAGAGTTACATTAAAGTAGCTGATCAGGAATTAAACAGACCTGAAACGATGAACCGTATTGAGAATTATTTCGAAGAGCTTGAAGATAAAATTTCTGAAGACACCCATAAAAGAGGTTTTATGAAAGATATAATTCCTTACATCGGTGGACAGTGGATGATCTTAACCAGAAACTGTTGCGAATTTATCTGCAATAGTGCAGAAGTAAAAAAGTTTGAAACCTATTATTTTAATACCCTGATTGCTGATGAATCCTTTTTTCAAACTGTTTTAATGAATACTTCTTTTGATGGTATTTTAGTAAATGACGATAAAAGAGCAATTATATGGATTCCGGATGGAGATATTAAATTACGTCCAAAAACATTTACCAAAACGGATTTTGAATTCTTAAAAACAGGCAGTAATCTTTTTGCAAGAAAATTTGATGATAATGTGGATGATAAAATAATAAATAGTATGACAACCCATTACAACGAACCTTTGAAAACATTAGCGAAGATCGTTGATATAAAAAGTATCGATATCAGCTTTAATGAGTTGAATTAAATATAAAATTAGGTTAATACATAGTTCTGATAAAGTAGCGATATGGTTATTGAGTGGTTCGTGACATATTTGCTACTGATCAAAAAAATACTGCCTCATTGAGGTAGTGTTTTTTTATGCTTATTTTCCGGATTTTAAGTTCTCTACTTCTTGCTTCAGTAGGTCAACTTGCTCTTTCAATAATTTAATGTAATCCTGAAAATTTTCCATAGCTGGACTATGGATGTTGTAATACTGCTCATAATAGTTGCCTGCCGTAGCATTATCATTAAGAGTGAAGTTTTCATTATGTACTTTATTTGAATTTCTTTCTTCTTTAATTTCCTCAACTGGAACTTCTAGTACTTTAGCCAATTTCTCCCATTCATCATCAAATATTTTGACGTCCCCATTCTCCTTTCTGCAGTAATTGGAAACATCTGTTGAAAGGATCTTTGACATCTGTTCCTGAGTGTATCCTCTTTGCTTTCTTAAACTTTTTAGTTTTTCCATAGTGATCTTATATGTGCTTTTGCACAAATATAGAGAAAATTGTTGTTTTGAGTTTTATTGAGACTGATATCTTGTGAAGACATTACGGAAATAGAAAAGAAATTTTGTCTTTCTTATTATAAGGTAGAAAATCATAAATATAATCTTAGAAAAAAAATACTAAAACTTCGGCAGAACTGATTGCTTACACTATAAATCAAAGCCTGCTTATCCTTTAAAATAATTATAGTATTTAGTTGAAACAATTCGCTATAGGGTAAAATTTAGATTTCATGTCGTTTTATTCCTGTAATAACCCGGACTCATCCCTTTGATCTTTTTAAAAACCCGATTATAATAAGGAATATCACTAAAACCTGATGCTATACAGATTTCTTTCACGGACAGTTTTGTTTTTAATAGCATTTGACATGATGATTCGATCCGGAATTCGGTTAAATAAGTGAAGAAAGATTTTCCGGTCATTCTTTTAAAGAAAACACAAAAGGAAGATTTCTGCATACCCACAGATTGTGAAATTTCTTCCAGAGTGATATTTCGTTGGAAGTTACTCAGGATATAGAGGTGTATTTTCTGTAGCTTCTTTTCCTGTTTATTTTCAGTTATTGGTCTTCCAACAATCCGCATGTCTTTGCAATAGGAAATCAGCTCTAATAATATAATGAAGGAAGATATCCGCTCAATATCATTCTGATGAATCATTGAAGTCATTAAAACCTGAAGTTTTTGTAAGGGTTCTCCTGTAAATGAAACTGCATTTTCATTGTTTTGAAGTTCAGAAATAGCAGTAAAAAGCTCAGGGAAAATCAGGGTGCAGTTTTTCAGGAAGTCACTTTCAAAAACTATGGTAATGTTTTCAATTTTGCCTTCACGGTCATGAACAGATTCATCAAAAGACCAACAATGTGGGATATTAGGTGGAATCAATATGATCTCGCCTTTTGAAAAATTTTCCACGACATCGCCAATAATTCTGGCTCCGCTTCCAGTGATGATATAAGACAGTTCCCACGTTTCCTGTTGGTGGAGTGGAACCTGCTGATCCCATTTGATATGTACATGGTCAAAGTGAAACCTCTTGGTTTTGATATTTGGATAATATTTTAAATTTTGCTTCATTTATATGATAATAAAATCAATTATGTAAATATAAGACAATGATTAAAAAATATAGAACAAGTATTTTAAACTACGAACCTATATTTTTGTATCAAATTTTATAATCCATATATGAGCTCAACCTTACCCATTTCCTCTTCTAAACCTCACTACGAAATTCTTGACGGATTACGTGGAGTAGCTGCCATTATGGTGGTATTCTTTCATATTTTTGAAGTGTATTCGAATGGTGATCATACGAAACAGATTATTAATCACGGTTATTTAGCGGTAGATTTTTTCTTTATGTTATCGGGTTATGTAATCAGCTATGCCTATGATAACCGATGGGGTCAGATGACAATGAAAGATTTTTTTATACGCCGTTTGATAAGGTTGCAGCCTATGATCATTATTGGCTCGTTGGTAGGAGCGGTTTTATTTTATTTCCAACACTCGGAAGGAATGGGATGGGGTGGTATTTCAACAACTCCGGTATGGAAGCTCTTGTTGGTAATGTTCATTGGGATGACAGTAATTCCAGTAGGAAAGGGTCTTGATATCAGAGGTTGGAATGAAATGCATCCACTGAATGGTCCGGCTTGGTCATTATTTTATGAATACATCGCGAATATTTTTTACGCCCTCATTTTACGGAAGGTTTCAAAAATCGTATTAGGGATCTTAGTTTTGGTTTCGGCAGCATTTACCATTCATTATGCATTCACTAATCCCAGTGGCGATATAATCGGAGGTTGGTCTATTGATGATGCCAAGCAGTTGAGAATTGGTTTCATAAGGTTGGCCTTTCCATTTCTAATGGGAATATTTTTAGCCAGAGCGGCCAAATTGAAATTGACGAAAAATGCTTTTTTTACCACAAGTGTTTTATTGATGGTCATATTGGCTATTCCACGACTGGGGGGAAATGATGCTCATTGGCAGAATGCTTTATATGAATGCTTTGCATTAATGATTTTATTTCCGGTGGTTATTTTACTGGGAGCAGGAGGGAAAATTTTAAATAAAAATACCCATCAATTCTGTAAGTGGCTGGGTGATATTTCATATCCTATTTATATTACTCATTTTCCGTTGGCATACACTTATTATGCATGGGTTGCCAATGGAAAACATACATTGGCAGAACCCCGATCATGGATTTTTGGTTTACTGACTGTCGTTATTTCTATTATAATGGCTTACCTGTATATGAGATTTTATGATGTGCCTGTACGGAAGTGGCTTGTGAAAAGGTTTCAATAAATAGTGTTTCGGTTCTAACTGATATTGATGATCCAATGGGTTTTATATCATTTAATTATAAAAATAAAAAAGGTTGTTTTACAATGAAAACAACCTTTTTTTATTAAACTGATGGATTTAGATATTCTTATTCTTTAACCCATTTTACGGATTTCTCCATATTTTTAGTTTTAATCTTAATCACATAATCTCCTGTCATTAAGTGAGCTAAATTGAAAGTGCCCACCTTGCCAGCGTCTAATGTATTATTCAGCTTACTAAATACTACTCTTCCGCTTGCATCATATACCATGATGTCGTAGTTTTCATTGGAGTTGGTAAATTTAATATTCAGAAGTCCTTTACTTGGGTTAGGATATACTACAAATACATCTTTACTTCCTACTACTTCGCTAACACCTAATACCTTATCAATCGCAAAATTAACAGGATTAATATTATAAAACACATTACCCTGTCCTGCAACCATAATTCTTGCTTGTGCTGTAGTTACATTAGGAACTATAATCGTCTCTGAACCATCATTTGGAGTAGAAGCGATAATTGTGGTAGGATAAGTAAGACCTCCATCTGTTGAAAGTAAAATACTTACATTCGCACAGCTCACAGGTGCAGCAGTTGTATTCGCTACATTCCATGTGATGGTCTGAGTAGTATTGCCCGTCCATGTTACAGCAGTTGTTGGTGCGGTAACTGTAAATGGCCCAGAATTTCCATCCACTGTAACTATTGCATCATCGTTTGCAACCCCTGCACAGCCTGGGTTATTATCTCTAACCGTTAATCTGAACTCCATGGTTCTTGCATAAGATGGCAAGATCTCTCCTCTGGTCACCGTATTATTAATTACATCAGTAATTTTTGGGAAATATCTGTAAGGAACAGTGACAGGGACAAATGATCTGAAAATAGCAGCATTTCCAGTTGGAGCATTCCAGTTTCCTGCAGGTCCTACATCATTTTGTTCCCATGAGTAGGTAAGTGCATTATTTTGTGCATCTGTAGCAGAACCTGTTAACTTAAACGGAGTTCCTTTAGGAATGGTGTAATCATTTCCTGCATTCACAACAGGAGCTGTATTGGCAACCGGCGTTGTCACCTGACATGTTGTTGATTGAACTTTCGTGGTGATCGATTGGAATGATTTGGTGTGAAAAGTAGGAATACTGTTTGGTGCAAGGTCGTTTACAGAACCACAAATACCTGCGTAAGCCATGATCGTAACTCCGCTTCCCGGTTCTACAGCATTTGAAGCACTGCGGTTTCCTGCACAATTTCCTGTTATTGCATTAAAAGTATGAGGACCGCCGAACTGATGTCCAACTTCATGGGCAACATAGTCGATATCATAAGGATCTCCAACAGGATTGGATGATCCGGTAATGCCGCTTCCTTTGTTACCGGTGCTGCAGATAACTCCTAATCCGGCCAGTCCGCCACCTCCTGTACTGAAGGTATGTCCTATGTCATAATTGGCGTTTCCTATTAATGCATCAATCTGTGCCTGACTTTCATCTATTAAGGTATATGCATCATTATTGCCTGTAAAAGGGTCTGTAGTAGGGTTGGTAAAGATAACGTTGGTTTCAGTAGGAACCAATATCAACCTTACAGCTACTTCCTGTTCGTATACTCCATTTACTCTGTTTACGGAGGTTACGATGGCAGACAGGGCTTGAGCAACTGTAGGTGTAGCTAATCCTGTTGCAGCCTTTGCATATTCACCGGTACAAGCTACTGCAAATCTGAAAATTCTAATTTGAGTACCTACGCTTGGAGTAACGCTTTTCTGAACGCTTTTTTTTTCGGGTGTTATTTCCTCGTCTTTTGTTCCGCAAATTCTTGGATTTCTATCAATTAAATCACTCTTTTTGTAAACAATATAATCATTGATATTAGTTTTTGCATAAGGATCAATATAGGTATCACCAGTTATTACAGATTTTATTTGAGCATGAAACCCTAACTCTGTAAAATCCAATTTTATAGTAGCATATTGGTCATCTACGCCCTGTCCTGTGAAAGTAACCAGTTGAGGGAATTTCTGAGCCAGTTCAGGAGCCATTACTGAAGACTTCCAGATTCTGAATTTTGCTTTCGTCCCATCAGGCATAGGCAGGACAATAATCGGTGCGTTGTCTTTACGCTCATTGTCTCTCAGTTCCGGAACCGAATTGAAATAGCTTTTCATTCCAGACACATTCAATGTGTATGTCAATGATTTTTCGGGTTGAACCGTTCTGTTTTTTGGGTCTGCTTTAATGGATCTCTCACTGATCGTGGTGAAAAAATCCTGTGCCTTTCCCAGGGAAATGGATAAAATAAATATCCCCAGATAAAGTAATTGTTTAATTTTCATAGTTAATATATTTAATATGGTGTTTGGTGGTGTTATTTCGTAAAATGAAAAAAAATCCTGATTTATGGAATTTTTAATTCAAAATATAAATAGCTATAAAAGTAATTAAATTTGCATAATTATTATAATAAAAACATATTATTATGATTTTTTTTATTAGAAACTGCCTTTTTTGGGTTATTTTAAAATAAAATCCTCAATAATATTTATATGTTGAAAATATTAATTTAAGGCAGTTGACCTTGTTATGATCAGTAATTTTTAGCGGGATATTGCACTTGTTTCTGTCTTTTGAAACAAAAACTCCTCGTAAATCAATGTTTACGAGGAGCTGTATCTTTAGTGGAGTTGGAGGGATTCGAACCCTCGTCCAAACAAGCAATACATAAGATTTCTACATGCTTATTCTACTATTGGTTTTCGACTGGAGGCAGAGAGCAGACACCCAACTTCCAGCTTATCTTCTGAGGTTTTCGAGTTTTAGCCAAAGTATCTAAAACCTTATTTTTGCATTCCTATATCTCAGGATCAAACGCCGCAAAACAGAGCATTTGTGAGACATCTTGCTTCCCTACTGAAATCTTCGGGAAAGCGCTTGAATCTACTAAACTTCGATATTAAGCTGCAAGAGCGAACTCTTCGTTGCCAGTTAAAATTTTGTAGCAAGGGATTTAAGAGATCGCGCTACGGTTCTCTGCATGCTTACTTACCCATTGGTCTTGCTGTCGAAACCAGTCAACCCCATGTTAAAGTGAATGCAAAAGTAAGGATTTTTGTTCAAATATGAACGGTTTTTTAACGATGCCTTTGAATGATCTCTGTTTGGGAGGTTTTAAAGCAATGTTCCAATTTACTGTTTTTAAGAAAATCAAGGTTTGAGTGGTGTTACAATTGGTTTTCGTATAAAAAATGTAAAATAATTTGAGAGTAATTTTGCACATTAAGAAAAAAAGTCCTAGTTTTGCAATCCAAAATGAGATGTAATATATGTTAATAATTCCAGTAAAAGATGGTGAATCCATCGACAGAGCATTAAAAAAATATAAAAGAAAATTTGATAAAACGGGTACAGTTCGTCAATTGAGATCAAGACAAGCGTTTATCAAGCCTTCTGTAACTTTGAGACAATCTAAGTTAAAAGCTGCTTACAAGCAAAGAGCACTTAGCAAAGAAGAGCAGGCTTAAGAAATTTTTCTTAAACAAATACTAAATTCACTTCTTAAATACTTATATTTGAGGAGTGAATTTTTTATGTTCACTCCAGACGTGATGCTGAATAAGTATTTAGAATATTTAGAGTTCGAAAAGAGGTATTCACCTCATACTATTACAAGTTATAGAAAAGATCTTGAAGATTTTTCTTATTTCTTCCTTAAAACAGAATCTTCTGAAGATATTTCCAAAGCTGATAAAAAAGTAATCCGGAATTTTATAGTTGCGTTAAGCGAAAATAATATCTCCAAGAGAAGTATCAACAGAAAACTTTCCTCACTTCGCAGCTTTTATCTTTTTCTTTTAAAGATTGGTGAAATTAAAGTTTCACCCACAGAAAGTATTTCTTCACTTAAATTTTACGCCGAAAAACAGATTCCTATTTCTCAGGAAGAAATGCAAGTGCTTGATAATGCATTTTTTGAAGATGGGCATGATGTTTTAGACCATTGTATCATAGAGGTTTTATATCAGACAGGTATTCGTAAAGCGGAGCTTTGTGGCTTGATATTTGAGAATGTAAACCTAGATGGAAATGAGTTGAAAATTATAGGTAAAGGGAATAAAGAAAGATATGTTCCCATAGCTGAAGATTTAACACATTTACTTCGAAGTTATTTAGAATTAAGAAAACCTGATGAAGAATATAAATCCTATTTTTTCGTCAATAAGAAGGGTAAAAAACTGTCGGAAAAGTTTGTTTATGTAGTCGTAAATAAGTACCTTAGTCTTATAACTTCAAAGCAAAAAAGAAGTCCTCACATTCTGAGACATAGCTTTGCTACACACGTTTTAGATAATGGGGCAGAGATTTCTAAAGTAAAAAAAATATTAGGTCATTCCAGTCTTGCAAGTACGCAGGTCTATACAAATGCTAATATTGAACAATTGAAAAAAGTGTTTAATCAGGCTCATCCAAGAGCGTCTAAAAAAGAAGAATTATGAAGATCACAGTACAATCAATTGGTTTAACTCCACACGAACCATTAGAATCACACATCGAAAAAAAAGTAAGCAAACTTGAAACCTTTTATGACAAAATTCATGAATGTAAAATATTCCTGAAAGTTGAAAATAATTCGGATAAATCGAATAAAACGACCGAGATTATTTTGGCCGTACCAGGAGACGATATCGTAGTAAAAAAGACAAGTGTAAGTTTTGAAGAGAGTTTGGATCTATGTGTTGATACTGCTAAGAAGCTATTAATCAAGAAAAAAGAAACCGCATAGAAAAAACTTTTAAAAAAGTTAACGAAAAATTTGAGAATTCAAAAAATCCGTTCTATATTTGCACTCGCAAAAAGGGAACAGTGATCTTTTGAATTCTTTTTAAAATATGCCTCCATAGCTCAGCTGGCCAGAGCACGTGATTTGTAATCTCGGGGTCGTGGGTTCGAATCCCTCTGGAGGCTCATTTAATATAAACTAGGGAAGATTCCAGAGTGGCTAAATGGGACTGACTGTAACTCAGTTGCTTCGGCTTCGCAGGTTCGAATCCTGCTCTTCCCACTGTTTATATTGAAAATAAAACTTGCAAGTTTAAAAGCTTTTTTATAGATTTGCACAGCGTTTACCAATAGTTTTGGAAACAAAATTGCGGAAGTAGCTCAGTTGGTAGAGCGTCAGCCTTCCAAGCTGAATGTCGCGGGTTCGACCCCCGTCTTCCGCTCAGTAAAATCACACCATAAGGCGTGATTTTTTTTAAACCTGATACAGCTTAAGATAGAGTCTTCGAAAAGCTTCAGAAAGTTTAAATTGCCTCCATAGCTCAGTTGGCCAGAGCACGTGATTTGTAATCTCGGGGTCGTGGGTTCGAATCCCTCTGGAGGCTCAATTTAATATAAAACATGAGGGAAGATTCCAGAGTGGCTAAATGGGACTGACTGTAACTCAGTTGCTTCGGCTTCGCAGGTTCGAATCCTGCTCTTCCCACATTTTATATTAGAAAAAAGACTTGCAAATTTAAAAGCTTTTTTATAGATTTGCACAGCGTTTACCAATAGTTTTGGAAACAAAATTGCGGAAGTAGCTCAGTTGGTAGAGCGTCAGCCTTCCAAGCTGAATGTCGCGGGTTCGACCCCCGTCTTCCGCTCAAAGAAAATCACGCTTTTAGTGTGATTTTTTTGCTTAATGCCGACTTAGCTCAGCGGTAGAGTGCTTCCTTGGTAAGGAAGAGGTCACGGGTTCAAGTCCCGTAGTTGGCTCTCGTAATAATCCCGGATTCTTTCGGGATTTTTTTTTGGAAATAAATTAAATTCAAAGAAACATATAAATCATCTGTTGATGATTTTAATCAACAATCATAAAAATTTTCGTTAAATTCGTATAAATATTTTTTGATGAATATACTTTTATTAGAAGACGATCTTATTCTCTCAGCTGAACTTTGTAAATTTTTGGAATCAAATCATTTTACCTGTGATAAAATTTATGACGGTGAAACTTTCCTTCGCCAGATAAAAAACAATTCTTACGATTTATATCTTCTTGATATTAATGTTCCCAAGATAAACGGGTTGGATGTCTGCCAGACGATTCGTTCTTTTGATAAAAATACACCCATTATCATTATTTCGGCGTACGGAGATCTTTCTGATAAAAAAGATGCCTTCACAAGACTTGCGGATGATTATCTTGTAAAGCCTTTTCAGTTTGAAGAATTGCTTTTACGTGTAAATTCTCTGTTGAGAAGAAAAATGCCTGTAGATACTTCAGATCAGGAAATTGTACGGATTGATGATCTTATCATTAATAAAACAGAGCAAAAAGTTTTCAGAGCCGGAAATGAAATTACCCTTACTTTGAAAGAATTTCAATTATTGGCCTATCTGGCCGAAGCTCAGGGAAGGACGGTTTCCAAGCAACAGATCACAGAACATGTTTGGGAGCATAATTTTAATACCAATACGAATACCGTAGAGGTATACATCAATTTTTTAAGAAAGAAAATAGATAAAGACTTTAAAGTTAAACTTATTCATACCCGATCGGGATTTGGATATTACTTAAGCCCACTATAAATGTCGTTAAAAAGGAAGATCGCTTTAAATTTAAGTATTGCCTTCTCATTACTTTTCGGTATTGTGATGGTTATAATATACATGTCTTTTAATGATTTTAGAAGAGATGAATTTAAAGAGAGATTCAGACAGAGGTTAGAATTTACATCTCATTTTATCTCAGAATCTAAAGATTTCGAAAGGGAAGCACCCATTTTTTTTAATGAAAATTCGGATAATATCCTTCTTAATGAAAAGATCCTGATCTTTAATGCAGAAAAGGAGTTGATCTACAGTACCATAAAAGATCGGAATGTCACCTGGGATGCCGCTTTATTAAAGGAGCTGGATCAGAAAAAAATGATCTATACAGAAAAGACAGTTCCTGAAATATATGCAGCATTAAAAAACATCCGTGGAGAAAATTACTATATTCTCACCAGCGCTTTTGACAGCAATGGGAAATCAAAGTTGAACTATTTAAAATATCTACTTATCACTGCCTATGTGATGAGTACACTTTTGATTGGTCTTTTCAGTTACTATTTTATGGGACAGTTTCTTCGTCCATTAGAAGAATTGAATCAAGAAATATCCGAAGTTACAGCCCACAAACTGACTACACAAATTCCCGTACAAGAATCTCAAGACGAGATTAGCATTCTGGCACAGTCATTCAATACGATGATTGTAAGGCTAAATGACGTATTTCAATCTCAAAAAGATTTCACAGCGAGCGCCTCGCACGAAATAAGAACCCCCATCACAAGGATGGCATTCCAGTTGGAGAATCTGATTAAATTTGAAAAACATTCTCCTGAGACACTATCTTCATTAAAACAGATTCAGAAAGATGTATATCAGTTGTCTGATCTGACCAATTCCTTGCTGCTTCTTACCAAATTTGACAAAGAGAATATTCAGAGTTTGTATGAGGAAGTACGAATTGATGAAGTTATATTCAGTTCCTTTGAAACCGTAGAAAAAAGTTATCCGGATCTGAAAATGGATTTTTTAATTTCTGAAGAAACTTCAGAACAAGCACTATTAACCATTAAAGGAATACAATCATTGCTAGATATCGTGTTTATCAACCTGTTCAAAAATGCAGCGGTATATTCAGATAATACTGAAGTGGATGTTCTTATTACAGAAACTACTTCAAAACTGATTGTGGATGTTATTTCTCATGGAAATACTATTTCAGAGGATGAGCAGTCAAAACTATTTGAGGCATTTATGCGGGGACACAATTCCCAGCATATTTCCGGCTCCGGATTAGGACTTCGTATTGTAAAAAGAATTTTAGAATACCACGGAGCTGATATCATTTATTCTTCACCATTAGAAAACGTAAACAAGTTTAGTGTTACCTTCAAAAACTAAAATTTAATTTTTTTTTAAGCCTCATTTAAGTTCGTTTTAATCGTGTCTTAGCACTTTTGTATCATAAAATTGAAAGAATGAACAAAATTGCAGGACTGTTTGTTGTCATTTCCTCATTCATGACAGCACAACAGAAAATGTCACTCCTGGATTGTGAAAATGCTTTCCAGACGAATAATCTTCAACTTCTCGCCCAACAGTATAATATCAATATGGCGGATGCTGATATTTTACAGGCCAAGATCTGGGAACTGCCGCAACTAAGTGGACAAATCAATGCTTATAATCCTGAAAAGAAAAAAGTATTTGATGTTGGAAACGCTAAAGGGGCACAGGTAACTCAGCTGATCTACATGGGTGGAAAGAAAAAGAATGAGATTGCTTTTGCGAAATCGAATAAGGAACTGGCACAATTTCAATTTTCTCAACTTTTAGTTGATCTTAAAACACAATTACACACCACTTACTACAATCTTTACTTTGAAAAATTAAAACTGGAAAACACCAACAAGCAGTTGGGATACATGAAAGAGCTTCTGAGTGCTTACAAAGTACAGTCTGCAAAAGGAAATGTATCACTTAAAGACGAGGTAAGATTACAAAGTATCGTTATTCAGCTGAACAATGATAAGGTAGAGATCAATAAAAATATTCTCACAGTAGAGCAAAATCTAAAAGTCCTAACAGGAATTACAGAAGATATAGAACCGCAGCTGTCGGATTCTGAGGCTAAGGAAATTCTTGCCACACAGCCTTTTGGTGATGAGGAGGAATTAAAGAAAAAGGCATTGGAAAATAATGCAGACTATCAATACAACATAAAATTGATTGATAATAGTAAATTATTTGCCCAATGGCAGAAGTCTTTAAATGTTCCCGACCTTAATGTAGGAGCAGGCTGGGATCAGAATGGAGGGACTTTCAAAAATGAAATTAATTTGATGGTAGGTATTCCATTGCCTTTATGGAAAAGTAATCAGGGAAATGTTGAAAAAGCAAATTATGCTATTCAGCAGAATCAGAAAAATGCTGATTACCAAAAACTGGATCTTGAAACAAAAGTACAGGCTTCATACAGAACCTGGAAAAGCCAATATGATCAGTTAGCCGAAATAAAAGCGACAGATCTTAATAATCTTGATCTTGTATATAATGGGATGCTTAAAAATTTCAGAAGCGGAAATGTAAGTCTTATTGAATTTACTGACTTTATGGAAAGCTACAGACAAACGGCTCTTCAGATATATGACATGAAAAATGATATCATCCAATCGGCTGAACAGCTTAATCAATTAGTACAAACTAAAATCTTCTATTAAAAAAATGAAAAAATATATAATTGCTTTATTTGTGGCCATTGCATCATTATCTTGCTCTAAGAAGGAAGAAACGAAAGTTGTAGAACCAAAAGGATTTGAACTAAGCAATACAATGCTTAAATCCATCGCTTTAGCAAAAGTTGAAAAAAAATATATCGCAGACAATTATAATTTTTACGGAAAAATATCTGCAGATCAAAACAGCTATATAGATGTTTATCCTTTAGTAGGAGGAAATGTTTTGAGTGTAAATGTTGAACTTGGAGACCATGTAACAAAAGGTCAGGTTCTGGCAACCATCAGAAGTACGGAGCTTGCTGAAGTACAAAAGGATGTAAGCGATGCTAAAACAGATTTGGTAGTTGCTCAAAATAATGTTCGTGTTGCCAAAGAAATGTATGAAGGCAAACTAAATACAGAAAGAGATGTCCTTGAAGCTAAAAGTCAATTGCAAAAAGCACAGGACCAAATGCAGAGAGCAAGTGCAATAAGCACGGTTTATAATGTAAAGAGAGGAAATATTTATAGTGTTTTAGCTCCCATCAGTGGATTTATTGTTCAGAAGAATATCAATAAGGATATGCAGTTGAGAACAGATAGAAGTGACAATATTTTTGATGTTGCCAATACCACTAATGTTTGGGCTATTATGAACGTTAATGAATCTGACATTGATAAAATTAGTCTTGGAATGAAAGCTGAGGTTTCTACACTTTCTTATCCTGATAAAATATTCTACGGAAAGATTGATAAGATATTCAAAATTATTGATCCTCAAACCAATGCGATGCAAGCCAGAGTTGTTTTAGATAATGCAAACGGATTGCTGATCCCAGATAGTAAGGCTACCATAAAAGTTTCTACTTCAGAAAATAATATGGCATTAACTGTCCCTTCCAAAGCGGTAATTTTCGATGATAACAGAAGCTTTGTTGTTGTTTTTAAATCCAGAACTAATTTAAAAGTTAAAGAAGTCAAAGTTTTAAAACAGGTGGGAGATACCACTTATATATCTGATGGGTTAGTGGATGGAGAACAAGTCATTACTGAAAATCAATTGTTGATTTATCGTTCTCTTAACAACTAAATCAAAGTCTTTTTTTAAACGACTTTTCTAGGTCATCAATTTAAAATACTATGAATAAATTCATTAAAAATATAATTTCTTTTTCACTTAAAAATAAAGCATTTACCTTTATTTGGGTAGCAATATTGGCTGTTGCAGGGTTTATAAGTTTCAAAAATATGCCTATTGAAGCTTTTCCTGATGTTACCAATACCCAGATTGTAATTATTACCCAGTGGAACGGACGAAGCGCAGAAGAAGTAGAACGCTTTGTTACCACACCAATAGAATTAGCAATGAGTCCGGTTCAGAAAAAAACAAGTGTAAGAAGTACCACTATGTTTGGTCTTTCTATTGTTAAAATTCTGTTCGATGATGGGGTGGACGATACTTTTGCCAGAAATCAGGTGAATAACCAACTAAGAACTATAAGCCTTCCTGATGAGGTAGATCCCGAAGTACAACCACCCTACGGACCAACAGGTGAAATTTTCAGATATACTTTAGAGAGTAAAACGAAAGATTCACGGGAATTATTAACACTACAAAACTGGGTAGTAGACAGAGCATTGAGAGGAGTGCCGGGTGTAGCAGATATCAATGTCTTCGGAGGCCAGGATAAAGTTTTCGAACTGAGCATTGATCCGAGAGCTTTGGATAAATATAATCTGACACCACTTCAGGTGTATGATGCTGTTACAAAAAGTAATCTGAATGTAGGTGGAGATGTGATAGAGAAGAACGGTCAGGCTTATGTGGTAAGAGGTATTGGCTTGGTAAAATCTATCGGAGATATTGGAAATATTACCATTGAGAATGAAAGTGGAAATCCTGTATTGGTAAAAAATGTCGCCAATGTTCACGAGAGCTCTATGCCAAGAGTAGGGCAGGCGGGGCTAAACAACCATGAAGATACGGTGGAAGGGATTGTGGTAATGAGGAAAGGAGAGAATCCCCGCGAGGTATTGGTAGGTGTTAAAGCCAAGATCAAGGAGCTGAATGAAAAAATCCTTCCAAAGGATGTGAAAATGGTTACTTTTTATGATCGTGATAACCTGATGGATTTTACGACAGAAACCGTAATGCATAATTTACTTGAAGGCATTGTACTGGTAACTGTCATGGTTTTAATATTCATGGCAGACTGGAGAACGACATTAATAGTTTCTATTATTATTCCTTTATCCTTATTGTTTGCATTCCTATGTCTGAAGCTGGCGGGTATGAGTGCTAATTTGCTTTCATTGGGAGCTGTCGATTTCGGAATTATTATCGATGGAGCCGTCGTCATGGTGGAAGGTATCTTTGTTATGCTTGACCATAAAGCCAAAAAATATGGAATGGAAAAATTCAATAAGCTTGCAAAAGGTGGGTGGATAAAACAAACCGGAACAGGTTTAGGAAAAGCAATATTCTTTTCTAAATTAATTATCATTACTTCTTTAATCCCAATTTTCTCATTCCAGAAAGTTGAAGGTAAAATGTTTTCACCTTTGGCTTTTACGCTAGGATTTGCTTTGATGGGGGCATTAATATTTACTTTGACATTAGTACCCGTTCTTTCTCATATTCTATTAAATAAAAATGTAAGAGAAAAGAATAATCCATTTGTAAATTTCTGGGATAGGATTGTTGAAAAAGGATTCAGCTATACTTTTAAAAATAAAAAATTAAGTTTAATTGTTTCTATTTCTTTCTTAGTCGCTACATTATTTTCGGGAAAATTCTTAGGAACTGAATTTTTACCCCAGCTTAATGAAGGGTCATTATGGATCACTGCAGAAATGCCGATGAGTTCTTCACTGAAAGAATCTTTAAAAACTGCAGATCTCCTAAAAAAAGACATTATGAGCTTTTCTGAAGTTACCGACGTATTGGCACAGACAGGACGTAGTAATGATGGAACAGATCCTAATGGATTTGGATTTGTACAGTTTGCCGTCAATCTGAAACCACGGGAAGATTGGAAGCGAAAGATTTCTTATGATGAACTGATCCAAGAGATCGATGGAAAACTAAGAAATTATCAAGGAATTACTTTTAATTATTCGCAGCCAATTTCTGATAATGTTGCGGAAGCGGTAGCCGGATTTAAGGCTGAAAACGGAATCAAAATTTATGGGGATAACCTGCAGACTTTAGATCGTTTAGCAGCGGAGGTCTTAAAAGAAATAAAAAATGTGGATGGGGTTAAAGATCCCGGAATCATTAAAAATATTGGTCAGCCAGAGGTTAGTGTGGTGCTTGATAGAGATAAAATGGCAGCCTATGGAGTAATGCCGGCTGATGCACAGGCGGTTCTGGAAATGGCTTTTGGTGGTAAAACTGCCTCAGAAATGTTTGATGGTGAACGGAAATTTCCAATAAGACTTCGTTATTCTCAGGAATATAGAAAAGACGAAAATGATATTGCGGCATTGATGGTTCCCACTCAGGATGGGGCGAAAATACCTTTAAAAGAAATAAGCAATATTGTAAAAGATAATGGTGCCGCCTTTATTTATAGGGATGATATTAAACGTTACATCGGTGTGAAATTTTCAATACGTGATCGTGACTTGGGGGGAACAATTGCTGATGCTCAGAAAAAAGTTTCCAAGATTGAACTTCCCGATGGCTATTCAATTGGATGGACCGGTCAGTTTGAAAATCAACAAAGAGCATCACATCGATTGGCACAAGTAGTCCCGGTAAGTATTCTGATGATCTTCTTTTTATTGTTTATACTTTTTGGAAATATAAAAGATTCTCTATTAGTTTTAGCGAACGTTCCATTCGCACTGATTGGAGGTATAATTGCTCTTCATGTTACGAGAATGAATTTTGGGATATCAGCAGGAGTAGGAATGATCGCACTTTTAGGAATCTGTATCCAAAATGGGGTAATTCTAATTACAGAGTTTCATCAGAATATTAAAAATGGATTAAACCTGGATGACGCAATATTCACTGGGGTGAAATCCAGAACCAGACCGGTAATTATGACTGCCTTAATGGCCTCCATTGGTCTTTTGCCTGCTGCACTTTCTACAGGTATAGGTTCCGAATCTCAAAAGCCATTGGCAATTGTTATTATTGGGGGACTGATAACTGCGACAGTACTTACATTGCTTATTTTCCCAATTATTTTCTGGATTTTTAACAGAACGAAAAAATCGGAACATATATAGTTGATCGATTTTTAAAATAAAAAGATAAGTTGGGGATAGGTTTATTCCGAACTTATCTTTTTATTTTATTTATTATAGGTAGAACTTTAATTCTTTTATCGGAATCATTTATTTCATGATAATGAGTTTAAAAAATAAAGTATATTTGCGCACAAGTAAACCGTTTCCCACTAAAAACACAAGAAATCCCTCACATGAAACGCTATAAGAATACCGTATTATTCGTATTTGTAGGCTTTTGTATACTATTACCCCTGCAATTGTTTTTTAAAATAAGTTTAGAAGAAACCTATCCCTCATTTAATTTTCCTGGATTTGCTTCGTTACCTATTAAAGAAGAAAAATATATTGTATTTACTAAAACGACTACCAAAGTTTATTTTAAAGACAAAACTGATACAATTGTAGCGCAAAACGATTATTTAGGAAATAAAATCCCGCGAACGATACAAATTACGCTCATTAAAAATCTTCTTTTTCCCACAGAATATCCCATACTTGATGCAAGGGTCAATTCCTTACCGCCCTACAAAAAAAGATTGTATATACTAAAAAAGTCTATTCTCAATAGAAATATTAAGAAAATCAATTTAGAGGAAAGCAAAGCTTTTGTTGTAAAAAAGCTTAGAGAAAACTTCCCAAACAAGGAGGTAGCTCAGATATTAGTCACTAATGAGAATAAAGATTTTGATATAACGACTAAACAATTAACGAATAGGGTAACCAGGGACACACTGATTAATTTCAAGTTTTAATGAGCACAATGATTGAAAAAATAAAAAAACTGCCGTTCACAAGCTACAATCCGAGTGATGAGTTTTTGGCTTTCTATAGGATATTTTTTTCTTTATATTTATTATGGATGGGAATATCAAACGATAGCTGGGTATATAGTATTCCCAATAGTGCAATGCATCCACCAATAAGTATTTTATCATTTACAGATAATGTACCTCCGGAATGGTTTTTTATTGGATGCTATTACAGTATGTATTTATGTCTTTTATTGATTTTAATAGGGTTGAAGCCCAGGATATTTGCAATACTATATATGGTGGTCTATATTGTGAGCAGTAATTATGCCTTTTCTTTTGGAAAAATAAATCACACTTTTGTTTATGCTCTCCCTATAATAATTATGGCTTTTTCGCCCTGGAATACGACCTATAGTTTTTTTCCGGAGCCCAAAAGAGAAACTGATATACTTTCTAAATCATGGCCTATGTTTTTATTAAGTATGCTTCTTGGATTTGGAATTTTTACAGCAGGTCTTGCAAAAATTTTAGGAGGTTGGCTTAATACTGATATACAAAGTACTCAGGTGTTTTTTTATCAATACAGATATGGTATTGGATGGGATGATCTTATGTCAGATACCTATGATAAAATCAACTCTCAATTTTTTTGGGAATTTTTAGACTATTGTACCGTGTTTTTTGAAACTATTTTTCTGGTGGCATTTTTGAAACCTAAATTCTTTAGGTTGATGATATTGGTTACATTGTTTTTTCATTTAAATGTGCTGCTGATGTTTAATATATCATTTACCTATTCTATAGGTTTCTATGCGCTTTTTATTCCCTCGCAATTAATACCATTAAATTTTAAAACAAAATTAAAAAGGCTGTTGAAAACAGTATTTCAACCTAGATATAAACTTTGGGGTATTGCTTTTGTTGCTTTATATCTGCTACTTATTGTAGTTTTCGATTTTAATTGTGTAAGTTATATTCTAAATAAATTCTTTGAATTGTTTGATTCTATTTATGCTTCATCCTTAATTATATTAGGGGGAGCTTTCCTGTTTGGAATTTACCTTCTTATCAGATCATTTAGAAAATATGCTTGATAGCTTGACATAAACCAGCGATTCAATGTGATGAAATAATTCTTATCTAAAATTTTAATAGGAATTTACCTTTATCTTAAGTTAAATATATTAATTAAAGCCTATCAATAATTGTTGACAGGCTTTTGTTTTATTAAAAGAAATAAGTTGCAAATTATCTAAAGAGGAAATAAAGCTATTTTGTTGATTTTCTACTTGGTATATGTCAAAATTAATGTCGTTTTTTCTAGTACTTTTTTATATGAATGAACAATTTTCAATTCTCTATAATATTCAGAATTAATCAGATAGTTTAGATTTTAATGAAAAGATTTCCAATGATTTTTTCTATCGAGAAATTTGTGTAAATTTGCACTTCAATACATCGAAGTATATAAGGTTTGTAATTCTTTGGATTTGAATATTAAAATTTTTTAGGAAAAAAGATTTTAGTATTTAAAAATTCATTATATTTGCACACCGAAAATTTGAATAAACAATAAATAAATAATTTAAATCATGGCAAAGGAAACGTTTAATCGTAACAAACCACACTTGAACATTGGTACTATTGGTCACGTTGACCATGGTAAAACTACTCTTACAGCTGCTATTTCTGCTGTATTAGCTAGCAAGGGTCTTGCTGAGAAAAAAGACTTCTCTGCGATTGACTCTGCTCCAGAAGAAAAAGAAAGAGGGATCACTATCAATACTGCTCACATTGAGTACGAAACTGAAAATAGACACTATGCTCACGTTGACTGTCCAGGTCACGCCGACTATGTTAAAAACATGGTAACTGGTGCTGCTCAGATGGATGGAGCAATCGTAGTATGTGCTGCAACAGATGGACCAATGCCTCAGACAAGAGAACATATCTTACTTTGTCGTCAGGTAAACGTACCTAGAATTGTTGTTTTCATGAACAAAGTTGACATGGTAGACGATGCTGAGTTATTAGAGCTTGTTGAAATGGAGCTTAGAGACTTATTATCTACTTATGATTTTGACGGAGATAACTCTCCTGTAATTCAAGGTTCTGCACTAGGTGCACTTACTGCAGCTACTGCAACTCCTGTTAACACAGAAGATAAGTGGTTCAAAAGCGTAGAAGAATTAATGGATGCTGTTGATACTTGGATCGAGCAACCAACAAGAGATATGGATAAGCCATTCTTGATGCCTATTGAAGATGTATTCTCTATTACAGGTAGAGGTACTGTAGCAACTGGTAGAATAGAGGCAGGTGTTATCAATACTGGAGATCCAGTTGATATCGTAGGTATGGGTGATGAAAAATTAACTTCTACAATTACAGGAGTTGAGATGTTCAGAAAAATCCTAGACAGAGGTGAAGCTGGTGACAACGTAGGTCTATTGTTGAGAGGTATTGAAAAAACTGACATCAAAAGAGGTATGGTTATCGCTAAGAAAGATTCTGTGAAGCCACACAAAAAATTCAAAGCATCTGTTTATATCCTTTCTAAAGAAGAAGGTGGACGTCACACTCCATTCCACAACAAATACCGTCCTCAGTTCTATGTAAGAACTACTGACGTTACAGGTGAGATCTTCTTACCACAAGGTGTAGAAATGGTAATGCCTGGTGATAACTTAGAGATCACTGTAGAATTACTTCAACCAATCGCTCTTAACGTAGGTCTTAGATTTGCGATCAGAGAAGGAGGTAGAACAGTAGGTTCTGGTCAGGTTACTGAAATCTTAGATTAATATCTTAAAATAAATAAAGCTTCCGTAAGGAATTTCTTTACGGAAGCTTTTTCTACGGGCATCGTCCAATGGTAGGATACCGGTCTCCAAAACCGTTGATCAGGGTTCGAATCCTTGTGCCCGTGCAAATAATAATTATGAGTTCATTTATCGATTTTTTAAAAGGTTCTTATAACGAATTCAGACATAAAGTTGAATGGCCAAAATGGGCTGATCTGCAATCATCTACAATTGTAGTAACTATTGCAACAGTTATTCTGGCGTTATTTACCTTTGGAGTTGACGAATTGTTTTCAAAAGCAATTAGCAACATAATAGGAATGCTAATTAATGTGTTCAACTAAAAAAGTATTTTCCCATAATGAGCGAATTGAAATGGTATGTGCTGAAAGCAATCAGCGGACAGGAAAATAAAGTGAAAAACTATATTGAGACAGAAATCAAACGTTTAGGGTTTGAGCAGTACGTTACTCAGGTGGTTATTCCTATGGAAAAAGTTATTCAATTAAGGAATGGTAAAAAAGTTCCTAAAGAAAGACCTTACTATCCTGGTTACTTAATGGTTGAAGCAGATTTAATGGGAGAGATTCCTCACGTTATTAAGAATATTCCAGGAGTTATATCTTTCTTAAGCTTAACCAAAGGAGGTGATCCGGTTCCAATGAGAAAATCTGAGGTTAACAGAATGCTTGGAAGAATGGATGAGTTATCAGAATTTGCTACTGATCTTGAAATTCCATATGTAGTAGGAGAGAATGTTAAAGTGATCGATGGTCCATTTAACGGATTCAATGGAACAATTGAAAAAATTCTTGAAGATAAAAAGAAAATTGAAGTTTCTGTTTTAATCTTCGGTAGAAAGACTCCAATGGAGTTAAGCTATATGCAAGTAGAAAAAGTATAAAAATACTCTCAATAATATAAAACCACTCATCTGAGTGGTTTTTTTATTTTAAGTCAGATTCATCATAGTATTTTAATGCTAAGATGTTTTTATTTTAAAACTTTTTATTTATTTTATACGCTTTAATAGTAATGTCTTATTAGTAATTTAATTAAAACTAAATATTTAGATAAAAAATATTTTTTATCTATGGCACACTTCTTGTAAACTATACTTTCGAAAAACACAAATGAGTTCTATTATTCTGATTTTTAAACTTATACACTGGTTTAATTAACTGTTTCTTTAGAATTCTTTGTCAGGAATTTAAACACAAACATAAACACATACTTCAATGACAAAAATTATTTCGATAGTACTTTGTACAAGTACTATTGCACTGATGAATGCTCAGGTTACTGGTAAAGTAGGGATCAATACAAAAACGCCTGAAAAAGAATTATCTGTAAACGGGACAATGAAAACTTCTGGAATGGTTTTTAAAGATCCAATCGAAAAATTGGGTTCTAATGAAAATTATACCTTTATCATTAAGTCTCCCGCACCGGAAAACAAAATTACAGCGTATAATGACACCTTTGTACCCAATTCTCCTGCACCTATCAATATTATCCAATATAAGATCACCTGTGACCCGACAGATAAAGATTGGGTTAATCAGTATGACACAAAAATTAACTCGGATAAATTTCTTGTTGTCATTTCTTCTTTCGGATTTACTCAGCCAATAAGAACGAATAGTCCAGATTGGATTACACCAGTACCTCAAATATATGCTTATTATAATGCAGGCACCTGGAAGGTGAAGGCTGACTATCAGGGTTTCGCTCCAGCAGCAAATTTACCAGCTGGGGTATGGACACTTAACTTACTAGTTTTTGATAGGGCCTACGCAAAAGAAATCAATAAAACACAAGCGATGGCCACTTCCACTACTGGTGTAGCTGCATCTCCTTTAATTCAATAAAAAACATTCACATAATGAAAAAAATTACCATACTATTTTTTATGGCTTATGCGTTCTGTGGCGTTAAGGCCCAACTAGGAATTAATACAAATACACCACAGGGAACTTTAGATGTGGTTGGTGGTACACTAGTAGAATCCTATATTATAGATACAACGAATTCGCCAGCAACAGGAAACTATTTTCTGCTTACAAGATCAAAGGATACTACTCCTGTAGGTAAAGTTAAGATGCTTGACATTTCTCTAAGAGATGTAGCTCCGGTCAATGCATATAATGTGGTTTTGAAAAACGTTAAACTGGATGAAGTTATTAATTTGAACACTGGATTAGAGGTTAATAAATATGTAGTAGCAATTACCGGTGCCGTATTTACTGATGCGGTTTCAGCATCAAATACTTCTACTACTCCTAAATCATATGGTGCCTACTCAACTGAAATAACCCAAGTTACCAGCGGAGGAAAAACTTATCATGGTATTAACCTGGCTTTTAAAGGAGCGGGAACTGTAGGATCAAAAAATGGAACCTGGACCCTTACTTTGAATGTTTATGAAAGATCATTGATTAAGGATTGGGGAACTTTTACTGGCTCAGTTTCTTCTTCAGCATCTCCTGGATATTCAGGAGTATCCACAAATACACCCGTAGGACTTCAATAACAAAAATTATGAAAGAAAAAATTTATATCATCATTATGGCTTGTATGGGGATGATCCTACAGGCTCAAACAGGAAATGTAGGTATTAAAACTACAACTCCTACTGAAACACTGGATGTTAATGGTAATTCTCTTACGAATTCTTTATATATGAGAAATCCAGGCGAACCAACCACAACAGGAGGACACTTTTTAGCGACTTCTCAAAACTCATTACAGATATACGATCCGAATTTGGAAACCAGTGGATTATTCAATTATATCAAATTATCACTTACTGGGGTTTCTGCTTCTGGAATTACAGATTACGATACCAAAATAAATGCAAATGACTTTTTGGTAACTGTACATAATTACTCTTTTAAATTAAATGACGGGAGTACGAGTGTCGCTCTTGATTATGGAGATAACGGAATTGATGATAATGCACAAGGATCTCCTAATGTAATTGCATTTAAAAGTAACGGGACATGGCATTTAAAAGCAGGATTTACAAATAGTAAATTAATTGCCTTTACTTCGGCCAGACCATCAAGAGTGTACAACGACTTTACAGTGGAATTTTATCTGATGGTATATAAGCGATTGATCACCAAGCAGAATATAAATGACATCAATACTGATCTTGGTGGTAAAGATGGATCTACGGAGACGATTAATAAACCGTCTGGGTTTTAAATAAAAAGATAAACCATATAAAAAGCCATATACCAATAATAGGATATGGCTTTTTTTCTTTTATAGCAAAATTTATCGGGAAGGTTGAGTACACTTGTTTGTAAAAAATATTAAAAACTTTCTAAAAATCAATCAATTCCATTTGCTATTTCAAAAATATTTTATAATTTTGCAGTCCGAAAAGTAGGTTTACTATATGTGAGTGCGGTAACCTGCTGAATAATAAATGCTTCCAAACTCATTAATTATTCAATTAAAAAAAAAGAAAATGGCTAAAAAAGTCTTTAAAATGGTAAAGCTTCAGGTGAAGGGAGGGGCTGCAAACCCGTCTCCACCAGTAGGTCCTGCATTAGGTTCTGCCGGTGTAAACATCATGGAGTTTTGTAAACAATTTAACGGAAGAACTCAGGATAAGCCTGGTCAAGTTTTGCCAGTAGTAATTACTGTATACGAAGACAAATCTTTTGAATTCGTAATTAAAACTCCTCCAGCTGCAATTCAGTTAATGGATGCTGCAAAAATTAAAGGAGGTTCCGGAGAACCAAACAGAAACAAAGTAGGTTCTGTATCTTGGGATCAAGTAAAGAAAATCGCAGAAGATAAAATGGTAGACCTTAACTGTTTTACATTGGACTCTGCTCTTTCTATGGTTGCAGGTACTGCTAGATCTATGGGATTGAGAGTAACAGGAACTAAACCAGCTAACGCTTAAAACTTAGAGAAATGGCAAAATTAACAAAAAAGCAAAAGGAAGCTTTAAGCAAAGTAGAAAAAGGAAGAGTATATAATCTTGAAGAAGGTTCAGCTCTTGTAAAAGAAGTGAACACTGCAAAATTTGATGCTTCTGTAGATATCGCTGTTAGATTGGGTGTAGATCCAAGAAAAGCAAACCAAATGGTAAGAGGTGTAGTATCTCTTCCTCATGGAACTGGTAAAGATGTTAAAGTATTAGCTCTTGTAACTCCAGATAAAGAAGCTGAAGCTAAAGAAGCTGGTGCTGATTATGTAGGTCTTGACGAATATTTACAAAAAATAAAAGATGGTTGGACTGATGTTGACGTTATCGTTACTATGCCAGCTGTTATGGGTAAATTAGGACCTTTAGGTAGAATATTAGGACCAAGAGGTTTGATGCCTAACCCTAAATCAGGAACAGTAACTATGGAAATAGGAAAAGCTGTAACTGAAGTGAAATCAGGTAAAATTGATTTCAAAGTAGATAAATATGGTATTATCCATGCAGGTATTGGTAAAGTATCTTTTGATGCTGCTCAATTAAGAGAAAATGCTCAGGAATTAATCCAGACATTGGTTAAAATGAAACCAACTGCTGCTAAAGGAACTTATGTGAAGAGTATTTATTTATCTTCTACAATGAGCCCGGGTATTGCAATTGATACTAAATCTGTTAACTAATATAAATCCTTAAGACAATGACAAAAGACCAAAAAGTTGTAGCAATACAAGAGATCAAAGACTTGCTTCAGGATGCAAAAGTAGTATACGTAGCAGATCTAGATGGGTTGAACGCTGCTAAGTCTTCAGAATTCAGAAGACAGGCTTTCAAACAAAACATCAAAGTAAAAGTGGTAAAAAACACACTTTTACAAAAAGCAATGGAGCAGATTGAAGGAGTAGATTACTCTGAAATGTTCCAGACTTTTAAAGGGAATACTGCATTAATGGTTGGAGAAACTGCAAACGGTCCAGCAAAATTAATCCAGGGATTCAGAAAGAAAGAAGATAAGCCGGCTTTAAAATCTGCTTACCTTCAGGAAACTTTCTATGTTGGAGACGAAAACTTAACTGCACTTGCTAACATCAAGTCTAGAGAAGAAATGATTGGTGAAATCATCGGATTACTTCAATCTCCAATTCAAAGAGTTGTTTCTGCTCTTCAAAACAAACCTGAAACAGTAGAAGCGAAAGCTGAAGAAGTAGCTGCTGCACCTGCTGTTGAAGAAACTCCTGCTGAAGCAGCTCCAGAAGCTCCTGCAGCAGAAAGCACGGAAGAAACTCCAAGTGCTGAATAATTAGACTCAAAAAATTAAATAAAATAATCAACAAAAAACATTACAACAATGTCAGATTTAAAAAATTTAGCTGAAACGCTAGTAAACTTAACAGTAAAAGACGTAAATGAATTAGCTACTATCCTTAAGGATGAGTACGGAATTGAGCCAGCTGCTGCTGCTGTAGTAGTTGCTGCAGGTGGTGGAGAAGCTGCTGAAGAAAAGACTGAATTCGATGTAATTCTTAAGGCTGCAGGTGCATCTAAATTAGCTATCGTTAAATTGGTAAAAGATTTAACTGGTGCTGGTCTTAAAGAAGCTAAAGATATCGTAGATGGAGCTCCTGCTGCAATCAAAACTGGTATCTCTAAAGACGAAGCTGAAGCTCTTAAGAAGCAACTTGAAGAAGCTGGTGCTGAAGTAGAAGTAAAATAATTCAGTTTATCTTACAAATATAAGCCCGGACATTTGTTCGGGCTTTTTTTTATTGATTCTTTTTAGATATATTTCCAGTATTAATTTTAAGTTTGAGAATGCTTTTAGCAGCATCGTTAAAGGTTTTATTAAAATTAATTCACATTCTGGAAATCATTAATACATTTTACGTTAATACATTACATAATAAATCTTGTGAATGTGGATAACTTTTTGTACCTTTGCTCCTCTTTTGGCGCTAATAATTGTTTGTAAATCTATAAAATATTATAAATCAACTCTTTCATAATGATGAAGGGGATTTTATGTTTATAGGTGTTACGAAATTTCTGCCTCAAAAGTATTAAGAATATTTTGCATTACGCTGTGAAAAGATATACCAGTGTTGCAGTTAGGAATCAGATTCTTAGAATAAAGAAAAAAGAATAAAGACTATTTCTAATAGCGCCAAACATTTGAAGTCTTTTATCTTTTCTCTATTTTCTTTCTTCTGTTCCTGATATTTTTTTATAAATCAAAATATTTTTTAACCCTTCTTAAAAGTTTTATGAGTAAAACAACAGTAACAACTAGGGGAAATCAGAGAATTAATTTCTCATCAGCGAAAGGAAAAATTATTACTCCTGACTTCTTGGATATCCAATTAGAGTCTTTTAAAGAGTTTTTCCAGCTTGATACCCTTCCTGAAGACAGGAAAAAAGAAGGTCTGCATAAGACTTTCCAGGAAAATTTCCCAATTACAGATTCAAGAAACCAATTCGTATTGGAATTCTTAGATTATCTGGTAGATTCTCCACGTTATTCAATCGACGAGTGTGTAGAAAGAGGTTTAACGTATTCCGTTCCTCTTAAAGCAAGACTTAAGTTGTATTGTACAGACCCTGAGCACGAGGATTTCCAAACAGTAGTTCAGGACGTATATTTAGGTCCGGTTCCTTATATGACACCTAGTGGTTCTTTCATCATCAATGGTGCTGAGAGAGTTATCGTTACGCAGTTACACCGTTCACCTGGTGTATTCTTCGGGCAAACTTACCACGCAAACGGAACTAAACTTTACTATTCAAGAATTATCCCTTTCAAAGGATCTTGGATGGAATTTACTACGGATATCAATAGCGTAATGTATGCGTATATTGACCGTAAGAAGAAGTTACCATTAACTACTTTATTAAGAGCTATCGGATTTGAATCTGATAAAGATATCCTTCAGATCTTCGACCTTGCGGAAGAAGTGAAAGTTTCTAAAGCTGCTCTTAAAAAAGTGGAGGGAAGAACATTAGCTGCGAGAGTATTGAACACTTGGTTCGAAGATTTCGTAGATGAAGACACTGGTGAGGTTGTTTCTATCGAAAGAAATGAAATTATCCTGGATAGAGAAACTGTTCTTGAAAAAGAGCATTTAGATCTTATTCTTGATGCTGGTGTGAAATCTATCTTGATCCACAAAGAAAACAGCAATGAATTCTCTATCATCCAGAATACATTACAGAAAGACCCTACTAACTCTGAAAAAGAAGCAGTAGAATATATTTACCGTCAGTTAAGAAATGCAGATCCACCAGATGAGGAAACAGCTAGAGGAATTATTGAAAAATTATTCTTCTCTGAGCAGAGATACTCATTAGGAGAAGTAGGACGTTACAGATTGAACAAAAAATTAGGTCTTAATATTCCTACAACAACTGAAGTTCTTACAAAAGAAGATATTATCGCTATTGTAAGACACTTAATTGAATTGGTAAATTCAAAAGCAGAGGTAGATGATATTGACCACCTTTCTAACAGAAGAATTAAAACTGTTGGAGAGCAGTTAGCAGGACAATTCGGTGTAGGTCTTTCAAGAATTGCCAGAACGATTAAAGAAAGAATGAACGTTAGAGATAACGAGATCTTTACTCCTCTTGATTTGGTGAATGCTAAGACTTTAACATCAGTTATTAACTCATTCTTTGGTACCAACCAGCTTTCTCAGTTCATGGACCAAACCAACCCATTGTCAGAGATCACGCACAAGCGTAGACTTTCTGCCCTAGGACCTGGTGGTTTATCAAGAGAAAGAGCAGGTTTCGAGGTTCGTGACGTTCACCATACTCACTATGGAAGAATTTGTCCGATTGAAACTCCAGAAGGACCAAACATTGGTTTGATCTCTTCTTTAGGTATCTATGCTAAAATTAACAACTTAGGTTTCATCGAAACTCCATATAGAAAAGTAGAGAACAGTAAGATCGATCTTGATGCTGCTCCTATTTATCTGAATGCAGAAGACGAAGAAGATAAAGTTATTGCTCAGGCAAACGTTGAATTGAATGATAATGGTGAATTCTTAACTGAAAGAATTATTGCGAGACTAGATGGAGATTATCCGGTAGTTGAGCCATCTGAAGTTAATCTTATCGATGTTGCACCAAACCAGATCTCTGGTATTTCAGCTTCATTAATTCCATTCTTGGAACATGATGATGCGAACCGTGCATTGATGGGATCAAACATGATGCGTCAGGCAGTTCCTCTATTGAAGCCACAAGCTCCAATCGTGGGTACGGGTCTGGAACAACAAGTTGCGAAAGATTCTAGAATTTTGATCAATGCTGAAGGTAATGGTACTGTAGAGTATGTAGATGCTGATCAAATTACTATTAAATATGAAAGAAGCGATGACGAAGATTTAGTATCATTCGAATCTGCTACGAAAACATATAAACTGACTAAGTTTAGAAAAACCAACCAGAGTACAACTATTACATTGAGACCAAACGTAAGAATTGGTGAAACTGTAGAAAAAGGACAGGTACTTTGTGATGGTTATGCTACTGAAAACGGAGAATTGGCTCTTGGTAGAAACTTAGTGGTTGCGTTCATGCCTTGGAAAGGATATAACTTTGAGGATGCGATCGTAATCAATGAAAAAGTAGTTCGTGAAGACTGGTTTACTTCGATCCACGTGGATGAATATTCTCTTGAAGTTCGTGATACCAAATTAGGTATGGAAGAATTGACAGCAGATATTCCAAACGTTTCAGAAGAAGCAACTAAAGATCTTGATGAAAACGGGATGATCAGAATTGGTGCTGAAGTAAAGCCTGGTGATATTATGATCGGTAAGATCACACCTAAAGGTGAATCTGACCCAACTCCTGAAGAAAAACTTCTTAGAGCGATTTTCGGTGACAAAGCTGGTGATGTAAAAGATGCTTCATTAAAAGCAGATTCTTCATTAAGAGGTGTTGTTATCAACAAGAAATTGTTCTCTAGAAATATTAAAGATAAAAAGAAAAGAACTGAAGAAAAACTTAAACTTGAAGAAATTGAAAACACTTACAAGGCTAAGTTTGATGAGTTGAGAAATACTTTAATTGAAAAATTAAATACACTTGTAAGCGGTAAAACTTCTCAAGGGGTTACTAATGACCTTGACGAGGAAATTATCGGAAAAGGAGTGAAATTTACTCATAAATTATTGACTTCAGTTGAAGATTACGTTAACGTTAGCGGTGCAGATTGGACTGTTGATAATGATAAAAATGAATTGATCAAACAATTAATTCATAATTATAAAATCAAGTTCAACGATATCCAAGGGGTTAAAAACCGTGAGAAATTTGCAATTTCTATCGGAGATGAGCTTCCAGCAGGTATCATGAAGTTAGCTAAGGTTTATATTGCTAAAAAACGTAAACTGAATGTAGGAGATAAAATGGCAGGACGTCACGGTAACAAAGGTATCGTTTCGAGAATCGTTCGTGAAGAAGATATGCCATTCTTAGAAGATGGAACACCAGTAGATATCGTATTGAATCCACTTGGGGTACCTTCTCGTATGAACATCGGACAGATTTATGAAACAGTTCTTGGATGGGCTGGTCAGAAATTAGGAATGACGTTCGCTACACCAATCTTCGATGGAGCAACTCTTGATCAGATTACTGAATATACTGAAAAGGCAAGTCTTCCTAAATTTGGTAACACTCACCTTTATGATGGTGGTACTGGAGAAAGATTTACTCAGCCTGCAACAGTAGGGGTAATCTATATGTTGAAACTAGGACACATGGTAGATGACAAGATGCACGCACGTTCTATTGGTCCTTACTCATTAATTACTCAGCAGCCGTTAGGAGGTAAAGCTCAATTCGGGGGTCAGAGATTTGGAGAGATGGAGGTTTGGGCTCTTGAAGCATTCGGAGCATCAAATATCTTGAGAGAAATCTTGACTGTGAAGTCAGATGACGTGATTGGTAGAGCAAAAACTTATGAAGCAATTGCAAAAGGTGAATCTATGCCTGAACCAGGTATTCCGGAATCATTCAATGTATTACTTCACGAGTTACAAGGACTTGGACTTGATGTAAGACTAGAGGAATAATTTTAAATTTTGAGTGTTGAATTTTGATCAGTTCAGAATTTAAATCCAAAATTTATAATCCAAAATCTAAAATCTAAAAAATGTCAAATAAAAATAAATCAAGTAGATTTAATAAAATAACCATCGGTTTAGCTTCTCCGGAATCCATTCTTCAGGATTCAAGAGGGGAGATCCTAAAACCGGAAACTATTAACTACAGAACGCATAAGCCTGAAAGAGATGGTTTGTTCTGTGAAAAAATCTTTGGTCCAATTAAAGATTACGAATGTGCTTGTGGAAAGTATAAGAGAATTCGTTATAAGGGGATCGTTTGTGACCGTTGTGGGGTTGAAGTTACAGAGAAGAAAGTAAGAAGAGAGAGAATTGGACACATTAATCTTGTTGTTCCTATCGCTCATATCTGGTATTTCCGTTCTTTACCAAACAAAATCGGTTACCTTTTAGGTATTCCTTCTAAAAAATTAGATATGATCATCTACTACGAGAGATACGTAGTAATTCAGCAAGGTATTGCTAAAAAATTAGATGGTTCTGATTTTGATAAAATGGAATTCTTAACAGAAGAAGAGTACCTTGATATCATGGAAACTCTTCCTGTTGAAAATCAATATCTTGATGATTCTGATCCAAACAAATTCATCGCTAAAATGGGTGCTGAAGCTGTAGAAGAATTATTAAAGAGAATTGATCTTGATGCATTGTCTTTCGATTTGAGACACAAAGCTCACAATGAAGGTTCTAAACAAAGAAGAACTGAAGCTCTTAAAAGATTGAACGTTGTAGAAGCATTGAGAGGTGCAAATACTAGAATGATCAACAGACCGGAGTGGATGATCATGCGTGTACTTCCTGTAATACCACCAGAACTGAGACCATTGGTTCCATTGGATGGAGGACGTTTCGCTACTTCTGACTTAAATGACCTTTACAGAAGAGTTATTATCAGAAACAACCGTTTAAAGAGACTATTGGAGATCAAAGCTCCAGAAGTAATCTTAAGAAACGAGAAGCGTATGCTTCAGGAATCAGTAGATTCACTATTCGATAATACAAGAAAATCTTCAGCAGTAAAATCTGAATCAAACAGACCATTGAAATCACTTTCAGATTCATTGAAAGGTAAGCAAGGTCGTTTCCGTCAGAACTTACTAGGGAAAAGGGTAGATTACTCTGCGCGTTCGGTAATTGTTGTAGGTCCAAACCTAAAACTTCACGAATGTGGTATCCCTAAAGATATGGCAGCAGAACTTTACAAACCATTTATCATTAGAAAACTAATTGAAAGAGGGATTGTAAAAACAGTAAAATCTGCGAAGAGAATTATTGATAGAAAAGAACCTGTAGTTTATGATATCCTTGAAAACGTGATGAAAGGCCACCCGGTTCTATTGAACAGGGCACCTACTCTTCACAGATTGGGTATTCAGGCTTTCCAACCTAAGATGATCGAAGGTAAAGCTATTCAACTACACCCGTTGGTAACAACAGCCTTCAATGCCGATTTCGATGGTGACCAGATGGCGGTACACTTACCGTTAGGCCCAGAAGCGATTTTGGAAGCTCAGTTATTGATGTTAGGTTCTCAGAATATTTTGAACCCTGCTAATGGTTCTCCAATTACAGTACCTTCTCAGGACATGGTTCTTGGTCTTTATTTCATGACTAAAGAATTGAGTTCTACAGAAGATATGAAAGTAAAAGGTGAAGGTCTTGCATTCTATTCTCCTGAGGAAGCAGAAATTGCTTATGCAGAAGGTAAAGTTTCTTTAAATGCTAAGGTAAGATGTAGACTACCGGTTAAAGAAGATGGAGAATTAGTAATTAGATTAATTGAAACGACAGTTGGTAGAATTTTGTTCAACCAAATTGTACCTAAACAATCAGGATATATTAATGAACTTCTAACTAAGAAATCATTAAGAAACGTTATCGGTAAAATTCTTGCAGATACTGACTTCCCTACAACAGTGAAGTTCTTGGACGCAATGAAGGATCTTGGATATTCGAACGCATTTAAAGGTGGTCTTTCGTTCTCACTTGGGGATATTGTAGTTCCTGTTGAGAAAAAACAAATGGTCGCTCAGGCAATCGGAACTGTAGATGAAATTAGAGCCAACTATAACATGGGTCTTATTACAGATACAGAACGTTATAACCAGGTAATTGACGTTTGGACAAACACAAATGCTGGATTAACTGAGATGATCATGAGCAGAATGAAAACCGATCAAGGTGGATTCAACTCTGTATATATGATGCTTGATTCTGGTGCGAGGGGGTCTAAAGAACAGATCCGTCAGTTATCAGGGATGAGAGGTTTGATGGCAAAACCGCAGAAAGCCGGTTCTACTGGTGCGGAGATCATCGAAAACCCGATCCTTGCAAACTTTAAGGAAGGTCTTTCGATCTTAGAGTACTTTATCTCTACCCACGGTGCACGTAAGGGTCTTGCGGATACCGCTCTTAAGACTGCCGATGCAGGTTACTTAACAAGAAGATTAGTAGACGTAGCTCAGGATGTTATCGTTACAGAAGTAGATTGTGGTACTTTAAGAGGTACTGAGGTTACTGCCCTGAAGAAAAATGACGAGATCGTTGAGAAGATCTCTGAAAGAATTTTAGGTAGAGTTTCTCTTCATAATATCTATGATCCTGAAACAGATGAGTTAATTGCTGAGGCTGATCAGGTGATCAATGAAGAATTAGCTAAGAGAATTGAAGAAACAGGTTTAGAAGCTGTTGAAGTTCGTTCTCCATTAACTTGTGAAGCTAAGAAAGGTATCTGTGCTAAATGTTACGGTAGAAACTTGGCAACAGGTAAAGTAATTCACATGGGTGAAGCGGTAGGTGTAATTGGTGCACAATCAATTGGTGAACCGGGAACTCAGTTAACATTGAGAACCTTCCACCAAGGGGGTACTGCAGGTAACGTATCAGAAAATCCTTCAATCGTAGCAAGAAGAGATGGTATCGTTGAAATGGATGAAGTAAGAACAATTACTTCTGAAGATGAAAACGGAAACACTGCTGAAGTAGTAGTATCTCGTTCTACGGAATTTAGATTAGTCGCTGATAACGAAACTAAAACACCATTGATGATCGCTAACGTACCTTACGGTTCAGTATTGGCGGTAAAACCTGGTGATAAAGTGAAGAAAGGTGATATTATCTGTAAGTGGGATCCGTATAACGCGGTTATCATTGCTGAAACTTCTGGTAAAGTAGAATACGAAGATATTATTCAGGGTATTTCATTCCAGTTGGAAATTGACGAACAAACAGGATTCGAAGAGAAAGTAATCTCTGAATCTAGAAATAAGAAAGCCGTACCTACCTTGAAGGTGGTAGACTCTAAAGGTGTTGAGCAAAGAGCTTATAACTTACCGGTAGGAGCCCACTTAATGGTAAATGATGGTGAAAAAATTAAGGCTGGTAAAGTCTTGATCAAGATCCCAAGAAAATCTGCAAAAGCAGGGGATATCACCGGAGGTCTTCCAAGAGTAACCGAATTATTCGAAGCAAGAAACCCTTCAAACCCAGCGGTTGTTACAGAAATTGATGGGGTAGTTTCTTATGGAAAAATTAAGAGAGGTAACCGTGAACTTATTGTAGAGGCTAAGACAGGAGAAAGAAAAATTTACTTAGTGAAACTTTCTAATCAGATCTTGGTTCAGGAGAATGACTTCGTAAGAGCTGGTTCTCCGCTTTCTGATGGTTCTATTACTCCAGATGATATCTTAAGAATTAAAGGTCCAACTGCGGTTCAGGAATATCTTGTAAATGAAATTCAGGAAGTTTACCGTCTGCAAGGGGTAAAAATTGATGATAAGCACTTTGAAATTATCGTAAGACAGATGATGACAAAAGTATCTATCGTTGACGGAGGTGATACTCAATTCCTTGAAGGAGCTTTAGAACATAAATACGATTTCTTAGAAGAGAACAACAGAGTATTTGGTCTTAAAGTAGTTGTTGAAGCTGGTGAGTCAAAAGAATTCAGACCAGGTCAGATGATTACAGCAAGAGAACTAAGAGATGAAAACTCTAAACTGAAACGTGAAGATCAAAAACTGGTAGAAGTAAGAGAAGCACTTCCTGCTACAGCAACGCCTGTATTGCAAGGGATCACAAGAGCAGCTCTTCAAACCAAGTCATTCATGTCTGCAGCATCGTTCCAGGAAACCACTAAGGTTCTTAACGAAGCAGCAGTTGCTGGGAAAGTAGATTTCCTTAGCGGTCTTAAAGAAAATGTAATTGTAGGACACAGAATTCCTGCAGGTACAGGTCTTAAAGAGTATCAGAGTGTAATCGTAGGTTCTAAAAAAGAATTCGAAGATATTAACTAAAATGTATATAAAAGTTTCAGGATTCAAGTTTAAATTTTAAATTAGAGGCCTGAAACTTTTTAAACAAAAAAATATTTAAAGAAAACATGGACAATCAAAATCAAAATCCACAAGACGGAAACATCAACATCGAACTGAATGAAATGGTAGCTGCTGGTATCTATGCTAACTTAGCTTTAGTGAACCACTCTCCATCTGAGTTTGTAGTGGATTTCATCCAATTAATGCCAGGTGTTCAACAAGCTAAAGTAAGATCAAGAATCATTCTTGCTCCTCTTCATGCTAAAAGAGTATTATCTGCTCTTCAACAAAACATCGCTAACTACGAGCAACAATTTGGAGAAATCAAAGAAGTTGAGCCTTTCGTTTTAGGAGGTAACAATGTACAAGCATAAGATTTTTCTTAAAATAAATCAGAATGCCTCAATTTATTGAGGCATTTTTTTATTATATCATGTAAGATTAATAATAAAAATTAACCTTAAAAAAATATCTAAAATTCTGATGGGGTACATAAAAATATTATGGTTGTATTTTTGCCTTTTTTTCCCAGTAAGTAAATACTGATCCGATTACATATCATATTTCAGGCTAAAAAGTTCTACTAATATCACGGATTATTTGATATAAAATTGATCTATAAAATAAAGATGGCCGGATTTTTCCGGCCATCTTTTGCTGTTTTATGATTTTTCTATTCTTCAGTATAGAATTTTTAAACAGTTTTTATATTTAAATAGACATTAAAAATTAGTCTTTTAAAAATTTATTGCTATGCTTTCCATCAGCATCTTCTACTGTAAGGATGTAAGTACCTTGCATAAGTTTTGTAACATCTATTGCAGTATCTTCTGAAACAGTACCAGAAGCGACTGGTCTTCCTCCTAAATTAAAGATTTGATATGAAGCTTTCCCTTTGATAGGAGAAACCTTAAGGAAATCTTTTACTGGGTTTGGATATAATTTTAATGTCGTTGATTCCTTGGTTGTAACAGTTTTTGTTTCAATATCATTTTTCATTGCATTTGCTGAAACTGACGCCATTCTGTTAGAAACTGTGCCATCGTTACCGTCTTCTACTCTTGCGCTACATCCATTAAATACTGCCATAATATCACCTCCAGTTATAGTAAGTTGAGTATACGGCATAGTTGATGAAATGATATAAGCAATTGATGAGTTTCTTTCTCTAGTTGCGGATCTTGCAGTTCTCAGGAAATTTCCATTACTGTTCGTGATTAATGAAGAATTACCTGTTATTCCTTTCATTTCTAAAGTTCCACCTCCATTGGTTTGTATTATCGCATCATCAGTTGCTACATCATACCATGATGATTTGAACCCAATATTATTAACCGGTCTGTCAAAAACTAACGTCATACTCCTAATAAAGGTCTTTGTTCTGAATATTTTGCATGGTTCATTCATAATTATTCCACTTTGTGAAGTCCTGGCATATGGATGTGTACAAGGCGCTGTATATGGTCTTGTATATGACGTTATTCTATATACTCTTACCTGCTCTCCCCCGATGGTAAGAATGGTAGGAGCATTAGGGTTCTCGGAGATATCAAAACCGAAATCGCCAGAAGCGCAGTTCGCATTGAAGATCTCGTCCTCTACTCTTACATTAAATGTACAAGATTTATTTCCGATGTTTACAGTGAATGTAGCTGTGCCACTTGATTGAGGTGTTCCTGTAATTTTATAAGTAATAGTACCGGAACCGTTATTTAATAATCCAGCTTGTGCTACTGCGGTTAATCCTGTTACTCCTGTAGAGTTAATAGTCATTTGATTGTAAGTACTTGACACACCTCCTTGATAGCTGATTACCTTAGTTCCGTTAGCGGTGTAGCTGTTTTTTCTGTAAGTACCCGTTAATGCACCAGCACAGTTTAAACTTGTAATACTAGCATAATTATTTACATTTACAGAAAATGTACAAGTTTGATTTCCTATTCTTGCTACAAAATTTGCAGTACCTGCACTAGCGGGAACACCTGAAATTTGGTAAGTAATGCTACCATTACCAGAGTTCAATACTCCGGCAGTAAGTACTGCGGTCAACCCTGTTACTCCAGTAGAATGTACCACTTGCGGAGCATGAGCTTTTCCATTACCAGAGAAATACTGTACTATTTTTGCACCATTGCTATTAGCGCCTACTATAAATGATCCGGTTGCTTCTGATGCAGCACAGTTTAAAGAAAGAACACTTCCGTCAGCATCGGTCACATCTACAGAGAAAGTACAATTTTGTCCACCAAAAGATACTGTGAAATAAGCTTTTCCTGCACTACTTGGAACACCGTAAATTTGAAGTGAAAGTTTTCCCGGAACTGAATTACCGGAGTTCAATGTTCCACTATTCAATACAGCAGTTAATCCGGTTACTCCGGTAGAGATTATTTGTTTCTCTAAATAAGGACGTCCGTTACCTCCTGTATATAGAATATCCTTGCTTCCTGCGCTTGGCATGTTTGCAGAAAAAGTTCCGACAACGGTTGCAGAAGAACAGTCTAAAGAGGCTACCCTTTCGCTGCTTAACGCTTCTTTTACAGTAACCTGGAATTGAACAGGAGTATTATTGATAACGGTCCAGAAGTATGCTGTACCTACGGCAGAGGGAGTTCCACTTATATTGAACGTAATATTCCCCCCAGTTCCGGCATTGGCTACGGCTGTTAATCCTGTTACTCCTTGGGATGCTATACTCATTGCCGAATAAGCTCCCCCAGTGTACGGTACAGCCAGAGTTCCTGTAGAATATACATTAGCGTAATATTCTGAATTAAGAAAATTAACGCTGGAGGATGAGATTCCTGAAGGCATGATGAATCTGCTTGCCGTTAATTTTGATGTTTCCATTTTGTTATCAAAATGGATGTCATTAGCCATTGCCAGCGATTGCGCTGAAGCAGCTAACAAAAAAATGATTTTTTTCATAACTGAAATTTTTAGGTTAAAAAATTGTATAATAATTTAGTCTGTACAGGTGATTTTTCTAAGGTTGCCAACAAAAATGCATGTGAGGGTAATGCTTTATTTCTGTTGAAAGCTGTAGCATATAAACATAGTACACCCATACAATTCATCTATGTTTTTTAATATTTATTTTTCAAGAAGATTCTATTGCCATACTTTATTCAGAATGGTGTAATGTTGACTTGTATCTTATCTATGATCAAATCTGTGAAAAATAGTACAATGAAATAGATCACTTGAATTCTGATCTTTTTAATACTTTTGGTTTAATGATTTTCAATGGGTACCTGGATCGTAGCTGCACATGGTACTGAATTTAAAATGCTTATATTGAAAACAGCATAGCCTTGCTGATTGGCAGTTCCGGTTACTGTGAAATCAAGAGGATTGTTGTTATCAAGTGTTGAAGGAAGAGAGGTGGCAGTTAAGCCTGTAACTCCAGTTGAATTAAATATTTGTCCACCAGCATAGTTTGCACCATTACCATTGATATAGGGGATTCTTAGTTGCCCTGAAGACGTTCCGCCTACAGTAGTATTTCCGAAGAATTGAGCTTCTCCACACTTGAAAGCAAAGTTGTTAGCGGAGGTTACTTGTATTTGGAAATGACACGTTTGTCCTCTCAGGGCTATCGCAAAATTAGCAATACCTTCACCACTTGGTATACCATTGATGCTGAGTGCAATGGTGCCACTGTCATTTGCCATGGTACCTGCAGGTGCTGTAGCAGTAAGGCCGGTAACACCTGTAGATGCAATACTGATGGCTCCGTAAGATTGTCCCTGGCCGGCTGTGTAGTTAATTACTTTGCTTCCCGAGCTGCTAATTCCCGGTTTATAGATTCCTGCAAGAGCTCCATCGCAGGTTAATGTGAAAGCAGGATCTGTGTTTTTGCAATCATCACATAAGCAGTTGGACCAGCCTGATGGTTTAAAAACCCTGACACAGCTGAGAGTAGAATCATACATAATGGTTCCTATTGCTACAGAGCCACCTATTGGGTTGATGAGATTATTAGGATCTGCATTAATAGGCAGTACAAGTCCCATATTATTGGTGGTAGGTTTGTTGATATCAAGTGCTCCCCTTGGAGTGCTGTTTCCTATTCCGATCTGAGCGGACAGATTGCCCATCGATAATGAATAAATTATACAAATTGCTAAATAATAGATTTTTTTTCTCATTGCTTTGTGTTTAAAATTAATTGTTCCTTTATAGTGATAATGGAAATTGACTTTTCCATTTGGCAAGTGTATTTCGGCTTATTCCAAATAATTTAGAGGTCTGTATATTATTGATTTTGTTCACTCTCTGATATTCTATAATTTTTTGGATACTTATCTGATCATAAGAATGAAGTTTCTGATTAAAAGCATGCATTTCTTTGGTCTGATGAGTGAAAATACTTCTGTGTATTTCAATAAATTCAAGAGAAGTTTTTATTTCTTTGGATAATAATGGATTGAGCTCTTTCCTTCTTTCAGGAAATTCTTTTTCAATCAGATCACTATAAATTTTATTGTAATTAGGGTTGTTCATATTTGGTGTTTTTTGATATCCATTTATAGAGTGTGGTTTTAGGGATTCTGTATTCATTTATAATCTGTTGCTTTGTTTTTTGTTGACTGCTGATCAGTTCTAAAATAAAATTGATTATTTCCCGGGTATAAATATTCTTTTTAAAAACTGGCAGTCTGCTTTTTTTATTATTTTCAGTAATGGACAACCCTTGCTTTGAAGGTGGTGAGTAGAGTACTAAATGCTGGGAATACAACCTGAAAAAATCATACTCCAGTAATTTGCTCCATCTCAATAATTGCCGACTGTCTATACTTTCAGATTGATACATTATTTCTACTTCTTCTTCTAAGACATTTAGAAAATTACAGATCCTAGCCATTGGGACTTGAAGCTCTTCAACTTTAATCTTTAGGTATTGACCTATATGGATATGTTTAAAGTTTTGTTGTATAGGGTGATTCATTTATCTTTTGAATAGTGTTTTTTTGTTTTTTTTGCTTTCCTTGTATGTTTTTTGTAAAATTATGTACTTTTGTAAATCAGTTATATGGGATATAAATTAAATTTGAAAATAAATTTATTTTTTATTTAATGTATTTAAAATCAGTATATTACATGAAATAAAATTGAAAAATATTTAGATAAAACACTAATGATAATTTATAAGGTAAAAATGGAAGAGCTTAAACGTCGTTTTATATACCAGTATTTCATTTTGATGAGCAGCATTGTCTTGTTAGAGATTGGGATTAGATTTTTTATAGATGATACAGTCATGGCTTTATATAATATAGGTGGGCTGATATTTTTATCTTATGGCTATTTAATGATGCGAGAAAGATATCTTGCAGATAAAATGGTACATGCCTATCTGATTATACTTCCCTTGTATCTTTTTTTTAGCATGCTTGTACATTGGGAAAGTACAGTGGTAACTTTTGCATGGTTATTTCCTTTGCCACTGATGGCTTACATATTTTTCTCAAAAAAAGTTGCTATAGCCTATTCTGTGTATATCATTGCCAATATACTAGCTTCTTTTGTTGTTTATTACTATTTTAATTTTCAATTTAGAGACTATTCTCGTGGAGAAATTATTATTCTTGATACTATTGCTTTTGTTTCTAATTTTACTTTCATCATGATGTTGTTGATTTATAATAACGAAATCAATAAATTGGAATTCTTATTGGAAATTCAGGAGCAGGAATTAGGTCGTAATCGCATTAAAGTTCAAAAAGTAACTGTTTTAGAGAAGATAGAAAGGAAAGATGATATGATTAATGAAGAAATAGCAGAACAGCTGGAAAGGTGTATGAGGGATGAAGAATTATTTAAAAATTCGAATCTCACTATATCAATAGTAAGTACCCATTTAAATGTAAATTATACTTATATTTCAAAAATTATCCGTTACAAAGGGTATAAGAACTTTAATAGTTATTTAAATACGTTTAGAGTTAACTATGTCAAAAATCTTATCAATGAAAGTGATTTGCAGAAGGTGACCCTTATGTATATTTATACGGAAGCGGGATTTAGCAATCAGGCTACTTTCAATAGGGTATTTAAACAGATAGAAGGGATTACGCCAAGTGAATATGTAATACAAAGCTTAGAGAAAAAAAGAGTTAAATCTAGGTCTTTCTAATTTTTTCAGATGAAGAATACAACTCAAAATGGAAGTTAGGGAAAATTAATGAAGTTGAGCCTTTCGTTTTAAAGGTAACAATGTACAAGCATAAGATTTTTCTTAAAATAAATCAGAATGCCTCAATTTATTGAGGCATTTTTTATGTATAATTTTAATTATTCCAGAATTGCTGTGTTTATCACTATAATTTATGATAGTTTATATTTTGATAAATTATTATTCGATTAGTAATTTATGATTACGAATTTGAGCGGTGTAATTTTTTTTATTTAGTATTACTTTAAATAGAGTAAAATATTCGTCATTTGAATGCGGATAATAAAAATTTAACATTTATTCACCAATTCATTTTATATATTTGTCTTCTATTAGTTTGATATAATATATGATCGATCATCAATTTATTGTTAATAAATTCGGCTTTCTAGGTAATGATTTTGTAAATGAAGTGCATGAATACGGTATTACAGATAAAATCAAAGCAAAGACTGAATTGATCAGAGAAGGAGAGAAAATTAAGTATATCCCTTTTATGATTAGAGGATCTGTGAAGGTATACTGTCTGAATGATGGACGGGAACTGATCTATTATTATGTAAGACCTAATGAGAGCTGTGTGATGACATTTTCGTCTATCTTCAGTAATTACATCAGTAAAATCTATGCAATCACCGAAGAAGAATCTGAAGTATTGTTAATACCTGTTTCTGTAATGCACGATTGGCTCATTCGTTTTCCTGGAATTAACAGAGTTTTTTATCAGGAATATGATAAGCGATTTATAGACGTAATGAATATGGTGAATGAAGCCGTATTCCATAGGTTGGATAAAAGGGTACTTAATTATATCAAACAACAAATTTCAATAACAGGGAATCATCCTATAAAATTAACACATAGAGAAATTGCGAGTAACCTTGGGACATCCAGGGAGGTCGTAAGCAGAGTCCTGAAAAAGATAGAAAATGAAGGTGAGATCTTTCAGGGAAAAGAGGGGATTAGAATTGCTATTCATGAAAATGTTAGCTAACTCTAATAAAAATTGTTTTAATAGTTTTTTTTAATAAGCTAATTGATAAATACAATTTGTTAGGTGACTTTTATCACACATTTTTGAACTGATAACTCTATAAGTTTGCCATACTAATATTTTTTAAAATTTGTATGACAAAAACTCTATTATTTTTGTCAATATTATCCTCAACTCTTGCCTTTTCACAGGAGGATTTGCTGAAAGATATTGACACCATTAAAGCAAACACAGAAAATTCGCAGCCCGCTTTTAAGGCCCTGCAGATTGTTACAGGACAATCTACAAAACTTGCTGCTAAAAATGAATGGTACATTGTGGTGGCGCACCGTTTTGGTGACATCAGTACAGGATTCAAAAATTTCTTTGGACTGGATGAAGCTTCTACTAAATTAGGAGCTATTTATGGGATTACCGATTGGCTATCTCTAAACCTATCCAGAGAAACCAATCAGAAAACTTTTGAATTAGGCGCTAAATATAAGGTCCTTAAACAAAACGAAAGTTTTCCTGTTGATGTAGTTGGTTACAATGTATTGGCCTTGAATACTGATCTTGATAAGGATAATTATCCGGGGCTTCATTTTGGCGACAGACTTTCTTATCTTACTCAGGCTTTAATTTCCAGAAGATTTGATGATAAACTTTCGTTACAGTTAACTCCCTCATACATTCATAAGAACCTTTACGAACCTAAAAATGAAGATAAAAATCAGTTCTTAACAGGATTAGGAGGACGTTACAAAATTTCTAAAAGGATCTCTATCAATGCTGAATATTTTGTGAATTTTGACAATCATAGTTTTTATAAAAATCCTTTATCATTAGGCATGGATATCGAGACAGGAGGCCATGTTTTCCAGCTGGTATTTAGCAACTCCCAGCTCAATTCTGATATAGGTTATCTTTCCAATGCTGTTGGAAACTGGGGAAAAGGACATATTTACTTTGGTTTTAATCTTTATAGAGTTTTTTAAGATGAAGAAGTTAATATACATCATAGCATCGACGGCTTTACTTATTTCTTGTGAAAGCAGAACATACGAAGAGATTTCAGATAATACGCCAATCACTCAACAGGTAAAGTACACAACAGATATAAAACCAATTATTGATGCCAATTGTATCAGTTGTCATTCTGTAAATGGTCCAGCTGCCTATAAGCCATTTACCAATTATGATCTGGTGAAAGCCAGTATAGATGATATGTTAAATAGGATACAAAGACCACTTGGAGATCCTGAGAAAATGCCGCAGGGAGGATCGTTACCACAATCACAAATCAATATTTTTATCAAATGGAAAGCTGATGGACTTATTGAAAATTAAATCAATTTTAATATGAAAAAATTAACACTCATAATGGTTTCGTTACTTTTTAGTAATCTGATTTTAGCGCAAAAATACAGCTCTAAAACAGGCAAAGTAACTTTTGAAGCATCTGTACCACTATTCGAAGATGTGTATGCCCAGGATGATAACAACATCGTTGTTGTGAATACAGATACGGGTGATATGGCATCTATATCAATAGTGAAGAATTTCCATTTTAAAGTAAAATTAATGGAAGAACACTTCAATGAAAGCTATGCAGAAACGGCAAAATATCCCAAAACAACTTTTACAGGAAAGATTGCCAATTTTGATAAAAGTAAGCTGTCTGCAACACCGCAAAAATATACAGTACAGGGAATATTAAATTTCCATGGGGTAAATAAACCGGTTTCTTCTACAGCAACAATTTCCTCAAAAGACGGAAAGATATACATGCAGGGAAGTTTTGTAGCGAAGCCAGCCGATTTTAATGTGACCATTCCTAAAATGGTTACGAAAAAAATTGCTGAAAGTATCAATGTTGAATACAATTATACACTGGTTAAACAATGAGAAAACTAATTATTATTCTAAGTGTTTTCCTGAGCTTTTCTTTTGTGTCTGCTCAGGAAAAAGCAAAATCAATTTTTGATATTGCCAGAAGTGGAACTGTAGCTGAAGTTAAAGAACAGATGAAACAGAATCCGGATGTTATCAACCAAACCAATGAAAGTGGCTTCTCTCCTCTGATTTTAGCATGCTATAAAGGCAATTTGGAAGTGGCTAAGTTTTTGATGGACAATGTGAAAGACGTTAATTATAAAAGTCAGGAAGGAACTGCTTTAGCAGGACTTTCTGTCAAATATAATAAAGATTTGGTAGAGTATTTATTAAAAAAGAATGCTGATCCTAATATTGGGGACACAACAGGATCTACCCCTTTATTCTGGGCTGTTAAATTCGGAAATAAAGAATTAATAGAATTATTGCTTAAATATAAAGCTGATAAATCTAAAAAAGATTCAATGGGAATGACTCCATTTGAATATGCACTTAAAACAAACAATACTGACATCATTAACCTTTTAAAAAATTAATATATGAAAAAAGTTTTACTAACATTAACAATGGCTCTGGCAGCTTCTCTCGGAGCGCAATTTAGCTCGGGTGTTGTGAATCTCACGACAACAGGAATGACAATAAAGTTGGATACTACTCCAAGTTTAGTGACAATGACCCTTACTGGAAATGATAATGCTTTTATGGGAATTGGCTTTGGAAGTAGTGGAATGGCAAGCGGAGCTGATGGATTTATTTATAATTCTTCTGCCAATAGAGATTATACCTTTAATGGAGTAGGGGTTATGCCATCTGCAGATGCTTCTCAGGATTGGACCGTAACAACTAATACAACTTCAGGAGGAATAAGAACTGTAGTTGCAACCCGATCTCTTTCTGGGGGAGCGGGTGATACGGCAATTCCAAATGCAGCAGGGACTATTAGTATTTTCTATGCCAAAGGAAATAATACTTTGAATTTAAGTTATCACGGTGGTGGAAATAGAGATTATGCAACATTAAATATGGCAGGAACTTTAGGAACAGGGGAAGTTATTGCTGAAAATAAGAAAATTGTTCTTTATCCAAATCCTGCAAAAGAAACAGTGAACTTCAAAAATGCTGACAGAATAAAATCTATTGATATCTATGAAACAACAGGTAGAAAAGTGAGAACCGTAAAATTGAATGGTGAAAATATCAGCGTTTCTGATTTAAAATCTGGAACCTATTATTTTGAAATCACTTCTAAAGACGGAACTTTATCTTTCGAAAAATTGATCAAAGAATAAGAAAAAAATAATTCTTTAATTTATAATACCTCTAGAAATAGAGGTATTTTTATTTTTGTGGAAACCTGAGCTTAAACCATATTGGGAAGAGATGGTATTTTTTGATGTATGTTCAGGTGAGAATATCAATTGTGAGATCGAGTGTTTTTCGAAATACAGGATGTAATCGTGCGAGCTTAGTTCAGAAGAAAAATGTATTGAGATCTGCTGTAAATCACTTGAGATTATTTTACAAAGACCTGCTCAAAATCATGTATTATAACACGATCATCCACAGCACGAATTCATATGAATTCAGTAATTTTAGTACATATAAAATAATTTAAATGGAGTTTAGAAATTTAGTCAGCCTCAATATAACAGACCTTTTATCAGTATTTAATCTTTCTTTTTCTGATTATTTGGTTCCTTTTCATTTGACTTTGGAGCAGCTCACATCAAAAATTAATGCAGAAAAAATAGATATGAATTTTTCAGTTGGCGCATTTCAGGATGATCAGATTGTTGGTTTTATTCTGCATGCTGAAAAAGTAGAAGATAGAAAACGAATTGTGTATAATGCAGGAACTGGGGTTACTCCTGAATACCGTGGACAGGGATTGGTAAGAAAGATGTATGATTATATTATTCCAATACTACAAGATAGAAATACAGATGTGTTGACTCTGGAAGTTATTGAAGGAAATGAACCTGCCATCAGAGCATATACCAATCTAGGATTTAAGATTTCTCGAAAACTGCTTTGTTTTAAAGGAAATATTGAAACTAAAGAAACATCTTCTGAGATCAATGTGCAACAGCTGGATCACTTCCAATGGAAAACGTTCAAGTCTTTCTGGGATATTGAACCCTCATGGCAGAGTTCGGTAATTGTCCTTGACCAGATGCGAAATGACTTGGTTATTTTGGGAGCATACGAAATGACTGAGCTTGTAGGTTATGCTATATTTAATCCAGCGATAGGAAAAGTATATCAGGTGGCTGTTAATAAAGAAAATAGGAGAATGGGGATTGGGGCGAAACTTTTTAAGGTGATAAGAGAGATGAGTGCTGGATCGGTGACCGTTGTTAATAATGTGGATGATTCCTCAGAAAATACGTCTCATTTTCTTAGTGGAATGGGTCTTGAAAATTGGGTGTCTCAGTTTGAGATGGCGAATAATATTAATATTGAATCATAAAAAAGAATGCTGCTTCTATAGAAACAGCATTCTTTCATTTATATTTTTAGTAGAAATGATCAAAGATTATTTTCCAGATTTAAACTTTTCCAAGTCTTTCTTCTGAGACTCATTTTGCTCTTTAAGTAAGTTAATATAGTCATTTAAATGATCTAAAACATGATTGGGAATACTACAATAATAATTATAGTTACCCGAGCTATCATTAAATGTAAGATTGTCATTATTCTGGATGATACTTGAGGGCTTTTCTTCTTTTATATCTTCAACCGGAACCTCTAAAGCTTTAGCCAGCTTTTCCCATTCATCATCAAATATTCTCACATCTCCACTTTCTTTCCTGCAATAATTAGAAACATCTGTTGAAATGATCTTTGACATGTATTCCTGAGTATATCCTCTTTGCTTTCTTAAACTTCTTAGCTTTTCCATAATGATCTTATATGTGCTTTGTACAAATATAAACAATTCAAACTTTTTAATCTAGATTTGGTCATAATTCTCAGAACAAACAACAAACCCGCTTATTGAGCAGGTTTATTTTATTATTAACTCAAAGTTATAAACTTTGCGACGTGGACTTTAGAATAAAATACCACGAAGGATTCGTGCGGCAGGGGGAGGTATTAGCAACACAATCATTTATCATCTTCTTTTCATAGAAAAATCTTTAAAAAGCAAATCTGTAGAAGAGGAAAAGGGAGTAGTTATTGCTTCGGAAAAATTTACACATTTATTATCTATTAGAACGCAATTGATGTTCGCTCCTTCAAAAAAGTATTTAATAATTTTATTTTTTTTCTGTTTAAATGTTTTGTTTTCATATGAAATAATATAATCAACTTTGGTTGTATATTTTATTGATAATGCTTTACAAATATCCCCCGTACTATCTTTAATTATTAAAGTAGCATTTTTCTTATCTAATATCTTAAGCTCTATTCGATAATCAGTATTGTTGTAATTATTTGTTTTGTTACTAAAAGATTTACAACTTACAATTAAGAAAAGAAATAAAAATAGTAAATGATAATATTTTTTAAAACCCATAAACATCTCTTAAATAATTTCCAGCAGGAATACTAGGTTTAGTATTTCCAGGATATTGAAAAATTTCCACCATACTTTTAACAGCTGCGGCATTGACACCATTAATATTATTTACTGTACTAATTTGAGCTCCTATAGGTAATTGATTTGTATTCATCAATTCTCGATTTACACTTGCAACCTGTGAATTACCTATAAACTCATATGTCCCCCTGGGAAGAGTAGGAAATTTCAATTCTCCCGCATAAGCATATTGAGCTCTATAGGCATCTATTTCTTGACCAATACCAAAAGATCCACTTTTTAAACTGCCATTTGTATTAAAATCATATTCACCTCTTGCTATTTGTCCTCCATGTCTTGATTCATGTATTTGTTTATCAAAATCATCTGTATACATTGTGATTTGTCCTTCTCCTGTCCTTACTGTTTGAGGAACACCTCCACTTGGATTATCTTTAGATTTTGCAAATGAATATGTATTTTTTTCATCATTTCTCATATCGGAAATATCTTGTTTTGACTTTTTTAATTCAGCAATTCTGTCACTTTTATCACTTGCATCACTTTTGTTCAATCTATCTAATTGCTTATCTATATTCTTCTCTATTCCTTTAGCTATCTTTTCAGCTTTTTCATCAAATTTTTCAACACCGCGTCCATCTGGATCTATAAATCGGATAGGGTTATTTACTGCATAGTTGTAAGGTGACCATCTACGATATTGTTCCGCCAATGGATCAATAACTCCCCATCTTCCAATATCCGGCATATAAAATCTCGCTCCATAATCATACATTCCAGTTTCTGTTTGCAGCTCCTTACCGTTGTACTTATACTGATAAGCAGGATTTCCGGCTAATCCATTATATCCTTCATGCTTCAATCCAAATGGATAATAATTATTTTCTTCAATGACCTCTAATCCCAGTGTTCCCTTAAGATAACTTACTCTAACATTTCCTAGATGATCAGTATAATTGTAAATGTACTTATTTTTTACAAAATCATAATAACCTTCTGATGTAGGAACAAATTGCAGTTCAACAGCAGGAAGAGGGCAGCCTACACAACCAAATCCAGAATCATTTAAGAGATATTGAAAACCGTCCAAATAATCAGTTTGAGAATTTGTTAATCCAGCTATAAAGTTTTTTCTAAGTTTGGTACCGTCTGCTCTATAAATGTAGTTGGTTGTGGCTCCCTGTACTCCGGTGCCTTTTTTTATGCTGTTAGGTAAATTAAGGAAATTATAATTGATTTTATTGATGCCTTTATCCAAGTGATCTATCATATTTCCATTATCATCATAACTAATAGTATTCGGAGTTGCTAAATAAGGATAGCCTGAAAGGTTTTGTGAAAGGTCTTTGATTGAAAGTAGTCTATTTCCAGAATAAGTATACTGTAAATTATCAATAACAATTGGGGTATTAGTGTCCTGTTGGCCAGTTCTTGACATACCTTTTATATTTCCATTCAAATCATAGAAGAGCCCTTCATTATATGATCCTGTTGTTACGACAGTTGAATTAGGCTTATTATATTGAGCATAATTAAATCTATTTAAAGTATCATAATAATAATCATATCTTCTTAAAGTATTATCACTTTTTGTATTCCAGTCTATTTCTGTTATATTTCCATTAAAACTAGCTTGACCTCCTGGGTCAATGGGATTATTATATCTGATAGCATATCCAAACAAATCACTTCCTAAAGTAGTAGGATCATTGATTTGGGTCATCCAGCCTCTGATATTGTATTTGTAATCTACCTGCTGAAGTGGATTTGCTATACTACCACCTACTTTTTTAGATTCCAACTGAGAAAGTTCATTGTACTTGTTTTGAGAAAGATATTCAATGGTTCCAGTACCCACTTGATGGGTATGAGTTAAAAGCCTGTTTTGGGTATCATAAGTAAACACGTCCCTTATTGATCTTTCTGTATCTGTGGCTAACCTTGTATGCCTTACTAAAGTTTGCTTAACTGTTCCCGAAAAATCAAGATCTGAGCTGGCTTTAGTATATCCACCTAAATGATTAATGGAATGAGAGCTGATCGCTCTTCCTTTTGTATCGTAATAAGTGTAGTTCTTTGTCCAGTTATCATCTTCTATATTTTTAACCAAACTCATTACAGGAAGACCTTTTGTGCTTACAGAGTTTGCAGAAGAATTGTCGGTTAAAACAGTTTGGGCAAAAACATTAGACGGAAAAGTAGGATTAAAGCTGTATGCAGGATAGGTGTCATAGTAGTTAACACTTAAAACCTTATCTATGGTAGTAGGATATACTGCATTCCCATAATACACAGACATTCCACTATTTGTAAATCCTGTCGTATTACGATCTTCATTAGAAGGTTGTCCCTGATTGATATAATAATCTACACTATCTTGAACCTGAATTCTTACAAACTGAGCACCAATATTAGCTATCCCAGTATAAACTACTCTTGAAAATTTATCATATTTAGTAAATAACCACTTCCCTGATGGCTTCATAACAGCATCTTGAGTCATTACTAATCGGTCTGCTTTATCATACACCATATATTCCCATCCTTTACCAGGAAGCTTTTTCTCAACCAGTCTGCTTTTTCCATCATATCGATATTGATAACAGAAATTATTTAATGCTGTATCATCGGGTGTGGCTGGTGAGCCGGGTGGAATCACAAAGGCCAACTGATTATACTCATTATAAACATAATAAGTGTCGGCATTTTCTGTAGCACTGATTACCTTTCTCACCAATACAACCTGCCCTCTTCCATTCTTAAATTCTATGGTTTTGTTTCCATCTTCATCAGTAACGGTGTTTTTATAGAGACTATTAGGTAGGAAATACTGAAGCAACTGAAGAGTAGTTACTGTCATTTTCCCTGTTGGATCCCATGTTGTTGTTGGTTCATATTTTCTAACATAGTCTTCATGGATATTGGCATCATACTGAAACTTTACAGGTTTATCATTCCATGCTGTTCCAACTTGTTTTTGCTCTAACAGCCTGTCCAAAGGAGAATCTTCAAGCTTCTTTTCAGCATAGATCTTCTCCTGACCGTAAATGGCTGGCTGGGTAGCATTAGTTAAAGGATTGGGAACAATTGCTCCATTTAATGTATTAGCCTGTGGAATTGGTAAATAATCTTTTACCTGTCTTCCAAAACCATCATATTCGATAGGAGTTACTACATCTTTTCCTGTGGGAGAAGCTTTTATATTAACAACTTGCTTGGGTCTTCCCAGTCCATCAAAATACTGAACCGTTTCTGAAATCTTAGTAGCTACGTTACTCGTATTATAATCAAGATAGGTTTTTGAATATACATAGTTTTCTGTAGGAGAAAGCTGGGCATGAGCCGTACTTGCCAGGAGCAATGCTCCTATTGGAATGAGTATCTTTTTCATCGTCTTAGTTTTTATAATTGTACTTGAACTCTTTTACAAGAGTCCCTGTTTTAGAATCCTGTCTCACTTCTTTTAATCGGTTAGCAGTATCATAGATATAAACCTCTCTAATTCCTGAAGGTGGAGTAATACTTGTTACTCCAATTAATGGATCATAAGTATAAGTGGAAACCTGATAAGCAGATAAACCTGAGCTCTTTCTGAAGTTATCCAATGCAGTAATAAGTGCTGGTTCATTAGCAGGGTTAGCTGCGTCTGAATCTGAAGCACTTACTATGGCAGTAATAAGTCCTAAACTCACTAACTGGTCATAAGTAGCACCTTGTATTTTTGCAATAGGTTGACTTCCATTATATCCCCAAACAATAGTAGTTGGCATTCCTTCTTTTGTGGTATATTGTTGAATGTTTCCTTTGTAATCATACTTATCATAAGTAACTTCGGTAGACCCATTTGTGGTATTTAGTAAGTCATAAGATTTTACAGAAGTTGGTAATACTAATCCTGATGTTTTAGTATTAGCCTCTGATTGACTTGTTGGATAAATAGTTTCTATTTTTGATAAAGTTTTTGTAATTCCATTTGTAATTTGTGTAGTTTCTGTTTCTAATGGAATATCTATTATATTTTTATCAATCATTAACTGATTCCCTTTCTCATATGCATATTTTAAATAAGTATTTGATGCAACATTTTCTCCTAAGAAAGTTTCTTTTTTTGAAGTCAATTTAGTGGGGTAAAGTGGTTCATCATAAAAATATTCTGTTAACCTCGATTTCTTTCTACCATTACTAAAATAATCAGATGTGGTTTCTTTTTGTAATAAAAATGCATCATTATGCTTAACAAATATAGGAAAAGGTGCAGGACTGAGATTTGTATTCATTCCAATATAAGAAGGGAATACGCCGTTTATAGATAATTCAGTTGCAAATGATCCTGGTGCTCCATAATCTCTGAGTGTAATAGCTCCTGGTACATAGTCAACTGGTGAAATTAAATTGTATAAGATCATCTTTACATTTCTCTCTTGTAGATAATTAGCTGTTGCTTTAGGTGCTCCTGAAAGATAAAAGCTTCTTTCTACTGTTTTTATGGTATCATTTGTATTGTTGAAGGCCAAATATTTTAATAATTGTCCATTTCTCCAGTCTCTACTTTCCATAAACTCGTACCTTGCTGAAGTGCTTTCATTAGTAGCGAGAAAATTATCTCCTGTTTGTAATGGAGATTCTACATAATATTGAAATACTTCTCTTCCTTTTGGATTATTATTGGCATCGGTTTTTATCACCTCGACATTAGTATATCCAATGGTTTTTCCTTGTGTTCTCATTCCTGTAATTACAGGGTTTACTGAAAGCTCAATAGCATCCTCCACCGATTTACCCACACCAACTGGGCCCCCTGAACTACCACTACAGCTTCCGCTGGTGATGAGTCCCCTTCTGTTATTTTTAGTATACATTGGGATATCAAATAAAATTCCGCTTGAAAGCAGAGGATTCCCATCCTTTGTGTAAGAATATTTTGTAGAATACTTGTATTGACCATTGTCATACTGCTTAATTTCTTTAATACGTATTCCGCCTCCAAGTATAATAGGAGCATCCACTGCACTAGGATCAGATTCCTCCCAGCTAAAACTAACTTGGGAATAAAAATACATATAATTAGATATATTACCTGTAGGGTTTAATCCTCCCCAATATATATGCTTAATTTCTGCATATACTTTTTGAGTAGGGACATTTTGATTATTATATTGATGAAAATCCAAGGTAGTTTCACTATCTAAAGAAACATCTGAAATCCAATATTTTTTAACCCCGTTCTCAAAATAATAAATACTTAACAGTGCATATAGATAGTTACTATTTAAAAAATTTGAAAAAGTGGAAGCTTTGAAAGTGGAAGCTCGTGTTATTTTTAGATTTAACTTCTTATCATAATTTGTAAGATCAATTTCTCTCACAAAAGTTTTCGTATAGTTATTGATTATTGTTGGCGGCTGAGAATAATTAATATCTGATCCTTCTACACTACCACTTATCATAAAAAAATCACCTTTTTCAAGTACTTTCTTTGTTTTTAAAAAGTAATGTTCATCATTTGGCCTATATAATAGAGAGCTAGCTGTATTAGGCTCATAAATAAATTCATTCTTTCCTCCTTCGGGATAAGTAACAGATTTTAAAGAAAAAGTCTGTGTGTATATGGGGTCAACTTCTTTATTGGCTATTCTAACTATTGGAGACTCAAGATCTTTTGTAAATCCGTCAACAGTTATAAATGAAGTCCCCATGGGCTTATAATATTTAATAGGTACATTAGGATAGCCATAATTATTCAGCTTACCATTAAAATATCCCCAATGATCAGAAGAATAAGAATTCCTCTGTGTCATTTTATTTTGTTCATAATACTCAAAAGAAGTGGTTGTACACTTTCCGTCTCTATCACATTCCTGATAAGATAGTAATTTCAATCTTTTGGTAACATCTTCAGTAGAGTCCGAAACTCCTGCAGCTTCTGGAATAGTTTCAAAATACCCATAATTAAATCTTTTTTCTGAAATTATTTGACCCGATTTGTTTTTAACAATAATTTTGTCTAGTTTTTTTAAATCATTGAAATCTAACCTGTTAGAATAAATGAAATTCACAGTCGCATCTGAAGTTTCTATTTTTTCTAGAAGTGATTCCATTGATGAAAACTGTGTGTCAGTTTCAACAGGATTTATACCCGTACCTGAACTAACAGGAGTACATCCAAGGGATGATAAATAAAGAGTATATGGAAAAAGCTTTGTCTGTGGTGTAATAACTCTTTTGATAATATTGTGAGATAAATATGAAAAATTAATTATGTTATTATCAATTCCCTTTATTTTTTTTATTTTCCAAGCGTTAGCACCATAGAAATTACTGGAATATGAAGCAGTGTTGAAAAATGTTTCAGTCCCATCACCGCCAAATGTATATCTAATTCCATTGCTTGTAATAACATTTATTGTATCAATTATTTTTATTTGAGTGCCCCTTTTATTATAATCAATCTTCAAGTCTGCCATAGGAAATGTCACTATTTTTTTATTTTTTGGATTGTAAAAAAAACTTCCTGAAAAACCGTCTAAGGATAAATTAAATTGATCTGGCATAAGATCTGAAAGAGGTAAATTGTTTTGTGGGTTACTGACCGCATGTAATAAATTTTGCTGATTAAGCAGATTATTATTTAAAAAACTGTCTATATTATCAGCATTATTTTCCATCACCCCATTTTCATCAACTAACCCATTAATTTTTCTTGTAATTGGATCTACAGTACTAATTGACCAGCCTAAACCTACTGTACTTGCTGTTTCAGAAACCAAGATTCCGCCTGCATGATAACTCAAACTGATTGGAACTTCTACACTTCCTGATTTCATAGTATATATTGGAATAGAGATGTTTGGAATTCCTGTATAATTGGAAACAGGTGTTTCCTGATATTTCAAAAGGCTGCTTGTTTCAGGGGTGTAAGGAAATATATTATTTGGATTTTTGTAAATCTGTGAAAATCCGATATTATATATAAATGTTAAAATTATTATAAAATATTTCTTCATTATTTATGTTCTATTTCTTAATTAATTTAGCATTAGCCGTTTTATTAGTATCTGTTTTGATGACTATCAAATATGCTCCCTGTATCAATGCCTGAGTATTGATCTTCGTTACTTTATTCTTCGTTTTCAAACTCTGCAATTGTCTTCCACCCATATCATATAATATGATATCTGCGTCTTTAAAGTCAAAACCAATTTCCACATAGGCATAATCTGACACCGGATTTGGATAAATCTTGATATCTTGTTTCTCTATTAACTGATCCAATTGTTTGTCACTTAGTTTGATAATCTTCCAGTTCTCCTTTCCTAATTCCTCTGCACTGGTTCCTGCCAAGATGATTGAACCATCTCTGTTGAGTTTGATATCAGATAATCTTTCTTCTCTCTTTCTGGACTCCCCTTCCACATGTTTCCTCCACTGTTCATTTCCGTTTTGATCCAGATATAGCATCCAGAATTTCTCATCGTCAGTTTCTATTCTTCCTTCTGCTTGAGTATAACCACCTAATAGAATTCCTTTTGTTTTATCATCTGCCGAGTGAATCACACTCATTCCCATTAAAACATCTCTGTTTTTGAAGTTGTAGGATTTCTGCCACTCTTCATCGCCCCTTTCATTTAAAGAGATTAACCAAACATCAGTTCCTTCCTCGATTCCTACTGTTTTGTTTCCTGATCTTTCACTTCTTGATTCGCCTCCAATGATATATCCATTTGAGGTTAAAGCGAGAGTTCTTAAATGATCATCGCCCTTTCCGCCATAATTCTTTTCCCATTCTACTTTTCCAGATTTGTCAAGTTTGATGATCCAGTAATCACCTTCTCCAAAATTGTCAGTTTGCTTTGATCCACCAATATTACTTCTGGAATAAATACCTAATAATGCTCCACCATCTTTCGTAGGGATCATTTTTTCTACCTCATCAAGCTCTTTTCCACCTAAAATAAGTTGTGAGGTTTCTTTTCCGTTTTTATCAAGTTTAATGATTAAGATATCTTTTGAGCCATAGCCTTTAGGTGAGTTTTGAACATTACCTGCCACAAAAAATCCAAGATCGATTGTTTGAATAACAGCTCTGGCTTCTTCATCAGATGAAGTTCCTAAAGTTTTCTGCCATAATTCATCACCGAATTCATTGATTCTGATCAACCAAATGTCTGATCCACCTTTGGAATCTTCTTTTTTATCCAGACCTTTCCCTGAGTACGAGGTACCTCCCAAAAGTGATCCTCCATCCTGAGTAGTCACTGTAGCAGATAAATAGTCATGATTTTGTCCTGAGAAGTATTTTTCCCAAACCTGATCACCTTGTTGGTTAAGTTTTACCAAATGGAAATCGTAGCCATTATTTTGTTTGGCTTCTTTCTGAACTTTAGAAGGCTGAATTGCGCTTCCAGTGATTAGATATTGCTGATCTATGGTTGTGGTAACCTGACTTAAGAAATCCTGTGTACTGGATTTAATATCTTTTTGCCAAATGACCTGCTGGGCAGATACAGCCATCATGCACAGTGAAAGTGCACTCATGTAGAGTTTTTTCATGCCTTATATTTAATTGAATATTAGTATATTTTATAACTCCGCAAAAGTAATCTTTTTACTTCACGGCGGAAAGATTTATGAATAAGATTTAATTAAAATCTTCATTAATTACACAAAGCTAATTCTCTGAAACGACAGAACTTGTCGTAATAACAAGTATTCTTTAATATACTTTTAATCTATTAAACTTTTCAGAGAAAAACATAGGATGTAACTTTGCCAAAAATTTTATAATGAAGCGAGGAATACAAATTTTACTCCTTTTTATTTCGGTAATGGAATTTGCTCAGAAAGCACCAGTTGATACGACACAGGTCGTTATCCCTAATCGATATAATAGTGTAGATGCTCAAACAAAGCCATATGTGATTATGATTTCTACAGATGGTTTCCGGTATGATTATGCTAAAAAATATAATGCTGAGAATCTTTTAAAATTATCTACTAATGGAGTTCAGGCCAAAGCAATGATTCCAAGTTATCCAAGTATTACATTTCCAAATCACTGGAGTTTAATCACGGGATTGTATCCTGCACATCATGGATTAATTGATAACTTTTTCTACGATTATAAAAGGAAAGAGTTTTATGCGATGAGTGATAAAAAGAATGCTGAAGATGGAAGTTGGTATGGTGGAACTCCACTTTGGGGGCTGGCTGAAAAACAGGGGATGATCTCTGCCACTATGATGTGGGTAGGTTCTGCGAGTGATGCAGGAGGAAAGAGGCCAACCTATTATTATCCTTATCATGAAAAGTTCACTCCTTCTGAAAAAGTGGATAAAGTGGTTAACTGGTTAAAATTGCCAATGGATAAAAGGCCGCATTTTATTACATTATATTTTCCGGAAGTAGATGGAAGCGGACATCATTTTGGACCTGATGCTAAGGAAACGGAAGTAGCCGTTCATCTGGTGGATAATGCAATCGGAGAACTGGTTCAGAAAGTAAATAATCTGGGATTAAAAAATGTAAATTTCATTTTTGTTTCTGATCATGGAATGATAAAAGTAGATGGAGGGACTCCTTTAGAAATCCCTGAGATGCTTTTTAATAAAGAAAGATTCGATTTCTTTAATTCTCAGACCTTGTTAAGGGTTGTGGTAAAAAATCCCGCAGAAACTAAAACAGTTTATAACGAACTTAAAGCAAAGAAAACTGACGATTACGAAGTTTACTTAGATAAAAGGCTTCCTAAATACATGCATTTTGGAGCTAAAGATGATCAATATCACAGAATAGGACAGATTCTTTTAATACCGAGAGCTCCTAAAATATTTTTAGAAAAAGGAAAGAAGACATCGGTTGGAAAACATGGATATAACCCAAGACTTGTTCCGGAGATGAAAGCAACGTTCTTTGCCTGGGGCCCACAGTTCAAAAATAATCTGGTTATTGATGAATTTACCAATGTGAATGTCTATCCTTTAGTGACTGAAATCTTGGGATTGAAAAATGACCAGCCAATTGATGGTAAATTGAAAGTTTTAAAGGGAACTTTAAAAGATAAATAAGATTAAGATCCGATTAAAATAAAGTTTCGGCGGACCTTTGGTCCGCCGAAACTGTTTTATTGATAAAAAATCTAGGAATTAAATTGAACTGCAAATTCCTTCGCAAACTCTTCTAATTTAACTCCTTCTGAAACAGGTGAGCCACGCTCAATAAAATCGGCCTGTACCACTCCCGTCCTCATTCCTTTCCCCATTTCGGTATATAATTCAGCCATTTCCTGGGGAAGGCCTCCCTGAAGTGCTCCGTTCAAATATTCTTCATCTGTAAATTCTACCCAAGGCAATTCATGTTTTCCAATCGATGAACCCAGAACGGCAGCAAAATCTGATGGAGTGCGCACATCGCTTACGACATATCTTATATTTTTACCCTCAGGACTTTTAACCAGTTCTTCTGCCGCTGCTTTAGCAATATTTGTTGGATGTACCAACGGAATGCTTGCGTTTTCCGGATAATTGCCACCTATGATTCCTGCATTTTTAACCAATGGAATATCATTGAAAAAATTGATGTAAAAATATCCGGCACGTAAGAAAGTGATAGCTGTATTTTCTAAGTCATTGTATGATTTTTCGATACGGTGAAGACCTTTAATAGGACCAGTTTCTATTGGAGAAGCTGCACCTACACTACTTAACATGACAAGTCTCTTCACGTTTGCTTTTCTGATTGCTTCTGCATAATTCTTTCCTGCATTTGCAGTTTCTTCAACAATATTTACACCACCCATATTTGGAGGGGTCATGGCAAAAACGGCATCTGCACCTTCAAATGTTTTATTTAAGAAATCTAAGTCTGTAATAGAGCCGATAGCTGCTTTTGCACCTAATGATTCAATTTCATTTTTTTTAGATTCATTACTGCTGATGACAGTAATATCATGTCCTTCTGTAATTAATTGTTGAGCTAATGGTTTGGCTACATTTCCTAATGAACCTGTGATTATAATTTTCATATGTAAAATTTTTATTGTTTTTAATGGTCATATGTAATCGTTGAATATTGATTAGTCTTTATGAATTGATCAAGTGATTGCGATTTCATATGTAAATATTTTTTTATTTCTGAGAACAAAGTTATATTTGTACTTACTTTTATACAAGTACTTACCCTAAAGTATGTATCATGGCAGAAATTAAAGAAAGTTCAACCATCCAGGAAAACAGACGAAATATACTGGATCAATGTCCCGTAATGTACGTTATGGAAAAGATTGGTGGTTTTTGGAAACCTATTATTCTATTTCAGTTGTCAACAGGAGGAAAAAGATACAGTGAGCTAAAAAGAGCCATTCCCGAAGTAACAGAAAAAATGTTGATCCAGCATTTAAAACAATTGGAAGCTGATGGTTTAATCATTAGAACGGCGAAGCCTGTTGTTCCACCTCATGTAACGTATGAGCTAAGTGAAGCAGGCAATAAACTGGCTCCTGTGATCGATGCGATGGCAGATTGGGCTTTTCAGGATATGAAAGGAGAGCACAATTGGAAACCAGTGTAATTAAAACGTTAAGAGAAAATTAAAAGTATAGCAAAAAAGCCCCTCAATTGAGGGGCCTTTCTATTAAAAAATATCCGAAGAATTACAAAGATTGCATATCAATGACAAAACGATATTTAACATCGCTTTTCAACATTCTTTCATAAGCTTCGTTGATTTCGTTCATTTTGATTATTTCGATTTCAGAGACAATATTGTGTTTACCACAGAAATCAAGCATTTCCTGAGTTTCAGCAATTCCACCGATGACAGAACCTGCTACCGATTTTCTTCCCATGATCATTGGAACTGTATTTAAGATGGGTTCCAATCCACCTAAATAGCCAACAACAACTAATGTTCCACTGATATTTAGAGTGGCTACATAAGGATTCACATCGTGAACGTAAGGAACAGTATCGATGATCACATCAAATTTTCCTTTTACAGAATCCATTTCAGACTGTTCTGTAGAAATCACTACGTGATCTGCTCCTAATTGTTTTGCATCTTCAGATTTTCCAGGAGTTCTTGAAAATAGAGTTACTTCAGCTCCCAGTCCTTTGGCTAATTTAATAGCCATGTGTCCTAATCCTCCCAATCCTACAACAGCCACTTTTGAGTTAGGTCCTACGTTCCAGTGTCTCAATGGAGACCAAGTTGTAATTCCAGCACAAAGAAGAGGAGCTACAGCGGCCAGATCTAAATTTTCAGGTACTTTTAATACGAAGTGATCATCTACCACTACTTTTTGAGAATAACCACCAAAAGTATGCCCTCCTAAATGTACATCTTTTCCATTGTAGGTTCCGGTAAATCCGTTTAGGCAATATTGTTCCAAATCTTGTTTACAGCTGTCACATGTTCCACAAGAATCAACTAAACAGCCAACTGCTGCTAGGTCTCCAACTTTAAATTTAGAAACATTACTTCCTGTTTTTGTGATTCTTCCGACAATTTCGTGTCCCGGAACAGCCGGGTAAATAGTTCCGCCCCAATCGTTTCTTGCAGTATGAAGATCAGAGTGACAAACCCCACAATATAGAATTTCGATTTCTACATCATTAGGAGTTATTTCTCTTCTTTCGATATTCATTTCTTTCAGATCTGCCGTAGTAGACTCTGCTCCGTAAGCTTTTACAGTGAATGTGTTCATTTGATTTTTAATTTTAAGTTATGTTTTAGTTTATAAATTGTTATATTCTTCGTCGGTTACCGGTTCCATCCATTCCACAATACCGTTCTGAGTATTTGGATTCACAGCGATGTGGGTAAATTCACTATTGGGACTGGCACCATGCCAGTGAATGATGTTAGGAAGGATATTCACGACATAGCCGGGATTTAGAATTTGTATAGGCTTTCCTTTTTCCTGATAATAACCGGTTCCTGAAGTTACAATTAAAATTTGTCCGCCACCGTGAGAATGCCAGTTATTTCTACAGCCAGCTTCGAAGATTACATTTCCGATCTGGCAATTTAGTTCGTCTGTATTAGGCTTTAGAATTTGTACCCAGGCTGTTCCTCCCGAAAAATATTTGGAAGGTGCTTTTTCTCCTTTGGGAAAAATGTTTTTGTTTTCTGATGTTTCCATAACAATACAAAAGTCGATACTTTTAATCAAACGGGACTTATACAGATTACAGAAACATGTACCAATTTTACAGACCTTATAAAAAGTAGCATAGAAAGTGGTAATTTTGGATAAGATTAAAAGGGTGTTTTATGGAAAATCAAGAGGTTCAGATAATTAGCAGTGTTTCGGATTATAATAAAATGATGAATCATGAGACCTTACATCCCTTGGTAAGTATTGTAGATTTTTCTAAATCAGATCCTATTTCCCAATACAGAAGGAGTTATGGTTTTTATACTGTGTTTCTAAAAGATGTTATGTGTGGAGATATGTATTATGGAAAGAATAATTATGATTATCAGGAGGGGACATTGGTTTTTATAGCCCCCGGACAAGTGTATGGGATCAACAATGATGGAACGTATACCCAGCCTGGAGGATATGCTCTGATATTTCATCCCGATTTAATAAAGGGAACCAATCTGGGTAAAAACATCAAAGATTATTCTTTCTTTTCATATGATGTTCATGAAGCTTTACACCTTTCTGAGAAGGAAAGGGAAATTGTTCTTGAATGTTTTAAAAATATCAAACTTGAATTAGAACAGTCTATCGATAAACATAGCAAATCTTTAATCGTTAATAATGTTGAATTATTTTTAAATTATTGTATGCGGTTTTATGATCGCCAGTTTATCACTAGAGATCATATTAACCAAGGTGTTATTGGTAAATTTGAAAATCTCCTGAATGAATACTTGAAATCTGATAAGCCTAAAAGCATTGGATTTCCAATGGTTAATTATTTTGCAGAACAACTTAATCTTTCGGCCAACTATTTCGGAGATTTAATTAAAAAAGAATTGGGTGTTTCAGCTCAGGAATTTATTCATAATAAACTGATCGATGTCGCTAAAGAGGAGATTTTTAATCCCGGCAAGTCAATCAGTGAGATTTCTTATGATCTGGGATTCAAATATCCACAACATTTTACGAGGTTGTTTAAGGCTAAGGTGGGAGTGTCTCCCAGTGAATATAAATCGTTGAATTAATCTTTTTTGACACTAATAGCACTAATTGTTATATTTATTATTTGTGAACATTTGTGCTAAAAAATCTGTGGCATTTGTGTTTAAGTAAATTAAAAGAATAGTCATTTTCTTTCAAATAAATTCGAGATTTAAAAAAAACTGCTTTAATTTTAATAAAGAAGTTTTTTGAGATGAAATCACAGCAGCAGATCGGCACTTATGTCTTTCAAACTCCTTTCGGAAGAATAATAGCACTTAGAGAAAATGGCGTTATCAGGGCCAGAAGTATCCGTTATGCCCGTTCCGAAAGATTTAAAAAGCCTGTTCCTATTCAGCCATCAACTGCTGAAATTATTTTCCCGGATCAAACACCTGTTTGTCCACAGAGCATTAGCCCTCTTATTGAAAAAATGATTGGACATACCAATCTTGACAACTTTGAAGTGGATGAATCTACACAGTATCTTTCTGTTGTTCGTTCTGAAGGTGAAAAAAATAAACTCCCTGTTGTTGTTTGGATTCATGGAGGCTCCCACGAAATAGGCTGTGGAGATATTCCCACTTCAGATGCCAGTGAATGGGTGAAAGAACAGGATATTATCGTTGTTTCAGTTTCTTACCGGTTAGGGATGTTTGGGTTTTTAGGAGGGAATGAAGAAAGACCTGCAAACCTTGGTTTGTTTGATGTCATTGAAGCATTAAAATGGATCAAAATGAATATCGAAAGCTTTGGTGGCGATGCAGAAAATATTACCCTTTTTGGACAGTCTTCCGGAGGTGATGTGATTGCCCATTTAATGATCTCAGACGGTATTGAAGGATTATTCCAACGCGTTATTATTCAAAGTGCACCATTAGGACTTCGTCATGGCAGGCAAAAAATGTCTGCTGAATTTCTCAGGAGAACAGACGGCATAAAAAATGAAGCTGATGTTTTAAAAATGATGTTAGCATACAAAAAAGAAGTTCCCTCTGTCATAAAATACGGACTGAAAGCGGTAATGCCATTTGGCCTTCAATATGGATTTCCACCTTTATGCAGAGAAGATGAAGCAGAAGAAAGATGGAATACCAGGGCAAATAAATTTGATGTTTTAATAGGATTAAATAATGATGAAACCGCTTTTTACCTTAAAACATCTGAAGCATTAAATACCTATTTCGGTAAGGGTTTTGGACAGAAACTCATCAATAAAACAGTTCATTTAACCACAGAAAAGATCTATGGGAAACCAGCAGAGCTTTTTGCTGAGAATTATGCGTTGGCGGGAGGTAATGTTTATTTATTCAGGATTTACTCGACGCTGGAAACGAATCATATCGGCGCAGCTCATAGCATTGACTTACCCTTATTATTTGGAAATGAAGGTGCATGGAGATCTGCAGGATTATTAAAAGATATTCCTTGGGAGTATATTCATGAAAACGGAAGAAAACTAAGAGCATTGTGGGCGGAGTTTGCTCGGAACGGGCATATTTCCGATGATTCGGAAAAACCGGAGATCTTAAAAATCCAAAGAATGTAGTTTAGATCTAAACACAAATAACACTAATGATTTCACGAATCACACCGATATTTATTTGGGAATACTGAGCTTTAAAAATCTAAGCCATTGCATTTGAATTAAAAGATGTCAGAAATGTAACCAATAGAATGAGACTTTTGATAGGTCTACAAAATCTATTTGTAAACATTTGTGCTAAAGATTTGTGTTTAAAGAAGAAATCAAAATGTGTTTTTGGTAGCTTTAATTCTTTATTTAGTGATTTTTATTCAATAATACGTTTAATATTTTGTTATATTTGAGTAATCAAGTCTTAAATGTAATAAATATGAAAACAAAACTTTTTCAAAAACAGTTGAGCAGAACAGCTCTGAAAACAGTACTAGCTGGTGGTGAAGGCTGTACTAATGTATCCGCCAGAGGAGGTGAGGAATGTCTTTATCCTTATGTATGTGGATTATATGGATGTGAACTTTCCGGAAGTAGTGGTGGTTCCGGTGGAGGTACTGGTACAGGTGGCTCTGGTGGTGGCGGAGGAGGAACTGGTGGTGGTCTAGGTGGACCAGATCCTGAACAAACAACATAAACCAAAAAAGTAACTACTAATACCAAATTAAAAGATCATGAATACCAAATTTCAATGGAATGAACTGAGTAGAGATACACTAAAGAATCTACTGGCCGGATCTCCCGGAGAGCCTGCTTATTGTTTTTCAGGAGGTGGCCCTGGAGAGGGTGGCTGTGGCTCTGGTGAGATATGTGATAATGGACGATGTGTACCTTATAATCCTTCCACTGGTGGTAGTACAGGAGGTGGAGGTGGCACAGGGTCAACACATACCTGCTATTGTGGGACTTACAATTATGTGACTTCGGATCCTTGTCCGAATTTCTGTTTCAGCGATTAAACTTTACTTTATCAATCAAAAATATTTCAAAATGAAAAATAATACTTTACAACAGCGTCGTGTTCGACAGCTCGACAGACAGGAACTTAAAACTATAAAAGCAGGAGACATTACCCGGGGTAAGGTTTGTTGTACTTCAAACGAAGACAACCAATGTTGCGAATGGGCTACGGACATATGGAACTGTAGATATATACAGTGTTAGGATCTACAAACTAATTAAAAGATTCCACTTTTAAGCATACATGACAGAAGGAATAACCTTTCCTGCCATGTATGCTCTTTTTTGAAAATTTATTGAGGGATCCATACACTTACATTTCCTGCAGGAACCGGAAAATTTCCCCAGCCTTTCTCATCAATGATTATTTTTTCGTCGAATCTGCCGAGTAAATCGTAAAAAGTTTGTCCAATATATTTTTCACCCATTTCCATGGGCTTATTGTAGGCCTCTTTATTACTTAGAACAATGGCACAGCCTGCATGCTCATCATTTCCTTCACGAATCCATCCCAGGCAATTGGAATCTTCAAAATAATCTTTTTGAATCCCATAGGCATACTCCTTTCGGGCTTTCAGTAATTCTTCAATTCCATCTACCTTATTCAGGAAAATTTCCTGATCATTCCCTTCCCTGTCTTTATCAACATAATGAGCACCATAGAGATCGGGGTAAAATACGCATGGATACCCATCTTCTCTTAATAGGATCAAAGCATATGCGATCGGTTTGAACCATTCTTCAACAGGAGCTTCAAGGTCCTGTAGTGGCTGAGTATCATGATTATCAACAAGACTTACCGAATGTAAAGAATCTGCCTGGGTCAAGGTCTCATCAAATATTTTTCTTAAATCATAAGAACCTCCTTCTTTAGACGCATTATGAAAATTATTTTGTAAAGAGCTGTCAAACAAACTCATACATCCTTCCGTGACGTCAATGTATTTTTGAAGTAGATGTAAGTATCCCGGCGCCCAATATTCTCCAACAGCAAAAATATTTTTCCCTGAGTTGGACCGGATCAGCGTAAGCCATTCTTTATAAAAATCAAAAGAAATATGTTTTAAAGCATCCAGTCTCACTCCATCAAAATCAGTTTGATCAAAATACCATTTTGCCCAGCTATTAAGTTCCTCACGAACAAAAGGATTACGATGTTCAATGTCATTATACATCAGATAATCATAATTTCCTTTTTCATCATCTATCATCTCTTCCCAGTCATTTCCATATTCAGACTGTATTTTAAAAATATGAGAATCCATTCCTTCCGCATAATCTACACCGCTGAAACAGGTAAAGTTCCATTCAAAATCAGAGTATTTTTTATGTCTTCCGGGAAAGGTAAATTTAGTATAAGACTCTATTTCAATAATATCAGAAATTACTTTTTCCCTATTGTTTTCATCCACTTTTACAGCTTTGAATTTTTCAAGCTCATCACCCCCTGCCTTATGTCCTAAAACAATATCAACAATAACCTGGATATTCTGTTTTTTTAAAGCCTGAATTGCTTTTATATAGTCGTCTTTTATACCATACTTGGTAGGAATTCCTCCCTTTTGATCAAATTCTCCGAGATCGAAAAGATCATAAGCGTCATATCCTGTAGAATACCCGCCGCTTGTTCCTTTGTAAGCTGGTGGAAACCATACTGATGTAATTCCTAATTCTGCAAGATATTCGGATTGATTTTGAGCCTCCTTCCAAAGCATTTGATTTCCATCTGAGTACCAGTGAAAAAACTGAATCATTGTTGAATTCATACATTATAAGGTTTACTTACTACAATGTAGTGAAAATTTATAACTATTGATTTCCAAACTCTTCAAACGGGATTTTTAGTTGAACGGAGATTTGTTTTTTTTCTTCCGTATTAAGGTGGGAGAGGGATAATCCCAGTAAACGGACCGGTTTATCAAAAGGTCTAAGTTCCCATAGCTTTTGGGCTGTTTTGAAATATTCTTCATCGGAAATATAATATTCTTCTTTTGTCATACTTCTGGTAAAAAGCGAAAAGTCTTTATATTTTATCTTTAAAGTAAGTGCTCTTCCAAGAATATTATTCTTTTGTAATCTTTGATGTAATTCCTCGCTTAAGCTTTTTAATTTTTCATTGATCTGCTGTTCATCATAAAGATCTTCAAAAAATGTACGTTCTACAGCTACACTTTTTTGAATTCGATGAGGTTTAACTTCAGAATTATGAATGCCACGGACTACATTATAATAGTAACTTCCTGATTTACCAAAAAGACTGACAAGTTCCGGAAGTGTTTTCTTCTTTAGATCTTTTCCTTTAAAAATCCCCAAAGTAAACATCTTATTAGCAGTCACTTTTCCAACTCCATAAAATTTTTCTACAGGTAATTCTTCCAGGAAACTTTCGATCTTATCAGGATGTATTGTTTTCTGGCCATTGGGTTTATTAATATCAGAAGCTACTTTTGCTAAAAATTTGTTGACAGAAATTCCTGCTGAAGCCGTGAGGCCGGTTTGTTCAAATATTTTCTGACGGATCTCTCTTGCGATCTCATTAGCAGATTCTATATCTTTTTTATTTTCAGTGACATCCAGATAAGCTTCATCTAAAGATAAAGGTTCTACCAAATCTGTATATTCATGGAAGATTTCTCGGATCTTTTTTGAAACTTCCTTATATCGTGCGAAGTGTGGCGGAACGAAAATAAGATGGGGGCATTTTTCTTTTGCCGTTTTACTGGGCATGGCAGAACGGACTCCAAATTTCCTTGCTTCATAACTTGCAGCTGAAACAACCCCGCGATGTTCACCGCCTACTGCGATGGGCTTCCCCCGAAGTGCAGGATTATCATGCTGCTCTACAGAAGCATAAAATGCATCCATATCAACATGAATAATTTTGCGGATGGGAAAAGAAAAATCCATATACAAAGATATGGATTCATTTATTTCTATTTTTCAGTGAATTAAGATTCTTTTTTTAATCTCATCGTAAGAAGCAGGGGTTCGAAACCGGCCTTTTCATAAGCTTTTACTGCCGATTCATTTTTATCATATACATCTAACCTTATTTCATACATTCCTTTCTCTTTTGACCATTCAATCAATTTATCAACAATAGATTGATTGATTCCCTGGCCTCTATATTCGGGTTTTACAAACATAAAACCGAGGTAGGCATATTTTTTAAAATTGCTGTAATCTTTTTGTGTTTCCTTGATCAAGGCATATCCTGAGGCAACAATTTCGTTGTTTTTTTCAACGACAACTAATAAAGCATCTTCTGAACTAATCAAAAAATTTAAATCGTAATAATGGATTTCACCATCAATTAAAGTTTTATCAAAAGGTCTTTCAGAATCAACAATACCTTGTTCAAATTCTAAAAGAACTTTCAAATCTTCTTTCGTAGCTTCTCTTATAGTCATAACAGTATATTATTCTATTGTAAAAGCTTATTTATGGTAGTTTGAATTTCAGGATCTTCCGGTGTGATCGCATAGTATTTTGCAATTGCAGATTTTTGGTCAATCACCATATATCTTGGGATCCAGTTGAGGTCAATATAGTTATTGAAATCATTTTTCCATCCCGTTGCAAACCAGTAATTATCTTTATCCTTCATATCAAATCTTTCAAGGCTTTTATCAAAACCCTCTTTAGATCTTTCTAATGAAAGAAATACGAAATCTATATTCGGATTGTTTTTCTCCAATTCCTGAGCTTTTGGTAGTGCCTTCAGGCAATCTCTGCACCATCCGGCCCAGAAATCAATCACAACAACTTTCCCTTTATGCTGATCAAGAATATCTTGCATCGTAATATTTTTTCCGTCTTCATTTTCAAGCTTTTGTTGTAAAGCTTCTTTAGAAAAACTGGTTTTCAGAACTTTTGGAGTTTGCTGTGCATAAGAAAGTCCAAAACTTCCTAACATAAAAAATAAGAATAGCTTTTTCATTTTCAATTTCATTTTTTTTACAAATCTAAACAATGAAACGAAGTTATGAATTGCTTTCTGTATTAATTAGAAAAAATTTAAGAAATTTGAAAATTCAATAAAAGAATTATTGAAAGTTTTTAACCAAGCCTTTTACAACCGTAATTACATTAGGCATTGCTTTGTTGGCTGCATTCAGAACTTCTTCATGTGATACAGCGAAAGCAACATCCGGGCCTCCAAGATCGGTAATAATAGAAACACAAAAGACATTCATATCCATATGTTTGGCAACGATGACTTCAGGAACGGTGCTCATTCCCACCATGTCACCACCTATCGCTTTTATCATTCCATATTCTGCAGGCGTTTCAAAAGTTGGACCCTGCAGACCTACATAAACTCCCTGATGAATTTTAATATTATGTTCAGAAGCTGCCTTTTCTGCTACAGCGATCATTTTTTTATTGTAAGGCTCGCTCATATCAACAAAGCGAGGTCCGAATTCATCAATGTTTTTGCCTCTAAGAGGATGCTCAGGCATCATATTGATATGGTCTTTTAAAATTACAATATCTGCTACATTATAATTGGGATTTACTCCTCCTGCAGCATTAGAAAGAAGAAGGTTTTTGATTCCTAATAGATGAAAAACACGGATAGGAAATACAACAGTTTCCATAGAATAGCCTTCATAATAATGAAAACGACCACTCATCATCAAAACTTTTTTACCTTCTAAAATTCCATAAATTAATTGACCTTCATGACCAGCCACGGTAGTTTGAGGAAAGTTGGGAATGTCTTTATATTCTAATATATGAATAGGTTCAACTTCATCCTGTAGTTTTCCTAATCCCGATCCTAAAACAATAGCAAATTCAGGGGTATCCCGAATAATATTTTTAATGAAATTAACGGTTTCCGTGATTTTTTCTAACATAATCTAAGATGATTTGGTTAAACTCTTCCTTTTTATCAATGATCACATTGATAGGCCAGTAGTAAACAATATCTCTAAGATAGTCAAAGCTTTTTAAACGGACATAATCTTTTTCCGTTGTAAGGATTAATTTGTATTCACCTAATTTTTTATATTCAGCAACAATTTTTTTGATATCGTCGTCAGAAAAATTATGATGATCCCTGAATTTTAGATGTTTTACTCTATTGGAAAATTTAGCCAAATGTTCTAATAGAGGTTTTGGATTTGCAATTCCTGTAATTAAAAGAATATCATAATAATTAAGGTTGTTGTCAGGAAGCATTTTTTCTTTCCCATATACATTTTCGTCATATCCGATAGATGAAAAGAATACTTTCTGATAACGATCAGGTCTTATTCTCGAAATGTAATACTGTTTGGTTTCCTCAGTCAATTCATCAGGACATTTACTGACCATAATGATATCTGCTCTTTTTACTCCGCCTCTCGATTCTCTTAAGTCTCCTGCAGGAAGAAGATGATCTTTAAAATAAGGATCATTAAAATCGGTCATCAAAATATTGAAACCAGCTTTGATCGCTCTGTGCTGCAGTGCATCATCAAGCACCAAAACATCGAGATCCATATCCTCAATCACTTTTTTAGCACCAGGAACTCTTTCTTCAGAAACGGCAATTACAAACCGGTTCTTAAAACGTTCGAATAACTGCATAGCTTCATCACCAACCATTTTATAGTTGCTGTCATAATTCGTTATTTCATAACCTTTTGTAAGTCTGCCATAGCCGCGTGAAAGAACACCGGTTCTATAATGTTTAGATAGATATTGGGCAAGGTACATCACCATTGGTGATTTTCCACTTCCGCCAACAGACAAGTTACCGACATTGATGATCGGTGTTTTGAATTTCGTAGATTTAAAGATCCCCAGATCATACATTGTGTTTCGGATACCCGTTACCAAATGATAACCTACAGAGAAGGGATAAAGGTACCATCTTTTCATACGATTGCAAAAATAGTAATTTTCAAGAGGATTTTGTTTAATATTCTCAATGACTTTTCAACAAATATTTAATAAAATTAAAGTATTTTTGTGGAGTTATTCTATTACATTGAGGTACTTTATAGAGTTTTCTTACAACGGGAAAAATTATTTCGGTTATCAGATCCAGCCGGATGCTAATTCTGTACAGGAAGAATTAGAAAAAGCACTTTCCACAATTTTAAGGGAAGAAATTAAAATTACGGGTGCCGGAAGAACGGATACTGGTGTTCACGCTAAAAAAATGTTTGCTCATTTTGATACTGAAGAAGTTTTAAATGATCAGCTTTCCCATAAACTAAACAGCTTTCTTCCACCAGATATTTCCATTAAAAGAATTTTTCCGGTAAAAGATGATTTCCATGCGCGATTTGATGCTACTTATAGAACTTATGAGTATTATATTTCTTTGGAAAAAAATCCTTTTACAATAGATTCTGCATGGCAGATGTGGAGAAGATCTTTAAATGTGGAGGCGATGAATGAAGCTTGTAAAATTTTATTTGAATACGAAGATTTTACAAGTTTTGCTAAATTGAAAACAGATAATAAAACCAATATCTGCAAAATGTATAAAGCAGAATGGGAGCAAAACGGGAATGAATTAAAGTTTACTGTTTCTGCCAATCGTTTTCTCAGAAATATGGTACGGGCAATTGTTGGAACAATGGTAGAGATTGGTGCCGGAAAAATAAAACCCGAAGATTTAAGAAAAGTTATTGAAGATAAAAACCGTAATTCTGCTGGAACTTCTGCTCCGGCTCAGGGTCTCTTTCTTGTTGATGTAGGCTACGAATTTTAAAATAAAACTAAAAAATAATAACTATGATGTCAATTTTTATTCTGATAGGAGCCTATAGATATTACGCGGGGCTGGCCGAGAAATTTGGAAAAACAAAATGGCATTTTGGGCTTTTGGCGATTGGTATCTACTTGGGATTTCAGGTAGTGTTTCTTTTATGCTACGGCGTTTATACTGCGATTACGAATCCCGGTTCTCTGGAAGATAATAACTATAGTGGTTTTACACTGGTTAATGTTATAAGCTGGATATTTGCTATAGTTGCGGTCTGGGGTATTTATCAACTTCTTGAAAAAAAGTTTAAGAAAGAAGTTATGAAGAAACCTAGTTTAGAGATTGAAGAAATAGGCATTAAAGAAAATATATAAATACTTATCTGTCATTGTATTTATCCATCGTATGTGTGATGGATATTTGGGTTGAAAATGACGAATATGTAATGACAGGATATTCATATTTTAAATAATAGGTATCAGAAATTTTCTATTACTATTTGAATAAGTTGTTCCCGCTTTCAAATTATAAAGTGTTATTTTTGCAAAGAATTTAATTGAATTCTTTCTTCAATTTGTACAATGAAAAAACAAGATACCTGGGGAATTATTAAAAGGCTCTTCTTTATCGGAATGAAATTTCGTTCTTGGTTTATCCTTACCCTAATAATTTCTATTATACTATCAATAGTTTCTACTTACAGACCTTATCTTACAATGCAGGTTGTAGATAACGATATCACGAAACTGCAGGATAAAGCTTTAATGATGAAGCATATCTACATTTTAGTGGGATTGGTTTTTGCTGAAACTGTTTTAAATTTCTTTTTGGTGTATTTCTCCAACTATATTTCTCAGAATGTAATCAGGGATATAAGAGAAAGGCTATACGCTAAACTTATCTATTTCAGGACATCATTTTTTGATAAAACTCCAATTGGGCAATTGGTAACACGTGCTGTTGGTGATGTTGAAACCATTGCTACTGTATATACAGATGGTTTCCTGATGGTTTTTGGAGATATACTGAGAATTGTGTTTGTATTGGTGATGATGTTCAGTACCAATGTTCATTTGAGTTATATTACCCTTGCAATTCTCCCTTTAATGGTTTTGATCACTAGATTCTTTCAAAAGAGACTGAAAAAAGCTTTTGGAGATGAAAGAACATGGACAGCGAACCAAAACTCTTTTGTTCAGGAAAGATTAGCAGGGATGCCCATTATTCAGGTTTTCAACAGGCAACAAGCAGAATTCAAAAAATTTGATGATATCAATATTACGCTGAAAGGCGCTTTATTGAAAACTGTTTTCATTTTCTCATTATTCTTTCCTGTAGTAGAACTTATTTCTTCATTATTTATCGGATTCATTCTTTTTTATGGTGGATACATTACAATTAGTGCAGGGGTAGTTATTGCGTTTATTCAATATATCTCAATGTTGATTCGTCCGTTGCGACAAATAGCGGATCGTTTTAATAATATTCAACGTGGAATTGTTGGAGCAGAAAGGGTTTTGGGGGTAATGGATGAAGATTATGCAATGCCTAATCATGGTACCATTAAGAAAGATCATTTTGATGGTAAAATCGAGTTTAAAGATGTTCGTTTTGCCTATGATGAGAAACAGGAAGTTTTAAAAGGAATAAATTTTAAAGTAAATCCTGGAGAAACTGTAGCGATTGTGGGAGCTACTGGAGCTGGAAAATCTACGATCATCAGTTTGATCACAAGACTATATGATATTAATTCCGGGGAAATTTTTATTGATGATGTGGAACTTAAAGATTATGAGCTATATAATCTAAGAAGTCATATAGGGGTGGTATTGCAGGATGTTTTCTTATTCCACGGAAGTATCTTTGAAAACCTTGCATTCGGAGATGATTCTGTTACATTAGAAAAAATAAAAGCAGGTGCTAAAGAGATTGAAGTAGATGAATTTATTCAGCAGCTTCCGGGTGGATATGATTATGTAGTAAGTGAAAGAGGTTCATCGATATCTTTAGGTCAGAGACAGTTGTTGTCTTTCTTAAGGGCTTATTTATCAGATCCCAAAATTCTTATCCTTGATGAAGCTACATCTTCTATTGACCATGAAAGTGAGAAGCTGATTCAAAGGGCAACCGAAAAAATTACCAAAAACAGAACTTCTATTATCATTGCCCACAGGCTTTCAACAATTGAGAAAGCAGATAAGATCATTGTCATGGAGCATGGTAAAATTGTTGAGGAGGGAAAGCATATGGAATTGCTTAATAAAAATGGATATTATTCTACTTTGTATAAAGCTCAGCTGAGGCATGAGGTTGAAATGGAAGCAGAGAGTGAAGCTTCAAAATAAAATAAATAGAATTTAATAGATATAAAAAGAGAGCTGAAAACCAGCTCTCTTTTTTTTGTGTTTTTAGAATCTTAATTTTTGGGTGATCACTTTTCCATTTTCCAGTGTTGCACGTACTATAACGACAACATTTTTAGCATTAATTGGAACCGTTACTTCAGTTGATCTGATGTTGGTTTGGTTGATCAGCATTCTTCCTGAAGAATCATAGATGGTGAGTGAAACAATTTTTATATCACTATTTATTTGGACTGTATTTTCTATCTGGGAAATAGTTGTCCTGTTTTCAATCATATTATTTTTAGTGGATAAAGTTCGGGGCTGAATAATAACTGAATAATCTTCCACCTGTCCATATTTTGGGGTATAACATGAAGTCACCGCAGTACCATTATATTCACCGATCACACGCATTCTTAAAGCTTTATTAACGACAGCGTTCGATGGTGGAGTAACAGCTGCAGTCGCAGTAGCTCCACTTGCTATATTACTCTGGTTAAGAACCAATTCTGTTGTTTCATTGAACTGGCCATCATTATTATAATCGATGTATGCTTTAATTATATGTGGGTTATTTGCTCCGGGAGCAACCGTGAGGGTTGTTGGAGAGCCTGAAGGTATGGATGTTTTTGATACGCCTAAGCAATAATTTCCTGTGAAATTTTCATAGAAATTGTTAGATACGGCCTTAAAATTGGTTGAATAATTATTAATGCTTCCAAACTTAACGGATGTAATTCCGATATTGAAATTTCCTGGATTGGTAATGGCTGTCGGTACACAAGCTGTTGTTAAAGATACCGTGTTGTTAGGAGGAGTTGCATTACCTACAGGAGAATTTATAAGTGATTGTCTGTATTGTAAAAGCTGTGCTGTTGCCCTGTCAGATTGGCCGTTGGTAAATAAATCCCTGAAACAGAAAGTATAAGACATTACATTTCTTTCACCTCCTGCATAGGTTAGACTTGTACAAGGATTGATCTGTCCTGTCTGACACGTAAAAGGAACAGAAGAATGATAGAGGCTCTTCATAGGTTCTGTATCGCATACCAGGTCTCCCTGTAATGTACAATCTGTATTGGTGGGACATGCGCCAGTGGAGTCATTAAAGCCTTCATGAGTGTGGCGAAGTCCTAGGGCGTGTCCAAATTCATGTGCCAATGTTTGGGCATTAACAGCAGATGCACTGGTGGACATAAATGCATAATCATTGCTTCCGCCAGGATAATAGGCAAAACCATTAAGAGTTCCAGAGTTGGATGCTAATTTTTTAACGACGTAGATATTGTAATATTTGCTGGTATCCCACATTCCCATGGCTGTAATTTCAGATGCAGTTACGGCATTGGTGGTATTGTCATTATTTACGCCGCCACTTACGTACTTAGGGAGATTTGATGCGTTGATCCTGTTGATTCCATTCGTTGTTGCACAACTGGGGCTGATTTTAGCAAAAACAAACTTTACAGGCAATATAGCACTGGAAGGTGACATACCGCTGGAGGAATTTCCTGCGAAAACACCGTTCGTGTAATTTACCCAAGCAATAATATCAGCATCGGATTTGTTGTTTACCGTACCTATAGCACTTCCGTCGCCTACGACATGAACTACGATAGGAATTTCATAGACTTGATTTTTGTCGATAGTTGATGCTAGTTTTCCACTTTTGATCAGTTTTGATAATTCTAAATTAAAAGCATTGTCTCTGGCTTTTTCTTCCGGAAATCTCTGATAATGTTTTCGCATTAATTCATCGGTTCCGCATTCTACTAACTCGGTTTTCTGTGCATAAAAAGTAGTGCACGAGAAACCAAGAATAACAGAGAATAATAGTTTTTTCATAATATATTTGTTAATGGTGTTAATAAAATATTATTAAAATTAAACAAAAATATCAATACTATGGGAAATAATTTAAAAGCCCTCTGAAGTGCCTAAGAGGTGATATTAGGAAGATATTGCATATTCAATAATGGCTTCAGAATGAATTTTTGTAGTGTCAAAAACAGGGATTGAAAAATCATTTTGGTTAAGAAGTAAAGGAATTTCTGTACAGCCTAAAATAATTCCTTCGGCACCTCTTTTAATCAGATCCTGGATGATCTCCAGATATTTTTCTTTAGTATGATGGTTTACAATTCCTCTTCCCAATTCTTCCTTTACGGTATGTTGAATATAGTCTCGCACTTCTTGTGTTTCAGGGGTCAGTACCTGTATTCCAAAGCTTTCTAATTTAGTGCTGTAAAAATCCATTTCCATCGTGAATTTGGTGCCTAAAAGTCCTATGGTTTTCAAGCCAGCCTTATTAATAGATTTTGCAGTTTCAGAGATGATGTTTATGAATGGCAATTGAATCTGTTCTTCTAATTTATCAGCAAATAAATGGGCTGTATTAGCACATAAAACAATTGCTTCAGCACCGCTTTTCTTTAGGCTTTCGCAGGCATTAAGCAGAAGTTCATAAGAATTTTCCCAGGTTTTTTCCTGGATATCCCCAAAGTTCAATGAGTAAATGATGCATTCGGCAAAGTTTAATCCACCCAACTTATTATTGATTCCCTCATTAATGAATGTATAATAATCTAAGGTGGATACCCAACTGATTCCGCCTACCAATCCGATCTTCTTTAATTTCATTTTTTAATTGCTAAGGTGAAAATTAGAATTTAAAACCAATACTGAAATAAGCCCTCCAGAAATTAAGAGCATCATTTCTTGATATATTGAAGTTAATAGGTCCTAAAATAGATTCATAACCAAGATTTAGTCCATAACCAATTAGCTTGGCATTACTTTTAAAAGGAGAAAGCTCATCACTAATCGCTGCATAATGAAAAGAAGGGGTAAGATATAACTTATGGTAAAATCTATATTGAACTTCTAGTCCAACTTTCGCAACAGAATTTATGGGAACCTCTTTTTGTCTGAAACCATTAAATTCAGGACTCATACCATCAAAATTAAATTCACTTCCACCAAGGTTAAATTTCTGGTTCAGAAATAGGTAAGGCATACCTTCTGAAGATCCTAAAGTCTGAGGTGAAAAATTGGTTCCTAAAAAAGCACTTGCCTTTACAGATACCTTTTTATTGATGGGAATGATATAATTCTCATTAAGGGTTAAAGTAATAAGATTCTTCGGTTTATAATATCCATCAGTTCCCGGGTTTAAATATTCATATAATTGCGGCTGTATTTCCTTTAGATCGTATAAATCGTGCTGATCTCCGAAATAGTATTTTGTAATAAACTGTAAATTATTTCCTGAGGTTGGATAATACCTTGTATTAAAACTGTTTTGATTAAATTTAAAGAATAGATCGAGATTGGTGTGATAGTAGACTTTTTTGCTGTATAAATCGGTAAAGGTCTGACTAATTCTGTCGACAGATCTGTTCAGCTTTTCTGCATTGAACTCTAATCCAAATGAAGCCATTGTATTTGGATGGATAGAATAATTTATGGCTGTATTAGCCTTGATGTTTCTATAAATATAATTTGGAAAAAACAAATTATTCTCTGCGTCATTGTTATCAGAAAATCTTAGCAGGAGATCATTACTTTTTAAAAATGAAATATTCCCTTCCATACTTACCCACCAGTGATAATCAGTATCCAGAAACTTCTGAAACTGTAAGCGTGCTTTAAAACGTTCTGAAATATCAACAGTAGCCAATGCTCGAAATTTTCCTTCCGCATAATCCCGGTAAGTGTAATTTAATATAATCCCTACAGATTGTTCATTATCGTAATGAAGGGCTAATTTTAGGTTGCTGGGAGCCGATCTTTTTACGAAAATATTCATAATTAATCCATTTTCAGAATCGGTGTAGGTATAATAAACCCTATCATACTGTCGCACTCCAAAAACTCTGTCAATTGCTGCATTAATTGTTTTTGCATCATAATATATGCCTTCCTTTAATCCCATCAGGCTTTTTATTGCTTCAATTTCTGATAGATTAGTGATTGGTGTACCATTGTCTTCACTATATGTAAATTGTATAGTTGGCTTTTTTACCTCTTCGATAAGCTGATGATCATAAATAATTCCCAGTCTTCGCTGTTCATTGGCAAGGGCTACAAATTCAGGAAGATGTCTTTTAGCTTCCTGTTCACCTATTTTAATGATCTCTTTATATTTTCTGAAATCCTTGGTGGTATAATCATTAAGCGGTGTTACAAAATCGACGAGGATATCAGAGGTTTTCTTTTGTTCATTGAAGTCCTGAACAGAATGAAATGCGTGAGTCTGATAGATCATTTTCATTGGGTTCTTGATTTCTTCTTTTGTGAAAAGCCTGAATCCCGTGTAACCACCGATAATATAATCAGCGCCCATATCTTTTACTTCCTTTACGGGAAAATTTCTATCAAGTCCTCCATCTACAAGAAGTTTTCCATCAATATAAACGGGCGCAAAAGCTGCGGGTATAGCCAATGTAGAACGTATAGCCAATGCGAGAGACCCTTTTTTCTGCATAACCAATCCTCCATTTACAATGTCCGATGAGGTAAGCTCTACAGGAATACGTAGTTTGCTGAAGTCATTGATATGTTTTGCAGGAAAAGTAAGCGTATTAAGTACTTCACTCATGTACTGACCTTCTATATAAGAACTTGGCAAAGAAGGGCGCCCATCATTAACGGGAAATTCAAGGATATATTTATTGTACTCATCTTTTTCACTTATATTGACCTGGTTATATGGAATTTTATTACTTAGAATCCTTTTCCAGTTCATGCCATACACCATTTTTTTTAACTGATCTCCATTGTATCCCATTGCATAAAGCCCACCAAGAATTCCACCCATACTGGTTCCGGTAATATAATCTACTTTTATACCGAGTGAATCTATCGTTTTTAATATTCCTAGATGTGCAAATCCCTTGGCGCCACCCCCACTGAGTGCTAGTCCGAATTTTGTATCTTTTGTAATAGGTGTTGGGGCTTTTATCGAATCCTGAGCAGAAAACAAAGAAAATACAGATAAAAAAAAGACAAGAAGAAAATTTTTCATTTTGATTATATTACTTGAAAAATAGCGAGAACGAGAAACATTATAACGAAATGTGTCCTGCTATTGTTTTTTAAAACTACAGAATGTGAAATTTTGAATCGTATTGAAAGGAGTAGTATGATCTATTGAAGTACATTCTATTTTTTCAAAATGAGTTTCAAATTGTCCTGTCATAGATTCTTCATCATATTGCTTAATTTCCAATCCACTGCATTTTGTCGGTCCATTTTTTGAAAAAGTACCCAATATTAAAAATCCTTTTACATTTTTTTCTGTAATGCTGAGGTATTTCAAAATTTGTTCTTGTTCCGTTAAAAAATGAAAAGTAGCTCTGTCATGCCAAATGTCATAGTGATGATCTGGCTTGAATTCTGTTATATCTGTCGCAATAAATGTTACTTTTTTTGCTCTGTCTCCCAATCTGATTTTTACTTTTTCCAATGCTTTTTCAGAAATGTCAAGTAAAGTAATATCCTGATATCCCTCATCAAGTAAACAGTCAATAAGGTTACTGTCGCCACCGCCAATGTCAATTATTCTAGCATCTTTTCCAAGTCCAAAAGAAGCAATAAAGTTGAGTGAAGTTTCAGGTCTTTCCTGCGTCCAGCTTACTTGATCAGGGTTTTTAGTTTCATATACTGTGTCCCAGTGATTTTTATTCGTTGGCGAGCCCATAAGTAATGATGTTTTTAGCAGGGACTAAATTACAAAAGACATCATGAAAGAAAATATTTTAATCAAACTATTTTTAGTCTTTTAGTTGTTTGTTGATATCTTCAAATTTTTTAATTAATTCGTTAAGTTGGGTCTGTTGTTTTTTTATAGTCTTTGGTCTTACATAAAACCAGTTAAATCCTATCCAGATCAAGGTAACCCCATAAGCGAAAACAGCCATGAAAATAGTCATTCGTGAAGCATATTCATACATATATAAGCATATTCCGGTCGATAACATGATGAAATACAGATTCATCATCGTTGTTTGCATAAATCCCTGTTTGCTTTTCAGTACATAAAGACTTTGTAAATATTCGCTGTTCGTTTGCGTGCTGTCAGTTACATAGAAAAGTGAAAATAGTTTATTATAAGCAAATAGATAAATAGCCATAGCCAAAATAATAAGAACAATTCCAATTTTTGTAGTGATCATCTGGGGTTGATAATGATACCAGATCAAGCCAATACCGACACTTGTCAACAGTAATAAAATGTTTGTAATGATCAATTTCCGCAAACTTTTATTTTTAAACTGTTTTAATTTTCGTAGCAAATCTTCAAAATTGGGCTCACTGACCTTTTGTTTTTGCCAGATGTTTTTAAAATCTATATTAGTGGGTTCCATGTTCCTTAAACTTTTGAGTTAATTTTTCTTTTATCCTATGAATTTTTACTCTTACATTGGATTCTGAAAGTCCAACGATATTAGCTATTTCCGCCTGTTTTAAGTCTTCTAATTCCAAAGAAATGATGATACGGTCTGTTTCCGGAAGTTCTGAAATAAATTGATAAAGAAGCTGTATTTCGGTTTCCAAAGACTCTTGTTTTTTCTCCTCCAGATTGATGGGCAGATCACCTTTTGTAAACCGCTTTTCTTTTTCAATCTGTCGCAGACAATTGTTTGAAGCTATCCTGAATATCCAGGTTCCAATACTGGATTCATTTCTAAATTTTGGAAGTTGCTGCCAGACGATGATAAATGTTTCCTGAGCCAGATCCTGGGCAGAATCAGAATCGTTCACATATCCCATGCATAGGCGGAATATTTTTTGCCAATACAGCTGATAAATCTCTTCAAATGCCATTACTTTGGTAATAAGAAATTATTCAATTGGGTGAAATACCATTCTTTATCATCGTACATAATAAAGTGTAATCCTTTTGTAGAGTATAGTAAATTAGCATTTTTCATATTTTTATATTGATCTTCCATGGCTGGCTTAAAATTAGCAAAATAAGATTCTAATAAAATAAGGGAAGGACACTGAATGGTTTTTATTTTTTCCCTTAGGTCTGTATTTGAAAAGTCACAATACATTTTAGCAAAAGTTTCTCGGTCTGATCGATCGCTCCAACCAATAACAGTCTCCTGCATGGTAGTATCTGCCAAAAGCTGTGGAATGGATTTTACCTGCATTTGGTGAAACTGTTCATCTGTCATAGCAGTCATTTTACTGATCATTGGGGAACAATCATTATTTTCTTTAGATGTAAAAGAAGGGTTCATTAATGCTGATAAGCAGGGTAGAGCATCCACCACTACTATTTTGCCGATTAATGTTGGATAGTCGGCAGCAAGAGCCAATGCCAGACCGCCACCCATACTGTGGCCAATGATAATGGGTTTATCGATCTTATTATCTGCAATATATTCTGCAATTTTACTTTCCCAGTTTTTAAAAGTAGCGTCAGACTGTGGTTTTACTCCTGCGAATCCTGCCATTGTTAATGTATAACATGTAAAGTTCTTTTCGAATTTTGCTGTTGTTTCTTTCCATACATCACCTGAAGAAGCAAAACCTGGAATGAAAATTAATGATTGTTTCCCCTGTCCTGTTTTTTTTACCTCAAATGGAAATGATTTTATCTGTCCAAATACATTAGCACATAATGCTAGAAATAATAATATCACGGCTAAGAAAGTTAGTTTTTTCATTTTTTTCTAATTTTTAATGGTTAATTTATCTTTTAGATACGACACCTTTTAAAATGTTACAAAATTTTTAAATTAATTTAAAATATTATGTGAAATGCTTGGAAATGCCCTTGGATTCTGGAAATTTTAAAATCACATTTAATGAAGTAAAGTCAAGTTTTGGTTGTTAGTCCTCATTTCCTGTAAGTTAACTTCGGTTTTTTTAAAAATATTATGTAATCCCTATAATAATAGGTATAGTTTTTGCATCGTATAGGAATTAATAAAATTTTAGTGAAACCTAGTGTTTGTATTAGAAAATTCACTAAATTTAGTAAGAATTTATAATTGCCCCATGAAGATAGTGGGGGTGTTGTAAATAAAGTAGCCGTTTTTTTAATTAAATCCAAAAATATGATGAACAATATACAAGACGAATTTCAAGTTCTAAAAGACGAATTGAGAAAATTGAATATCGAAGTACAAAAAGTAGTAAAAGTAGGAAATGGAAGCATGGACTTTCATGAAGTATTTTATAAGTCTCCCAAATATGAGGAGGTGAAAACAATCTATGTGCAGCGTCACAATTTAGATGATCTTATCGTCAAATTCAGACAAGCTTATAGCTAAAATAAAAATAAAAGACGCGCCACAGAATTTCTGTGGCGCGTCTTATTAATGGGATATGTATTTAATCCTTATTTAATGTTGATGTTTCTTTGGTGTCTTTCATTCGGGCATATACAACCAATGAAAAGAATATACACGCTGTGATATACCAATAAAAGTAAGACTCCATATTAGATTGTTTAAGCCAAAGAGCAATATATTCTGCCGTTCCTCCAAAAATAGCGACTGTTAAAGCGTAAGGTAGACCAACGCCAAGTGCCCGTACTTCGGATGGGAAAAGTTCTGCCTTTACTACAGCATTAATCGAAGTATAACCACTTACTATAATTAAAGCGATCATAATTAAAAAGAATGCACCCCACATGGAAGTTGTTGTACTCAAGGCAGTAAGCAGGGGTACAGTACAAAGGGTTCCTAAAATTCCAAATCCTAAAAGCAATGGTCTTCTTCCAATCCTGTCTGATAAGCCACCAAAAACCGGTTGGAGGCATGCGAAAATAAATAAGGAGATAAAAGAGATCAGTGTAGATTGTTCTTTTGTGAGATGAACGGTATTCACAAGGAATTTCTGCATATAGGTAGTGTAGGTATAGAAAGCTAATGTTCCTCCTAAAGTTAACCCTACAACAGTAAGAAGAGCTTTGGGATGTTTAAGAAGCTCAGTAATAGTTCCTTTTTTCTTATCGCTTACTTCCTTTTTATTTTCAAAAGCTTCCGTTTCATGAAGGTTAGCCCGTAAATATAAAGCGATAATCGATAGGGCTGCTCCGATGATAAAAGGTATCCTCCAACCCCAATCTTCCAACTGTGCCTCCGTTAAAAGCAATTTTTGTAAAACCAACTGAATTCCCAGTGCAATCAGCTGACCACCAATAAGCGTTACATATTGAAAGCTTGAATAAAAGCCCCGTCTGTCTTCGGTGGCCATCTCACTGAGGTACGTTGCTGAAACTCCATATTCTCCACCTACACTTAACCCTTGCAATAATCTAGCAATTAAAAGTAAGATGGGTGCCAAAATACCTATGGTTTCATAGGTCGGGGTAAGGGCAATAAGCAAAGAACCAAATGACATCAGTAAAACGGAAAGGGTCATTGCTTTTTTTCTTCCGATCTTATCGGCAATACTTCCAAAAAGCCATCCTCCAATAGGACGCATTAGAAATCCTACTGCAAATATCCCTGCAGTATTCATCAGTTGAGCATTAAGATCCGAATCCGGGAAAAATGAATTGGAAAAATAAATGGCAAAGGCTGCATAGGCATACCAATCATACCATTCTACAAGATTTCCAATGGAACCACCAACGATGGCTTTGATCCTTTGGGCGGTTGTAATTTGAGTCGTATTCATAGGGGTAATATATTAAATTTTTTAAAGTATAATTTGCAAAGACAATAAGAATTCTCCTTTTCTGTCAAAAATTGTTTTCGATGTCAGATCATATAGTGGTCTGCTGCTGTATTGCGCAACTATTCTTGCATTCTGACCATATAAATAGAAATTGGCACCCACATCATAATAGCTTCCACTTTGGTTAAGCGCTTTCATATCTTTCAATGCATAGTTAAAGAAGGGCTGTACTTTCAGGATCTTACTGAATTTAGGAAGAACAAAACCCACTTGAGAAAACCAGATATTTCCTGTTCCCATCAAAACTCTGTTATTTCCTGCTCCTTCTAATGCCTTTTGTCCTGTAAATTGTGGATCTGGAGTACCTGGATTCAGAAGCCCGCTTACCCTTAAATAATTCGGACCATAGTTGTAATTATAATAAACAGAATATAAGGTTAATCCCATTTCCTTATTCTTATTTCCTAATGGAAGTTCTGAATAAACATCTGCGCCAAAAACATTGGCATCATGAGATTCAAAAACATTTTCTGAAGGTTGAGATTGAGTGGCATCCTTAGTGGTATAAAAGCCTGCTCCAAAGTTTAATATTTTTTTAGCTGCAAGATTATTTCCGGGAAGAAAAGAGGTTACGGTAGTTTCTTTATTAAAAAACTGATAAAATGCATATCCTGAATAAGACAATTTCCCACTTTGATTATTATCTACAGCAGGTCCTCCAATAGCAGGTTTTAAATTAGTTGCAAAAGGTTTGTTCACACTAAATCTATAATTTAATCTATCAAATTCTCCATGAACGAAAATACCAAATTGTCTTGAAAACTGATCGGCAATTTCTATAGCAGGAAAATTAAAAACCGGAATATCACCAGCCAGCATTTTCGTAGTACTTGCATTGGTTAATCTGCTGACACCATTCCATGAGTGAAGTCCTGCTCCCAGATACAAATTGTTTTTATTGGGCTTTCCAGTCTGAAAATCATTTCTCGGAATAATGGCCAATTCATTATAAGCATCGTGAAAAAAGAATGGGGCTTTTTTTCCGGCACCATTATTTCCAGTACCCGTTCCACCTCCCGAAATAAAAGACTGATTGTTGATTCCCATTTGTAAAAAGATAGAATAAAACGGTGTCAGTTGACTTTGAATCGTTAATCTCATTCTTCGGATTCCGGCATCATAGGTTTGTTCTTGAGGAACCCCATTCACTAAAGTTCCAGGGTTATTATCAATACTACGTAGCCAAATCTGACTCGAAATACCAAATTTCAGCCATTTGTCTCCTTTTGAATTCAGATTGATTTTAAGCTCGCCGATATCCAAAGGATCTTTTTCAGTCACAATTTCTTCAGGGTTCTTATCGACTTTAAGAGTATCCTGGCTATAGGTATATTGTATAGCAGCTAAACCTAAAATAATGAGAAGTTTTTTCATTGATGCTTTATTTGCACCTAAACAATAGATAAATTCTGAAGAATTTCTGAAGTTTTAATCAAAATTCAATATTTGTTGTTATGTTTTTGAAATTCAGTCGTTTATTTTGTGAAATTGACTTTTAATATGTGCTGATTGTTTTCAAAATGATAAGAGATTTCAGAATCATAAATCTCCAAAATCTTCTTCACGAGCGCTAGACCGATACCAATCGAGTTTTGATCTGGATTTCCACGCTTGAATCTTTTGAACAATTCTTCAGTAGGAATAGTAGGCGGATTTCCTGTATTTGAAATCTGAAAATAGCTTTCTGTAAGTGTTACAGCGATCTTTCCATTTTCAATATTGTGTCTTTTAGCATTATTGATGAGGTTATTGATAACGATGATGGCTAAGTTTTCATCAAAATTAAGATAAACTTCTTTCTGGATTTCTTTCGTCAGTGTAAGATTCTGAATTTCGAATAAGTCTTCAAAATAATAAAGCCTTTCAGTAAGCAGTTCTGAAAAATTAATATGATGTGAATCATTTTTTTCAAAATGCTCCAGCTTGGCTAAAAGAATAAGGGATTGATTAATGGAAGAAAGTCTATCCAGCTCATCATTCATTGAAGAAAGCGTAAGGAGTTGCTTTTCGGAAAGATCACTATCCATCAATAATTCTATCTTCCCTTTAATAGAGGCCAAAGGGGTTTGTAATTCATGAGAAGTATTTTCTGAAAGTTCCTCTAATAAGTGATAATCTTTTTTTGAACTCTCAGACATTTTAAGTAGAAAGGTATTTAATGATTTAAATTCTTCCGTCTGTGTTTTCATTAAGCTCATAGAACGATTGTCTTTCAGACTGAACTTTTTGATCTCATCTATAGCATGGTAAAAAGGTTCAAGAATTTTTTTAGAAACCAGAACTCCTACAATAATGGTCAGAATAATAAGAAAGACCATAATCCATGCAACAACCATAATGATGCTTATGAGGAAATGATTTTCTATGATGGTAATATATCGGACACTTGTTATTGCATATCTTTTTTGATGAATTACTGGATAGGTGATCACCGTAATTTTGTTGATATAAGATTGTACGCTCTTATTCCAGATGTATTTTTCTTCAATAATCTTTTCTTTGGTATTCTTATAATTTGCGGGAAGGATTTTAACCTGAGTCTGCCGATGGTGAGAATTAAGATAATCATAAGCAGAGTCTTGCTCCAGTTTTTTGGCGACATAAACATTCAGATCTTCAAGCTTTAGAATGGCAGAACGCATAGTAGCTCTTTCAAAGGCAAAATATAGAATTGTAAATCCCGTCGTAAGGACGAAAAATACCAAGATGGTAAATGCTCTTGCAAAACGAAAACTTAAATTCATTTGTCAATCCATTTATAACCCAATCCATAAACGGTCTGTAAATAATCTTTACCACCACCATCAATAATCTTTTTCCGAAGGTTCTTTAAATGCTGATATACAAAGTCTATGTTATCAACACTATAGGTGTAATCTCCCCAAAGGTGGCTGGCAATGGCTTGCTTGGAAAGCATCCTGTTTTGGTTGTTGATGAAGTAGATCAGTAGATTCAGTTCTTTTTTTGTCAGATTCAGCAATTGGTCATTGACTCTACATTCCTTGGATTCCAGGTCGATTGTAAATTCATTGAAACTGAGAATACGATGGGCTTCCGGGGTTTTTCTTCTGAGAACGGCCTTTATTCGGGAATGTAATTCAGGTAGTGAGAATGGTTTTGTAATATAATCGTCAGCTCCATCATCCAAGCCTGTAAGTTTTGTATCTAAGGAGTTTTTTGCTGAAACAATGATAACACTTGATTCCGGCGCATCATTTTTAATATGTTTAAGAATTTCCAATCCATTTCCGTCGGGAAGCATAAGATCCAAAAGGATACAATCATACTCAAAAAGCTCAATTTTTTCTAAAGCTTCTTTTGCATTGGTAGCCACTTCACAGACGTAATCTTCTTTTTTAAGATAGTCTGTAATGTTGGTAGCCAGATCTTTATGGTCTTCGATGATAAGGATTTTCATGTGAAAATATTAATCAAAATACATTATTGCGGGCTTAAAGATATAAAAAAACCATTCTAAAAAATGAGAATGGTTTCTTAGGGGGTCATTTTCATATTGTTAGAACCCATATCCCAAAGATAGTCCACTTCTAAAACCAGCCCAAGGCCCATCCACTTTTATTCTAGCTCCTTTGGCATTGGTTTCAACGGTATATTTTACGAAAGGAATATCAAGGTTTTCGATCTCTTTTTTAAGCTGCTGCTGCATTTCAGGGGTAAGTAAAAAATCACTGCTAAGGCTAAAGTCACCTTTTCCACTGCCGTAGTGTGCTCCGGCAATCCAGAGATCTAAAACTAAATTCTGGCTTCGGGTGAGAAAAAACTGAACCCCAACCATCAATCCACCACTGTTACCGTTAGTACTTCCGGTTCCTTGCAATGGAATCTGATAAGTAACTCCATTAACAGGTTTAAAATCATAATAGAAATCAAAAGTATTGGAACTTACTTTAGAATATCTGTAATAAGGAGCAACATAAAAGCCTTTTCCGTAGCCTGCTCCGAGATAGAAACGAGGCTCTACGGTGAAATTGGTAGCCTTAACTCGCAGATTTTGGAAACGGTCTTCATCTTTGTCTTTTAGAAATGCATTAATGAAAGGAACTTTTCCTTCAGGCATTGTCCCAAATCCAACATTAATAGAAAACCATTGATTAATAGCTCTTTCATAAGATAAATTAATATTTCTGACGGCGTATGCAGTTACATTGGTTTTAATAATGTTCATTTTGTTCGACGGAGATTCACTGATTTCCTGGCCATAAACTTTCAAAATAAGGAAAGAAAAGAAGAGTAAAAGACCTTTTTTCATGACTTTAAATTTTCATTAAATATTAGGCGATGGTGTTCGTAAAAGTTGAAGCAAAAAACGGGCAAGAATTAATCAAAAAGCAAAATTGAGTAAAAATAAGCTCTTCATTTTAAGTTTTATAAGCTTTTAATAGAAATTAGGATTCGATTACTATGTAATGAATTTCTGATCCTGCTTGTTCTATTTATATTATTCCAATTCTGATATGAAAAAGACCATAGGTGCTGTGTTTTTTCTTTGTGGGGTTTTTGTGTTTTCGCAAGAGGCCGTAACAAATGATACTATCGATAAAACGAAAACCGCCGAAATCCAGGAGGTAATTATTAAATCTCAGCGTAAAAAACAATTTGCCGATAAGGCTGTTTATACCTTTGATAAAGATGCTTTAGACAAAGCCCGCTATGCAAAAGATCTCCTGCAGACATTACCGGAGCTGCAACTCGACCCTGTTGAAAATAAGCTTAAAAGCACCAAAGGTGGAACCTCTTTATTTCTCATCAATGGAATTGAGGCCACGGATATGCAGATCCGAAGTGTGGCACCAAGTGAAGTGGTAAAAGTAGAATACTATGATATTCCACCAGCAAGATGGGCAACAAGAGCAGATACGGTGATTAATATCATTACCCGGTCTAACGAGACGGGATATGTTTTTGGAGCCGATGCCAGAACAGCCTTGAATACCGGGTTTGTGAACGGATCAGCCTATGCCAATTTTACCAAAGGTAAAAATAACTTCGGGTTAGAATATTCTATTAATTTAAGAGATTATAATAACAGAAAAGTACATAGTATCTACGACTACCAGCTGGATAATACTCATTATCTTTCAGATGAAAATAAAAAAGATCATTTTGGATATACCGATCAAAATATTGCTTTGAGATACACCCGCATGGTTCCCGATAATTATTCATTTCAGGCAAAATTGAATATGGATATTCTTAATAGTTTCGTTAAAGGCAATGGAGAAAGTTCTTTTTCAAAAGATAATTTAATGGAGGATCATACGATGATGAAAAGAGGTTCTACAGATTATGTGACCCCAACGCTTGATCTTTATTTCTCCAAAAACCTGAGTAAAAAAGATGAATTAAGTGTGAATCTTGTAGGTTCCCACTTTACAACCGATACATCCGAATTTACAAAAGAATGGGTTACCAATACTGGGAATCCTGTTTTTGACAATGATATGAACCTTAACACTAAACAAACCGGTTTTGTTGGAGAAATTGCCCACACGCATGACTTTGAAGCAGGAAAACTTTCTTCAGGTTATCGTATTTCCAATACATCAATCTCGAATGATCTCCAAAACCTTGCAGGTTTCTCACAGTATAAGGTGAATTATTTAGAACAGTATTTTTATACAGAATTTTCAGGTAAGATTAAAAAATTCTCATATCGAATCGGAGCAGGGCTTACCAATATTCATAATAAAAGTGCCGAAACTACATTTGATGAGTGGTCTGTTACACCTAAAATCATTTTAGGATATCAGCTGAAAGGAAATCAGAGTCTGCGTTTGACCAGTAGTTATAAACCAAGAAGTCCATGGAGTGCTGCATTAAGTAGTAATGTCGTTCAGATGGCACCCAATATTGTGCAAAAAGGAAATCCATTTCTTAAATCACAGTTGACATGGGGAAATAACCTGATTTATTCATTAAATAATAAGCATTTTGATTTCAATGCCAATTTATTTTATTCGGATACGCGCCGTACCATTAATCAGTTTTATGTATTAGATGACACTTTTGGAGGTTATGCTCTTACCTATGAGAATGCAAAAAATTCGAAACAGTATGGTATACAGCTTACGGGTTCCTATAAACCTTTTGGAAACAACCTTCTCGTGATCAAAGCGATGGTTGCTCCTTCATCAGAAACGGTAAGAACCAGCAAAGGAGCATTGATCAAAAACAATTATATAGCCAATAACCTGGAGCTATCTTCAGAGTATAAGTCATTCTCAATACAGTATCAGTTGAATATTCCTGTTTATATGCTTAGTGGAGCGTTTCTTAATTCAAACGAAAACCAGAATCACATTTTTGTCAGTTATAAACATAAAGACTGGACATTTTCTACGGGAATGTACTGGATAGGAATGCCTTCGGAATATAAAACAAAAAGCCTTCCTGAAAGTTTGGTTAACTATTCAAAGGTTGGTCAGATCATGAACAATAAATCGATGTTTGTTCTGGGATTAAGCTATGATTTTTCTAGGGGTAAGAAAACGGATCTTGAGAAAAAACTGAATAATTCAACCGCTCCTGCAGCGACTTTCTAATGATCATTCTATTTACAATAAAAATCTCCCATGACAAAGTCGTGGGAGATTTTCTGTGCGTTAAATTATTCTGGTTTAGTTCTGGCTGATCATCATTTTACGATATGAATAAATATCCTCAATGGTCACCACACTCATTTCTCTTTTTGTCGCAAACTCTACAATTTCCGGAAGTCTGGCCATAGAACCATCTTCGTTAGTGAGTTCACAAAGTACAGCATCGTCACCAAGGTTAGCCATTTTTACTAAATCTACACTGCCTTCAGTGTGACCTCTTCTTTCGAAAACACCATCTTTTTTAGCAATTAAAGGAAAGACATGCCCCGGACTTGCAATGTGATCTGCTAAAGCATTTTCTGCCACAGCAGTTCTGATCGTTGTCACACGGTCTTTTGCTGAAACGCCGGATTCAACACCTTCTTTAGCTTCAATAGAAATGGTAAATGCGGTTTGATTTTTACTGTTGTTGGCTTCCACCATCGGACGGAGATTTAGATGTTTGCTTTTCTCTTCAGAAATACACAAGCAAACGATGCCGCTGCATTCGCGGATCAAAAGTGCCATATCCTGTTCTGTAATGGTGGAGGCAGGAAAGATAATGTCGCCTTCGTTTTCACGATTTTCATCGTCTACTAAAAGGATTCCTTTACCTTGTTGTAATTTTAAAAGTGCATTTTCTACACGTTCTCTGGAGGAAACTCCGAATTTTTCTAATAATTTTTCCATGTTATTTTACTTTAAAAAGTTAAAATACACTTCGGTACATGGAAATGAAATACAACACAATAAGTCCATAAGGTAGCCTTATTGATCGTTTCATTTTCTTCTCCCATCCAGACTTTAACTGTCGGTTTTGGAATTTCACCAAATCAGTCCTTTAATAAAAAAGGAGTCGCGGACTGTAACCGCCGGTAGGGAATTACACCCTGCCCCGAAGAAAACTTATACTAAGTTTTACTGTATGTTTGTTTAATTGTTCTTTAGTTCATTGATTTTGTATTTAACGCACAGACTGCTAATTTCGGGAAGTTTTTGAAATGGAGAAAATATTTTTCATGCTTTTTATCAATGTACCTTAAAGAATTTAGAATAGATTTAAAAATAAAAACCGCTCTAAGAATTGGAACGGTTTATTTGGTTTTATTGAAACGGACGTTTTTAAATCAGGTGCTTTATGACATCCTCAAGGATTATATTAAACTCATCCGGCTTTTCAAGCATAGGGTAGTGACCAACCCCTGCCATATTTATATAATCAAAATCTTTAAAATACTTTCTGTTCGACTCTGTATTGGTTGGTGATCCATCAGAATTAATAGCCCTTACAGGAATCTGAATTTGTTTTGCAACGTTTCTGAAGTCCCTTTTGTATAATGGTTTAAGAAGATTGATAGCCATCTCTGGCGTGTTTTGTAGAAACTCCGTTTGTAATCTATCCTTTACTGTACCTGGAGTCGATTCAACAAAAAGATATTGCGGAAGAATATTTTCAACTGCGTTCTTATAATCATTTCGATAGTGTACAAATAAAAATTCTTCGGCCATCTCCTCATTAAAGTATTCATCAAGATCTTTCAGCGTATCCACTAAAATAAGTGCTTTTACTGCAGGAATTTTCAAAGAAGCATCAAGAACATATGCACCCGACATCGAATGCCCTACAAGAATAATATCTTGTGAATCGATCTGATCGGCTACTGCTTTGATATCATCAGCATATTGTTCACTCGTCCAGTTTTGCCTTGATTTGTCTGACTTTCCATGTCCGGCCAGGTCAATTTGTATGATATTGAATTGATTCTTCAAATAATCTACTTGAGTGATCCACCAATCCACATTGCCCAACCATCCATGGACAAAAATAATTGAAATATTTCCTTTACCTGATTCTCTGTAATGAATTTTCTGACCGTCCGAAGATGTTGCGTATTTTTCCATTGGTATAAGTAAAATGGTTGTATTATTTTCTAAGAATATAAATTTGGGAATTTTTTTTCTAATATGGGTCATGTATTTTTGAAATAATCTATACTTTAATTGCCAAATTTCAAACTTAATTATCTCAATGTCTATTTCTTCTCAATAACTACGTTTTTCAATTCAAAAGGTATTTTTCTCACTGACTTTTCATTTTCTATCATCAGTTCAATTCTGACATTACCCAGTTCGGAAGGAGTGATATCACGTTTTAATTTGATTAGAATATAATTAATTCTTGTCTTCTTATCTCTCATGGTGAAGGTGTGGTATCCGGGGGCAGGATTATCATTAAAGAAATAAACTAATTTTTGTTTATTATTATATCTGTAGGCATATATAAAATCAAAATCTTTGAAATTAATTTTTTTGTATTCTTTCTCATCACCCTCTTTATATTCGAAATCAGGAAAAACTTTTTTGATCTCTGTGGAATCAACAATACTGAAATGGAGGTATGGATTTTTATCTGTAATTTTCCTATCAATGAGATTTACATTTCGCTTGATATCTTTAAGGGTACCCAAATCAAAGTAAGTATTGGTTTCCTTAGAAGGTGTAAAATAGTTAAATACACCCTTTATATCAGCGGTTTTAATTTTTTTATCCGGGATGTAAAAACGTCTTACTTTGGTGATGCCATTGTTATAGTTGTAATTTAGCGGATATTCCCAATTCTCTTTTAGGATATTGTTCTTAGTATCACTGATAATTAAGGTATCCAGATCAATTAAATCAAATTTACTGACTGGTTTGTCTATTTCTATTCCGATCTCAATAAAATCATCATACTGGGACGCGTGAGAAAGCGAAATTTTATTCTGGGAGAAATAAAGAGTATATATAAAAGTGAAAGTAAGGAGTAGGTTTTTTTTCATTTTGTGCGGGGACAGATAGTGATGTATATTATATTCAAATATACATATTTGATTGGTGCTTAATGAAAAACTGTCCTGAAAATCAGAACAGTTTTATATTGATATTAGTGAAATTCTTATTGAGATAATTCTCCAGAGTTAAAGTTCAACGGTTTATTCTTCGAGGAATGGGGGAATTTCAGTGGGTATACCAAGGTCATTAAGTTCTTTTCGTACCAGGTTTAATTCATTAACAATCGTTGTTTTTATATAACTTTCCCCATACATGGCCTGGATATCTACAAAAGTTTCACTTCTCCTGTGCCCACCGGTTTTCCATCTAATTGAAGTGGGAGCAGTTGAATCGGGCTGCCATATTGGGCCTCCTTTCCAGTCGCCATTTGTTGTACGCTTCAGAGTATTGACCAAGAGATAGAACCCGGGTTGGACGGTTAGCGTTCTATAGCTGCTGTTGCCTGGTTTATTCCAATCTGTTTTGTAGTAATGACAAATAGTTTTTCTGTATTCCTCTCTGCGGACTTTCATAAAAGCCTGAAATGTTTTGGCTATTTCCTTCTGTAAATTAGCAGTTCTTTCTTCGTAGGTGCTTCCTGCATTTGGATCTGAACTGTTCATATAATACTGATGTGCTGTACGAACCTGGCTCGTTATCTTTCCTTTTATAATGGCGTCGAATAAACTTACTGAATGCTCACAACTCCTTGGTGGATCTTGTGCCTGAATAAGATTAATGGAGACTAGCAAGATAAAAAATGTTTTAAATAGTGTTTTCATGGTCGTTTGTTTTATTAATTTATATACCAAATTTACCCTGCCCATGATTATGAATCAATTACTCTTTTGTGTACTTTTTAGTTTGTTCAGAAAATAAAAAACCATCCTAAATTTTAGAATGGTTAGTTTGAAGTTAGTCTTTATTGGAATAAATAATTTCACTTATTACTGATCTTTATAAATATTCCAAAAATTGTAGTCGGTCATCGGTGCATCTGTAATTCCGACATTTCTCCCCATGGTTACGATTTGTCCCCTGTGATAAGTTCCATGAATGATGGCATGCTGGATGTATTCATATTTGGAGAAATCACACTGAAACCACTGAGATTCTATTTTTACATTTTTGGTTAAATCTTCTTCAGACAGGCTTTCCACATACTTCAACAGCATTTCGGAATTGTTTTTAATGGCACTGAAAATTTCTTCCTTAGTATTTACTGCTGAAGTTGTAGCAAAATCAAAATCATTGTTTTCGGCAATATGGCTCCACCAGTATTGCTGAGTTTGCCAGATGTGATGTAATGTTTTTAAGATGGTCGGAAAGCTTGAGATCGTCTCCTGATTAAGCTGTTCATCCGATTTGGCAGAAAGCCAATCAATGTATTTATTAACGACCCAATTGTTGTACTGAACACTTTTAGTGACTAATGTTTTTAAGCTCATAATTATTTTATTTTTTGATGTTGTTTTTGTTTGTTGAAATATATTATTTCAAAATAAAAATAAATAAAATATTAATTGAGTTTGTATAAAATAAAATCCGGTCTGAAAAAAGACCGGATTTATTATTTCTTATGATTAGTAAGATCTATTGATCAATTAAGTTTCGCTAATTGGGATTGAAATTCCTCCACCTCTATAACCCCCATTGCTAGTTGAAATTGGAGCAATTCATGCTTTTCATTTTTCGTCAGTGGACGGTTATTGATCATTTCTATAATTTGATCTTCATCTGGTAATCTTCCCAGAATATGATTTTTTTGCTCGAAAGCTCTAAAATACCTGATTCCAAATTTTCTTTGAGAAATAGCATCAAAATGAATGTTATCGGGATTGGCTGTTAAACCTTCTGCAGATACAAAGTAGGTGTGATCATGATCTTCTGCGAATTGAATTAAAGCTGCATTGACTTCATTATATTCATTAAAATACTGACCATAGATACCGTCTCGTAAAAAATCTCCCAATCCTCCAATGATCAGAGGGATATCCGGAGCATTAAGTTCTTTTCTCAAGGTTTCTATAATCAGACTTAATTTTTCTTTATAGAGCTGATGTTTTTGTCCATAGCTATCACTTTCTCCCTGATGCCAGAGAATTCCACTCAGGTTACTTATTTTTTGTGCAGCTTTTGCCTGAGAAACTGCATTTTGAAATAACGGACCTTCTACAGACCAATCTTCCAGGCTTGTACCTCCATCGGCGCATGGAATTAATGCAATATCATCTTCCTGATTATGAAATAATCGCCATGAAGAAGCAAAAGTAGCTGCCAGACTGATTCCTGAAGTAGATCGGTCAAAATTAATAGGTTCCGCCATCATCTGCCATCTTCCGTTTCTTAACATTTTAATTTTTTCGTCATGAATAGAAGGAACGTCTTTCAGGAACCCCCGACCTGCCATATTGGATTGTCCGATCATTAAAAATGAATGTGTCATTGTGCGTATTGAATTATGATTCTTTTATTAATTTTTTAAGGCTTTACAAACCTTGTTGAAAGTTGACCATAACATTTCATCGGTTAAGACAAAAGGTAATCCGCTAATGTTCTTTCCCTGTTGATGAAAACGTAATAAGGTATATAATGGAGCAAAAGCAATTGACCAGTAAATTTCAAATGGAGTTTCTTCCATTTCTCCCCGTTGCACCGTATTGGAGATAAAATTTAAAAGATTGTTTTTGAATTCGCTCATAAACATCCCTGGTTTTTCATTAAACATTTGAACAAATTGCTGGCTGTAATGAGAATTGTTGATCTGCTCAAAGAAAGGAAGGAGTAGGGGATTTTTGATAGCATAATGATATCTGTTCGTCCACTGTACACGCAGTCCTTCTTCAAGAGAAGAAGCCGGATCAAATCCTTCATTGATCAGTGTTTCCATTTTATTTCCTTCCTCAATAACCAGTTTAACGATGAGGTCATCTTTATCTTTATAATATACATAAGGGGTACCTACAGATATATTGCATGCTTTCGCCAATTTGTTGATCGTAAAACCATCCAATCCATCTTTTACAATAATTTCAATAGCCTTTTGCTTAATCATATTTTCTTTGGTAGAATCCCGGTTACGCATATTTATTTTATTATCAGTTATTTATAATTAAATGAATATTCATTTAATTATAAATGCAAATGTATAGTATTTTAGAATATATGCAAAGAGCGTATGCGTTAAAAATCAAATAATGGGTTTTCAAAACTACTTAAGAGAACAAATATCTATTAGATGACGTTATTTTCTTTTCAAAGTATCAATATACCTTTTCAGGGTTTTCATAACGGATTGCGAATTAGAAAGCTTTATGGCCGATTCAAAATGTTGTATCGCTTTTAAATCATCAATACCGGTATAAAGATGTCCTAAAAGGGAATAATAAAAAGGATTGTCAATGAGTTCCAGCTTTTCGCCCTCAATAATTGCCGCAGCTTTTCCTCTCACCTTTGCAAAGGCAAAAGTTCGGTTGAGAGCAGCCATTGGAGAATATTCAACCTGTAAAAGCTGATTGTATAATTGCAGAATATTTTCCCATTTTTCATCTTGATCCTGTTTCTTTGTGTGCCAATAGGCGATGGCTGCTTCCAAATGAAATTTGGTTAAAGAATTTCCTGAAGCACTTTGGTTCAGGTGTTTAATCCCCTTATTAATCAATTCCAGATCCCATAAAGTGTCATCCTGTTCCCCGTATAAAATACTTTCACCCTTATCATTAATCCTCGCATTGAATCTTGAGGAATGAAAATACATGAGAGATAATAATGCGTGAGTAGATGGAGTATTGGTAAGCTTGTTTTTAAGAAGTAATAATGTTAACCGTATCGCTTCAAGACAGAGGTCTTTTCTTAGAATAGCATTTTGTGATGTTGAATAGTAGCCTTCTGAAAATAATAAATATAAAGTCGTAAGAACTGTTTCCAGGCTTGAATGAATCTGAACAACTGAAGGTTGTTCAATTTTTATTCCCTGGGCTTTTAGTTTCTCTTTTGCCCGTTTCAATCTTTTATAGATCACTTCTTTATTAACCAGAAAAGCATCGGCAATTTCCTGGGTTCCGAATCCACAAAGTAAGTTTAAGGCTAATGAAATTTGAGAATCTTTTGAAATAGAAGGATTACAGACTGTAAACATCATCGCCAACTGACTGTCAATAATATTTTTATCGGAAAGATCTATTTCAAATTCTTCCTGATCAGAAGTTGAATATTTGATTTCATCTGAGATTTTTTGTTGAAACAAAGCATCTCTTTTAAAATAGTTCTTGGTTTTGTTTTTGGCAACAGTGTAGAGCCAAGCGGTAGGGTTTTCCGGAATCCCATTAATACTCCAGGTTTCAGTAGCAGTAAGAAAAGTGTCACTTACAATATCCTCTGCAATTTCAATATGATTGATGCCAAATACAGAACAGAGCACCGAAACAATTTTCCGGTACTCTGTTCTGAATAAATTGGGTATTAATGAATGCTCCTGCATTAAATTTTAATAATTTATTGCGCTGGTGGAATTGCCATCCTAACTTCTACACTGGCTCCCCATTGAAGGATAGGACAGCCTTTTGCTATTTCTACCGCCTCATCATAATCATTAGCTCTGATGATGAACATCCCGCCAATAGATTCTTTGATTTCTGCATAAGGTCCATTAATAACAGTGTCGTTTTTTACCACTCTTCCGCCAAGGTCCCATCTTTTGGGTGGAGAAACGAGTTTATTCTGAGCGGCAATACTTCCTAACCAGTCTTGAAAAGGCTGAATAGAAGCCTGCATTTGCTCTGGTGAAGGACTTGCGTCTTTATTAATAATATCCCGGTGTATGGCGATTAAAAACTCATTCATGATGTTGTAATTTTAAATAAAATGTATTTTACTTTATAAATTTAATAATAAAAAATCCTGCTTGGATCTTATCTCTGATTTTCAGGATTTGAAATCCATTCTTCATAACGGATACTTCCTAATTTTGCATCGTTATTTGGCACTAAAGTGCTGTCATTTAATGGAGCTCCGAAATAAGTAGCCTCCGGATTTGTTACTACTTCATCCTGATTCTTCATGATCGATGTGTATTTTCTTACCAAATCATCCAGTTTTATTTTTTCAGGACCTCCGATTTCTACGGTATTATTTTTAGGAGGATTGATGGTAACTTCAGTCATTGATTTTACCACATCATCTGAAGCGATAGGCTGGATTAATGCTGGAGAAACTAAAATCTTGTGATCAACTGTACTGGAATGAACGATACCGCCAACAAATTCGAAAAATTGAGTAGAGTGAACGATCGTGTAAGGAATTCCAGACTCTTTAATAAGATCTTCCTGAACCTGTTTTGCTCTGAAATATCCACTTTCCTGTAGACGGTCTGTCCCTACTACCGATAAAGCGATGTGATGCTTTACACCTGCTTTTTTTTCTGCTGCAATTAAGTTTTCACCTGATGTTTTGAAGAATTTCATGACATCATCGTCTGCAAAAGAAGGAGAGTTGGCAACGTCTACCACAACATCTACATTTTCCAAAGCTTTGTCAAGGCCTTCTCCTGTTAAGGTATTGACTCCTGAATTGGGAGATGCCGCTAAAACTTCATGACCTAAATTTTTAAGACTACTAACAAGTTTGCTACCGATAAGGCCAGTACCACCAATTACTGTGATTTTCATTATGTATAATTTTATGGGTTTATACTCTAATGACAATCGAGTTTTCGAAATTGGACAAAAGATGGAGAAAAATTATTTAGAAATTTAAAAATATTTTATCGTCTCAGAATTTTATCCATGGATTTTCCCTTCGCCAATTCATCAATTAACTTATCCAGATAACGAATTTTTCTCATCAGCTCATCTTCAATTTCTTCAACGCGATAGCCACAAATAACGCCTTTTATTAAGGAAACATTAGGGTTTATCAGAGGAGCCTGTTCAAAGAAATCTCTAAAGTTGGTTTTGTTATTTAGTATTTCCTGAAGATCTTTTTCATTATAACCAGTCAGCCAGAAAATAGTTTCATGAACTTCTTCTTTTGTACGTCCTTTTTTTTCTGCTTTTTGAATGTAGTGAGGATAAACTCCTGCAAAAGACATATTATAAACTCTGTCGTTATTTTGCATGAATTTTATTTTACAGGTTCATAAATAAGCTGTACTACTCCGGATTTGAAGACATTGGTTGTCATGAGTTTTAAATGTAATCTTTCGTTCAGATCTTCAAATAAAGGTTTCCCACTTCCTAAGACAATAGGATGAACAGATATTCTGTAGACATCAATCAAATTATGCTGAATAAAAGTTTTAATAAGACTGGCACCACCATACAGCCAAATATCTTTTCCGCCTTGATTTTTTATCTCTGAAACTTTTGTTTCAATATCCGTATTAATAAAAATGGCATTTTTATCTTCTCTGTCCTGACTGGAAAACACAAATTTATTTTTAGAATGAACGGCCTCCCAGAGTTTCTGTTCTTCTGGAGTTGCATTTTCACCAGCCTGATAATTTCCCCAGGCATCATAGCTCACTCTCCCGTAAAAAATAGTATCTATACTTGAAAGAAAACCATTGAAATCCATATCATCATCCATAATACACCAATCGATTTCACCGTTCGGTCCCTCGATGAATCCGTCTAAAGTAGTCGCCAGATCTAATATTACTTTTTTCATTTTTAAAGATAAAATTAATTATTTTACAGCAGATCTTATGCTGTCCAGCTTTCGTTCGATTTCTGAATTGTTTCCACCACCACAAGAAGAATGGATCACCTTTCCATTGGTGTCGATGAGTATTTTTGCCGGACTGCAAAACAGGTTGTAGTTTAATTTTTCGGATTTACTATATGACTTGGTATTGTCAATCTGTTCAAACAAAATATCTGACTGGCTCAGATAATCTTTTAGTTCTTTTTCATTTTCTATAAATCCTTCTACAATACCAATAAAATTGGCCTCGTTTTTAAATTCTTTATACAGCGCATTAAACTCTTCTGGCATATCATAAGATGCACTCTTTTTTAGATAAGATTTATCGTAAACAAAAATGACCAGATTTTTACCCTTATAATTTTGTGAATTGAAAACACTTCCATTAATTGTTTTAGCCGAAAAATATTTGGGCTTTGCATTAAGAAAGAAGTCAATCTGATTTTTTTTCAATTCTTTTGCCTCCTTTTGGAATTCTTTAAAAATTCTTTCTTTTTTTTCCTTTTCGCTTTCACAGGAAAGTATAGATAAAATCACAAAAAGGGCTAAAATTTTTTTCATGCTGGTTATATTAGAATTTTAAATGAGAGTAAATATAACAAAAAAGACTTTCTAAAAACAGGAAGGCTTTGATAACAGGTGAGCTGACTTTTAAAATAAAGGTTCTCCGTTTAAATCCATTGTAAGAACTTCACTCATATAATTAAAAAAAGGCCGCATGGCTAATAAGGTCAGAATGGCTTCTTTCTGGAAATCACCAGACAGAACCTGCTTATCCGTGAATTTTCGCATCACAACATATTGCTTTTTTCTGATGAGATCAATGGCAGGATGATTTTTATCAAAACCTCTTGGAGCCGTTTTTACGGCATCACCTTTGATTTCTCCGAAATATTTTATAAAAGTTTCATCAGACATTATCTTTTCAATTTCTGTTGTATTGAGCTCAAATTCTTTGCGGATACGGAGCAAATCTTTAGCCTCAGGACCCCAGAATCCACCTCCCACGAAGCTGTTATTTGGTTCCAGGTTAATATAATACCCGCCTCTTAACATAGGTTTTGAACGGGAATATCCAACTCCGAAATTAGTTTTATAAGGCGTAGATTGATCTTTAGAAAAACGAACATCTCTGTAAATCCTGAAAATATGGATGCCTTTTAAATTATCATACTGCTGTAGCTCACTATAGATCTCATTAAAAAAGACTTTGTTTTCTTTTACAACTAAATCATATTCATGCTTATGTTCATTAAACCATTCGCGATTGTTATTTTCATTGATCTTTTTAAGAAATTCAAGTGCCTTTTTCATGATGTTATATAAATGCTGGAAATTAAAAGTTTAAGTAGGTTTCTTGATCTGTAGTCAGATCATATATTTTGTAATCTTGTGTGATAACGTTTTTATTTTATGTTTTTTAGTTGCCCGTTATAAAGTCCCACTAACACGCTGTTGCCGTTTTCATCGATTTTCACACCACCATATTTGGCATTTTCATATTTTTCGGCTTGTCCTTCCTGGAAAAAGAAAGATTCTGCTCCAATATTGATGGTCCACTGTTCAGGTGAAGAATATTTAATAAGATATTCACCATTATTCAGTGGTGTTGTCTCTTTTTGAAGCCTTACTCTATCTGCGACTCCATTCTTATCAAGACGAACAACGCAATATCCTCTTTTAGGAATATGATCCATATTTATATTTTGTGCTATATGATACCTTAAACTCATGTAATCACCCTGCATTAAAGAACGTGGATCAACCGGAGCAAGCTGTAAAAGAACCAACTTTCCGTCTTTTAGGACGGCTTCCTTTTTAGATACTGAAAAATTAAAATAGATCAGTAAGACGATGAGGTTTAGTACGATAATAATCCATTTATACTTTTTCATTTGATGTCAGTTTTTTGTGAGTTAATAGATAAAGACCCAGAAATAAAACACCTGACGAAAATAAAAATATAGATTTGGTAAGCAGTGTAAAATGAAGGTCGTAATAATATTGTGAAATAAAGCAAATGAAGGCAATAATGCCAATAACAAAACTGGTTTTATAGTTGACCAGAAAACTTAGAAGAATAATTAAAAGAGCACCCGATACCCCTGGAGATAATAGGGTAGATAGCAATATGACCGTGCTTACAATATATATTCCGGCCTTTTGTTTCGTTTGTGAAATATTCAATACTTCAAAAAGGTAGGAAAGTACATATAGTATGGTCAGGATAATCACTGCCGATGATATCCAAAGGTAGTTTATTGATATATCGGGAATGTCACTTTTATTAAGAAGAACCAATCCTCCAAGGAATGAAAAAATCAGTCCTATACGAACAGGGTTGTATAATTTTGAAAATGCTGGATGGATAGAAATTATTTTTGCCTCTTTCAGGAACACAACAGTTACCATGATGGCAAGAACACAAGTGTACATCTGAATACCAAAAAAATTGTTATTGAGTAGGAGTAGTGCTAAAATAGATCCATTAATGATCAATACCGAAATAAAGGAAATAATATAACTCCGAACGATCAGTAATGATGCAATGGCTATCAGAATAAACAGAAAGCACACCGTATTTTCGCTCGCTTCCATTTTAAACATACCTACACCTAAAAGAATAAACCCAATAATATAAGACGAAACACTGATGGTATCAATAATTAATTTATCAAAGAACTTATTAATGAAGACACCTCCAATAATAGCCACTACTCCAAATGCTAATAATCCTGAATCTGAATCATATATCCCCGTAATAAACAACGCTCCCAGAAAAACAAGACCTGCTGAAATTCCACCAAAAATGGATAGGATTTTTATGGCTAAAGACTGATGATCTTCTTTTTTCTGATATGCGGTTAAAATAGCTTCTTCATCAAATTTCAATTCTTTATCATCCATTGTTTGGAAATAATCCAATACTTCTTTTATCTCTTCTTTATTTCTCATTGGTCCATTTTTTTTGAAGTTTAAGCAGACTCATAATAACCAAAGTAACACTTACAATGATAAATATGCCGACAATTAAAAACATGATCATTTCATCTGATATTTTAAATAATAAGATGGTAATGATAATGATAAGGCTCAATGGAATGATTGAAAGATAAAATGTATTTTTCGAACGTATTCCGTGCCAGATTCCAAGGGCAAAAACCAGTATAACAGCTGAAATCAAAAGGGGAAATAAAGGTGGATTATCATCCAAGATTCCAAAAACAATTCCCATCGTCGCGAAGGTAACCGATCCTAAAGCCAGAATGTAGGTAAACCACTTCGGAATATTTTCAATCTTTTTATAGTGATCCAATAGAACGGATGCAATAAGTATTGCTGTATTAAACAAAAACAATGATGTAATAACAAGGATTTCAGGCAGATCTTTGGCAACCTGCTCTGTATATAAAAAAAATGTGGTGTTGATTAAAACAATATACAGCAGCCATAACGGAGCAAAATTGGAAACAATAACCCATAGCGTTATAAATAAGGTCCAGGCTAAAAAGAAGTCATAGGCATCGGCACCTGTCTGATAAATCTGTCCGAATACGGCAAATAGAGCCCCTACCAAAAATGAAGAACCCGTAAGAATAATATTTTTGGTTCCACTTTTTATCTTTGGAAGTAAGACCATAATGGTCGTTGCTACAATGAGTACTTCGATCAATCCAAGTTTTATAAATTTATTCAGATCCGCCCAGTTATAGGCAAAAAAGAAAATGATTCCTGCTGTCGTAAAACCAATACCGAGAGTGATAAGGAAAAGGCGGAGGAATTTTTGCCATGTTTCTTTATCATTGTAAATGTTTTCTTTTAAGGCTCTTTCAATGCCCTGTTCGGTCACATTACTGTGGCGGCTGATAATTTGGATATCTTCCCGTTGCAGGTTTTTCATGGATGTTTTTTTTAATTGAACCTTATACAAAAGATTTATTTCGTCAGGAGTCAATAGAACGAAACTACAAAAAAATTAAGAGGAATTGAAATTGTGATTTTATGAGTGTAGTAAGGCAAGAGAGAGGAAAGGTACTTTGGAAAATGAAAACTTATTCTTCATTTTTCTCTTTCGACATCCTTTCGTTCGTACAGTTTTGTTTTTTCAAGTCCATAATTATTGACTCTAATAGTAGGAGCATCGAGGTGCCAATCTGGAAGATGATCAGACAATTCATTGGTTAATTTTTTCATTCCCGGGGTTTCACTATTCAATTCATAATGTTTTTTATAGGTAATTATTTCTAAGCCTGTTTGTCTGCTACTACCCGGAACTGGAATACTAAATGAATGTACTGAAACAATTTCATCCCACTTGATAAGTTCCAATGGGTTCTTATTTTTGTGGTAAAATCCGTCATTTATATATTGAAATTCCCCATCAAACTTCTCTAATCTATCGGCCTCTTTTTCAACAGAAGCATAAACCTCTTTATCATCAGGAGCATATACTTTAGCAATTGAAAAACAAAGCGCAACAAAGCAAGAAAAAGTAATGAAGTAAGATATTCCTACACTGTCGAAAGCAGGATAGTAAATAAAAGTCAACACCAAAACTATACAGCTGATTGTAATTATTATCTTCATTAAAAAATTAATTCATTTGCTAAAGCTAAGCAATTCTACCGTTTCGTTCCACTCAATAATCGAAAGTTATGGTTTCAGGTTTGCCATAAAAGTCAGGGTGTCAAAATAAAGGGTTAAAGATTGCAGTTTGCCATTTTTTACCGTCCAATTTTCTGAAACATTCCCATTAATTTTAAAACCATTTGGGAACTGAAAGTCATAGTTACCAATAACACTTGCTTTATCCCCCTCAATTATCATTTCCTTTACGCTCATTGCTTCAAAGCGCTGAGAAAATCGCTTTATGATTTCAATATAGGCTTGCTTTCCAACGATAGGGGTTGTGTTGTTCATATCACCGCCAATATATTCAAAGTCATCGGCTATCGTGCTTTCCCAGTTTGCTTTTTCAGCAAAACCTTTGTAGTAAATTTCAAGAAGTTGTCTTGTTGTTGCTTGATTTTCCATTTTATTAAAATTTTGTGGTTATATTTGTTGTTGCATTATGCAAGTACAAATATATAAAAGTTATTGCATTATGCAATAAGATATTTTTTATGGATAAACATAGGTCGGATTGCCCAATTAGTTGTTCTCTTGATGTTTTCGGAGATAAATGGTCACTTTTAATAATTAGAGATATTATGCTGAGAGGTAAAATGTCTTACAGTGAATTTTTAAATTCAGAAGAGCGGATTGCATCCAATATACTTGTTAACAGGCTGGGGATTCTGGAGTCTGAGAAAATTTTGCTTAAAGAAGTATCACCACTTAACAAGTCAAAATTTATATATAGCTTAACAAAGAAGGGAGTTGATCTACTGCCTATCGTCATTGAGATAATGGATTGGGGGGCAAAGTACAATGCTAATTGTCCACGGAAAGAATTGGGGAAAAAAATCAAAAAAGACAAAGCCGAAGCTATTCAGGAGTTGACCAAGGTATTAAAGGCGAGGGTTAAATAGTTCCAGAATAGAATAAGCCTTTATTATTGTTTTCTACTCTTTAACTCAAAGACATTTCCTTCAGGATCTGTTCCATCACATAACCAGAAATCATAATTCTCAAATGTTTTGATTTCCCGCATGAGAATATTTTTTGATATAAATTCGCTCCTTGCCGATTCTATATCAAGATCGATTTCAAAAACTAATTTGGTGTTGTTGCCGAACTTGTAATCATCATCTATTTCTTTAAGAAATTGCTCTCCAATTGTATGGAGACCAATATTGATTGCTCCCGCATTAAGGAGAACCCAGGTAGGATCTTCTTCAGTCACTTTCAGGTTAAAGTTGTCAACATAAAAGTTTTTAAGTAATTCAACGTTTCTAACATACAATATTATCGTGCCCAATGTTGCCTTCATTGATTCTTTTTAATAAACGTAAATATAACAAAAAACCATTCTGAAGAGGCAGAATGGCTATCGTATTTTAATGAGTTAATTTATAATTTCAGCATTAGGGTTCTCTCGTATCTTCACGATATTTTCCCGCCATCTTTGAAGCTCTTCATCTGTCAGTTTGATCCAGTCTGTCAATTCGCCTACAATTTTTAAAGGTTCTTTACTACGATAAGATCGGGTAGGGTTTCCAGGGAATTTTTTGTCTGTTACATTAGGATCATTTTCAAAAGCTCCTGTAGGTTCTACAATGTATATGCGCTCCTGACCATCACCCTGTGCCAAAGCAGCAGCAAGTCCGGCGCCATTTCTTAAAGCGGTAAAATAAATGTGGTTCATGATTATTTCAGGATAATAATTGGATCCGAATCCGGCAGTCAGCAAATCTCCGATCTGTAGATCTGCCTTCGTTCCGTGATAAAATGGTCCATTGTCTAAAACATCACTAGTAAACGGTTCATTTTTGTTATTTTCCATTGTGTTAATATATAAGCTATTGGTTGATTAATTTATTTTATGGCTCAAAGTCGGTCGCTGGAAAAGTAATATCCACCAACAAGTTTTACATAATAAACTTCATCTCCCATTTTATATATACTTAAAATACTTCCATCTTCAAGTTGCTTGGTTTTTTGTTCGAATTTAGTTCGGTCTATAAAACGGAATTTGCCAAGTTGAGCATGCACATCACCAGGATTTATAACACAAATGGGAGTTTGTTCCGATTTTCCATCTCCGCTTTTTTCAATAGTGGTTTTAATTAAATCCGATTGCTCCTTAACAATTTTTAATTTTTTCTCATCCTCACTTGCAGTGTATAGATAAAGCATTCCCTCTAAAACAAATTTATTCAAAGGGTTTTTTATATACTTCGGTTCGGCTTCAATGATTATTTTATCGGCCTTCATTTTTGATAATTTATTTTGAGTCTTCTTCCATATTTTTTCATAATCACTGTTATAATCACCTATGCTATATTCGTTTTTAATGAATTTACTTCCGTAATAGAGCTGATTTAGCTCTTCCTGGGACAGATCATTGGGATTAACTTTGAATTTTTCCAATAACGGATAATAATTATCTTTTGGATTTTCAGTTGCATTTTTTTTGATCAGATTCACATCAATCTGTGCAAATGAATAAGTAAATAAAAAACTTAAGAAAAAAGTATATACTGTTCGCTTCATTATTGTTTCATTATTGAATTATACAAAGGTGGGAAATTTTGCGAAGCTGTAGGTTTATTATCTCACAATTTTAATGCTTTCTAAAATTCCTTTTTCATTTTTAAAACGAAAAATATAAGTTCCCTTTCGTACTTTTGATAAATCTATATTTTTATTATAGTAGGTAAAACCTTTGGTGATTTGTCTTCCATCTATTGAGAAAATGGTGTATTCAAATTGATTGCTATTATTTTTATTACTGATTACAAAACCGTCTCTATAGGCATTGACGAAGGCTTTTGTTTTCAATACTTGATCTTCCATCGTTATCTTTCCAGAGAGTATATTTTCACTAATATCTGCTACTTGTATGCTTTTAATAGCTGAACTGGTTAGAGACGTTGTACTTCCACCGATGATGTATAATTTATTGTTATATACTTCCGCCGCAGAGTGTCTTCTGGGAATCATATTGGATGATAGCTGATGTAATTTATTAGTTGTAGTATCAAAATAGGCCAGAAAAGATTGATTATTAAAACCACCTACAATAAAAATCTTATCACCGGATACCGCTAAAGAGTGTCCGGATATAGCAGCAGGCATCGTATATTGATCGACCCAAAGATTAGTGTTGAGGTCGTAAACATTGATCAGACGAGACGGTGTGCCATTAAAACCACCAATTACATAAAGCTTATCATTAACAATTTTGCCCTTTGCTTCTCTCGCTGTGGGCATATTGGGTAATGGATTCCAGGTATTTGAAGCAATATCATAATACTGGAATTTATTAGAAAATACAGTCTTTGCAGCTCCATTGAGTCCGCTGCCACCGAACACATATATTTTGCCATTATAGATTGCAGAACCTGCATTTCCTGTATAGGAACGATTAACAGCCCCCTTCGTTATGGTATTGGTGGCAAGGTCTAAAATTTCAAGATGGCTGTTTCCCCAACCATTAAAAACATAAATTTTATTATTGTAAGTCTCCGAATTAGCAAATCTTTTGGGAAGTAGAGTAGAATTAAGAACACTCCAACTGTTATCAGTGATATTGTATTTCTCAATATACTTTGCATCACTTGCTTTTTCCTGATACCCATTGCTTACATAAATATTATCATTCACGATTACACTGGTTATGGCACCTCTGCCTACAGACATATTTTTGAGATTTTGAAATGTAAGCGTTTGTGAATGAGCTAACAATGAGCCAAAAAATATAAGGAGTAATAATTTTGATTTCATATTTTCATAAAGTTATTGTTAATAATCAACATACACCTTTTCCAGATTCGACATCATAAATAAAAAATTGTCAATTTGATCTTTTGTCGGTTTCTTTGAATATTGTTTCTTTATCTCTTTAATTTCTTCTTTTGATAATTCTTTGGTGTTTTCATAGGATAGATCCCATTCTTTGTCCTCTTTGTTACTTTTGAGATAGTTTTTATATGCAATTCTATATTCTTTAGTTTTTTGAAATTCTTTGAACTGCTTTATTTTAAACTTGATGTACTCCTCGTTTTGTAACTCTTTGCTTTTAGTTAAGGTATCATTGCGTAAAGTAAGAATGAGATAACTTGAATAGTAGCTTGAAAAACCAAAATTATCAGAATCAATAAAATCTCCATTCGGTACAGTAAGAATTCCCGAATAGTTCAATTTAGTTTTTTTATTGGGGAAAATTTTGTTGAACATTGAAATTTGTATGTCTGAATCACTGTCAGGGTCCGTTATTGTAAGATCAACCAGAAATAATTCATTATCTATTATTTCAAAATAAGCAATATACCCACGATGGTTTGCGGTAGTCATTGAAAATGTTTCATCTCCATTTTCATTTTTTCGTACAAACTTTTCTCCATAAACAGGATGATCTTCTGGATGTTTCTCAAAATAACTTTCTAAAGGATCATTCAGTAGTTTATACTTTTTCCCTTGTATTGTGATAAAATTAGTTTGCTGGCCGGTTGCTAAAAATTTTATAGATATTAGTATAAACAGAAATAAAAATTTGAACTTCATCATTGTAAGAGAAATTGTGCTATTTTTCCATTAGTTTTTTCAACTCTGCCATCATCTCATCTTTTTCTTTCAGCATTCTTTCGTACAGGGCAATTTTTTCTTCGTGTAGTTTCAAAACTTTATCAATAGGATGAAATGAAGGATTGTAATTGATACCATTAAGTATAGAACCATTATCAAATGTATTAGCAATAATATTGACCGCCTGTTCTTCATCCATATTTTCAATAGCTTCCACCGGAATCTTCAGGATGTTGGAAATCCTTTCTAAAATATCCTCTTCAATATTTTCTTTCTGTTCTAAAAGTGAAATCTTCTTTTGGTTCCAATCTTCGCCAAGATCAAAAGCCAAAGCATCCTGCTTAATGCCCAACATCTCACGAAAACGCTTGATATTTCTGCCTTGATGTATTTTTTTGTTTTGCATATTTGTGTAAGTTATAGAAACAAATATAGGTAAAAGTTGGAGGATAGGAAATGAATGGAATGAGAGTGTTTAGGACGGCAACAAGATAACTACACTAGTGAGTGAGTATATTTTTTATATTAACCTAATGCAACTTTATAATTTATCAAATCGGTCCAACTAGTGAAATCATTACGGCTAATATAGTTGTAATGATTATTTCTAAAATCGAAAAATCTGTCCACAAAAGAAGGAAGTACTTTAGTAGATAGGATTTTTTCATCAAAATCCATTTCTTCGAAACTAAATAAAAGTAAGTAATTACTGAAAAACTCTTCCTCTTTTATGTTACTGAAGAAAGATAATTTATTTTTAATTTGGATGATTTCTTTACGAGTTAACCAAACTGAACAGCCTAATCTTTTACCAGATAAATGATCTTTAAAAATATCAAATTTATAATTGCCGTTAAATTTTTCTGCTTTTTTATTCGTATTTATTTTAAAATAATTTTTGTAAGTGGTTTCATCAATTAATGAATGGGGATAAGATAGTTTATTAATGATTTCTTTTAATGCCAATACTAATAATTTATAGTTTGTTGAAATTGGAAATTTTTCAGAAAAATAAAAAATTCTAATTTTCTCGTTAATTTCATTTTTTAAATCAGAAAGTTTAACCAATATAGATTTTAATTCAACTATTTCTTTCCGTACCTCAATTGTCTTATTTTGAGAGTTTAGAGTGTCAAGTTTTTCCTCTATAAAATATTCTTGTCTTATTGTTATTTTGTGAAAATTGGATGAACTAGTTTTTAATTCATGGAAGATTTCCATTAAATATATTTCTAGTTCTTCATCTGTTAAATCTATTTTGAAATCATTTTCTATGTTAATTATTAATTCAGGTAATTCGCTACAAAAAGAATTTGAATTTTTTGATAAGTATGGAAGCTCAATTTCTATTAAATTCGATAAGTTATTAAGTTTTTTGTATTCCAAATTTTTTATTTCACCAAATAGTAAATCAAAATCTAGAATGTGATTATTTACATCAAAATGAAAATGAGGAGATGTATTGTTCGCTAAGGTATATTTTTTTTGTTTTCTAGAAAGTATAAAAAACATTATTTGTTTATAAGATAAATAATGCTTTTCTTTTAAGACGTTCAGAATTGTTTTATTAATTTTTTTTGAACTTTTATCACCAGTAATTTGAAATGCAATTGAGTTTTTTTTATCGCCTAAATCTAAACCTGGAAAATTAGCAGTTCCATCATTTAAAGATTCTAATTGTAAATCGAAAACAATATTTAGAATTTTTTTGACAAAATTTTCAGCGTGTATATGCTGATTATTCAATCCAATTTTTGAATTAGATTTTATTTCTTCTCGAAAATAATTTAAATTTTGAATAATAGTCTCAATTAATTTTCCAGTTTGAAGCATCTTATATTTAGGTGTATTTTTTTATAATTTATGTATCTAAAAAGAATTATTTGCAAACACTCTTACCTCAAACTAAATTATTAAAAAATGTGGGTTTGGAAATACATAAGCTGATAAATATTTCTAATTATTTATTTTGTATTAATCTTGAATTTTATTTTTAAAGATGTTAACCTATGTATCTCTTTGTCCATTTTACAGCTTCAACTTTAAAATTATTTATAAACATATTCAAAGCAAATATTCTTCTTTCATTTGTTATTTTAAATATTGAATAGTCTGTTAATTTTGGAAATAACTCTTCAATACCTTCAAAATTTCTCCTATGAAATTTTTCAGAACCTACCCAAGTTTCGCAATGAAATAATGCGAAGTTTGTTATTTTTCTTAAGGTACGTTTTTCGGTTTCTTTAAAAAAAGTCATTACATATCCTTTTACTTTTTCTTCGTCATCTTTATGATATCCCATAATTAGTATGGACTTACCATTGTAAGGGAAAAAAGTAATAAATATTTGTGATAACCTTTCAATATCTTTGCCATATTTATTGAAATGGATCGAACGTTCTTCAGAAGTGTCATATGTATAAAATGCGTTCAAACAGAATTCTTGTAAGGAAAATTCATTCCAATGAAAAACAAAATTTTCACTCTTTGTATTAATATCTTTCCAAACTTCATCTTCCAAGAATTTTAAATCGTCAAGTCCAATTTTATTTTGGTTAATGTTTACTTCTATAAATTCTTTATCTCCATCAATATCAGGATTACCAAGGGAACATTCAAGCATTTTTATTGCAACTTCTTTTAGCCATTTTTCGTTATATAATGTTCTTAATAAAAATTGTAAACTACTTTCATAATCATTAAAATCAATTGTGCCTGTCTCTATTTTTTTAAATAAGCTTGTGTCATGTTCATTGCAAAACCCTAAGAATGTATAAATCTTATTAATTCCAACTTTTTTGAAAACAAATAAATCATCATCAAAATGGTTAACTTGATAACTCCATAAATGACTATCAATAGCAATTGATGAGAGAATTCCGTTCTTTTGTAAAATATGAGAATTTATGGACTTATTAGTGCAACCAGGAAAATAGCAATCATTGGTGTTTCTTTTCGCTATTTCTGAACAATCAGAAAATATCTTTGCTAATTTTGGTTGATTAGTTTTTTTCATAAATATTTTATTCAATAGACAAATCTATGTATTATACTAATAAAGTGTATTGAATATTATCTAATGGTATTTTTAAGAGTATAAAAAAAAGCTATGATTTTCCCGCTACCGAACGAATCCTTCGTGTGGTTAAAGTATTAATTAAACATTCTAATAATATAATCTAGAAGCCAAAGCCACACGATACAATCGTCCGATAGACAGGGGTGTGGGTATGTTATAATATAGTTTTCAAGTTAAATTATAATCATTTGATGATTTTTCTATATTTTGAATAAGTTCCCTAAATTTTTTAATATGCTGACTATCTCCATCTAAATATGTACTTCTTATATTTTCTAAAGTTTCAGCATTATTATAAATTCTAGTTTTTATGTAGAAAAGTTTTTTTCTTAGTGTGGATGTCATCCTTAAAATATCCTTTTCATTGTGTCCTTGATAGCCTATGCTAGCTCTTAAATCTAATGCTGATTCGATAAAGGTTTTAAATATATTCTCACTTATATAATCGAAATTATTCTGTTGTTTATTTCTTTCGCAATCATCAATGTATCTATAATAATCATTAATCGATTTATTTGCTTTTTCTACCCAAGGTTTGTGTAAATAAATTGTTGGAAATTCATCTTTATAACTATCAATCATATCAGCTTTTTTGTTGTAAAGTTCTAAAACTTCGAATCCATACTCGACTAATTTATCATATTTAAATTTTTTAGTATCCTCATAATCTTTTTTAACGGAGAAATATAATTCACTATAAAAGTCAATATATTTATAAAGATTTACAAAATCTATTTCATTATTTTGAGTATTATATATATATTGGAAAGATTTGAATGTTGATTTTACATCCATGTCAACTATTCTAGTAAAATTTTTATTTATTTCAATTAATAAGGCATTATTAATTGTTGGGTCTCTCAATTCAAATTTAATATACTCTTTTAAACTCTCATTTAATAATTCTAAAGAATCTAAAAGAGTTTTTAAGTAATATAATAATACGTTATAGTGTTCTAGTAAATCTTTTTGTTTCAATTTACTTTCACTATTTTCTTTTTCAAGCAGTTCATTTTTTTGGCTTATTAATGCATAAATAACAAATAGAATTGATAAAAATGTTAATAATCCTGATATAAGGGTAGCATAACTACTTATTATGTCATATTTGTTAATAAAATCAAGCTTAAATGTTCTTTCTTGTTCTTCTGAAATTACATTATATGTAAAAAAAGTTATGAGTATAAAACATAATGTTGCTATTATAATAACTGAAATTGTAATTTTTTTGAAATGCCTCATATAATATAGAATAAAGAAAGTATAGACGATGGAGAAAAAAGAATTTTAATTATATTTTTGTTAACTCGTTCTTCGATAAGCTCTTCAATTCTTTCCCAGCCCCATAACATTCCTAAGACGGGTGTGGCTACATCTGTATAAATTTCAGTAGTTAATGCTTTTACTTCATCTATAATTTCTTTCGAATTTTCTGGATTAATCATCTTGTTTTATTTTATAAATATATTTTTTGGTAAGAGCGAGATGTGCTCTAGAATAGTCTATAATTTTATATTATTAAATATATTACTAAATTAATAACATTTCCTTATGGAAAACCATAATTTAAATAAAAAACAGCCCTATAAAATAGAGCGGTTAGTATATTAAATTGTCTCAGCGACACGCTGTTACATTATTCCAGTCATTCCACCTCCCATTGGCATAGCAGATTCGTCTTTCTTCACTCATTATTCTATTTCAATTTTATGGTAAGCAATCCATCGTTTTAAGTTTCCGACCATTCGTTTCAAATGGTCTTCATTCAGGAAAATATTTGTCCAATATTCAAATCTGTTGCACTGAACACTGATGTAATAGGTCATAATTGCTAAACAGGCAAAAGGCAAAAACTTTTTTTCTTCGTCGCTAATTTCTGTTACTGTTTCGTATCCTTTTAAAAAACGGTCTGCTTTTAATTGATATTCCTCTTCATTTAAATTTGTCGCAAGCAACTGAAATAGAAAGTAAGAAATGTCAAAACATAAATAGCCGTTACCACAAAAATCGAAGTCAAAAAATGTTATTTCATTCTCATTGTCAATATGCAAATTGTCAAACCAAATGTCAAGATGTACACTTCCATATCTTATTTTCTGCTGGTCAATGTCGTCGATTTTCAGTATTAAAAAAGCAGAAAGTTTTTCTAAAAATTCAATTTCGCTGATGTTTTTATTAAAGAATTCTTTTGTTTTTAAAACAGGTTTTATAAGCAAGTTTTGACTATTGTAAGACAACCTATTTAGTTTAAAACCTTCTGTTGATTGATGAACTTTGGCTAATGCCTGTCCGATTAGAAAACTTGTTTCAGCTGAAAATTTTGCGGTCTTTATTCCTTTTGCATATGAAAATAAAACACCAAATCTTTTTCCTTCTGGCGCTTCAATTTCTTGAATGTATTCGTTTGATTTGTCCTTTATTGGATAAGCAACTTGTCGGTCATTTTCTTGTAAGTGAAGTAAAAGTCTTAACTCTTCTTCAATTTCTAATTTTGTCCGCCAACCATAAGTGTAAACTCTAAAAACATATTTTTGTTCACCTTCTTGAACAATGTATAAATGGTTCATTGCAAGTCGAAATATGCTACATTCGATTCTTTCACTTAGCCCATATCTTTGTTGAATAAGTTTGCCAAGTCCGTTTGGTGAAAGTGTGCTGTTTATTGTGGGAAATTTCTCTGTCATTAATTCTTTATTTGTCTATGATTGCGGTCGGTCTTACAATGAGGATTAACATCCAAATTTACGCATTGCACCAATATACAATTGCGCTAAAATTGTTTTAATTTTATCCATTTGTAAATCATTAATCAAAATATACTATTTCCTTACGAGAAACCATAATCTAAACAAAAAAAACCGCCCTATAAAATAGAGCGGTTAGTATATTAAATAGTCTCAGCGACACGCTGCGCTGTTACATCATTCCTGGCATTCCACCTCCCATTGGCATAGCAGGTTCTGCGCTCTTAATTTCAGTGATTACACATTCAGTAGTAAGAAGCATTCCTGATACAGAAGCTGCATTTTCAAGGGCAACTCTTGTTACTTTCGTAGGGTCGATGATTCCTGCTTCAAGCATGTTTACATACTCGTCAGTTTTAGCATTGTATCCGAAGTCTCCAGTTCCTTCCGCAACTTTAGCAACGATTACAGAACCTTCACCTCCTGCGTTAGCAACGATTTGTCTTAATGGCTCTTCTATCGCTCTTTTTACGATTTTGATCCCTGTCGTTTCGTCAGAGTTAATTCCTGTAAGGTTTTCTAAAGCAGTGATCGCTCTTACTAAAGCAACACCACCCCCTGCAACGATTCCTTCTTCAACAGCTGCTCTTGTAGCGTGAAGTGCATCATCTACTCTGTCTTTTTTCTCTTTCATTTCAACTTCAGAAGCTGCACCTACATAAAGTACGGCAACACCACCAGCTAATTTAGCTAATCTCTCCTGTAGTTTTTCTCTATCATAGTCAGAAGTAGTTGTTTCCATTTGAGCTTTGATCTGGTTTACTCTACCTTTGATCTTGCTTTCTTCACCACCACCGTTTACGATCGTTGTATTGTCTTTATCGATTGTTACTTTCTCAGCAGTTCCAAGCATATCTAAAGAAACGTTCTCCATCGTGAAACCTTGTTCTTCAGAAATAACCTGTCCACCTGTTAAGATCGCGATATCTTCTAGCATTGCTTTTCTTCTGTCACCAAATCCTGGAGCTTTTACAGCAGCAATTTTAAGAGAACCTCTTAATTTGTTTACGACTAAAGTAGCTAAAGCTTCACCTTCCACTTCTTCAGAGATAATTAATAAAGATTTTCCGCTTTGTGCAATTGGTTCAAGAACTGGAAGCAATTCTTTCATTGAAGAGATCTTTTTCTCTACTAAAAGGATGTAAGGGTTTTCTACTTCAGCTAACATTTTTTCAGGGTTAGTCACGAAGTAAGGAGATTGGTATCCTCTGTCAAACTGCATACCTTCTACAACATCTACTGTTGTATCGATACCTTTAGCTTCTTCTACAGTGATTACCCCTTCTTTACCTACTTTTCCGAAAGCTTCAGCGATCAAAGATCCGATTGTTTCGTCATTGTTTGCAGAAACAGAAGCTACTTGCTTCACCATTTCTTTAGAATCTCCAACTTCTTTAGATTGAGCTTTTAAACTTGCAACAACAGCTGTTACTGCTTTGTCAATCCCTCTTTTCAGATCCATTGGGTTAGCACCAGCAGCTACATTCTTAAGACCTTCTCTTACGATAGCCTGTGCTAAAACAGTAGCGGTAGTTGTACCATCTCCTGCGATATCATTGGTTTTGGAAGCTACTTCTTTTACCATTTGCGCTCCCATATTTTCTACTCTGTCCTCAAGTTCGATTTCTTTTGCTACAGAAACACCATCTTTAGTTACGTGTGGAGCACCGAAAGATTTTTCAATCACAACGTTTCTACCTTTTGGTCCTAAAGTTACTTTTACCGCATTTGCTAATGCATCAACCCCTCTCTTTAAAGCGTCTCTTGATTCAATATCGAATTTAATTTCTTTTGCCATTTTATTTAGATATTAGATGTTAGACGTCAGATATTAGACGCCAAGCATTATTTTTAAATTAATTTTTTATTCAGTTTAAAATCTGAAATCTGGAATCTTATCCAATAATTCCTAATAGATCTCCTTCCTTTACAATTAAGTAATCCTTCCCGTCTAATTTTAATTCAGAACCTGAATATTTTCCGTAAAGAACTTTGTCACCTGCTTTAACAGTTGTAGGCTCATCTTTTTTACCAGGACCTACTGCTACTACTGTACCTTCTTGTGGTTTTTCTTTTGCAGTGTCCGGAATAATAATACCTGAAGCTGTTTTAGTTTCTGCAGCGATTGGTTCGATCAAAACTCTATCTGCTAGTGGTTTAAAGTTTACTGACATAATATATCTTTTTTTTAATTATTTCTGCATTCAAATTCTCTAAATGTGTGCCAAATGAAGTTCAGGGTTCATTGTTCATCATTGACAGTTAAAAATGGCAGAGTTTTATTTCGGGTGTGAAATTTTGGCAGAACAATAAAAAATAAAGCCGGAAAAATTCCGGCCTGTATTTAACTGTAATGGTCTTTTGATTAAGGACAATTTTGCCCTGGTCCGATCCAAAGAGTACATTTTCCGTTATCGTCGCGTTCGCAACAAACAAGTCTCGCGGCACCTCCCTGAATGGATTTTTGTGCGTCTCTGCTTAGTAATTTAGCATTTTTCATAAGTAAATATTTTGTTTTGATGACCCCAAACATTTAAAGTCAATTGGGACTTTTGACTATCTGTTTAGCGAGTTAAACAGTATTTGTTTTTTGGTTCTTCTAATATAAGTAATTTTCTCTTTACATAGAAAAAAAATAAAATATAATAAATTGATATCCTGTGGATTATACTGCGATCGATTGCGGGGATTGTACTGAGTAAAAGCAGGGATACCACTAGAGTATTTGCTGTTGCATTGCTTCACCTTTGTTAAACCAAACCATCATAAAATTAAAAAAAATGGAAAAATTAAAAAAAATCTTTCAAGGTGTTCCAGCCGACTCACCAATTCCTAAGGAGTTATTATTGGAACAGGAGAACCCACGTCCAACTAAAGAATTGGATCGAAATCTTTTTATTACAGATGCTGCCAAAAGTTTTAGGCTCACTGAAAAGGTAAAAGATTCAGCAAAGCTTTCGGTATCAAAACTGAATAAGGAATTAGGTCAGTTAGATCAGATCTCCCCATTTGACTGGGGGATTCCAGGTAAAACGGAAGAAATTATTTCTATGGAAAAACTTCAGACTAAAATCAAGTCTGAGAAAATAAAAGTGACCGAAGCTGAAGCTTTTGTTCCGGAAACGCATATCCTTGGACTGCACCCTAAAGTAGTTTTTGCAAATACCAAATCTGCAAAGAGAAACCGACTAAACAGAATCGTTACGAAAAGTGCCAACCACACCACGATTTTTGGCAGCGATAACAGAGTGAATATTTATCCTAATACCTATCCTGAATGTTGTGTCTGTAGAGTAGAGGTTTATACTAAGCTAACTGACGCATCACCGTGGTCCTATCAAGGGCGCGGAACCGGATTTATGGTCGGTAGAAAAATTCTGATGACTTCAGGACATATGAGACCGCAACAGCCATACAAATCATGGATGATAAAAGTAATACCTGCTTATTACGATGGAAGATCAATTTATGGAAACTCATTCTACACCTACGGAGAAAGCTATATAGCCTATCAAAGTGATGTGGGTAATGACATGATGGTCGTAAAATTATACGATAATATAGGTGATACTACAGGGTACTTCGGAGCCAAAAGCTATAATAGCGATTGGGAAGACATGAATGTATGGACGATGACAGGTTATCCGTATGATAAAGGTGAAAATAGACCAACCTACCAAAGCAGTATCAGTGTTGTGGATGACGACGACGGTGATGATGTTAGATTACCGGATGGAAGAACAGTAGACAGCACCCAGATAGAATCTTATGCTGATGAGGCAAGTGGAGCATCGGGTTCACCATTGTACAGTTGGTTCTCTAACGGACAGATGTATGCTATAGGAGTTCATCATGGTAATGAAACAGATTGGGAACTTTTCGGTTCAAATCTTCATTCTGTAGCTTCAGGAGGAGATATGTTACCGGCTCTGGTTGTCTGGGCCAGAAATAACTGGGGAAATTAGTAACAGGCGGCCTTAAAAAACAATAAATGATCTATATAAAGAACGCTTTACTTTTTGTAAGGCGTTTTTTGTACTTTTCTGTTGAAAATTATTTCTAAATGAATGAAAAAAAGAAACAGGTTTTAAAAAAAGCCAGCATAAGAAAATATCTGTATGCATTTCTTCTTTTCAGTTTGGACTATTTTAGCACCTCTAAAAAGAAATGAACCTCTCAGGAGCATTAATTATTATTGAATTCTGTCACTTCATTTTTCTCCAAAGGCTGATTGATTTTTGAAATTACAGCACCTGAAACAGCAATGCCAATGAAATTGGTTACCGATCTTGCTTCATTCATAAAACGGTCTACACTGTAAAGTAATGCTAAATCAGTCACCGGAATTTTTCCAAATCTATTCAAAGTAAATATAAGGGCCAAAAAGCCAGATCCAGGAACTCCCGAAGCTGTTTTTGAGGTAATGGAAATAATGACAAAAAGCCATAAATAATCATTAAGGCTTAAAGAAATATGATAAAACTGGATCAGAAAACAACAGGCTACAGAAATATAGATACAGGCTCCGGCAAGATTGAAATTATACCCAAGTGGAATAATAAATCTTAAAATTTTTCTGCTGTACCCCTGGGATTCCATTTTTTCAAAAATAATGGGGAATGCGGTTTTCGAAGAAGATGTAGTAACCACAAGAATGATTTCCTCTTTGATACTGACAAGAAATTTCCACAGATTAAATTTGAATACATAGGAAACAAGTCCTAAAATCCCAAAAATAAAAACAATATCTGTAAGGTATACGGTAGCCACAACTTTGCTAAGTGGCAGAAGGGTATTGATACCATATACAGCGATGCCATAAGCGATGTTGCAGAAAATAATAAAAGGGAGCGTGAAATATAAATATTTAATGATGTTATAAAAAATATCTAGACCCCGATCTAATATTTTTATAAACTTTTCCCTTCCTTTCGACAGATTCATATAGATTCCGATAATAATGGAGGTAATAAGAAAGATACCATGTCTGTTAAGATAGATAACAGACGTTATAGAGCTGTCATTGATTTCAAAATTCTTTGGGAGGGTTGTATTTATTTTAGTTAGCTCAATTCCTGTATTGGCACCGGGTTGCACAGCAATACCAAAAATAAATCCCAGTAAAATGGCTATGGAACTTATAATTAAAAAATAAAGAGCGGTATGCCAGACCACACTTCCTGCATTTTTGATATCTGATAAATGACAGATCCCGTAAATAATCGCCATAAAAATAATGGGCAGTATGATCATTTCCAAAACCATAAAAAAATATCTGCTGATAACACCAAGCTTAATACTTATCTCTGGAATGTAATGTCCGGCAAGTACACCACCAATGATGGCTACGAAGACATACAGCGTAAGATTTTTTAAATATCTGCTGGTGAATGTTTTTTTTGTATGGAAAAGGTTCATTTCAAAATTATTATTCTCTGCGTAAAAGGATGGCTGATTATAATTATAAGTTTGAAATATAATAATTATAAACTAATTTCAGCTATATAATTCCAAGAAGCAGTGCTCCCAATAACATAACAATAGATGATCCGATAGCCCATTTGAGTGTGTATTTTAAATGATCAGAAAATTCTACACCCGCAAGTGAAACCAGTAAATAAGTTGAAGGAACCAGCGGACTCAAAAGGTGAGAAGCCTGTCCTACAAGGCTTGCTCTTCCTAATATATCCGGTGGAATACCAAGCTGATGACCTGTAGCTGCAATGATAGGCAGTATTCCAAAATAATAAGCATCATTGGTAAGAAAGAAGGTTAACGGAACACTGAATACGGCTGTAATAATATTTAAAGAACCACCCCAGCTTTTCGGAACGATCTCTATCATACTGTTTCCCATAGCTTGCATAATACCGGAACCATTTAGAATTCCTGTGAAAATTCCTGCTCCGAAGATCATCCCCGCCACGGATAATGCATTTCCTGCATGTTTGGACATTATTTTCTGCTGGTCCTTTAATTTTGGATAATTGATAACAGAAGCGATACAAAATGCAATCATAAATGCAATCCCAAGGGGAATGAGATCTAAAATCATAACCGTTAAAAGAACGACCGTAAGTCCAAGGTTGATCCAGATAAGCTTTGGACGGAGAAGTTTGGGGTCTACCTCCCCAACAATATCACTGCCACTGTAATTGGTGTATTTTCCATGTTTTGCAATTCGTTTTTTTTCCTTTAAACCTAGAATGTAAGCGACAAATAGCACCCAGCAGATTCCTAAAATCATAATGGGAATCATAGGGACAAAAATTTCTGTATGTCCAAGTTTCAGGGAGCTCATAACTCTGGCAGTGGGCCCACCCCAGGGAAGAATATTCATAATACCACCAGCAAGCATAATGATACAGGTAAGAATAAGTGGATTCAGTCCCTGTTTTTTGTAAAGGGGAAGCATGGCAGCGACTACGATAATATAGGTAGAAGAGCCATCTCCGTCCAGCGAAACCAATGTGGTGAGGATAGCTGTTCCTATGGTTGTTTTAATAGGATTATCTCCAACGGCTTTTAATATTACATTAACCAATGGTTCAAATAGTCCGGTGTCGATCATTAAGCTAAAATAGAGAATAGCAAAAATCAGCATGACGCCGGTAAGCGCTATTTCTTTGACTCCATTTTTCATCATGTCCCCAAGCTGAGGACCGAATCCTGCAATGAGAGCAACTACTACCGGCACGATCACCAAAGCAGTAAGAGGTGTCATTTTTTTATTCATGATGAGTACCATGAAAATGAGGATCATCAAAAACCCAAGAAATGTTAGCATAGCAGTATATTAAATTTTATAAGTAATGTATCGGTTATTTTTGTTTCTTTCTCCAGTCAAAAGTGTTTCTGAAACCTATGTATCCATAATTGCTTGTTTTTCCTGGTGACAATTGATTGATAAAAGCCAATTCGATGGCTGAATTTCTTCCAGCTTTTATTCCGAGTCCGGCAGTAATACGGTTGCTGTCGAAGGGGTCTTCTTTCTTAATATTCATCCTTATTTCATTCTTCAGGATGCCATATAATTTCTCTTTTTCACCTTTTTTATTGAAAGGAATTCTCATAGAGATCAGATAACGTACTCTAAGTACAAATTCATCAGGATTATTGATAAATCTTTCTTCTACACGAAATCTACTGGAGACGGATGTTCTGCCAATATCGTGATCCAGGGTTACCTGTTGGAATGCTCTTTTTTCATACCGCGTTTTTTTCTGATCATTGGACTGATAGGAATCTAAAATAAGAAACATCCCTCCTGCAGCAGGCCTTACTCCTTTTGTCACTTCATAATCCAGGTAAGCATTAACAAGGAAAAGTCTAGTGTCATAGGCAAGGTCAAAAGATCGATACTGCGTTAAAGCGGTTAATGTACTCTTGTCCGATACCTTTGCGGTCATTATATATTGGAACCACATATTATAAGTGTCATTACTTTGAGCCTCATAAAAATGGTTGAGCAGTATTAAAAAAATAAAAATTAATTTTCTCTTAATTTTCATATAATATTTGGTTAATGTTGTTGTTTCTCAAATATATTTATTAGAAGTACCGGGCTGTCAATTTTTCAATCAATGACCTATTTTATCAGCGAACTGCATTTTCCATCAAAAACATCCTATATTTGAAAACTTTTGAAATAGGTTTTTTGAAATGTTTTTAATTATAAATATTGTTATTATACTGCTGGTTTTCAGGATTTTATTCAGTTCTAAAATTCTGAAGGTCCTTATGGATTCCCGTTGGAAGTTTTTGTTGAGGTTACAGCATGTTTTCTTCTTTTGCCTCTTCATTTTGATTACTTATTTTACCGAAAACTACTTCCTCGATGCTCCTGATTTGATTTGGAGTATACTTTCTGTAACTATTTTCAATATTGGAATTTATTATCTGGTGTATTATTATTTAGTTCCTTATTTTTATCTGTCCAATAAGTATCCGGAATTTATCCTGTATGCTTTGATCCTCTTTTTGGTGTCGAGTCTTTTCAGAATCTTGCTCGAACCTGAGATTTTTAATATGAATTTTAATGAAACTCTTTCCAATACAAAATTTTTATATAATGTGTATACGGCTCAGGGAATCATTATTGTTGTTGCTTCCTTTCTGGGGATTACAAAAGATAAATTTATCATTGAGCAGGATGTTGTTGATCTGGGAGAACAAAAGGAGCAGCTTTATCTGGATCTTTTAAAATCGAAGATGAATCCACATTTTTTATTGAACACGCTGAATAATATTTATGCAAACAGTTTTGTTTCTTCTGGAAAAACTTCAGATTCTATTTTGCAGCTCAGTAAGCTTTTACAGTATATCATTTATGACAGTGGAAAAGAAAAGATAAGCCTGGCTCAGGAGTTTTCTTCGATACATTCTTTGGCTACGCTGTATCAGTTGAAGTATGATAATCAACTTAATATTGATTTTAATATTCAAAATGAAGAGACTTTGGATGTAATCGAAGTTCCGCCATCTGTATTTCTGACACTTTTTGAAAATGCGTTGAAACATTCAGGAATTGGTTTGGAATCTGATCGTTTTATAAAAGTTTCGTATGCTATTGAAGGGCGGGATATATTCTTTGAAATTATAAATTCTATTACTACTAAAAGGCCTTCTGAAGATACAGGATATAATGGGTTGGGAAATGAAGCGATTATACAAATATTAGAAAAGCATTACTCAGGAAATTTTAACCTTTTCTCTGAAGTACTTGAAGATAATACCTATAAGACAACTTTAAAAATTAATCTGAATGACTAATCTATCTGTAGTAAATGTAGACGACGAATATCCTGCGTTGCAGCTTGTCAAACAATACTGTGCGCAGATAGAAGGGATAGAGTTGCAAAGTTCATTTCAGAACCCTGAGATGGCATTGGAATATTTAATAAAAAATAGAGTAGACCTTGTGATCCTGGATATCAATATGCCTGGAATAAATGGAGTAGAATTGTTACAGCAACTTCCTTATAAGCCCCTGTGTATTTTTATGACATTAGAAACTCAGCATGCTGTAAAAGCTTTTGAACTGGATGTTGTGCATTACCTGGTGAAGCCGGTAGATTTTGAGACTTTCAGAAAAGCGATACACAAAGCTAAGGATTTCATGAAGTTTAAAAACTCTTCTGAACAAGCAGAAAAAGAAGATTTTATTATGTTTAAATCCAATTATATCATGAATAAAGTTTTTCTTAAGGATATTCTGTGGGTAGAAGGTTTTGGAGAATATATTGTTTTGGTAACCCCTTTAAAAAAGTACATGATCCTGGACAGGATGTCAAATTTTGAAGAGAAGTTTCAGGCTTTTGGATTTATCCGTGTGCACAAATCTTACATTGTTTTATCTTCTCATATCGATTCTTATGATGTGAAAAATGTTTACTTGAAAGATGGAGATAAAGTTCCTTTAGGGAGAACATACAAAGCCATATTAAAAGATCATTTAGGTAAATAAAAAAACCGCCTTATGGACGGTTTTTAATTGTTGATTTATTTTTTTCCTGCGGCCTGCATTGGATTTACTTTTCCGCTGGCTCCACCTCTTACTCCGCCTTCATGTTTCTGTTTAAACACCTGGAATTTTGAAGTCTGTGAATTGGTTCCATCGTTGCTCCAGAAATTATTTGAAGTATCAATATCAGCTGTTTCTCTCATTGGATCCAGTTGGATAGATTTTAATTTCTTTTCAAAGTAGTAGGTTTTGGAAGCTTTTTGTTCATTCAGCCTCCAGATCTGTGCAGAAGATTTATCGTAAAGTTTCGTACCATCTTCAAAAGTAAACTCAAGAATTATAGGCATTACCAATCCACCTTTATTTACAAAGTCAATTTGATAAGCCTGAATGTTTTTGAACTTTTCTTTGTCTTTGTTATCTAGAGTGGTGGTATTATCCTGAGTAAGAGAATGTTCTTTATCATTGTCTACTTTTTCCTGACCTCTGTCATAACGATAATAGAAATCCTGAGCTTCTTTATCTTTATCTACATAAAATGTAATATTCTTATCCTCTTTGTTTCTGATTTTTGAAAGGTCTTCAAAATCATTCACCAGCGCTTTGTCGACCTTATACTTTATTTCTTTACCTGTTGGGACAGCATCCAGGTCAGGGGTAGCAATGGTAACTTTATCAATAGCAATATCTACAGGATCAATTCCATAGAACCACCCTCTCCAGAACCAGTCTAAATCTTCACCACTTGCATCTTCCATAGTTCTGAAAAAGTCAGCAGGTTCAGGGTGTTTGAAAGCCCATCTTTTAGCATATGTTTTATAAGCTTTATCAAAAAGTTCTCTGCCCATGATCGTTTCACGAAGGATATTCAACCCGGTTGCAGGTTTTGAATAGGCATTGGGTCCGAATTGAACAATGTTTTCAGAATTACTCATGATCGGTTCCAATTGATCTTTTGGAAGTTTCATATAATCTACGATCGTCCATGCCGGTCCGCGTTTTGAAGGGAATTTATTATCCCATTTTTCTTCTGTAAGGTATTCTGTAAATGTATTCAATCCTTCGTCCATCCAGGTCCATTGTCTTTCATCCGAGTTGATGATCATCGGAAAGAAGTTGTGTCCGACCTCATGAATGACTACTCCGATCATTCCGTTTTTTGTTCCCTCAGAATAAGTTCCATCTTTTTCAGTTCTTCCAAAGTTGAAACAGATCATAGGGTATTCCATTCCGTTGGCAGCTTCTACAGATTGAGCAACCGGGTAAGGGTATGGGATAGTGAATTCTGAATAGGTTTTAATGGTGTGAGCAACAGCCCTAGTAGAGAATTTTCTATACAATCCATAAGCTTCTTTTCCATAGAAGCTCATAGCCATTACTTTGTTATTATTTTCCGGGATGGTAACACCCATTCCGTCCCAGATGAATTTTCTGGATGAGGTCCAGGCGAAATCTCTGACATTATTAGCTTCGAATACCCAGGTTTTTCTTTGTTTTGATTTATTTTTTTCGGCTTTTTTAGCTTCCTCAAGAGTTACGATTTCTACAGGTTCTGCAGAACTCTGAGCTTTTTTATATCTTGAAAGCTGATCAGAAGATAAAACCTGTTCATAGTTTTTACATTCTCCTGTTCCACCTACAACATGGTCAGAAGGAACATTCATTGAAACTTTAAAATTTCCAAAAGCTAAAGCGAATTCTCCTCTTCCTGTAAACTGATGATTTTGCCATCCGTGGAAATCGCTGTAAACGCACATTCTCGGATACCATTGCGTGATTGTATAAAGGTCATTCCCATCTTCAGGAAAATTTTCATAACCACCACGGCCACCCATTTTAATTCTGTTGGTAATGTTATAATTCCAGTCTACTTTAAAAACTAATTTCTCACCTTTTTTTAGAACCTTAGGTAGATCAATACGCATCATTGTTTTATTGACCGTGTAGCGTAAAGGAGTTCCTGATTCATCGGTTACTTTTTCAAGATGCACTCCGTATCCATTGTCTTTTTCCGGTAAAACGGAAGCTTTCAGCTGTTGATCATTTGATATTTTTGGAAGTGTGGTTGAAGTAGGATAATTTGCTTTATTTATAGATGAAGCTTCATTCTCATCCAGTTGCAGCCAGATGTAATCCAGATCATCCGGAGAGTTATTGTAATAGGTAATGGTCTCAGATCCTTTTAGATTCCTTTTATCTTCATCAAGGTATGCTGAAATATTATAATCTGCTCTGTTCTGCCAGTAACCGTTTCCTGGTGATCCCGATGCTGTTCTATATATATTGGGAGTAGGTAAAATAGTTCCCAATTGTTCAAATTTATTTCCGTGATTGCTCCCTGGATTATTTTGAATGTTTTGAGCGGTTAAGCCTACAAATGTGAATACAGAAAGTACAGTTACTTTTAGTTTCATAAGCGAAATGATTTAATAATTTTCAAATATAACAATAAGTCGTTGAAAAAATATCAATCGTTACTCCTTAAAATGGAATTCTTTCTAAAGTCATTTTCAGTGCCAAAGCAAAAACGCCGGAAGACACAAATAGTATCCAGTCTTTCTTGTTGACCTTGAAGATATTTAATGCTATAAAAAGCAGGATCAATATGGCAAGAACAATAACGATCTGGCCAACTTCCAGCCCAATGTTAAAACCCAAAAGCGGGACTGCTATACTTTGACTTTTTGCAATCATTACCCTTGCTGTATTGGCAAATCCCATTCCATGAATCAATCCAAAAATTGAGGCCATATAGTAATTGGTTCTGTCCAGGGTCTGCTTTTTGTTTTTCATTAGAATATTCCCCAATGCAGTAAGTACGATCGTTAAAGGGATTAAAAATTCAACCCAATTTGACGGAACTCTCACAATGTCTAAAATACTTAACGCCAAAGTTATAGAATGTCCAACCGTAAAAGCAGTGACAAGAATCAGAATTTTTTTCAAATCTTTGTACGAATAGACGGCAATTAAGGCCAAAACGAAAAGTTGATGATCCAGTGCATCCAGAGAAATAATATGTTCCCAACCCAGCTTTAAATAGAATAAAAAGTCTTGCATGATATTGTGATGATATAAAGCTTACGAAAATAATGATTAATTTCGGAACAAATTTAATCTTGTACTTTATGAAGAGTTTGTGGCTGTTTTTACTTCCTGTTATTTTTTTGTTTTCTTTTGCCAGGATTAAGCACCCTTATCATGTGGGTTCGGTAGAAATTAATTATAATTCAAAGTCAAAGACTTTTGAAATTACCGGACGCTTTTTTCTTGATGATCTGGAAAATGGGTTGACAAAAAAGTATGGAAAACCTTTCCATTTTAACGATGAAAAATACAAAGCTCAGCTTAATGAGGCTCTTAAGAATTATAGCGCTGAATACTTTAAATTAAAAGCTGACAGTCGTTTTTTAAAGGTCAATTATATTGGATATGAAGAAGACAGTGAATCTGTAAATGTTTTTCTGGAATCTGAATCTGTAAATGCTCCTAAAAAATTAGAATCTGCAGTTAGTTTTCTTTATAATTTGTTTGATGATCAAATCAATATCGTCCATATGATCATTAATGGTCAGCGCAAAAGTGAAAAATTAAGCTATCCAAATAGGTATGTATATCAGCAATTTTAGAAATTCAGGATAAAAGCTACATCATTTAAGAATCCTTTAAAGACACTTATTTTATAGATAAGTGTCTTTTTTATGCATTTTTTCCACAAATTTTAAGAGAATTTAAAACGAAACATTAATACACTATTGTGTGATAAAAAATATTTCATTAGTTTTATAATTATTAATTAATATTATACGTTAACATTTTATTGTGAATTTATTTGTTTATAATACAGGTGTTTGTAAATATTTAAAATTCACGTATTGGTGACTATGTTAACTATTAACAATTATTAATATTTATATTATTATTTTGATATTTAAATAAATAGTATTACATTTGATTTAACATATTTATGTTAATTTTAATTAAAATGTTATTTTTTATGTAAAATTATCAATATTTATAATGGCTGGTATATTAGTAAAAAGTAAGATTACTTTTAATACTAAAAAGGAGAATATTTAAAATAAATAAGTTTGTTATGAAAAGTAAAAAAATCGATCTTTTTTTTCTGTTTTTAGCTTTAGCCCCCAAGATGCAAGCGTAAGTTAGGATCAATAGGAGAAGCCCCTACAAGGTGTATTTTTAATATTGATGGTGCTGAGATGCTTATTAGCAGTACCAACCTATTGCGCTTGCAAGGATTAATACTAGAGTAGCAGATGCTGATTTGATCGTTACAGAAGTGAATGACTTTCTGATAAATAGTTTAAAATAACCATGAAAACTATATTATATAAAATTTACGGTAAAAGTTCCCATTTACCAAACAGGCACAAATTCTAATAACACAAATTCAATATATGGAGCGCTTACTTCGGTAGGTGCTTTTGTTATTACAAATCTTACGTATTTTTATGTTATTCAATTATAGGATAACACGTTAAAAAAAATTAGAATTTCATTAGAATATTTATAAATATACTTTATGGCTTATTTTTTGAAAATGATATGATGTTAAATTTTTACTAAAGTGATTTGTAAATTAACAAACACAAATGATGAGAAATTACTTGGTAATTAATCCTTAAGATGAAGGTTTTATTTCATCCCAAAAAATAAGACGGATATTCTAAAAACACAAATGAAAAAAAGTACTTACACCTGTAGGTACTTTTTTATTTAATTTTCTAATTGTAAGACTGTATTAATGCCTTTGGTATGGGCAAGTAGGTCTGGGAAAAAGTGATCATAACAATTCTGTAGTATGCTTTTATTCTCCAGAAAAGCTTTGAAAACCGGGATGTCTTTATCCAGGTATTTCGCTTTGTTTAAAACATTTTGTATACTGAATTTTATTCCCCAATCTTCACGGTAGTTATACAGCCAGTCATCGGCTTCCATTTTTACCAGCATCCTTTTGAAATTCTCGGGAAGCCACTTTTGATTTTCATTTAAAACCCGATAGACTCTTGAAGAATGTTCTTTCCACTCTTGTAATGAATGTTGTGTAAGGTCATTTGCCAGAAAATAATCCATTGAGACATCCACAAATGCTCCAGCATATAATCTCACCAATGGACTGAATACTTTTTTCGCTTCATGAATAGCAGGGTGTGAATCTGTAAAAGTATCAATTGCCCGGTGAAGGGTGATACCATCCTGGATGTCTTTTGGAAAAGAATATCTATCCTTATTTCGGATAAAGTCTTCCAGAAACTGTCCTACAATTTGTTGATCTGTAAAAGAAAGAAAGGAATGAGCTAAATAATTCATATCGTATTAAGGCCAAAAAATAAAACCCTCAAATAAATGTAAGATATTTGAAGGTCTTATTTGTTATTTCTTCAGAGAAATTATCTAACAATAAACTTTTTACTTTCTATCATGACGTTTTTATCATTATAGATATTTAAAAAATATTCTCCCGATGTCAGTCCTTTCAAATGGATTGTTTTTTCATTCGTAGTTGTGATATGCTGCCCGGAAGAATTGTATATTCTGAATGAATATTTACCTTTATCTTCTCCAGAAATAGTAATGACATCTTTAGCTGGATTCGGGTATAATGAAAAATTCTGTTTCTCCTTAGTTTCTTCTTTTATGGCTAAGAAAGATTGAGTTTCAGGCATGAAGTTGGAAACAACACAAGCAAATCTTGTAAATCCATAGGCTTCATTAGCTGGTTTAGTACTTCCTATAGCCACTCCGGTAGGATCACTATTGTAATTTACACTTGGATTAGCCCAACGGTTGATTCTGGTACAGTTAAATCCTTTTGATGAACATTCATCATTGTAAGCCATAATTGTTCTCCATCTCTGGGAAGAAGTACTGGAGGTTCCCAGATCAATAGCTTTTTTATTGGTATAGCCATGATGATGATCACATGGGGTGGTGCTGGTATCTACATACCAGTCATGTCTCAGACCCATATTGTGGCCAAGTTCATGAGCAAGGGAATAATTGGAAACAGCACAATTATATAGGCTTACACAGAATCCTGAAGAACTGGAATAGTTGGTTGAGCTGGTATTTACGTATCCTAAACCACAGGTATTGGTTGGTGTAGAAGTGACTAATGCACATAAGTCGGCTCCATATGTTGTTCTTAGGGTGTGTACATTATCCATGAAACCATCATTGTTGTTTCTAAGTCGAGGTAGGTCGGTACTTAGACTTCCGGATTCGGTATAGGCAATTTCCCCTGAGTAAACAAGATTGATTGTTACATTGGAAACTCCTGAATTTGTTAATGCTGTATTGAAATTCGTAATTGCTGTTGCAACAAAAGAATTACTTTGGGAAAGTCCTCCCCATGCATTTTTTGCTGCTGTTGTAAAAACGATCATGACATCTATTCTTGTTGCCGGGCAAACCGGTGTTGAAGATGAACAGACATTGGAATTGGCTTTGTTAAAGTTTTCTGTTTTGTCTAAAATATAATCATCTATAGTATCCTGATTGATGATTTTAGAATCACTTACTAAAGAGAGTGCAAAAATAGATGCATCCGTCTGATGGAACATAATTTTTTCACCGGTGCCGGAAGCATACATTCCTGTTACAATGTTATCATACTTTGAAAGAACAAGCTCTGCCTTAGGATCGTTTTCAATAACATAAACATAAGATTCACTCTTGTTACTGTAGTTGAAGGTACGGCTAAATTTTGCAGTAATTTCGTTACCGGTAGGAAGAGTGATCTGGAGATCAGATTTTAAATTGAAAGGAGATTGCGAATAGTACTTCGTCAGTAAATAAGTGGATGATAATTCCCTGCTTACTTTCTGATTGTTTTTTAAGGTACTTTCGTTAATGGGATTTTGGAAAACCTTGTTTTGTGCAAACAATAAGGCAGCACAAAACATGACTAGAATAGTGAATTTTGTTTTCATTTTAATTTGTTTAAGTGGTGTAATACAAATATATACAAAATATCAATACTTGGTGAATTTTATATTTTAATGAAAGTTTTCACAATGAATCCTCTGTTTTTATGTGGATTTTTAAGCTTGTTTGCTGGTTGTTGTGTAAAGTCGTAAGTTCTTTGGTCTCGGAATTAAAGGGAGTATTTTTATAGATCAGAATGATTTTTTTTGAATTCAGAAGGAGTCATTTCCGTCATTTTTTTGAAAATGGTATTAAAAGCTGTTTTAGAATTGAAACCGGATTCAAAAGCGATTCCTACCATAGAAAGTTTTTTTTGAGAATCGTCTAAAAGAAGTTCCTTAGCATATTGTACACGGTACTTATTTACAAAATGAAAGAAATTTTCATTAAAACCCGTATTCAGAAGATAAGATAGCTGATGTGCATTGATTTGAATTAAATCAGAGAGTTTCAATAAATTAAGATCACCATCCAGATAAGGTTTTTCAGCTTCCATTAAAGAGATCAGTTTTTGCTTTAAAATCTCAAACTCCTGATCAGAAATTAATTTTTTCTTTTCAATTTGCTCCGCATCACTTTCCAGTTCGATGGATAAAAGTTCTTCCCGTTGCTTTTTATCTACCGGGTAGATTTCCTTTTGACGGAGTACATAATATAAGGTGCTGTATACAATAAACAAAAATAAAAGATCCATTACCAGATGTTGGTGCATCTTATAAATAAAAGTATTGAATAGCTCATAACCGACAGTTATAATTATTATTATGAAAAGAAGGAAGCTGAGTTTAATGAGCCATTGGAGATCGATATTTTCGGTATTGGAAGAGATGGTTTCTATTCGTTTTTGATGTTTTCTTATTTTAAAATAAATAAGAGCGATATAAGGAAGATTGTGGGAGACGGCTATGAGCATTACAATAGCATGAATCGTTTTATTATCCCCAGAGTTTACGAGCAATATCCAATAAATAAAAGGGATAATGATACAGACAGCATCTTTTTTTTGAAACCTGTAATTCGGATTAATGAAAAATATAACACTGAAAAACAAAAAGATGGGCGTGAATATTTGTATAGCATATACTCCAAGTTCAAATAAAGGATCCGAGGGAATGTCGCAAAATTGCAATACATTCAGGATCCAGTAGCTTGACCATAAAAAGAGAAATAATCCAAAAAATAAGTTTGCTTTTTTGTTGACCCGCATTGGATTGATCAATACGGTGAATGAAAACAAAATTAAGCCGCCATAAAGCAATACAAGAACGAATCTCTGGATGTTTTCTAGTGACATTATATTATTTTTTATTAGAAGATTCGCTCATGGAAATCTTCGATTTTGCTTACCTCTTCAATTTTAATCCCAAATTTTCTTTTCGGAATTTTGTTAAGATTTGAAACAAATATTTTTTCATATCCTAGCTTCTCAGCTTCTGAGATTCGTTGCTCAACTTGAGCTACAGGTCTGATTTCACCACTAAGGCCAATCTCTCCTGCAAAACAGAAATGTTCAGAGATCGCAATATCTTCATTGGAAGAAAGAATAGAAGCGACAACAGCCAGATCGAGAGCCGGATCATCGGTTTTTATTCCACCTGTAATATTAAGGAAAACGTCTTTGGCACCCAGCTGAAAACCAGCCCGTTTTTCTAATACAGCAAGAAGCATGTTTAATCTTTTTGCATCAAAACCGGTAGAGCTTCTTTGTGGTGTTCCATAAACTGCTGTACTTACTAGTGCCTGGATCTCCAAGAGCATAGGTCGGTTTCCTTCTAAGGTTACCGCGATAGAGTTTCCGGAAAGTTCCTCGAATTTTTTAGTGATTAAAATTTCAGAGGGGTTTTTGATTTCCTTTAAACCTTGGGAGATCATTTCATAAATTCCGATTTCTGACGTAGAACCAAAACGGTTTTTATTTGCCCTCAATAATCTGAAAAGATGGTTTCTGTCACCATCAAAATTTAAAACCACATCCACCATATGCTCCAGAACTTTTGGACCAGCAATTTGTCCGTCTTTTGTAATGTGACCGACTAAGAAGACGGGTGTATTGTTTTCCTTGGCGTACTTAATAATTTCGTTAGAACACTCTCTGATTTGAGAAACTGTTCCCGGTGAGCTTTCAATCAGTTGAGATTGCAGAGTTTGAATAGAATCAATGATTACAAAATCCGGTTCCAGTTTTTTAGCTTCATGAAGAATTTTTTCTAATGAAGTTTCTGTATACAAAAAACAGTTAGGATTCTGAACTTCGGATAACCTATCTGCTCTCATCTTAATTTGTGAGGCACTTTCTTCTCCAGAAACGTAGAATACCTTCTTTTTCATTTTTAAGGCTAACTGTAGCAGTAAGGTAGATTTTCCAATTCCAGGTTCGCCACCAATCAACGTAACAGAACCTAAAACAATTCCACCACCCATCACTCGGTTGAGTTCTTCGGAAGGCGTTTTAATTCGTGGTTCTTCAATAGCCTCAACTTCAATGATATTAATGACATGCTGTTTTGTTCGGGAAGAAGGAAGGCTTTTACTAGCCGTTTTTTCTACGACCTCTTCCACTAAAGTATTCCATTCTCCACAGTTTTTACATTGTCCCATCCATTGTGAATACTGTGTTCCACAGTTCTGACAGAAATATGCTGTTCTAAGTTTTGCCATACTGCGAAGTTCAAAATTTTTTTTCAATTTTGCTCCTGAAATTTTGGTTAATTTTCAATCATGAAAAATATTTTTCTAAATAGTGTCCAAATTTTTGGAGTAATGGCATTTCTGAATTTTATATTGAGCGTGGTGGTTCTGTATATTATGAATTTGCCTGGTGGTAGTTTTGGAATGACTCCCTTTTTTATTTTAATAGAAAATATATTGGTGTCAATTATTGGTTTTATTACAGTATTAATTTTTAAAAAAAGCTATCATTCAATGATGAGAATTGCTGTTTTGTTTGAAATTATTTATTTGATTGGGCTTATTATGTCGGGCTTTAATCCTTTTGGCAGTAAGGATGATAACTTTTTTAGTTTACTAATTTATGCGAATTCAGGTATTGTTTTACTTATTATTTACCTTTTGTATCTAATTGATTCAAAAATTTCTTCTTCAAAAAATAAAAAACTATCATAGATCAAGACACAATTGAGTTTATCACGTTACCTTTGGATTATAAATAAATATAAAATATATTATTATGAAAAAGATATTATTAGCTTTTATTTTTGCTTTTTTAAGCATCACCGGTTTTGCTCAGTCTACGTGGAACGTAGATCCTATGCATTCTTCAGTTAACTTCAATATCAAGCATATGGGTATTAGCTTTGTACAGGGAAGATTTGATAAGTTCGAGGGGGTAATAGCTGCTCCCGGAAAAGATTTGGATAATGCAACGTTCAAGTTTAGTGTTATCACTGGCTCTGTGAATACGAGCGTTGAGATGAGGGATAAGCACTTAAAAAGTGCCGATTTCTTTGATGCTGAAAAATTTCAGGCAATGAAATTTGAAAGCGGTTCTATTACGAAGGGTAAAAATAACACCTATACACTTAAAGGAAAATTGACAATCAAAGATGTAACTAAAGAGATCTCTGTTCCGGTAACCTATGGTGGAATAACAAAAAACCAACAGGGAAAAGAAATTTTAGGTTTTCAAACGAAATTTACAGTTAACCGTTTAGATTATAATATTAAATACGATCCAACGGGTGCCGGAGTTGCTAAAGATGTTGATGTTAACTTATATTTCGAATTAATTAAAGAATAATTTTTTTAAATATAATTTGGTTTGGTGAAAGGTTTCTCAAGTAATTTTGAGGAACCTTTTTTTTATTTGTTGGTAAATAAATTGCCTCGTATTTCTTTTTCCCATAACTTTGCACAAACCTAATCTAATGAGTAAAAAGAATACTAAATACATCTTTGTGACAGGAGGTGTAACTTCATCTTTGGGAAAAGGAATCGTTTCTGCTTCTCTGGGACTATTGCTGAAATCTCGCGGTTTTAATGTAACGATCCAAAAACTAGATCCTTATATTAATATTGACCCAGGAACTTTGAATCCTTATGAACACGGAGAATGCTATGTAACCGAAGATGGTGCGGAGACGGATCTGGATTTAGGTCACTACGAGCGATACTTGGATGCTCCCACTTCCCAAAACAACAATGTTACGACAGGGAAAATTTACCAAACTGTAATTGAAAAAGAAAGAAAAGGAGATTTCCTTGGGAAAACAGTTCAGGTAATACCTCATATTACAAACGAAATTAAACGTAGAATTAAAATGCTTTCCAAGCAGAACTATGATATCATTATTACTGAAATCGGAGGTACTGTCGGAGATATTGAATCTTTGCCTTACATTGAAACTGTACGTCAGTTAAAATGGGAGTTAGGTGAGAAAAACTCTATGGTGATTCACCTTACTTTGTTGCCATATCTGGCTTCAAGTGGAGAATTAAAAACGAAGCCTTCTCAGCATTCCGTTCGTCAATTGATGGAAAGTGGAATTATGGCTGATGTTTTGGTTTGTAGAACAGAACATAAAATTCCAAAAGATCAGAGGGCCAAATTAGCTCAGTTCTGTAACGTTCCATTAGACAACGTTATTGAATGTAAGGATCTGGAAACGATCTATGAGGTTCCAATGTACCTTCAGAAACAAAATTTTGATGATGTAGTTTTAAAAGGACTGGATCTTAAGAGTGATAAAGAAGCTGATCTTAAAGACTGGAAGAACTTCCTTAAGAAATTCCAGAATCCGAAAAGAACAGTTGAGATTGCTTTAGTTGGAAAATATATTTCTCTACAGGATTCTTATATCTCTATTGCTGAAGCTTTCAAACACGCTGGAGCAGATCAGGAAACTGAAGTTAAAGTAAGATGGGTTTACAGTGGAGATATTACTCCAGAGAATATTAAAGAAACATTAAAAGGAGTTAACGGAATCCTTGTTGCTCCTGGTTTTGGAGACAGAGGTATTGAAGGAAAGGTTCTTACAGCACAGTACGCAAGAGAAAATAAAATTCCAATGTTAGGAATTTGTTTGGGAATGCAGATTATGACTGTTGAATTTGCAAGAAATATTCTTGGATATTCAAAAGCAAACTCTATGGAGTTTGATACTGCTACGGAGCATCCTGTAATTTCATTAATGGAAGAGCAAAAAAATGTAGTAGATAAAGGCGGCACGATGCGTCTTGGTTCTTGGAAGTGTTCTATAAAAAACCATTCTAAATTATCGGAGATCTACGGAAGTAAGAATATTTCCGAAAGACACCGTCACCGTTATGAGTTTAACAGTGATTATTTACAGGAATTTGAGAAAAATGGTTTCTTGGCAACAGGAACAAATCCTGAAACAGGATTGGTTGAAGCTCTTGAGCTTACAGATCATCCTTTCTATGTAGGAGTACAGTATCATCCTGAATATAAGAGTACGGTAGCAACACCGCATCCTTTATTCAGAGCTTTTATTAAAGCTTGTGAAAAGAAATAAAGGGATTTATATCGTATAAACGTCATGTGTAAACTCAGGTTGATTATTATCAGTCTGAGTTTATTATATTGTAATAGAGTAAAAGATAGAGTTTTGATAAAAAATCAGTATTTTTGTCAGCTCGAAATCCAGGGTGAAATTTAATATTGAGTTTTGCGGTGGGTTATGAAAAAATAATTTTAATAAAATCAAAATGCAACAGAACAACGGACTCGATAAAAGTCAAATGATTAGTTTTGCGGTTTTATGTTTGGTTCTCTTCGGATTCATGTTTTATTTCCAAAATAAACAGCAGAAAGAGGAACAGTTGAAAGCTCAACAACAAAAAACTGAACAAGTAAAAACTGCCGTAAAACAAACTCAGGCAAGTAATATCAATCCAAATGTAACTCCTAATGCTATTCAGGTTTCTACCCTAGGAAATAATGAATTGAAATTGGAATTTTCCAGCTTGGGAGGACAGGTTTCTAAAGTAGAACTTTTAAAATATAAGGCTTATGATCATAAGAGTGATAAAGCTGATCTGCCTCTTTATCTAATCAATAAAAACAACTCAAACTACGGTTTTCAGTTTAAAGATAAGACTGGAAAAGTTATTAATACTAAAGACCTAGTTTTCTCTCCAACAGTGAATGGAAACGCAGTAACGTTGTCAGCTAATTATAACGGAGCTGTTATTCAGTTTATTTATACACTACTTCCAAAGTATACTTTAGATTTTAAAGTAAGAACTCAAGGGTTAGCTAGAATAACTTCAGATACAAAAGCTGATTTCTTATGGAATTATAATGTAAGGAATTTTGAAAAAGGTAGAGCTCAAGAGCAGTCTCATTCAGAATTCTCATATGCATTTAATAACTATAAGAGTTATGATTATGATGGAAGAACTACAATGGAGGAGGAAAAAGAAACCCTTAATTGGATTGGTGTAAAACAGCAGTTTTTCTCTTCAGTAATCGAAGCTAAGAATGGATTTACACAAAGTAAAGGAAATCAGGAATCTATAGAAGAAGGGGAGTATTTGAAGAAATTCAACTATGAAGGGTTTGTTCAGATGACAGGAAGCGAATTAAATCAGGATTTTACCTGGTACTTTATGCCATTGGATCTGCCGTTGTTGAAATCTTATGATAAAAACTTTGATGAAATATTGCCATTAGGTTGGTCGTTGATCGGAGGAATGAACCGTTATTTCTTCATGCCGATGTATAATATTATTGCATCATGGGGATTAACTGCAGGATGGGTAATTTTCATCATGACGATTATCGTGAAATTGATCCTGTCTCCGATTATGTACAAGCAGCATAAGCTGAGTGCGATGATGAGAGTGATTCGTCCGGAGATTGATGAAGCTACAGCTAAGTTGAAGGATGCAGATCCTATGAAAAAGCAGCAGGCGACCATGGAGATTTATCGAAAGGCAGGAGTTAATCAAATGGCGGGTTGTTTACCGGCGTTGGTTCAGATTCCTATTTTCTATGCATTATTCCGTTTCTTCCCAAACTTTATTGACTTAAGAGGAAAAGGATTCTGGTTCGCAAAAGATTTAACGGCATATGATGATTTAATTAAATTACCATTTAAGATTCCTTTCTTAGGAGATCATCTAAGTGTTTTTGCATTGGCGTGTACAGTAGTAATCTTAATCTATACGATTATGACATCAGGGAATATCCAGCAGCCACAGCAGGAAGGTATGCCGAATATGAAGGTATTGATGTATATCTTCCCGATTACTTTCTTATTCTTCCTGAATACTTCAGCATCAGGTCTTTCTTGGTATTACTTTGTATCAAATGCGATCAACATCTTAATTATCCTTGTTATCAAATATGTAATTTTGGATGAGAAGAAGATTCATGCTCAGATTCAGGCTAATAAAGAGAAGCCTAAAACTGAGGGCAAATTCCAGAAGAGAATGAGAGAAATGATGGAGAAGGCTCAGGAACAACAAAAAGTTACAGAGCAACAAAAGAAGAAAAAATAATCTTGTTAATAGATTATAAAAAAGAGGAGCAAATAAATTTGCTCCTCTTTTTTTTGTTTATATTTTTTGTTAATCGTATTTAAGCCTGAAAGATTGTCTATGATGTCGGGTTGGTCCAAATTTTATAAGTGCATTCTGGTGTTTCTTGGTTGCATAGCCGAAATTTGTATCCCAGCCGTATTCCGGAAACTCATCATGAAGGTTGATCATTAAACGGTCTCTGTAGTTTTTAGCTAATATAGAAGCCGCTGCTATCGAAAGCATTTTTGAATCCCCTTTTATAATGCATTGATGAGGTATATAATTGTAAGGATGAAATTTGTTTCCATCTACTAATATGAGCTCGGGCCTTATTGTTAATTTATCTAACGCCTTATGCATGGCATGGATACTGGCGTTAAGAATGTTGTGTAAATCAATAAAATCCGGGGGTAGTTCTGCAATCGCATAATCCTGAACATTGTCTTTGATATAATTATCAAGATCCATTCGTGTTTTAAAATTAAGCTTTTTAGAGTCGTTTACTAGGCTTTGGCTGAAGCTGTGATCAAGGATAACAGCTGCGGCTACAACAGGACCACTTAGGCATCCTCTGCCAACTTCATCGCATCCTGCTTCAATATAAGATTCAGACCAGCTTTTTAATAAATCCATGAAATTGTATATAATCTTGTAAATAGGTGTAAAAATAAATAAAAATATATTTTTAATAAAATAAGTATTTAGTTATTTATTTCATTAAATAGTGAAAATATATTATTTATAATTTATAATTATTGGGAAGTCGTTAAAATAAAGCTTTTTTCAAGATTTAATAATAAATGTTTTTTATTGTTTTATTGTTATTCTTGAGTGTTATTTATGATGGAAAAAATATTAAATTAAATCTTTTTAACAATTTATTTGGTTTTTTTAAGAAAGTTTTACATATTTGTAATTGATAAAATAATAATCAATTTGAATATGAAGAAATTTACAACAAGTGTTTTGATGGTAGTGCTTTCTTCGACATTTGCGTTAGCAAGTGGACAGGAAAAGAAAAGAAGGGATACTCTCAAAACCACAGACATTGCCGAAGTTATTATGACTGGAGCTATGGGGCGTAAAATGAAATTAGATGCCCAAACTTCAACGGCAGCTGTTATTGGTAAGGAGAAGCTTACTCAGGCAGGTGCTCCAAATGCTATCGCGGGTTTAACCAGTAAGGTGCCTGGGCTTACCATTAATAAAACCAGCAGTGGTGTTGATGGGACTTATGATATTAAAATTAGAGGTTCGAGAACACTGACTGGTAGTACATCTCCCTTAATCGTAATTGACGGGGTGATATCATCAATTCAAATATTTCAGGCTCTCCCATCTGATATGCTTGAATCTGTTACTACATTGTTAGGTTTACAAGGTGCCGCACTATATGGTTCACAAGGTGTAAATGGAGCAATTGTTATAACTACAAAAAAAGGAAGTGGGTCAAGAAAGCCTAGAATTAGTTTTAATAGTAACGTTGAATTTGAGAATGTATTATTTACACCAAGCAGACAAAAGGCTTATGGTCAAGGTTGGTTTGGTGATCGAATTCATGCTGAGAATGGATCGTGGGGTCCGTCTTATTCTGATCCGGCATATGCGGGACAAAACCTTGCAATGGGTGTTCCGTTCTATGATGTAAATGGTGACGGAATGATATTTGTGGATCCTAACGGGGATGTTCCTAGTGAAGATGCTGCGGCTTCAGTACGTGGGATTTATTCGCCAAGAAAAAAGGATAATGCTAAAGAATTTTTTCAGACAGGGCCGAGTTTTAATAATACTTTAACTGTTACAGGTGGAAGTGAGGGTGCATATGGTGGTTTGTCAATCAACCGTCAGGATAGAGAGTTTATTGTAGCGGAAGATAAATTAAAGAAAACTTCAGTAATGTTTAATGGAGGCTTTAAGTTAGGTAAGCTTTCTTTGGATGGAAGCGTTACGTACATTAATAGGTCTGCTTCTACAACCACTCCAGATTTGTACACCAATCTTCTTCAATCTTCTTCAGAGATTCCTATCACTGCTTTCCGGGATAGTTCTTTGCCTTATGCATGGACAATGTATTATCAGAATCCATACTGGACTATTCAGAATGTAAGGAATACTTCAAAACAGGATATCTTCAATGGAACCATTTCATTAGGTTATAAAATTAATGATCATATTTCGATTAATAATAATGGAACGGCTCAAATTACCTCAACTGATATTTTAAATTATAATAATGGATATGTTGCTTCAACTGCCAGCCCAAGGATCACTGATGTAGATGGGATTACTGCTGTTAGTTCAGTTACTTCATCATTATCTCAGTCTAATGCTATTAGCAGATATTTTTATAATGACTTAATGGCTAATTTTAATTATGACTTTACTAAGGATATTAATTTTAAATTATTAGTTGGTTATAATGTTCAACAGAATGAATCTAAAACTACTTCAGTAAGTGGTACTGGTTTGAAAATTCCTGGAATCTATCAATATTGGAATTTGACTACATTAACGATTCCTTATAACTTAAATAATAGGAGATTTACAGACAATAAATTCGCTTTTTTTGCAAATCTTGATTTGTCCTATAAAGATTATTTATACTTAAATGTAACAGGTAGATTGGAGAATTCTTCTAAACTATTGCATTCTGACTCAAGTATTGAGAGTACAGCACATTATTTTTATAATTCTGCTGGGGTGTCGTTCATGCCTTTAAAGGCTTTTGAGGTTGAAAGCGATATCTTAAGCCGATTGGTTGTTAAAGGTTCTTATACACGTGTTGGTAATGACAATGTAAATGTTTTTGGAATTGAGGATACTGCTACACTTGCGCCTGGTTATCCATTTGGAACTGGTCCATTAAGTTTTGTTAATAATCAGACGCCAACAGATACTAATATCAGACCTGAAATTGTTACCAGTAATGAAATCAGTATAGGTTTGGGCTTTTTGAAAAATAGAATTACATTAGATGTTAGTGGGTATATTCAGACCACAAAAGATCTGATAACAAACCAAACTACATCTAATACGACTGGTATAAGATTTACACCTATTAACGTTGGTGATATTAGAAATAAGGGGTTTGAGGTTAACTTAGGTGCCACTCCAATTAAGACGTCGGACTTCTCGTGGGATCTGAATTTTGGATGGAGTATCAATAGAACTAAAGTTATTGAGCTTGCTAACGGACAGGATGAGGTGAATCTTTCTGTGGGTGGAAATGCTGGTATTTATGCAATTAAAGGTGAAGAGTTTCCAATGTTAAAAGGAACTGCTTATTTAAGAGACGATCAGGGAAGAATTATTATTAACCCAGATAACGGTAATCCATACATCTCAAATAATTATGTAAACTTTGGTCGGGTAACTCCAAATTATACATTAGCACTTAATACTAATTTTAAATACAAGAATTTTGGAGTTTATGCGGTGCTTGACTATAGAAATGGCGGGGTTTTGTACTCTGGAGCAATGCAAAACCTTGCGTTTAGTGGAGGTCTAGAGCAGTCTGCATCTTTTGATAGAACTCAAGGAGGGTATATTATTCCAAATTCAGTGTATATGAATAATGCCGGTCAATATGTTGAAAATACCTCTATTAAATCGGGTGGAGATTCTTATGCAGGACTGCCGGATTATTATGGAAGTGTTTACAGTAGAGTTGCTGAGAATTTTATCATGAGTGGTACGGCATTTAGAGTAAGAGAACTTGGGATATCTTATGCTCTTGGAGGGGATGCAGCGCGATCTATTGGTCTAACCGGACTTAGTTTTAGTGTTTATGCAAGGAATCCATTCTATAAGTTTGCTAAGGAGAATAGAGGGTATGCAGATCCTGAGGCATCATTTACAACAGGAAATATTTCAGGTATATCAAATTCTAACCAGTATCCGTCGACAAGAACTGTCGGGTTTACTACTACAATTAATTTTTAAATAAAAACAATGAAAAAGATATTAATACCAATTTTAGGAATAACAGCATTGTTATTTTTTAACTCGTGTAGTGAGGAGTTCTTAGATGTGAATAAGAATGTTAATGATGCTTACAGTAATCAGCTTACCCCAAAAGATAGATTGTCTGCTGCAGAAACTGTAGTTTTTAGAACCCAAGCAGGAACTATGAATAGGTTTGGGAATTTAATAATGAATGCATGGGCTGGAAATATTTATTTCTATGCTTCACCTTATGGAGATGAATTTAGAATGAGAGCTGATTCTCAATTTTACGATACGATTTGGGATAATTTATATTTAGGAATCTCAAATTATCAGGCGATAATTGAAAGTCCTAATGCAGCTAAATATCCACATCATGTAGCGATTGCTAAGATTATGAAGGCTTACTATATGCAAATGATTGTGGATTTGTATAATGATGTGCCTTATACTGAGGCTTTTAAAGGTCAAGCTAATAAGCATCCGAAATATGATAAGGGTAAAGATGTTTACAAAGGATTGTTAGCTGAGCTTAATCAAGCTTTAGTTTTATTGGGGCAAACACCTGAAAATGCAACTTATGCTTTGTTGCCTGTTGAGGATCCTATATTTGCGGCTGCATCTGCTGATATGAGTAAGTGGGCTCAGATGGCAAACACGGTGAAGTTGAAAATGTTGGTGAGGCTTTCAAATTGTACAGATCCCGAAGTAATCGCCTGGAGAAATACAGAGTTGCAAGCATTAGCACCTTTAACGTCAGATGTAACAAAATTTGTAAGCGCCGATGTTAAGATAAATCCAGGGTATAGTAGTGCTAGTACAGGGCAGCAGAACCCATTTTATACAACTTATGGTGTGATTAATATAGCCTCAAATGATATGAGTGCGGATTATAGATTGACATTTGCTTCTGATCATATTATCAAAGCATTAAAAGGACAAATACCCGAGACTTCTGGCGTTGCTGATGGTAGGATTACAAGATTGTTCTTAAATAATGGAGTTGGACAGGCATCTAATTATATTGGGGGAGTGTCTGGGCCTTCTGCTAATGCAAATTTAATGGTTGGACAGCCTCAGGGTGGGGGTAAAGATGCTTCCAAGGTTGAAACCGATTTTGCGACTTTGGGCTTATTCTCTGCTTTTGCATCTCCATCTGGAGGTTCAGCATTGCCAGGTTTGGTTTTAACTCTTGCTGAAGTTAGGTTTTTACAGGCTGAAGCAGCGACTGTTTATCCTACGACAATGGCATTTAATGCTCAGACTTCATTTAATGATGGTGTTACTCAATCTTTTCTTACTTTTGGTGCTAGTCCAACAGCTACTAATAATTATTTGGCAGCTATTTCTACTAAGCCAGGAATGGGATGGGCAGCTTCTCCTAATAAAATTCAGGCTATTCAATATCAAAAATGGGTTGCTCTGACGAATATTAATCCTACTGAAACATTTATTAGCTATAATAAAACAGGATTTCCAGTTTTACCAATGCCTTTAGGATCTTATTATCCGTCAAGGCCAAAAAGATTAATGTATGCTCAATCTGAATATATTTCAAATACGGCAAATGTTCCAAATCCGGGAATTGATGAAATGTATACGGTTAATCAGTATTCACCATTCTGGATGAAATAATTTAAAAATTACATTCAATTAACAAATGCTATATATAGCAGATGTGACCGGAAGAAATTCTGGTCACATCTTATTTCATATCACTCGAAATGTGGTGATTTTTTTTATGATGATTTTGTAATTCAAATCTGAATCATATATTTTAAATTTTGGCATTTTTTTTACAATTTGTGCTTATTTTAAGAAAAATTTTCGATGAAAAGTGCTTAATTGATGGTTGTTTTTATTTGTTAAATTTAAAAACAATTTAATACAACCAGTGGTGAATAATTTAATGTGATATGGCTTTTAATCGTAATCTGCTGTTAATCAGTGTTTAATTTGCTTTTTTTTAATCAAATTACTTCTATTAATATAACGGCTTTGTGATTTTTTTCAAATGTATTTTTAATTTAATTAAACCTTCTTTTTTTTTATGAATTTTTGTTAAAATCCTTATATTTAACTAATTGTGTTAAATTTTAATATTTAATTTTATCGATTATTAAAAAGTTGTTAATTTTTTACGATTTTCTTTTGTATTGTTAAGAAAGTTTTACAAATTTGCAATAATAAAAAAAATAATCAATTTAAATATGAAGAAATTAACAACTAGTGTTCTAATTGTAGTTTTGTCTTCGTCTTTTTTTGTTGCAAATGCACAGCAAAGAAAGAGTGATACAGTAAGAACACAGAATATCGAAGAAGTCGTTGTTACAGGGGCTCTTGGTATTAAGAAAAAAGCTGATGCAGTAACAAATGCACAACAAGTAGTTGGCACAAAAGAATTAAACCAGGCTTCAGCTCCAAATGCTGTACAAGCTTTAACAGGAAAGGTATCTGGTTTACAGATTACTCAGACTGACAATAGTGTAGGAGCTACAAGTAGAATTGTAATTAGAGGGAATAAATCAATTTCTGGTGATAACCAGGCTTTAGTTGTTATTGATAATGTAATTTCTAGTGCTACTGTTTTAGCTCAACTACCTCCTGAAGTGATTGAAAATGTAAACGTTATTAAAGGTTTACAAGGAGCAGCACTTTATGGACAACAAGGGGTAAACGGGGTTATTATTGTAACCACTAAAAGAGGATCTAAAGGAGAGAAAATGTCATTTACTCTTACCTCTTCAATACAAATGAATCAAGCTTTCAAGTTCCCAATAGTACAACAGCAATATGGGAAAGGTTATCCTCATGAGCCAGCTTTTAGTGCTGGTGATCCAGATTATAATGGAGCAACTTATGTACCTTTCGAAAATATGTCTTGGGGTCCAGCTTATAACAATCCAGATATTGGAGGACAAATGGTTCCTTCAGGACTTCCACAGGCAAACAATCAATTTATCTATGAAAAATTTGCTCCTGTAAAAGATCATTTTTCTAAATTTTTCAAAAATGGAGTAATCTTACAGAACGGTATTACTATTAATTCTGGTGGGGCCGATTCTTATGCCATGCTATCAATCAATAGATTAGAGAATGATTTCGTTGTTGAAGGTGATAAATTAAGACAAAATAGCTTTTTATTGAAGGCTGGTAAAAAATTAGATAAATTAAGAATTGACGGAACTGTTAATTACATTAGCAAAATAACAAACCAATCTGATTCTGAGCTATACAACGATATCCTGCAAATGCCTACAATGAACGATATCAGAAAGTATAGAAACTCTGGTATCGAAGGTGGTTTATCTGCATTTACTAAAAACCCTTATTATCAGATTGAGCATACCAGACAGAATACTATTAATGATTATTTGTCTGGAATCTTGTCATTACAATATGATTTTAACAAGAATATCAATTTAACATATACAGGTAACGTATATTTAAATAATTCGAGATCAGACAACCATGATGATGGTTTTAAAGCAACTCAGATATATAATGCCGGGCTAGCATTTGACGGAGGGAATTTACAGGATTATACGCAAAATGCTAATTATGATTCCTATTATATCAGTCGTACAGTAAGCACTAGAAGCTATTACGGAGATATCATGTTGAATTTTAACTATGATCTAACCAATGACATTAATTTGAAATTAAACATTGGTAATAACATCCAGGATAGCTACAGAACTTCAAGAGCAATGGGAGGAACCAATTTAATTGTTCCGGGATGGTATGATATTCGTAATGTTAACAGTCCTATTCAGCCTGGAAATTTAAATGGAGCAGCTGCATTAGATAATATCGCTTTTGATAATAGTACAACAAGACAAAGAGTTGTTGCTGGTTTTGCCAATTTAGATTTATCATACAAAGACTATTTATTCTTAAACTCTACGTTTAGAATTGAACAAAGTTCTGTTTTATCTACATTCTATAATGGAGAGCTTCATAATAAAACATACCCTTATTACTCTGTAGGTCTTTCATTTGTTCCTACAAAAGCATTTGAAGGATTGAAAAACGATGTGATTAGTTATATCAAGATTGCACCAAGTTTCACAAGAGTTGGTAATACATCAGCGGTATTGCCTTATAATACTACAAATGTTGGTATTATTCCTCCTGGCTATCCTTTTTCAGGATTACCAGGTTATGCGGTAAATGCTGCACAAACAAACAGAGCTATTAAACCAGAATTTATATCTACTGTTGACTTAAACGTTCAGTTGGGTTTCTTCAATGATCGTATTACTTTAGAAGGATCAATTTATCAGTCTGATACAAAAGATTTGATTACGAATGCGAATGTTTCAAATACTTCAGGACTTAATACCTTGAAGGATAATTTTGGGAAAACCAGAATGAAAGGTTTGGAGATAGATTTGGGTATTACACCATTCAAAACTCAAGACTTCACTTGGAATTTAAGAGCTTCTTTCGCGAAATCCAGAACTACTGTAATAGATTTACCAAATGGACTTGATGAAGTAGCACTTGCTGTTCCTTATCAAACGGTTGGACTTGGTGTTTTTGCAATAAAGGGATCTGATGCACAGGTTATTAAAGCCACAACATTCCAAAGAGATGATCAGGGAAGAATTATTGTAGGCGCAGATGGTGTTCCATTGCAAAGTACTACTTTAACTAGTATGGGTAGAGTGACTCCAGATTATACACTTGGTTTGAATACTTCTATCAGATATAAGAGCTTTACACTTTCCGGTACTATGGATTACCGTAAAGGAGGTAAATTTGCATCATTAGGTAAGAGTATTCTTACATTTGCCGGGATGACAGAAGATACTGCTGGTTTTGACAGAAGCCAAGGGTATGTGATTCCTAATTCAGTTCAAATAGTGAATGGTCAATCTGTTGCCAACGTTACTCCAGTAGGAGGAACTGCAGATTATGATGGTGTTGCAGGATATTTCAGTTCTCAATCTCTACAAAGATTAGGAGAACCAATGGTATTAGATGCTACAGCCTTTAAGGTAAGAGAAATTGCATTATCTTATGATATTCCAAAATCTGTTTTATCGTCAACCTTTGTTACTGGTTTTACAGTAGGATTGTTTGCGAGAAATCCATTCTTTGTCTATTCAAAAGAAAACAGAAACTATGCTGATCCTGAAACCTCTTACACTAATGGTAATGGTGCTGGTATTGCGATCGCAGGCCAATATCCTTCTCAAAGATCTTTTGGTATTAACTTAAAAGCTACATTCTAAACTTTAATAAAATTATGAAAAATATAAAATTAACAACAGCGGTTTTATCTTTATCAATGTTGTTTGCTTCGGTATCTTGTAATCGATATCTTGATGTAAATGAAGATCCAAATAACATTGGGATTGATAAAGTTACTCCAAATGAATTATTGCCTGTTGGTATTACATTAACATATGCAAAGCAGTCTCAGACATTAAACAGATTTGCCAGCGTTGCAATGAATTCAACTGCAGGAAACTCATTGGTATACGGTGCTCCATTTATTGATGATTATAAGCCTAACGTTTCCAATACATTTTACAATGATGTTTGGGATAGTATTTTCAGAGGGATTGCCAATTTTCAACAGATAATCGTATTTAATGATCCTACTAAGAAATATACCCAGCATAAGGCGATGGCAATGATTATGAAGGCGAATTATGTACAGATATTAACAGATTTGTATGGTGATATGCCATATTCTGAAGCTTGGAAAGGACAGGATAATTTAACACCTAAATATGATAAAGGTGAAGATATCTATAAAGCTTCTATTGCTGATTTAGAAAGTGCAATTGCTCTATTAAATTCTAATACAGGAGATACTCCAACGGCTGATATCGTTTTTAAAGGAGATAAAACTAAGTGGAAAGCTTTTGCTAATACATTAAAGCTAAGATATTTGTTAAGAATGTCGAATGTAACAGGTGCTATGGCGACTTACAGAGATCAAAAATTAGCATCATTAAGTGGTGCGCAGTTTATTGATCAAGATGTATTGGAGAACCCAGGATATTCAGCAGCAAATGATGCGCAACAAAATCCGTTCACTAATTTCTATGTAAGAACTAGTTCAGGTAATAATGCTGCAAATTTCTCCATTAATGTTGCTTCTGAGCATGAAGCACTTGTATTAAATGGAAATATGGAGGGAGATACCCGTCCAGTTTATCAGAAATTTAACGGTATAGTTGATGGTAGAAGAGGAAGAATGTTTACTCTTCCAGGTGGAAAAGTTCAAGGTATTAGACAGGGGAATTTACCAGGTCAGCCGGGTGTTCCAACTGCTGTTTCGAGATTTACTTATGGAATCACTATAGGAAAAGGGACACCTGAGAATACTGGTGCTGATTATACAGCTAAAGCTTCTGCTAAGTCTGGTTGTATCATGACCAGAGCAGAGTCGAAATTTTTACAAGCGGAAGCTGCTTTAAGATATCCTGGAATCTTTGGAGGAGATGCTGAAGGAAATTTTAAAGCAGGAATAAGAGCTTCTTTTGAATTCTTTGATGCGATTGATCATACTGTTCCCGTTCCTCCAGCTACACCTATTGACATACCTGGACTCTATTTAACAGCAATAGCAGCAAGACCGGGGTTGGGTTGGACTGGAACTGATGCGAATAAATTAGATGCTATTATGACACAGAAGTGGATCGCTTTAACAGGTGTTAATCCTGAGCAATCTTTCTTTGATTATACTAGAACAGGTTTCCCTGTAACTCCTCTAGCAACTGTTTCTTCAAATCCAAAACCTAACAGACTGATTTATCCTCTTTCAGAATATATTGGTAATGCTAGCAATGTTCCAGGAATAAGTAATTCTGATGTATTTAGCAAAAATCAGTACACGCCATTCTGGGCAAGAAATTAATTTGATCATTCATTTTAATATATTTAAAACCGCTCTTTAGAGCGGTTTTTTTTGTTTTAAGTAATATTTAATTTTTGATAATTTATACTAATAAGAAGAAATAAGGATAAAAATATTATATGCATAGCATTGTATATGGTCGTAAATTTGATCACGAATGGATTGAAAATATAGTAATTGAATGTAATATCTAATGAAGGGATTGCTTTTAATATTCTGTTAATCAGCTGTTAATTCTATTATTAGGCTCCTTTTTATAATTAAATATCACTACTGTATGATATAGTATGTCGTTTTTATAGACTGGTCTATTTTTTACAATTAAATCACTTATTAGAGTTTTAGTTTTTGTTAAATCTTCAATGTTTAACAGAAATTATTAACTTAATTGATGATTATGTTGATGATTTTTGAACAATTGTTAATTTTTTATAATTTTCTTTTGTGTTCTTAAGAAAGTTTTACAAATTTGTAAAGCTTAAATAATTTGATATGAAGAAAATAACAGCAAGTGTACTTATACTTGTGTTGTCCTCATCGTTTGCACTCACCAATGCACAACAAAAGAAGACAGATACAGTAAGAACACAAGACATCGAAGGAGTCGTAGTGACTGCCCTTGGAATTAAAAGAGATAAGAAATCTCTTGGTTATGCCTCTGAAGAAATAAAGGCCGAGGCGTTAACTGGTGGAACGACAAACACCGGAAACGTAGCATCACTTCTTTCAGGTAAGGTAGCCGGGTTACAGGTTAATACAAACAATAACTTTGGCGGATCAGCTAACCTTTTAATTAGAGGTTACAAATCTCTATCCGGAGGTTCTCCACTTATCGTAATAGATGGTTCTCCAGTGAACAATAACACGGTTGCAGGATCAATATTCGATTACGGAAACTTTCTCTCCGATATTAATCAGGAAGATATTGAGTCTGTAAACGTTCTGAAAGGAGCCGCCGCATCTGCATTATATGGAGAAAGAGGTAGTGATGGTGTTATCTTGATCGTTACAAAAAGTGGTAAAGGTAAAGATGACGGTACTTGGGGAGTAACAATAAATTCTGGAATAACTGCGGGATTTATTGACAAGTCTACCTTTCCTAAATACCAAACAAAATACGGCGCCGGTTACGGAGGGAATTCTTGGAATGAAGATCCAAACCCAGACGGACACAATTATGCTAACTTCGTAGATGATGCATCTTATGGACCTGCATTCGATCCCAATCTTTTGGTATACCAATGGGATTCTTACGATCCATCGTCTCCAAATTATAAAAAAGCAACACCATGGGTTGCAGCTAAAAACGGACCGATTAAATTTTTTGAAACTCCGATTACCTATGTGAATACGCTTACGCTTGAGAAAGGAAATAAAACATCGAATCTCTCACTATCTTATTCTAATATGCTTTCTAATGGTCTTATGCCAAACTCTGAATTAAGGAAGAATACCATATCAGCAAAATTTAATCATGATTTTACAGAGAAATTACATGCATCAGTTTTCACCACTTTAACTTTGCAGGGTACAAGAGGTAGAAACGAAACAGGTTATTCTGACAATATTATTACTGGTTTCCGACAATGGTGGCAGACTAACGTAGATGTTGAAGCATTGAGACAGGCATATCAAAATAATGGAAACTCTAATTTTTCCTGGAACAGAACTGCTTCTGATGATGCAACACCTCAATATTGGAACAACCCTTACTTTCAAAGATATCAGAGTTATCAGTCAGATGATAGAACCAGAATATTCAGTTATGCACAGTTAAAATACGATGTTTCCAAAAATTTCGGAATTACAGGAAAGTTATCGTATGATGATCTACAGATGGTTATAGAAGAAAGGTTAATGAACGGATCAATACCTCAGGTATTTGGAGCGTCAGGCCTTAATGTAGGTTCAGGATATTCGAGAACAAATGTGAAAAATACAGAAATCAATTTTGATTTATTTGCTAACTATAAATTTGATATTACCTCTGATTTGAATGTGAGTGGTATTGTCGGAGGAAACGTCAGAAGAAATTTAGTAGATAATGTATTTGCAACTACGGAAGGAGGACTTTCGAAGCCGGGATTATTTGCGATTTCAAACTCAGTAAGAACAATACTTCCTCCTGATGAGACCTACCAAAAGTTTGTTACTTCGAGTATTTATGCAACAGCATCTTTTGGGTATAAAAATTTCTTATACGTTGATGGAACGTATAGAATGGATCAAAGTTCTAACCTTCCAAAAAAGAATAATAACTACGATTATTATTCAGTTACAGGATCTTTAATTCTTTCAGAATTTGTAAAGCAGGATTGGCTTAGCTTCTGGAAAATAAGAGGAAATTATGCAGAGGTAGGTTCCTCAACAACGAATTACAGATTAGTAAATACATTTAAAGCCAGAGGAGAAGGATTGTTTGATCAGCCTTTTTTCCTTGCTAATCCAAATTTAAAGCCGCAGAGATCTAAGGAAACAGAATTTGGTATGGAAGCACAATTCTTTAAAAACAGATTAGGATTTGATGTAGCTATCTATAAAACAAGAACAATTGATCAAATCATTAATTTGCCAGTATCTTCAGCTACAGGATATAGAACGTTTTTAGTAAATGCCGGGCAGGTCAATAACAAAGGTATAGAAGTGCAGTTAAATGGTACGCCATTTAAAACCGATGACTTTAGATGGGATATTGATGTAAACTGGTCTAAAAATGAAAATGAAGTAGTTTCTTTAAATGGAAATTCTCAAAATTATCTTTTAGCAAGTTATCAGAACAATGTATCTCTTAATGCTCGTGTTGGCGAAGCATTTGGAGCTTTGGTGGGATCGGATTATGTATATGATGCTAATGGACAAAAAGTAGTTAATGCGACTACAGGAAGGTATTTAAGAAACAATAATCAGATTATAGGAAATGTTACACCTGATTGGGTAGGTGGTGTAAGAAATAGTCTTCGCTACAAAGATTTTTCATTCAGCTTCCTGATTGATGTGAAACAAGGAGGGGATGTATTTTCTCCAGATATGGGATATGGTATCTCTACCGGGTTATATGAAGAAACAGCGTATTATAGAGAAAGTGGGGTAGTCTATCCAGGAGTGAATCCAAATGGACAAGTCAATACAACACCTACAAGTACTCCTGGAATTAGTGGTCGTGTAGATGGATATAATGCTATGCCAAACAAACGATTTGTTTATGACGCATCTTATGTAAAATTAAGAGAAGCCAGTATAGGGTATAATTTACCAAAATCATACTTAGCGAATACAGGTATCCAGGATGCAAAAATTTCAATTGTTGGAAGAAACCTTTGGATCATCCATAAAAATTTACCTTATGCCGATCCTGAAACAGGAACAGGGAATGGGCTAGCTGCTAAAGGACAATCCATAGGATCGTTGCCTACAACTCGTGACATTGGGATAGACATAACTTTAAAATTCTAAAAAATGAAAAAAATATTTTTAATTATAGGTGTTGCTTCACTCGCATTAACTTTGAATTCATGTGAGAGGGATATTACTTCATTGAACGAAGATCCAAAACATCCAACAGAAGTTCCATCAGGAGTACTTTTTGCAAGTGCGGAACACGCATTGCTTGATCAGGTATTGAACGTTAATGTTAACAGAAACATAAGTCGATTTTTCACCCAGCAATGGTCGGAAACAACATATCCGGATGAGACAAATTATAATATGACTGCTCGTCCGATACCTAGAAATCATTACAACCGTATGATGTCGTCTGCTTCTGCTACAATAAACTCTCCGGGGGTTCTGTCAGCATTAAGAGATGCAAGAAGGTTTCTTGATGGAGAAAGTGTAACTCCGGTTCAAAGAAATAATAGCATCGCTATGATAGAATTAGTGAATGCTTACGCATGGGCTAATTTAGTAGATACTTATGGAGATATACCATATTTTGGAGCATTGAAAGCTACAGCGGAAAATCCTGGAAATGCTGAAATTCCTTATGATGATGCAAAGGTCATTTACCTTGATCTTGTTAAAAGGATTGATGCTGCTTTGGCATTGATTAATACTTCTGAAATAGGATATGATAAAGATTTAATTTACAAAGGAGATATGTTTAAATGGAAAAAGATGGGAAATTCTTTGAAGTTTAGACTCGCTATTGCTTTAGCAGATGTAGAACCCGTACTTGCCAAAACCTATGCTGAAGCGGCATATACAGGAGGGTTATTTACAGAGAAGGCTGATAATTTTGGACTACAGACATTTCCTTCAGGATTATTATCCAATCCGGTTTATCAAGACGTAATACAATCTGGTAGAAATGATTTCTTACCTTCAAATATTCTGGTAAATTTCATGAATACTAATAATGATCCAAGAAGAGCGGTTTGGTTTACTACTGTTGCTAATGCTTATATTGGTGGAGTGTACGGTAGCCAAAATGTATTTAACCAATATTCTCACTTTACAAATGTTATTTCAGGAGAGAATGCACAAGGATTTTTATTAGATTATGCTGAAATTATGTTTTTGAGAACTGAGGCTGCTGCTCGAGGTTTTGCTGTGGGTGGAACTGCTACTACCTTATATTCGCAGGCAATTCAAGCTTCCATGACGGAATATAATGTTGACCCAACTCAGGCTAGTGCATTTATAGCTGCACATCCATTTGATCCAATTAATTGGAAAAAGTCAATTGGTGAGCAGGCGTGGATAGCGATGTTTAATAAGGGCTTCCAAGCATGGAATTTTACAAGAAGACTGGATTTTCCTGTATTTGCAAATCCATCAGGATCATTAGTAGAAGCAGTGCCAGTAAGAATGCCTTATTCTGACCAGGAATATCTTTTAAATGCTACTAATGTAAAAGCTGCAGCTGCAAAAATTGGAGGCGATAAAGTGTCAACAAAAATCTTTTGGGACAAATTTTAAATTAATTAATAATCTAAACAAGTATTTCTGTTTAGATAAAGTAAATGTTTTTATATGAAATTTTTAATAGGATTCTTTTTTTTAATGTGCATTATTTCATGCTCCAATGATGACGATAATAACAATATTGTAGACAATGTAAGCATCAATGGAAATTGGAAACCCTATAAATATGAATTCAGGGGTAAAACTTATATGGTAAATGATTGTGGTCTCAAAGGTCAGCTATTGATCAATGCAGATTTTACTGGAGTTTATGAAAGATATGATCTTTCTACTTCAGGTAACTGTACTAAATTTGATTCCTTTGCTGGTAAATGGGGCTATGACAATCTATATAGTACTCTTACACTTACATATAATGAAGGTGGAGCAGTTAAAACTCTTAAAAAGGAGGTAGAGTCATTTTCCACTACTGAGCTTAGGGTATATGATAATTCTAAAAATTTAGATAATGTGCCTGGAAATGATGAAGCCGTTTTAATTTTTATAAAACAATAGTATTTCTATAATAAACCGCCTTCGGGCGGTTTTTTTATTTCCGTATATTTGTATTTCAAAATTAGAACATGAATATTAAAGATATAATAGAGGAAAAACTTTCGGAAGTCATTTTAAATGTATATCAGTTAAAAGAAATTAATCTGGAGGTTCAGGAAAATAAAACTGAGTATGAAGGAGATTTTACGATTGTTACCTTTCCACTAGTTAAACAATTAAAGAAAAATCCCGAAAGTATAGGAATAGAATTAGGAGAATCTTTAACAGCACAAACAGATGTGTTTGAAAGCTTTAATGTGGTTAAAGGATTTCTGAATGTTAAAGTTAAAAACCAATTCTTTGTAGATCAATTGAGATCTGTAACTGATGGTTTCTCAAAAATTGAAAAGAAAGATGCAACAGTGATGGTAGAATATTCTTCTCCAAATACTAATAAACCACTGCATTTAGGACATATTAGAAATAATTTATTAGGTTTCTCTGTTGCTCAAATTCTAAAAGAGGCAGGATATGATGTGATCAAGTCACAGATCATTAATGATAGAGGGATTCATATTTGTAAATCGATGTTGGCTTGGGAAAAGTTTGGAAATGGGGAAACACCTGAGACAACCCATACCAAAGGAGATAAGTTTGTTGGAAATTATTATGTAGAATTTGATAAAAATTACAAAAAAGAAATAGCCGAGCTTGTTGAGAAGGGAATAGGAGAGGATGAGGCGAAGAAAGAGGCTCCTTTAATGAAGGAAGCTCAAAAGATGTTGCTGGACTGGGAAAATGGTGATGAAAAAGTAAGAAGCCTGTGGAATGAAATGAACTCTTGGGTCTATAAAGGGTTTAATGAAACTTATAAGAGACTAGGCGTTGATTTTGACCAGGTTCAATACGAAAGCAATACCTATATTTTAGGAAAGGATCTTATCCAGGAAGGCTTGGAGAAAGGGATTCTATATCAAAAAGAAGACGGATCGGTTTGGTGTGATCTTACAGATGAAGGATTGGATCAAAAGCTTTTATTACGCTCTGATGGGACTTCTGTTTATATGACTCAGGACTTGGGAACTGCAGTTGAAAGATTTAAGCAAAATGATATTCAAAAGCTAATTTATACGGTAGGGAATGAACAGGATTATCATTTCCAGGTTTTATTTAAAATCCTGAAAAAATTAGGCTATGCCTGGGCTGATCAATTATTCCACTTATCTTATGGAATGGTAGAACTTCCTGAAGGAAAAATGAAATCCCGTGAAGGAACTGTTGTAGATGCTGATGATTTGATGCAGGAAATGTATGCAACAGCGAAATCTAAGGCGCAGGAATTAGGAAAACTTGAACACCTGTATGATGAAGATAAAGAAACATCCTACGAGACTGTTGGATTGGGAGCATTAAAGTATTTTATGCTAAAAGTAGATCCTAAGAAAAAAATGCTGTTTAACCCGGCAGACAGTATTGATTTTAACGGAAATACAGGTCCTTTTATTCAATATACCTATGCTCGTATTCAATCTTTATTAACAAAAGCAATGTACGCTCAAAAAGAAGTAGCTAATGTTGAATTAAATCAATCTGAAAAGGAACTGATCATGCAATTAGCCAATTATAAAACAGTAGTTGCTAGAGCAGCAGAAACATTAAGCCCAGCCTTAGTTGCTAATTACCTTTACGATCTTGTAAAATCTTACAATTCTTTCTATCAGAATAATCCTATTATGATTCAGGAAGATGAGAATGTAAAGCAGACCCGATTAAATCTATCAGATCTAACGGCTCAGACAATAAAGAAATCTTTAGGATTACTGGGAATAGGAACCGTAAACAGAATGTAAAATATCAGCCTCTTGAATTCAAGAGGCTTTTTTATGAAGCAGATTCGTTTTGTTTAGGTTGATTTTTGTGACTGTCTTCATATAATTTGGCGTCACTCCACTTGGCATGTTTGGAAGGAACAATTTTATATCCTCTTTTGTAAGAGTATACTTTTGTAAATTCTGCTCCGAAAAATATCAGCATACAGGAATAATTGATCCACATCATAATAAGAATAACAGTTCCTGCGGTTCCAAAAGTTGAGGTTGGTTTGAAATTACTAAAGTAAAGACTCAATAAAAACTTACCTAATGTAAACAAAAGGGTCGTCAATATAGCACCTTTCCAGACCGGTCTCCAGTTGATTTGTACATCAGGTAGAAATTTAAACATTAGGGCGAATAACAGCATCACAAGAGCAAAGCCAACAGCAAAATTCACCAATTCCACCAACATATAAGTTTCAAAACCAAAATAATTTGTGATCCAGGTATTAAAAAGGCTTATTGCTGAAGAAAGGATCATGGTGATCATTAATAAAAATCCAAGGATGAGGATCATTCCCAAGGAATTGGCTCTGTCAAGAAGAAATTTAATTAATGCTTTTTTTGGTGCTGATTGTACATCCCAAAGGGTATTTAAAGAATGTTGCAATTGAAAAAATAATGTGGTGGAACCAAAGACCAAAGAGCCTATTCCTACTGCCTTCATGAAAATGTTCTGTTTGTCGATCAATGCGCCGGCAATCATATTTTCTACACTTTTGGCAACATCATTTCCCATCAATCCACTGATCTGAGTACTGATCTGCCCACGGATGGCTTCTTCCCCGAAAAAGTTTCCGGCAATCCATATGATAATAATTAATAATCCCGGAATAGAAAAGATCGCATAATATGCTAAACTCGCCGAATCTCTTGATGCGGTAGAACTGTTCCATTCTGCAAATGTGTCTTTTAAAACCTCCCAGAAAAATTTTATATTGTTGATCATATTAAAATGGATATCCGATTGCTATATTTAAAACAAGATTATCTTTTCTCCAGCTGCCATCTCCAAAATTGATCCTGTTAAAAGTCCATCTGTCTCCTTTTTCATAGTAAGGAACACGAAGGGGCATTGCTAAGTCTAATCTTAAAATTAATATTGAGAAATCAAGTCTTAGACCAACTCCGGCACCTACAGCAATTTCACTCAAAAAATCTTTTGAAAATGTTCCACCTGGGCGGTCATTGTTCTTATCCTTAATTAACCAAACATTTCCAGCGTCTATAAACGCGGCTACATTTAAAAATTTATAAAGATTAGCACGATATTCTGCATTCATCTCTAATTTGATATCCCCCGATTGATCAAACGAAAGCTTCTCATTTAAGCCTCTTGGATCATAGCTTCCAGGTCCTAAGGTTCTTGCTCGAAACGCTCGAATACTGTTACTTCCGCCTACAAAAAATTGTTTGGAAAAAGGGATGTATTCTGAATTCCCATAAGGGTAAGCAATACCGGCTATAATTCGTGAAGCGAAGTTAGTTTTTTCTGAAAACTTGTGATAGAATCTGAAATCGTTTTCCATTTTTGCATACTGACTGAACGGAACTCCAAAGATTTCTTTTTGTTTCCCTTTTTTTGCGCTGGCTCCTGTTACTAAGCCTGTAATATTTCCCGCCAAATCAAGTGTGCCCTTGTAATAGAAGGTATTTGTTTTTGGCAACATAGTATTCGTATAGGTATATGAATAAGTAGGACCAAAAATAAGTTGCTCTTCAACTACTCTTTGCATAGCAGGAGTAGTCGCTATTGATTGATATAATGGAGTGACATTAGCTGGTGAAACTAAAGTTATATCTAGAACTTTTAAGTCATGTTCTTTTCTTGCATTTTCCTTCCATACATATCCGAATGAAGCTGTAAAATTATTAAGTGTGTAATATTCAGTACGGTTTTGGAATTCATACCCAAGAGTTATATTGGTCCTTGGGACAAAAGCGCTGGAAGAGTGGAATCTGAATGGGGCAACTATTCTAGGAATAGACAACTGTACATTTGCTCCGGCACGATACATGTTTTTAGCCTGTGACTGGCCACCCATCTGTACATCAAAAGCTCCATAAATAGCTGCTTTAAATTGTTCAGCACCTTTGAAAAAATTTCGATGCGTCCAGTTTAGATTCAACTCACTACCTGCATAGCTGGCAGAATTGGTTCTTCCTAAAGCTTCCAGACGAAGAGATTGTACTTCTCTTGGCGTCAATAAATAGTAAGCATCAAATTTATGCTGTAGAGAATCTGAAACAATGAATTCATTTTTTACAAATTTAAAAACGCCTAAGCTGATTAAACGGTTTAATGAAAGATTGTGATCGGTACGGTTGTACAAATCTCCTTTCTCAAAGTATAATGCCCTATCGAAAATTTTAGGTTTAAATTTATGTTGTGGGTCAATCACATATATGTCATTATAAGCATACTTTGAAAGAGAATCCTTGTTCATTGGAACACTGTATTTACCCTTTTTTACATCCTGAAGATTATAAGTAGGGAAAACAATCACTTTGTCGATACTGAATTGTTGGGTAGCCAGATCAGGAGTGTCCTCTTTTAATTTTACATTAAGCTCTACTTTATGATTCTTGGTCACTGTACTGTCTGCCTGAACAATAATATTATCGGGATGGAAATAATAAAAACCCTTTTCCTTCAAACCATTATCAATTCGATCCCGCTCAGTTTTGATAACGCCCAGATCAAACGGATTTCCATTTTTAAGCAGGGTTTTTTCTTTTAAATTTTGAATCTCATGGTTGACCACAGAAGAATCCTGCTGAAATTTCACACTACTGATTAAATACTGAGCACCAGGTTTTAGAGTATAAATAACTCTTGCCTTCTTGTTTTTTGAAATTGTATCATACGTTGCTTTAGCGTTAAAATATCCCTTATTTTCAGAATAGTTGACAATGATATCTTTATTGAATTCACGATCAACATCACCTAATAGAACCGGTTTTTCACCGATCTTGTATTTTAGCCAGTAGTTGAAACCCTTATCTTTTTTAGGTTCTTTGGCAATATTGTAAAAGTATAACCTGGGACGTAGCCCAAGTAGGGTTGAGTTCGGTTTAGGAATTAGATTTTCCTCCAGAGCAGCCTGAAGTTCTTTTTTATCTTTTTTAGGGATGGTATCATTGTCAATCTTTACTTCTGCGCCGGTATAAAGCATCTGCCCTTCCTTAAGAAATCTGGTATTGCTACACGAAAGACTAACTGCAGTAAGTCCTGAAGCGAAAAAATATGTAAAGTATTTTTTGAGTTTATTTCCCATTTATTTAAATTCTACCACTTGGTTATTCTTATTTTCTTTTTTCGGCCTGTCTTTTTTTGATTTTTTGAAAATATCACGGAATTGATCATAATCCAATGTGATGATAAATCCAACTCCGGTTTCAATAATTTGTCCTTGCAGAGCCACCTGATATTCATCTTTACGATAAGCTCTCAACATATACCTGCCGTCTTTGGAGAGGCTGTAATCTACCGTTACATTTCCTGCGATATTGTTCGTAGTCTCATTTTGTCTGGCATCACCTTCCAAACCGAAATTACTTCCTACCGTCACTTTAAGACGATCATTCAATAGTTTTTTGCTGATATCTACATTAAGATCAGTTCTCGTATTTTTTTGCCCGGTAGAATAATCTTCAGAAGAGTCCAGTCCAAAATTTAAGTCTACCCCTTTAATCAAGCCTGAAGCAAGGTTATTTAGCTGTTGGGAAAGAATTTTACTTACACTCTGTCTTGCCATTGCCTCAGCAGACATTCCTGCGCCGCTTTGGAAGGGGTTTTCACCTATAAAACGATTCAATAATAATAGAGCAAAAACCTGTTTATTCATTTCAGATTCCTGAGTTCTGAGCTGGGTAAGTTTTTGATCAACAAGATCTGTTACTGTTGATGAAACAGAACTATTTTTTTTATCAGTGGTAATATCAAATGTAATCTGCGGTTTCAGCAATTCACCACTCATTTTTAATAAAGTATTGAAAGGGATTCTTTGTTTAAATTGATTGATAGTCGAAGAACTTTCACCACTTATCTGTTGTTCTACAAGATCGATAGGTGCTACGTCAGCTTTATAGACGGCAGTAATATCCATAATCGCTGCAGTAGGTTCTCCTGTCCAGGTAATGGTGCTTCCTTTCTGAATGTCAAATTTTCTTTTAAGTAAACTTACGGAAAGGTCATAAGATCCTTTTTCTACCTGATATACTCCAACCAAAGTCGTTTTTCCTGATGGATCAACCCCACCAGTTAGTTGTGCTTCTCCCTGAAGTTGTACAAAATCACCGTTGGCTTTATCGATGATGATCGACATTTTAGCTTCTTTGCTTACTTCGATATTTACACTTACATCCATTCCTTTAATACGGCTTTGCGCTTTTAAGGAATCGGCTTTAATGGTCTTATTGAGAACAACCTGATCCTGATCTACAAATTCTACAATTCCATCTCTTTCCTGTAATGAAGGACTGGATTGAGGGAGTACAAAAGTGAAATCTGTATTGTCAGTCACAGCCAATCTTCCATCCACTTTTGGTAAGTCTAAGTTTCCTCGAATATGTAACCCCGCATCAATCGCAAGTGTTCCATACATCATGGCGTCATTAGATTTTTCAGAATTGACTACCTTGAAACCTTTAGCATTAACATCAAGGTTGAATGCGAAATCCCGATATGTTTGTGTAAGCACCTGACCGTTTACAACAAGTGCATTTCCATCTTTATCATTGATTTTAAATTTATTAAACTCAATGCCTCTGTTTGTAAAATCAATTTCATCATTCAGCTTTCTGAAATCACTTCCCGTTTTAGCGATTTCAAGACCTACATTATTAAATTTCACTTTACCCAAGATATTAGGTTTATCTGTACTCCCGGTTATATTCAGATTTCCGGAAAGATAACCCTCTGTATTGGTAATGGCATTCATGGAGAATCCTTGAACACTTTTCATCTGAAGCTTATTGATGGCCATATTCAGATCAAATGTGCTGGAAGAAGTGTTGTAATTTCCAGCAATTTTCACATCATTGTCATTTCCGGAAAGCGCAATATCAGCATTTAAAAGTTTAGATGATGTGCTGTTTACCTTTACAGCTAGATTTCCAATTGGATTTCCATACACGAACAAATCTGAAATATTGAGATCAGAAGTGAATGTCATATCTTTTGTTAAATCCCGAAGCTGAGCAGTCCCGTTAATGGTTCCTTTAGCTAAAAGAGAGTCTTTCTTAATGATCTCGGTGATGGTTTCGATTTTGAAATCTTTCAATGAGATATTTAAAGGACTGTTGGCAGATTCACTTTCTGACTGCAGAGAAATCTCACTTCCGGTATTTGAAAGTTTAAAATTATCAGCTACAATCCCCTTACTGCCAATTTGGATTTTATTTCCTTCAGCAACTGTCCAGTCATTATAATTTAATTTTAAACCATCCGGATTCAGAGAAACTTCTGTAATGTCATTTAATGATTTTGCATTTCCGGCAATCAGAAATTGAGTAACATCTTTTTGATCTTTGGTTGTGATATTGTAATTAATGATATTGTTCGAAACATCACCTCCGATATTAATTTTATTTAAAGCAAGACTCGAACTTTTTAGGGCAGCAACATTCAGGTTGTATTGTAATGCCTGATTCTCGTTGGTTACTTTTAAAGTTGCATTTTCAATTGAATTCTCTCCGTATAATAACTGTGGGATCTGTCCATCAATTTCAATCTTTTGAGAATCGGCATTGTAATTTCCAACTAAATTGATGGTTTCAAAACTTTTCAGATCAGGAACAAATTTTCTGATCAGATCGTCATTTTTAACTTTCGCATTAAATGTAAAATACTGACCAGCATCAATCTTTTGAGTTTTATCGGGTTTCTGAAATTGATAATATTGATTAATAGTTTGGGTTAATGATCCAAATATCTGAGTCAATTTATATTTTCCTTTCAGTTCTACATCTGCGATTTGAGAATTGAAAACAATATTCGTTGAATCATTTGCTGAACTTGCTTTCAAATGTACTTCCTGAATAGGATAAACCTCTTTGGTATCTGAAAATGCGAAGTTCTGAAGATTTAAATATCCATTCAAATGATCAGGGTCCAGATTGGTGAAGTCACCATCAATTTTCCCTCCAATGATCATTTGTTTTTCATAGAACCCAAGTTTATTAAGATCTAGTTTGATAATATCTCCATTAACCTTTACTGTAGGATTCTTCTCATTATAAACTCCGGAAGCGGTCAATTTCAGATTGGCATTCGGATCATTAGAATCTAAAAGAATATGATAAGCACCATTATTTATTTTTCCGGTCAAATTCATGTCGCGGTACTGATAACCTTTATATGTGGCGGAAGCAACATGACCCTTAAGATCCGCTTTTGCTTTTTTGAAATCAAAACTTTCTCCCTTTGCGGAAATCTGTGCAGTAACTGATCCAATATCTTTATTCTGAATGATCTTTCCAATCTGTATTCCTTGAAGATTGGCTTTTATATCATATAATTCGTAATTTTTTCTACGCATATCTACATTGGCAATGATAGCTGCATTCCCTAGAGTAGAATAAAGATTAAGATTGGTATTGACCAGTTTGGTAGTTCCTTTTGCAGTTCCTTTTATACTGAAATTAGAAGGTAATGAAATATTGGATGGTATAGTATTTTTAGGAACCAGATTATAGATCGTTTTTGCTGATGAAGAAAATTCTTCAATTTTTAAATCATAATACAATTGATCAGGGTTCATGGCATTTCTGATTCTTCCTGATGCTGCAACCCTTAACTGATCCAATCCTGCAACTTTTAAATCCTGAATCAATAAATCATTCACACTTCCTTTTACATTTGCATTTACAGCAAGTATGGTATTGGGATATTTATTGAATGGAACAGTGTTTCCTAAGGTCGGAACTAAATTTAGAATGTCAGAAAAACCTATTTTAGAATCATGGATATTAGCAGATATTTTTACGGCCCCAAGATTAGAAGTCAGCTGTTCAATAGAATTATATTGTAAAATAACCTCATCTCTTAATATTGTTTTTGGAGTCTGTAAGTATAGATCTTTAAGATAGGCTTCTTTTTCTCCGTAAACAAAATCTGTGTTAAATTTTTGAATATCCAGACCACGTCCTTCCTGGATTTCTGCTGAATTTACCGTTCCTGCAAAGGTGTTGTTTTCCATTTTGAAACTTCGGACCTCAACATTCATTTTTGAAAAATTAAGGTGGTTGAAGTCCATCCCCTGTTTGGTAGGAGCGATTGCAGTATTATGGTAAGCTACTTTTACATCATTAAGAACCAGTTTACCCAAAAGTACTTTCATTGCTTTTTCCTTTTCTGAGCTTCCTGGTGAGGTGGCTTCTTCTTTTTTTGGATTAGCATTTTGGGCAGGTAAATAAAGATTGGCATTGATATCTGCTCCGGAAAGAATAATATTTGACACATTATAGGAATTATTATCCAGATCCAGTTTATTGACCTTTGTACTTAGTTCTTTAAATAAAACCTTTGCAAAAGTTTTTGTATTGTCATCACCGTAATCAATATCAAAATTGGTTAGTTTGATTCCTCTCAAACCAATATTCATTGATTTTTTCTGATTTAAAGAATCAACTTTTTTCTCAACTTTCTTCGAAACCTCTTCTACAAGATCTTGTTTTAATTTTAGTTTTAATCCATCCAGATTAATGTCATTGACTGCGTAATTATTTTTATTTAAATCAAAAGTTTTTACTCTTGTATCGAAAGATTTGAAGTATAATTTTATGTCATTTCCTGATTGCTGATCATTAAAAGTAACCCCAATATCTTTTAAGTTGATTTTATCAAGTGAAATAATAAATGGTTTTGAAGGGCTTTCTTCCTTATCTGAAGTGGCAAAAGCATCAATAATATAATCGAAATTAAATTTCCCATGTTTTTTTCTGACCACATTAGCCTTCACACCTTCAAGATCGACAGAAGTAATATCCGCAGTAGAATTGATGAGTTTAAGCATATTTAATCCAACATCCAGTTTTTTAACAGCTAGAAGGGTATCAATATCCTGACCTTTTAAATAAAGATTTTCCATAACAAGACTGTTAGGGAATCCTATATAAACCTTTTCAAGGCTGACTTTTGTTTTGATTTTTTTCTCGAGGTAGACAATAAGTTTGTCTTTAATAAAGTTTTGAACCGCCGGAAGACGCAAACTTAGTATAAGTAGGGCAAGAAGTACCAATATTGATATAATGGTAATGGCAAAGCGCCTCAGGAGTTTTCTTTTATTAATTTTTAGTTTCAAATGTGATAGGGTTTATAACAAAGATAATAATACTATTTAAAAAATTACCCGATGTGGTACCCCTTTGCGAATGCAAAAATCCTGCCTTGACTGCCTTTTATGGAATTTTAGTTGAATCGAAGTGAAGTGAATTAGTTGAGACAACAGTCAAGGCTTGGATTTATTTTTTAGTTTAAAAAGCCCCCTTTTTATACATTTTTCAAAGTATGAAAAGGTTTAGAAAAATGAAATTTAATGTTAGTTAGTGATAAAAGGGGGCATGATATAGTGATAGTTTTAGTTAAATATTTATTCATTATTGTTTTCCCATTTTACTTCTTCTCCTTGTGGAGCCGCCCCGCCCAGAGCTTGGGTAATCGGACTTGTTTCCTGATTGATATGGTATATGTAAGCTGCAATTTTTTCGGCATCCCTTCCTGTGATCGTTCCTTCCTTAATGAAAGGTCTCATGGTAGGATTATTTGGAGAACCGTTTTCAAGCATCCAGAAAACATTCTTAAAAAGGCTTTTTTCTTTGATATTAATCCAGTGCTTATCAGTAAGATTTGGTCCGATTCCTCCTTTTGCACCATCTCCATGGCAGGTTACACAGTTGGTTTTGAAAAGCTGTTCACCTTCTGCGATATTGTCAGCACTGTATTTTGCTGTTTCTAAATCAATAGTAGGTGCATTTTTTTCATATTCTACAATCGATGCAAGCATCGTTTTTGTTTCCTTGTCATATTCCACATCAGGATGCGCGTAATCTGTAAATGCAAAAGCAATCATATAGATGGCGCAGAAGACAATTCCAAAATAGAATAATCCAATCCACCATTTTGGTAAAGAATTATCAAGTTCAGTAATTCCATCAAAACCATGATCGATGAGAATGTCTTTTTCTTCAGTCTGCGACTGTTTCTTAAACGCAGAATTCCAAAGCTTTTGAAAATAGGAAATATTCTTTTCTGTCAGATATTCTTTCTTTTCATTTTCTGTTAATCTGCTGAACTGTTCATTTTCCACCAGATCTCCTATAGAATTCATAATCAAAAGCAGGATGATTGCAATGAGTAATAATGCCCAGAAGAAAGGAGATGTGAAATAACCCGAATCCTGTGCGAACATCTCAAATGCCATAATGGTTAGCCCGATGGTTACAATGATATATATTGAAATGGGTGTTCTCGTTTTCATTTTACATTGATTTTAATAGTTAGTCAACACTTGCAGTTTTAATATCGGTGGTTTTGATATCTGTACCCAATCTTTGCAAATAGGCGATCATGGCAATAATTTCTCTTTGTTCAAGAGGAACGAATGCCGGACCTTTTGTTATCTTGTCTTTCTGCACCTGATCTTTTACGTCAGTTGCTTCAGAATAGATTCTTTTTACAATAGCTTTAGATTGATTGTCTGCCCATTGATTGGCCGAGTCTATCTGAGCTTTTGTGTAAGGAATGTCAAAAGTGTTTTTCATTAATTCCATTTTGCTAACCATTTCAGAACGGTCAAGTTTATTGGTAATTAACCACGGGAAACGAGGCATGATAGATCCTGCTGAAGTAATTCTTGGATTGTACATATGTTTAAAATGCCATGAATCTGGATTTCTACTTCCTTCCCTATGTAAGTCGGGTCCTGTTCTTTTAGATCCCCATAGGAATGGACGATCATATACGAACTCTCCCGCTTTAGAGTATTGTCCATTTTTACCATCAAATCTCATCACTTCATCTCTGAATGGTCTGACCATTTGGGAGTGACAGGAATTACAACCCTCACGGATATACAGATCCCTGCCTTCAAGTTCCAGTGGTGAATATGGTTTTACAGCAGTAATTTGAGGGAGATTACTTTTTATGGTCAGGGTAGGGACAATTTCCACCAATCCACCAACTGAGATTACAATAAAAGCTAATATAGAAAGTAGTTTTGGTGTTCTTTCAAGCCAAAGGTGAGCACCTTCACCCTCTTTTCTTTGGCTTCCAATATTAGCTAAAGCAGGTGCTTCTGCCGGAACTTCTTTCTGGAATGAGCCTGCTTTGATGGTTTTAATAACATTGATAACCATTAAGATCGCTCCTGACAGATAAAGGATACCACCCAAAAATCTCATTTTGAAGTAAGGTATAATAGCAGTTACCGTATCTAACCAGTTTTTCCACAATAGTGTTCCATCCGGGTTAAATTGCTTCCACATCAATCCCTGAGTAAATCCTGAAATATACATCGGAACAGCGTAGAAAATGATTCCTAAAGTTCCCAGCCAGAAGTGCCAGTTGGCCAGTTTTTTAGACCAAAGCTCTGTTCTCCACATGATCGGGATCAGGTAATAAATTACTCCAAAGGCCATAAAACCATTCCATCCAAGAGCTCCCAGGTGAACGTGGCCAATTACCCAGTCGGTGTAATGTCCGATTTTATTTAAAGATTTAGTCGCTAAAAGTGGTCCTTCAAAAGTGGCCATTCCATAACAGGTTACTGCTACAACGAAGAATTTAAGGATAGGATTTTCTCTTACTTTATCCCAAGCTCCTCTTAAAGTAAGAAGACCATTGAGCATGCCTCCCCAAGATGGAGCAATAAGCATAATAGAAAAACCTGTACCTACCGCCTGAGCCCATGCCGGAAGCGCTGTATACTGAAGGTGATGCGGACCTGCCCAAAGGTATACGAATATCAGCGACCAAAAATGGATAATAGATAATTTGTAAGAAAATACAGGACGCTGTGCCGCTTTTGGCATAAAGTAATACATCAAACCCAATACCGGAGTTGTCAGTACAAATGCAACTGCATTATGACCATACCACCATTGCACAAGAGCATCTTTTACTCCCGCATATACAGAATAGGATTTCCAGCTCGTAAATGATAATGGAACTTCAAGATTATTAAAAATATGAAGCATGGCTACAGCAATCCAGGTTGCAATATAAAACCAGATGGCAACATACAGATGTCTGACCCTTCTTCTGGCAATCGTTCCAAACATATTAATACCAAAGATGATCCACGAGAAAGCAATTAAAATATCAATTGGCCATTCGTGTTCAGCATATTCTTTTGAAGTATTAATTCCCATTAAGAAAGTTATAACAACGCTGATAATCATGATCTGCCATGACCAGAAGTGGATCCATGACAAGGTATCACTATACATTCTTGTTTTTAATAATCGCTGCATGCTATAATAGGCACCACAGAAAAATGAATTACAGACAAAAGCAAAAATAACAGCACTTGTATGAAGCATTCGGATTCTTCCGAATCCCATTGCTCCCTGTGTGTTTATTAATCCCTGGATATTTCCACTTCTTAAACTTTGGATCGTTGTATCATCAGTTCCGAATAAAAATTCGGGTAACTCCGGGTAGAAGAGCATTAATGCTGCAGTAAGACCAAGTAAAAAACCAACCAGGCCAAATACAATAGTAGCATAGAGAAATGCTCTGACAATATTATTGTCATAATTAAATTTTTGCGTCTCCATAATTCCAATAGTTGTTGTACAGAATTAATATTTATTACCATTTAGCTTTATACTGATGTTTTTAAGGCTAAATCTGATTAGGAAATAAATATCATGTAACGTGTATAATGTTTTGCCAAAGGTATTTATTAACTTTGTTAGAGGCTAGTAGATATCCTTCTAAACCATACCAAAAACTACTAAAACAAATACGATGAAAATATGTGGTCAAAATATAAGAAAAGTTCGACGAAGTAAAGATTTTACACAGGAATATATGGCTTTTGAAATGGGGATTTCACAAAAAGCCTATTCTGATATTGAGAATTCTAAAGTAAAGATCAATCTCGATATTTTAAGTAAAATTTCAAATATCCTGGAAATTAAGCCCTCAGATATTTGCAGCATTTCTCATCGATGTGGAATAACAGATTATGAAGATAAATACCATGATCTTATTCACTATATGAAACAAAATAATATTCCGATTCCTGAAGAATATATTTAATTTTCTATAATTATTCTACTTTTCTAATTTTAGCTAAATTCTTGAGTGTTTAATAAATTGAACGTTGAACTTTGTTTATAGAAGGGAATTTCTGTGAAGTTTTTATATATTTAGCGAATAATTCATTCTATGAACCACGAAGAGAAAACTGAACAAAATCCACAACAAAATACCTCTTTGGTTAGAGGACTAACCAACCGACATATTCAATTAATCGCCTTAGGTGGCGCTATTGGAACAGGACTGTTTCTTGGAATCGGTCCCGCTGCCGTTTTAGCAGGTCCATCTGTTATTTTAGGATATGCTTTAGCTGGGATTATTGCCTTCTTTATTATGCGTCAGCTTGGTGAAATGGTCGTTCAGGAACCTGTATCAGGAAGCTTTAGTTATTTTGCCTATAAATATTGGGGGAATTTCCCTGGTTTTGCCTCAGGATGGAATTATTGGATTCTTTATATTTTGGTGAGTATGGCCGAGCTTACAGCGATTGGTCACTATATTCATTTCTGGTGGCCGGAAATTCCACTCTGGGTTTCAAGCTTGGTTTTCTTTGTGCTGATTAATGCGCTTAATCTCGCTTCTGTAAAAGTATATGGAGAAACCGAATTTTGGTTTTCAATTATCAAAGTAGTAGCTATCGTTGCTATGATCGTTTTTGGTATTTACTTATTGGTAAGTGGAAGCGGAGGTGAGAAAGCGAGCATCCAGAATTTATGGAATGATGGCGGATTTTTCCCAAAAGGATTATTTAATAAAAATGAAAACGGATATACAGGTCTTTTCGCAGCAATGGCTATGATTATGTTTTCTTTTGGCGGATTAGAATTAATTGGGATTACCGCTGCTGAAGCTAAAAACCCCGAAAAAACAATACCAAAAGCGACCAATCAGGTAATTTATAGGATTTTAATTTTCTATGTTGGGGCTTTGGTTATTTTATTTGCATTAAGCCCATGGAGAGATATTACAGAGGGATCAAGCCCTTTCGTGATGGTTTTTCAAAATCTAAACGGACTTGAATTTACCATTTTTGGGAAAGTGATTCAATTCAATTCATTGATTGCAAATATTCTTAATTTAATTGTTCTAACAGCAGCTCTGTCAGTTTATAACAGTAGTGTTTACAGCAATAGTCGAATGCTTTTTGGATTGGCTCAGCAAGGAAACGCTCCCAAAGGCTTAATGAAACTTAATAAAAATCACGTACCTACCAATGCGATTATCGTGTCCTCTTGTTTTGCGGGTATCTGTATCATCATTAATAAATTAGTTCCTGAAAAGGCTTTTGAGTATTTAATGGCCTTGGTGGTATCTACACTTATTATCAACTGGTTGATGATATGCTATACCCATTTAAAATTCAGAAAAAGCAAAATAAAAGATGGAGTTAAAACACTATTTCCATCTATATTTTATCCTGTCTCTAATTATATCTGTATTGTTTTTTTATTGATAATTTTAGTACTTATGTGTATCACAGGAATGGAGATACAGGTAATTTTAATTCCGATTTGGTTAGCCTTCTTATTTGTAATGTATAAATTGTATAAACCTAAAACTAAATAATTAATAAATGAAAAAACGGACAGGAATTCTAGGTTTTTTAATGATCTTCGTAGCTGCATTTTTTTCTACTATGTATGCCCAAATTCAAGAAAATTCAAGAGAAATTCATATTGCAGGAATTATTATTGATTCTAAAACAAAGCAACCGGTAATGGGAGCTACAATTGTAGATGAAAATAATAATGTTATTGCTTCTACAGACGATAAAGGATATTTTTTTTCAAAACTGAATAAATCTGAAAAAGGCGAGATTGATTTTAGATTTACGGTTAAGAAAAAAGGGTACACCAAGCTCACTCAAATAGAACATTGGGCAGATCAGAAGAACCCTGGAGCAATCTATTATTTGGGAATAAAGAATAAATGGAGAATCAATGATGACTCTTTTTCTAAAATGCTTCCAGTGAAGAATGATCTTGTCAATTATGATACAATTGCCGAACGTTTTATAAAGAACGAAAATTTATAAAATGCAGAGATAGGCTTAATGAAAACAATACAAAGGATAGATGTTGATTTATCCTTTTTTTTGTGCTCAGTAAAAATAACCTAAAATGCTGTATCTTTAATAGTCTAATATACTTATGAATAAATTGTATAGTCATGGTAATTTGTAAAATGTAGGATCATGCTTATAAGTTTTAGTGAAATCCAGAAGATTGTTGATCATATCGAAGAAAATTTTGACAGAGAAATTACGGCTTATGAAATTGAGAATATGTCCCATTATTCTTATCGAAATTTTCAACGGATATTTTTTAAAATTTTTAATGAAACTATTTCCGGATTCCAAAAACGACTACGTCTGGAGAATGCCTATAAAAAACTAATCTATACAACAGATAAGGTCTCTGATATTTCATGGCAGGTTGGTTATTTTAACATTCAGTCTTTTTCAAAAGCATTTAAACAACAGTATCATATTTCACCGGCATTGGCGAGAAAAAATAAACAGGATATGTTTAATAAATTTATAGAGAATGACAAAGCTGATTTTCAGTATGAAATAAAATACAAAGATTCAATTTTAGTTTATTGTAAATTTATTAAAGCCAAAGATTATAATAATCGGGAGATTAATGATCTATGGGAAACAATTGAAAATGAAAATGGTATTTCCATTTCTTCCTATGGGATTATTAGTGATCAGCCACTTATCACAAGTGGGTCACACTGCAGATATGGAGTCGCAATAAGTGAAATCTCTTCGAGTATTTCAGGGTTTCAAAAAAAGGAAATTTTTGGTGGAAAATATATAAAATTTACCCATTACGGAGATTTTGAAAATATCCTGGAAACCTATCGTCTTTTTTATCGATTTTGGTTGGGCGAATCTTCTTTAATGCTTGATCATTCGGAGGTAATTGAAGAATATATGCATTCTCAAAATGGAGAGAATATTACTCACGTTTATTTTCCTGTATACTCATAAGATTGTCCTTTTAGGACAATTTTTGTTTTTCTGATGATCTAATTTTGCAAAAGTAAATATCTATAACAACAGAAATTTATTTTAAAAATTTAGAAGACAAGATTAATGAAAAGAATATTATTTCCTCTTTTACTGCTATTTTCATATAAAGTGACTGCTCAAATTTCTATACAGGGATATGCAGGAACTAAAGAATCGGAAGTTTTAGGAATCTATGATAAAGATTTTAAATCAAAGTGGAACTACTTTGCTTCAGGAACGATTTCTTATAGATATGAATCTAAAAAACTGAATGCGGAAGTATATCAAAACCTCAATTATTATATAAGTCAAAACTGGGGAATTTCTGCGGGGGGTTATATTTCTAATGAAGATATTATGCCATCTGCAGGCTTTGCATTTATCAAAGAAAAAGGTGATTTTGGAATTAATTTATTTCCAGCCTTAACTTATTCTTTTGATAGTGAAGAAATGGGATTTGGACTTTACACATTAATGGAATACACTCCTAAAATTAATGAACACTTTAATTTGTACAGTATGCTGATTATGGAATCTGATTTTAGTTTTAAACAACATCAGGGTAGTGGCCAGATAATCAGACTGGGACTAGAGACCAGAAAAAAGCTGCAATTTGGTTTAGGTAGTACTATTTCTCAGACTGGGAATAATTTTGAAACGGAGGCTGATTTTGGAATTTTTATAGGAAAGAAATTTTAATATTATGAATAATAAATTTTTCACGTTTTTTTTAACATTAGGTTCAATATTTTGTATGTCACAGAATTATCATTTCCCTGAAGAATCATCACCTCACGAAGGAACCTGGCTTCAGTGGCCACATCATTATCAACATGGAAAAACATACAGGGAAAGAGTAGAACAGACCTGGATCGATATGACCAAAGCGCTACAGAATAATGAGAAAGTGCACATTATTGCTTATGATGAAAAAGAGAAAAAAAGGATCATTAGCCTATTGGAACAAAATAAGGTTTCGTTAAAGAATATTGATTTTAAAATTTATCCTACTGATGATGTATGGATAAGAGATAACGGACCTATTTTCGTAAAAGATGATCAAGGCCGTCTTTTGATTGAAGATTGGGGGTTTAACGGTTGGGGGGATAAATTTGACTCCGAAAACTGTGATCAAATTCCACAGCGTATTGGAAAAGATCTTGGTATCAAGGTTATTGATTTAAATGAAGAAATGGTTAATGAAGGTGGTGCTGTAGAAACTGATGGAAATGGAGTTTTGATGGCGTGTAAAAGTTCAGTGATCAGTCAGAAAAGTGGAGCTACAAGAACAAAAGGAATCACCCAGCAAGAAGCTGAGGAGATGTTTGAAACCTATTATGGAGTGTCAAAAGTGATCTGGTTGGATGGTGTTACAGGTTTGGATGTTACTGATATGCATATTGATGGATTTATGAAATTCATCAATCATAATACCATGATTACCATGGATGAAGAAGATTTATCAGATATGGGACTTTCTGATAAAGATATCAATACACTTTATACTGCGGCAAACATTAATGGAAAAGAATATAAAAAAATCTATGTGCCTGCTACAAAAAATAAAGTAAAAACGGCTTATGGAAAACAGTTGGAAGAGAAAGGTTCGTATGTAAATTATTATGTGGCAAATAATGTCGTTCTTGTTCCTAACTATGGAGATCCGAATGATGCAGTTGCTAATAAAATTATTCAGGAGCAATATCCGGGTAGAAAAGTAATAGGGATTGATGTAAGAAATCTATATGAAAATGGAGGAATGGTACATTGTGTTACTCAACAGCAGCCAGCTGGAAGTCTTCTCAAATAATAATACAAAAATAAAAGTAATAACCTTGATCAGAATTTGGTCAAGGTTTTTTATTGTTTTTAATCAGGCAGATTACAGAAACAATCTAAAGTGCTACACTTAATTGATAATCTTCTACACTTGCTAAATCCAGGTTTGTTATATGATTTATTAATTCAAAATTTGTTGAATTAAGTGCTGAATATATCTGCTTTATAGAACAAAAGCAGTGTTTGTATAGCTCTAATGGTTGGAACTAATTCTGAAAAACAACCTTAAAAAGAAGTAAGGAATCTTTAAACCAAATTCAAAAGCCATGAAAAAAATTACTTTATCCTTAGTATTGGTGGGGCTTATTATTTCATCCTGTAATAATGACCCAGATCCTCCCGCAGCAAATCTAAAAGCAAATCCAACAGCTATGAAAGCTGATTTACCAAACATGTCTCTAGATGACAAAAGGAGTTTTTTGGAATCTATCTTAATGAATTCAGCTAAAGCCATCGTTTTGGAAGCTCAGAACAATGATGAATCAAGGCACGTCATATACACTGAATTAGAGAAAAACATTGATGGTGATGATAATGCATTAGTTGATGTTTTTTACAAAAATATTCCAGCTTTAAATAATAGTGATGAATTTAAAAACAGTCTTATGGCTTTCAATGATTTGGAAGGAAATAAATATTTTCCGCAAATCTTTATTTATAACTATAGTGGCCTAAAATCTGCGGGTAATATAGGAACAACAAATCCAATTTTAGTAGCTTTTCACACAGGTGATGAAACACAGACATCGGTAAGAGCGTATAAGCTAAATGCTGCTGGAGATTGGGAGTTTGTAAAAATGATTGATGAAGACACTGTTAATAATGAAGAAGTATGGATTTTCTCTTTAAATGAAACTTTTGTTGATACGATAGATTTATCAATATTGCCTAAGGAAAATGTTCAACGTACTCAGCAACCCGGTCCTGCAGGTCCTCCCCCTCCTCCGGACGATCGTTGCCAGAACGGAATTCATTATTGGCCTTATTTTGAATATATGACCATAAGAAAACATAATGAATCATTCCTGGCCGGGAAAAGTGATATCTGGACTAAAACCTATACCGGATGGAATACACCCAATAGTGTAAATCCTTGTAACTCTTCTTTATCTCGTATTATGTGGACCAATAATCCGAATGGTGAGGTGTTTGTAAAGAAGTTCACAAGATATATGATTCCTAATATAGCATTATATGTTGTTTGTGGATATGCAGGATCTTGGGATCCAGGACCAGGAAATGTTGGCGGGTGGCAAGGAGATGCACTGAATTATGTTATTTATGAAAAAGATACATGGCCAACAGGAGTGAAATCAACGACTATTAACAATAATGGGTTTAATGGAAATTATCAGTATCGTTCTGCAGATAATTATTATGATAAAGGAATTATCTATAATTATCTTAATGGACCTGGTGATATGAATCATTTTTCAAGAGATATAAGTGGACAAATCAAATTTAATTCAAGATTGTAATTTTCGTGTTTTTACTATAATTGCTCTTTCATAAGATAGTAAAGTGATCGAGTGAAAAACGTACCGTTTTTAATATAGGTATGGCTGGTTTACCAGTCATACTTTTTATTTTTGAATGTCAAGAATGATTTCTGATGATATAATAGCAAGTATAATAAAAAACCACTCTTAAAAAGAGTGG
>NZ_JBYTCP010000005.1:0-378524 GCF_058790395.1 Chryseobacterium sp. FW101-FHT12H09 | reverse complement strand
GTTTGTAGACCCACAGGGATTCGAACCCCGACTGACGGTACCAAAAACCGGAGTGCTACCGTTACACTATGAGTCTGCGTTATTTTTTGGTGGTGCAAATTTATAAATTTTTTCCTTATATGCAAAAATCTTTGGCGAAAATTCTCTTTGTTGATCAATATAAAATAATAACAAATTGTATTTTAGTCTGTTATTGAAAGATCTTTTTTGAATTAGATTATTTATTAATGAAATTAAAGCAAACCATATGAAAAACAAAAACCACCCTTAAAAAGGATGGTTTGTAGACCCACAGGGATTCGAACCCCGACTGACGGTACCAAAAACCGGAGTGCTACCGTTACACTATGAGTCTGTTTTATTTTGGTGATGCAAATTTAAAGCTTTTTTCTATACATACAAGAACTTTTTAAACTTTTTTTTACATTTACATCACTTTTTATTTACAACAAACATGGTGATAGACTTCAATAATCTCAAAACTAATAATTTACATTCACAGACTGAATTTGAAAGAAAAGTGATTTTTTTTTTAGAAAAATGGTTGGATGATTCAAAAACGGTGGCGGTGCAAACATCGGGGTCCACCGGAGTTCCAAAGGTTTTTGAAATTGAAAAGGACAAAATGCTGAATTCCGCAATGATGACCTGTAACTTCTTACATTTGAAAACGGGAGATATAGCTTTGTTGTGCTTACCAACAGAATACATTTCCGGGAAGATGATGATTGTACGCTCATTTGAAAGAAAGATGAAGTTAATAATTGCTGAACCATCTTTACAACCGCTTAAGAATCTTGAAACAGAAATCGACTTTTGTGCCATGACTCCATTACAGGTTGAAAATTCAGTGGATAAGCTACATTTAGTTAGAAACTTAATCATTGGTGGAGCATCAGTATCAGAAAGTTTAAAGAAAAGAATCTCACATCTTACAACCCATATATTTGAAACATATGGAATGTCTGAAACCCTTTCACATATTGCTTTAAAACAATTGGCACCACAAAAGGAAGATTATTTCACTGCCTTTGAACATGTTACCATCTCTACAGATGAAAGAGGATGTCTGAAAATTTTCGCACCTAATGTGAATGGTGAGATTTTACAAACTAACGATTTAGTTGATGTTAGGAATAGAAATCAGTTTAAATTTTTGGGGAGAATTGATCATGTTATCAACACTGGTGGAGCAAAAATATTTCCTGAAGAACTGGAAGCTTTGGTGAAAAAGGAAATTCCGAATGAAGTGGTATTTATGGGAGCAGCAGATGAACTTTTAGGACAGAAACTCATTTTAGTAATTGAAGGTGAAGAATCAGATGAAATCATAAGAACGATATCAAATATCCCGTTTGAAAAAAACTTTCATAAACCCAAAAAGATTATTTTTACTCAGCAAATACCGAGAACTCCAAACGGAAAGGTTAGTCGTATTGAGCTATACAAAAAAATAAGCGATAGTTTATAACCCTTAATTTCCTAATCCATAATCATGAAAGACTTTTCCAAAGAACTTAATTTTAAAACTTCCCGAAGCAGTGGCGCAGGAGGGCAAAATGTAAACAAAGTTGAAACCGCTGTTACTGTACTTTGGCATGTTGATGACTCTGGATTTTTTGATGAGAATGAAAAGGTTTTAATTCAAAATAAATTAAAAAATAGGATCAATGCAGAGGGCTTTTTATTCTTAACGGTCTCTGAGAGCAGAGCCCAGCTAATGAATAAAAATAAAGCTATTGAAAAAATTCTAGAAATTGTAAATAAAGCTTTAATAATTCCTAAGAAAAGAGTAGCAACAAAGCCGTCAAAAGGGCAAAAGCAGAAAAGGCTTGATACTAAAAAGAAAATAGCAGATAAAAAAGAAAACCGCCGTTTTAAATTTTAATTGTTTAGTTTGACAAAAACATTATTTTTGCCGAAATATTAAAATAAATGATAAAAAAAATTACATTATTAGGGATGTTTTTTATTTCTATGTTATCTCTGGCACAGCAAAAAATTTAAATTCTTCCTTCGGTTGGATACGCATGGAGAGTTGTTAAGACCCCAACAAATATTTCACGAGATACAAAAAATTATATTAAAGGCTTAAAGAGCGGTGTGAATTTCGATATTTCAGCCTACTACAATGTGAAAGGGAATATAAATTTGGGAATAAAATATTCTAATTACAGTGCCTCAAGTAATGGAAGAATCTCTGTGCTGGATAATAATGGACAAGTTGTTTCTGCAAATGTAAGTACAAAAGATAATATCAGTTTCTTTGGGCCTGCATTTATGTATTCTAATTTCAATGATGAGTCAAAGCATAAGTTTTATTATGATGTTGCATTAGGTGCTATTACATATACTACAAAAACCGGAACAGTAAAAGGAAAAGGTTCTAACTTGGGATTAGATGCTAATTTTGCTTATCAGTATGCATTATCAAAATATTTCTTTATCGGTCCAAAAGTAGGATTGACTGCCGGAACATTGAGTAAAATGACTTTCAACGGAAACACAGTGAATTTAGGAGATGATGAAAAAGAAGGATTAACCAGACTTTCTCTAAGTGCGGCTGCAACATTCCGATTTTAAGTTTTATCTTTGCAAAAATCAAAATAAATGAACAAGCCAATTTCTGAGTTTATAGAGAAATATTACCTGCACTTCAATGCAGCTGCATTGGTGGATGCATCAAAAGGTTATGTTGCACATCTTAAAGATGGTGGAAAAATGATGATCACTTTAGCGGGAGCAATGTCAACTGCTGAATTAGGGAAAATTCTTGCTGAAATGATCCGTCAGGATAAAGTAGATTTTATCTCTTGTACAGGAGCGAACCTTGAGGAAGATTTAATGAACCTGGTTGCACATTCTCACTATGAAAGAGTTCCACATTACAGAGATCTTACACCGCAGGAAGAGTGGGACTTGTTAGAAAGAGGTTTAAACAGAGTTACAGATACTTGTATCCCTGAAGAAGAAGCTTTCAGAAGATTACAGAAACATATTGTTGAGATCTGGAAAGATGCCGAGGCAAAAGGTGAAAGGTATTTTCCACACGAATATATGTACAAAATGATTCTTTCAGGAGTTTTAGAGCAGTATTATGAGATCCCGAGAGAGAATTCATGGATGATTGCTGCCGCTGAAAAAAACCTTCCAATTGTAGTTCCAGGATGGGAAGATTCTACAATGGGGAATATTTTTGCATCTTACTGTATCAAAGGAGAACTTACAGCTACAACAATGAAGTCAGGAATTGAATACATGATGTATTTGGCAGATTGGTATACTAAAAATTCTGCTGGAAAAGGAGTTGGATTCTTCCAGATTGGTGGCGGAATTGCAGGAGATTTCCCTATTTGTGTAGTACCAATGTTATATCAGGATATGGAAATGCATGATGTGCCTTTCTGGTCTTATTTCTGTCAGATTTCTGATTCTACAACATCTTACGGTTCATATTCAGGGGCTGTTCCAAATGAGAAGATCACTTGGGGGAAACTGGATATTACAACACCTAAGTTTATCGTTGAAAGTGACGCGACAATTTGTGCACCTTTAATGTTTTCTTACATTTTAGAGAATTCTTAATCATTATTTCTCACTGATCGTGAGAAAAAAATATAAAAAACGCTTCACTTTGTTGGAGCGTTTTTTATTTGTTGGGATATGAAAAATATTCATGCAATCTGATAGATGTGGGAATAAATAAAAAAATATCAGGTTTGTAATGAGATGCAAAATAATAGGCAGCTAATCCATAGAATTAATAAGTACAAAGTATCGATAGGCCAAAATGCCTTTTTGAATCTTTGTTAGAGAGCCTGGATCTTTATCACTTAATTTAGGTAAAATCTTTTTATTGATTTTATTCAGAAGGCTGAAGAATGATTTTTTCATAACTTTATATTTTTAATGAGAAACATCATTGAAATTATTATAGTTCAAAAATGATGCAAATAATTAAATAATCTTAATATTCCTGATATGGACGAGGTTTTCAAGCAACAGATTTATGAAATAACCAGGCTTATTCCAAAAGGCCGGGTTTCTTCGTATGGAGCAATAGCAAAAGCAGTGGGTTATCCAAATCATTCCCGACATGTTGGAAAAGCCATGGGCGGTTGCCCAAAAGATGTTCCGGCACATCGGGTTATTTCAAGTTCCGGAACTTTATCGGTAAAAGAGTTTCAGCCTAAGCTTGAAGCAGAGGGTGTTGTAGTTGAGAATTTTAGAATCAAAAATTTCAAACAGCTTTTCTGGGATCCTCTTAAAGAATTGTAGACTTATTTTTTTCCTTTTAAGCTTTTAATTTCTTCATTTAATTTTCGATTTTCTTCTTTTAATAAAGAAATATATTCCTGAAGGTTCTCAACGATAGAAAGAGGAATTGTACTATTATTATATTGATAGATACCAGATGCCGAACTGTCATTAAAAACAGGATGGTCGTTATTAACTACGATTTGAGCATCATCTTCTTCATAGATCTCTTCCATGGTGACATCTAAGAAATTAGCTATTTTTTCCCATTCGGCTCGTACTATTTTCACATCCCCACTTTCCTTTCTACTATAGTTGGAGACATCGGTAGCAATGATATCAGCAATCTGCTGCTGAGTGTATCCCTTTTTCTTTCTAATCAAACGTAATTTTTCTTTTTGCATCTCGCATTTTTATACAAATATGCAAAAAAAATGTACAAATCACATGACGCGTGTACAGTAAAAACACAAAAAAGATACAATACGATGATGCACTAAGAACGTTCTTACTTTTATAGTTTTGGAAGACAACAAATAAAAACACAACACAATGAGAAAAAAATTATTTATAGTAGGAACAATGTTCCTGCTGGTTTTTCAGTCATGTTCTTCTAATGAAGATTTATCTACTGGAAAAGATTCTAATGCGGACCTAACTCAAAAAGTTTCTTTAAAGAATGGGAAATTAAGTTCAGAAGCTTTATCTAATTATGTGTCCGTTCAACTCAGCATTCAGTCTGAAATTAAAAGTATTCTTGACAATGAAAAGAATGCCAACTTTTCTGTAATTCAATCAGGAATAAATAGAATAAATACAGTCGAAGAGCTGGAAATATTGTATAAATCTGCGAAAGTTGAACATAGTAAAGAATTAATTTCTATGTATGAAAAATTAAGGGATAATAGCAAGAGTTTTAGAGATTCTAACTCAGATTTTTATTCCAAATATAATGAAGGAGAAAGAAGGAAAATGCTAACGAATGAAATAGATCAACAGCTTGGCTATAATGAAAATGGTACCCTTACAGGTAGAAGAAATTGTCATTCTGCTTTTATGACAGCTTCTAATAGATGTATGAGAGATTATGCTATAGAAATAGGTGGATCAGTTTTAGTTGGTGTATTTACTGGTGGAGTTGGTGGAGTTATTGCAGGAGGTATAGCTACCGCCCATATGGTAGTCTGTAATTCGGATGCAGAAAGTGATTATCAGGGATGTGTGAGAAATGGAGGTGGAAAATAAAATTTAAGATATGAAATTTAAATATGCTTTAATGTTTTCAGTCCTCATATTAGCTCTTACTCCTTTATTTGCAAGAGATAGCACATGGCGTATTATTTTTGAAATTTCCTGTTTTATACTATTTTTTCTGTTGGCAATTATTGCGTGGAAACGAAATGAAAGAATGGCATTTATTGCATATGTATTCTTAATACTGACGAATGGTATCCAAGTATTGGATAAAGGAGATAATTATTTTTTTGTTCAGATTATTCTTTTAATAATAATGCTTATTCTGGGAATTCTGGAATGGAGTAGAGCAAAAAATAAAAGTGGCATAGATTAACTATGCTACTTTTATTATCAAGACATGGATTTATTTTTCCTAGTATTATCTAATTATTTCAGTTGTTTTTTTATAAAGGTCAAGATTATGGATGGTAATTTCATTTAATAATCTTGATTTCCATTCTTACCATTGATCAACGTTTTTGATTTTTGATTCCTGTAATTTTGAGGTAAATTAAAAACATACAATATGGAATTAGGAATAGGAATGTTTGGTGATTTAGCTTTTGACCAGACAACAGGGAAATATAAAGATGCCGGAGTAAAAATCAGAGAAATTCTCGAACAGGTAAAATTAATGGATGAGGTAGGAATCGATGTTTTCGCAATGGGAGAACACCATCGTCCTGATTATGCTGTTTCTTCTCCTGAAATGGTATTGGCAGCAGCAGCGAGCATTACAAAAAATATTAAACTGGCAAGTGGTGTTACTGTTTTAAGTTCATCGGAACCAGTAAAAGTTTATGAAGATTTTTCAACATTAGACCTTATTTCTGATGGAAGAGCAGAAATATTTGTAGGAAGAGGCAGTTTTATTGAATCCTTTCCACTTTATGGATATTCACTGAATGATTATGAGCAACTCTTTGATGAGAAGTTAGAATTGTTGTTAAAAATAAACTCAGAAGAGAATGTTTCATGGTCAGGAAAGCTTCGTGCACCGATGCAGAATCAAACGGTCTATCCAAGAGCAAAGAATGATGGAAGGCTTCCTATATGGAGAGCTGTTGGTGGAACTCCGCAATCAGTTTTAAGTGCTGCGAAACTAGGAATGCCATTAGTCGTGGCGATTATTGGTGGAATGCCTATTCAGTTTAGAAACCTGATAGAATTCTATAAACAGGAATATCAAAATGCTGGACACGATATTTCTGAGATGCAGATCGCCATACATTCTCATACTTTTGTAAGTGATGACCAGAATGTGGTAGATGGCTATTTCAATAATTATAAGTCACAGATGGACAGGATAGGATCTTCCAGAGGTTGGGCTCCATATACTAAAGCTCAATATGATGGTGGAAGAGGTAAAGATGGTGCTTTATTTATTGGAAGTCCTGCTGAAGTTTCTGATAAGATTGCTTATATGAAGGAAATTTTTGGTATTACCAGATTTATTGGACACATGGATGTAGGGGATCCGGACCATAATTTGATGATGAAATCTATTGAATTATTTGGTCAGGAAGTATTACCTAACATTAAATCTTTATAAAACAAAGAAACTCCATTGAGCAATTCAATGGAGTTTTTTTTGATATGATATTGAAGATTGAAAAATGCTATTTAAATGATCTTAATAAGACTTCCACGCTCTTCATCTTTTACAATACTCAATGAAACGGGGATTTTTTCTTTAAGTTCTTCTACATGCGAGATAATTCCTACGATCCTGTTTTCCTTTTGGAGCCCCATCAACGTTTCAAAAACAATATTTACTGATTCCACATCCTGTGTTCCAAAACCTTCATCTATAAAAAAGAAATTTTTATCTGCTTTTGTTGTAGCCTGTACACTTTCTGCTAAAGCTAAAGCCAAACTTAATGATACCTGGAATGCCTGTCCTCCAGATAATGTTTTTACACTTCGGGTTCGTCCCTCATTCAGGTAGTCAACTATTTCAAAATCATTGTTCTCATTCAGTTGGAGACTCAGTTGATTTCTGGTCATCTTATGGAATCGTATATTTGCGTGATCGCAGAGTTGTCTTAGATAAATGGATGAAACGTACTGAACAAAACCGGCTGCTTTAAACAAGTTGGTCATCACTTTTAAATTCTCAGATCGCTTCTGAAGTTCACTGAGATTTTTCAGAAGACTTTCTTTTTTCTTAAACTCTTTTTCAAGCCTGTCAATTTCAGAAATAGTTTTAACAACAGTGTCGTTAGCTTGCTTTAATGTTGTTTCAATAATTTTAAATTGATCTTCAACAGAATGAAACTCTTCTTTGTTAAAAGAGAAATCTTTAAGCTTTACCTCTAGTTCCTGAATTCCGTTTTTTAATGTTTCAAACTCAATTCTGAACTGTTGGATTTGATTCCTTTTCTCCTGAACATGGATTTCTTCTATTAAGATATTTTGAACATCCATTAATGTAGTAAAACCTTGTTGTGCTAAAGCGAGCTGTAATGATTCTTCGTTGGAAGAAATTTCTTTTTCTAGCTCTGAAACCCTGATAGCTAGCTGATTTACAATGGTTTTTTGTTCTGCCAGTTTGGGCGCAGTTTCTTTTTCCTGATTAGTTAAAGTCTGATAATTTCTTTCAACATCAAGATTGGATTCAGCTAATTTTTGATGAAGGTCGAAAACCTCAGGATATGATTGGTCCTTATAATCATTCCAATTCAAAGTCTTTAAATTTGAACGATTGGTGTTGATCTGTTCTTCTTTTTTTGCTTCTTCCAGTTTAAATTCGTCCAAAGTTTTTTTATACTTTTCTAGGGTTTCCTGCTCTTTTTCAAGAATTTCTCTTTCCTTTAAAATCAGCTGACTGATTTGTTCCATCTGCTTTTCTATGGTAAATGACTGTTGACGTTTTAATTCAAAGTCATTTTCTTGATCAGCATTAAAATTTTCCCATATAAAATTTTGACGATGAGTTAATATCTCTTTTTGAAGCTGATTTAAAACTTCCTGCTCTGTTCGTAATTGATCTTCAAAGATCTTTTTACGATCCAGAATTTTTTCAATTTCAGAAGTCTGTTTTTGAATTTTTAAAAGTTCATTTTCGATAGATTGTATTTTTTCCTGAATATCATTGAGCTCAGTATTCACATCGTGAAATCCGACAATATTTGGATGTTCTAACGATCCGCAAAGTGGACATGATTCACCATCATGTAATTCGTTGGCAAAACGGGATAATTCATTCTGAATTTTAAGGTGGTCAAACTTTTGTGATAATTCTTTTCTGCCAATTTCTAAAGAATCTGTTTTTAGTTTAAAATCTTCTCGAAAATTTTCAGGATTGATATTAAAGGGCTTTAAGTCTTCTAAAACCTTTGTGATTAATCCCTTGTAATGAATTAGTTTTTCGGTTTGCTTGTGTTGGAGATCATTCAGATTTTTTTTGTGTACAAACCAATTTCCAACACTAATTAATAAATTAGCTTCAATTTTTTTTGGTTTTAAAGCTTCTGTCTCCTTAGTAAGATCATTTATTTTTTTTAAAGTGTTCCTTTGTTTTTCTTCAACTTCCTGCACTTTTTCAGAACCCTTCTGTGTCCTTTCTTCAAGTGTTTTTATTTCAGTCGAAAACTTCAACATTTGTAAGATCAAACCTAAATCATTTTCTTGTGTTTTTGACTGTCCTAATGCATCAAATTTAGGTTGGAGCGATAGAAGCTGTTCTCTTATTTTAGTGAAATTTTTCTCGGTTTCCGCTACATATTTTATATGGACTTCCTGCTCTTTTTGTCTTGCGGAAATTTCATGTAATAGCTTCTTTTTTTCATTTAGCAAAGGATTAAAGATTCTGAAAACAGTATCATAGATATTTGTTTTCTTTTCTAAAGCATCAATCTTTAATTTATCAGCAGATATCTTTTCAAAATCCTCTTTCTTTTGTTGTAAATTTTCAAAATCTGTTTTTAGACTTTTTAATTGCTGATATTTTTCTGAAGCTTGTTGATGCTCATTTTTTACCTGATCGTATTTTTGCTGCTCTTTTGTAAGATTTTCTTTTTGAGAATTAATCTGTTCCGCACTTATTTCCTCAAATCCTTTCAATTCACCTTGTAATTGATCCAGCTCAGATTTGTTTCTGATATTTAAAACCGAGACATTATTTTGTAAATCAAACCGTTGAAGATTAAAAATTTCCTTCATCATGCTCGTTCTTTCTGCTGCTCCCAATTCAAGGAATTCCTTAAACTGGCCTTGTGGAATAATAATTGTACGCTTAAAATTCGCATAACTTAATCCTATAATTTGCTCAGCATCAGAATGGTCGAGTGGTATCCATTTTTCATTCCTCTTTTCATAAAAAGTTACAGAGGAAGGTTTTACATCATCAAATTTTTTGGAATTTCTTTTGAAATCTCGGGTTGCACGGAATAATTTATTTTCATGGTTTATGAAATCAAATTCAATATAGGAACTGTTTGATTTCAGATTCATCATATTGTAAGCTCGTTTGTCACGCATATTCAAACGCTCCGTTTCACCATATAAAGCAAAAGAAATTGCTTCAAGGATAGATGATTTTCCGGAACCAACCGAACCAAAGATTCCGAACAATCCAGCCTCAGTAAGGTTTCTGAAATCGATAGTCTGACGTTCCTGATAAGAATATAGACCTTCTATTGTTACTTGAATTGGGATCATGATTAAGCGTTTAAAATTTCATTGAACATTTTCATTAAGTCTTCATTAGGTTGCTGTCCATTATTTTTAGATTTAAAATAATCCTGAAATAAAGATTGAATATCCTGATTCAGATTAATTTCATGAAGATGGTTTTCATTGAAATCCTGATTTTTAACCTTCGGAATCAAGTGAACGATACCATTGTGAGACTGGTAAATACGTTTTCTTTCATCTGCTTTTAAAAATGTTTCACTTTCCAGTGTCAATTCAACCAGAGTATCTTGATTTTCAAGTAACCATTCAATAGTTTTTTCTATAGAATCAAATGTTTTTCTAATGAGAGGCTTTCCATTTTTTAGAGCTACTCTTTCATATGAAACCTCTTTGTTGGGCTCTGCTTCGATAATATTGACATATTTTGTTTGTCCAGCTTCACTGAAGCTATAACATAGGGGTGAAGAAGAATATACAACAGGTTTTTCTTTTGTTCCAATATTCTGAAAACTGTGAAGATGACCCAAAGCAGTATATTGAATTTGATCAGGGATAATATCGGAATAAATAAGGTCTGCAGCTCCAATTTTAATAGGCTTTTCACCTTCAGGCTCTTCAATGAGTTCTGTGCCTCCTTTATTCATATATAAATGAGCTGTTAAAATATTGACGCCATTGGTATCACAAAATTCATCAGCAAGCTTTTTCCAGTTTTCAGCTAAAATTTTATTAAGTTCTTTCTCTTTATTCTCTCCAAAATATTCCTTTAATCGGACCTCGTTTGCATAAGGAGTATGTAAAATTCGTATTGGGAAATCTAAACCATTAAGTTGTAACTCGATCAATCCTTCAACCGAATTTGAAATCGTAAAATTTTCCAGTTCAAATGGGTTAATCTTAGCCTTTGGATGACCAATTAAAATAATTCCACATTCTCTGGCAAGTGGATCGGGAGCATCAATTAAACTTGGAGCATCATGATTTCCCGAAATAGCTATAACAGGACGCTTCCCATTTAATGATAAACGTTTTAACGTTTTATAAAACAACTCAATGGCATCAACTCTAGGGTTGAAGTTATCAAACAGGTCCCCGGCTACAATAATCAGATCTACCTTTTGTACGTCGGCTATTTGAACAATTTCATTCATAACCTGAACCTGTTCTTCCAGACGTGAAAACCGATCCAGACGTTTCCCTAAATGCCAGTCGGCAGTATGCAGAATTTTCATAACTCAAATGTAAGAAACAAAAAAGGGAAAGTGAAATTCTATTTTTTATTTTAATATTCTTGAGAATGGAATTTTTTATGAGTATTTTTGAAAAAAACTGATTTTTATGAAAAGTATTTGGATTGTTTTTTTCTTTTTATTTGGATTGTTTTTAAATGCCCAAAACCTGGAAAAAATTGTAAAAGAAGTAAAAGAAGAGGGAGTCGATCTATATAGAAGTGAAATGGCCAGTTGGTATGGAACCGATGTTTTCAAAGAGAATTATACTAACATGGAGAATGTAGGGGGGTATTTTTCTTATGTCAATGAGGCTGTTCCCAAATGTGTGTTTTTTTCCAAAAGTAATAAAGTATTAGCTACAATTTCTTTTCCTACTAATTATAATCCGCAAGACGCAAAAGTGGATTTAAATGAAAGAGATTTTACAGAAATTGAAAATGATTATTTTAAGATTAGACAAAATGCTCTTGAAAGAATTAAAAATGATACTATTTTTAAACATTATAAGAACACAAATTTAAACCTAGTTCCAATCATCAAAAACAATATCAAAAAAGTATATGTTTTAACAGGTCCTTCAATGAACAATGTGGTAATTTTTGGGAATGATTATTTGATAACTTTTAACCACGAAGGTAATGTTCGAAATGTAGAAAAGTTACATAAAGGAATTATCATTCAAAATATTAATGATGAAAAAGTAGGCAAGACAATTGCGGGAGCTCACTCTCATGTATTAGAAAATTGGTCGCTGATAACACCTACTGATATTTGTACCTTAATGCTCTATTATAAGTTTACAAAGTGGGATGATTATACAGTTATTTCCAAAGAATATGTGAGTGTATGGAATGGGAAATCTAATAATCTTTCTATTGAAAAAAAAGAGAAATTTAAGAAAGTTGCAGAGAACATCCTTAATGGCAATAGACAACAGGAAAACATTCAAAAAAGAACAGAATAATATGGAACAATCCAAAGATCCCTTACACGGCAAAAGGCTTGATGCTATGCTAGAGGAGTTAGTTGAATATTATGAAGGATTTGAAAAGTTAGGAGAGCAGATTAATATTAAATGTTTTACGGATAATCCAAGTATTAATTCTTCGTTGAAATTTTTACGTAAAACCGATTGGGCAAGAACAAAAGTTGAAAGTCTGTATCTCTTTATATTGAGACAGAAAAAAAGGAATGAAACAAAGAATAGAAAGTAGAAGATCTGATATTGCTTTAATACTCTTTTCGTATTTCTTCTCTAAATAAATCAAAATAGTATATTTGCACCGTTAATCGTGAAAAAAGACTCACGAAAAAAAGAAAAAATATGACAATCGAAAACAATCATGTTGTAGCTGTAAGTTACATACTTCACACAATCGAAGAGGATGGAAGTAAGATTCTTGTAGAAGAAACAACAGCAGAAAATCCACTTACATTTTTGCACGGTGTAGGAATGATGATCCCAAAGTTTGAGCAAAATATCCTTGGTTTAAAAGCGGGTGATAAAGCAGCTTTTACTATTCTGCCTGAAGAAGCTTATGGTGACAGACAACCGGATGCTATAGCACAATTACCAGTTGATATGTTTAATGAATCTGGTCTTCCACCTGTTGGAGCTATTTTGCCTTTGTCTGATAATCAAGGGAATAATTTTCAAGCATTGGTAGTTGAAGTAACGCCAGAAGTTGTAATAGCTGACCTTAACCATCCGATGGCTGGAAAAGTTTTAGATTTCCAGGTGGAAATTTTAAACACACGTCCCGCTACAGAAGAAGAATTAGCACATGGTCATCCTCATGGAATTGACGGAACAGATGCTCATTAAAAATAATAGAATGTCCGATTTTTTCGGACATTTTTTTTAATATCAATATTGTTGATGATTATTTTAATCTAAAAATTTTCCAGAAACATAATACCAGCGGTCATGCATTTTCTGAAAAACAGAAAACTCATGATGAACTTGTGGGTTTCCATCCTGATCTGTATAATAAGCCTTAAATTCAACATGATTTAAAGCTGGAGTTTGGACAATTTCTAATTTTGTCCATTCATTAATTTCACCCCATTCCTGCAAATCTTTTTTGTTATGCAACTTGCGCTTTCCAGGTAGAGTGGTTTCCATTAAATATTCTCCATTAGGAATAGCAAATGCAGAAAATCGGGAACGCATTAAAGCTTCTGCTGTTGGAGCATGTTTTTCTCCTGTATGATAAGGCTTACAACATTGTTCATATGATTTTCCAGAGCAACAGGGACAATTCATTTATTTATTTTTTAAAACACAAAAATCACGAATTTTTATCACAAATACCAAAGTTTTTGTTCTATTAATTAAAATTTCATTTGAATCAATGGGATAATTTCTGTGCTTATACGTGAATTTATTTGGACCATGTATGTTTAAAAACAAAAAAAGCATCCAACTTAATGAATGCTCTAAAAATTTATTTTATAAACCCTCTGTTTCTCAATAAAGGTTTAATATCCGGATCATGTCCTGTAAAATCTCTAAATGCCTGATTCAAATCTACAGAGTTTCCTACAGAAAGAATGTATTTTCTGAAACGGTCTCCGTTTTCTCTTGTTAATCCACCATTATTCTCAATCCATTCCCAAGCATCATTATCTAGTGTTTCAGACCATAAGTAAGCATAATATCCTGCTGAATATCCACCACCCCAAATATGTGCAAAATAAGGGGTATGGTATCTTGGCGGAACGGTTGCCAAGTTAAATCCATGTTTTTCTAAAGATTGTTTTTCAAAATCGAGAACTGGGATCAACTGGCTTTCATTCGTTACAGTATGCCAATCCATATCAAGTTCTGCCGCAGAAACCAATTCTGTTGTCATATAACCTTGATTGAAAGTTCCAGCTTTTTTTATCTTATCAACTAATGCTTGTGGTATAGGCTGTTTAGTTTCATAATGAAGTGCATAGTTTTTTAGAATAATAGGATCTAATGCCCAATGCTCATTAATCTGTGAAGGAAACTCTACAAAATCTCTTGGTACATTAGTTCCTGAAAGAGAAGGATATTTTTGACTTGCAAACATTCCGTGAATAGAGTGGCCAAACTCATGAAACATAGTGGAAACATCATCATAACTAATTAAAGATGGTTTTCCAGGAGCTGGTTTTTGATAGTTATAGCAATTGACAATGACTGGTTTTGTTCCCAAGAGGTAAGACTGTTCAACAAAATTACTCATCCATGCACCACCATTTTTAGAATCTCTGGTATAGAAATCTAAATAATAAATGGCAATTGATTTTCCGTCATGGTCGAAAACTTCATAAGTTACAACGTCAGGATGATAGGTTGGAAGATCTGTTCTTTTTTTGAAAGTAAGACCATAGAATTTTTCGGCAGCATAGAAAACTCCTTTTTCTAAAACAGTTGTTACTTCAAAATAGGGTTTGATCTGGTTTTCATCTAGATCAAATTTTGCCTTTCTTACCTGTTCAGCATAGAAAGTCCAGTCCCAGGGCTCTACTTTGAAACCTCCTTTTTGTTGATCAATTAAATCCTGGATATCTTTTGCCTCTCGTCTTGCTGTTTCTACAGCAGGAGTTGCAATCTGATTCATTAATTTGGTAGCTGCTTCAGGAGTCTTTGCCATCTGATCCTGCAGTTTCCATTCTGCGAAGCTCTTTTTACCTAAGATCTGGGCTTTTTTAAGTCTTAATTTAGCAAGTTTTTCAATTGTCTCTCTCGTATCATTGGCATCTCCTTTTTCAGCTCTTAACCATGAAGCTTTAAAAAGCTTTTCTCTGGTAGCTCTGTTTTTTAGGTTTTGTAATAAAGGTTGTTGAGTGGTATTTTGTAATGCTAACAGATATTTTCCAGGTTGTCCTGCTGTTTTTGCATCTGTTGCTGCCGCTTCAATTTCATCAGGAGAAAGCCCATCAAGTTCTTTAGCGTCTGAAAAGAAAACACCACCTTGCTTTCTAGCTTCTAACAATTTATTTGAATATTGAGTAGAAAGTGAGGCTAGCTCTTGGTTTACTTGCTTTAATTTCTCTTTATCTGCAGCAGAAAGATTAGCACCTGCAATTTCAAAATTCTGCTTATAGAATTGTAATAATCTTTTACTTTCAGAATCTAAGCCATCTTCTTTAATGGCCTTTATCCTTTTATAAAGATTATCATTAAGATACATTTTATCAGAGTGAGCTGCCAGAATTGGAGCATATTCCTCATCTAAAGCTTGTAATGTGGGGTTTGTATTTGCACCTGTTAAGTTTGAAAATACAGTCAATGCTCTTTTTAAAACTTCGCCACTCTTTTCTAAAGCGACGACCGTGTTTTCAAAAGTAGGTGCTGCTGAGTTGTTAGCAATTGTAATGATTTCAGCATCGTGCTGTTTTAATCCGAAATCAAAAGCCGGTTTAAAGTCTTCATTTTTAATTTTATCAAATTCGGGAGCCTCATACTGAAGTTTGCTTTTCTTCATAAAAGGGTTTGACGAAAGAGAAGAATCTGGGACAGGAATTTCCTGTTGAGTATCGGTTTTTTTCATTGTTGTACAAGAGTAGTTAAATGCCAAAGCAGAAATTAATAATACCGATGAAATATTTTTCATAAAATTAGTTATTATTGAAGGATAAAGATATTAAAAACTAATGTATTGACACGAAAGTCTTTATTGAAAAGATTAAAAAGAGTGTGCAGGAAAATCTGTTTTGATGGGAATTGGCAGTGCTTCTAATTTCGAAAATGAATATAATTATCCAGACGGTTGTAATATTTTTTATACATTAGTTGTTATTAATATAGAATACTTAAACTTAATTTATAAAATTGATACATATGAAAAAAACGACTCTTTTTATCTTTTCAGCTTTCGTGGTATTAGCCTCGTGTAATGAAAAACATGATAGAAAATACAAAGAAAAAAGTGATTGGGTGTCTACTGTAACAGACAAAGATCACGGACCTACAAGGGAAAAGGAATTTAAAGGTGACTTTGATGAAATAGAGGTTTCTCAGGCTATTGATGCACAAATTATAAAATCTGAAACAGAAAGAGTGGTTATTTCAGCACCTGAAAATATTATTAATGAAATTCTTGTAGATAATAGTGGTGGAAAACTTCATATTCATTATAAGCCAGGAATCAGAGTAATGAATTCAAGTAATGTAAGTGCAAAAATTTACACTAAAGACTTTACTAAGCTTGCAGCAAATTCTGCGGGAAAAATTACAGTTAAAGATAAGTTTGTTCAGGAAAAGACAGATATAGAAATATCCAGTGCCGGAAGTATTACCGGAGACCTGGAAGCTAATGATTTTGAAATTTCTGCTGGTAGCAGCAGTAGCTTTGAAGGTAAAATCTGGGCTGTTGACTTAGATGTTGACGCTTCTTCTGCGGCAAGTATTTCAATATCAGGAAAATCTAAAAATGCCACGATTACTTCCTCTTCAGGAAGTAGTATTTCTGCTGAGAATGTTGTTGCAGACAATGTAAAAGCTGAAGCTTCAAGTGGAGCAAATGTTGAAATAAGTGTAACATCAAAAATTGATGCTAACGCTTCTTCAGGTGGAAGTATTGATGTACATAAAAAAGGGAATGTTACTGCTGTAAACAAAGAGGAAAGCAGTGGCGGAAGTGTAAATATACACTAAGGAATTAATTTTCAGGATCTTCTTCTTCTTCTTCAACAGTTGTAGAGCCTTCCCAATCTTTATTATCAAAACTAAGATTATCAAATGCCAATAGCTCCTCCTCTCTTTGGAGGAGTTCTTTTGTGGTAAAAAGGAGTATTTCATCTTCTTCTTTTATTTTCGCCAGCCTTCTTATAGAGGCTTTATCAATAGCCATAAATCTTTGACCGAGTCGTCTTGCTGCATATTTTCTCATACCTGTTTCATGAAGAACATCAATAGCCATATCTACGGCTGTGCCTAATGTTTCACGGTAGATATTATCAATACCGTTGTTTAGGTAACTGTACGCATCAATTCTATTTTTTGCCCTTACAAAAATTTTAACGGTCGGATAGTGTTCACGAACAAGATCAGCAATGAACATATTATCATTCGCATCATCAAGACAGAGAACCAATACTTCAGCATCTTCAATTCCAGCGGCTCTTAAGATAGGAATTCTGGTAGCATCCCCGTAATACACTTTAAAGCCATAACTTCTTAATAACTTTACCCGATCAGAATCTCTGTCCAAAACAGTTGCTGTAATTTTATTGGCTTTTAATAACCTCCCCACTGTACTTCCAAAATGACCAAAACCAACAATGATAATTTTCTTTTGAGTGACATTACTGTCGAGAATATTAAAATCATGTTCACCTTCTGGCTCTTTCTTAATGAATTTAGGGGTAAGAAATTTATCGTTTAAAATTAGAAGGAACGGAGTGATACACATTGTAATCGCGGTTACAGCCATCATTTGAGCATTTAGTTCAGGACTTAAAAGATAAAGATCCGAGGCGTAGTTCAGGAGAACGAAAGAGAACTCTCCAACTTGCGAAAGAGCAAACGCATAAAATAAACTTTGCGGTGTATCAATTTTGAAAAATTTTCCGATCGCATATAAGACAACAAACTTTATCATTAAAACGGCAAATACAGTGCTGAAAATAAATATGGGATCCTGTTGAATAATATTGAAATTCATTGTAGATCCTACACTCACAAAAAAGACAGCCAATAATAAACCCTTAAATGGATCTATCTGTGCTTCAAGTTCGTGTCTAAACTCACTATTAGCTAACATAACTCCTGCAAGGAAAGCTCCTAGTGCTGGAGATAAACCTATAGCGATCATTAGTTCTGAAACTCCAATAACCAGAAATAGAGAAGAAGCAGTTAACAATTCCGTCATTCCTGATTTTGAAACATACCTTAAAAACGGAACAAATACGTATCTTCCCAATAAGATAAGAAAAGCTACTCCAAATAATACGGTAGCTGCTTGCAACCATTCAGGCAGTTTTTGAATGATTATTTGTATTTCATTATCATGACTTCTCGCTTTATAATGTGCTATAAGAGGAAGTATGGCAAGGATTGGAATTACCGCAATATCCTGAAATAATAAAGTGGAGAAAGAAGCTTCACCGGCCATTGTTTTCAGGTTATTCTTTTCCTGTAAAGTCTGCAGAACAATAGCGGTAGATGACAGTGCAAAACACATGGCCACAGCCGCCGCTTTATCAATTCTCCATCCTACAGCAATGAAAACCAAAATGAGCAAAGAAATGGTAAGAAGCATCTGGGTTAATCCCAGTCCGATAATTTTTTTTCGCATTTCCCAGAACTTTCTGGGTTCCAGTTCTAATCCGACTAAAAATAAAAGCATGATCACTCCAAACTCACTGGCATGCATAATATCATTTACATTCTTTCCTGTGAGTTTAAGAACATAAGGGCCAATAATTATTCCTCCAGCAATGTATCCAATTACGGAACTGAGTCCAAATTTCCTCGCCAGTGGAACCATAATAATGGCTACACCAAGGAATAATAATGTGTTCATTGCTAAAGAAGATTCCATATTCTATTGATTCAGTAGTTCCATAAATTCTTTTTTATGCAGAATAATTTCCTTTTTTGTCAGTTTATTAGCTTCATAGACGATCTTGATATTTTTGATATTGGCTTTGAAAACATTTAAAGAAACAATTAATCCACTTATAAGTTCATCTATAGTGTATTTATAAGTTCCTGTTTTTGTAAAAGATCTTTCTTTCCCTCCTGTGGTTACTAAAATGTGCACCTCTTTTCCTTCCAATGGATTATACTCGCCCTCTTTTAACCAGTCGCGGTCAAAAACTTCATCAATCCATAACCTTAGTAGTGGAGGCATTCCAAACCAGATGATCGGAAATTGAAAAATAAAACGATCATAATTATTCAGTCTTTTTCTTTCTCTGAAGGCAGCGATATGAAAGTCTGGATAATCCTCATAAAGATCACGTAGGGTAAAATGCTGGTGGCGAACATAGAAGTTGATAAGCTCTACATTCGAGTTAGAATGTTCCAGGTAAGGATGTGCAAAAACCACTAATGTCTTTTTCAAAATGTGCTCTTTCTGTAAATTTAAAAAGATTTTTTTACAATAATGGATTGATTTCTAGGTAATGTAAAAAAAGACTACAACGATTGTTATAGTCTTTTCATTCTAAATAGCTATTCTAATTGCTGGGTTTAAATACTGTCCAGTTAAACCCGTCACTCACAAGCATTACAGTCTTGGTTTTGCTGGGATCACTGTCGCTTCCAATCATCGAGAAATTTGTATTTCCTCCAATTTTTGAAGCATCAATAATTTGACCTACAAGAGTAGTAATTTGAGCAGTAATTGTTGTAATATTTCGTACAAAAATTATAGCACCAGGAGCAGTTTTAGGGCTTGGTAAAATGTAATTATCATTTTGTGCAGCTGGTTGTAGACTTACTACAGTGCTTGTTATTTGTGCCCCACTACTTATTAAGGTTTGAGGGGTTGAACTTATAACACCATTTACTTCAAGCCTTGATTTTGCAGTTCTTATTGTAGGATCTACACCAATTCCCATATTTCCATTGTTGTCAATAGATGAATTATAGTGATTAGTGTAATTCCCTGTATTAGTAGTAGAGGTTCCAAACCAAATTTCTCCCCCTGCATTCCTTCCTGTTCTCATTACAACAGAAGATATCAGGTTGGGTTTTGTGAAATTCTGATTATAGGCATATCCTTCAAAAGCAGTGATACTTCTGGATGTTCCTACAGTCTGCGGAGTAATTGGAGTGCCATCAAAAAGTGTATTATGGTAAGCGATTGCCTGGCCTTTATTACCATTGGTAAATAGACCAATATTTACATCTGCATTTCCATTTCCTACCATGGTTAGGAGATCTATTGGAGTTGTTGTTCCTATCCCTACCTTTCCATCTTTAGTAACAACAAAATCATTTAGTTGCTGCATGAAATTTGCTGTAGTGCCATTATCCCTATTACCATCGATATGAAACATTGCTTTTGGATCACTTGTATTTACTCCTACCTGAGCTGTTACAAGCAATGGAAATAATAATGCTGAGATTCTGAAAATTTTCTTTTTCATCTTAAATAATTTTTTGTGTTTTTTATTATATGAAATTCTTCGGAGATTTCACTTCTTTCAAAAATATCAATTTTTTTTTAAAATCCCTCATTCGTGAATATTTTTTACAATAGAAATTAATTGAATTAAACATCTTGGTTGAGATTTTCTAGTACTGTAAATGTTTTACCTAGAATAAATTTAATATTTTTAAAATCTTTGTAATTAGGGATTACGATATGTGATTCACAGCTTATTGCCCGACAAATTATGTTGTAACAGAAACTAAATTATTCTTTAAGGGATTTGTCTTTGAGGACATGAAAAAAAGTATAAGAATTACCCCAAAAGCAAAAGCCTCTAAGACCAGAAGACCTTAGAAGCTTTTATATTTAAATTTTATAAAAAGATATAGGATTTGTTAAATATATTAATATTCATAGAAACAGTATTGAGAATCAGTATGGATAACTTCATTCTCCTTTAATGAAAGTATTTTCTCAATGATGATTCCAAGAATTGGAAAAGGAAATATATTTGTTGAAAGATCATCACTAATTGATGTATTCTAATACTTTATTGTATGTGTTTCCCTTTATCTTACCATCCTCCTGAAGCGCCACCGCCGCCGAAACTTCCACCGCCTCCAAAGCCTCCAAATCCACCGCCTCCGGAGCTTCCACCTCCAAAACCACCACCTCCAAAACTGCCTGGGAAAGGAAAGAATCCACCAGGATAATTTCTACGACCTCTTCTTGTAAGGATCACATCATCGTCGTCATTATTATTTCCGCCACCACCACCTCTGTTTCCAAAGAGTATAGCGAGGATAATAAATATCACGAAGGCAATGATGAGTACTTTAAATGCTTTTGTATTCCCGCCACCGGAGGGTTCATTGATGGGTTTAAACTTTCCCTGTACCGCCTCCATAATGGCTGAGGTTCCCCTGTTAATGCCTTCGTACCAAAGTCCTTGTTTGAAGTTAGGAGTTACGAGATAATCCAATATTTGCCCTGAAACAGAAGCTGTCAGGTATTGTTCAACTGCTCTTCCTTGCTGTATAGACATTGTTCTGTCCTGGGTAGCAATAAGAAATACAATACCATTATCCACTCCTTTTTTGCCAATTCCCCATTTTTCACCAAACATTGTTGCCAGAAAATTGACATCCTGTCCTTTGGTACTTGGAATGATGATTACTTCAATTTCCGTTGATGTTGAATCAGCAAACTTAATTAGTTTATTATTTAGAGCATCTTTTTCCTGCTGTGAAAGCAAGTTGGCTTCATCATAAACAGGATATAAAACAGTTGGTTTTTTAGGTATAGTATATTGTGCTGATACAAAGCTGTAAAAGCAAATAAATAGAAATGAAAATACTATTTTAAGAGAATGTAATTTCATTGGGAAGTTCGTTGTGATTTTCTCCTTTTACAGGAAAATACTTTTTAAGTTCAAGACCGGTTTCCAGAATAGCACTTTTCAATGCCTTATGATAGTTTCCTTTTGCAAATTCAGAAGTGATAAAATCATGGAGATGGTCCCAGTAATATTGCTGCACCTTCTCATGAATTCCAACATCCCCAATAATCGTAAGATATTTTTGTTCGAAATTGACATGAAAGAGTACTGCATTTCTTTCGGCGGTTTTATGCATATCCAGTTTTTTAAAAACTTCTAACGCCGTTCCGGCGTTCTGAGTCTCTGTATTGGAATCTATATGCACTCTGATCTCGCCTGTAGAATTTTCTTCCGCAGATTTAATAGCTTCCACGAGGGAAGCTATTTGCTGATTTGTTAGGAAATTGCTCATTATTCAGAGAAAACATCAGGTGCTTTACTCGCTCCTGCTTCCGCCTTGAAGTATGGTTTTTCTTTAAAGTTTGTAAAATTCGCCAAAATATTATTTGGGAAAGTTTTAATTGATGTATTATAATCCTTAGCAGCATCGTTAAAATAAACAGTTTCTGATCTGATACTGTTTTCGATTGCAGTATATTCTCTTTGGAAATTAATATATTGTTGATCAGCTTTCAGGTTAGGATAAGATTCTACGACAGCCATTAATCTGCTTAATGCTCCGGATAATTCTCCCTGTGCAGCTTGGAATTTTGCAAGATCTGCTTCTGTCATATTGGTAGGGTCAATATTGATAGATGTCGCTTTAGAACGAGCTTCAACAACTTTAGTTAAAGTCTCTTGTTCAAATTTTGAATACGATTTTACCGTTCTTTCAAGATTAGGAATTAAGTTGGCTCTTTTCTGATATACAGTTTCTACGTTAGACCATTTGCTATTGACATTTTGTTCTTTTGTAACGAAACTATTATATCCGCTTTTTCCCCAGAAGAAGATGACAGCAACAATGATAAGGAGAGCGATGCCAATTGTTCCAGCGCTCAGACAGCCTTTATTTTTCATAGTTTATTTTTTTTAAATTTTTTGTGCTAATCAAATATACAAATTATGTGCTAATTTTGCAGAAAATAATTTGAATGACAACAATAGTGGTAGCCATGGGAGAGAAGAATGAAATTGGTTTTGAAAACCAGTTACTTTGGCATCTTCCTAAAGATTTAAAGCACTTTAAAGATTTAACCTCGGAGCATCCGATTATCATGGGAAGAAAGACTTACGAAAGTATTGGAAAACCACTTCCTAATCGTACCAATATTGTTATTTCACGTAAAAAAAATTGGTTTGAAGAAGGGATTCTAATTGTTGGAAGTATTAAAGAAGCGGTAAAGTTTGCTAAGAAAATTGATGAAAATGTCTTTATTATCGGAGGTGGAAATATCTATGAACAGACCATGGATATTGCAGACAGGCTTGAAGTGACTTTAGTGAAAGCGGATTTAAAAGCTGACACATTCTTTCCAAAAATAGATGGAAGATTGTGGAGCAAAACAAGTGAGATCTGCCATGATAAAGATGAAAAAAATCAGTATGATTTCTGCTTTCAAACTTATGAAAAAATTAAAAATGAATAGTTGTAAGAATTCAGACAGCTAACCTCTAGCTTCTAACCTCTAAATTTTTTATCTTTGCACTTCTAAATTTTAATAATGAACAAGTATATAAAAATTGTAATCGCAGCACTTCTTATCATCGCGGGTCTTTATTTGATGATCTTCACAAGAAGTTTAGGCTGGGGAATCGTAGTATTTCTTCTAGCAGCATTGCCTATTTTTCTTTTCTTTAAAAATGAATACATCCTTTTGGCATTCTGGCAATTGAGAAAACAAAATATGCAGAAAGCGGTGACATATTTAGATCATATCACGAACTATCCAAGCCAGCTTCATAAATCTCAATATGGATATTTTCACTATCTTCAGGGATTAACTTTAGCTCAGGAACACCCTACAAAAGTAGAACCTTTAATGAAGAAAGCTCTTGAATATGGTTTGAATATGAAACATGATAGAGCAATGGCTACGTTGAATCTTGCAGCTTCTGCAATTTCTAAAGGAAGAAAACAGGAAGGGCAAAAACTATTGGAAGAAGCTAAAAGACTTGATAGTGCAGGAATGATGACGGATCAGATCAAAATGATGAAAGATCAGTTGAAAATGCCAACAATGCAAAAGCATATGCATAATCCTAATATGAGACAGAGAGGAGGAAAAATAAGATAATTTACTCAAAATTTAAAAATATAAAAAGGCAGAAAATTTATTTTCTGCCTTTTTTTGTTTGTGTTATTTTGTTCTTTATATCTACATTTCCGAATTATTATCATAACCATAAAATTTAGGCATCTGCCAGTGGTATTTTACAGCTAATGTACGTATTGCTACAATCAGTATAATAGTAAATATCTGGATGAATGTGTATGAAAGATCAGTGTATTTGGTCATTAATAAAAATGCAGCCCCACCCACGATACAGGCTGTTGCATAAATCTCTTTTCTAAAGATTAAGGGTATTCTGTTGAGCAGGATATCTCGTATAATACCTCCAAAACAACCAGTAATGGTCCCTAATCCAATACATATTAAAGGATGAATGTCTGCATTTAAGCCTTTTTGAACTCCTATTATAGTAAACAATCCCAGTCCAAGGCTGTCAAAAATAAATAGGGTGACCTGAAAGTTTTTTTCCAGGGATTTAAAAACCATTGTGAAAATACTGGTCATAATAATCACGGCGCAGGTTAATAAATCATGCATCCAGAATACCGGAATATCAAGAAGTAAATCCCTAACAGTTCCACCTCCTACAGAAGTAACGAAAGCGATAATGAGAACACCAAACGGATCAAGTCGCTTTTGCATCGCTGCAAAGCTTCCGGACATGGAAAAGGAAATGGTTCCCAATACTTCTATGGCAAAATTGAACTGTTCGTGCATATATTATGAATGATAAATGGCAAGAGATTAATGATTGATTCTTCCATAAGCAAATCTTTTACCATTTATCAATGATCATCTATTTTTTTATTTTTTCAACCCTTACGGCTTCCGGAACGAGTAGTTCATATTCACCACCGTGATTGATAATTTCTCTTACAATGCTGCTGCTGATAAAAGATTTTCCGGATGAAGTTAATAGAAATACAGTTTCTAATTTTTTATGAGCTAAAGTTCTGTTCGTATGAGCAATGGCTTTTTCAAATTCGAAGTCAGCAGGATTTCTTAGTCCTCTAAGAATGAACTGAGCATTTTTTTCAAAACAGAAATCAACCGTTAAACCTTCAAAATAATCGACTTCTACATTAGGAAATTCTGCTACGGAATTCTGAATAAATTCCATTCTCTTTTCAAGAGGAAACATGTATTTCTTTTGTGAGTTCTGTCCAATTGCGATGATAAGTTTATCAAAAAGTGGTGCGGCCCTTTCTATAATATCATAATGTCCTAGAGTAATTGGATCAAATGATCCTGGGAAAACAGCAATTTTCATAATTAGTTCGTTTTTTTCGCTAATGCCTTTTCAACTTCATTGCCGCAAAGATCCATAATAGAAATTCCGTAATGTCTTGCTTGCTGAGGTAAAATACTTGCCGGAGAGAATCCTGGATTGGTATTCATTTCCAACATATAAGGAATACCATCCATTAAAATGAATTCGCTGCGGGAAAAACCACTCATCCCTAAAGAATCATAGGCTCTTTTGGAAATTTCTTCTACTCTTTTAGTTGTCTCCTCGTCAATTCTAGCCGGGGTTATTTCTTCAGAAGCTCCTTCGTATTTGGCTTCGTAATCAAAGAATTCATTTTGAGGAACAATTTCTGTTATTCCTAAAACAATAGTTTCTCCTTTAAAATCAATTACTCCGACAGATACTTCCATACCATCTAAGAAGCTTTCAATTAGAATTTCATGATCTTCTTTAAATGCAATTTCTGTTGCTGGGAGTAATTCAGACTTTTCTTTTACCTTAGATATTCCTAGAGACGATCCGGATTGATTTGGTTTAACGAAAAGAGGAAGCCCAAGATAGTCTACTATTTCATCAACATTTATGTTTTCTCCCTTCCTTAAATAAATACTTTTTGCTGAAGGAATACCATATTTAGATAATACAGCTAATGTGTCTTTTTTATTGAACGTTAAAGCACTCTGATAAAAATCACATCCAGTATAGGTTTGTCCTATCGCGTCCCAATAAGCCTGCAGGATACCATTTTCACCTGGTGTTCCGTGGATTATATTAAAGCAGACATCAAACTTTAATTGTTCATTATTCTCCAATGTTACAGAGAAATCTCCTTTGTTGATCGGGTATTGTTTGTTATTTTCATCTAAAAAATACCACTTATCCTTTAAAACAACTACTTTATGTACATTATATAGATCTCTATCTAAAGAATCATAAATTAATTGACCGCTTTTCAGGGAAACAACATATTCATCAGAATAGCCTCCCATAACTACGGCAACACTTTTTTTGCTCATAACCATATAGTATCAATTAAGGCAAATTTAATCATTTTATGTAATGCAATTAGGGAAAATTCAAAATTTTGAAAGCAAATATGAATTGTGATAAATAAAAAGTACATTCTAAAATTATTAGCTATATTTGCCATTATAATTAAAGTATTTTTAAGTATGCTTAAATCACTTTTCAACTGGAAAGTTTTACTGAATTTGTTAGTAGCCATCGGTGTTTTTGTGGGTTTGGTCTGGCTTACATTTCGTTGGTTAGAATATCATACAAATCATGGTCAGGAAATACCCGTTCCCAATGTTGTCAACAAATCCGTACACGAGGCTGTCAAAATATTAGATGATGCCGGGCTTGGGTATGAAGTAGATAGTGCTACTTATAATCCTAAATACAGACCTTTTCAGGTTTTAAAAATGTCGCCTACACCTGGTTCCCATGTGAAAGACGGGCGTGCAATACATTTAATGGTTAATCCTAGAAGCTGGGCTCCGGTTGCAATTCCGGATGTTATTAATAAGTATTCCGGATTAGCTTTCCAACGAATAGATCAGGTTGGTCTAAAGGTAGGGGATACCATTTTCGAACCAAGTATCCAGAAAGATGCAATTCTCAGAATCCTATTTAAAGGAAATCCTGTAAAACCAGGATCATTAATTCCTAGATTTTCAACAATCGATGTAGTGGTAGGTTCTGGGCCAATGAGAAATATATCTATTCCCAATGTTGTTGGCTTCACTGTAAAAGATGCCAGAGCAGCTATCGCGAGAAGTATGTTTGAAGTGGGATTGGTAGAACATGAAGATGGTGGAAAAGATGAATCTGATATCATTTATTATCAGGATCCTGCTGCAGGAGATGTAAGAGATCAGGGAATGCAAATAGACCTTTGGGCCAGTAAGAAAACTCCAGCTGAATTACGATCTAAAATAGACGAACTGAATTCTGTATATCGAATGAAAGTAGATACCTCACTTCCACCGATACAATATGAAGAAGTTCCTGTTCATCAGCAACCGGTTTATGAACCTGTTCCTACACCTGTTGTCCATAAAAAAGTAGAACCTGCAAAAGTAGAAGCACCAAAAGTTTCTGCTACAAAACCAGCTGCTACGGAAACAAAACCAAAACCAACGGAAAATAAACCTAAGACGACTACCAATGTTTCTTCAGGAAATAATACTGGAAGTAACAATAAAACGGCAAATAATGCAGTGCAACAGCCTGCTCAAAAGCCAAAAGCCAAGAAAGTCGTAGTAGAATAACAAGTATTTATTATAAAAAATATAGGCTTCAACTTTTTATGTTGAAGCCTTTTGTGTAAAAAATAAAAATCATGACAGAAGATAACGAAGATTTTTTAGATGAAGAATTATTAGATCCTAACAATATCGATATTGATGAGGAAAATAAAGGATTGTATGAGCATGTTAATATCACTGTCGACAAAAACCAGGAGCCTCTAAGAATAGACAAGTTCTTATTAATATTCAGACAAAACTCCTCGAGAAATAAAATTTCACAAACCTGCAGAGCAGGTAATGTTGTTGTAAATGGAACTCCTGTAAAACAAAATTATCGTGTGAAGCCTGGTGATCAGATTTCCGTTTTACTGGCTCATCCTCCAAGAGAGAATGTAATCATTCCACAGGATATCCCAATCAACATTATTTATGAGGACGACGATCTTGTTGTTGTGGATAAAGAACCAGGAATGGTTGTACATCCAGGATTTGGAAACTGGGATGGCACTTTAGTGAATGCTTTGGCATTTCATTTTGCTAAGAAAGGGGAAAAATCTGATCTGGATAGAGTAGGGCTTGTGCATAGAATAGATAAAGATACCTCGGGCTTATTAGTTATTGCTAAAAACGAATATGCTTTAAGCTTCTTGGCTAAGCAATTTTTTGAAAGAAAGACCAAAAGATTGTATTGGGCTTTTGTTTGGGGAAATGTACAGGACGATGAAGGTACTATTAAGGGTCATATAGGAAGGCATCCTAAGAATAGAATGCAGATGTCGGTATATGAAGATGGAAGCCACGGGAAGCATGCTGTGACACATTATAAAGTTTTAGAGAGATTTAAATACATGACCTGGGTAGAATGTAAACTTGAAACCGGAAGAACACATCAGATCAGAGCGCACTTCAAACATATAGGGCATACCTTGTTCAATGATGAAAGATATGAGGGGCATACGCCGTTACGAGGAGTTAATCTACCAAAATACAAGCAGTTTATCAAGAATGTTTTCGAAATTCTTCCTAGACATGCACTTCATGCCCATACCTTAGGATTTATACATCCAACCACTAAACAGGAATTGTATTTTGAGAGCCCAATGCCTCAAGATATGGCGGATGCTGTAAAAAAATGGAGAAATTATTTGGAAAACTAAAAATATATTGAGATTTTTTTTATATTTGTTGAATTGAAATCAAGATTTGTTATGAGAAAACTATATGCTATAGTGTGTTTGGCTCTTTTGTCAAATGCATACAAAGCACAAGAAACATTACCATACTATCAACAATATCTTTTGGATGGTGAGTTCCTGTTCAACCCAGCACAATACGGTAAGACAGATTATGTACAACTCAACCTCAATTATCAACAACAATTTTCAAAATTTAACGAATCCCCTAATGTACAATCTGTAGGGATTAATGCGAATATTTTTGATAGAGTTGGGGCAGGGATATCAGTTTTTAGAGATAGTAATGGTCCTATTTCGGCAGGAGGTATTACAGCGGGTGCTTCATATTTTATCCCACTTAGTAGTGAGGGAGAAAGAAAAGATCAATTCTCTTTTGGTACGAGTGTTAGTTTCTACAATATGAATTTTGATTATACTAAAATTAATACTGAAGACGGTTATGACCCATTATTACAGGGTACAGAAAGTAATATTTTCATGGCTTATGCTAACTTTGGTTTAGCAGCTACTTTCAGAAATATTTTTGCAGGTGTTTCTGTGAATGATATCGCTTTAACGAATGATGAATCTATCGTTAACGGTCGTGAGCCATCGCCAATAAAATTCTTCTTAAACTTAGGATATGACTGGCATTTTGCAGATAATATGTATGTAACACCATCTGCATTAATTAACTTGAATACCAACTCTACAAGAACAATTGATTATAACCTGATGGCTACATTCTTTAATGATATCAATTCATTCTCTTTTGGAGTTAGTTATAGATCAGTTCAGAATAGATTTGATAACCAGCAGTTAAGTATCTCACCATTAGTAAAAGTAAGATTCAATAAATTTATGATTGGTGCAACTTATAACTTAGGATTATCTGATATCCAGACTTATGGCGGAAACAGCTTTATGATCGGATTAGGTTATAACTTTGATAACTTTATTAATCATAGAGGATATAGATATTAATCAATTTAATTTAAATAAATTTGAGCTCTGATTTTTTCAGAGCTTTTTTTATGATTTATATTCACATTCCTTTCTGCAAACAAAAGTGCAGCTACTGTAACTTCCATTTTTCAACATCTTTGCAATCTAAAGATGAGGTACTCTCTGCTATTAAGAAAGAGATTTTTCTAAGGAAAGATGAATTACAGAATAAAACACTGCAGTCTCTCTACTTTGGAGGTGGTACGCCATCCATTCTCTCGGGAGATGAAATCAATTCTATTGTCGATGAGGCGCTAAAATATTATAGCTTTGCAAAGGATATAGAGGTTACTTTAGAGGCAAATCCAGATGATCTTGATAAAAACTTTCTTAGAGACCTTTCCAGGTCGCCTGTAAATCGGCTCTCAATTGGTACCCAAAGCTTTTTCGATGAAGATCTTAAGTTAATGAACCGTGCTCATAATGCATCAGAAGCTGAGGGTTCAATCAAAAGAGCACAGGATTTTGGGTTTGAAAACCTAAGTATTGATCTTATTTATGGCTCTCCGACTTCTAATTTAGAGATCTGGAAAGAGAATCTCAATAAAACAATAGCTCTTGAAGTTCCTCATATTTCTTCATACGCATTAACAGTGGAGCCAAAAACAGCTTTAAATGACTGGATTTTAAAAGGAAAAGTATCCAAACCCAAAGAAGAGGAGCAGAATAAAGAGTTTTATTATCTGTCAGACTTTTTAAAAGATAATGGATTTGATCACTATGAAGTTTCTAATTTCGCGAAACCGGGGTTTTATTCCAGACATAATTCAGCATATTGGAAATATAAAGAATATCTCGGAATAGGACCATCTGCCCATTCTTATAATGGATCGGATATAAGAAGCTGGAATGTTGCTAACAATCAAATTTATATCAAAAAGCTTAATTCAAATACTTTGGCTAAAGAAACGGAGATCCTTTCACAAGAAGATCAGTTTAACGAAATGATTATGATTGGGCTGAGAACAATCTGGGGGGTGGATTTGAATAATATGAAGACTAAATTTTCGGATGAAATACTTCAAAAGTTTCAAAATGAAATAAAGCAAAAAATAGCTGACGGTATTTTAATTATTGAAAACAGCCATCTAAAAATTCCTGAAAAGCATTGGTTTATGGCAGATGGGATTGCTTCGGATCTGTTTTTAGTATAATTTTAATTAATAATATCCTTTTATTGAAAACTAATAATTATGAAGAAAAATTTATTCCTATTTTTTCTATGTATAAATGCTTTGTGTCTTGCACAAAAACCAATTTTTGTTAAAGCGAAAGTAAATGCTGTGAATGTCTATAGAAGTTCTGCTGAATTGCAAAATTCCATCAGTTTTTCCATACCTGCTGGTTCGTCTGAAGTTGTTATTACAAATATTTCAGATGAGATTGAAGAAAGATCTTTGCAAATCAATATTAATAACAAGAATGTGTCTATCCTTTCTTCTCAGTATACAGATAACTATACATCTGAATATGATATGGATAAGACAAATCCTAGGATTAAAAAAGTGACTGACAGTATTACTATAGTTGAGAACCTCATTTCAAAATCCAATATAGAATTGGAAGCCAATACTAAGACTCTTGAACTTTTGGATAAAAACCAAACTGTTTTAGTGGGTAGCAATGCATCAAATGTTACACAATTGATACAACTAACAGAATTCTATAAGAATAAAAGAATTGAAATAAGCAATATTTTAGCCGCTGTTAATAAAAATAATGCTGTGCTTCAGAAAAAATTGGCTAGATTAAAAAGCAGTTTGAAAGTAAATTCTGAAATGGAAGAAGCCTCTTCAGATGGTGTTCTAATTGTAAGGTTAACGAGTAGTACTCCTGTAAATGTAAAAGCTGAAGTAAGCTATTTGACTAGAAATGCATCATGGCAGCCATTTTATGAAATAAGGGGAAATAAACTTTCAGAACCCTTAGATGTGATTTTTAAAGCTAAAATAAGACAGGATACAGGTTTAGACTGGAAAGGGGTTAAGCTGTCTCTAATTAATGGAAGATCCTCCCATAAGAATATAGCTCCAGTATTAAACCCTTGGTTTCTAAATTCATATAAGAATGAAGAAAAAGTTGTGGCAAGAGCATATGGTATTAAAAGTGATACAATCGCTAAAGAGCAAAATATTGAAGAGGTTGTTGTAACAGCAATGGGTTTTACCTCTGTTGAAAATCAATTTAATATTAGTTTTGATGTAGATGTTCCGTATGATATTTTAGGTAATAATGAAGATCATCTTATTAATCTTAAACAAATAAAAATCCCTGCTACTTACAAATATTCGGCAATTCCAAAATATAATAGAGATGCATTTTTAGTTGCAAAGATTAAGGACTTTAATAAATTCAATCTCATTTCAGCACCTGCTACAATAGTCTTTGAAAATATGTATATAGGGGAAACAAACATTAAACCTGATCAAACGAACGATGAGCTAAGTATTACTTTAGGCGATGATAAAAAAATAAGTATTCAAAAAGAAATTGTTGATGATAAAAGTAGCATCAAATTATTTTCATCTTATCAAGAAAAAACTTATACCTATGATATTGTAATCCGAAATAATAAGAAGGATCCAATAGATATGGAACTTAAAGATCAGTTTCCGCTAAGTAAAGATGAGTCTGTAAAAATTGAGCTCTTACAAAGTGATCAGGCGGAAGTTGACAAGGAGAAAGGATATTTGACCTGGAATGTGAAAATTTCTCCATCAGAAACTAAGAAGTTTCGGGTGAGTTACAAAGTAAGATATCCAAAGGATTATTCAATAAACAATCTTAATTAAGATATCATAGTATTTACTATTTTTGTATAAAATTTCAACTCATTTGAAAACTAAAAAACAAGACTACTCACATCTTTCACCAAAACAACCTATCGGAATTTTTGATAGTGGAGTGGGAGGATTAACGGTGGCTAAAGAAATAAAAAGACTGCTTCCTAATGAAGACCTCATTTATTTTGGGGATACAAAACACCTTCCTTATGGTGAGAAGTCTCGTGAGGCAATTATAGAATATTCTACGAAAATTACTAATTTTTTGCTGGAGCAAAACTGTAAAGCAATAGTCATAGCTTGTAATACGGCAACAGCAAATGCTTTAAATGAAGTAATGCAGGCAGTAGCCGGAAAAGTTCCTGTTATTGACGTGATCAATCCGGTAGCAGAAAAAGTATCCTACGAAATTCATACGAATGTTGGAGTAATTGCTACGAAAGCGACGGTAAATTCAGGCTTATATAAAAAAAGCATCCGAAAACATAATAAATGGATTAAAGTAGATGAATTGGCAACTCCTTTGTTAGTGCCCGCGATCGAAGAAGGTTTTAAGAATCATCCGATTACACATGCGATCATTTATAATTATTTAAGCAATAGTAAATTAAAGAATATAGAAACTTTAATTTTAGGGTGTACCCACTATCCTTTATTAATTGATGAAATAAAGCAATATTATGGAAATCGTGTTCGTGTTATTGACTCACCAAACATTGTAGCGAGTCATTTAAAAATTATTTTAGATAAATACAATCTTTTAAATGACCAGAATGCCAAGCCAAACTATCATTTCTATCTTTCGGATCTGACCAAGAATTTTGAAAAGATTTCGAAAAAGTTCTTTGGGAAGACAATTGATTTAGAGTTAAAAGTATTATGATCTTAAAATATTCTTCTGGATTACTGTTTAGAAATTAAAGAAATAAGAGAATAGATTTTTCTAAATAAACCGCCATTAAGTTTAACTTAATGGCGGTCATCAATATAAAATACCAAAAATGGAAATGTGTTGTTATTTTTTAAACTGTAATAAAATCTGATTGTAATTTAACGATTAGGAATAATTCCTAGGGGGCTGAAAACGATAAAAACAATAATGGTAAGAATAATGATGCAGATAGATGCAGGCTTTAGGTATTTCCAGTTTTCTACGTTTACTGTACCTGTATCCTTAATAACGAAGTTGTTTTCTCTGGGGTAATATTTACTCGCAATAACAAGGGTAAGAATAGTAACAAAAAATGCAACGGCCAGACGGTGTAAAAAATGGATTTTTACTTCCATTGCTTCTAATCCAAATTTTGAAAATAGATAAAGTATTGTACCCGATATTAGTCCTATTTTAGCTGCTTTTGCAGACACTTTTGGGAGTAGTAATCCTGCAATGATGATCGCAAAAATGGGCATATTGAAGATGGAACTGAATTCCTGAAGAATAATATAAAGTCCTTTGCCTGCCATGCTAATAAAGGGAGCAATAGCCATAGATACTAAAGCCATGACAGTACCACTTTTTTTGCCGAATTTTACGATCTGGGTTTCGGTAGCATCTTTCTTCAAATATCCTTTATAGATATCGATGGAGAACAAAGTGGAAGCACTATTTAGCGCTCCGTTAAAGGTACTTAATATAGCTCCTACTACAATCGCCGCAAAAATACCAATACCACCAATGGGTAATACAGACTTTACAAGCTCTGGATAGGCATAATCTGGATCATTTAAACTATTTTTAAAATAATAGTAAGCTATTATACCTGGTACCACAACAATAAAAGGAACGAAAATTTTGAAAAAGGCAGTCAGTAATACTCCCTTTTGTCCTTCTGCCAGATTTTTAGCTGCCAGTGCCCGTTGGATAATAGATTGGTTCATTGTCCAATAGAAGATCTGTGGAATAAACATTCCTGTAAAAAGTACAGGAAACGGAAGGTCGGAAGTGGATTCTCCTACTGCATTAAAACGGTCGGGAACTGCTTCAAAAACAGTGTGTACACCGGTTAGAAAATTTCCATCGCCAATTTTATAAAAAGCCAATATCGGAATTAATGACCCTCCGATAATCAGCCCTATCCCATTGATAAGATCTGATATCGCCACTGCTTTTAATCCTCCTAAAATAGCATATATAGATCCCATGACCCCAATTCCAACCACCATTACCACCATAGCGGTGAATTTATCAATATTCAGATTCTCAGAAACATTGAAAATACTTTCCATAGTGATAGCCCCTGTATAGAGAACAATAGGAAGAAGGGTGGTGATATAGAGTAGAAGGAATAACGTGGAGCAAATCATTCTGGTTTGTTTATCATAACGCAGTTCTAAAAACTCTGTAATGGTTACTAGGCCCATCTTTAGATATCTTGGAAGAAAATATACAGCCATAAGTACTAAAGCTACAGCAGCTAAGGTCTCCCAGGCCATTACTTCCATCCCAAAAGCATAGGCACTTCCGTTGAGACCTACTAAATGTTCTGTCGATAGATTTGTAAGTAGCAATGAAGCTACAATTAAGATAGCGCTGAGATCCCGGCCACCCAAAAAATAACCGATAGAGGAATGTGCCATTTTTGTTTTTCTTGTATACCACCAGGAGATAAATGCTACTCCGCCAGTAAATAAGAGAAAAGGAATTAATATAATAAACATGATTTTAAGATTTGATTTTTTAAATTGTTGTATTAATTATTTTCTTTACAGAAAAATCAACTGGTGCTTTTCCAAGGATTGTTCACATGCATTTGCTAACATTGATGCTTTCAAAGCGTCATTGGCAGTAGAAGGAAAATCTTTTTGTTCCTGTATACAAGAGAGAAATGCTTTTGCTTCTTCTACATAGGAATCTTTATATCTTTCCAGAAAGAACGGTTCCAAAACACTGCTCTGGATAGTGCTTCCAGAATAAAATTGGATGTTGTTGATCTTTTTATTTTCTGCACAGATCATTCCCTCATCTCCTAATATCTCTAACCTCTGATCATATCCATATGAAGCTTTTCTACTGTTGTCTATATTGCAAATAATCCCATTTTTAAATTTCAGGGTTATAAGGGTTGTATCTATATCTTCGGTGTAGTTTTTTGAGCCTATAGCAATAACCTGCTCAACTTCGCTTCCGCTAATAAAACGGGCCATATCCAAATCATGAATGCTCATGTCATTGTAGATACCACCTGATTGTCTGGTGTATTCTGTAGAAGGAGGAAAAGGATCTCGGCTTGTTATTTTAATGATAACAGGTTTTCCAATGTCCTTCATCCTTTTTTTGACAGAAGCAAAATCAGGATCGAAACGACGGTTAAAACCTACCATAAGACGATTATTGATATTGGGATAGGAATCAATTAGAGACTGTATTTTACCTAAATCTGCATCCAGAGGCTTCTCGCAGAAAACATATTTATTGTTTTCCAGAGCTTCTTTTACCTGAATAAAATGATAAGCAGTAGGGGAGCATATCCAAACTGCATCAATTTCTTCTTGTTGAAGAATGTTACGATAATCAGGATAAAAATCTGGAATCTGATGTTCTTTGGCTATTTTTTTTCCATGCTCTATAACAGGATCTGATATTGCTATTATTTCTATATTCGTTAATGCTTTTAGAGCAGCAAGATGTATTTGCCCAATTCTTCCGAGGCCAATAATGCCTGCCTTTATTTTTTTTGTACTCACTTTTTTATAATTTCATTTGTGTTTTTGTTTATCTGAATAAGCATAAAGGATATTGATAAGAATTTTAAAAAGTCCTAGACCAGTTTTTTGGCCAACGTTCGATAACAACTTTTGTCTGAGTGTAAAATTCTATTCCATGACGACCCTGTGCATGAAGATCTCCGAAGAAAGAATCTTTCCATCCTGAGAATGGGAATTGAGCAACAGGAGCAGCAACCCCAACGTTGATTCCAATATTCCCGGCCATAGCTTCATTACGGAATTTACGGGCTGAAAGACCATCCTGTGTAAATATACACGCCATGTTGCCATAACGTCCACTATTGATAAATTGGATAGAATCCTCCAGGGATTTAAAATTTAGCAGACTCATGACAGGTCCAAAAATTTCCGTGGAGATAAATTCTTTTCCTAATGGAATATTTTCAAGAATCGAAGGATAAAGGAAGTGGCCGTTTTCATAACCTGAGACTTTTTTTTGAGTTCCATCTACCAGAAAATTAGCTCCTTCACTGAGTCCCTTCTGGATAAGTTCTTCTATTCTGGTTTTACTTTCTTTGGAGATCACAGGGCCCATTTCGATTCCCGCTTCCATCCCATATCCTACTTTTCTGGATTTGGCAGCTTCTACCAATGCTTCTTTGTAATTTTTATCGTCTCCAATTGTGATTACAAGGGAGGCAGCAAGACAACGTTGACCGGCGCAGCCATATACCGAATCGGTAATGATTTTTGTTGTCATCTCGATGTCTGCATCAGACATAATGACAATAGGATTTTTAGCACCCCCTTGCGCCTGAACACGTTTCCCGTATTTGGCACCTTCGGAGTAGATGTATTTGGCTACATTTGTAGAACCAACAAAGCTTACGGCTTTTACATCAGGATGTTGAAGCATAGCATCCACAGATTCTTTTCCGCCATGTACCAGATTTAAAATTCCTTTTGGAAGATCAATATTGTTATGAATAAGATCGAATACATACTGCATGGTAGTAGGTACCTTTTCTGAAGATTTTAAAATGAATGCATTACCTGTTGCAATAGCATACGGAAGGAACCAAAAGGGAATCATTCCGGGAAAATTAAATGGTGTAATACAGACGCATACACCTAAAGGCTGTCTGATCATAAATTCATCAATACCAGAAGCTATATTTTCTGAAAATTCAGATTGATTCATGACATAAGTACCGCATGCTACCTCAATATTTTCAATGGCGCGCTGGATTTCTCCTAAAGATTCGGTATAGGTTTTTCCACATTCGGAGGTGATCAATTTAGCAATCTCTTCTTTATGATTTTCCAAAAGGGTCTTCATTTTGAAAAGCGGCTGTACTCTTTTCATAGCGGGAATATCTTTCCATTCCAAATAGGCCTGATGGGCATATTCTATTGCTTTATTGACATCTTTTGCAGTGTCCGGTCCATAGGGTACCTTTGCGATGAGTTCCTGAGTAGCCGGATTATGTACTGAAAGGTTTTGGGTGCTGCTACTGCTTTTCCATTCTCCGTTGATATAATTTTTTAATTGATCCATATGGGTTTTATTATTAATTAATATTGATTAGGTTTTATATATTGTCTTTGCTTTTGTTTATTAAGCTCATATTGTTTTCGGGCTTCATTCACATCAGGAAAGACAGATATTTCGGGTATAGGCACTTCCCACCATGAATATTCATAGCCCTGCATTTTTCTGTCCCGAATAGTTTCTGCATAGATAACAGTTGTTTGATTATTGCTTTTTGCGTTGACCAGACTTTCTTTAAATTCATCCATATTTTGAGGACGGTAAACTATTGCTCCAAGACTTTCAGCATTTGTTGCTAAATCTGTCATAAGGGGATCCCCGTCCAGTTGACCTGTTATTTCATTTCTATAATTGAAATAGGTTCCGAAACCTTCACCTCCAACAGAATTTGAAAGCCCTCCAATAGAAGCATAACCGCTGTTATTGATTAATATCACGGTGATTTTATATCCCTCCTGTAGACTTGTTACTAGATCCGATGGCATCATAAGGTAGGTAGCATCACCGCACATTACATATATTTCCCGGTCTGGAGCAGCCATTTTAGCACCAAGTCCACCGGGAATTTCATATCCCATGCATGAGTTGCCATATTCCAGATGGAATCCCTTTGAGCTCTTGGTCCGCCATAATTTATGTAAATCTCCTGGCAAAGAACCTGCAGCACATAACACCACATCTTGATCGTCTATAAAATCATTTAATGCACCAATATATTCTGCCTGTACGGGATAGTCAGGATTTTCACATAAATAAGCTTTCGTTACTATCCCATCCCACTCATAATGATAAGCTCGGATTCTTTCCACATAATCACTTCCAGTATAATAATCCCCTAACATTTCTTTCAGTATTTTCAGGATCTCTCTGGCATCTCCCTGTAAAGGAACTGCACTATGTTTAAAGGCATCAATTTCTGCAATATTGATATTAATAAAGGTAACGTCGGGGTTTTGCCAAGCCGACTTTGAGGCCGACATAAAATCTCCATAACGGGTACCTATACCGATGACTAGGTCTGTTTCTCTGGCGATTTCATTGGCTCCTTTAGTACCTGTTCCTCCCATTGCTCCTAAATTAAGCGGATGTTGGTAATGTAAAGAACCCTTTCCGCCATAGGTTTCTGCAACAGGAATTCCATGTTGCTCGACAAAAGATTTCAGCTCTTCTTCTGCTTCGGAGTAAATGACTCCTCCACCCGCGATCAACATCGGTTTTTTCGCTTTTTTTATAAGGTGTACTGCTTTTTTTAATAATTGCTGATCTGGAATAGGTCTGGGAATGTACCATATTCTTTTTTCAAAAAGCTGAGTCGGGAAATCATAAGCTTCCGTCTGTACATCATGCGGAAGAGCGAGGGTAACAGCACCAGTTTCAGCCGGAGAAGTAAGGACACGCATCGCTTCCAGTAATGAGGAAGTAAGTTGTTCGGGACGCTGAATACGATCCCAGTATTTTGAGATAGGTTTAAAACAATCGTTGACAGAAATATCCTGCGTTTGGCTAACTTCTAATTGCTGCAATAGAGGAGAAGCAGAGCGGGTGGCAAAAAAATCTCCCGGTAGCAGTAGTACAGGTAATCTATTGATCGTGGCACCTGCTGCTGCAGTGACCATGTTAAGTGCTCCCGGACCTATAGAAGTAGTACAGACAAATGTCTGCATTCTATTTTTCATTTTTGCATAGGCAGCGGCAGTATGCACCATTGCCTGTTCATGGCGGCTCTGATAATATTTAAAATCATGATTCTGTTTCAGTGCTTCACCTAATCCAGCTACATTTCCATGTCCAAAAATTCCAAAACATCCTGCAAAAAACTGTAATTCTTTATCGTCTCTTTTTGTGTATTGATTTTTTAAAAATTCTATGGTGGCCTGTGCCACGGTTAATCTTTTTGTATCCATGATTTCGGTGCTTGATCGATTTAAAAATTTCCATTATCTTCAATAAACTGAATAATCTCCGGATAAGTAGGAGCAAAGTTGCTGCATCCCTGCTTGGTGACCATCCAGGCCCCACAGGCATTTGCCAGACGGGCAGATTGGTAGGTATCCCAACCTTGAAGATATCCGTATACAAATCCGGAGGCAAATGCATCTCCTGCACCCAGTACATTAACAACTTCTACAGGAAAGCCAGGAATAGTTTCTATCCTTCCATCTGGATAATATGCTGTAACGCCTTTGGGGCCTGTTTTTACTAAAAGAAGTTTGATTCCAGAATGTAATACCTGTCTGATCACAGTGTTGATATCGCCTTCGATAGTAGGAGAGGAGATGGCACTGTCGGTTATTTTCACTTGGTTAGAATCCGTAAGTCCCATTGCTAAAAGCTCTTCTTCTGTTCCCATTACAATATCACATAAGGGTAAATACTGACGTAAAGTGACTCCAAATGCACGTACATCATGCCATAAACTGGCCCTGAAATCGATATCCAGAAAAATAGTGATACCTTTTGCTTTTGCTTTTTCTGTTGCATAGATCGCAGCGCTTCGGGTAGGTTCTATGGAAAGTGCTGTACCAGTCATTAAAAATGATTTATATTGATCAAAGTCTATGGTATTTACCATGTCGATGGTCATATAATTGTCAGGGGCTTTATCCCGGTAAAATACAAGCGGGAATTTATCAGGAGGTACAATACCGCATACTACAGCCGTACTCGTTGTCCCTTCGATAGTATTTATATAAGAGGTATCTACATTTTCCAATTTCAATGTATTAATGATAAAACCGCCTATAGGATCATTTCCTACACCTGTTACTATACTTGTTTTAAGACCAAGTCTTTGTGCTCCTATAGAAATATTGACGGGTGATCCGCCAATGGCAGTGGTCAATTCTTTGATATCATTAAATTCAGCACCGATATTTTTGGAATATAAATCTATACTTGCTCTTCCGAATGTTAGTAAATCAAATTTCATTTTAACTTTGTATTAATCGTTCTGTTGATTGTTCATTGCTGAGGTTACTAATGGAAGGCGGGAATCTTTTCCCTTCCATGAATCGAAAATCCATTCGAGGTCACTATCTGTAGTGTTGGCCAGAGATTGATCGGTTCCTGCCAAGAAGTTTAAATAATAACAGTGGTAGCCGTGTTCTGCTGCAACAGGATGGTAGCCTTTAGGAATCAATACGGCATCATTATTTCTTGTCCGTAGGATTTCATCTATAGGATCTGCGTCATTTTTTGTATAAACCTGCTGGATAGCATACGCTTCTGGCTTTTGGAATTTGTAAAAGTAGATCTCTTCCAGTTGTGCCTCCCGTAACTGTCCGCTATCATCTAGAATTCTTTCATCGTGCTTGTGAGCCGGAAAAGAGCTCCAATTTCCTGAAGGAGTGTAAACCTCTCTGCATACCAGTCGCGAACATTTGAATCCCGGAGGAATTAAATCGTTAAACTGACGGGTAGCATTGTCTCCACCAAAAATCACAGTAGGTGTTTCTTCCGGGGTTACCAGTTGGGGTTCAAAATCATCATCGGCTCTGCACCAACTGTAGGCAATATCCAACTTATCGGAAGTTGATATAAGAATGAATGTTGTTTTGCGGGGAAGATACAGCGTATGTGCAACACCTCTGAACACATCTTTACGCCCGTTTTTTATTTCCCAGCTTCCTCTGTTGCTTTCTACGATATAATTACCGGATAATAATACAATGACCATTTCATTTTCACCGGTATCATAAGTCCATGTTTCGTTCAGCTCCATGAGGCGAGCTCCAAAATTTAACCAATTCCAGTCTGCATTTTTAGCAGATATGTTTTGATAAATTTTCTGATCTGTAGGTTTTCTGATAAGGTTCATTTGCATGTTTTTTTGATAATTAAGAATCTTAAGAAAGTAGGTCGGATATGATTACCGGCTTTTTTTCTTTGAATGATTTGGTTAATGCTGTAGCTACCAAAGTGGCATTGGTTGCATTATTCATAGTAAGTTCAGGTTGTTTGTTTTCCAGTACATGGTTTACAAAAGCTTGGATCTGTATTAGAAAAGCAGTTTGAAACCTGTCGAAAAAAGTTTCCATTCCTTCTCTTCTGATACCGTGTTTATCGGATATCTGAAGCATGTTTTTTGCTGGTGGATCACCTATTTTTAGGTTTCCTTCTGTGGCGAAGATCTCTGTACAGGTATTATGACCGAAGGAAGATGTTCTGGAAGCTGTTAATACTGCCATTGTTCCATTTTCTAATTCGCACATAGAACTGGTATTATCAGCATCTCCTGCTAGTGCGAATTCAGGGAATCTGTAGGCACCACCTAATGCCCATACTTTTTGGATTCTGGAGCCTAAGAACCAATGGGCAAGATCAATATCATGAACATTATAATCATGAAAAATGCCACCTCCAGTTGTACAGAATTCAATTTGAAATGGAGCAAAAGTGTCTTTATCTATTGTTTGAGAATGTATAAGGTAGGGTGTGCCTACCAATCCTTCATTGATTTTAGCCTTAGCGTCTGCATAGCTTACATCGAATCTTCGGACAAATCCTAACATGGTAATTCTGTCCGGGTGTTTGGCAACTGCTTTTTCCACACGAATGCAGTCTTCGATGTTAAGAGCGAGAGGTTTTTCACAAAAAACATGATAACCGGCTTGTACTGCTTTAATAATGGCATCGGCATGCTGATCTGTAGATGTAACAATAACTACAGCATCCATTTCCTCTTGTTGTTCAAGCATTTGCTCATAAGAAGCATATAAATTCGGGACATTGTATCTGTCTTTTACATAATCTAATTCCTCCTTTCTGATACTGCATGCCGCTACAAGATTGGCATTGGGCACAAGGTAAGTGATGTTTTTAGCATATTCTTTACCTAGTCTTCCCAATCCTACAATTCCGATATTCAGTTTTTTCATCTTCTATCTTCTACTTTTTTTACTTTAAAACTTTAAGGTTTCCGTTATAAATTGATATCCTTTTTTTGCATATTCAAACGGATTTGCTTTGCCTGGATCTTGTTCTGCTTCCACAACAATCCACCCTTTGTAGTCACTACTGTGGATAATTTTTGATAGAGCCTGCATATCAAGATCACCATCTCCTGGTACTGTATATATCCCTAGCTTTACAGATTTTAAAAAACTATTATTGTCTTTATACATGTTGTCCTTTACATCTTTTCTTACATCCTTAAAGTGAATATGCGCTGTACGTCCTATGAATTTTGTTAATGCTTCTGCAGGATTTTCGTTGGCAAAATCAAAATGTCCACAGTCATAATTAAGTTTTACATATTTTTCATCAGTCTCATTGAACAAACGTTCTACCTCCTCTTGGGTTTGCACCATGGTGCCCATATGATGATGGTAAGAAAGCTGAATTCCAAAATCATTCAGCGCAATTTTTCCAAGCTCAGTTAATCCTTCAGTCAGTTTTTTCCAATCTTCATTGGACACTTTTTTACGCTGTGTAATAGGGGTATTAAATTCTCCATGAATTGTGTTTCCACACTCTGCACCACCCACTACTTTTGTATTAAAATGCTTAAGAAAATTGAGCTGTTTAATAAAATCCTGTTTTACCTGTTCATAAGGTTTTGTAGTAAGCTCATAGCTGAACCACTTATTACAGATTGTAAGACCTCTTATATCCAGATATTTTTTTAAAACATTGGGATCTTTCGGATATTTGTTTCCGATTTCACAACCTTGATATCCGGCCAATGCCATTTCGCTAATGCATTGTTCAAAAGTGATATTCCCTCCTAATTCGGGCATATCATCATTGGTCCAGCCAATAGGGGCTATTCCTAATTGTATCATAGTGTTATTTATATAATGCTGATTTATTGATGTTACCTAAAATCTCAAATTTTTTAGTCAAAAGAACCTCCAGTTCTTCCATATACTGTCGACCGGCCTTAAGAGGATCAAGATGTTCGGGAGAATCTTGAAAATATTCTCTGAAGATCCTTATCCAGAGAATCCTCAGATCTGTAGCAATATTCAGTTTACAGACTCCATAGCTGATGGCTTTTCTTATTTCGTCCTCGGTAATACCTTTTGCGTCTTCTTTGATGTTTCCTCCAGCGATATTAATCCGTTTTATCTCTTCAATATCTATAGAGGAAGCCCCATGTAAAACAATCGGGAAATTAGGGACCCTTTTTTGGATGTCTTCCAGTAAATCGAGACGCAGGCCTTTTCCTCCTGAAAATTTATAAGCACCATGACTTGTGCCAATGGCTACGGCAAGACTGTCGCAATGGGTTTTCTTTACAAAATACTCTACATCGGCAGGATTAGTGTACAATGCATTTTCTTCCTCTATATTGAGATGATCTTCAATACCGCTTAGTACACCAAGTTCCGCTTCTACTGCAATGTTTTTTTGATGAGCCTGGTCTACCACTAATTTCGTTCTTTCAATATTCTTTTCCAAAGGATCATGGGATGCATCAATCATTACAGAAGTATACTCACCGGAATCAATGGCATTATTGATATGAGGCTCATTGCCATGATCAAGATGCATGGCAAAAACAACATTCGGATATATTTTTGTTGCAGACTTGATACAGTTGACCAGCATTATGGGATTCATGTATTCTCTTGCAGCGGGTGTGGTTTGTATAATAAAGGGGGCATTCAATTTTTGAGCTGTGCTGAACAGCCCATGAATCTGTTCGGGACTGGATATATTGATCGCCGGAATACAAAACTTTCCATAGGCTTTTTTAAAAAGGATAACGGGATTAATTTTCATCTGTGCTAATAAATATTTTTATTATTGTTTTATCAATAAATACGTTTTGTTTTTGATAAAATATCGATTGTGTTCGAACACGAATTTATATATTTATTTATAATACGCAAAATTTTTAGTGATAATTTATTTTTTTAATTTTATTTTTATGTGTTTAAGGTGGATTATCCAACGTTTTTTGGTGTAATAAAAAATGGAGGTATTTTTTTATATTTGTTATCCTTATATTCATCTAAAAAACAGGTAATTTGACAATTAAAGATATAGCCCGGCTGGCTGGCGTTTCTCCTGGAACGGTTGACAGAATACTGCATAAAAGAGGCGGAGTCTCAAAAGATGCGGAAAAAAAAGTTCTTGAGATCATCGAACAGGTTGGCGGATTTACCCCCAATGTTATTGCCCGGAATCTGGTACTTAATAAAGTATATCAGATTGCCGTTTTAATGCCGCTTTTTAATGCGGAAAGCCCCTTTTGGCAATATCCTAAAGAGGGTGTACTGAAAGCTATAGAAGAAGTTTCCAGTTATGGGATGAAGGTTAATATTTCGTATTTTGACGAATTTGATGTCGAAACATACAAGAAAGCACTGGATGAAATTTTAAAAGATAAAAACCTGGATGGAATTATCATTGCTCCTCATTTTACAAGAGAGACTCTCGACAGAAAATCACAGTTGGAAGCGCTGAATATACCATACGTTTTTATGAATGTGCCACTTACTGGACTTAATAATATATCTTTTGTAGGGCAAGACTCTTTTGGAAGCGGCCGTCTTGCAGCGAAGCTTTTCCATATTTCTCAAAATACCAGAAAACCAAGGATTATAGTAGTAGAAGTATTGGAAGATTTTGAAAATTATTATGGTTTAGATCAGCGTGTAAAAGGTTTTATAAGTTTTTTCGCAGACCATCCTTCCTATTTTAAGATCGATAAGCTGAGGGTTCCCAATAAAAATAGCCAGGTTTTTTATCAATTGTTGGAAGAAAGCCTTAAAATGTATGATGATATTGGTGGGATGTTTTTTCCATCTAATGCACTTACAAAGGCCGGGAAGTATTTTGATATGCACCAGATAAAGCTGGATATGGTTGTAGGATATGATATGACAGAAGAAAATAAAGAATATATGAATAAGGGTATTTTTACCTTTTTAATCTGTCAGGAACCTTTTCAACAAGGATATAAAAGCATTAAATTAATGTTTGAACATTTAATATATGGAAAGAAACTTAACAGAGTTTACCATTCACCGATACAGATTCTGGCTAAAGAAAACTTAGAATATTACATTGATTGATTCATGTCTGTTATAAAAAGAGACCGCATCAAAACTCTTGAAAACGGTCTTTTTATTTTTTTGATCGACCTTCTATTGAAGGGATTTTCAAATTGAAGATTCTCAACCCATATCATTAGTTGCGAAACAAATTTTTTCTTTATACCTCGAAAATTACCGTTTCGGATTTCAATCTTTTCTTTGTGGTTACCATTGGATGATTGGTATCGTCTTCTGATCTTTCACCAATTGCAACAGCAAAGAGGGTTTCGTAAGAATCATTTTTTAGAATATCATCATATTTATCCGTTTCAATTCCTTCCATTGGCGTTGAATCTATTCCCATGTCTGCGCAAGCGGAAAGCAAAATTCCTAAAGAAAGATATACCTGATGTGCCAGCCATGATTTTATTTCTATTTCGCCTTTAGGTTTTACCATAGTTCTGTAATAATTTATAGAGCCCTCTGGTAGATTTTCTTCTATCTGTTTTTCAAAATCTTCAACATTTTTCAAAACCTGAAAAGCAATTAGATGACTGCTATCCAATATCTTTTCTTTGTTAAAGTAAGATACTTCTGCTAATTCTTTTTTGACCTGATTGTCATTTATAAAGACAAAATTCCATGGTTGGCTATTAATAGACGATGGACTCAGGTTAAGAATTTCTTTCAACTGAAGTATTTGTTCACTACTTACTTTACCTTGTGGATTATACTTTTTTACAGTATATCTTGTTTTCATTTTGTTTAAAAAGTTCATAATTTTTATACTATATTTTTTATAGTTGCAAAACTAATGTAAGTTTATTATCTTTGCAATAACGGTCAAAAATGATAGTATTAAAATGTATACAATAGATAATAAAACATACCCATGCTGTACAAGCGTAACGATGAAATTTATAGGTGGCAAATGGAAAGCTGTAATTTTATATCACCTCATTGAGGGAACAAAAAGATATAATGAGATCAGAAAAGATATTCCAACGATTACAGAGCGAACGTTGAGTCTTCAGTTAAAGCAATTAGAAGAAGATGGAATTATCAGTAGGAAGGTTTTTACTGCTAAACCACCGTTGGTCGTAGAATATTCCCTAACAGATTTTGGAAAAACCTTATTACCTGTTTTAAATGAAATTACAAAATGGGGTGAAGATGCAATATCAATATCAAAAAAAATAGCCAGAAATTAAATTTCCTGGCTACTAGCATCTATTTTATTTGGTTCAAAAAAGCTGAAACTTACATTTCCATACTTTCGTGTGTCTATCAGGTTGGGATGATCGAATTTAAAACGGCTTTGGTGTTCTATAATTAAAACTCCGTTTTCTTTCAGGTACTTATTGTGTAATACCAGAGAAATAATTTCATGGTATTTCTTTTCTTCAGTTTCAAAAGGAGCATCAGCAAAAGCGATCTCAAATGATTTTTTATTCCTGAACTTCTTTAGCCAATCGGTAACATCGCCTCTCTGTACATTAATCTGTGAAGACATATCTAACTCAGAAGCTGTCGAATTAATGAAGCTTGTGTGTTTTGGGTTCAGTTCTACAGAAGTTACATCCTGGCAGCCTCTTGAGGCAAATTCTAATGAAATAGAACCGATGCCAGCAAAGAGATCAAGTACAGAGATCGACTGCATATCGTATTTGTTTTCCAAAATACTGAATAGAGCTTCCTTTGCAAAGTCTGTAGTTGGCCTTACATCGAAATTTTTAGGAGCGGCTATTTTTTTGGCTTTCCAACGGCCTGAGATTATTCTGTACATGTTGTTTAGTAGTTAGATTGTAGGTAATGGGTAGCAGGTATTATTTGCTGCCTATAACCTAGTTAAGTATGAAATTCTTATTAGGAACATTATCAAATACAATTTTCAAATTCTTTACGAACTTTTGCAGTTCAGAAATGAAGGTTTCGTTTTCCGTAGTTTCTCCGTATGCATAGAAATTAGTTTCATTTATTCCAAAGCCTATTTTACTTAAAGTAAACATAACGAAGTAAAGAAAGTCAACCTCTGAATTTACATCCAGGTTATTGTATAAGATGAGTTTTTTATTGTCGATTGCAAAAAACTCACATTGATTATGATAAAGATTAATGTGAATTTCTTTATTATTTTTATTATTGATCGAGTTTAAAAACTTTTCTCCCGAAAAATTAAAGTGAACAGGAATTGCCAACTCTTTTATTTTCTTGTAAAAAACTTTTGGAAAAGTATAATAGAACTGGATCCTGAACTTTTTATTTAAAGAAAGCATAAGCTCTTCATTCTCCTTATCAACGGGAGCGTTAAAAGAGATCAGGTCATATCCCGCCTCATGCTCTGAAAAACCTTCAGGCATCAATGTAAAATGATTAAAAGCTGAAATAACAGAAATTTCATCGAATCTTTGTTTAATTAAAACTTCATCCAGTTTTTCAGCGATAAAATCCTTAGGAGATTCTTCAGTAACGAAATAGGATTTTTCCTCCAAAATGCTCTTGTTTTTGGCAATTTGGTAGATTAATCCGTCTTTTGTGAAAAGTAAATTAAGTACGTTCATAGTTCAATTGATGCAAATTTAGTGAAATTCTACCATTACGGCACCTGATTGATGATGAAGTATTTCCTTATTGTAAAAATCCAGGTGAGTCTGACTTTCTAAAACGTCTAAAACCATTCTCTGGAGGACTCCATCACCAATTCCATGAACAATTTCCAACCTTTTAAGATGATTCTTTCTACAGAATGCTAAAACACTTAATAGCTTTTCCTTTTGAATAAAAAGCCTTTCGAAACTATCATAATCATTTGGGTTTTTAACCAGATTGTGAAAATGTAAGTCTAAAATTAGAGCTTCTTTTTGGTGTTTTTTTGAGATTATCTTTTTGGGTTCTGCTTTTTTTTCGACCTTAATGTTTTCATATAAAGAAGGATTTTTCGGAACCAGCTTTTCTTTAGGATATTGATGGGTAAATCCATATTCATCTTTCAAAACAACAATATTACCTTTCACGGAAGTTATTACGCCGCTTAAATTTTCATCTACTACAGAAACCTGATCACCAATGTTCATATTCAATCTATTTTGGACCTAATTCAATTACCTCTAAGTCTTTTACTTCCTCACCTTCCACTACAAAGCGCATCATTGTTCTTACTTTATGCCAGCCTTGTTTTCCACATGCGCCGGGATTAAGATGAAGTAAATTATTCTTCGCGTCGAACATTGCTTTTAAAATATGTGAATGGCCTGAAATAAATAGTTTGGGAGCCTTTTCACTAATTTCCTTCTTAGCTAATGGTGTGTATCTTCCCGGATAACCTCCAATATGAATCATCAAAACTTCCAGATTCTCACAGAAAAAACGATTCACTTCTGGAAATTCAGAACGGATTTTGGCGTTGTCAATATTTCCGTAAACACCTTTTAAAGGTTTGATTTTTTCGAGCTGTTCTATAATTTCAAAGCTTCCAAAATCACCACAGTGCCAAATTTCGTCAGCCTGACTGGCATATTCTAAGATTCGATCGTCAATATAGGAATGGGAATCGGAAAGGAGCAGGACTTTAGTCATTATCTTAGTGTTCTTTCAGTAATATTTTCGTCGTACTTTTCTTTAAATATAGCAATACGTTCAGGATTTAATTCTCCTTCATGATTGATTACTCTTTCTTTCAATAGCCATTTGATAAGCTTTTCCATTCCTTTTTTGGAATTCATAAAGTTGGCAATTTTTGCAATATCAGTTGTTTCTACTTTTACTTTTTCGGTCAGAAAGTTTAATATAAAATAATCATCACTTACATATTTTGGAGTCTCATTATCCATATATCGGTAAAGGAGAATTTCTTCATCATCTTTCATTGTAAAAAATGAGTATTGAGTAATATCAATTTTTTCTGCTTTTAAAATCTGCTTTCCATCCACCAGAACCTTGTCATCTTTGATGGTGACCTGTTGCGAGAAATATAAATTAAGACTTAATAATAAAAAGAAGGACAGTATTTTTTCTGAAATCATTTTTTCACACTTAAAATAAAGTTCAAATTTACTTAATAAAACTCGAATTGATTAACTTTGAGAAAATTTAAAAATAATGAAACAGAAAATTTCTTTTTTCATTTTTCTTTTAGCGGTTGGCTTATTCAATGCTCAGGTTGAAGAAAAAAAACTGGATGAACTAGTTCAAAATACCTTAAAAACTTTTGATGTTCCGGGAATGTCTGTTGGTGTTATTAAAGATGGTAAACTTATTTACTCAAAAGGTTTTGGGGTACGTTCTCTAACTTCAAAAGAACCGATGGATGACAGTACTCTGGTGGGGATTGCTTCTAATTCAAAAGGTTTTACCTGTACTGCTCTTGCTATTTTAGCAGATGAAGGAAAACTGAACTGGGATGATAAAGTTTCAAAATATCTTCCGGAATTTCAAATGTATGATCCTTACGTTTCACAAAATGTTACGATAAAAGATCTTGTAACTCACAGGGCAGGATTAGGGTTAGGGCAGGGAGATTTAATGTTCTTTCCCGAAGGAGGAAGCCTTACTGTAAATGATATTGTACATAATGTCAGATATCTGAAGCCTGAAAATCCTTTCAGAACAACTTTAGATTATAATAATATCATGTTTATTGTTGCCGGAGAGATTATTCATAGAGTTTCAGGATTAAGCTGGGCGGAATTTATTGAGCAAAGAATTATGAAACCTGTTGGGATGACTTCAAGTTTTGGAAGTTACAGCAGAGCTAAAGCTGTTGCAAATAAGATTGATGCCCATGCTCCTGCAGATGGAAAAGTAATTGCTGTTCCTCATGACTGGAATGAAACCGGAAATGCAGCTGGAGGAATTTTAAGTAATATCAAAGATATGACCACTTGGGCAGAATTTCTTTTAAACAATTTTACCACAAAAGACGGAAAGAAATTGGTTACAGATAAACAGATTCAGCAGTTATGGAGCTTACAGATTCCTAGCGGTGTAGCAATGAAAAATCCATATGATACAAGTTTCTACGGATATGGAATGGGTTGGTTTTTAAGTGATGTAAAAGGACATAAACAAATTCAGCATACTGGAGGATTAATAGGGACAGTAACTCAGTTTACTTTAATTCCTGATCTGAAATTGGGAATTGTAGTTTTAACAAACCAACAGTCGGGAGCTGCATTTAATACGATTACAAATACTCTGAAGGATTCTTATCTTGGAGTAGCGGATAGAAACTGGCTGAAAACATATGGAGACAGGATGGCAAAGGTAAATGCTGAATATGAAAAACAAAAGAAAGAAGCTTTTGCAAAATCCGATGCTTTTAAAAAAGATAAAAATCTACAACCTAAAGCAGAACAATTTGTAGGAAAGTATAGTGATATTTGGTTTGGTGATGTGGAAATTGTTCAACAAGGAAGCACCTACAGGATTTCATGTAAAAACTCACCGAGGTTGAAAGGGGAATTATTACCTTATTCAAACAACAGTTTTATTATCAAATGGGATGACAGAAGTTATGATGCAGATGCATATATTATATTTGATTATAATGAAAATGGAAAAGCTGAGTCTGCAAAACTCAAACCTATTTCTGATGTTACAGACTTTAGTTTTGATTTTGATGACCTGGATTTGAGAAGAAAGTAATATAATATCTTACGATACCCTATAAAGTCAATAAAATAAAAGCTCTAACAAACGTCAGAGCTTTTTTCTTTTAATATGACCTCAATTATTCTTTAATAAATTTCTTGATGAGATCTCCGATCTGAATGATGTATGCACCTTTTGTAAGGTGGCCAACATTAATAGAGCCTCTTTCAATTTTTCCTGAAAGAATAAGTTTCCCTACCATATCAAAGATTTTATATTCTTTTGAGGATGTATTTAGAACACTTAGAATATCTTTTGCAGGATTAGGATAAATAAGCGCTTTGCTTTTGAGCTGCTGTTCTGAGACTGACAAAGCACCTAAATTTGCTTTTAGTAATGATCCGGCAAAAAAATCAGTAATGTATATTGTATTATTTTTTACAGCTAATCCGGATGGATAATTGAATTCGGTGGAAATAATGCCATCGGAAATTACCGGGTTAGCCATAGTGAAATTCAATTTTGAAATTTTTGAAGCTCCAGCTTCAGAAATAAACAGTTCGTTTCCATAAGATATTAATCCCGATGGATAGCTTAATCCTTGTGCTATTACAGTTGGAGAAGTAGAATTGTTAAGTTTGAATTTGGATACAGTTCCCGCAAACCTCTCTGTAAAGAAAATTTCGCTGTCAATAATTTCGATATCGAATGGTGACGATGCTGAAGTAATATCTATTAATTGCGGACTAGATTGGGTAATATCTATTTTAGCGATCTTATTGTCACCTTCAAGAGCCATATATAAGTCATTTCCAACAAATTCAAGTCCTAATGGACTGTTTATATTGGTTAGAACAACTTCAGGAGCAGGATTGACGTTATTAAGATTGACTTTGGAAATTCTGTTTCCTCCAAATTCTGAAATATATAAAATATTGTCTTTTAAAGCTAAGCCATAAGGTCTGTTTACTCCTGTAACAACATCAACCGGTGGAATACTAGGATCATCAATATTAACCTTAATAACTTTATCCTGATAGTAAACTCCTATATACATTTCACTACCATCTATCACCATTGGATTTGGAGTTTCTAAATTTCCGATCAATTGTGAGGCGGTAATTTGCGAATAAGCTTTGTTTCCTGATAATACAAGGAAAAAGAATAGAAAGTAAAACTGTTTCTTCATTGTTATTTTTATTTAGAATAATTATATATAATACAAAAATATTTTATTCTAAATGAAATGACAAAAGAGATTACATGATATTTTCCCCATTAAAATAAATGAGAATTTTAATGGAGTTATTCTGGATTAAATGTAAATCATGTTTTACTTGTTTATCTCTTAACCTTTTGCTTCTTTTGATATGAAGGGAGTAGTAGAAATTTTAAATTTTAATTTTACCAGGTTCGTAAAAGAATAAAAGCTTTTTATTAGCTCCATCAAATTCAGACCACGAATCGCAGTCTATCTCAAAACCGGCAACACCACAGGTCGGGAAATGAAAAATATTTTCAGATATTGAATTGGCAAAATTGGAAATTCCATTATTATGGGAAAAAAAAGCTACAGAGCTATGGTTATCATCCAAGTCATAAATAACAGATTCAAAATTTTTTTCTGAAGGATTATAAAGCTTTTCATCCGTCATGAAATTCAACTGATAGGTTTGATTGAAAATTTTACACGTATTCAATGCACGCACTGCCGGGCTTGATACTAAATAGTCAATCGCAATACTATTGGTTTTTAAGAATCTGGACATGTTCATAGCATCTTCTAAACCTTTGTCGGCTAAAGGTCTGTCAAAGTCTTCTGTCTCTTCTGGCCAGTCGCTCTTCGCATGTCTCACAAGAATGAGTTTCTTCATAATTTTGTTTTTTGGAAGATTAAAATTATAAAAAAAAATGTGGAATGAAACATCATTTATAAAAAAAACTACGTTATGAATAAAATCATTAAAATTTACTAAATTTGCAAACCTATGGGACAAATCCTTGCAATAGACTATGGAAAGGCTCGTTGTGGCCTTGCTGCGACGGATGATATGCAGATTATAGCAAGCGGCCTTGAGACCGTTGAAACAAAACTTTTACTGGTTTTTCTGAAAAAATATTTCAGTGAAAATAGAGTAGATGACGTAGTAATCGGACTTCCTGTAGATTTAAAAGGAAATATTTCCGAAGTGGAGACTGATATTTTAAAATTCATAGAAGAATTTAAAAAAGAATTTCCAACCATTTCCGTTTTCCGTTTTGATGAGAGGTTTACTTCCAAAATGGCATCATTTTTTATTTCTCAAAGTGGGAAAAGTAAAAAAAAGAAACAGGAAAAAGGTTTGATAGATAAGATAAGTGCAACTATTATATTGCAAAATTTTTTAGAACAAAGAACAAGATGATTCTACCAATAAGAGCCTTTGGGGATCCTATTTTAAGAAAAATAGGCAAAGATATAGACAAAAATTATCCCGATTTACAAGAACTTATAGATAATATGTTCGATACTATGAATAGTGCAAACGGAATTGGCCTTGCTGCTCCGCAGATTGGTCTTGATATTCGCTTGTTTGTAATAGATGTAACTCCTTTGGCAGAAGATGAAGATTATGAAGATATTCAGGATGAATTAAGGGATTTCAAAAAGGTTTTCATCAATGCTAAAATTCTTGAAGAATCCGGAGAAGAATGGAAATTTAATGAAGGATGTCTTTCTATTCCTGATGTAAGAGAGGATGTTAAGAGAAAGAGTACGATTCTTATCGAGTATTATGATGAAAATTTTTTGAAGCATACAGAAACTTTTTCCGATATTAGAGCCCGCGTAATTCAACATGAATATGATCACATTGAAGGGACGCTGTTTACGGATCACTTAAGTGCTTTAAAAAAGAAATTGGTGAAAGGTAAATTAACAAAGATATCTCAGGGTGATGTAAGCATTAATTACAAAATGAGATTTCCGAAATAGTAGTGTAAATAATTAAATAAGAAAAATAATAGGCAGTAATAGATCTTGCATCAATTACTAAAATTAAAAAAAATAAAATTATGTTGTTAGAAAAAATAATTTCAATTTCTGGAAAACCAGGTCTTTTCAAATTAGTTTCTCAGTTAAGAAACGGATTTATTATTGAAGATGTAACTACAAAGAAAAAAGTAAGTATCGGAAACTCTAGTCAGGTAAGTTTGCTGGATAATATTGCTATGTTTACTTTTGATAAAGAGGTTCCTTTGTTCGAAGTTTTTGAAAATATTGCTAAAAACCATGACTATAAGGAAACTATTTCTCACAAATCTACTGATGATGAGTTGAAAGACTTTATGGGAACATCTCTTCCTAATTATGATACGGAGAGAGTATATGCTTCTGATATCAAGAAATTAGCTCAATGGTATAACATTTTACACAAGGCAGGATATATTACTCCTGAAAGTTTTGTGAAAGCTGAAGCTGAAACTTTAGATCCTGCAAATCCAAACGAAGAAGTAAGTTTAACAGATAAGGAGGCTCCTAAAAAAGCAGCTCCAAAGGCTGATAAACCAGTTGCTCCTAAAGTAAAAGCTTCAACGGGAGCAAAAGCAGCTCCAAAAAGCACACACAGAAAAATGGGATAATTCATTTATTCGAATATAAAATCAAGCCTTGTTGAGAGTTTTCCTGACAAGGCTTTTTTTTGCACAATTATTGATGATTAGAAGGGAAGAGAGGATAAAGAATAAAGAGAAAAGACTCTGCATACTCAGTAATCTGTAATTTTGCTTCTAACTTCTAACTTCTAACTTCTAACTTCTAACTTCTAACTTCTAACTTCTAACTTCTAACTTCTAATTTCTAACTTCTAACTTCTAACTTTTGTACTAGAATCAAATAACCCTTACATTTGTATAAGTTCGAATTCTCAACTACCTATGAATACTAAACAAGAAAAACTGGAAGCCTTCGGAAGATTATTAGATATAATGGATGATCTACGTGAAAAGTGCCCATGGGATCAGAAACAGACTTTACAATCTCTTCGCCATCTTACTCTTGAAGAAACTTATGAACTTTCGGATGCAATTTTGCAGGAAGATTTACAGGAAATAAAAAAAGAATTGGGTGATGTATTGCTTCATCTGGTTTTTTATGCTAAAATAGGTTCTGAAAAAGAAAGCTTTGATATGGCAGATGTTATTAATTCTCTAAACGAAAAGCTTATTTTCCGCCATCCACATATCTATGGAGATGTTGAAGTAAAAGATGAAGAAGAGGTAAAACAGAATTGGGAAAAACTAAAATTAAAAGAGGGGAATAAATCCATTTTGGGCGGTGTTCCGAAAAGTTTACCAAGTATGGTAAAAGCTTACAGGGTTCAGGATAAAGTGAAAGGAATTGGCTTTGAATTTCATAATGCTGAAGATGCCTGGAAGAAGGTAGATGAAGAATTGGCGGAATTTCATGCTGAGACTGATTTGCTTAAAAAAGAACAGGAGTTGGGAGATGTATTTTTTTCACTGATCAATTATGCCAGGATTTCCGGAATCAATCCTGATTCTGCTTTAGAAAGAACCAATTTAAAGTTTATTTCCAGATTTCAAAAAATGGAAAATATCGCTTTGGAAAGAAATTTGAAGTTACAAGATATGTCCCTTGAAGAAATGGATCTTTTGTGGGACGAAGTTAAAATGTTAAATAAAAATTGATGAGAATGTATATTTTTTGTGCAGTAACAGCCCTATTATTAGTGGGATGTAATCCTAAAACTCCAACTGAACTGGCTAAAGAAGATACTTTAAAGGTAGAGTTTTCATTACCTAAAAAGCTAAAGGAGGTTTCAGGAATTACCTTATCTCAGGATCAAAAGACCATTTGGGCAATAGAAGACCAGGGAAATAAGAATGTCGTTTATGGTTTAGACAGACAGGGAAAAATGGTTACTGATGTTCTTGTTGAAAATGCTGAAAATAATGACTGGGAAGAAATTACTAAGGACAACAAAGGAAATATCTATATTGGTGATTTTGGGAACAATGATAATAGTAGACAAAATCTTGGTATTCTGAAAATTGATTTAAAAGATGCTTCTCAAAAAACAACGAAAGTAATCCAGACTACCCGTTTCCATTATGAAGGACAGACAGAGTTTCCACCAAAGAAATCAAACTGGCTGTATGATTGTGAAGCTTTTGTAGAAATGAATGGAAACTTTTATCTCTTTACTAAGAATAGAAGTAAAGGTTTTGATGGCACTTTTCTCGTTTTTCAGATTCCTAATCAGGAAGGGGACTTTGAAGCGAAACTGATAGGGCGGTTAAAGCTGAATGGAAAATATACCGATGCTGCAATTACTTCTGCATCCATTAACAGTAAGCAAGATCAGATTGTACTACTGAGCCATAAAAATATTCATGTACTGACTGGATTTACTCAAAATGATTTTAGTACAACGAAAATTCAGAAGATACCATTGAATCACAATTCACAAAAAGAAGCCGTTGTTTTTCTTGATGATAAAACTTTATTAATTGCTGATGAAAAGGATAAAACGATTGGTGGAAATGTATATAAATTTTCTTTTTAAGTCAGGAAAAAACATGATTACAATTCTTTATAAAATGAAATCCTCAGAAATTTTCTGAGGATTATTTATTTAAAGCAAAAATTTTTCTTAAAAGTTCATTCCGATTCCTGCAGAAATTCTTCCGCCATCAGAACCATAGAAGTAATTTAATCTTGCTGAGAACATTTCAACAACGCTTAGCCAGAAACCTACACCTGCAGCCTGATGCCATTTGTCAGAGTTTTCGTTATCATTCCAAACTCGTCCTACATCATAACCAATTAAAATACCCATGTTAGTAGGAATGATATTATTTTTTACCCTTCCAAAATCCCAACGTATCTCAGAGTTATTTGCAAAGTAAGACTTTCCTGAGAATCTTGTGTTCCTGAAAGCCCGCAGTCCATTATTTCCACCAATACTGGCAGCCTGATAGAATTCAAAGTTGTTATTGTTGATCCACATCACATTACTGGAGTTTGCAAAAACAAAGTTTCCTCTCTTATCAATTCGGTGATGGACATTTAAAGATCCGTTTAAGGTTAGAAAATTTCTATCAAAATCAGAAATATTTGTTTTCCAATTCGCATTTGCAATTAATTCCAATCCTAAAGTAGGAAAGGCATTATTGTCAAAATTTTTGAAACTAAAGGTATAGTTAGCACCAGCAAACTGCTGACTTTTGAAAACTGCAGGATTTACATCCGGCGATTGGTCTACAAAACGGTCTCCATTTCTTTGAACTTTATTATCTTCGAATGTAAGCTGGAATTTATGTTCAAGATTGAGCCAGCTCTTTTTTGAAATTGAAGGTGCAAAATTGAATTTTGAGATTCTAGCTCTGTTATATTTTGTTTCAGTATTATCTTTATCATATTCACTTTCATTAGATAATCCGAAGAAGTTTTCTGAGAAACGCGGTGTTGTATATGCCGCATCAATATTAAAATCCCATCCTGAAATCGCTTTTTTAAAAATTCCTTTATAGACAAGGTTAAAACCAGCCGTATTTGTGTAAAAATTAGCCTTTAAACTATGTTTCTGGGTGTATGGGGCACGGATAAAGTTATTGACTGTATAGTTCGCTAAAACTCCTATGATAACCCCGTCATCAGGATTATAATCGGCATTAGGATATCCGGCAAAGAAATTGTATTTCGGATGTTTATAATTGTAGGTATTAATATCATAATCATCGGAAATATTCTTGGTAGCAGTATCCGCATTGTAGGTATTCTTCTGAGATTTAAAATCATAGATCTTTACCTTACTTCCGTTGCTTACATTGTATACATCATGATTATAACCGCCAATCAGTCGGATTGTCATTTTTGGCTTTCCTTCTCCCGATACCTCATAAATGTCATCGTCTTCAAGCCCGTAGATCCAGAGCTCTTTTGTTTTGTTGTCGTAATATGTTTTTTCAAATACCAACTCAGGATTTTCTCCTTTCTTATCCAGTTTGTATTGTTTAACTTCAACTGAATTTCCAGTTTTAGTAATAACAAATTTATCTTGATTTACTGTTCCTGCTAACGGAACTTTTTTCTGCAGTACATCATAATATTGACTTGCATAATCCTGTAATTTTTCCTTTCTGGATTTAAGCTTTCTCTGAATATCACTAATTGTTTCATCTTTTACCTCCTTAGGTAAATTATTAAAAGCCTCATTGATATCTGTATCTGTCAAATGTTCCTGGATATACTTTGCCTGCGTCACCCATTCTTCCTGTGTAGATCCTTTTAAGAATACCAGATCTAACGGGTAAGGTTCCATAGCCAGCCATTTTACATTCTGAATATCTTCTTTAAAGGTTTTCATGTGACGGATTGCTGGAACGTTCATAATTAATTTAAATGCGGCTCCATCATATTTACTGAAAGCCTGATCTCTATCCCTCGGAATAGGCTTGTAGATTACTTTGTCGCCATCCTTATATTCCGCCCATTTCCATTGATCAGAATGTCTGTCCCAGTCACCTAGCAGCATATCAAAAATTCTTGCTCTGATATAGGATTCTTTGTCGACGGAATATTTGTAATTTTTGCCAAAGTTCTTTATAACGTCATCTGTAGAAACAATATCTGTTGCATTATCAAAGGCTTGAAGTGTTTTAGGATCTGAAGAATAACGTTCCTCTATCATATACATTTCGTCACCGTAATGTTCATTATAATCTCCCAGAGCCTGTTGCTTCGGAATGTAGAATAATCTTGGATTGCTATGGAAGATATTCAGTTTATCAGCCATATTTCCAACTGCAAATGGAGTAAACGGATGATTGGTAGTATAGAAATCAAGTAAGAACTTATCTGGGAATGTATTATTGAGCTCATCACCAAAGGTACTTTTCTTAAAAGCCATATTATTCAGAAAACGTACTGCACTTTTCTTTACACCACGCATTACAAATTCCTGCCCGTCCTTTGCTCTAAGTCTTAAGCTGTTGGATTGATTTCCGCCACCTTCTCTAAAAGGGATATAGCCACCGTCTAACGTCGAAATATTAGCTGTTTTTGCTTCAATAGGGATTCCATAATATTTTCTGTAATGATCTCCCCAAAGCCATCTGTAAAACTTTCCTTTCTCCGTTAATTTTTTAGGATAAACAGTTGAGGATATTGTACTAGGAAAAGAATTTGGATAATTATTAATGAAAGGTTCCGGTTTGGAAATTACATTAATATGTGATAGTGTTTTTAGCTGATTATTTGTAGTCGAAAAATATTCTACATCAGAACTCTGATCTTTTCTGATATTTAAAACAGCAAAACCATTCCCACCATATGAAAAATCGGTTTTTTCTGCTATTGTTGCAGGATCTACTTTAGAGCCAGCACCACTTATAATTTGTCTGATATTTCTTTCAGAGTGGTATTGAAGGTTATGATCGTGTCCCGAAACAAAAATTACGTTCTCTTTGTCCTGAACAATACTTTTAAGTCTATTGGCTAAATCAGCATAATGCTGATTATTAATGTCCTCCATGCTGGCGCCTGAGGTATTCCTTAAGATATTAATAAGGGTTGCTATCCCAGGAGCTGGAATATTACCTTTAAAAGGAAAAAGATGAGATCTTGCGGAATTATAGCCTGCATGTGTTCCACTGCTGATGACAGGATGGTGCAGAGCAACAATAATTCTTTTACCCTGGTTCTTCGTGATCAGATCCTGAAATTCATAGAATAGATCATCACGGGTTTTGATCGTACAGTTTTTATTAATGCCGGGATATTGATCCCAATTAAGCAAAACCCATTCACTATCAATGACAATTAATTTGATATCATCAGTGATGTTGATATCATCAATTGGGCATGAATTTTTGGGTAGATAGGATTTTTTGTCGTTTAAATAATTTTTAACGAATTCTTCCTGGGCATTTAGACCATCCAATCCATGATACCAGTCATGGTTTCCAGGAATAACCAATGTCTTGCCTTTGAAATTTTTTGTGATAGCAAGTTGGTTTTCCATCTTTTCTTTTGCCAAAGGATAGTCTTTGTCTCCCTCTTTAGGCATTCCTGACGGGTAGATATTGTCACCCAGAAAAATAAGCATGGAATTCTTGTCTGCAGAATCCAATTTACTTTTAAGGAGACTCAATGTATTTTTCGCCTGGACTTCATCTGCATTACCGGCATCACCGACTAGGAAAATTTTAAAGTCATTTTCAGATTTTGCGTCAGAATTTTTAACTTCTTGTAAGTTTTTACCCTTTTTTACGTTATAGGTAGCACAAGAATATAAGAGTCCTGATACCAACAAGAATCTAAATGGAACAGATATTTTTTTTAGATGGGTTTTAAAGGATAAATTCATAAATTTACATTAACTAAAATTCAGGAATGGATATTTTACAAAAAGTTAAAAATTATGTTGAAAGCTTATTCAAAGATAAGTTATCTTCGGTATATTTCTATCATAATTTTATACATACCACGTATACAGTCAATAAAGCCGAAGAAATAATGAAGAATACTCCAGTCTCTAAAGAAGACCAGGAGAAAGTGATATTGGCGCTTTGGTTTCACGATACGGGCTATATAGATTGTGCTCAAAATCATGAGGAGAAGGGTGTTGAGATTATGAAAAATTTTCTTGCAAATGAAAATTACCCGGAAAATTATATTGAGGATATTTCTAAATTGATTTTAGCGACAAAGATTAATTATGAGCCTCAGAATCTATTGGAAAAGATAGCTAAAGATGCAGATTGCAGCCATTTTGCCAGTCATGATTACAATGATATTTCTGATGCTTTAAGGAAAGAGTGGGAACTTACTAATGTAAGATGCTTTTCCAATGACGAATGGAATGCAGGAAATTTGGATATGTTGAAAAATAAACATCATTACTATACAGATTATGCAAAAGAAAACTGGGATCCTTTAAAAAAGAAGAACATCAAGAAAATAGAAAAGAAGTTGGAAAAAGAGGAAGAAAAAAAGGATGATAAAAAAGATGATAAAAAAGAGAATTCTGATAGTAAGAAAGAACCAAAATCAGATAGAAGTGTAGATACATTATTCAGAGTAACATTGAATAACCATACCAGACTAAGTGATATTGCTGACAGTAAAGCGAATATCTTACTTTCCGTAAATGCAATTATCATTTCTGTCTGCCTTTCGGTATTGGTTCCCAAATTGGATACTCCCAAAAATGCTCACCTTATCATTCCAAGTTTTGTTTTGCTGATATCAAGTGTTATGACAATTATTTTTGCCATCTTATCTACAAAACCCAATGTTACAAAAACTAAATTTACGAATCAGGATGTTGAAAACAGGAAGGTAAATCTTTTATTCTTTGGTAACTTCCATCAGATGATATTTGATGATTATCATAATGCAATGCGGGATCTTATTAAAGATAGGGACTACATCTATGATTCTATGGTAAAAGATCTATATTATCTTGGAAAAGTATTGGATAGAAAATACAAACTATTATCAATTACATACCAGATCTTTATGGCAGGAATCATTATTTCTGTACTTTCTTTTGCATTTGCATTTCTTACGCTCTAATTATTAAATCTAGCTGAATATGATTGTAAGACAGCGTACAAATTGGCTGAAGATGTTATTTATATGGCGGGGTTCAGTGTTGAAGAAGATCATTGTTCAGCTGGTAGCTATTACTTTGTTTTCAATTGGAGTCTACCTTTTTAAGGGTAAAATATATGATTATAAGGTACATCTCAATCCTACTATTTTTACATTAATAGGTTTGGCTTTGGCCATTTTCATGGGATTTTGTAATTCAGCAAGTTATGATCGTTTTTGGGAAGGTAGGAAACTATGGGGATTGCTGGTCATTGAAACCAGATCATTAACCAGACAGGTCTTATCATTGGTAGACGATTCTGCTCCGGATGCTTCGGATAAAAAAAAAGAAATTGTAAAAATGATTTCGGCATTTTGCTGGTCTTTAAATTATCAGTTAAGGGATAAATCAGGAACAGAGCATCTTTCCCGTTTGCTTTCTCCTGAATATGAACAAAAATTAAATGGTAAGAAATTTATTCCCAGCATTATTCTGGGTTTCATTGCAGATTGGCTGAAAGAACAGAATAAAAAAGGAAATATTGATACCATAGTCATGACCTCTATGGATCAACAGCTGAATCAGTTTTCTAATATTTCCGGAGGTTGTGAGCGAATCTATAACACCCCTTTACCCTTTGCCTATAGTGTTTTATTACATCGGACCGTTTATCTGTATTGTTTTTGGCTACCATTTGGATTGGTTGACAGCGTGGGCTGGATGATGCCGCTCATTGTTCTTTTAATCAGTTATACTTTTATTGCATTAGATGCTATTATTCAGGAAATAGGTGAGCCTTTTGGAGAGGAAGAAAATGATCTTGCCCTGAACAGTATCTGCAGAACGATTGAGTTTTCTATTTTTGAACAAGCTGAAATTCCTCAAGGTGAATTGAAAAAGCCAGATACTTATTTTATAGACTAGGTTTTTAAACTAAAGAAACCCTCAAAGCCAATAATCCTGTAATTCCCTGAAGGTCTTCAACTTTTAAAAACTCAATATCAGCCTGAAGAATTTCTTTTTTCTGTAGCTTATTGATATATTGAAGATATTCTTTTTGATTTTCCATTCCAAAATAAACGATAGTGATTTTTCCAGGGCAGGTTATCCTTTCAGTAGAGTTTTTAATATGGGCTTTGTCTATTCTTTTTTTGATGATCTCATAATAAGAATTATAAGCTCCATCCACATCGAAACGCTTTTCATCCATTCGGAAGCGGATATCTATTTTTTCATTATAGACAAAAATTAATGAGGCAATATCCAGTGGGATGGGAAGATCCTTTTTAAAGGTTTGAATTTCCTGTTCCATTCTGCAGATGGTTTTCAATTGCCAATATCTAAGCTGGTGAACTACTTTTGATGTATAATGAAGGTCCGGAGAGATATTAGGACCAATAAATAAATTATGCTCCACACCATCTGATTTAAATCTTTCATAATAATGAGGAAAGATCAACTGCGCTTTAGCCTGACTTTCATCAAGCATATCTGCGAGTTTTCTGTTGATTAAGGTAATAGAGTCGTCCAGACTTTTTCTGCTGTTATAAAACAGATCAGTTTGGGTAAAAACCTGTCCGAAATAGTCTGAAATTTGTTTTTTTATCTCCTTAGTTGTTCTTACTTCCAGTTTACCTTGCAGATAAGGATGAATTTCATCACGTAATAGTCTTTGAAAACGTTGTTCCGTATCCGCTTTTATTTCATTATTGAGTTCATTTTCAAAAATTTCCAAAGCCAATAAATATTTCTCGGAATCTGAATTGATCACAGAGAAAATATCATGAAGGCAGTCTATTTGTCTATTTAGATCTTCAAGCATCAGATTAAACCTTTTTTCTGATGAAGAACGGATATCCGAGAAACCAAATAATGGGGTGAGATTTTTAAATGAAATCTGTTTTAAAGTATATATTTTTTTTGCCAGAGAAGCATTGAAATACTTTTCGGCTTCATTTCTGAACTTCCATACCACACTGTCATGAATAGAGGTATATTCACGCTGAATAATGGCTTCTATCTGATAATTCTTTTCGAAACTAAATCTATTGAGAGAGAAAAGAATCATTTCAGTAAAAAACTCAAGTTTTTTTAGCTTTAATCCATTTAAACTGTTTGGAATTGGAGAGGTAAATTCCATGATTGCCAGTAATTCATTATCTTTCATAATTGGAATTACCATGAAACTGTTGATGTTATTTTCTTTTAGAATACTGAAAGAAGGTTGATTCTTTATTTCCTGCTCCATTTTATCAACGTTCGAAATCACAATTGCTTTTGAATTATTATTTAAATTTTCAAAAGTATTCTTCCGGGTTTCTTCATCAAAAGTATTAATCCAGAAATCGAGAATATGATTGGTAAAAAGATTTTCATAGATAGGAATTTTATCCAATCTCTGATCTTTTTTGTTAAAAAGCATTAATCCGAAATTAAGTTGGGCAACATCAAAATAAGATTTAAAGATCTCAATTAAATTTTCATCAGGTGCCAGGTTTTCAGGATCTATTTGTATCATGCTGGATTTGAGATCCGATAATGCAACTTCCGTTGTACAATCTACCAATGAAACAATGGTGAATCCCTTCAGAATCCATGATTTTGGAGGAAAATATTTTTTCCAAAGTCTGAAATCATCTAAATTTTCCAATAACATGTCCAAAATATCATCAGTCGGTATTTGAGCCTTTTGGGTTGGATAAATATCGGTAAAATCCGAATTAACAGTTATCTTGTAATGCTTCATGATTCCCTGTTTATTAGGAATATCATAATACAAAGGCATCGTACTTCTAATATCTTTTTTAAAATAACTCTGTACAATCAAACAGCAACAGAATACATAAAATTCATCGTCACCAATATTTCTAAGCTCTATTTCAAAATCCTTTCCGGCATCTTTAAGAATGTCTTTAAACCTTTCTGTATAATTAAAAGTAACTTTAGAAAGTGGAATACTTGCCGCTTTTATTTCATTATTTGTTAAGCCCGTTGGAAATAAATCTGCCAGCAAAAGCCGGATAAGTTCTTCATGTTTTTCCAATAATGAAACATCCTGGAAACCATCTTTAAGCTCCTGGAATTTTTTTGTTTTGTCAATTAGAGACTCTGCATAATTTACCCGGTACTCCAGTCGGTCATTGTATTTAATATGTTCAAGAACATCCAAATATTTTTTGAATGATATGATAACCTGGAACGGGGCGTCTTTTTTGTAAAGATTTGACAATGCTGAAAATTATAAAGTAAAGTTATAAAAAAAGCACAACTTTATGTTGTGCTTTTATATTTTTATGTTGATTCTTACAAACCAAACTGTTTAGCAAACATGTCCGGGAAAACACCTAAAATAACAATTGAAGCAATGATAACTACAGCAACAATATTATAGGTGAGTGTAACTTTTTCTGAAGTTTTGAATGTTGTTTCTTTAAAGAAGAACATCGCAATAATTAATCTCAGGTAATAGGCAATTGAAACTGCAGAACCTAAAACAGCTACCAATACTAAGAATGCTGCTCCATTCATTGCCTGAGAGAATAGGGCAAATTTACCCATAAAACCAGCTGTTAAAGGAACTCCTGCCATTGAAAGCATAGAGATTGCAGCAACAGTTGCTAAAAGAGGTTCGGATTTTGCCAATCCTTTGAAAGCTCCAAAAGATGTTTCTCTTTTTAATTTTTCTACCCATATCAGACACATAAATACCCCAACAGTAGATAGTGAGTAAGCAAATAGGTAAAAAGCAAGGTTATAAGTAGAAAGGCTCGTCATTCCAAAGAAAACCAATCCGATATATCCTGCATGAGAAACGGATGAATAAGCTAACATTCTCTTTACGTTGGTTTGTGCAAGACCCATTACATTCGCTAAAAGCAAAGTGATGATCAGGAATACACCTAGTACATTGATCCATTCGTGAGTAACTCCGGCAAAGCCTATCGTCATCAATCTGAAGAATGCAAAAAATCCAGAGATCTTTACAACACTTGCCATAAAAGCAGTGATCAATGAAGGAGAACCATAATATACATCCGGGCTCCACATGTGGAAAGGTGCTAAAGCCACTTTAAATGCTAATGCACACAACATAAGGATCACTCCTAAGATGAACATTACATTTTTAGGATTAGCAGCCCCAAAGTCATGAATTTTATATAGATCGAAAGTTCCTGCACTACCATAAATGAATGTGATACCGAATAATAAGAATCCGGTCGCAAATGCACCCATCAGGAAATATTTTATCGAAGCTTCGTTTGATCTCAGATCAGTTTTATTAGCACCAGCCATTACATATAATGGAATAGAAAGAATTTCAATACCTAAGAATAGGGTCACTAAATTCTGGAATCCAAAAAGAATAATACCACCACAAAGTGCGAATAGCATTAATGCATATAATTCGGACTGATGGCTTCTATGGTTGCTGAATGCAAAACCTCCAAGAAAGAACAATAGTAAAGTAGTTACAATTGAGATTTTTGTGAATAGAGCAGTATTAGAGCCATATTCATACATGTGTCTGTAATGCTCAAAAAATGAACATTCAGGAAGGAAGCTAACATATAATGCAATGATTAACCCCAAAATCCCAATGTATCTTGCGAATTTCCCTTGTTCAAAAACTCCTGAAAATAACGCAGCAACTGCCGTTAGGAAAACAATAATTAAAACACTCATTTCTTAAAATATCAAATTAACTAACCATTGATTGGTAGATAAACTTTAACGAACTACTCACCATTTCGATTACCGGTTGAGGAAAGATACCAAGTACAATCACAAAAACCGCTAAACTAGCTAATACAGAAAACTCTACGCCTGATAGATCTTTTGCTGTACTTAATATTGCTTCATCTCCTTTCCCAAACATTGCTTTTCCGTAGAATCTCAATAAGTAAACTGCAGAAAGAATTATTGTTAAACCAGCAATAATAGAAGCTAATACGTTGAAATCGAAAATAGATTTAATCAAAATAAATTCTCCGATAAATCCATTAGTTAATGGAACTCCCATTGAACCTAATAAAATTAGTAAGAATAATACCGCAAATTTTGGAGCCACTTTCGCTAAACCTCCCATTTGTCTTATATCTCTTGATTTAAATCTCTTATATAAAATATCTGCACAGTAGAATAAACCGACCACATTAATACCGTGAGCAAAAGTCTGCACTAATGCACCTTCTGCACCTTCCGTAGTAAAGGTTCCTCTTAGCGTAACAACTGCTGAAGCAAAAATACCTGCAACCATTAATCCAACGTGAGAGAAAGATGAATAAGCAATAATTCTCTTCATATCATTCTGGATGATCGCAATCAGTGCACCATGGAGGATACCAACGATTGCCAGAATAATTACAATCTGCCCTGAGATTCCCATAATAGGAATTGGGGTAATTGGCAACAAGTAGCGGATAACACCATAGACTGCCATTTTCAGCATGATTCCGGATAACAACATCGATCCCTGAGTAGGAGAGTAAGTATAGGTATCAGGCTGCCAGGTATGAAATGGAAAGATTGGTAATTTCACTGCAAATGCAAAGAAGATAAACCAAAACACTACTGTTTGCTGAGTCTCATTAAGTGAAGCATTGTATAGATCTGTTAAAGCAAATGACGCAGAGTGATTATAAACATAAATCAATCCTGCCAACATGAATAGCGATCCTACAAATGTATATACGAAAAACTTCGTTGTAAATTCAAATCTTTTATTTTCCTGACCCCAAAGTCCGGCAATAAACCAGATCGGAATCAAAGTTACTTCCCAGAAAATATAGAATAATAAACCGTCTAAAGATGTAAAAACGCCTACAAGTCCGAACTGCATCAACAGGATAAGACCATAGAATGAATTTCTGTAGTTTATATTTTCATTAAAAGAAGATAAAATAATTATAGGTGATAGAATATTGGTCAACAATAGAAGAAGCATACTCATTCCGTCAATGCCGAAATGAAGAGAGCTTTTGATAAATTGTGACCAAGGATAATTGATCTCATGCTGTAATACACTATCTACTGTCGGAGTAAAATCAAAATCCGAAAGTATATAAAATGTAAGAAGCATTTGTACCAATGCGATTCCTAGCGCCAAATATTTGCTGGATTTATCTTTCCAAGCAAAAACTAATCCCGAACCTACTAGAGGTAATAGTAATAATGTTAATAATAAACCAGACATTATTGTAATATAAAGTTAACAATCAGTATAATTCCCACAGCTAAAGACATGATAAGAATGTATGTCTCAACATTTCCGTTTTGAATACGTTTCATAGATCTTCCACTATCTTCAGCACCTTCGCCTACGAAGTCTACAAAACGATCTAGAACACCCTTATCAAACATTTTACCCCCACGTCCTAATCCTTCAACAGTTTTTACAATTAATGCATTGTAAAGTTCGTCAATATATAATTTCTTAGCAGAAAGCTTTTCCCAGCCTGTATAATTCTGTTCGGGTAAAGCCATCTTTTTCTTATTTACATAAGTATTTTTAACAATGAACCAAACCGTGAAGAACATAACCACTGTTGCTGCTAAAAGTATCATTTCTGTATTAAAATCAACTCCTGAAAGCGTTGCTTCCATTTGTTTGAAACTTTCCTCCGTAAGAACCGGTTTTAACCACTCCATTAATTTTGCATAATGACCGTGACCAATAAAGTGAGGTAAGTTGATGAAACCTCCGATTACAGAAAGTATAGCCAATACAACCAACGGTAATGTCATGTTCATTGGGCTTTCGTGTAAGTGATGTTTCTGCTCTTCAGTACCTCTGAACTCTCCATGGAATGTTAAATAGTACAATCTGAACATATAGGTTGCTGTAATGGCAGCTAGAATAAATAGCATTACCCAGTATACAGGATTTTTTGCAAATGCTGCAACTAAAATTTCATCTTTAGAGATCATCCCTGAAAGTAATGGAAATCCTGAGATTGCCAATGTTCCGATAAGGAATGTAGCATGGGTAATAGGAATTACTTTTTTCAGTCCACCCATAAAACGCATATCCTGCTCATTGCTCATAGCATGGATCACAGAACCAGCACCTAAGAATAATAAGGCTTTAAAGAAAGCGTGTGTCATTACATGGAACATTGCTGTTGTATATGCTCCTAATCCTAAAGCAATGAACATAAATCCAAGTTGAGAAACTGTGGAATAAGCCAATACCTTTTTGATGTCGTTTTGACGAAGTGCATAGAAACCCGCTAATGCTGCTGTTAAGAATCCGATTAATAAAATGCCATTCTGAACGGTAGGAGCTAAAGTAAATAAGAAGTTAGATCTTACTACCAAATAGATCCCCGCTGTTACCATCGTTGCTGCGTGAATTAATGCAGAAACAGGAGTTGGACCAGCCATTGCATCCGGTAACCATGTATATAAAGGAACCTGAGCAGACTTACCGGTAGCACCGATAAATAAACTCGCCGTAATAAAGATAATTACAGTTCCGTCCAATTCAAATTTTGAAGAATTTTGAGCTACTGAAAGGAAATCAATAGCGTTGGTCTGAGAAGCGATCATGAAAATACCGATCAATAAACCAAGGTCACCAATTCTGTTCATGATAAATGCTTTTCTTGCAGCTTTACCATATTCTTCATTTGTGAACCAGAATCCAATTAATAAATAAGAACATAAACCTACCCCTTCCCATCCGATGAACAAGATAAGGTAATTGCTTCCCATTACTAAAAGTAACATAGAGAAGATGAAAAGATTCAGATAAGTAAAGAACTTATAGAAACCTTTATCGTGGCTCATATATCCGATAGAGTACAAGTGGATCAATGATCCGATACCTGTAATGATCATGATCATCATTAAAGACAACTGATCGATCTGGAAACCAAAGTTTACCTGAACTCCATTTACTCTAAACCATTCAAAAGCTTTTACGATTATGGGTTGACTTTCAGAATTAAAACTCATAAAAATACTTACCGCAATACAGAAAGATCCGAAAACCGCTGCAGTTGCTAATCCTCCAACCAAAATTTTTGGAAGATTTTTCCCGAATAAACCGTTAATAAGAAAGCCTAAAAGTGGTAAAAGTATTATTGCATACACTAAATTTTCCATTCTTTATCCTCTTAATTTATTAAATATACTCACATCTACAGAACGGGTATTTCTATATAGCATAGCAATAATTGCTAATCCTACTGCTACTTCAGCAGCAGCAACCACCATAATGAAGAAAACTAAAAGTTGCCCATCGCTATTCCCTTTATATGCTGAAAAAGCAGCCAATAAAAGATTTGCAGAATTTAGCATAAGCTCTACACAACCCAAAATTACAATAGCGTTTTTTCTCAACAATACTCCCAGCACTCCCAAACAGAATAATACTGAAGAAAGAATGATGAAATACTCTAAAGGGACGCTTTGTATAAATGTATTTACTTCTCCCATAATTTTATAAATCTTTTTTACCGATTAATACCGCACCTACAATACCTGCCAAAATTAGGATGGAAGCAAGCTCAAACGGTAAAACATATTCATTAAACAAAAGTTTACCCAGATTTTTAGTAAGACCAACTCCTCTGTCTACATTCTCTACTACAACATATTTGCTCTGTACTCCTCTGAATACCCCTAAAACACCAATCAATAAAAGACCTGCTGTAAAAACACCAATGAATTTTAAAGTATTGTTCTTTTTACTTTCGTCTTCTTTATTAAGATTAAGCATCATCAGAATGTAAAGGAATAATACCATGATCGCTCCGGCATAAACGATGATCTGAATAATTGCAAGGAACTGGGCATTCAGAAGAATATACATTCCGGCAATTGAAAACATTGTAACAATTAATGACAAAATAGCATACAAAGGATTTTTTGCAAATACAAAGTATACTGCACTAGCCACTGCTAAAAAAGCCACCAAGAAAAATAAAAACTGATCCATTATTTTACCGCATTTTTTTGTTTCTCGGATTGTCTTGCTGTGATGTCAATCCTTTCATTTATCTTTTCAACTAATTTATCTTTTCCATAGATAAAAGAACCTCTGTTGGTCTCTACATCCACTAATCTGTCTGTAAGATAGATAGCAGATTTAGGACAAGCTTCTTCACACATACCACAGAAAATACATCTTAGCATATTGATTTCATATACTGAAGCATATTTCTCTTCTCTGTAAAGACCTTTTTCTTCTTTTGTTCTTTCAGAAGCAGTCATTGTAATTGCTTCTGCAGGACAAGCAACAGCACACAATCCACAAGCTGTACATCTTTCCCTTCCTTCCTCATCTCTTTTCAGAACATGCTGACCACGCCAAACCTGAGCTCTTGGTTTTTGTACTTCTGGATACGAATACACTGCAGGAGCACCTTTTACTACGGTTCTTACAGCGTGCTTGAATGTAATCCCCATACCTTTGAAAATCGCTGGTAGGTAGATTTTCTCAGCAAGGGTCATTTCTTTATTAGAAACAACTTTTGATCTGTTAGTAAGTTTCATTTATTGTAATTTTTTTAGGCTGAAGTTGTATTCAGCATTAAAAATATATTCTTATCTATTCTAATGTCCGAATGCTAAAATTAAAGCTCCGGTAATAACAAGGTTTAAAACTGCCAATGGAATTAATGTTTTCCAACCTAAATGCATTAATTGATCATATCTAAATCTTGGAAGTGTCCATCTGATCCACATAAAGATCAGAATTCCAATTATCGTTTTAGATAAAAATGCTACAATACTTAGGATTCCGGCAATATTTTCACCCCAGTTTTGCGTTACCCACTCAATTCCCGGATAGTTATAACCTCCAAAGAAAAGAACAACCATAAAGGCATTTGAGATAAACATGTTTACATATTCTCCAAACATGTATAAACCCAACTTCATTGAAGAATATTCCGTAGAGTATCCTGTTACCAATTCAGATTCACATTCAGGTAAATCGAAAGGGTGTCTGTTTGTTTCTGCTAACGCAGCAACCATGAAAATAAGGAAGGCTAAAGGCTGATAGAAAATATTCCAGTTCATCCCATCAATATGAATAAGCCCCCACAGTTTTCCTGTAGTCTGTGTTTCAGTAATTACTTTTAAATCTAAACTTCCTGTCATCATAATGATAGAAAGTAAAGCCAATCCCATTGCTAATTCATAAGAGATCATCTGTGAAGAAGCACGGATAGCACCTAATAATGAATATTTATTATTCGAAGCCCAACCTCCGATCATGATTCCGTAAACACCAATGGAAGCCATTCCAATAATGAAAAGTACCCCAACGTCAATATTGGCAACCTGAAGATCATAAGACATTCCGCCAATATTTAAGCTTTTACCCCAAGGAATAACTGCTCCTGTGATCAAAGAAATGAACATTACTAATGCTGGTCCTAATACGAAAAGAAACTTTTCAGCATTGGCAGGTGTAAAGTCTTCTTTAAAGAAAAATTTTCCACCGTCAGCAAGAGGTTGCAGTAATCCGAAAGGACCGGCTCTGTTTGGTCCAATTCTATCCTGCATGATAGAAGCAACTTTTCTTTCTGCCCAGGTAGAGTAGGCTGCTATCGTTAATGAAAGCAAGAAGAGCGCTAGTACAAGTATCAATTTAAATGTAATTAAATCCATTTTTTATTAGATGTTAGATATGAAAAGTTAGCTATTAGAGTTGAGAAAGTCTGCTGTCTAATATCTGAAATCCGATATCTTATTAAAATTATTTTTCGTCTTTTTCGCTGATTTCCTTTGCCATTGGATTGTCTAAAACTCTTAGCTCATCCTTAGGCTTCTCATAATGGTTAAGTGAAATCACTGAATGTCTGTCGATATGTCTAGGACCTTCAATATTCCAGTCTTTCAATTCTTTTCTTTCGAAACGACAAGTATCACAGATAAATTCTTCAACTTCTCCCCACTGGTCTTTTCTTGCTGTAACTCTTACCACTTCATCTCCCTTCATCCAAACAACAGCTTTTCCTGAACACTTATCACATTTACATGTTGCATTCATAGGACTTGTAAACCAAACTCTGCTTGCAAAACGAGCTGTTCTGTCTGTTAAAGCACCTACAGGACAAACATCAATAATGTTTCCGATGTAATCATTATCCAATGCTTTATTTAGATATGTTGAAATTTCAGCATGATCTCCTCTGAAAAGAATACCGTGTTCTCTTGTGTTGGTAAGTTGATTAGCCGTGAGTACACATCTTGCACAAAGAATACAACGGTTCATATTCAGCTTAATATTAGGACCTAGGTCATCTGCTTCGTATGTATTTCTTTCAAATTCGGTTCTTGTACCTACAACACCATGTTCATAACCAAGATCCTGAAGATGACATTCTCCGGCCTGATCACAAATTGGACAGTCTAGCGGGTGGTTTACCAATAAAAACTCGGTAACCGCCTTTCTACCTTCCTGAGCTTTATCAGAAGTAAGATTTTTTACTTCCATCCCATCCATTACATTAGTTCTGCAACTTGCCACTAATTTTGGCATAGGACGGGGATCCGCTTCAGATCCTTTAGAAACTTCTACTAAGCAAGTTCTACATCTCCCTCCACTGGTTTCCAATTTGCTATAGTAGCACATTGCAGGAGGTACAGATTTTCCACCAATTTGTCTGGCAGCTTCCAAAATAGAAGTCCCAGGCAAAACTTCAGCAGTCTGTCCGTCTATAGTTATTTTGAATTTTTTAACCTCTTCGCTCATATTCTATGCTTTCGCTTATGCTTTTAAGGCGTTAAGCTATATTTTAATTATACTTCTTCGTGTTAAATGTATACCCGATCCCTGCAAGAACCTGCCCGAAAACAAAATCCTGTCTGGCTTTATCCGGTTTATTATTCAATGTGGTTTTAATATCCCACATATTGATATATCCAGCTTTAGCTTCTGCCCTAATCATCCAGTTTTTCCAGAAAACTAAGTTAAGGCTGGATCTAAGATCGGTCCCCATACCGGCAACATGAAATCGGTCACTTCTTTCATTTCCAAAAAGCTTTATGTTACTTTTAGGAAACATTACTCCGATTCCTGCTCCATAAGACCACACTAAATCTATATTTTTTTTATGAATAAGATTTTTGTATTTCTCAATACCTAAATTTTCATAATTAAGTCCATCTGTATGCTCGAAAGTAAGAAACTGCGTATCAGATAAATCTACCTGTCCATTATGTACCATTCCTGCATATTTAGGATCTGAAATTGTTCCTGAAAAATCAACCGTTTGATTTTGTTTCATTACATACTTCATATGATCGATCCCTAAAACAATAGCAAGGTTATCTTTTATAAAATATCCGAGTCTGAAGTTATACTGTGTTACTGTAAACCAGCTTGGATCAAAATAAACGATTCCGAACTTTGTCTGTTTATCTCTGGCAGCTACATTATTCAACTGAAAATCATAACCGTTTCCTGTGAAATGGATGTCAGAATTACTAAAAGCGCCCCTGTTCCAACCATAAAAAATGAACATCTGACCTTTTTTGCTTAAAGGTAAAGGTTTTTCTTTCTTCTTAATAGATGCCGGACCTACGGTAGGTAAATAATCGGATTGATATTCTAAAGAGTCATTTTTAGTTTTCTGTGCAAACACAAGATTTGAGATAACCAAACTAACAACTAATAACTTTTTCATTGTAATTACGCATTATTTTCAACAGCAGGAATAGGATCTGCATAATTAGCCAATCCATAATTTTGAGTTAAACATAACTCAGGATTTTTTATGTGCCATTCAAATTCATCTCTGAAGTGGCGTATGGCTGCTGCAACAGGCCAAGCCGCTGCATCACCTAAAGGACAGATCGTGTTTCCTTCAATTTTTCTCTGGATGTCCCAAAGTAAATCAATGTCTTCCATTTTTCCTTGTCCGTTTTCAATCTTCTTTAAAATTTTATACATCCATCCCGTTCCTTCACGACAAGGTGTACACTGTCCGCAACTTTCGTGATTATAGAATCTCGCTAAAGTCATGGTATGTTCTACGATACACTGATCTTCGTCTAAAACTATGAAACCTCCTGAACCCATCATTGTTCCGGTAGCAAAGCCACCATCTGCTAATGATTCATAGTTCATGTATCTTGGTTCTCCGTTTACTGTTCTTAATAATAGATTTGCAGGAACGATTGGAACAGAACTTCCACCTGGAATACAGGCTTTTAATTTCTTTCCGTTTGGAATACCACCGCAATATTCATCTGAATAAATGAATTCTTCAACGGTAATCGTCATATCAATTTCATATACTCCAGGTTTGTTGATATTTCCGCATGCAGAAATCAACTTTGTCCCTGTAGATCTTCCAACTCCAATTTTTGCAAATTCAGCTCCTGTAATATTAATGATTGGAACTACTGCTGCGATAGATTCAACGTTATTTACCACTGTTGGTCTTTCCCAAAGTCCTTTTACAGCAGGGAATGGCGGTTTTAATCTTGGATTTCCTCTTTTACCTTCAAGAGATTCAAGCAATGCGGTTTCTTCACCACAAATATAAGCTCCACCACCTCTTTGAACATAAATTTCACAATCGAAACCGGTTCCAAGAATATTCTTACCTAAAAACCCAGCGGCTTTAGCTTCTTCAATAGCTTCTTCTAAAATATCCGGAATCCATGAATATTCTCCACGGATGTAGATATAAGAAACATTAGAGCCTAAACAGAAAGATGAAATAAGCATTCCTTCGATCAATAAATGAGGAAGAAATTCCATTAAATATCTGTCTTTAAAAGTTCCTGGTTCAGATTCATCTGCATTTACTACCAGGTGTCTTGGAACACCTTCCGGTTTTGCCAGAAAGCTCCATTTCATACCTGTAGGAAACCCTGCACCACCACGACCACGAAGTCCTGAAGTTTTTACTTCTTCTAAAATCTCATCGGGTGTCATCTTCAAGGCTTTTTCTGCTGCTTCATAACCTCCCTGTTTACGGTAAGTCTCGAAATAGCGAATACCTTCTATATGTGCGTCTTTAAGTAAAAGTTTTTTACTCATTGTATATTTTAATTAATCCAAAGCAACTTGTCCCTCTCTGCAAAGATCAAGGATTTCGTCTACTTTTTCTATCGTTAAATTTTCATGAAAGAATTTTCCCAACTGCATCATCGGCGCATAGCCACACGCACCAAGACATTCAGCGGGTTTTAATGTGAACATACCGTCTTCAGTAGTTTGTCCATCCTTAATATTCAGTTTAGTTCTGATATGGTCTAGGATTTTTTCGCTTCCGCAAACCATACAAGGTCCCGTTCTGCATACCTCCAAAACATATTTACCAACTGGCTTCATATTGAACATCGTATAAAAAGTAGCTACTTCATATACTTCAATTGGCTGAATACTCAATAATTCTGCAACATAATCCATTACTGGAACATCCAGCCATCCTCCGAATTCTTTCTGTGCTAAATGCAGAACAGGAAGAAGAGCAGACTTTTGTCTTCCTTCAGGATATCTCGCGATAATTTTATGTACTTGTTCTAAACTTTCCGGTTTAAAAGCTATTGTTTCGCTCATTTTATCTAAGATTTCAGATGTCAGATTTCAGACATCAGATTTTAATTTATCTATAGCGCTAAGAGTCTGACATCTGATATCTGATGTCTTACATCTTATTTTATGCGTCTAATTCTCCTGCAATAATATTCATACTACACATTGTTACGATCGCGTCAGAGATCACAGAACCTGTAATCATCTCAGGATACGCCTGGTAGTAGATAAAACATGGTCTTCTGAAGTGCAACCTGTAAGGCGTTCTTCCACCATCACTCACTAAATAGAATCCTAATTCTCCATTTCCGCCTTCTACAGCATGGTAAACCTCACCTTTAGGAATTTCAGTTTCTCCCATTACAATTTTGAAATGGTAAATCAAAGCTTCCATCTTATTATAAACATCAGCTTTCTCAGGAAGATAAAAATCAGGAACATCAGCATGGAAATCACCCTCAGGAAGATTGTTATATGCTTGTTCGATGATTTTAAGAGATTCCCATATTTCCTGTTGACGAACCATAAAGCGATCATAAGTATCACCTGCAGTTCCTACAGGAATAATAAAATCGAAATCCTGGTAAGACGAATAGGGTTGCGCAACTCTTACATCATAATCTACACCTGCTGCACGTAAGTTAGGACCTGTAAAACTATAACTTAAAGCTCTTTCCGCAGAAATAGCTCCTGCTCCAATGGTTCTGTCCATAAAGATTCTGTTTCTTTCCAAAAGCTGACCGAATTCAGCAAACTTTTTAGGGAAAGTTTTTAAGAAATCTTTAATTAATTCATGACATTTTGGCGTCAAATCTCTTTCGAAACCACCGATTCTTCCCATATTGGTTGTCATCCTTGCTCCGCAGATCTGCTCATAAATATCATAGATACGTTCTCTTTCAATGAACATATAGGTAAGTCCCGTAATTGCTCCAGCATCCATACCTGTTACTCCATTACAGATCAAGTGATCTCCAATTCTTGCCAGCTCCATAAGGATAACACGAATGTAGTCAACACGCTTAGGAACTTCAATTCCTATCAGTTTCTCAACAGTCATATGCCAACCTAAATTGTTAATAGGTGCAGAACAATAATTCATACGATCCGTAAGGGTAGTGATCTGGGTGAAATTTCTTCTTTCAGAAATCTTTTCAAATGCCCTGTGAATATATCCTACGGTTTGCTCAGCATGAAGAATTCTTTCTCCATCCATGGTTAAGACGTTTTGAAAGATCCCATGAGTAGCAGGGTGGGTCGGACCTAAATTGAGGGTATATAACTGACCGTCAATTTGCTCCTTACTTTCGTATTGGTTAAGTATATTAGATAATGAGTTATCTTTCATAATATATAATTGATAATTGATAGGCGATAATTGATCAGTAATCAATCATCAGTAATCATTATATTTTTATTCTATCTTCCGAACATGCTATCGTTCTTGTCAGTTCTGGTACCATCTTCAAGACGATATTCCTTCAACATTGGGTGATATCCAAGATCTTCCATATTTAAAATAGCTCTTAGATCAGGATGTCCCTTAAATTTAATTCCAAAGAAATCAAAAGTTTCTCTCTCCATCCAGTTAGCTCCGGCATATAGTTCTGTAAGAGAATCTACTTCGATATTTTCTCTCGACATGAATACTTTAAGACGGATTCTGAAATTGGTCATCATGTTGTGTAAATGATAAACCACTCCGATTTCTTTTTCAGGGAATTCAGGATAATGGATTCCACAGATATCTGTAAGGAAATTGATTTCTAAAGAAGAATCTTTAAGATAATGAACCACCTTTTTGATATCATCTTTTTTAACTTCGATGGTCAGCATTCCGTAAGGTTCTGAACTTGAAATTACAGTTTCCGGAAATTCTCTTGTTATTGCTTCTAATACAAATTCGTTCGTCATCTCCGCTTAGTTGCTTATGTTGTAAGAATCTAATAAATTCTGGTACTCAGGCATATCTCTCCTTCTGATGCTTTCGCTTTCGGCAAGAGCCTGAACCTGCATTACGCCTTCTATGATCTGCTCTGGTCTTGGCGGGCATCCAGGAACATAGACGTCTACCGGAATAATTTTATCAATTCCCTGTAAAACAGAATAGGTGTCAAAAATACCACCACTAGAAGCGCAAGCTCCTACTGCAACCACCCATTTTGGCTCTGCCATCTGAGTGTATACTTCTTTTAGGACTGGGCCTAATTTCTTAGATATAGTTCCACAAACCATCAACATATCTGCCTGTCTTGGTGAGAAAGAGTTTCTTTCCATTCCAAACCTTGATGCGTCATATGTTGGGTTTAGGGTAGCCATAAATTCGATACCACAACAAGAGGTTGCAAACGGTAACGGCCAAAGAGAGAACTTTCTTGCCATCCCGATTACACTGCTCAATTTCGTTGCGAAAAAACCTTCTCCTTCAAATCCTTCCGGAGCCGGTGCATCTGTTCTTATTATTGGTTTTTGATCTGACATTGTCTTTGATTTTAGATTTTGAATTTTAAATTCTGGATTCAAAATTCATCATTCATAATTTTACTTTATTTATCCCAATCAAGGGCTCCACGTTTCCATACATAGATAAATCCTACGAAGAAAATAGCAACGAATGTTAGAACCGCAAGGAATCCTTCAAATCCGAATTCTCTGAAGTTAACAGCATATGGATAAAAAAATACAATTTCGATATCGAATAGGACGAACAATACCGCAGTAAGGAAATATTTGATGGAAAAAGGGGTCCTGGCATTTCCTTCTACCGGAATACCACATTCCCAACTTTGATTTTTCACAGAATTTCCTTTCTTCTGACGAGGTCCTAAGAAATGCGCTCCAAGTAACGAAACAGCTACAAAACCAATTGCAACGCCGGCTTGAATAAGGATTGGAATATAACTTTCAGGTAAATTCATTTTTGCATTATTATCTCAATTTGCAAATTTAGCGAATAAACAAGAAAGCATGAAATTAATAACCTTAAATGTGGAGTTAAAATAAGGAAAACTGGTAATTTAGAATGAATAAAAATTAGGGAGTGATGATTATCTTTTTTGTGTATTTTTCTCCTTTTTTAGTAGCAACCGTCAAAAGATATTGTCCATCAGCGATATTTGATACATCCAGTTTTTCTATGTTGTTTTGATTTGAAAAATCTTTAATAAGTCTTCCAGAATTGTCAAACAGCTGTATTGAGATGATTTGCTGGCGTTCAAGGTTGGTGTTATAGATAATGCTGCTTTTTGTTGGATTAATCACGTCGAAATAAATACCTGCGGTACTCGTCTCTTGAACGCCTAAAATAGGAGTACATGTGGATTTCACATCGGTTAAGTCATAGTACGTTGCTGCACCGTTAATCTGATAACCATACGTTCTGATTGGTGGCCCAACTTGTTTATTAATCATATCCAGCTCATGTAGGGTAGAATTCCATCCTGTAGAAGCTATAACATAAACCTTGGAGTAGCTTCCATGATTAATTGAAAAGGCTGAGAAGAAGTTTGATAATGCTCCGAAATTGATGAATGGGCAGCTTGCGGAAGGTGTATTCATATTGATTTCAAGTATACCCGTTAAAGTAGTTACGAAGAGCCTCCTATTATAAAAAAAGAGATCTCCTGCTACATACTGTCCGGAAGGCAAATCGCCCATATACGAAAATGTACCAGTGCTAATTTCATATCTGTAAAGCTTGGATGGGGCTCCTACGGCATATAAGTAGGGGCCGGAATCAGAAATTAAAGCCCTAATTGCACCAGGCGAAGGAGTGAAATCCCCAAGAAATTCACATGTGGCATTGGAGCTGTTTTTCCTGTATAATGATCCCGAAGTAGTTACATAATATAGATTGTTGGAAACGTCTATAGCAATATCCGTATAAACTTCGTTCACAGGGTTTGTAGGCACACAGAAAGTTTCTTCTATTTGGCTTGCATTTGAAACATTAAGTTTGTATACTTTGTTTACAGTACTGGACATGTTTAAAGTAGAGCTTACGTAAAATTCCTGTGAACATAATTTTATAGAAATAAAAAATAGGCCAAAAAAAACTGTTTTTAATATTAAGTTCATGGTATACAGTGTATTAGTGTATTGTAAAAATAAAAAAATATTTTTAACAAACGAAAAATAGTCTGTAAGGGGTATTTATTTCTTCATTTTTTTCAGAAGAGAATAGGCCATGAATGAAATATAGCCAAAAAGAATACTGGCATAAGCAATGTTAATTACCGTGTTCGTTTTATCGTCTCCATTTTGAAAAAAGAAATTGTAAATGATAAATCCGGCGATGAGGATTGCAAAGACGATAAGATGTGGTTTCATGGGACGAGAGTTGTAGGTTTGGAGTTGAATTGCTGTTTGGACTTACAAGGTACGGTATGTGTAGTTCAAGTTGGAGGAAGTAGAAAATTGAGATTGTCAGTATGTTCTTACGTCTTTTACTCAAATCTTGTAACACAAATCCCGAAACTTTAGTTTTCGTTTATGATCATCGAATACGTTCTTCTTCTCTTATGGTTCGTTGGATTATAATCCTGCCAAAGAACCTGTACACTTTTGTTTTCTTCCAATTCAGGATTTGTTTCAGCAAAATCGATTCCCATACTGGTAAATCTCACAAAAATTTCTTTAAAAATAATCGCTGTAACTCCTCTTCTCTGGTATTCCGGATGAATTCCAATAAGATAGAAATTCGCACGGTCATTCTTCTTGCTGGCTTGTAAGAAATGCCACCATCCAAAAGGAAATAATTTACCTTTTGCTTTTTGTAAAGCCTTTGAATACGAAGGCATTGTAATAGCAAAAGAAACCAATTGCTCATTTTCATCAACTACGCAAATCACATAGTTTTTATCAATAAAAGGAAAGTATTTTTCCCTGTACGTTTTTATCTGTTCATCTGAAATCGGTGTATAAGTAGAAAGGTGTTTATAGGTTTCATCTAATAGTTTGAACATCGGTTCAACAAAAGGTAGAATTTCCTCTTTTGATTTGAAGTTAAGAACTTTAAGCTTATACTTCTGAGCAATTAATCCACTGAATTTTTCTACTTTTTCAGGTAAGATCTTTGGGAAATTCATTTCATATTCTACCCATTCCTTTTCCTTAGTTAGGCCAAGATCTTCAAGGTGCTTTGGATAATATTCGTGGTTGTAGATTCCGATCATTGTTGCCAATTTGTCAAACCCCATTGTCAGCATTCCTGCTTTGTCGAGATTTGTAAAACCCATTGGTCCTTCGATCATATTAGTATTATGCTCTTTAGCGTAATCTTTTGCTTTTTGAATTAATGCTTCAGAAACTTCTTTATCGTCAATAAAGTCGATCCAACCGAAACGGACTTTCTTGATCCCTAATTCTTTTTCCTCTTTATGATTGATAATTACCGCAATCCTTCCAACCACTTTGTTGTCTTTGTAGGCAAGGTATTGTTTAGACTCTGAATAATTTAATGCCGGATTTTCCTTTGCATCCCAAATCTTCATTTCGTCTTTTATAAACGAAGGAACATAATATGGATTGTTTTTATAAAGATCCATTGGAAATTTTACAAATTGTTTTAATTCGTTCTGGGTTTTTACTTCTAGAATTGAAACTTTTGACATAGTTGTGTAGGGTAATTAAAAGACAAAGATAAATAATAAAATGTAATACTTTGGCACAGTTTTTACATCTTACAGGTTAAAAATATCTATAAAATTTTATAAAAAATGATTGGTTATTATGTAATTATTGGGATTACAATGCTGGTGAGCTGGTATGTTTCATCAAAATTGAAATCTAAATTTGAATACTATTCCAATGTACACCTTCGAAATGGCCTTTCTGGAAAGGAAGTGGCTGAAAAAATGTTAAGAGATAACGGAATTAACGATGTTCAGGTAATTTCAGTTCCCGGACAGTTAACAGATCACTATAATCCAGGGGATAAAACAGTTAACCTTTCAGAAGGGGTGTACATGCAGAGGAATGCAGCTGCCGCCGCAGTAGCGGCACATGAATGTGGACATGCTGTACAGCATGCAGTGGGTTATTCTATGCTTCAGCTAAGATCAAAATTGGTACCTATTGTTAATATAAGTTCTAATTTGATGCAATTCGTAATTATGGCAGGTATTGCTGTTATGTTTGCAAGCAGGACTATTGAAAATCCAAATGGGAATGCCACTGTATTAGCAATTGGTGTTGCGTTATTTGCCGTTACCACTCTTTTCGCGTTTATAACTCTTCCTGTAGAATATGATGCAAGTAACAGAGCGATGAAATGGTTGAAAGATACCGGAACAGTTACTGCTGAAGAATATGTGGGAGTACAGGATAGTTTAAAGTGGGCAGCAAGAACTTATGTCGTGGCTGCTATTGGATCTTTGGTACAACTTCTGTATTGGGTTTCTTTATTGATGGGGGGAAGACGAAATTAATCTTTGAATTCAAAAGAAATATACTGCATCTCAGATAATTTATCTGAGATGTTTTCTTTTTGAGCTGTTTTTAAAGAAGCGGTAAGAATACAATTTTCGTTAGCATCAAAATTTAAAACTTTAGCATCAAACTTCGATAGTAAGGTAAAAATCGTATTCTGCTGATTAAAATTAAAGTGAATTTCAATTTCTGTTTCTAGTTCTCTGGTAATAATGTTAGTTTCTTCTAAAGTGAATTTTGCAGATTCCTTATAAGCTTTTACCAATCCTGAAACACCCAATTTTGTTCCACCATAATAGCGAACCACAATCACCAATACATTGGTAATTTCATGAGCTAGTAACTGATTGTAAATTGGTAGCCCTGCACTTCCGGATGGCTCACCATCATCATTAGCACGATAATTTTCACCATTTAAACCCATTCTGAAAGCATAGCAGTGATGAGTTGCTTTCGGGTGTTTTGTTCTTACTTTTTCTAAAGCATCCTTAAGTTCATTGTCATTATGTACGGGATAAGCAAATCCAATGAATTTGCTTCCTTTTTCTTTTATTAAAGTATTTTCGATGGGTTTTTCTATCGTTTTGTATTCGTGCATTTACCTGGTATCGTTTAGGATTTACAAAATTAAGATTTTACATAAAAAAAAGAGCGTTTCCGCTCTTATAATCAAATATCATTTTTAATGTTGTTAGCACGCTTCAGGAAAACTTCCTTCAACCCAAGCTGGCGGGCAGCTCATATCCTGAGAATTATTACAACATTGCATTTGTAAAGATGGCGGATAAGTAGTACAACATAACGGTGGTCTCATTCCTCCGGATACTTTTCTTAAATTCTGTCTTGTGATTTTTTTTAGATTTTTCATAATAATAAAATGTTTAGTTGAAACTAATGAATTATTCGATATAAGTTGGATTATTATCCACAATAGTCCAAAGGGAGAAGGCATTTATAACTTGTTGGCCCACAGAAATCTGTCGGACAGTTGTCTCTGCAGCTTGTAAGATCCCCGTTAGGTAAAGTGCATGTTACAAAAACTCCACCGGTAATGGTTTTTAAATTGACCCTGGACATTTTTTTCAAATTTTTCATAATATGTATAGTTTAGTTTGAACCAAATTAATCATATTATTTCAAATAACTGTGATTATTATAAAAAGAATTAATGACTATTAGACAAATAAAAAGACAAAGTGTTATCTCTTACTGTTTGTATTTTAATAGGTTTTGGATTTAATTCAGGAGCCCTTGTTCCATTTTCAAGTTTTAAATTATCATTCTTAATAACCATTGCTTCATCCCAAAGATCGGAATCAATGAATTGCTGTAAAGTAAACCGGCCGCCTTCAATAATAACTGACTGGATTTGCTCTTTATACAAAGCATTCATTAGATCTGAAAGAAAATTCTCCTTTCCAATTTTGATCCAATGGATATTGTTCTCAGATCCTTCTCTAATAGAATTAAAAACAAGAGTCTTCGCTTCATTGTTGAAGATCTTAAAGTCACCGGGAACTTTTAAATCAAAGTCGATTAAGATTCTTACAGGATTTATTCCTTCAACATTTCTTACAGTTAAACCAGGATTGTCATTTAATGCAGTTTGAGTTCCCACGAGAATGGCGTGCTCTTCTCCCCGTAACTGATGGACAAATTGATTGACTAGCGAATTTGAAATAGAAGTGGGTTTGAAATCTTTATCCAAAAACCCATCAGCAGATTCGGCCCATTTTAAAATAATATAGGGTCTTTTCTTTTCATGATAAGTGAAAAACCTCTTGTTAAGTTCGATACATTCTTTCTCTAGAACTCCCGAAATTACTTCTATTCCTGCATCCTGAATGATTTTTTTTCCTTTTCCATTCACCTTATCATGAGAGTCCATCGCACCAATAACGACTTTTTTGAATCCCAGTTCTTTAATTTTTAAAGCACAAGGAGGAGTTTTTCCGTAATGTGCACAGGGCTCAAGAGAAACATAAATTGTAGATTCAGGGATAAGATCTTTATTGACTACAGAATTGATGGCATTGATCTCAGCATGAGGTTCTCCGGCTTTATGATGGTAGCCTTCTCCGATAACTTCACCATTATGCACAATAACACTTCCTACCAATGGGTTAGGGTACGTTTTTCCCAAAGCCTTTTGAGCCAGTTCAATGCATCTTTTTATATATAATTCGTCCTGCATAGTATTAAAAAAAGCGAAGACAAATTTCTTTGCTTCGCCTTTTTATTGTTTTTTTTTATCAATTAGTCTCCAACAATAATATTGTGAAGATTTTGTTTTAAAGTTTCCAGATGAGCTTTCTTTTCGTCGATTGTGTTGAAAGTATCTGCTAATAAAGGATTGTCTCTTGACGGCTTGTTGAAGAATGCTAAATTGTTTTCTAATTTTACAATTTCAGACTCCAGGTCAGAGATCTGGCTCTTCATTTTTCTAGCCTTATCTGTCAATTGATTTTCAGAAAGACCTTCTTCTTTCAACTCAAGTTCATTGATCTTATTAAGTTTTAACTTTTCTCTTAAAGTTTTATTGAACTCAGAATTGATGCCGATCTTATCTCTAGGTACCTTTCCAATATTATTCCACGCTGTTTTTATAGCTTCGATCTTTTCGATACTTCCTTCGTCGTTAGAAATGGTTTTCAATTCCTCAAGAAGTTCTTTTTTCTGTTTGTGGTTTTCCTTCCAGTTATCAGTAGAAGCATTACTCTTCTCTCTGTAATTATTGAAGAAAGTATTACAAGCATCACGGAATTCATCCCAAATTTTATTGGTCATGCTTTTAGGAACGTGACCAATTTTTTTCCAGTCTTCCTGAAGCTTTTTAAACAATGGAACAGAGATATCCCATTCTTCATTATTCATATTGTCCTGAGCGGTCTTGATCAATTTTAATTTTTCATCAAGATTCGTTTGCTGGGAGCCTTTTAATGATTTATAATAATTGTTCTTTGTTGTATTGAAGCTTCTTAAAATAGTCTTGAACTCATTCCAGTTTTGGTTGGATAGCTTTCTTGGAACGCTTCCTGTCTTTAAAAATTCAGAACGAAGATCTTCAACTCTTTTTATTGCATTTTGCCAGTAGTTATGATTTGGCGTTTCAGCAGGCTCAGATAATTTTTTAATCTCAGCAATAACCTTGTTTTTCTTTTCAAGGTTGTCATTTTGTTCAGATTCTATCGCTGCCGAAAGTTCAGATTTTCTTTCGTGAATTTTGTTTGAAATCTCTTTAAATTCTTCCCATGTTTTTTCACGGAATTCTTCAGCTACAGGTTCTGCCTCTTCTTTCCAAAGTTTATGAAGATACTGTAGTTCATTTAATGCTTTTTGAATGACAGGTTCATTTTCAAGTTCCTTAGCACGGGCAATGATATGTTGTCTTTTTTCAAGGTTATGACCATATTCCTGCTCCAGGAATTCTTTATTTAAATCCAGCATTTGATAAAACTGATTCAAATGGTGGAAGTAATTATTGTTGAGAATTTTAAATTCAGATTTTGCCACCTGCCCGGCGTTTGACCAATCTTCTTTGATTTCGCGGATAGATTTAAACAAGTTGGTATTGGGCTCTGAATTGGTATAAAGATTTTTAAGTCTTTCGATAATACCCTGACGGTGATCAAGGTTTTTCTTCTGCTCTTCTTCCTGACCTTTCTGGAAGTTGTCATGTTTTTCTCTGAAAATACTTACTAAAGCAGAAAGTTTTGATTGTGAAGGATGCTCGTAGCTGAAATTCTCTGCAGCATTCCCTGCTTCTACATATTCATGCTTTTTGTCTTCCACTTCATCATGGATGTAATGACTTGCTTTTTCTTTTAATTGATTGAATTTTTTAACATCTTCACCAGCGTTAGCTGAGTTGATGATTTTTTCCATTTCTTTCAATGCATCGGCTAAAGAAATATCAGCATCAGCATGCTCTTCCAGATGTTCAGCATCATCGTGCTGAATTTCCTCCTGAGGCACAGTGTTTTCTGAGGTCTCTTCTTGTGATACTTCTGTAGAATTCTTATTTTCTTCGTTTTCAGAAAAATTATCTTCTGTTGTCATAGCAAATCTTTTATGTGAGTGGCGTTTAATATCTGTTGTATGTAGCTAAAAAGCCAATTAATGCACTAATTTATGTTATTTTTTTTGAAAATTCCAAATTTCCCAAGCTTTTTCTGCTTGCTGCTCAAGCATGTAATATCCGTTCACTGTTTTTGCTCCTTTTTCCGAAGCGTTAATAATGAACTGGGTGTAATTGGGATTATATATTAAATCGATGATTAGGTGTTCTTTAGACAATCCTTCAAAAGGAAATTTTAAACAATCTTTGGTATTAGGAAAGGTTCCCACCGGAGTAGTCTGAATAATCAGCTTGTGATTCTGAACGGTCTCTGCGCTAAGATTATCAAAATTTAATATAGAATTCCTTGAAACAATTTCTGAGGAAATCCCATTTTTATCTAATGCATATTTTACTGCTTTTGCAGCACCTCCGTTTCCAAGAATTAATGCTGAGTTGTGATGTGGCTTTTTATGAAGAAGTAATGTTTTTTCAAATCCAACGGCATCTGTATTATAACCTTTTTTCTTTCCATTTTGAATTAATACACAGTTCACAGCCCCAATTTTTTCTGCTTCTTCACTTAACTCATCCAGATAGTCAATGATCTTTTCTTTATAGGGAATTGTTACATTAAAACCTAAGAGCCCGGGTGTTGAGAATAAATCTTCTACTTCATCGATTTCCTTAAGATCAAAAATATCATAAGAAAACCCTTTGAGTATCAGTTTTTGGAATTTATTTTCGAAGTATTTTTTAGAAAAAGAATAAGAAATATTTCTTCCTATCAAGCCTAATTTTTTATTGGAATCCATCTATCAAAAATAAAAAAAAGACCGAATAAATCGGTCTTTAATGATTAAAATATTTTTATGATTATTCTACAATGAATTTTGTAGAAGTATGGTCTGTTTTAAGGATGTAATTTCCTTTAGCCAAACCTTTTAATTGGATTTTATTAGAGTTTTTGAATGGATTTACAATCACTTCTATTAATTTTCCTGACAGGTCATAGATCTCTGCTTTAGAAATTTTGCTCAGGTGATCACCCTTTACATAAAGTTCATTGTTCTTAACCGGGTTAGGGTAAACAACAAAAGAAGATTGGCTTTTCGTAGCGTCTGTCGTTCCTAAAGTTGAAGTACATGTCCAGCTAAGATCATCCATTGCAATCCTATTACTGCTGGATGATGTAGTGATAATTTTAATCACTGCATTTCCGGTAACGTTAATATTGTTAATGGTTGTTGTTGTAGCTGTTGCACTGTATGGTATTGTACCTACAATATTTCCGTTAACTTCAACACTCACTGTTCCTGCTGTTCCACTATATTTCAATTGTGTGGTTAATGTTAAACTTTGAACCCCTCCTGAAATTGTAGAACTCGTTAGTGTTCCATTACGGATCGTAATTGATTTTCCATTAATGGTTTCATCTGTTCTTGCGAATGTTGCATCCCATGTAATACCATTATTAGTCCATGTTCTATTAACGTATGAGCTAGGAGTAGCTGTTGGAATTGTATCAAATGTTTCTGTTCCACAGCTTGTGCCACCGGTTTGCCCAGGTAATGTAGTTTCTGTAGCAACATTACTTTGTGGCGAAGAATTACCTCCAGCATCTCTTGCGATCACATAGAAGCTATAGGCTGTAGAAGATAATAATCCTGAAACAACAGTTGTAGTTCCAGAAACAGTTGTTTTTAAAGTGTTGTTAGCATAGATGTCATATCCTGTCACTCCCATATTATCAGTAGCAGCAGTCCAGCTTAAAGAAACTGAATTGGATGTCGGATTGCTGGCGACAAGGTTTGTAGCTGCTGTTGGAGCTTGGTTATCCACTACTGGAGCTCCCCAGATTAAGGCAACATATTCAGGGTGATCAATATATGGATTTCTGTTTTTCTGATAAACATAAGCTGCATTGTTTCTTGAAACTTCTGTTGGAGACACAGGATCCTGGATATTCCAGGTTAATAATTGATTCAGTTCCCAAGCCTGAAGCCCAGGGAAAGCAGAACCACCAAGCATATTTCCGCTGCTAAAACCAGATAGCTGAGTTTCATATCTTGTTACAAAATAAAGAATCATTCTGGCAACATCTCCCTTAAAAGCATCAATAGGTTCGAAAACGATTCCTGAGTATCCCTGAGAAACAGAAGTTCCTAGCTTAGAGCCATTTAAAGAAGTGTAAGATGTTGTTCCTACTGTTCCAAAAGGATAATTGGATCTCATTCCATTTACTTTACCATCGGTAGCGCGAATGAAGTTGATATCAGATTTCATTGGAAAAGCTTCATTGAAAAGACTTTGAGGCACAATGTGTTCTCTGTTGTAGCAATCTCCTTCATTAGTATATGTTCCACATTGATTGGTTCCATACGTAAAATTGTAATGATCTGCACCAGTTGGGTTTTCGGAATAAATGTCTAAAATAGTTCCGTCACCTTCATAAAATTGATCACGGTCTGTGGTTTGATAACCTGTCCATAATCCGCCATATCCATGATCTTCATGTCCATTGGTGATAATTTCTTTCAATTTTGATTTTAGAGCGGCTCCGGTCAGTCCGGTAGTGCCATCGTAGTATCCTGCTGGTATTTGAGCAAATGCATTAATACATGCAAATACCAATAAAAAAGAGAATAAAATTCGTTTCATTGTATAAAAATTGGACGCCAAAGGTACAGAAAAATGAATCTTACGTGTATTAACTTTTAGTAATATACTCCTTGCTTATTTTTGAAAATACCCATGAAATTAGGAACCCGAAAAGGGATGCTGTAACGGCTACGATGAGATAATTTTTACCTACGATTTTTACCGGGAATGGAAGGGTTTCGTTGGCTTTAAAGAATTCGGTGAACAATTGGAAATAACACAATACGGTTCCCATAATAAGTCCTGAAATAATTCCTGAAACCACAATAAGAAGCCCTGTATAGAAGTAGATTCTTCTTAAATGGCTTAATGGAAATCCTAAAGAGATCAATGATCTTGCCTGTTCTTTTTTGTCAAGCTGCAGGATAATAATTGCACCAGCAAGATTAAAGGTGGTAATAAATATGACCAACGCAAAAATCAAATAGATGAAAAGCTTTTCTGTGTTGATCATTTTCCAGAAAGCAGCATTTTCTTCTTCTTTGGTTTTGATGTCAATAGTTTTGCCAATCGTGGTAAGAAGTTTAGCTTTGATCTGATCAGCATTTTCTGAATTCTTTAATTTGACTACAATTTGGTAGGCAGAGTTTTTTGGAAGACTCAGTAGCTGTTCTGTAAGTTCAATAGGAGAGATGATATAACTGTCTAACTGATCTTTTCCAGGAAAAATACCGGTGACAAGAATATCTCTTTTATTATAAATATCTTCTTCTTTATTAATGATCCCCAAGCCGGGTTTAGGCATAAAGATAGTGGCATAATCTTTTGAAGAAGCAACCGGAATCGATAATCTGTTATCTAAGGAATTTTCCATTAAGACCTCGTTTGAGTAGTCGAAACTTGGATAGCTTCCGTAAAAAACATCTTTATTAATTGGATTTACGATGGTATAGGCAGAATCAACACCTCTCAGATAGGCAATATCGCCTTTGCCATTGTAATTGATATATACTTTCTCTTCAATAACTCTTGAAAAACTGAGAATTTCTTTATTGTTTTTAAGAACCCCTTCAATTTTATTTAAATTCTTTAATGTTTTTCCTGACGAACTTTTTATTGTAAGATCGGCATGAAGATTAGAGATAAGATCTTTATTAAGATCTTCCAGCCCTGAGAAAACAGAAATAATGACAAACATTGCAGTCACAGCCACCATCATAGCTCCTACAGATAACCATGTAATAAAGGTAACGGCAGTGCTCCCTTTTTTTGATAAAAGGTATCGGGAAGCGATATAAAATGCAATGTTTTTCAAAATCTATAATACAGGATTGTCACCTTCACCTCTTAACTCTTTTTCCAGTTTTTCAACATCATCAAGAGATGTGTCAAGGTAAAAATTAAGCTGTGGGATAATACGAACCTGCTTAGCCATTTTCTGGCCAATGAAATTTCTGTATTGGGTTTTGTTTTCCTCGATCTCCTTCATAATATTAGGACGGTATTCCTGAGGAAAGATGCTTAAGTAAATTTTTGCGATTCCTAAATCTGCAGTTACTTTAACATCAGAAACAGAAACTAAAAAGTTCTGTTTGCTATCTGCAGCCTGTTTGCGGAACAATTCTGCGAAATCTTCCTGTATAATCTGTGCTACTTTTCTTTGTCTGTTACTTTCCATAATTTATGCAAATTTACTACTTTTGTTTGAATTGCTCATTTGAAATTTAATGGGTATATCAAATTTACGATTTAATTATAGTATTTTACTTATGAAGTTAGAACATATCGGCATTGCCGTAAAATCTCTCGGTATTTCCGATGACCTTTTTGAAAAACTTTTAGGAAAGCCTTCTTATAAAAAGGAAAGTGTAGAAAGGGAAGGCGTGGTTACTTCTTTTTATGAAACCGGAGAAAGCAAAATAGAGCTTCTTGAAGCCAGTAATCCTGAAAGTCCGATCTCAAAATTCATTGATAAAAAGGGCGAAGGCATCCATCATCTGGCTTTTGGCGTTGAAAATATCCTTGAGGAAGTAAAAAGGTTAAAAAAAGAAGGTTTCCAATTTATCTCCGAAGAGCCGAAAGAAGGTGCTGATAACAAATTAGTTGTATTCCTTCATCCCAAATCCACCAATGGAGTATTGGTAGAACTTTGTCAAGAAAAGTAATAAAAAGTTTTGTAGTGAAAGAAATTTTACTATTTTTGCAAGCACAAAATTTAACCAAGTTTTGAGGTCCTATAGCTCAGTTGGTTAGAGCACCTGACTCATAATCAGGTGGTCCCTGGTTCGAGCCCAGGTGGGACCACATATAAAAGCCACTTACAGTAATGTGAGTGGTTTTTTGTTTTATTGGGTGAAATATTCGAACACTACTGAAGGGCAGGTTAAAATTATCTGCTTTATAACAAACAAAAATCTATAAAAATGATTGAGTTAAATGATGTGTAATTATATAATTCAGAATAGTATCTTCTTAATCATCATTTTCCTTTATATGTATGTGATGTTAGATTTTAGATTTAGGAAGGATGATTTTGATTTTAAAAGATATGCCAAAAAAAGAAAAAAGCAATCTATGTTATCCTAGGTTATGGATGTTAATCGATGGCAAGCGGCCATATGTGCTTTAATATATTTTAAGCATCTTTAAAATTCATCTTTGTTAATCATTTTTAACTGGAGAAATTGTTGTTATATTAAGAAATTCATTTCCAAATTATAAATTCTTGTGATTGATTAATTTGCTCTTAGACTACAATAAAAACAAATCCGTCTCATTTTTTGGACGGATTTGTTTATGAAGTATTTTATCTTACAAAAAAAAAATTGAAAATAGTCGTTGTATTTTACTATCCTTTAATTTTTTTCAATATATCTAATCCTCTAATTCAATAGGATTATATCCTTTTTTTTCTGTTACATTTGTGGTTTGCCTTTTGGGTTCTTGTGAAAATACGGTGCCCATTTTTTCTAATTCATATTTAGCATTTTGTCTAGAACTTATTGCAGCCTGGGTCAATTCATTTTTTGTAACTAACTTAGGATTGCGGTATCGCGCCTTATTTACTGTTACTACTTTTCCTCTCAAATTAGAACTTGATATTGATTTTACCAATTCAAAATCATAATCTCCTGTTTTATCAGTTATTTTCACAATTAACCCAGGAAGACCACTAAATTTATAGGGGCCATAGGGAAAAGGAATATCAGTTGAGTACCAGGCTGTCCATTCTCTTCCTTTATAATGTACCTCTGCTTTTTTACAAGCAATTGAGTTAATTACTTTTGTTTCATTAATCAGTTTCCAATTATTAATTACAGGACTATTATACGATAGAAGAGTCATACCAACTGATTCATAAAATTGTGAGTTATCACTTGTTTGGATAATTAAAAAATTAAATTTTGATGATGGCAAACCTCTCATATCAATATTAAAACTGTCACCCTTTCTATTGTTGTATTGCTCCATAAAAATGGAATCAAATTTCAATCTATTTTCACTAATAAAGAAAGAACGTTTATCACTTATCTGCAATGAAAAAATTTCCTTCTGTTTATAATCATTGTTTAGGGTATTCGGCTTGTATTGAAGTAAATAAGTAAATTCGCCTCGTAACGAATCACCCGTAGCCGTTTGAGAAAATGATACAGAGAAAAAGAATAACAATATAATTGTTAAAATTTGCTTTTTTGTAAAATTCATAGTGGTTTCTTTAAAAACGATAAATCGTCCAAACAAAATTATTCTTTGGACGATTTCTTTATTATTTTTGATTAATAAAATTAATTAAGGCTTGCTCCTTAGTTCAGTTGCAGGCTCTAATTAATTTACAATACTCAGTAAGTTATAACTGACAATAATTATTTTGAATTTGTTGTCCCCAGTGTATCCATTGATCAGCAGTCCAATCCTGACAAGTATAGGCAGATGTACAGCTTGCTTGAAAAGTTGCACATTGCACTTCACGTTTTTTCTTCGACTTCTTTACATCTGTAATTTTTTTTGCTTTAGAACTTACTTTTTCTACATTTCCTTTAGCACTCACTAAGCCTGCTACACCAATGGCAGCAATAAATAACACTTTTTTCATTTTTTGATTATTTAAATTTAATAATTTTCTTTTGTCATACAAAACCTGACATGGTTTTTTGCTGATCAGCTTTTATACTTACATTTTGTACTGTACACATACAAAAATAAAATATCTGTGTTTTTACCTGAGACAAATATGCATCTGCCTTTTTTTTCTTACAAGTGAAGTATGTCGAAATTTATCAATTTTGGATTAATATCACTCAGAATTAATAAATATAGATCAAGTAGAGTTTCTGTTTTTACAAAATATAAGAGGGCTCACATACCGGATTCTTTAAAGACCAGGATCTTTAATCAGTTAGAAGAGGTTTTTTAATAAAGTCTTTCGGATAAATAAAAAGAGTGCTGGATTATATGCAAATTTTCTCTTATTGATGGAAAGGTCTCCTTAGTCTTAATTTTTTACTGAAATTAGGTTTAAAATAAGAGAAGTTGAAGACTGTCAAACTTCTTTCAAATGTAAGTTAGATCCTTTGCAATATCTCTATAAGAAATTGATGATCTCAAAGAATATTCTAAGAATAGCATATAACATAATAATCAAATTTGTGATTTATAGTAACATATAAACAGGTTCAATGTTTTATCAAAGCGCTTTACATCCCACTGTGCCAAAACTAATGAATTGGTATTTTAGCGTGGGTCTGAAAGTGTAGTATATGTTTGTCTGTTTCGTTTTTTTGCGAATGTTTCTAATTAAATATCACTTTTGCAATATTACATTATGTCTTTTCAACTATTTAACTTGTTCAATAGAATTTTCATCATTCATATTTTGTTGCTTTTGTTTTTGTATTTGTCGTAAGTTTTCTCTTTGTTCAGGTGCTATAGTTGTTTCCATACTTTCAAGTGTTCCAATCATGTTATTAGTGAAATTCTTTTTTGCTTCCTGTAAGTCCACTATAGAGGTTTCCTTAGCATTCTCATATCTACGCTTACTAATTGTTGTAACTCTGCCTTTTAATTTTCCACTTGATACAGATTTTACAAGTTCAAAATCATAATCTCCATTTTGATCTGATATTTTGATGATTAATCCCGGTAATCCAGTAAATTTATATGGACCATAGGTAAGAGGAATATCCGTAGAGTACCACGCTATCCAGTTTCTTCCTTTATAACTGACTTCAGCTTTTTTGCAGTTAAATGAATTTATTATTTTTGATTCATTAATAAGATTCCAATTATTTATTGTAGATTCTTTATAAGATAGTAATGCCATACCAACTTTTTCAAAATATTGAATATTTTTATTGGTTTGTATTATTGTGTATGGGAATTTTGTCTTTGGAAAAGATTTTCCGCTAAAATTTATATTTGTAGAACCACTCACGGCAGCTTTTTGAAATTCACTTTGAAATATAGAGTCGAATTTTAAAGCTTTCTCACTAACAAAAAATGCTCGATCGTTTAAAACTTGTAATGAAAAAAATTCTTGGTGTATATAGTTGGGAGTCGATTTATATATTTTTGCCTTTAATAAATATGTAAAATCAGCATTAATTGAGTCTTTTTTATCTGCTTGAGAATAAAATAAAGCAAATAAAAAGAATGTTAAAAATATTGATATTTTCTTCATAAGATTTGTTATAAAGTAGTAAAAACTGCACTTATAGCTAAATTTACTATAAGTGCAATAGATAATTTAAAAATTAATTACAATAATTTGTTTCAAGTGCTTCTGCCCAAGCCATGATTTGCGCTCCAGTCCAATTTGTTTGATTTGTTGTTGCAGGTATACCACAACTTGTAGTATAGTAGATTGGATAAAATTTCTTTAATTGAGAATTTTTCTTCAAACTTTTTGATGTGATTACTTTTTCACTTTTAAAAGTACTTAATTTTTCATTATTTGATGAAGTTGTATTAGCACTTATAACGCCTGCTGTTAAAATACCAGCAACTAAAATTACTTTTTTCATTTTTTTGATTATTTAAATTTAATAATTTTCTTTGTCATACAAACCCTGACATGGTTTTTTAGCTGATCAGCTTTTATACTTACATTTTGTACTGTACACATACAAAACAAAATATCTTTGTTTTTGCTAAGACAAATATGCGTCTGTCTTTTTTTTCTTACAAATGAAGCATGTCGGAATTTATCAATTTCAGATTGATATCACCCAAGATTGATAAATATAGACCCAATGAATTGTATTTTAATTGCCTGGTATTTAAATGTTTGATTGGCATTTTGGATAAATAATATGAAAAGAATCTTAAAATATGTAATATTGTATTTTGAAAATAAATATGAAAAAAATTCCCTTCGTTATCCTGTTTTTTCTTATTCAGAGTTTGTGTTTTTCACAAAGTATAAGAGGGTTTCACATACCGGATTCTTTAAAGACTAAGAGTTTTAATCAGTTAGAAGAGAATTATAATAAAGTTTTTCGGATAAATAATAAGAAAGCAGGATTATATGCAAATGTTATTCTAGCAAAAGGAAAGAAAGAAAAAAATGAAAACTTTATTTATGACGGTTATTACAAAATAGCACATATAAAAGGATTAACATCTGAAAACGGTCATCCTTATGCCGATAGCTTAATAGAAATAACAAAAAATGTTAATAATAAAGAATATCCAGCGAAGGCATATATTCTCAAAGGGATCTTACTGAATTATGAATTTGAATACAAAGAAGCATTAAATTATTATATTAAAGCTCAACAACTGTCCAAGGATAAGAACTTAGACCAATTTTTTTATATCAAAAAACTAATAGGAATTCTCAAAACAGCAACGGGTGAAAATGAAGATGCACTTCCTCTTTTCTTAGAGTATTACAACTATCAAAAACAAAAAATAAATACAAAAGATCAAGATATCAAAAGTTATATCGGTTCGATTTTTTCAGTAGCAAATTGCTATAATAAAGCAAAGCAATATATCAAGGCTCAAGATTATATCAATATAGGAATTCATGAATGTAACAAATATAAGGACTATACTCACTATCCTTATTTTATCTCTGGTACTGGAATTGTCAATTATTATTTGAAAAATTACAAGAAGTCTATTGATAGTCATTTGGAGGCAGAAAAAAGTTTTGTTAAGAATAATGATTATTGGAATTTAGCAATTACTTATTATTTTTTAGGAAAAAATAATTACGATACTCATCATGAAGAGGCTGCTGTAAAATATTTTATTAAGACAGATTCTGTTTTATCGATTTCCAGAAATTTTGATCCTATTACCAGGGATAGTTATGAAATTTTAATTGACTATTATAAAAAAAAGGGAGATAAAAAAAGTCAACTGAAATTTATTGATAAACTATTTTTTGCAGATAGTATTATCAACAATAGTAAACAATATTTGTCAAAGGAAATATATAAAAAATATGATACCCCAATTCTTATAGAGAAAAAAGAACAACTAATTGCTGATTTAAATAGTAAAAATTCATTGCTGTATATATATTTAGCAATAGGTACATTAATAATATTTGTTTTACTGTTGTTATATATTCAAAATGTGAAAAAAATAGCAGAATATAAAAAACAGGCCAATAAATTATTAGAAAAATCACGGATAACCGTATCCTTAGCTGTTGATTATAAGAGACGGAAAGAAGAAAGTAATATCATAGAACAAAAAGGGAAAAGTCCGTTGTCCGATAAAAGATTACAGGATATAAAAATGAAACTGGAATTGTTTGAAAAAAATAAAGAGTTTTTGCGAAAGAATATTACAGTTGATAGTTTGGCTAAGGATTTTGATTCAAATCGTGATTATCTGTCAAAATCAGTAAATGAACTAAAAGAAAAGAATTTTTCACAGTATCTGAATGAATTAAGGATTAATTATATTGTGGAGGAATTAAATAAGAATGACAAGTTAAGAAAGTATACAATTTCAGCTATTGCTGACGATATCGGTTACAATAATTCAGAATCTTTTTCTAATGCATTTAGAAAAATAACTGGAACTTTACCTTCCTACTACATCAAATTGCTGCGAGAAGAAAATGAGAAATTATGATGTTGATAATGATTGTATTACGGGGGTTTATGATACGAAATTGGTAAATTTCGAGGGCAATATTTTTGAAAAACTTAATAAAGTGAGTTACTTTGTAAAAGTAAATTATATTAATACTTTAAAGCATGAAAAAAGAGAACGAAATCGAGAAAAAATTATCTTTGAAAAAATTACAAATTGTTAAATTGAATTTAATTAGAGGAGGTGCTGGAAATTTGAATTTAATTGGAGAAGTTGGTGGAAATGATGGCGGAACAAACGGTGATACAACCGGGAGTAAAAATTGCCAGGCAGGTTTAGATACCAGATTATAAGATAGTTTAATAATATCAGAATGACAGTAAATACCAATAAATATTTAACAAAAGCAATCCTACTTGTAATTGGATTGCTTTCGTTAAATATTTACGCACAAAATTTTTTATTTAAAGTTAACGGTAATATTGAGAATCCTTCTTTTGATAGTAAGATAAGGATGTTAAATAAAGAAATTTTGCAGGTATATAAAAATGATGACAAGAATAAGTTTTATGATAATATGTTTCGTTTTTATATTCTTAATGGAGATTATGAAAAAGGGCTTTATTATTTAAATGAACTAAGAGGTTCTCCAATCTATAAAGATATTAAGTATAAAGAAATAATAGGGATTCCTTTTGAACTTTATTCATTATACAAATTAAATAGTGAGAGGATTTCTAATAAAGATAAATATGAAAAAACTTTCAATTTAAAATTATCTACTATACCAGATCAGACAAAAGTTTATTTGGCTAGTTTTTTCACATCTACGGAAGATAAATTAAAAGATAATATACTATCATTTTTAAAGACTAATATCAAAAATGATAGTATTTCTTTAGCAGACGCGGTTACATTATGCCGTTATTACACATCTTACGTTATTGTAAAAGAAACAAATGATATTGCAGTACCTCTAATAAAGAAAGTAGATTTCCAACAGTATAATGTAAATGATAGTATTGTTATTAAAACAAAAAAAGGAAATGAGGTTTCATTAAGAGTTATTGGATACAGGAAGGGAGAAAAACAAGTACCAACAATATTAAATTTTAGTATTTATAATAGAGGAAGTTTTAGCCATATTGAAAAGCTTAATGCTATGAAAGGGTTTACAATTGTTTACGCTTATAGTAGAGGTATTTATTTAAGTAATGATAAAGTTGAACCTTTTGAGTTTGAAGTCGAAGATGTAAATGAGGTAATTAGCTGGATAATAAAACAACCTTGGAGTGATGGAAAGGTAGGGATGATCGGTGGAAGTTATGATGGGTTTAGTCAATGGGCGGCTGCTAAAAATCTTCATCCTGCTTTAAAAACCATAATTCCTTCTGCTTCTGTAGGTTTTGGAACAGATTTCCCAATGTATAATAATTGCTTTAGCCCTTATATGTTGAGATGGCTGAGCTATGTAAAGAAAGAAACAGACTATAAACTTTTTAATGATGACAAAAAATGGCTTTCAGTTTATAATTCTTATTATAAAAATGGAATAGCGTTTAATAAGTTAGATAGCATATATGGAAAAACTAATCCTATTTTCCAAAAATGGTTAACACACCCTTCTTTTGATAAGTTTTGGCAATCTAAAGCTTCGTCTAAAAAAGACTTTACTAAAATTAATATTCCGGTTTTAACATTTACAGGTTATTATGATGCTGATCAAAGAGGAGCGATGTACTATTATAATGAACATAGTAAGTATAATAAAAATGCAGATCATTATTTAGTAATAGGTCCTTATGGTCACAGTGATGTGATTTCTGGCATATCAGGAGAATATCAAGGCTATAAAATTGATCCTATTGCTAAAATTAGTACAGAAGATATTTCCTATCAATGGTTTGATTATATTTTGAAAGGAGGTAAGAAGCCCGAATTTCTAAAGGATAAAGTGAACTATCAGGTTATGGGTTCTAACCAGTGGAAAAGCTCTCCTAGTATTGACAAAGTAAGTAATGGAAAATTAAAATTGTTTTTAAACAAGACAAAGTTACAGGAATCAAAATCTAAAGTAGATTATATTTCGCAAAAAATAGATTTTTTAGATAGAAAAGATACTTTAAAAGGCTTTGATAATGAAAGAATACTTGACAGTTTAATACTTGGAGGAAATTTAAAAGATAAACTTATTTATGAAAGTGATGTTTTTGATTCTCCCTTTGAAATAAGCGGAAGTATTGCTGGACAATTAAAGGTACTTATTAATAAAAAAGATATAGACGTCAATATAAATATTTACGAAAAATTATCAACAGGTCAATATTTGAAACTATCACATGAATATTTTGCAAGGGCAAGTTATTCAGTTGATAGCAACAAAAGAAAATTGTTAAAGCCAAATACCATAGAAACTATTCCAATAAAAAATACTTTTTTTATGAGTAGAAAAATAGAAAAAGGGAGCAGGCTGGTTTTAGTACTTGGCATTAATAAAAGTCCAGATTATCAAATAAATTATGGAACAGGAAAAGATGTAAGTAGTGAAACTATTAAAGATGCTAAAGAGCCATTAGAAATAAAGTGGTACAATGATAGTTATATAGAACTTCCCATTACAAAAAATTAAGATGTCTCATTTTCCTTATTATTTTTTTAATGAGTATATAGTTCGAACTCCTTTATTTTCATCTAGAGAATTTCGAATGAAATTAGAAAAAGATGAATTATCAAGTAATGAATTGAAAGGAATTTGTAATGATCCAATCTTTCAAGAGGCTATTTATTTAGCATCCCCTTACTTTTATCAGGAACTCAGGCAATGGTTGAATTCAAATGGGGAATTATCACCAGACCAACATCTAAAAGTTAAAAATACCATAATTAAATATTATAGCCGAATGAGTACACGATGTACACCATTCGGGCTTTTTTCAGGGATTGGGTTAGGTATATTTAATAAGGAAATAACGGAAAGTAATAAAAAAAATAATCAAAAGCTCTCTGATTCAGCGAAAATCCGAGACACAAAACTTGATATGCATTTTCTGGTTTCTTTAGCGAAGTATCTGACAGACATTCCTTCCTATAAAAATCAACTTTTTTATTCTCCCAATAACAGTATTTATAGAGTAGGAGATAATATTCGCTATGTTGAATATCAGTATACCAATGGAAAAAGAGACTATATCATTTCTTCTGCTCCGTTTTCACACGAACTTGAACATGTGATGGATTTTTCTCAACAAGGAAAAACTATTGGGGAAATTGTTAAAAGTCTTGTTAATAATGAAATAACAGAAGAAGAAGCTCAGGTATTTATAAATGAGTTAATTGATAACCAAGTTTTGATAAGTGAGCTGGAACCGAACGTTTCAGGAGAAGATTTTTTAGAAGTTATATTATGTGTTTTAAACAGAATAGAGGCTAGGGAGGAAGAAGATATTTTGATTTCTATAAAAAATAAACTGGATGCGTTGGATTTAAACATAGGAAATCCTATTTCTCAATATTTGGAAATTGAAAAATTGATTCAATCTTTTCATGCTAAATATGAACAGAAATATCTTTTCCAGACAGATCTGTATTTTAAGAATACAGTAGAGCTTCCTGTTTATTGGACAAAAGAGATTAAAAAAGGGATTAGTTTTCTAAATAAAATTACACAACCTTATAAAGACACTCACCTCAATAAATTTAAAAAAGCATTTTATGAGAGATTTGAAACTCGGGAAATGCCCTTATCTTATGTTTTAGATACAGAAATAGGAATTGGGTACAGGCAGGATATTTCGGCAAAAGGTATTCATTCCTATTTAGATGATTTGGTGTTTCCTGTTCTTCCGGATAAACAAAATCTTAAGATAGAGCTTACTCCTATCCAAAAAATTCTTAATGAAAAATTACAAGAAGCTTTACTGGATAAAAAATTTACAATTGAGTTATATGATGAGGATTTTAAAGGCTTTGAGGAGAATTGGGATGATTTACCCAATACCATGTCTTTTATGGCAGAAGTAATATCTGAAAATAGTTATGAAAAATTATATATAGGAAGTGGAGGGGGAAGTAGTGCCGCAAATCTTCTTGGAAGATTCTGTTCCGAAAAATCGGAGGTAAAGGGTTTAACAAAAAAAATAACTGAAAAAGAAGAAGATTTTCATACTGATTCTCTTTTAGCAGAAATAATTCACTTACCACAAGCGAGATTAGGCAATGTGATAAGACGACCAACATTAAGAAGCTATGAAATCCCTTATCTGGCACAATCTATTTTACCATCAGAGAACCAGATATCTATTAACGATCTATATATATCTTTGAGAAATGATAGAATCATTTTGCGTTCCAAGAAATTAAATAAAGAAATTATACCTTGTTTAACTAATGCTCATAATTACTATACGGATACTTTACCTATTTATCATTTCTTATCAGATCTCCATTCCCAAAATAGCCGTACAGAATTATATTTCAATTGGGGCGGATTGAATAAGATTTATAAATTTTTACCTAGAATAGAATATAACAATGTCATTCTGTCAAAAGCTCAGTGGAATATTATTGATAAGGATATTGACTCTTTGGAAGTGTTAATAGAAGATAAAGAACAAGTATTGTCAAAATTAAAAATCTGGAGAAATAAAAGAAATATTCCTCAATGGATTCAATGGGTAAAATATGATAACACCTTACCTATAAATTTAGAGAATTATGATATGGTAAGAATTTTTATCCAAACTATAAGAAAAGAAAAATCAATCATCATTAGTGAATTTTTATACAATGAAAATGATGATTATAAGCACGAGTTTGTTTTTTCAATATATAAAAACATGAAACTGTAGATTATGGTAAAAAGACAATTTTTTCTAGAAGATGAATGGCTGTATCTGAAAATTTATGCAGGTATAAAGACTTCGGATATTCTTTTGGAAGTTGCTATTATACCAGTCATCGAATGGTGTAAGGAAAGAAATTATATTTCTCAATTTTTTTTTATTCGATACAATGATCCAAAACCACATATAAGACTTAGAATTAAATTAAAAAATACTAAGAGTTACAATGAAGTCTTAAATAAGGCCAGTAATGTTTTTAAAAAATTTATTGATAGCGGAGAAATTTCAAATATTTCAGTTGATGTCTACAATAGGGAAGTTGAAAGATATGGACAGAATACTATTGAAGATGCGGAAGCTTTATTCTGTATCAATAGTGAATACACATTACAATGTTTGCATTTTGATGACGAAGAGAAAATAATTGTCAGCCTTTTTTACATTGATGAAGTACTAAATAGAATTAATCTTAATATTCAGGAGAAACTTAAGTGGATAAAAGTTTTTAATGATGCATTTAAAAAGGAATTTAATGCAGATAAAAAGCTTAACAGCCAATTAGATAGGAAATACCGGGAATTTAAGCCAAAATTTATTGATTTTCTTAAATCAGAAGAATTTTCGGAGGAAAGACATTTTCTTATTTCTAATGTTGAAGAAAGTGCAGCCGTTTTACAGAACATTAAATTTCACAATGATAATAAGTCTTTAGAAATACCTTTGCATACTTTCTTTCAAAGTATTTTTCACATGAATATCAATCGACTTTTTGTTTCCAATCAAAGAGTATTTGAGATGGTGATTTATGATTATTTAGTAAGATATTATAAAACTATCGCTTACCGTTCTCTGTAAAGAAAGATTTTAAATTGCTAACTTTGTAATCTCCAAGGGTTATCGTAGAAGTAATATTTTGTTATTGATAGCACAAGTGGGAATTTATAAGAACAAAAAATAAAGCAATGTCCATAACAAACGAATCTGAATTAATAGGAATGCAAAAGGCAAGTGAAGCTGTTGCCTATACTTTAAAGGAAATGATCAATTATGCTCAGCCAGGTATGACAACAAAGGATCTTGATGAATACGGAGCAAAAATTTTATCCGACTTTGGAGCGAAATCTGCACCTTATCTGACGTATGGATTTCCGGGGTGGACATGCATCAGTGTAGATAATGAATTCTGTCATGGTATTCCGACCGAAGAAAGGATTCTAAAAGAAGGTGATTTAATAAATATTGATGTTTCAGCGGAACTCAATGGATTCTGGGCGGATAATGGAGGATCTTTTATTATTGGAAAGGATATCAACCAGCATCAGAAATTAGTGGATGCTTCTAAAGCTATTTTAGAAAAAGCAATCAGTAATATAAAAGGTGGAGTCAAAATAGCAGATATTGGATTTCTTATGGAAACTGAAGCTAAAAAAAGAGGCTTTAGAGTGATTAAGAATTTAGCAGGACATGGTATCGGAAGAAGTTTGCATGAGCAGCCTGACGAATTATTTAATTATAAAAACCGTTTTGATTCCCGGAGGTTCAAAAAAAATTCCGTGGTTGCGATAGAGACATTTATTTCGACCTCTTCAAATCTCGCCGTAGAATTAAATGACGGATGGACCATGGTAGGTAATAACGGAGGCTATATGGCACAACATGAACACACTATTGTGGTTACTGATGGGAAGCCGATCATTTTAACAGAAATGAATGGAATATTAAACTAAGGATTTAATTGAAATAAATACATAAAACCGCTTACAGAAATGTGAGCGTTTTTTTGTACTTATGTATCGATCGTATGCTGAAAATATAGATCATCAAATCCCATTGTTAGATTGTTTTTGGAATATAAATCATATTTGCTTTCTTTGTATGGTGAATTAAAAGATCAATGAAAAGAACATATTTTATTATAGCCGTTAATTTGGTTTCCTGTACACTGATTAATGCTCAAAAAACAAATTTAGCACCTTCAGCACCAGTTACTGATGAATATTTCGGAACTAAAATAGTAGATGAATACAGAAATTTAGAAGATTTAAAAGATCCGGCTACAATTAACTGGATGAAATCTCAGGCTGATTATACCGATTCTGTACTTGGTGAACTCCCGTACAAAAAATATTTTGTGGATGAGAGATTGAAATTTGACAAGAGGACTGGATATTCAGTATCAACTTTAAAAATAACGGGCGGTGACTTATACTTTTATTTAAAAAAAGCAGCAGACGACAAATATCAAAAATTATACTACAGAAAAGGATTTAAGGGAAAAGAAGAGTTTTTATATGATCCTGCAACTTTTATTTCCACCTTCGATCCGGGTTCAACACAGAAACATAATTTCACAATTAATTTTCTGAGTCCAAGCTGGGATGGGAGTAAGATTGCAATCTCGATGTCCGAGAATGGAAAGGAAATTTCTGAAGTCATTATCATGGATGTAAAGACAAAACAGATCTATCCGGAGGTAATTACCAATCTTGAGCCTACAACTGTTGGTCAGGTAAAATGGCTGGAAGATAATAACAGCTTCTTTTACACTTATTTTCCAGTGACAGATTCAAACTCTCCGGAGTACACAAAAAATACAGAAGTAACTTTTTACAGATTGGGTGAAGATCCGAAAAAACGTAAAAATGTTTTTTCAAGAGTAAATAATCCAGAATTAAATATTGATGAAGGCCGATTCCCGGGGATTGTTCAGTTCAATCAGAATGATCCTTATTTTATTGGGAATCTGGGTGATGTAGATGATTTTACCGATACATTTATCATCAGCAGGAAAGATTTTGAAAAAGGAATTAAAAGCTGGAAACCCCTCTACTATAAGGCAGATAAGGTATATGAGAAAAAACCGGTAGGAAAAGAAGTCTATTTTATGTCGGGATATAACTCACCAAACTTTAAACTTTGTAAAACCGATCTTGAAAAACCGGATTTTAAAAATCCTGAAATTCTGGTTCCTGAAAAAAAGGATGAAACCATTAAAAGTTTTGAAATTACAAAAGATGGAATGTATTATACAACAACCAAAAATGGTGTTGATGCAAGATTCTATCTGTATAGAAATGGAAAAGATATTCCAATAAAACTACCTTTTGTCGCAGGAAGTGTTTCTATTGAGATAAAAGGTAAAGAGTATTCTGATGTCTGGATTTATTGTTCCGGCTGGGCCAATGAAACAAGAAGATTAAAATATGATTTGAAAACGAATCAGTTTGAAGAAGAAAATCTGGCACCATTGATTGCTTATCCTGAATTTGAAGGTGTAGTTGTTGAAGAAACAAGTATAAAAGCAAGAGACGGGGTAGAAGTTCCTTTGACATTGGTTTATGATAAAAATATTAAAAAAACCGGAAATATTCCTGTTTTGATAGAGTCTTACGGAAGCTACGGAATGTCGTATAGTCCATTCTTTGCAAGAAGCTTTGGTATGTGGGCTAAAAAAGGCGGTATGGTTGCTATTGCCCACGTAAGAGGCGGTGGTGAAAAAGGGGAAATCTGGCATAAAGCAGGCTACAAACAAACGAAGCCCAATACCTGGAGAGATCTAATAGATTGTACTGAATATCTGATTAAAGAAGGCTACACTTCAAAGGAAAAGGTAGCCATCTGGGGAGGTAGTGCAGGTGGAATTACTGTTGGAAGAGCTGTTACAGAGAGACCAGATCTATTTAAAGCAGTGATTGTTGATGTAGGCTCTACTAATACGATCAGAAGTGAAATTACACCTAATGGCCCTGGAAATATTCCTGAGTTTGGAACAGTAACTAAGCCTGATGAATTTAAAGCTTTATTGGAAATGGATGCTTTCCACCACATAAAAAAAGGAGAAAAATATCCTGCTACTTTGATTACAACCGGGATTAATGACAGCAGGGTTGTTTCATGGATGCCCGCTAAATTTGCCGCGAAACTAATGGCAAATGACGCTTCTGATAACCCTATACTTTTTAAAGTAGATTATGAAGGTGGACATATGGGTGGTGCTGATCTTGCGCGTGCATATGCCAATGTAGGAGAAATTTTTGCTTTTGTTGCCTGGCAATTAGGACTTCCCGGTTATCAACCAAAAGAAAATAAAAAGAAATAAATTTTAAGACAATTCTTTGATTTTATTAAATAAGAAACGGACTTTTTTGAATTCTCAAAAAGTCCGTTTCTGTTATTAACAATTAAAATTTTATTTATTTTCCGCCGCCACCGTTTTTCTCAACATCGGTTTTGGTGTTTGTCTTTACTTTTTGATTTCCAAATCTTTTTACGAATGAAAGTGAGAAACCATACCAATCCGACTGTGTAGAATTTCTAAAGGCTCCGACCGGACTGAAGGTAGTTGAATCAAAATTAGGTCTCTGGAAAATATTCATCAGCTGTAGGCTGACTTCCATCTGTGTTTTAGGAAATATTTTAGTTACAGAAATATTATGAAAAACATTCGTGTTGTTCGCATAAGAATTTCCGTTGTTTTGATTGGATACTTCTACCCATGCACTCAGATTGATGTTCTTATTAAAAAGATTGGTGTAAGAGATATTAGTGGATCCACCCCAATAACTGATATACTTAGCTCCCTTCAAATCATTTTTTGTATTAAAATCGCTGTTGTCAATATAGTACCATCCAAATCCGACATTCACACTTAGTTTGTTTTTCAGAAAGGTCTGATTGGTATTGGCAAAAAGATAATACTTTTGAACCCGGCCGCTAAAATTTCCTGGGTAGGTAATTGTCTTGTCTTTTTGTGGCGGTGTATTTTCTTCAGTAGTATAAGTTGTCCAATAGTCCTGATTGGTATACATATACCTTGCAGAAATAAAATATTTTTTCAGAATTCCGAATTTCATATAAAGTCTGTCACTAGGATTGGGTTGTAAATCCATATTTCCTCTGGAATAGAATCCATCATAATTAGGGATAAGAAAAGGATTGAATTCCGTATACCACGGACGCCAGATATTACGGTTATAGGTCAAACTCAAATCATATTTATCTGAAAAATTGTATTTCAGCAATATGTTGGGAAGAAAAGTACCATAAGAATCTTTTCTTGAAGTACCTGCTATATCCTGTCGCAGTTTGAAACTAATATATTCATAGCGGATTCCGATTCTGGTTTCCAGCTTTTTGAAAAAGGTTTTGCTATAGTTGGCATAAACGGAATTAATATTATCCTGATAATGGAAATTATCATTTGTTCTTAAACTGCTGTCTATCATATTTCCAGACAGATCATATGGAGCTACATTGTTATTGAAGTCCATTTTTCCACCCACTTCAAATGTTGCTCCTGATTTCCCTAAAGGTTGCGTATAGTCTACTTTTAGATAATAGTTACGGGTTTGATTATGAGAATTAATTCCTATTTGATCCAACGTGGATTTATTACTGTAATTTGTTATTAGATCATTAGTGTCTTTTTGAGAATCATAATTTGTACCGATATTAATATCTAAAATTTTATTTTTTTCTTTATCATAATATTTATAGAAAACATTGGTTCCCAGGGTACGGCTCATGCCGGTTAAATCCTGATTTCGGTTATATGAGTCCTTAAAAACATCATTTGCGTAATGTATTCCTTCTGCATCTGAAAAAGTAGATCTTTTGCTCTGATAGTATTCCAGAATAACCCCAACATTATTTTTATCATTCAGTTCATATTCTGAAGTAGAAGATAAAGAAGGGCTTTTGTTTCGGTCCGTATTTATGATATTGATGGAGGTAACATCATTATCCTTGTATAAAGACTGGGTGTTGGAATTTTTTTGTGACCACGTATTATCACTGTAGCTTCCAATAAGGGTCTGCGTAAATTTTTTCTTATGATAATTAAGATTAAAATTGGTGTATTGTGAGTTTTTTCTATTTTGTCTGTTGTTCAGGGTAACACTTCCTTTCATCCCTTCATCATCACGTTTTTTCAATACGATGTTGATTACCGATCCGGCACTTTCATAACGCGAAGAAGGACTGGTGATCACTTCTATTTTCATCAGGTTGTCTGCTGGGATCGTAGCCAGATATTCTTTCAGCTCTTTTCCTGTAAAAACTGATTTTCTGTCATTGATATAAACAGTAACCTTTTCACCTTCAGCTTTTATAACATCGTTATTATCAATACTAACCAAAGGAGTCATTCTAAGAACATCCCAGGTAGTATTTCCTGCAAGGATAGAACTATTGGCTACATTAAAAACAGTTCTGTCAACTTTAGATTCTACTGTTGGTTTTCTGACAACAAGGGTAACAGCTTCTATGTCTTTTTGTTTAACCGAATCTTTTTTTACCTGAGCTAAAGATAAAGAAGCGGTTAATATCGCGATTGTAGATATAATTATTTTCATTTTCAAGGGGGCGTTTCAATTGATAAGACAACCGACCTGTGATATATGTTACATCAGTTTGTGAAAAAATGAAAAAAAAATAATGCTTATTTGGATAGTGACGATCTTGAAGATAATTGGTTTGAAGAATAAAGTAAAAAAGACTGTCTTTTGAGACAGCCTTTCGCTTATTATAAAAAAATAGAACCATTATGGCTCTGGATGAGTTGTCGGTGTATGGATAATATCATAATACACTGACTGATTGTTTGCGTCAGGAAACACTCTATAGGTAAATTCCTGTTTCGTTAATACCGTAATTTTTACGACTCTCGTGAAAAGAACATTCCCATTATTGTCTTTTGCAACAATGGTTCTTGTAGTTCCATCTGCAGAAATAGACCAATCGCCATGCATCTTTGGAGAGTTATCCAGGTTGTACATCGTAAATGTTCCATCTGCCTTGAAATAGGCAAATCCCACAAAATTAGCTACGTTTGAATCTGTTAAGGGAACAGACTGTCCGTTCTGATTTTTAGCGTTTGTCGTTTCCCAGGGGGTAGAAGCCAGTACTTGTGAAGGAGTAAGCTCAGGTTCTACAACTACGATCTCTTCATCATTATCTGAACATGATGCAGCGGTAATTGTTAAAGCAAACATTGCTAAGAGATAACATAATTTTTTTTATGCATTCATAATGGATAGGTTTTAAACAGAGCAAACTTATTCTATATAAAAATCAAAAAATTGTATGAAATATCTCATTTGTTGTAAAAAGTATCATTGATTGTTGCTATTTTTTGATACGTCAAAAGCTATAACTTATAATCACTAATACATTTGATATTTGTAAATTTGAATATTCAAGATGACATAGAGTATGTATGATGAAACACTTATCCTTGATAAAGAGATAAAGGATTCTTTTCAGGTAAAAAAACTTACCCAATCGGTTTTCGGGGAAGCTGATGTAATAAGTGTTACCTATAATCGGGTACTGATCATCCATGAAGGAAAAGGCACACTTATTATTGATGATAATGAATTTGATATAGAAGGATCAGAAGTATTTGTTATATCAAAAGGACAGGTGTTTTCTTTTTCTTACCAAACGAAATGGTCGGGATTTGAAATAAGCTTCGGTGACTGTTTCTGGGAAAGGGCACCTTCAAGTGCTTCTAATTGTAAATTATTACTGTTCAATGATGCTGCTCTTCATCAGAGATTATCTTTAAAAGAAAAAGATTTTTATGAACTGAATGCTATTTGTGAAATTCTCTTAAAAGAAAGTATAAGCAATGATTATCCCAATAAGCTTGATGCGATGGCGGCTTATTTAAAAATTCTTATGATTAAGCTTGCTAATGCTGCTCCAGCTTTTCAGGAAAGCCTTGACGATTTTGATAACCAGATCTATCGTCGTTTCCTGGAATTGGTTAATAAACAGTATAATCAAATGCATGATGTTTCATACTATGCAGACCAGTTAATGGTTACTCCTCGTAAACTTTCTGAAATATCTAAAAAGAAAAGTGGAAAAGGTGCTAAGGAAATCATAGCCGGACAAGTGATCGCCGAATCGAAACGGCAGCTGCAGTTTTCAGCTAAAACAATCAAGGAAATTGCTTATCAGCTTTCATTCAGTACACCAGAGCAGTTTAGCCATTTTTTCAAAAAGCAAACCAATACTTCGCCTTTGGATTATCGAAAGATCTTTGTAAATATTGGCAGGTAATACGAAGATTCTGACATTCCATACAAGGATGTCTAAACCTATTTTTGTATTCAATAAAATATAAAAATATGTCAGTTCAAAGATTAAAAAGTGTGGCCGGAATTAGTATTCCCGACAGTAAAATCGCTACAGAAGCTACCGAATTGTTATTAGAACACGGAACAGAATTTATCTATAATCATTCATTAAGGGTTTTTCTTTTTTCTTCATTAAATGGGAAGAGGAGAAATATGGAATATGACCAAGAGCTCCTTTATGTAAGTTCAGTCTTTCATGACCTGGGTTTGGTTTCACATTACAGCAGCGCGGATCTGAGATTTGAAGTTGATGGAGCCAATGCAGCCAGAGATTTTCTAAAAAGTCATGGTCTTCCAAAAGATCAGCTGCAATTGGTTTGGGATACAATAGCATTTCATACCACAATTGGAATTGCGGAACATAAAGAAAATGAAGTTGCTCTGATGTATTCCGGAGTAGGACTGGACGTGATGGGAGAAGGTTATGAACATCTTAGTGAGACCAATAGAAATGCAATTATAGAGGCATTCCCAAGAAATGATTTCAAAAATAAAATTATCCCAACATTCTTCGATGGATTTAAACATAAAACAGAGACAACTTTCGGAAATATTAAAGCCGATGTCTGTGCCTTTATGATTCCTAATTTCGAAAGAAAAAATTTCTGCAATTGTATCTTACATTCTCCATGGAGCGAGTAGATGTTTTATCGTAAATTTACATATTGATGAAAATTATCAATCATAAGGTATGGATTTACAACTTGAAAAAAACAAAGAAGTCGTTAAGCGTTTTAATAAAGAAGTAATTGAAAACGGTAATGTTGAGGTCTTCGAAGAATTAATGGATGATCATTTTATTAATCATTCTGCCCCACAAGGGGCTGACAATAGAAAACAGGGAATGATTAATACATTTAACTCTGTTTTGAGACCTGCAATGCCCGATATTCAGGTTACGATTCTTCAACAGATTGCAGAGGGAGATCTGGTTACCACCCGGAAAAATATTTCTGGAACTCATACCGGAAATTTCATGGGAATTGCTCCGTCTGGAAGAAGAATAAGTATTGATGTTATTGATATTGTGCGCCTTAAAAACGGTAAATACGCTGAACACTGGGGGATTAATAATTTGTCTGTTGTTTTAGCACAGTTGAGGAATAATGATTAGAAATTGAGAAAGAATAAAACAAAAATCCTTATCATTGATGAGGATTTTTTTTGTTCAAATTCAAATATTCCAAACCTTCAAAAAAACATAATAGCTTGTCTTTAGCATTATTAGAGAATCTGTTATTTTTATAAAAAATTATATAATTATGTTCGAACTGTGTTCTTTGTTTTCAAATTCATGGAAAGAAAAATATGGTGCTATTTTATCGGATGAACATCTGCAAAGTTTAGAGAAAAATATTCTGGCATATAAGAACGAGACTTTAAATTGGGATGTACCTTATTTTAATGAAGAGATAAAAGCAGATCGTGATCAGAGCTTTAGTAGTTTCATCAATATTTTTGAAGAAAACGATTCAGAAGAAAGAAAAGTTCGGAAGTTGGAGGCAATTCCATTTGAGTATTGGTTGGATATTCTGGGACAAAGACTTACCTCTGCAAGTATTCGTGATGAAAGAGCTATTCCACCTCTTAAACATATCCTGATCGATAGCTGTCAAAAACCTTTTAATGAAGAAATAACAATTGCTCAGAGAGCATGGGAAAAGCACCTTGGAAGGACGGAAGATATGTTTTGGGGCGAAATATCAGGGAATAATCTACAGAAACAGGAAAAAGTAATGGCGAAGATCAATGATGTCATTGAAAATAAAACATGGTGGAATGTATTCTTTCATTACAAGCATGAGCTTGTTTATGAAATAAGAGAGAAAAACGGTCATGGTATTCGCTGGAGCCATGGAGAAACCCAATTAATTGGCTTTCTGGAACCTTTTATCAATGAATAATTTCATACAACGTAAAAAGATTGCGTACTAGGTTCTTTATTTTGCTGAAATTTTTTAGAAATGAAAAATATCTATAATAAGGGAACATTCCGATCGTATGAATATGGTAAGATTGGACCTTATCTGAAAAAGTATGGAAACAAGAAGTGGCGTAGAACTATACAAGCTGAAATAGAAGATCAATTGTGTGAATCTATTAGATTCCGAAAGCTCAGAAGGAAAAAGCAAAGATCGATCTGGGTAAAGATCACTAAAGAAGTCAATGGAAGAATACGCTCTAACCACAAAAAATTTTACAGCGAAAGATCTTTTAGAAGTGCTGTAAACAGTCCTCATGTTATAAGGTGTTTTTATATGACTAAAACAAAAAAAGAAAAATGAATACATACATCGATATTGGCATTAACCTGACCAATAAACAGTTCAATAATGAACACGACGAAATAATTAACCGTGCTCTGGATAATGGAGTAGAACAGATGATCCTTACCGGAACAAGTGTACGTGGAAGTAAAGAATCTGCTGAAATTGCAGGGGAATATCCGGAGGTCTTATTTTCTACAGCTGGAATCCATCCTCATGATGCAAAATCTTTTAATGGTGAGAGTATGAATGAACTCCGTAAACTATTAGCGCTTTCTCATGTGGTTTCAGTAGGAGAATGCGGACTTGATTTTGACCGTGATTTTTCTCCAAGGCCGATACAGGAAAAGTGTTATCAGGCACAACTTGAATTGGCTATAGAAATTAATAAACCACTTTTCCTTCATGAAAGATCTGCTTTTAAAAGATTTAATGAAATTACGGATGGCTATCTTTCCCATCTTCCTAAAGCTGTTGTACATTGTTTTACTGGTACACCAGAAGAAGCAAAAGCCTATTTGGATAAGGGATTTTATCTTGGATTTACAGGAGCGATCAGCGATGAAAGAAGATTTAAACATCTCGAAGAAGTGATCAGATATGTTCCCTTGGATAGAATGATGATTGAAACAGATGCACCTTTCATGTTGCCTAAAAATATTTCAGCACGAAATCAAAATCGTCGTAATGAACCTGCATTTCTTCTTTATATTGCACAGACCATTGCCCATTTGAAGAAAATAAGCATTGCTGAAGTGGCAGAAGAAACAACAGAAGTCACCAGGAAATTTTTCAAATTATAAAAAAGAGCTCTACTGATTAAGTAAAGCTCTTTTTATTTTTGTTAAACCGTGGATTTGTTTTCAGCTTTTAGATAGCTTTTAATGCTGATTCCAAAGCCAGCTCAATCATTGGCTTCAATGCTGTTTCTCTTTGGTCAGCTGAAATATTTTCATGAGTCGGAATAATATCAGTTACCGTAAGAATGGTCGCTGCATTTTTTCCTAAATGTTTAGCGTTGGCAAATAATCCAAAAGCTTCCATTTCCACAGCCGGACAATTATATTTTGTAGCAATTGCGGGAATAGTTAAATCCTTTCTGTAGAAAATATCACTGCTGTGAATATTAATAGCCTTGGTTTTCAAAGATAGTTCTTCGGAAGTTGCATTAATGGTATCAAAAATATTTCCCTGGTGCGAAAGAATATCGTCTTCAATTTCCCAGGCAAATTTTGCATAGGTACTCTCACTTGCAGCATTTTCAACATTAAGTATATCAAATACTTTCAGATCTGTAGTGTAGGCACCACAAGTTCCGATTCTGATAATAGTCTCTACATCATATTCTGTATACAATTCATAAGAATAAATTCCGATGCTTGGGAATCCCATTCCACTTGCTCCTACACTAATTTCTTTCCCTTTATAGAGACCGGTATAATATAAGATTCCTCTTGTTTTACTTACCAGTTTTGCATTTTCCAAAAAGTTTTCGGCAATATATTGTGCACGAAGCGGATCCCCCGGCTGTAATATTACTTTAGCAATTTCTCCTTTTTTTGCACTAATGTGAATACTCATAATATTATTTTGAATGACGGCAAAGATAATAACTTTTACATTGACAATGTCATTGCGAGGAGCAAAGCGACAAAGCAATCTCAATAGAAAAAGGATAGTAAATAGAACAATAATTTGAATAATATAGCTGTTTTCTACATTACAACACAATATTTGTTATTCTGAACAAAGTGAAAGAATTTACACAATCAATTTTTATCGCAGACAAAATCCTTGTGTCTTAAAAACATTCTTTTTTTATTCTTTTGTGTCTTTACGACTGACTTTAGGAGTAAATGTTATTTAATTCATAATCATTTACATAAAAATTTTATTCTCAAAGAAATAATTTTATTTTTGTTAGATGGTCGAAAATACATCTCCATTTTTGGATACGCTCTTTCTCCTTCGTAAAGAGGAGTGTATCACCATTTTTTCAAATATTCAAACCATATCAAAAAAAGAAGAACAGGATGCAGCAGATTATTTTGAATCCGAATTTGAAAAAGAAAGATTGGAGTTTTTATCAGACTACCTGATTTGTGATAAGGAAACAGCCGTTTGGGCAGCAAAAGTGTTTTATCATGCTGCACAACTGTATCTGGTGAGAGAAAATACAGCAAAAGACCTGGATCAGTTAATTCCTGAATTTAGAGGAGAGAAGAACGTATCAGCCTTACTATCTGCTGACCTGTCATTGAGATTTTTACCACAGATAATTACCGCTCTTCAAACTTTAGATCCAAACGATCCTTTAATTGGGCGACTGGAGAATATTCTTTCGCAGTTTCATTATTCGGGTGTAGAATATGATCTTGATCTTGGAAAAATCAATTGGGAAGAGGAGCTGGAAGATCCAAGCTTCCGGAAATTATATCTCGAAAGAATTGTAGAAAAGAGAGCCTACCGACTGGCTGAAATTCCCTATATTAATCAATTACTGATTGCTGAATTTGGCTTACATAAGGACGAATTGTGGCGAGAATTAAAAATTATTAACGAAGAAGAAAATAAATGATTCCAAATATTACAAAACTTAATACAGTACTCAATTATGTAAAAGATACTTTCGTAGGTAAAAACGATGTAGTTGACCTGCTTGGAATATGTCTTTTGGCAAGAGAAAATGCATTTTTATATGGACCTCCGGGAACTGCAAAATCGGCAATCGTAAGAACATTGTCACAAACTGTGAAAGACGGTAAAAATTTTGAGTATTTATTAACCCGTTTTACCGAACCGAATGAAATTTTCGGACCTTTTGATATCAGAAAATTAAAAGAAGGCGAGCTTCTTACCAATACCGAGGGAATGATGCCGGAAGCATCTATGGTTTTTTTAGATGAAATCTTTAATGCCAATTCCGCGATTTTGAATTCCCTTTTGATGGCGTTGAACGAAAAGATTTTCAAACGTGGAAAGGAAACAAAGCACCTGCCTGCTCTAATGTTTGTAGGTGCAAGTAATGTTTTGCCGGAAGATGAAGCACTGAATGCCTTATTTGACCGTTTTCTGATCAGGATTAATGTAGATTATGTAAATCCTGAGCTTCTTCAGCAAGTACTTTTGGCAGGACGGAAATTGGAAAATATTGTTGAAACAGATATTCCCGGAATTCAGGCTGATGAAATAAGGGAGCTTCAGAACCTATGTAAAACAGTAGATCTGAAACCTATTTATGAAGTGTATTTAAATACTATTATTAATCTTCGGAATACAGGAATTGCTATTTCTGACCGTAGGGCGGTAAAACTTCAGAATCTTATTGCTGCAAGTGCGTTGATCTGCGGAAGAAATGAAGCTATTCTTTCTGATCTTTGGGTACTGAAGCACATCTGGGATACGGAAGAACAGATTGAAATCCTGGAAGGGATCATCAACAGAACAATAGAAAAAGATGAAAATCCGCAAACCCATCCTCAGGCGTTACACAATAAAACCCCGAATCCGGAGGAAGTAATGAAAGATGTAAAAATTCTTACTGAAAAATGGAATAGCGGAGAAGTTACTTTTGAAGAGCAGAACGTGATCAAAGATAAATTAAGATACCTGCAGACACGTTGTGACTGGATCAAAAATCCTGAACAAAAACAATACATTCAACAGGAAATAGAAAGTTTATGGCAGAAGATCCTTCAAAGCGTATAAAAGACTTTTGGGCAGAACTGCCTCGTGGTGATGAAGATTTTTTAGGGTCTGTCAGAGACTGGAAAAATGTTCAGATTGCTTTAGAGGATGAGGTTATTTGGCTGAAAGGTTTTACAGAAGAACAGGTTGTTTCTCCTGAGATTCAGCAATTGCCCAATTTCCTTTTGTATGAGTTGAGAGATGGTTTGCTATTCAGAATGGATGCTTTAGTACCTGCTAAGAAAATGAGAACTGCACTATTATGGTCTCCAATTGATAAAGCTTTACGTCTGGTTTTACCACCATCCAATCAGAATTTTTTTGGAATCAGTGAAAAAGTTGAGGTGAAGCTAAAATCGAGTGCCGAAGAACAACCCGCAACAGCTTTGTTATGTTCAATGTCAGAAATTAAAGGAATGGTTACTGCATTACCTAATTTTAAGCTTAAAAAAAATGAATGGATCATTATTGAAGATAAAGCATTATTTCTGGGAACGCCATTATTAAGTTTTCCGGGAAAGACCTATTGGGAAAAAAATGGACATCTTTTGCCAACAGGTTTTGATTTTAAATTTAAAAATTTGAGTTTATTGTTACAGAGAAAATATAATGAACTTCAGGATCAATGGCTTTTATGGCAGGAAGATGGAAGTTATCTATCTATTAATAAAAAAGACTTCCGGAGATTATCTGCAAGCTCATACCGTCTTACTGAAAAAGCGAAAGAATGGATCTAAATGTATATTTCCAATCCTATGAAGGATATTTTTGGGAATGGATGACAGATGAAGATGTACGTGATGACACAGGATATCATGAGAATAATCTTGTTTCGATTCCAAATGTTGGAGCCATTGCATACAGACCTTATATTATTGAAGTTTTAAAAGAATTGCAACCGCAAGGAATTCCTCCTTTTGGAGCTTTGCTATTGGTATTGTATGCTACACAGGAAGGATATGTTAATTTTGACGGTATTTCTTATTACCTAAAAAAGCTGGAAGAGGAGGCAAAAACAGATCTGGAAATTGCTTCGATCATGAATTTCCTGGAAAATTTAAATCGATTGGGAGTGTCTTTTAAAAAAGGACAAAATAAGATATTGCTGCTACAGACACTGTTTAATAATTGTCACAACAGGCTATCAGCCGTTTCCAGTGAGTTCCTCTTAAAAAAGTTTGCAAAAAGTCCTTATACTCTTTCAAAAAGTGCCGAAAAAATAGCGGTAACACCATTATTTATACTAAAAGATACCCGGATTTTAGTCTGGCTCAATGAAAAATTTCCGACTTCAGAATCTATTATCGGTGCCATGAAAGGCTTTATTGATGAGCCTGAATTGGAAGATGAAATTGTAGAGGAAGAAACAACAGTAGAATCGAATAAAGATTTTATTCAGGAATTAATAGAGGATCCTAAAACATTTCAGGTAGGAAGTTTAATTAAAAGGATCTGGAGTGGACTTAAAATTCCCATGCGTCATCTTTCTCCGGGGGAGCAGCCAATTGGGGGGATATCCGATATGACGAATAAAGGAGAACTCCACAGAATGCTTTTATCAGAATTTGCCAATGAGGATGAGATTTTCATGAGCAGGGTAGCTAATAGCGAGACCCTTTATATTCAAAGGGAAATACCTCCTGAAGAAAATGTTTTCGAGAGAATTATTTTAATAGATACTTCTTTGAAAAACTGGGGAACCCCAAAAGTTTTAGCTTATGCATCTGCGATTGCTGTGATCAAGCATCCAAAAGCCAATTCACAATGCAAAGTTTTCACAGTCGGACAGACTAATATTCCTATTTCTCTGGATAAAGTGGAGAATGTAATAGATCACTTAAACCAGGTAAGTCCGGTTTTGGAAGTTTCCCAGGCATTAGATAAATTTTTTCAGGAAGAACATACAGAAAAGGATATTGAAGTATTTTTTATCACCAACCAGGAAAACCTCAGTAATGAAAACTTACAAAAGGTAATTCATGAAAACAGGGATCGATTGAAATTTTTGGTAACAACCTCTACTGATGGCGAATTGAATTTTTTTAAACACCATAAGGGTGCCCGTAAGCATATTCAAAAAATTATACTTCCGTTACAGGAATTATGGGCTAATCCACCACAAAGAAAACAAAAAGGGGATAGTCATTTATCAAGTGGCAAGAAAACGGATGTTCCAAAAAATTATCCTATTCTGTTTCCAACTCCGGTCAATAAAATAGCTACCTTTTTATATGAAGGGGAATTTTTTATTTTAAGTAATAAGAAACAATTGCTAAGAACCTATTTGTCCGATAATTATTATAATAAAGATTATTATGATCGTTATAGAATACATAGAGGATGTGAGGTTTTAATTGAAGATATCTCTGTTAAGCCCAGGGGACAGTTTGCTTTGGCGAAAAATAAACAGCAGCATTTTATTTTATGTCAGTATCAGGCTGATAAAAAGTTGATTTCTAAACTTAATCTTGTTACAAAAGAATATTCAGAGCTAAATCTCACTGGGAAAAATATTCCCGATGATTATAAATTGGTTTATTTCAATAAAAGTTTTTACCTCTACAATGCAGAATCTATCTGGATCTATCATATCAATATCGATGGAAACATCTCTTTTGAATCAGTAAAAAATGACAAAGAGATCGCTAAGAATGATTCAAAAGTAGAAGTAGAGATCAGGAAATTATCGAATAGTGGAATAAAAATTTTAAACAACTTTAATAATATTGGGATTAATGCGGAAGATAGCCTTGTGATTTCAAACAACCGACTGACTAAAGTATATGATAACTCACTGACTTTATTTAAAAATAATCACGAGATAAAGATTGCAGCCAATCAATATAAAAATAAATTTACTTTTTCAGATGGAAGTGAGGTTATAACTGATACCCGTGGAATATTAACATTTAAAAGCAGTAATAAAAATATTCCGGTATTTTATATCCCCTCCACAGAGCATGGCTTCCTGTCTCTAGCAACAAATACAGAATTTGGCGGAGCAGAATACTATCTGCCAGAAACTACTTTGCTTAAAATGAAAACGATAGAAGATATGTGTTCTGATTATCTGGAACCTTTTATTAATCAAATTTTGGAATATGGAGCTTAGAATAAAACCTTTTCCAAAAAATAACTATCCCAAGAAAGGAGTTCTGATTAAAGGTTCTTCACCATTGGTATGGTTTGAAGAAATGGATAAGTTGAAGATAGATCTTAATCTGGTAAAGACTTTTGCTATTCCTTCTAATGAACCTAATATTCTATACGGATGTTTCATTATTTTTACGGATCATGCTCCACTGGAAATTGGAAAGAATTCTTACTTTCAATGTATCGACGAGATTCTTTTTATTCCTGAGAATACCACTTTTTATCCCAAGATCAATCCCGAAGACTGGCATAATATAGATTCTAGATTTCTGGTAATGCATCCTGAATTTGGTTTGGTTAAATTATCAGAGGAGATCGACTGGATCTTAGTGCTTGAAGAACCGGAAAAGGCTAAACTTTCTATCAGGAAACCTTCAAACGGAGTCTATATTCCGCAGGAAATTAAAAGCTATACCGTAGAGATCGATGATGAAAAAATGATGGAATCACTCCAAAAATCACAGACTGAAGAAGAGTGGATGAAAAATCTTCCTTTTGATATGAAGAAAGTGATGGCGGGAAATAAAAGAGAAATTGAAAAATATTTAAAGTACATCGAAAAATACCCTGACCGTGCGATAGATCTTGGAGTTCCTTTGGATATTCTGGGAACTTCCAGAGGTGATGGTTTTGGAAAATTTAAATTCGATAATGGTTGGTTGAGCAGGTTGTTGGGTGGCGGTCGTGGAAATGGTAAACCCAGGGATTACCGATGGGTATTGCTTGCATTGTGGATTGTAATTATCGTTGGAAGGATTATTATCGGTTTTAGTAAAGATACACCTGAGACTGAACCCCCTGTTTCTTCAGGAAATGTAATTTCTAAAGATGCTTTAAAAAATCAGGATCCCGGTAAATTAGCTTTTGAATCCGGTCTTACTGAGATTGATATGAAAATTGATTCTCTATACAACGATGAGAGAAGAGATCTAATGAAAGAATATGCAACGGCAGCTTCTAAAGGCCCAAACGCAAAAGAGGTTGCAGAGGTTGAAAAGAAAGTCGAGAAATACAGAACGAAAGAAAATAAAACAAGAGACTTTCTTAAGAAAATATACAATAAGAAAATAGCTCAGCATATTGAAAGCAAGTCCAAAGATTATCAGCGGAAGATCTCCGATTCCATTAAAAAGGTAAATCCAAATAAGCCAGTCAACCAAGGGGTTGTAAAAAGTGTCTGGAGGAAAAAACAGGTTTTAATGGAGGACTCTCTGGGACGTCTTTACGGAACACTTGGAAATATTGAACCTCATTTTTCATCTGATCAAAATGCCAATACAAAGAAAACCTCAGGTTCAGGAGATTCTTCGGCCAAAAAGATTTCATTCTCTGAAATTGTCTGGTTAGTAATTCTAATTATAGGAAGTGTAGGCCTTTATTCCTATTTCTTCAGGAAAAAATCCTTAAACATTGGCGGTAATAACGTTCCGGGAGGAATCAAAATATTTTTAGTCATTGTCTTGGTTGGCATGCTGATCTATCTTTTCTATCCGCTGATTGAGATGTATGGCTACAACTGGTTCGTATGGCTTCTGGTTATTTGTGTAATCTTACTGATCTATCGTTTGTTCAGTGAAGATAAAACCATTTTAAAATCCGACGAAGATGAATAAGCAGAAGTTTATAGACAAATTTATCAGAGCATTTTTTATTCTGATATTTCTTAAAATATTAGGTCTTATTGCTCAGCTTTTTCATCAAAGCTTTTGGAGTGTTTTAGGAACTTTAGGTATTTTTATCATCGTTGCTATAATTATCCTTTTGGTCATGGTTAGTTTGAAGGATAAAGAAAGAGGGGATAAAGGCCTGGGGAAAAGAGGGGGTTCAGGTGGAAGCTTTTATCTTGAAAATTCACTTTTTGACAGAATCCGAAGTAAATATGAAGAACTTGCTGAAAAATACGTTAGTGAAGGAGATTATAAAAAAGCTGCAAAAGTATATATGAATCTCTTACAGGATAATTACAGGGCAGCCAAAACATTGGAAAACGGGGGATTATATAATGAAGCAGCAGTTATTTATCTTAAAAAATTAAATAATAAATCTGATGCTGCAATCTGCTATGAAAAAGCAAAACAATACAGAAAAGCGATTGATCTTTATAAAGAATTGGAGCAGAAAGAAAAAGTAGGCGATCTTTATAAAGAGATGAATGATGTGAAAAATGCTCATATCTATTATCAAATGGTGGCGAATGATTTTGTTGGAAACAACCAGATGGTAAAAGCGTCATTGATCTATCGCAAAAAAATGGAATCGCCAGATGAAGCCCAGAAGGTTTTGTTAAAAGGCTGGGAAGAAAATAAAGATGCATTCAACTGTCTGAATAATTATTTTGCTAATATTTTTGATGTTAAACAATTGGAAAATCAAATTCAGGTTTTATATAAAGATACTCCCACAGATAAAAAGATCATGTACCTGGAAGCGATGAAGTATGAATTTAAAAAAGATCCAAAACTACAGTCTGTAGCGAGAAATATTGCGTACCAGATTATTTCGGAAAAAGTGGAAACACATTCTGAAATTGTAAATGAATTAAAACATTTCAATCCTGATGATCAGGTTATTTTAAAAGATATTTCGAGGTATAAAACGGGTAGGAATAAGATGTTTAGGAATTAATATTATTAAAAGATTGAATGATTTAAGAATTGAAAGATTTGTAAATGTTTCAATATTGTTTACTTGGTCAATTTTTGTGCGTTTGCAAGGGTGACTGAGGCTCTCGAAGCCACCATCAAGAAGGACTCAAACCCTCGAACTCACCATTTTATTAAGAAAAATATTATCTTTGCGACAACAAAATTATGACAAAACAAAGAGCACATATCAATGTAAATCTATGCGATAGCCCGATACTAAAGGGATCGTTTGGATATGAATGTATGATATGGAATGGGGCAAAATGTGCTGACTTTGGAAATTATTTACTGTAAACTCGTAAAGATTTAATCAAAATACTGCAAAACGCCTCGATTGTCGAGGCGTTTTTTGTGTTTTTAAGGCAGAAATTATTTAGAATGAAAAAAAATAACCAGAAAAGTGAAAATTTTTAATTAACAATGGAATTTTAATATAACAAAATAGAGTGATAAGCAAACCGGTGAGAGACAGTCATTTAGGTAGTTAAGGCATCTGCAATATATTGTGGACAGGAATTCCTGTTTCTTTTATTTTGGTGTAACTTTCTGTTTATCAGTTAGTTGTAATTAAAATTTATTTGCGAATTAAAAAAAATCATATTTACTTTGCAACCGAAAATTGAAAGCAACAGGTTTTCAGGATTTCCAAAAATGTTTAAAACAAAAAATATAATGAAACAATTACATTACATATTTAATCAGTATCCGGGACTACAGGCACAAGAGCCGAAGGGATGTGTATGTCTTCTTGATAGTGAATTTATAGATGAAAGGTGCTTATATACGTGGGTCAGCTAATGATCTGATACGTCAAAATATATACAGCACCTCCCGAAAAGAGGTGCTTTTTTTATGGTTTCTTTAGCTTATTTGGTAAAGCGTCGGTCTGTGGCTCCGGAGAACAGGGTTCGATCCCCGAAGATACCCAAAATATAATCTCATAGCTCAATTGGTTAGAGCACCGGTCTTTTAAACCGGGGGTTGAAGGTTCAATTCCTTCTGGGGTTACAAAAGGAGAGTAGGCAAATATTGGTTTGTTGTGGCTTACTGCCAATGAGTTCTACAACAGTAGTGAGAGTTCAATTCCTTTGCTCTCCGCAAAAAGGTCTATTGAGGTAATGGCTAACCTGCCCGACTGTCTCTTGGGCACTGCGAGTTCGATTCTCGCATAGACCGCAATGGTTCACGGAAAATTTCAGCTCCGACTGTCTCTCGGAAAAGAAATTGGAAACTGAACCGAAAAACTGGAAAGATAACGGTGGTTGTTTACCCGTCTTGGACGCGGGAGGTCGTAGGTTCGAATCCTATTTTCCAGACAATTTATTAAATGAAAAATTGAATATGAATTTTGAAAGTTTCTGATCAATTATCAATAATCATTGATCAATTACAATGAATATATCTGATGGTTCGCCGAAGTGGAAGAGTCGGGGCGGTCTGCAAAACCGTTGCATTAGCTGAGTGGGTTTGAATCCCATAACCATCTCAAATAACTAAAATGAGATTAGTTCCGGAGAAAAAGTAAAAGTTTGTCGAGCGTAGAAGTTCTTATATCAAACAAAAAAATAAAGACAAGCTTTTTCTGACTCCAAAATAGAGGTTAGGTACGAGAATTTAGAATGCAATCTTGATATCATTCATCTTTTATCAATCATCATTTATAAAAAGGAAGTGCGCCGGAGTTGGAGAGTCGGGGCAGACTGTAACTCTGTTGCTTTAGAGCTAAGTAGGTTCGAATCCTACCACTTCCACAAAAATCAACCGATAATGTAATGGCAGCATGCAGGAACTATACTCTTGTCGCTTAGGTTCGATTCCTAGTCAGTTGATTTTATTAATGCTCCATTCGTCTAACGGTTAGGACGCCTGCCTTTCGAGCAGTTGATAAGGGTTCGATTCCCTTATGGAGTACAAAGTTAACAAGGAAAGAGAAAGGTTTGTCAAGCGCAGAAGATCTTTACAAACACTAACAAGCAAAAGTTTATATAGACAAGCTTTCTCCAACCTTAAACATAAGTAATAAATAATAAGTAATGAGCGATGAACGTTTATTGTGAAAATTAATTTTCAACATTACTAATTACACATTGTTTATTACTTATAATCCTGCAGGAATGGCGGAACTGGCAGACGCACTTGATTTAGAATCAAGGTATTGAGGGTTCGACTCCCTTTTCCTGTACAATGTTAATTAACAAAAAGATAAATGAAAATATAGTATTCAAAATCAATTATCGCTTATCTATGATCATTTATAATCAACATTCGGATCAGTGGTGTACAAGGTGTGCACGTTAGTCTGAAAAACTAGAGGTATAGGTTCAATTCCTGTCTGTTCCACAAAATATGAGTAAACTCAAAACTGATGACTCAGGACAGTGATTCATAGTGTAATGGGTAGCACACAAGACTTTGACTCTTGTTGTTCAGGTTCGAACCCTGATTAATCAACAAATTATTTATCAATCATCATTTATAAAACAAGTATGTAGAATTTTAAAAAATGTAAAAAAATGGAAACGCAACAAGAAACATGGCAGAATATGACTGGAAAATTTTTCCACAAACCTATCATACAATTGGTAGAAGAAGCCATCATCCGTGAACAGGCTAATGGATACCGACTGAAAGTTTGTGTGGGTTCAGATTCCCACGTTTATGGTGATGATATCAGCTACGCTACAGCAGTGGTATTTATTCGTGAAGGAAAAGGAGCGTTTACTTTTATTAGAAAACAAAGAGAAGTACAAACCATCAGTATCAAAGAACGAATGCTGAATGAAGTGAACAAATCTGTAGAAATTGCGTATGCTATCTGTTCTATTTTGGATACTTACGGGGTGGAAATGGAGGTGCACGCAGATATCAATACGGATCCTGAATTTAAATCCAATGTGGCATTGAAGGATGCTATGGGATATATTCTGGGAATGGGATATGTTTTTAAAGCAAAACCTTATGCTTTTGCAAGTTCCAACTGTGCTGATATGATGGTTTAATAGTACATCTCAAATACAAATTTTATGAACATGATAAAAAAGCTTTTGTTTCTGGATGATATCAGATATCCGATCGAAGCCTATTATTATACAAAACAGGATATTTTCTTAGAGAAAGATTGGGATATAGTTCGGAATTACGAACAGTTTATCAACAGAATTATGGAGAAAGGACTTCCAGAGATGATCTCTTTTGATCATGACCTTGCAGATATCCATTATCTGGAGCAGAATTCTTTAGATTTTACTGAAAAGACAGGTTATGATTGTGCCAAGTGGCTGATTGAATATTGTATGGATAACGGGCTGAACCTACCGGAGTTTTACAGCCATTCCATGAACCCGGTTGGGAAGGAGAATATTCTTAACCTATTAGAAAATTTTAAAAAAGCTAATAAAAAATCTTAAAGTTTAGTTTCGGTAATTTTTTACCGAAACTTTTTTATATCACGTAAAAAGATTGCGTACTTGTGGTTTTTCTTTGCATAGACTTTTAAAAGTATTTCTTTCCTGGATATTTCTTTTCCAAATCCATCCCACTTATCAATTGAGTAACAAAATGTATATGATATTAGAAAAACTATGTAGTATGAAAAATAAAACAACAAATGAAATATTAATTATCGACCTGGAAGCGACGTGTTGGGAAAACGAAAGGATTCCCATCGGGCAAAAAGTCGATATTATAGAAATAGGAATCTGCTTATTGAACTTAACATCAAAAGAGATTTCTAAAAAGCAAAGTATATATGTAATTCCCGAGAGGTCTGAAATCAATGGATTTTGCACAAAACTAACAGGAATTACGCCACAACTGATAGAAGAAAAAGGAATCTATTTTGAAGAAGCCTGTGAAAAAATCATTGACGAGTACAATCCAGCCTTATTAACCTGGGCTGGCTTTGGAAATTTTGATAAGGAGCAAATCTTTGAACAATGTGATTGGCTTGGAATAGAAATTCCTTTTTCTTACGATTATCTTAATGTGATGGATGAATTTAAAGACCATTTTAGTCTTCCAAGAATGATGGGTCTAAAAAGAGCCCTGGATTATTTGAAAATGGAATTTGAAGGAAATCATCACAGTGGAGCTGACGATGCTTATAACGCTGCCAAAATTCTGAGAAAGATTTTGGAATAATTATTAACAATAAATATTAAAAAATTGAAAACAACAGACAATATACTAATTATAGACCTTGAAGCCACGTGTTGGGATGACCGACCCCCGAGAGGTCAGGAAAGTGAGATCATCGAAATCGGCGTTTGCATCATGGATGCGAAAACCGGTAAGATCTCAAAGAATGAAGGAATTTTAGTAAAACCCCAATATTCCCAAGTAAGCCCTTTTTGTACGGAACTTACTACAATTACTCAAAAAATGTTGGATGAGGAAGGTATTTTCTTTGACGATGCATTAGATATTCTAAGAGCAGAGTATGATTCTGAGGAGCTGACGTGGGCGAGTTATGGCAATTATGACCTGAACATGCTTCAAAGCCAGGCAAGAAGGTTTAATGTGGATTATCCATTAGGTGATGACCATATCAATGTGAAAACATTATTTGGGGAAGTGCATCCGATTATCAGGAAAAGTGTAGGGATGAGTAGAGCTTTAGGGGAATTGAATTTCAAGCTCGAAGGGACTCATCACAGAGGAGTTGATGATGCCAAAAATATTGCCAAGATTTTGTATTGGTGCCTTCAGAATTATTAAAATTCTCAATGTTTCAGAATGAGCTCTCTTATAAATGGAGCTTTTATTTTTTAGATAGTTTTTATGATACTTCATACACGGAGTTATTTTGAGTTTTATTCTAGTTAATAGTGCAGTATGTGATCATTTGCGTATTCTCTTTAATTAAAAAATAGTCACTTTTTTTTAAAATAATTTCATAACGCAAATAGACTGCGCACTTGTGCAGTTACTTTGCATTATCAAAATGAAACAATATTACAGTTTTGAGAAATAAACTTTAATTAAAATATCAGGGAAGTCTTGTTGTGTGTTTCGGTATAGCGCCATTGCAGAAGAATTTGTTGAGAAACATGATTTCGTTCTGTTCAACTTGACTTGAAGGTTTGAGGAGTTTTCCAAAAAACTTCTACCATGTGCTATGGGTCGGAGGTTCGAATCCTTCTATTTCCATTGGGGAATATAACTCAGTTAGGTTAGAGTAATAGCTTTATGATGTGTGGGTTCGAATCCCACTGCCAACTCGATTGGTAAGGCGGAATGGTTGACGCGCTACACGATCACTGTAGTATCATTTGAATAGACTTAAAATCTATTTTTGATCGAGTTTTGGATGTTCTCTTAAAAAACATTTGCCATGGAAAAGTCTGAGGTTTTTCAGTTGTTTAATCAGCAGTTTGAAAAAGCTTGTAAGAAAAGATATTTTCTGAGAATAAAATTCAGTTGAGGAATAACGACGATTGAATGCATTTTCTAAAAAGGAAGTTTTTGCGTGAGCGATGGTAGTGGATATCCTTTTTTGTTTTACAAAAAAGATAGAAGTGAACGTAGCGACCCAAGCTGTTGTCTTTGCAATGGCAAGGGGCACGCCCAAGATCTGAATGATTGGAAAATAATTTTGAAACGCCTGTTCTTAAACGGATGAAATTTTTCGAAATACTTTGCTTCCGCCATTTTTGGAAGAGAGATCCTCAGTTTTTTCCTTTTGTTAAAAATTAATAACCTTTAAAATATAAATAAGATGATAAAAAATGTACAAATTGAAGCATACCAAGTAGGTTTGGTATTTAAAAACCGAAACCTGATTGAAATCCTGAAAGAAGGTAATCACTGGGTTTTTGGTGGTAAATTTGTGGAAATCTATGAAATGAAGACGTTGTTGAAAGCTAATGACGATTTGATTCTTTTATTGAAAAATGAAGAGTTAAATGCGATGTTGGAAATCGTGGAGGTGAAAGATGGTGAACTTGTATTGGTTTATGAGAACAGAATCTTTAAAGAGGTACTTCATGTTGGTCAATATGTCATTTGGAAGGGTGTGATGAACAGAGAATTTCTAAAAGCTGACTTGACGAAAGTTGATATTACAGAAAAGATTTCCAAAACCATTCTGGAAAATGCAAAATTGAAAAACCTTACCAGAAAATTTGTGGTGACTAATCAGCATAAAGGTTTGTTAATCATCGATGGTAAGCTAACGAAAGTGCTGGATGCAGGAACTTATTATTTTTGGGTGAATGAAATTTCCGTTGAAGTAAAAAGTGTAGATACTCGTATGCAGCAAATGGAAATTGCCGGCCAGGAGCTTTTAACGAAAGATAAAGCGATGCTTCGTATCAATTTTTATGTTCGTTATCAAGTGGAAAATATCGTGAAAGCATTGATGGATAATAAAGAGTATGATAAACAATTGTATATACTGATGCAGTTGGCTCTTCGCGAGTTTGTGGGTGCTTTGACACTAGATGAATTGCTGTTGAAAAAGGATTCTGTAGGAAAAGAAATTCTGGAGAATCTTGGACATAAAGCCAACGATCTTGGATTGAAGGCTACAGATGCTGGAATCCGGGATGTGATCCTAACAGGAGAAATGAAGGAAATCATGAATCAGGTTTTGATTGCAGAGAAAAAAGCTCAGGCCAACAGCATCATGCGTCGTGAAGAAACAGCTTCTACAAGAAGTTTGCTGAACACAGCGAAACTAATGGAGGAAAATGAAGTCTTGTGGAAGTTGAAAGAAATGGAATTTATGGAGAAGATTGCAGATAAGATTGGAGATATTACCGTTTCCGGAAACAGTAATATTGTTTCTCAGCTAAAAGAGATTTTTGCAAAATAAAACTAATAACTATTACTATAGAAATGGGCTTCTGTGAAAACAGAAGCTCATTTCGCATTCATATAATTTAACCAGTCTTCATAAGATATTACACCCAATTCAGGTCGGCCTTCACCATCGAGAATAGAGATGAATTCCAAACTATTTCCATCCGGATCATTAAAATAAATGGCTAAAGCTGGCATCCATGCAAAGACCATCGGCTTATCCATCCCATTTTTCAGAAAGTTGTAAGGTTTTAGGTTTCTTGTTTTTAAATAATCAACCGAATAATTCAGAATATCTTCTTTATCGCTCGAAAAAGCAAAATGCCTGGGTTGTAAATTTTCTTTTTGTTCCCATAGGCCGAGCATAAACTCTTTTCCTTCACCAACCCATAAAAATACAATCGGTCGGGTTTCATCTCTATGTGCTAGTTTTAGTCCTAAAACTTCAGTATAAAATTGAATAGCATTTTCTAAATTACTTACCTGAATATGTGTTTCATATAATCCTTTGATCATAATTGTCGTATTAAATGTTATAAGTAATAACAAAAGTATAAATCAATTCCTCAAAAATGATATTTCACCAATTCCTTTATAAAAAAAGAGTGATAGATATTATAACTTAAAAAATTTAGAATGTCGAATAAAAAAGCCGATAAATATTTATTTACCGGCTTATACTTTAATTGAGTTCTTCTTCAAAATTCTTTTTCCACTTCGCAATAGTGGTTCTGCTGATCTTATACTTCTTTGACATATAACTTGTAGAAAAACCATGCTTTCTCTGATATTGCAATAGCTTCAGCATTGTTTTCTTATCGTATGTTTTTAGTTTCTGGTTGTTTTTTGCACTTTCTTTTGATTGTTCAAAAAGCCTTTCATTAAGTTTTAGAACATCATCTGAAGTATTAAGTCTTTTGAGTAATTCTTTAATTTTCGGTTCTTCTAATTTATCAGGATGTTCAAGTCTGAGCATGTCATGATAAATTTTGCTGTAATTTGGTCGCATTATATCTTATTTATTTGGGGTGTCTATTTTCTGGAGCCAACGATGAAGCGTACTTTTTGGAATGGAATATTCTTTTATTACGTCATTCAAGCTCATCTCTCCGGACTGAATTCTTTTGATAATAAATTCTTTGATTTCCTGAGTGTAGATATTCTTTCTGAAATAAGGTATTTTTTCGGATTTTTCGGTGTTCTTATTTACTGCTGCTGGTGGAGCGTATAGAATAAGGTGAGAACTATACAGTCTGAAAAAGTCATACTCTAATAATTTACTGCATCTTAACAGAACTTCTGTGTCGATCGATCTGCTATTTAGCATGTTTTCAACAAACTCTTCATCTTTGTTTAGGAAGTTACAAATCCTTTCTATTGTAATTCCTTTGTCTTCAACTCGCTCTTTTATGAATTGTCCTATATGTATTTCTTTGTATAACATTTATAAGATAAATATTTATATTAATAATATGTGTAAGTAAATAGTGTGTTACAATTTTTATTGGTATTCTGAAATAGATAATGATAATAGAATATGATATGAAATATGTAATCAGATGCTGTTGAGCTATAATGATGGTAAAATGCAAAATTTGTAAAATCTTTTACATTACTATTTGCTGGCTTTTGAGTATTTAAAGAATTAATTGAGTATCCTTCCAACTTCCATCGATGCTTTTAGCGATTATTTATTTTTCATTTCGTCTAATAAAATACTATAAATATCAGATTTTACGACTGTAGTAGTAATAATACATTATCTAAAGCGCTTTCATGTAATTTCTCTTTATTTTGTTCTACTGATAGATTACTTTTTTATATTAAAGTTAAATTAGTAAAATCTTATTTTAATTTAAAGATATATAAGAAATAATCAACTTATTGGTTCCCAAATATAGAGAAAATAGAAATTGAAGCAAAAGATATAGTAATAAATAATGTTAAAAAATGGTTTTAACGAAAAAATTAGGGTGTTAAATTTTTATATTTTTAACAATATAAATTTATATATGAATTATTACGAATAATGCTTATTCGTTTATGCTATTTTGAAAATTCGATTATTGTATATAATGTTTCAAGTATTTACCTTTGTCCACAGTTATGAGTACATATATAAAGATCTTCGATTTTTCTAAAAAGGTAAACTATAAAAATGAATTACTTGCAGGGTTTACAGTTGCAATGACTATGATTCCTGAATCTCTTTCATTTGCTATTTTAGCGGGACTTTCTCCGTTAACGGGTTTGTATGCAGCCTTTTTAATGGGGTTGATAACGGCTGTTTTCGGTGGTAGACCAGGAATGGTTTCTGGTGGAGCGGGTGCTACTGTTGTTGTCTTGATCGCATTAGCTAAATCTCATGGTGTTGAATATCTGTTTGCTACTGTTATACTGGCCGGGGTTTTTCAAATGCTTGTGGGTATCTTTAAATTAGGAAAGTTCGTTCGGTTGATCCCACAGCCTGTCATGTATGGTTTTTTGAATGGTTTGGCTGTTATTATTTTTATGGCTCAAGTCGAGCAATTTAAATTTGTGGACAGCAATGGTGTCGTTCAGTGGCTACAGGGGACTTCTTTATATATTATGGCAGGGCTTACCATTTTTACCATAGCTATTGTTTATTTTTTACCAAAAATCACTAAAGTTGTTCCAGCTTCATTAGTCGCTATTTTAATGGTCTTCGGAATTGTTTTAGGGTTTAATATTAACACAAAAACAGTTGCCGATATTGCTCATATTAGCGGAAGCCTTCCTTCTTTTCATATTCCCCATATCCCATTTTCCCTGGAAACACTGAATGTTATTTTCCCATATGCTTTGATCATGGCAGGCGTTGGCCTTATAGAATCTCTCCTTACATTGTCTATGGTGGATGAAATTACCAATTCTAAAGGAAATGCCAATCGTGAATCTGTGGCTCAGGGAATAGCAAATATTACCAACGGCTTCTTTGGCGGGATGGGTGGCTGTGCAATGGTGGCACAGACCTTAGTCAATCTTAATGCCGGATCAAGGGCGAGGCTATCGGGGATCATTGCATCCCTTACTATTTTAATTATTATCTTATTTGGAGCTCCATTTATTGAAAAGATACCAATGGCAGCATTGGTTGGGGTAATGATGATGGTGGCAATAAGTACTTTCCAATGGGTTTCTATAAGGATTGTCAATAAAATGCCAAAGTCCGATATATTTGTTGGGGTGGTAGTTGCTTTAATAACAATTGTATTGCATAATCTGGCTCTTGCAGTTTTAGTAGGGGTTGTAATTGCTGCTCTCGTGTTTGCTTGGGATAATGCAAAAAGAATCAGAGCTAGAAAATATATTGACGAAGATGGAGCAAAGCACTATGAAATATTTGGACCCTTATTTTTTGGTTCTGTAACGGCCTTCACAGATAAATTTGATCCTGCTGGTGATCCTAATGATGTAATTGTTGATTTTAAAGAAAGCAGAATTGTTGATATGAGCGCCATTGATGCTCTGGATAAATTATCGAAACGTTACCATGATCTTAATAAAACACTGCATCTGCGTCATTTAAGTGAGGATTGTAGAAAGGTATTGAAAAATGCAGAAGCAGTCATTGATGTTAATATTGAGGATGATCCTACTTATAAAGTGATGCCTGAAAGATAAAAATAACCAAACAAGGACTGTAAAATATTTACAGTCCTTGTCTTTTTAGGTTATCAATAGGTTAACGATGAACATATTGTACTAATATATATGGACAGTATTTCATGTCAATTCAATTTTTTGTGGTTTAGTTTTCTCAATTTTTTCTTAATTATTAGTGTTAAATCTTAAAAAGTTATAAAAAAACAGACATTAATTTTAAAAAAATTATCTTTGGAAGGAATTGAATAATTCAGCTTAAAACTAACGACAAAAACATGAAATTATATAAGCAATCTTTTTCAAGAGGAGCTTAATGTAAATTATAATTGGTACCATTTTGAAAGCAGATATCGACATCCATAACCACTATCATTTTTCTTTTGATCTGTGGCTCACTTTAATAAAATCTCATCCCGAATTTAAAGCAAAAAGAGTTGAGCTGTTCTCCTCATTTTTCAATATCAACAGACCCATAGAAGAGGTTGCAAAAACTGTAAAATACTATGATGATTTATGCAATACCATCAATGAGGTTATAGGTGGGAATGTGGATACTTTTGAAATCTATTTGCTGATTTTAAATGCTTTAAATGTTGATATAAAAGAATTAAACAGGGATGATTTAAATAGATTTTACACTGAAAGTGAAGAATTATTTCTCGAATATAAACCAGTTATTATCTTCGAAAATGTACATCAATTTTTTAACGAAATTAAAAGTCAGGGAAAGACCATTAATATATTAAGTAATACGGGATTTATTAAAGGAAAAACACTCCGGAAATTTTTGATTGAAGAGAACCTTGATGAATTTATCGATTTCCATATTTATTCCGATGAAATTAATTGTTCAAAACCTAATCCGATCGTTTTTCAGGAAGTGAAAAATAAAATTAAAAATCAAGATTTAGAACTGCATCAGATTCTACACATAGGTGATAATCTGATCGCTGATTTTAATGGAGCAAAAAATTTTGGTTTCAATGCACACTTACTTAAATACTCAATATAACATGAACAAGAGGTACAGTTTACACCATATCCATTCTGCAAAAGAGTTTACTTTTTCCCCTGCAGAATACAGTTATTTTAAGTATGGAGATAAATCTTATGCCGAAAAGTTTGCTAAGGAACTATTCGATGGGTTTATTTCTCATAACGAAGGACTTTTCAATGTCGATAAAGAGATTGTGATTTTACCAAGTCCTTATATGGCAATTCCTACAGCTTCTAATTTTTTGTGCTTCTACTTTAAAAAGTGCTTGGATTTTTATCTGTTTCAGAGAGGAAAGAAATCAAGTATTCTCTCAAAGATAAACCGTAATCATACCTATACCACAGATTATGGAAATCTTAGTTTTGAAGATCGTAAAAATTTGATTGCCAATGATACTTATTATATCGATAAGGATTTTTTACGCGGAAAACTTTGTATTTTTATAGATGATATAAAAATTACAGGAAGTCACGAACATACAGTGAACAAAATATTAGATGAATATGCTGTACAGGCGGATTTTATATTCTTATATTATGCTGAGTTGATGAACTTTGATATTGATCCGACTATCGAAAATTACTTCAATTACTACGCTGTAAAAAATGTAGAGCACATTGTAGAGGTCATGATAAAGCCAAGCTTTCAGTTCAATACAAGAATTGTAAAATATATTTTAGGGTTAGAATCAAGTAATTTTGAATATCTTATGTCTAAAGTAAAAAAGGAACATATGGATGATCTGCTGGAATTAGCTATCAGCAACAATTATCATTTAATAAAAGAATACGAAAATAACATAAACACTTTAACACAAACCGAATTATATTATGGCTATTAACTTACAGAAAGGACAAAGAGAAAATATAAATGCACCTAAATTCACAGTAGGTTTAGGATGGGATATCAATAATACATCTACGGGAGGTGCTTTCGATTTAGATGCTTCTTTATTTTTATTGGGAGAAAACAAAAAATTAGTTTCAGATAATCACTTCATTTTTTATAACAATCTTGAGTCTCCGGATAAAGCAGTTATTCACACAGGTGATAATTTAACAGGAGATGGAGCAGGAGATGATGAGCAAATCAAGATTGATTTAACTAAAATTGATGATGCTGTAAAAGAAATTACAGTAGTTGTTACGATACATGAAGCAGAATCCAGAAAACAAAACTTCGGACAGGTAAGAAATTCTTTCATTAGAATTTTCAATACAGATACGAATGAAGAAATCTTAAAATATGAATTAGATGAAGATTTCTCTATCGAAACAGCTGTTGAATTCGGAAGAATATACAACAGAAATGGAGAGTGGAAATTTGAAGCTGTAGGAAGTGGACAAAGAGATGGTCTTGAAAAATTTGTATCAATCTATCAATAATCTATTATGGATAACCAATCAAATCAATCCAATGACCCAATTCAGCCGATTGAACCTCTTAAAACCTTTGAGCCCAATCAGCAGAGTCAACCAGCTCAGGGAGTACCTCCGGTTCTAGTTGATAGAGACGGAAATGTAAATCTAACCCAGATACAAGGTGTAGATCTTCAGAAATATGAAACTGCAGCTAATGCTATAGATGAGACCAATCCTGGTTCTATCGTGAATTTTGGTTCTGAACTTCAAAAAACTTTAGCTAATCAAAGTGATAGTTTTTTAAATAATGTAAGAAGATCAAATTCTGGCGAAGTAGGAGAGCTGATCAATAATTTATTGGTCGAACTTAATTATGTGGATGTTGATGAAATCAACGGTGGCAATAAAGTGAAAGGCTTTTTCAGTCGTTTGCCATTCATGAAAAAGATGATCACCCAGGTAGAAAACTTATTTGCGAAGTATGATAAGATCGTTAATAATATCGACCAGATCTCGTATAAAGTAAATGCTGGAATCATTACTTCTACAAAAGATAATGCTGTATTACAGACTATTTTTGACAGTAACGTAAATTCTATCAAGCAAATTGAAGATCTTGTGATTGCTGGGAATTTAAGAATGGAAAGAGCATCGGGAGAACTTGCAGAAATGGAGGCTAATGTTCAGAATTATGCCGATTATCAAATTGCTGATAAAAGAGATTTTATCAACAGATTAGACAGAAGATTAGCTGATCTTAAAGTAGTACGTTTGATCATGATGCAGTCTCTTCCACAGATCAGACTGGTTCAAAACAATAACGTTTCTATTGCTGAGAAAGCACAGACTATCCTTACAACGACTTTGCCAGTATGGAAAAACCAACTTTCCTTAGCTGTTGCAATGCACAGACAACAGCAGAATATTGAAATTCAGCAGAAAGTATCTTCTACGACAGAAGAGATACTTAGAAAAAATGCAGAGCGCCTGGGTCAGAATTCAAGAAATGTTGCTAAAGCTAATGAGCAGACCATTGTTTCTGCTGAAACACTGAAAGAAACAACAGCAATGTTGATCAATACATTGAATGAAGTGAAGCAGATCCAAAAACAAGGTACCGAAAACAGAAGAAAACTGGATCAGGATCTACAGACATTAGAAAGCGAATTGAAAGCAAATATTAGAGGTTAATAATACGATATACCGGTGGATGATGAAGCAGTAATCATAATGTCTCAAAGTAAAAGAAGATTAACAAAGCTTAAGCTTCTTTCTAACTTCTTTGAAAATGTTGATATAATATCGATTTACATTAAAACAGATATTATACATAACTTATTCAATGAAAATAAAGCATTAGATTATAGTAAACTGGAGCTTTTTCATCTGCAGTATACCGACAGTCTGATAGAATTGCTGACCAAAATTAAAAAGAAAAAGGAAAACAATTTATTGGCTGTTATTAACGAGATCAATATCAATAACCAATATATTTCAGCTTTTGAGGAAAAGAAAGTTGATAGTTTTGAAATAGACAGGAAGATGTACAGTGGTATATTTTCCAAGCATCTGAAGAATTTGTATAAAGATCTTACAGAAGACAAATTTACCCTGAACTGGAATGATGTTTTATATTTTCAAAAAAAATATGGAGCAGAATTTTATAGAACGGAAGCAGATGAATCGAAACTTAAGTTTCATCAGGTTCCTTCTTATCAGTATCAGGATTATTCGATAGAAAGAAAGCTATTGGGTAAGCTTAATATACAGAATTTTAAAGTTCGCTTTATGTGTGGATATCGCATCGATAGGAACGAATATGAGTTGTTTAAGATCTTTCAATCCGATGAACATTTTATTTTCAATGTTGAAGAGAAAAGACTTTATCTGATCGATGATGAACTTGCATATTTAAATACTTCTGAAAACGAATCCAATCAGATTTTGATTATCAATCAGCTGAAAAATAAAAATGAAGAATTGGAAGAATCCATAGACGAAAGGAAACGAGCGTTGCCGGATGATGTGGAATCCGTTTTAAAAGACTATCTGCGAAACCTGGAAAGTGTTGATATTATGAGCAAAATATTTGATGTTAACGAAGAAACCAATATTCTTAGGGCAATGCTCAATTTGAATTTGAATAATTAAAGAAGGTAAATAGGTGAAAAATAAATTCATCTTTTAACCAAACAATAAAAAATAACTAAACATAAAAAGATGGCTATTAACTTACAAAAAGGTCAAAGAATTAACCTTACTAAAGAAAACGGAACGGCTCTTACGCAAGCTTGTGTTGGTATCAACTGGGGTGCAATAGAGAAAAAAAGTTTTTTTGGCGGAAGTAAAAAAGAAGCAGTAGACTTAGATGGGAGCTGTATCTTATACGACTCAAACAAAAATGCTACTGAAGTGATCTACTTCGGAAATTTAAAATCTAAAAACGGATCCGTAAAACACAGTGGGGATGATCTTACAGGAGATGTAGATGGGGATGATGGTCTTGATAATGAGGTAATCACTGTAGATTTCAGTCAGTTGGATGCAAGTGTTGAACATGTTGCTATGGTATTAAATAGCTACAGAGGACAGGATTTCGGAACTATTCCTTTTGCTTCAATCCGTATTTATGAAGGAACACCTACCAATGTAAGAGAGGTTTTTGCTAAATATGATATTGCTAATGATGCATCATTTAGTGGACACGTTGCCATGGTAATGGGAGTTTTCTATAAGAGAAACGGAGAATGGAAATTCAATGCGATTGGAGATCCTACTGCGGATAAAAAATTGGAGCAAACGATTCAGACAGTACAGCAGAAATATCTGTAAAATAGAAATTGTTTTAGAAGTAATTGATATTCGGTACAAGTCGGGTTTTTATTTTTATAAATAAATTACTCGAAAGATTGCTATTGAAATTAATTGTATCTATGCATTCAGAAAAAAAACAGCAATAATTGTACTTTGTACAGCTATTGCTTTTATCGTATAATAACACATAATAAAAGTGGAAAAACATCAAAGTATTTTAGAACTGCATCCAGGTTTGGTGTGGGGATTCGCGATAACAGTTGTTGTCATGTTACTTCTGGATTTAGGAGTTTTCAATAAAAAAAGTCACGAGGTTTCATCTAAAGAAGCTACGATCTGGTCAGTCGTATGGATTTCATTATCCATGATTTTTTCAGGAGTAGTATATTGGGTTTTCAACCAATCCGATGGCCATGCTCTAGCCGTAGAAAAGTTTACACAATATCAGGCAGCATATTGGATTGAAAAAGCTCTTTCTGTAGATAATTTATTTGTATTTATTCTTGTTTTCGGATTCTTTAAAGTTCCAAAATATTTACATCACAAAGTTTTATTCTGGGGGATTATCGGAGCATTACTGTTCAGGGCTATATTTATTTTTGCAGGAGTTGGTCTTATCAACTTAACGTATTTGCCTGAAATGAATATTTTCGGTGAGGCTGTTAAAATTAATATTGTTATGATGCTGTTCGGTTTATTCCTTGTTTATGCAGGTATTAAATCATGGGGTGACGGAGATGACGATGATGATGAAGACTATAGCAATACAGCAGGAGCAAGATTAATTAAAAGCTTTTGGAAAGTTTCAGATAATTATGATGGTGATAAATTCTTCACAATCCAGAATGGAATAAAAATGGCAACGCCCCTTTTAGTGGTGGTAGGAGTTATCGAATTTACCGATGTTCTTTTTGCGGTAGACTCAATCCCTGCGATTTTTGCCATTTCAGATGATCCTTTCATTCTTTATACATCAAATATTTTTGCCATTTTAGGACTAAGATCACTTTATTTCCTATTAGCGAATTTTATTCATATGTTCAGCAAATTGCCATATGGTCTGGCGATTATATTATCCTTTATTGGAGTTAAAATGTTAATTGCACCATGGATCCATATTTCTTCTCCTATTTCATTGGGAATAGTAGGTGGAGTATTGGTGATCTCGGTTCTTTTATCAATCATGTTCCCGGAGAAAAAGGAAGATGAAAAAGAGAAATTAGAAGAAAAATAACGATTAAAGCCTTACTGAAAAGTAAGGCTTTTTTATTTTTATCATAGAAAGGATTTCCACTTAGGTTATCCATGCAACAACTTGTTGATCTTACGCCGGGTTTGCACAGAAACCTTATATGTTTCATCCCGGAGTTTCTGTATTTTACCTACAGGCTGAAAGATGGTTTTGCTTTCAAAAGGATTAAAGGATAATAATTCATTTTCGCAGGTACGCTCTAGTATAGAATTTTTTTCGATTTTAACTTCTCCTACTTTGATTAATGGTGAGTTTTTCCATTCCCGGTTCAACTTATTGATCGGCTGATCCTTTAAATCATAGCAGAGCTGAATGAATACATCCGCAGTATAATCATTGGTTGTAAAATAGCTTTCAATAGCCTCACGGGTGTTCATTTTCCTGCCAAAATTCTTTTCCACGGATTTTGGACTGAGCTGTATTTTCATCACATATTCCCCTAATCGGTAGGCTCCAATAGAATGGTAGTCAAATGACAGGAAGAAATGATTCCGCTGCCCAATCAATCTGACTATATTTTTTAAAAATGAAAAGGTAAATAAAGAAGGTGTTGCTTTTACAATCTGAATAAGGAGTGGGAATAAATTATTCCACTTTTTGATGAAGAAATGGTTGATTGAAGTAAATAGTTTCAGAAATGTACTTACAGAGTTTACCGGAAAAAGAGGAAAATTAACCAATGGATAATTCGCTAATACCTCGCCATTGTCATCTTTTATTTTTACTGAAAAGCCATACGCAGGAATATCTTTTTTAGATTGCTTAATTTTCAAGTGAGCATTGGAAAACCGTATAACCAACTCATATCTTTCTTTATCAAAGAAAGGCTGTAGTTGATCCGGCAGATCACGATTTATTATAAATTCTCCTTTTAAAACGGCATACGTTTTTGCGTGCGCATTTCGTGTGGCATAATTTACATCACTTATGATAGATGACTGTTCAACAAAATCGGAAATACTTTTTTTATTGATTTTAAGGAGTTCTTTTTCATCCTCCGTCAGTTCATTGAATTTCTTATTATATAGTATTGGGATTGGCATTAATTTTTAAATTCAATTATAACACCAAGTTTTGGATTGCATGTTAAGATAATGTTATTTTAGTGTTTTATCTCCTTAACATTAGATTTTCAGTGTTTTTCAGAAAGTTTATCTTTGTAAAAAAATTAAATAATGGGAGTAGCAGATATGTTATTTAAACGCAAAAAAGAATTGGCTGAAAAGAACCTTAATGATGGAAAAGCCTTCATGGAAGAAAATGCCAAAAAAGAAGGTGTGGTAACGTTGCCAAGTGGTCTGCAATATGAGATCATAACAGAGGGAAGCGGGGCTCAGCCAAAAGCAAAAGATACCGTAAAATGTCACTATCATGGAACAACGATCAAAGGTGATGTATTTGACAGTTCAGTGAAAAGAGGAACTCCGGCATCTTTTCCTTTGAATCGTGTGATTTCGGGATGGACAGAAGCTTTACAATTAATGCCTGTAGGAAGTAAATGGAGATTATTCCTTCCGCCTAATTTGGCATATGGTGAAGAGCAGATCAGCAAAGAAATAGGTCCAAACAGTACGCTTATTTTTGAAGTTGAATTATTGGGTATAAAATAGGATAACCTTAAATATGAATTAAAATTTACCTGCATGTCAGGTAAATTTTTTTATTTGTCTTAAATTAGTACTTTAGATTGATCATAAGGCGGAATAATTTTCTGCAAATTCAGCAGTTATCATATTTTATCATGAATAAAATAGGAAGCCTTTTTGCGATTGACTCATTGCATAAAAATATACTGGATGAAAAAACTACTTTACCTTTTTGCTTTTTTTAGTTTACTGACTTCGTGTGTTTCTAAGAAAAATCAAGCGATTAAACAAAACATTCTGACATTAAAAGATAGCTACTGCAAAGCTCCATTTCAATATAATTACAGCAAGAAGCTTCCATCATATAATTCTGATTCTGTTTTGGCTGCAAATAAAGAACTGAAAGGAATGTTTTCCGATCAGAGTATTCTTATTTTAAATGCCTTAGATAATCTGGATGAGGTACATGAAATTATGGAACTGAAAAAAGATACCTCATTGAGTTCCCAGGTTAAAGTTCTACAACTAAAAACGAGAATAAATAGTAAAATAACCATTGCTTTGACAGAATTGGATGCTGTGGCTGCGGAATTCGACTGTGAAGGTGAACGTGTAGCTCAGATCGGAAGCTATGTAGACAATCTTAATGCTTCCAGAAATAACAAATTGATTTTATACTCTATTGTTGCAGGAGCAGCAGCATCAATTGCCGGCGGGATTGTAAAAGATGAAGGATGGAGTAGTGCAATAGATATTAGCGGAGGTGCTTTAGGTGCAGGTTTCGGTTTGGCGACACTTAACCCCAAAGGAAAAAAAGTAGAGTTTATCCATCAGAGAAATCTCCTACGGGATGTCTGGCATGAGAAGCTGGAATCACCCAATTTTCCACCTTTTATCTGGTATATGTATACTGAGAAAAAGTTTTCCAATAAAGAATCGCATTCCATTATTCAGAACATGAAGGAAAGATGGCTGCATTATCAGTTTGATGATAACCAGAACGAGGCTGATACATCAGTTATTTTCAGTGATGGTGGTTTTTATCGTGCTGATGATTTACAAAATCGTGCGGCAATGCTTAATCAGATGCAATCTGCAACCAGAACGATCAATCAGAATATCAATTATTTACTGTTGGATCTCGATAAATTAGTACTTTAAGAAAAATTTAACTGTAATAAATTTTGTTACAGTTAAAAATTTGTTTTATCTTTGTCATGTAATTATAATGAACAATACAAGATTTGCTACGGCAGTACATATTATGACCTTATTGGCGGAAAGTCCACAGGAATGGTTAACTTCTGAATGGATGGCGGGTAGTATTAATATAAATCCTGTAGTTGTTCGTAAAGAATTAGGTGTTTTAAGAGCTGCTGGTTTAGTGACAAGCAGACAAGGAAAAGAAGGTGGAAGCCAATTGGCAAGAAGTGCCGAATCAATTAATATTTCCGAAATTTACTCAGCGGTAAAAAATACCGAAGTTCTTGGAAAGAAAAATCAAAATCCAAATCCGGCGTGTACCGTTGGCAAAGAGATCAATAATCATTTGAATACATTATTCAGTGAAACAGAAAAATTGGTTATTCAGTTTTTGGGCGATAAATCATTACAGGAGTTCTGTGACCAATTCGCATAAAAATTTTTTAACCATAAATGTAACAAAAGTTATTACAGTTTAATTAAAAATAAATATTATGAAAAAAGTAGCAGTAATCGGTGCGACAGGATTTGTAGGTTCACATATTGTGAAAGAATTAGCAAACAGAGGTTATGAAGTTGAAGCAATTGTAAGAGATGCTTCTAAAGTTGAACAGAATGACAATGTAAAAGCAAAAAGTATTGATGTGAATAACATTGATGAACTGGCTCAAGGACTACAGGGAAGTGATGCTGTAATCAGTACCTATAACGCAGGTTGGACAAATCCAAACCTTTATAATGATTTCCTTACAGGTTCTGAGAACATTGAAAAAGCAGTTGAGAAATCAGGTGTTAAAAGATTAATCGTTGTAGGTGGTGCCGGAAGTCTTTACACACCGGATAATGTTCAGATCGTCGATACACCGGATTTCCCGGAAGCGTATAAACCGGGAGCAACGGCAGCAAGGGATTATTTGAATAAGATCAAAGAAAATAACACCCTTGACTGGACTTTCTTTAGCCCAGCGATTGAAATGAATCAGGCAAATGTAGGAGCCAGAACAGGAAAATACAGAACTTCTTTGGAAACTCCGGTTTTTGATGATAATGGAAGAAGTATTCTCTCAGTAGAAGATGTTGCTGTCGCTTTAGTAGATGAATTAGAGCAAAATAATCATATTCGTGAACGTTTTACAGCGGCTTATTAATTAAAAATACATAATGATGTTAAAAAAGAAATTATTATCACTATTCATTTTGTTAGGTTTTACAGGCTCAATGTTAGCGGGCAATCTTAAGATCAAAGTATATAATCCTGGAACGAAGGCTATTTTCCCAATCACTTCAACAATTATTTATGGAGATAAAGATGCCATATTGATAGATGCTCAATTTCAGAAACAATATGCTGAGCAATTGGTTAAGGAAATAAAAGCAACAGGAAAAAACCTTAAAATTGTTTTCATTTCACATAGCGATCCCGACTTTTACTTTGGATTGGATGTTATTAAAAAAGCCTTTCCGAATGTAAAGATCATTTCAACAGCTCAGACTGCTTATCTGATTTCAGCATCGAAGGATGATAAACTGACAGTCTGGAATCCTCAATTGAAAGGAGATGCTCCATCAGAGGTTTTCGTGCCAGAAGCTGTGACTTCAATTCCCGATTTAGAAGGGAATAAGATAGAGATCAAACAAAATCCTGATGATCCTGCCCATAGCTTTATTTGGATCCCTTCAATAAAAACAATAGTGGGCGGAATTTCAGTTTCAGTAGATTCTCATATCTGGATGGCTGATACACAAAACAAAGAAGCTATTGATAAATGGATCGGACAAATTGACGCTATGAAGGCTTTACAACCACAGCAAGTTGTTCCATCACATTTTGCAAAATTAAATTTAGCTTCTCAGTCACTGGATTTTGTTAAAGGATATTTGGAGAATTATAAGAAAGCGGTTAATGAGAATAAAACACCAGATACGATCGTAAAATTTATGGTGACTCAATATCCTGATCTTCCGGGAAAAGATGAACTGGAAATGGGAGTGAAGGTATTTTTAGGCGAAATGAACTGGGATTTAAGATCTCCTTATCCAGCCATAGGACGAAAAGTTGAAGTTGATTTCAGTACTGGAAAGTTTGTTCTGGATTATAAAGATAATAAGACCATGTCTTTTACAGGTATGAATGGTGCTTTTAAAGGAGCTGCAGATACTATTCAATACACTGTTACCGAAGTGGCAAGCAATGTATTTATGGTATATTGGCATGAGCCTAAAACAGGAGATAACGTAACTCACGTTCAGGATTATAATAAAAATGTAGTCTACACTAATATTGCATTAAAAGATGGATCATTCAATCATTTTAAAGGAAAGCTTACTATTCTGAAATAAATTCAAATTGATATAAAATAAAAAATAACGGCTGTCAGATGACAGCCGTTATTTTTTTATAAATTCATAAACAATTTCGGATTTACCGGCGTATTGTTTTTGTGTACTTCATAATGAAGGTGAGGCCCTGTAGAACGTCCAGAGTTTCCGGATTTGGCAATCACCTGACCCACTTTTACCTTATCATTTACTTTAGCGATCAATTCGGATAAATGTCCATATAAGGTTGCTAAACCATTTCCATGAGAAACGATCACGCAGTTTCCATAACCTCCTTTTTGTCCTGAAAAAATAATTGTTCCAGCAGCGGAAGCCCTAACATCAGATCCATATGCAACGGCAATATCGAGTCCTTTATGAAACTGCATCTGGTCAGCTTCAGCTGGTGGGTTATTTCTTTCCATAGGAGCTGTTTTAGATGAGGAGGAGGAAGAGGTTGTTGCAACAGATTTTGTAGAACTGGTTGCTGAAGGAGCAGGAGCACTACTGGTTGTTTTTGGAGTAACCATTACTTTTACTTCTCTTTTATTTCCGTAGCTGTCTGTAAGTTCAATGATTTTTTCAACAGGTTCTGCCTTTACTTCCGGTTTTGGTGCAGCGGCAACAGTTGGTTTAGAATTGGATGCCATGCTTGTTTTTACCGATGCATATACGGTTTTAAAAGGGATAGGATTTTTTCTGATTCCAAAATTGGATGAAATATAACCATCTGTAGGCATTCCTAACGGAACCTGCATTAGTTTTTTTTGTAAATCCATTAAATATTGGCTGTATCGGTTGGCTTGTTTAGCCAGATAGACAGAATTTGAAATACTGTCTTTACTTAAGAACATCAGCTTTTCACTTGGAACATCCTTTGATTTTAGAAATGAATTAAGCTGTGCAACGGTTTGATCTACTAAAGTGAGATCAGTTTTCATTTTTAAGTAATCTACACTATCTTTTTCAGTGTTTATTTTTACAAGGTTCACTTCATATTTTTTATCATCCCTTTCGGAAGATAGTTTAGCTATAAAAATGCCTTGAGCAAAAACTACTAGTAAAAGTCCACCTAAGAGGATATTTACGTTCTTTTTACTGTTTAGAAATTTCTTCATATTTCTTTCACTTAGTATTAAAACGGTATTAAGAGTGCAAATTTAATTAAAAATTGGTTTTGTGAATTATTTTTAATTAAAATTTACTTATTTCAATATTTAACGGCGATTTACCTATTTAATTGTATGAAAGTGTTAATTTTTTCAGAAAATTGGGTTTTATCATGCCTGCGAAAGAGATCCTAATTTTTTGTTTTAATATATTTGCAGTTCACATTTCAATTATGGCGAAAAAGAAAACAATTTCAGAATCTTCAAATCCGAAAAAGAATAATAATGAGGTCTCGGTAGGGGTTGTTGGGAGTGGAAGTTTTGCAACTGCGATCGTAAAAATGCTTGTTGAAAACTGTAAAATAGTACATTGGTGTGTACGAAGTGAGTTTGTAAAAGGAGCTATTGAGCTTCGTGGACATAATCCTACCTATTTAACGGCAGTTAATTTCAATCTTAAAAATTTAAAACTGACCACAGATATCAATGAATTGGTTTCTGCATGCGACGTTGTCGTATTAGCAACACCTTCCATTTATCTTTCAGATACACTGGAAAAAATGACCTGTGAGTATAAAGATAAAATTTTCGTTTCTGCGATTAAAGGGATCATTCCTAAAGTGAATGATGTGGTAGCACATTATCTGAGAGATGAGTTTCAGATCGGTTTTAGAAATCAGGCAGTTATTGCGGGACCCTGTCATGCTGAGGAAGTGGCAATGGAAAGACTTTCTTATCTTACAGTTGCCACAGTAGAAGAGGAGGTATCTGAAAAGCTCTTGGGCATTTTCAATTCAGATTTTATTAAAATGCATTCCAGCAAAGATATCTTAGGAAATGAATACAGTGCGATCCTTAAAAATATTTTTGCCATCGGAGCTGGTATTGCAAGTGGATTGGGTTATGGAGATAATTTTACTGCTGTGTTTGTATCAAATGCGATCCGTGAAATGGAAATATTCCTGGAAGCCATCTATGAAGCACCTAGAGATGTAAATGAAAGTGCTTACTTAGGTGATTTACTGGTAACAGCATATTCATTATTCTCAAGAAACAGAAGTTTAGGAAACCTGATCGGAAAAGGATATACCGTAAAATCTGCGATTCAATCAATGAATATGGTTGCAGAAGGATATTACGCAGCTGATTCTATTTATAAAACAGCAAAACAAAAAAAGCTTAAGCTGCCAATCGTAGACACAATCTATGGGATTTTGTATGAAGGGAAAAATGCTGAAAAGCAATTTAAAAAGCTGACTGCAAAATTGAACTAAAACAACTTGAAAGTTATAAACCAACAAAAAACATCAGCAAATTTGCTGATGTTTTTTGTTGGATATTTAGTTAAAATACAACTTTGTTGATCTTTAGTTCAGACATTCAAACAATTTCTGTCTTCATCACATGAAAACATTGTCTGCTTTATATTTGATACTTATTTGCAATGAGCAACAAGTAGCTTCACTTCGAACTTACCATATGATAATATTCCAAGAGATTACATTTCGTAAATTAGGTAAATGAAAAAGATAGGATTTTTATCGTTTGGACATTGGGGAAACCATCCTTCATATGACAACAAAACAGCAGGTGATACTCTGTTACAATCCATAGATTTGGCGGTGGCTGCAGAAGAAATAGGAATTGACGGCGCGTACTTTCGGGTGCATCATTTCGCTAATCAGTTAGCTTCGCCGTTTCCTTTGTTGGCGGCTATTGGTGCTAAAACTAAAAAAATTGAAATCGGAACAGGCGTCATTGATATGCGTTATGAAAACCCGTTTTATATGGTAGAAAATGCTGGCGCTGCAGATTTGATTTCCGAAGGTCGGTTACAATTAGGAATTAGTAGAGGTTCACCTGAGCAGGTTATTGATGGTTGGCGATATTTCGGATATGATTTGGAAGAAGGTCAAACTGATACAGATATGGGACGTCTTAAGGGTTTGGAGTTTTTCGATTTGTTAAAAGGAGAAGGTTTCGCGCGGCCCAACCCTAATCCGATGTTTCCTAATCCACCCGGATTATTGCGGATAGAACCCCATTCTGAAGGATTACGTGACCGTATTTGGTGGGGGTCTGCTTCAGATGCTACTGCAGTCTGGGCAGGGGAAGTTGGTATGAATTTGCAAAGTTCCACCTTAAAATTTGATGAAAGTGGAAAACCTTTTCATATTCAGCAAGCCGAACAGATTCGTTTATATAAAGAAGCTTATAAAAAAGCTGGACATACAAGGGAACCAAGAGTTTCTGTGAGCCGATCCATTTTCGCCATAGTCAATGATCAGGACAGATACTATTTTGGACAGGAAGCAGATAGAACTGATAAAATAGGTGTTTTAGAAGGAAGTCAACGTGCTATTTTCGGAAGAAGTTATGCTGCTGAACCAGAACAGCTAATTCAAGAATTGGCACAGGATGAAGCTATTCAGGAGGCAGATACTTTGTTGTTGACAATTCCCAATACATTGGGTGTTGATTACAATGTACATGTACTTGAATCCATTTTGAAATATGTTGCTCCTGAACTGGGCTGGCGTTAAAAAAGGGAAAATGGCAGGAAAAATTTGGTATAAAACAAAAATTGCAATTATTGGAGCTGGGCAAGCCGGACTTTCTACCGCATATCATCTCAAAAAAATGGGATTGGAAATCGGTCAGGATTTTATTATTTTAGATGCTGCTCCTTTTGCCGGTGGTGCCTGGCAATCCCGATGGGATTCATTGACCTTGAGTACAGTAAATCGCATTCATGATTTGCCGGGAATGTCTTTCGAAGAAACTATTCAGGGAGATGAAACTGAAGTCCGAGCCAATATTGCCGTACCACATTATTATGATTTGTACGAGAAAAAATTCGGAATACAGGTCTATCGACCGGTGAAAGTTGAGAAAGTGAGCTTGAATGGAGAAAGGTTCTACATTGATACATCGTCTGTTGCATTTTCTGCATTAGGTATCATCAATGCTACAGGAACTTGGGAAAATCCTTATATTCCGGAATATCCGGGTGCTGAGCTTTTTAAGGGTGAACAACTGCATACCCGAAACTTTAAAAATGCCGAATATTTCAAAGGAAAACATGTAATCATTGTTGGTGGCGGTATTTCTGCGATTCAATTGCTTGATCAGATTTCAAGAATAACCACTACTACTTGGGTTACACGAAGACCTCCGGAATTCCGGGAAGGACCGTTTGATGATATGGCAGGGAGTTTGGCGGTTGCGATGGTTGACAAACGAGTGAGAAATGGATTATTACCAATGTCGGTTGTTTCGGTAACAGGATTGCCTGTTACTGATGAAATTAAAGATATGGAAAAAAGAGGTGTTCTTAAACGATTTCCAATGTTTAGTGAAATCACTGAAGAAGGCGTTAAATGGGAAGATGGAAGGCAAGAAAAAGCTGATGTTATTCTTTGGAATACGGGTTTCCGATCGTCACTGTCACATTTGGATGCTATTTTACCTAAGGAAGAGGGCGGTGGTGTCATCATGTCTGGAAGATTGGCAACCGAAGTTGCAAAAGAACCGAGGATTCATTTGGTAGGCTATGGACCCTCTGCATCCACTATTGGAGCAAACAGAGCTGGAAGTGCTGCAGCAAGAGAATTGGCTACAACTCTGGGGATTATAAAATGATTTACATCTACATATGAAATATCACTTTAATGGTTAAAGCTAATTGATTTAGATTGATACTTTCGATTGCATTTTCTTGTCAAATCTGAAACTTTTTTCAATCTAAAAATTAACATGTTAAAATCGTTAAACACGTTCCTGTTGTTAAAACTTTTCCCGAAATTAGTATTAAATTTAATGTTATGTCACATTTGCTTACAAGCAGAACACCGAAACCAAAATATGATGTTGTACTCATAGGTGGTGGTATCATGAGTGCCACTTTAGCTACATTACTCCACGAATTTGATCCCAATCTTGAGATCGCAATTTTCGAAAGGTTAGGCAGGTTTGCCAAGGAAAGTACCGCAGCCTGGAATAATGCAGGAACCGGACATTCAGCTTTTTGCGAATTGAATTATACCCCAGAAAAAGAAGACGGGACCATTGATATCTCGAAAGCGGAAAGTATCGCGGAACAGTTTGAGATCTCAAAACAGTTTTGGTCATACCTGCTTCAGAAAGGCTACATCCAGGAACCTAAAGATTTTATCAATTCCTGCCCACACATGAGCTTGGTATTTGGTGATAAAGACGCTGAATACCTGAGAAAACGTCACGATGCAATGATCGGTTCTGTTTTATTTTCCGAAATGAAGTTTTCGACAGATCATGAAAAACTGAAAGAATGGATTCCTTTGGTAATGAGCAAAAGGAATGCTTCTGAAGTAATGGCAGCAACAAAAATGGATTTAGGAACCGATGTGAATTTTGGAAGCCTTACCAGAAAAATGGGAAGACATTTATTGGAAGATTCTAATGTTGAGGTATTCTTATACCATGAAGTAAAAGATATCGATCCTAGAGAAAATGGAGAATGGGAAATGAAAGTGAAAGACAGGATCCACAGTCATAAACAGGAAGTGGTAGCAGATTTTGTTTTTATCGGAGCAGGTGGCTACGCACTTCCATTACTGGATAGTTCGGATATTAAAGAAAGCGCAGGTTATGGAGGTTTTCCAGTTTCAGGAGAATGGTTGGTCACTCATAATCCGGAGTTGGTAGAAAAACATCAGGCTAAAGTATATACCCAAGCTACTGTAGATGCACCACCGATGTCTGTTCCACACCTGGATCTAAGAATCATTGATGGAAAGAAGGCACTTCTTTTCGGACCTTTTGCAGGTTTCTCAACTAAGTTTTTAAAAGAGGGCAGTTATCTTGACCTTCCTGAAAGCGTCAATACTAAAAATATCAGATCTCTATTCGGAGCATGGTGGCATAATATTCCTTTAACTAAATATCTTATTCAGCAGGTTGCCATGACCAAAGCTCAGAGGATGCAGCATTTAAGAGAATTTGTAAAAGATGCAAATGAAGCAGATTGGGAATTAAAAATAGCAGGACAAAGAGTTCAGGTGATTAAAAAAGATGAAAAAGAAGGTGGGAAATTGGAATTCGGAACCGAAGTGGTAGTGAATGAAAGTGGAACGATTGCCTCTCTATTAGGCGCCTCACCGGGAGCCTCCACAGCAGCATATGCAATGCTCAGCGTTCTTGAAAAATGTTTTGGAGAAAAACTTCATGGAGAATGGAAAGATAAATTGTTGGAGATGATTCCTTCCTATGGACAAAAGCTGGCAGGCAATCCAGAACTTACAGAGAAAGTGAGAAATTATACGAAGGAGAAGCTGGAGCTGGAGTATTAGTTTAGATAAAAGATATTGATGATAAAAATCTTGTCTTTGTCTTTAGAATTCTTAGGTGCGCGCTGCTTATCACTTTGAGTTGATAATCATTTAAAAAGCCAACTTATATAAGCTGGCTTTTTGTTTTCCATTAAATAAAATTCTTAACACAATCATAATCCATTCAAAATATCCATATCAACTTAAATTTAAATAAATTTGTATCAGACTATTCATTACTGATTACCAATTACTATAAAAGCTGTGGAAGAAATCATTGTAAAACCTATTATTGCTAAAGAACTTCTGGAATCTCTTAAAACGAAGATAGAGGAGGAGAAACAGGTCATTGTGCATTGTTGTTTTCCGGCATCACCTTTTTTAGGTAATCTGATCAGGATTTGGAATACAACGTATCTTCTGGATAATAGTTCAGAACATCAGAGCAAATTGATCCATGCTGAAAATATTTCTATATTTCCGGATTGGACCCCGGTTCCTTTTATGCGGGATTTTTGGTTTACTTTGATATTTTCTGGTTTACCTAAAGGCTGTAAAAGTTTTGACCTTAAAGAAGTTATTCCTGAAGAAGGAGGATTCTTTGTGGAATCTATTAAGAGAAATTCTATGGATGTATATCGGGTGAAAATTTCAGAATCTTATTAATGAAAACAAGGGAAGAGAAGCTACAGCAGATCATAGCCTGGGCTGAACAGAATAAGGATATCCGGGTCGTTTTATTAACCAGTTCATTGGTGAATCCCTACGCTCCTGTTGATGATTTCAGTGATCTGGATGTAGAGCTAGTTTTTGAAAATATGGCATCTTATGAATCCGATAAAAAATGGGTTGAACTTTTTGGAGTGCCTATTTCTATGGTGGAGGAAGATGAGACTTTTTTTGAAGGTAGGCATGCGATGAAAATGGTTTTGTATGAAGACCACGTAAAAGTTGATTTTAAGCTGTATCAAAAATCTGAATTTATAAAAGAAGTACAGGAAGAAATACTTCCTGAAGATTGGGATGTGGGATATAAAGTATTGGTAGATAAGGATCAGCTTACAAAAGATTTAAAAGCTCCAACATATCAATCGATCATGATTCAGAAACCTACACCCGAAAGGTTTCAGCAGCTGATCAATGATTTCTGGTGGGATACAACTTATGTTGCAAAATGTTTAAAGCGTGATGAGATCTTCTATGCCAAATTCATGAGCGAGGATGTCATAAGAACAGACTATTTCGTTCCTCTATTGGAATGGTATATTGCCAGTGAACAGGGATGGAATAATATGACTACCAATAAACATGGAAGACTTTTCAAGCGATATTTGTCTCCTGAACTCTGGAAGAAAGTTGAAGCAACTTTTTCAGGAAATAATATCGAGGAAAACTGGAATGCAATATTTGCGTATGCAGATCTCTTTCATGAAATAGGGATTGATATTGCAACAAAGATCAATACAGTTTATCCTGAAGAGCTTGAAAATAAAGTAAGAAAATACCTGATTGAAATTAGGTTACAAGGCTAAGCAAATTCGTTTTGTTGGATTAAATTTTCGATACAATACTCGGTAATAGCCACAATAGTAACAAAAGGATTTACTCCGATTGTTCCGGGAATTAAAGAACCATCCAGAACGAAAAGGTTTTCATGATCATTTAATTTTCCATAGGAGTTCGTTGCTTCGCCTAATACACAACCTCCTAATGGATGGTAGCATATATTAGGTCCAAAACCATTTTTAAAAAGAAAATGACTTCTTGTCCCACCATTTGCTTTATTCATTTTTTTGATAAAATAATCAGCATTGGCTCTCATTTTTTCAGTATGACTTTCATTCCAGTCAATAGCAAGTTTTTTAGCAATAGGATCATAAGAAACCTTTCCTTTTTTATCAACGCGATTGATTAATAAATACAACGCAGTGGCTACGTCCATTCCCATCGGTAGTGGGGCAATCTCTGTGAAGAAAGGATGTTCCCTATCATCCCAATTATCAACTCCGCCTACTGGAATTGTGGATTGTTGAACTCCGGTACCTCCGGATAAAGGTCTCACCCAGTTTCTGCCCGTCATAAAGTTTCCGTTATTGCCCCAATTCTCACCGACATTTTTTCCAAGAGGAAACTGATTCCTGAAATTCGATTTCATTAAAAGCTCTAATGTTCCTATGGTTCCAGCTGATAATATCAGTTTTTTACAATGAAAGACTTTTTCTGCCACAAGATCTCCCGAAGTATTGATGTGACGAGCCTGCAGCGTATAGCTTTTGTCTTCATTTAGTTCAATAGAGTCAACACAATGTAAATCTAGGATTTCAAGATTTCCAGTGTCTAGTGCCTTTTTGAGATAGGTTTTATCAAGACTGTTCTTACCATAATTATTTCCGTAAATAACTTCAGTGTTAAGAGCAGATCGTGGAACTTCATTTTTAAATTCCTTTTCCATGTATTTGAAATCATATACATTCGGAACTCTGATGGTCTTGAAGCCGGCTTTATGAGCTTCTTCTTCACCTACTCTTGTAAATTTATAATAAGGACAGTCATTTAAAAACTGTTCATCAATAACGTTTACCTTTAATTCTTTTCGGGCCAAAGGGAAATAAAACTGATAAAATTTTTCAGCATCTAATTGAGGAAAAACCTCTTTAAAATAGCTTTCCTTAGGTGTTACTGCCATTCCGCCATTAACGATGGATCCACCACCCACACCTCTTCCTACCCAGATGTTGATGTGTTCAAAATCCAATCGGTCCAAAGCTCCTGTAAAAGGAGTTAAAGAAAAGAGGTTCATAAAAGGAGCTATCGTTTTCTTTTTTAGCCAGGCTGCACTTTTTCCAGGCTTTAATAAATTGGAGAATGGTAGTCCCGATTTTTCCCAATTAAGACCCATCTCCAGCATCAGTACTTTTTTTCCTGCTTCACAAAGACGTAAAGCAGCGACAGCTCCGCCATATCCGGAACCAATAATAATGATAGGAGATTCTAATGTTTTCCTTTGTTTCTTAATTTTCGGCTGTGATGCAAAAAGAAGATGAGTACTCAGGAAGTAAAGACTCGATATTCCTAAGGCACTGGTGGTAATGAATTTCTTTCTATCCATGATCCTTATTTCTCAAAAAGCATGCTAGAAAAACAAAAAAAGTCATAAATTATATTTAAAATATTGCCCAATTTTTACCGCACTTATACTGTTCATCCTCTAAAAAATTCATAGTTTTATTCTTTTAATTTTGATATTCATGAAAAAATATATTTTAATACTCTTTCTATTTCCATTATTAGTCTTTTCTCAAAAGACGATTTCAAAAGAAGAGAAAGAAGTAAAGAAATTTCAGAAAGAGCTTAATGAAGAATACTTAAATTCTAAAGAAACTCCTTTACGCGGTGATAATTTTACCAACTTCAAAGAACATCCTTTCTTTCCATTTGATTTAAAATACAGAGTAACTGCAAATTTCGTTAAAACAGAAAATTCTGAACCTTTTGAAATTCCCACTTCATCGGGGAAAACAAAACAATACAAAGAATATGGAAAGGCTAGTTTTCAATTGGACGGAAAGCCTTATACCCTGACATTGTATCAAAGCCTAGACTTATTAAAGCAGGAAAAATACAAAGATTATCTTTTCCTTCCTTTTCGTGATGCAACCAATGAAAAGGAAACCTATGGTGGTGGGAAATATATGGATCTGAAAATTCCGAAAGGAAATACTATTATTCTGGACTTTAATCAATCATATCAGCCTTATTGTGCTTACAATGCCTATGATTACAATTGTCCGATCGTTCCCGAAGAAAATAAGCTTCCTGTAGAAATTCGTGCAGGAGTAATGTATAACGATATTTATCATCATTAAAAAATGGTTAACCTACACTTTTACAAACCAGAAGACTTTTCTGAAGTTAATTATATTCTGGATGAAATCCAATCACAGTATACATCAACCGCAGAATTCGCTATAGAAAGGATCAAAGAGCGTAATGATGGGAAAGGTTTTTCTATCACCATTTTTGATGACGATAAACCTGCAGGTTATTTCGCCCTGGACTTTGGTGATGATAAATTTGATCTTACTGATAATCCAAACTCGGTTTTACTGAGATCACTGTCTATAAACCCCGACTTTCAGGGAAAGGGAATTGGTAAAGCAGCGATGATTCATGTGGATGATTTTATCAGAAGAAATTTCAAGAATTGCGATGAAATTGTTTTAGCAGTGAATCAAAATAATACCTCAGCCTATGAGCTTTATTTAAAAGTAGGATACCGATACGATGGTAAAACCAGAATAGGCAGAAGTGGGCCACAACTTCTCATGTATAAAAAACTTTAAGAAAATTTTAAAGTAAAATCTTATTCTCAGCGTGATCTTTCCCTTAACTTTGAGTAACATCAAATAATAAATATGGAAATATCACTTCGTAATCAGGTAGTAGTTGTTACTGGTGCATCAAGCGGAATAGGTACCGGAATTGCTAAATCTCTTGCTTTGGCAGGAGCTACGGTTATTGTTAATCATTCTTCAGAAAGATCTACTGATGAGGCTAAAGCAGTTTTAAAGGATATTACTGATGCCGGTGGAAAAGGGATAACCTATCAATGTGATGTTTCAAAAGAAGATCAGGTTGTAAAAATGTTTCAGGAAGTAGTCTCGCAATTCGGAACTGTAGATATTCTGGTGAACAACGCAGGGATTCAAAAAGATTCTAAATTTACAGAAATGACCATCGATCAGTGGAATGCTGTAATTGGTGTCAATCTAACCGGGCAATTTCTTTGTGCTAGAGAAGCTATAAAAGAATTTCTACGCCGTGGTATCGATCTTTCCCGTTCCAAAGCTTGTGGGAAAATTATTCATATCAGTTCTGTTCATGAAATTATCCCATGGGCTGGTCACGCTAATTATGCATCCAGTAAAGGTGCGATAAGAATGCTGATGCAGACATTAGCTCAGGAGCATGGAGCTGATAAGATACGGGTTAATTCTATTTGTCCCGGAGCAATTCAAACCCCTATTAATAAGGATGCATGGAGCACTCCTGAGGCTTTAAATAATCTTCTTCATCTCATTCCATATAACAGAATTGGACAACCGGAAGATATCGGAAACTTAGCTGCATTTTTAGCCAGTGATTTGGCCGATTACATTACAGGAACAAGCGTTTTTGTAGATGGTGGAATGACCACTTTTGAGAGTTTTTCTACTGGAGGATAGAATTTGTCATTCAAAATGTAGCAACAAATTGAAGAATCTCATCTTTTAATTCTGATAGATTACTGTAGAATTAAGATCTAATTACTTATCATTCATAATATATCAACATGACAGAAAAACAGAGGCTTTCAGATGTTACCTGGAAAAAATGGGGTCCTTATGTAAGCAATAGGGAGTGGGGACTCGTTCGTGAAGATTATAGTGCGAATGGAGATGCATGGAACTATACCAATCATGATACTGCTGAAGCTAAGACTTATCGTTGGGGAGAAGAAGGAATTTGTGGAATCTGTGATGATTGGCAGAAACTGATTTTCTCTGTAGGCTTCTGGAATAAAAAAGACAAGATGGTGAAGGAGCGTTTCTTTGGTCTAAGTAATGGACAGGGAAATCATGGTGAAGATGTAAAAGAATATTTTTATTATCTGGATTCTACTCCCACGCATTCTTATATGAAGATGTTATACAAATATCCTCAAAATACTTTTCCTTATGAAGATTTGCTAAAAACAAATGCCGAAAGAAGTAAGAGTGATGCAGAATATGAATTAATTGATACAGGAATTTTTGACCGGAATGAGTATTTTGATATTTTTATTGAATACGCTAAAGAAAGTCAGAATGATATTTTAGTGAAACTAACAATTATCAATAAATCAGAAAATGAAACTTCTCTTAATATCATGCCTGGTGTTTGGTTTAGAAATACCTGGAATTGGGGATATGATGATTATAAGCCTCAATTGAGCTCTGACGAAGCAACAACTATCAAGGTTCATCATAAAGATCTAAACGTCAAAAATGTATATGCAAAGCAGTCATTGAAGACCTTATTTTGTGATAATGAGACTAATAATGAAAGGCTTTATCAGTCATCTAATCTCTCCCGATATTGTAAGGACGGAATCAATGATTTCATTATTAATAATAATTCATCAGCAATAAATCCCAATGATATTGGAACAAAGGCTTGTTTTTTTATTGATGAAAATTTTAAAGCTAAAGAAACAAAAATATTTGAATTCAGGATTTCTGATAAAGACTTAACCGAACCATTTAAAGATTTTGAAGAAATTTTTGATGGAAGGAAAAAAGAATCCGATGAATTTTATAATGAAATTCAGAAAGGAATGCAGTCTGATGACGAAAAAATGGTGCAAAGACAAGCTTTTGCAGGAATGCTTTGGAACAAAATGTACTACCATTATAATGTAGAAAAATGGTTAAAAGGAGATCCTGGAGAAGTAAACCCTCCAAAATCCAGAGAAAAAATAAGAAATTATGATTGGAAACATCTTAATAATGAACATATTATTTCGATGCCCGATAAATGGGAATATCCATGGTATGCTACTTGGGATCTGGCATTTCATGCCATTAGCTTTTCATTAATTGATCCCGATTTCGCAAAGTATCAGTTAAAACTTTTCCTATTTGAGTGGTATATGCATCCAAATGGTCAGCTTCCTGCCTACGAGTGGGATTTCAGTGATGTGAATCCTCCTGTTCATGCCTGGGCTGTTTTCAAGGTTTTTAAAATCGATGAATACCTTAATGATAAGCCTGATTTGCAATTTCTGGAAAGTGCTTTTCAGAAACTATTAATGAATTTCACATGGTGGGTAAACAAAAAAGACAATAATGGAAATAATATTTTTGAAGGCGGATTTTTAGGACTTGATAATATAGGTGTTTTTGATAGAAACAGTATGCTTCCTAATGGTGAACAGTTAGAACAGGCCGATGGAACAAGCTGGATGGCCATGTTTGCTCTCAATATGATGAGGATAGCACTGGAATTGGCCTTGTATAATAATGTGTATGAGGAAATGGCAATGAAGTTTTTTGAGCATTTTCTTTCAATAGCCCACTCGCTCGATAATATGGGAGATGAAAACTTTGGACTTTGGGATGAAGAGGATGAATTCTTTTACGATGCAATTTCCTCTAAGGATGGAAATCATATGTACCTGAAACTACGAACCATAGTGGGGCTTATTCCGATGTTTGCTGTTGAAGTAATTGATGATGAGGTAATTGAAAAACTCCCGAACTTTAAAAAGAGAATGTATTGGGTATTGAAAAATAAACCTGAACTGGCAGCTCTGGTTTCTCATTGGGAAGTAAAAGGGCATGATTCCAAACATTTGCTTTCACTACTCCGTGGACATCGTTTAAAAAGATTACTTAGCAGAATGCTTGATGCCAATGAATTTTTAAGTGATTATGGAGTTCGTGCATTATCTAAAGTATATGAACAGAATCCTTATGCAGTTAGCCTGAATGGAATTGACTATTCCGTAAAATATACCCCTGCGGAAAGTGATAGCGGACTATTCGGAGGCAATAGCAATTGGAGGGGGCCTATTTGGTTTCCTATTAATTATTTAATTATTGAAAGCCTTCAAAGCTTTTTCTTCTATTATAGCCCAGATTTTATGGTAGAATATCCAACAGGAAGTGGAAGCTATTCCAATCTGGATCAAATTTCAGATGCCTTGAGTAAAAGGCTTTCCAAGATATTTTTAAAAGATGAAAATGGAAACCGCCCTGTTAATGGACAATATCCAAAGTTTCAGACAGACCCTGATTTTAAAGATTATATTCTGTTTTATGAATACTTTCATGGAGATAGCGGGCGTGGAGTAGGAGCTTCCCATCAAACAGGATGGACAGGCTTGATAGCAAAAATTCTTCAACCGAAGTTTCCTAAGAAAGAAATCGCAGAATCTGAAACAGAGAAGCCTGAAGATGTAAAATCTTAAAAATTGATCTTTCAATTTCACAATTTAACAGGTTATTCAAAAATCTGCTGAATGATTTCCAAAGAAGTTGGTATTTTAAAATCACTGATATGATAATGATAGTAGACCAATATGCTATCAAGGAAATCCTTCCGGAAGGAAGAATTGATCTTTATTTCATATGGATTCTCAGAAGAAATAATTGACTTCCAGAGTGAGGATACTTCATGATTAAATAGTTGATGAGTCTGAGAGAGTGAAAAAGTTCCCGTTTCTGGATCCAGAAAATCATATACATTTACCAGAGGTGTAATCCCATGTATTTTTAATATTTTAATTAAAAAAATAAGATGAGACTGATAGTTTAGTGAAGATAGCTTACCTATAAATTCATCAATACTAAAAAATAAGATCAGGTTTTTATCTTCATTTCTTAGAATCTGATTTAAAAAATCTGAGACAAAAAAGATGACCGTATTGATCTTGATATCTGTATAAATATCATTATTTTTTACCAATTCAAATTTTGAAATGGATCGTATACCGCTGCTTTTTCCCATACTAATGGAAATATTCAGTTGATTCAATGGCTGTAACAGTGCCTTTTTCTTATTTCTTTTAGAGTATATCCCCTTTAGGAAATAAGTCTGAAAACCATCTTCCTCCGTAAAACAATGCAGAATCGCATCATTCTCACCATATTTTATAAATGAAAGTAAAAATACTCTTTGTGAATTCATTAATTAACCACAGCTATTTTAGCAGTAGCCTTATCAGAACCATCTTCATTGGTCATTAATACAAAATAGATTCCTGATGCTACCCTCGTGCCACGTTGATTATTGAGATCCCACTCGTAATAACCACCTCTTGCTACTGCTGAATGAACAACATTTCCAGCTACATCTGCAATTCTGATATTCGTTTTCTCAGCTAAACCTTTAATGGTTACTTTTCCTTTAAAGTTAGAATATACCACAGGATTTGGATAAACCACAACATCTCCAAAATTGGAAGTTACATCAGCCACATCGCCCTGATAAGTAACAATTCCGCTATAGGAAACAAAATATACCTTTCCTGTCTTCCTGTCTACTTTAATGTCTGTGATACTATTGGTGGGTAATGGCGAGTTTTCTTTAGTAAAGTGTTTGATGGTACGCTGTCCATCTGAAGACATATAATAAACGCCACCGCCGTCTACAGAGATCCATTTGTAATCTCCTGCATCTACTTCTATTTGTAAGATTTGAGAATCACGAAAAAGCTCTTCTCCAAGATTATTTTGCTCAATAATAATTGGTTCTACAGCGGGATTAGGTTCTTTAATTGCTGATACAGCATTTGAGAACACTCTTAGTCCACTATCAGAACCAATCCATGCATCTCCTGCCTTATCAATAGCGACAGAAATACTTCCGTTAGAATTGGTTGGAAGTCCATTGGACTGACTTAACAAATAAGGCGTGTCATCAGATACATTTGTAGGTGTTTTTTTATAATCATATACCAAGAAGTTATTTGTTCTTGGCATGGGAATCCATAATAAATTTTCATAGTATAATGCTTTTTGAACACCATTACTTAAAAGACCGAGATCTTTTACAATGAAATTATCTGCTGCTTTATCATAGGGAGCTATTGCGATGGAACCTGTATCCATGAATGCAATAGTAGCAATGAGGTTATTTTGATCATCATATGTTAAACCAACTGGACGACGTACAAAGTCACTAGGTGCAGCTAAATCGTAATATTTAGTAAAATCGAAATCTTTGTTACCAGCATTATACTTCATCTTGTAAATACCTTGCCCTCCAAAGACGTAATTGGTAAAGAAAACCTCATCAGGATTACTAGGATTAGAAGTAGCATCCAAAACATTAAAAGTTTGGGATTTTCCTATAAAATAAGATGGATAAATCCATTGCATTCCATTAAAATAATAAAAACCTGGGTTTTTAGGATTGATTACAGGCCCGTTAAATCTTGCATCTCTGGAACCTGTTGATATTAAAAGTTGATTTTCACCATATAAACTAAGCTTGTATGCATTATTGAAATATGGACCATCTGGTTTAAATGAGTTACTGGCTTCGTCCTTAATCCCTGATAATATGGATCCACCATACATTTTGCCGTTCACTGTTGTTGCTGTGTTACATTCTTCACCAAGACTTACAGCGCCCATGAAATTTCCATTAGTATTAAATGAATAAATTCTGGCTTGATCGGTTACAATGATATTATTTGGATTTACTACGATATCGCTAACTTTTCCAAAAGTTTGTGAAAGTGGGGTAGCTACGCCGTTGTCGTAGAGATATGCTGTTGTCGGAGAAGAAAAACTTAGTACAGATTCTGAATCGATTTGCGTAAATGAACCGGGCATTTCAGTAGTCCATGTAGAATATATCGGAAAGGTAGTATTCATTTCATGGCTTTTAAATCCGGTAGTGGTTACACAGTATACTTTATTGCCAACAATTGTTGCCTCGTTACTCGCTTGATAAACTCCACCAACAAGAAAAAATGTAGAATCATTGAATTCTTTTTTCTTCAGATCAAAAATTGAAAGTCCATATCCAACTGAAACAACAGCCTTGTCTCCAGTAATAGAAATATGATTGATCTTTTTACTTCCGTTGTATCCGGTAGCAATAGGAATATCAACCACATAAGTAATCCCGTCTGGAGTTACAACATCTAAAGAACCATTTTGATAACCTATCAGTCCTATTTTAGTTTGTGGATTATAGTCGAAGGCAGATATACCAACCTCGTGTAGACCATTTGCTTTAGACAGCTTTGTAATTTCACCTGTTGATATGGTATAATAAAAAAGTCCGTTTTCTGCTGCTGCAATTATTTTTCCGTGATCTTCTTTCATAGCGATCACATTATTGTAAGAGAATATATCCGACCATTTCTTTGAAGAAATAACCTGTGCATTTGCGAATTGTACGGATGCTAAAATACCAAGGGAAATTATGGAGAGTTTTTTCATATTATGCTATTATACTGCTGTCTATAACCTGATTGTTCCAAGAAATATGTTGTACGTTTTTGTTGTTGTCAAAGTAAAAATCTATTCTTCCTAATAAAAGTCCGGCCCATCCAACCTGATTAACCAAAACATTTTTGCCCTGTCTATTTTTAAAACTTTGAGGTTCTGATAGAAAAGTATGGGTATGGCCTCCTAAAATGATATCAATATTTTCTGTATTGGCAGCCAATATTTTATCACTCACTTTATTAGGTTCATCATGATAATCATAACCAATATGAGATAAGCAGATCACAAGATCACACTTTTGTTCATTTTTTAGAAAATTGGAATAATGCTGGGCAACATCAATTGGATCAGAATAAACGGTCTCTTGATATTGTTTTTTACCCACCAGACCTTCTAGCTGAATTCCCACGGCAAAGATTCCTACTTTAATTCCATCTTTATTAAAAATTTTATACTGTAAAGTTTTTCCATCTAAAACAGTATTTTTAAAGTCATAATTTGAGCATATAAACGGAAATTGAGCATTAGGCAAGACCTTTAAAAAACCTTGAAGTCCATTATCAAAATCATGATTACCCATTGTGGATGCATCATATTTCATCATAGACATTAATTTAAATTCAAGCTCACCTCCGAAAAAGTTAAAATAAGGAGTGCCCTGGAAAATATCTCCGGAATCTAATAACAATACATTACTTTCCTGGCTTCTGATCTGTTGAATTAAACTTGCTCTTCTTGCAAACCCTCCCTGATTAGGGTTCTTTGTATAACTTTCATCAAAAGGTTCTATTCTGCTGTGCTGATCATTGGTATGAAGAATAGTAAGTTTGTTTGTCGAGGTTAGACTGTTCAATTTTAATTCCTCTGCCATCATCATATTGGGAGCTAAAGCCATTGCTAAAGTTCCACCACCTATTGCTTTTAAAAAACTTTTTCTATCCATTAGTTCTTATCAATAAAATTTAAACGAATATCTGTGTTGGGTACAACCTCTGAGTTTCTTTTGAAATAATCAATAAATAACTCCCTCATTTTTATTCCAGTAGGAATTGATTCTCCTTTTGCAAAGAAGCTCATATTATCTCCACCCAGTGCCAAATAATCTGAGGTTGCAATATAGTAATCCTGATTAGAATTCACTGCTTTACCATTAATTAAAGTTTTGGCTGGTTTTCCGTTGTCGGTTTCTATGTATAAATGGGAAACAGGATTGTTGACCTGTTTTTTTGCGTAGTATTCAAATAGACCTTCAAGATCAGATCCTTTCATTTTAACGATAACCACTTCATTTTCAAATGGCATTACTTCGTAGACATTCTTAAGTAAAATATCACCTTTTCCTATCGAAGTACGGATTCCACCAATGTTAATTAATGCAGCATCAACATTTTTTTTAAGATGAGTCTTTGCCCATTCATCTGCTCCACTGAAAGTGTAATCAGCTAAAAGATTTCCAAGATTGCTGTTATCTCCCTGTTTTGTAAGATCTACGTTGGTATGAGAGATCTTTTGATTCATCTCTTTATCCAGTTTCAGTTTATAGGGTTCAATAACCTTTACAAAAGCTTCATCATTCTTTAGCTCTTTATTAATAGAAATATTTTTCTGAGTTTCTACATTTGCAACTTGTAAAGAAGTTGTTTTACAAGAGGTAAGGGAAACCAAAGCAATTCCTAATAATAAGAATTTATTTTTCATAATTTCTTTTAGTATATGCAAATATAATTATATGTATAATAAAACATTATTATTTATTATAAATTCTTAGTCTAAATTATTAAATTTGGAAAAAATAATTCTAACAGATGAGCATTTTAAAAGGAGTAGGTGTAGCTTTGGTAACACCCTTTAATGAAGATTTATCCGTTGATTTTGATAGTTTAACAAAACTTGTTGAATACAATATTGAGAACGGAACCAATTATTTAGTTGTTTTGGGAACTACAGCTGAGGCTGCAACACTTTCTGAAGAAGAGAAGAAACAGGTTATAGATCATATCATTAAGGTAAATAATAAACGCCTTCCTTTAGTTTTAGGAATTGGGGGAAATAATACCCTGGAAGTAAAAAAACAAATTGAAGAAACAGATGTGTCTGCTTTTGAGGCAATTTTATCCGTTTCACCATATTATAATAAGCCTAATCAGGAAGGGCTTTATCAGCATTATAAAGTGCTGGCATCTACAGGAAAAAAAATTATCATTTATAATGTGCCTTCCAGAACGGGACAGAATATTGAAGCTGAGACAACACTTCGTTTAGCAAAGGAGTGCCCAAATTTAATCTTGATTAAGGAAGCAGCACCTAATATTCTTCAGTATTTTGATATATTAAGAAAGAAACCGGAAGGTTTTTCACTGGTATCAGGAGATGATGAATATGCATTACCCGTTACACTGGCAGGAGGAGATGGAGTGATCTCTGTAATAGGGCAGGCTTATCCAAAAGAATTTTCAACAATGGTGCAGTTAGCTTTTGAAGGAAAAGTGAAAGAAGCTTACGAGATTCATAACAAACTCGTTGAGATTACGCGCTTAATTTTTGCTGAAGGAAACCCATGTGGAGTTAAAGTTATTTTAACTGAAAAAGGAATTATTAAAAACTTTTTGCGACTTCCACTTGTTCCAGCTTCTGAAGGATTGTATGCCAAGATAAAAGCAGAAATGATCAATATTTAAGAAAGCTGAATAAACTGATTATCAATTTATGAGTCGATAAAATGTTTGTTCTTATTAGTAATAAATAACATAAGGTGAAAGGCTTCGGCTTTTCACTTTTTTTAATCATAAAAAAGACATGAAATTAATTAAAGCAACTGAAAAAGATATTCCTCTTATACAGGATTTGGCAAGAAGGTCATGGGAAAATGCTTATGCAGAAATTCTTTCAGAAGAACAGATGGATTATATGCTTAGTACAATGTATTCAGCCGATGAAATTTCGAATCATCTGAAGAATCCAAAGTATCATTATTATCTAATATTAGATGAAGTTAATGATTCGCCTGAAGGATTTGTTGGCTATGAACACGGTTACGAAAATCAAACCACAAAGCTTCACAGAATTTATCTTGTTCCTGAAAGTAAAGGAAAAGGGTTTGGAAAAGAAGTACTAGTATTTCTAGCCGGGAAAACACTTGAAAATGGAGATAATAGAATTATCTTGAATGTGAATAAATTTAATGCAGCAAGAAAATTCTATGAATCCCAAGGGTATAAAATATATGATGAAGGGGTTTTTGATATTGGAAATAATTTCGTGATGGACGACTATCTCATGGAGTTTATAATTCACAAATAATAGACTTATAATTCTGTAACATTATCTTATAATTCTATAACGGGTGACCTGTATATAAGCTTGATATTTGCAGTAGAACCAAATCACTTCAAAATAATACATTCATATACTTGGTTTTAAGCTGTTATAGCTTTTATCAGTATATTTTTTTCATCCTTAGTGTTTAAATTCCTGTATTCATTAATACAGGAGTTTTTTGCGTTTGTGAATTTTATTTTAAATTTTTTAACCTATTTCACTTTTATATGAAATAAAATATTATATTTACAAAATAATTAACACACTTATACTAGGATGAAAATGTACGTGAAATTTGATTTCAATGCTCTTTGTAAAAAAGTGTTGGATGAAAAACTTAAGGAACAAGGCTTAAAATATAGATTATTAAATTTTGGGGAAGTCGAATTTTACGAAGCATTTACCCAAGAACAACATACTATTTTTAAGAAAAATCTTGAAGATTATGGTATCGAAATTATAGAAAGCCAAAAGATAGCATTGGTACAGAAAATAAAAGATGCTATTGTAGAATTGGTATTTTCTAAAGATATTGTTGCCGTTAAAGCATCTATTTATATTTCAGAAAAATTGAACCATAGTTATGGTTATTTATCAAATCTGTTTTCTGAAGTAGCTTATACTTCCATAGAAAATTTCATTATTCTACAGAAAATAGAGTATGCGAAAGAATTGATTATCAATAATAAGCTTAATCTTACCGAGATTGCTCATAAGCTTAACTATTCCAGTGTAGCACATCTTAGTACACAGTTTAAGAATACAACAGGTATTACTCCCTCTCAGTTTCATAAAATAATCGGCAAGAGACGAAAAGAACAAAGTGTCATTGTTACTAATAAAATGCTGTATGACTAAAGAGTATCTGAATGCGATCCTCGTTGATGACGATGAAGGAAATGTTATTTTATTTAAAAATATACTTAAAGATCTAAAAATAGCAGTAAAAGTTCAGTCTTTTCAGAATGGTAAAGATTTAATGAAATACCTTAACAATGCTGAAGCTCTTATTCCTGAGATGTTATTGATGAGCTATCATATTCCTCAAAAGAGTATTTTAGAATGTCTGGAAGAAATAAAAATGGATTTTAGATTAAGTAATATCATTACAGGAGTATATGCAGAGGCTTTATCAGAAGAAGATGTGGAAAGAATTTTTGTAAAAGGATCGAATATTTATATCAAGAAACCGGATAATTATAAAGATTTAAAAAGAGTGATTTCCGAAGTTGTGACACTTAATTGGCAGTATCATACATCTGGACTGAATAAGGATAATCTTATCCTTAAAGTATGATGAATATTGAGTTTTTTAGGTTTTTAGTTTAGAGACGATTTGTATTTATTACATAATACTCACTAAAAGGTGAAAATTTTATAACTATTGAATATAATAATATAAATAGTTATTAGTAACAATAGATGAAATTTGTACAAGAAACGTGCTAACACAAGTTAATCATATAAAACAATTAATGTAAATAATTATTTTTTCAAATCTTGAAAGTAAATTATATTAATCACGATGTTAGTAAAACAAAATGGATTATTAATTTCCAATGGAAAAGCGAAGAAGATCTTTAAACAAAACGGTACAATCATGAAAACTCGATCGTTGGGGGGATATTTATATTCGTTTCTTTTAAAATCCTTTCGACAAACACAGTTAGTTTTTATAATAAGTAAGTTGGAAACATAATTCATTTTGTTTTTTTTAAATTTATTTAGTAGTGGCTTTGGCAAAAATACAAATGCTATAAATATTTTCACTCCACACTACATCACAAGATAGTAAGCATTCTACTAAATAAATTTTTTACTGAACGAAAGTAATTTCTTCTAAATAACAGTTTTATAAGGGGGCCGCGGAAAGATCTTTTTCTTTTTGCGGTTTTTTTATGAAATTTTGCTCCATTTATTTTTTCCTTTATAATACTTTAAATAATAATTTTTTATGATCTGGTGATCGATTCTGCCTAAAAGAGGGTCTGTTTCCAGAATTTTTTCAACGACCTTTTTAGTTGTTTTTATAATTGCTGAATCTTTTACCAGATCCAGTCTTTTAAAATCAACAACACCACTTTGTTGAGTTCCCAGGATATCCCCGGGACCGCGTAGCTGCATATCTACTTCGGATATTTTAAAACCATCATTCGTTTCCGTCATTGTTCTGATACGGGTTCTGCTTTCAGTAGATAGTTTATCAGATGTCATTAATATACAATAACTTTGTTCAGCTCCACGGCCCACACGGCCACGTAATTGATGAAGCTGTGATAATCCAAATCTTTCAGCACTTTCTATAACCATAACAGAAGCATTAGGTACATTTACGCCCACCTCAATAACGGTGGTGGCAACCATAATCTCAGCTTTTCCCGAGGCAAAATAATTCATGGCTGCATCTTTTTCGTCAGGTTTCATTCTTCCATGAAGCATACTGACATTATATTCTGAAAATGCCTCCATGATGTGTTCCAAACCTTCCATCAGATTTTTATAGTCTAAGGTTTCAGATTCTTCAATTAAGGGATACACAAAATAGACCTGCCTGCCCTTTTTAATTTCATCTCTACAGAAATTATAAACATACATTCGATCTTTTTCTCTTCTGTGTGCGGTTACAATAGGTTTTCTACCCACAGGCATTTCATCAATCACAGACACATCCAGGTCAGAATAAAAGCTCATAGCAAGTGTTCTTGGGATAGGAGTAGCGGTCATTACTAAAATATGGGGTGGAATTTTGTTTTTTGCCCATAGTTTAGCTCTTTGGGCAACACCGAATCTATGCTGCTCATCAATAATAGCTAAACCAAGGTTTTTAAACTTTACTTTGTCCTCCAATACTGCATGCGTTCCTACTAAAATCGAGAGTTCTCCATTTTCAAGTTCCTGATGGATTATTTTTCTTTCAGAAGCTTTTGTAGAGCCGGTTAATAGGCGAACATTAATATCTGTTTTTTCCAGTAATTCCTTTATTCCGTTGTAGTGTTGTTGCGCCAAAATTTCAGTCGGAGCCATTATGCAGCTTTGAAATCCATTATCCATTGCAATAAGCATAGTCAGCAGGGCAACCATGGTTTTGCCTGATCCAACATCGCCTTGTAAAAGTCTATTCATCTGGATAGGTTTCTTCATATCCAGTCGAATTTCCTTTAAAACCTTCTTTTGGGCATTAGTAAGCTCAAAGGGAAGATGATTTTCGTAGAAACCGGTAAAATAATCACCAACAATTGGAAAAGGATTTCCAAATGATTGACTTTTATGATGGATCTTTTTTAAGCCATAACCCAACTGAAAGAAAAAGGATTCTTCAAATTTTAATCTGTAATTTGCTTTTTCAAAGTATTCTAGATTTTGAGGAAAATGAACATTCAAAAAAGTTTGTTGCCTTGATAAAAATTTAAAAGACTGCATCATATAGTCAGGTAGATTCTCCTGAATAAGATTAGGAATTTCTTTGCAGATATTTCTAAGAATTGTTTGAAAGAATTTCTGATTAAGACCTCGTTTTGTTAATTTTTCTGAACTGGGATAAATAGGTCTTAGACGATTGTCATTTTCTTTTTTTTCCTCAATTTCAATCTCCGGGTGTGGCATTGAAAATTGATTGTTAAATAAATTGATCTTTCCGAAAATATAGATTTCCTTATTAATTGGTAGCTGCTCCTTTAACCATTTTGAATATTGGAACCATACCAGATCCATCATTCCCGTTTCATCATTAAATTTTGCAGTAAGTCTTTTGGTTTTACCTGTCTGTATTTCCTGAACACTTGTAATTTTTCCCTTTAGCTGAATTTCGATATTGCTTTCCTGAAGGTTGGCAATCTTATACACTTTGTTTTTATCCAAATAACGAATAGGATAGAAGTTTAATAAATCTTCTACAATAGAAATTCCCAACACATTTTTAATGAGTTTAGCCTTTTCGGGACCGATTCCCTTGACATATTCTATGGAAGTTTCTAAAGTCATTCAGATAAAAACTCAATACAATAATAGATGAATTAGTGAGAAAAATAAGATTCCATATCAGCTATTCATTTTTGTAAGCGAGCCCTAATTTCGGCAAAATAGAATAAAATTTCAAATTTTTTAAGAAAAAAGACTTTCATAATTTGAAAGTCTTTGATTTTTAATTCTTTATTTTAGATTTGAATCTTTTCTGATAATCTTCCCATTGTTCACGGGTTCGAATTTTTTTATATAAATCCTTAGAAATGAATTCTAAATAAGGTTCAAGCTCAATCGCTGAAAGTTCACCCTGAAGGATCGTAATGGGACCCCCGTTTTCATCCAGAAAAACAGTACTTGGAACCGCAGCCACATTCATATATTGGGTAAATTCGTGCAAAGAATTTTTGCCTTTTTTATACTCTTTATCGTGATTTGAAAATGTTCTTCCAAAGATTTCAATATCACCTTTTTCTTCTGCATTGAATTTTACCGGATAATAATTGTCGTTTAAAATTTGAGCTATAACCGGATGTCCATAAGTCTTTTTGTCCATTATTTTACATGGGCCACACCAATCTGCATAAAAGTCAACAAGGATCTTTTTAGGATTTTGTTTTTGAGCCTTTAGCGCCTCCTCAATAGTCATCCATTTGACTTGGGCAAAACTGAAGGTGATTAAAAACAAACTTACTATGCTTAGAATTTTTTTCATTTAATTTTTAATTATTAATAAAAATAAGCATAATAAGCTTACATTTATTTTACATCTTGCATTAATTTTCTCACAAAGGAGGACATCAAAATTAATACCACTCCGGCAATTAATGCATAGATTCCCAATGTTTTATATCCATCAGTATAAGCAACAAGTTTACTCATGTTAGTATTTCCTGTATTAGCCTCAGATAAGCTGGCTCCGATTTTCCCTGCTGCAAATTGTCCGAATGCACTTGCCAAAAACCATAATCCCATCATCATACCAAACATTTTCTTTGGTGATAATTTAGTGATAATGGACATTCCGATTGGTCCTAAGCATAGCTCTCCAAAGGTGATGACCAACCATGTAAAAGTAAATAGGTTAAGTGAAGACTTACCATCTGAACCGGCAAAATATCTCAGGCTATAAAATAAAAAGAATCCTGCAGCCAGAAATAAAAATCCAATTCCGAACTTGTTAATGGTATTAGGCTCAAGTTTTCTTTTATTTAAACCAATCCATGCTAAACCGATCAGCGGACTAAAAATAATAATGAAAAAAGAGTTAGCACTATTGTTTATCACATTGGGATCCATCCCGAAGCCTAAAAGTTTATGTACTAAATTGTCTTTCGCGAATAAAGATAAAGATCCACCACTTTGCTCATAAATAGAGTTGAACAAAAAGTACATGAAGATAAATATAAATGCTGCAACAAGTTTCTTTTGATAAGGAGAGGTTTGTTTTAGTGTTTCAACTATAAAATACCCAACAGCTGCAATACCTATTAAATACATAAAGTAATCTGTATAATTTGTATTCTTTACCATAATGAAAATAAGCGGCATGCTTAATAATGCACCAATATAGACCAATACTTCGCGTAAAGTTCTTTTTGATTGTGGAAGTACTTGCAGCGGTGAATCACCAATAGGACCTAACGATTTTTTTGTTGCAAAAAAAGTAATTAAACCTAGAATCATCACAATAGCTGCTGCAAGGAAGCACCAAGACCAGGAGTAATATTTTCCCAGATAAACACACAGAGCACCACCTAAAAGCCCACCAATATTGATTCCGGCATAGAATAAGCCATATCCGGCATCTCTTCTCGGATCATCCTCTTTATAAAGTTCTCCTACCATGGAAGAAATATTGGGTTTAAAGAACCCAGTCCCAATAATAGAGCAGGTAATACCAAAATAAAAGAAATCGTGTGGGGAAAAGGCAATAATAAGATTACCAATTGACATGATAATACCTCCAAAAACCAAGGATTTTTTGAATCCTAAAATTTTATCGGCAAAAATTCCGCCAATAAAAGTAAAAGCATAAATGAAAGCCTGTATGGCGCCATATTGTAAGTTTGCTTTATCTTCTAATAAACCTAATTGATCCACCATGAAAATCGTAAGAACACCACGCATCCCATAAAAACAAAAACGCTCCCACATTTCTACCGTGAATAGCGTCCAAAGCTGTTTAGGATACTTTCCTTTAAAATTTTGTATTTCTTCTAATGTATACATATTAATTGAACAATAATAAAATAAGATGTTTCATTTTGAAACGGATTCGCTAATTTATAAAAAAACCTCTGACTTAGCAGAGGTTTTTTATAGTATTTTATTAATGAAACTAGCCTACGCCGTTCATCATTTTCTTTAATCTTGGTGAAAGTATGGCAAGAATTACAGATGCGATACCACAAAGTACAACGAATACCATGAAGAATTCAAATAAATTATGAATTTCTACACCCGCAAAAGTTGTATTGGCAATAGGTAATTGTTCTTTCTCAAATAAAGCCAATTGCTCAGGAGTAAGTGTTACTTTTTTATCCAAAACATCCTGTAGATTTACACCCAGTTTTTCAGCTTTTACAAACTTGTCTCCTGTTGCAGGAATAATAGCCCCTAGAGAACCTGCTAAGGCATAACCCGCAGCATTAGAGATAAAGAAAACCCCATACAACAATGAAGCAAATCTTTTTGGAGCAAGCTTACCTACCAATGATAATCCGATTGGTGATAAACAAAGCTCTCCCATTGTTTGAATCAAATATAATAACATCAACCATTTGATGGCTAATAAACCTGTATTTCCCAGATCTTTTACATTGTAAGCGATAATGAAATAACTTAAAGCTATTAAAGCAAGACCTATTGCCTGTTTCATTGGAGATACCGGCTCTTTACCCTTAGCTCTCAATTTATCCCAAAGGATACTGAATGGCAATGCCAATGCTACAACAAATAGTCCATTGAAGATTTGTACCATAGATGGCGGCATATTCCAACCAAAAATACTTCTGTCTGTTTGGTTATCTGCGATAAAAGTTAAAGATGAACCTGCCTGTTCAAAAGCGGCCCAAAAGAAAATAATAAAGAATGAAACAATATAAATTACCCAGATTCTTTGTCTTTCCACTTTGTTTTCAGCAGAGCTCATGATCAAAAATGCCAGAGAGATCCCTGCAGCGTAGATAAATGGATAAATAAGCCCTTTGATAAGCTGTCCCATTCCTACAGAATTAAATCCAAATTCACCTACTAGAACATATCTGAACACAAAGAAAAGAGCAACAAATAATACAGTTGCTATTCCCATAGATTTTCCTGAAAATTTTGCAGTTTGTGTTTCTCCTTCTTCAAAGTCTGCGCTGGTACTGTTTTTAGGTAATCCTCCGATTGGTCTTCCTTCAGGAGTTACAACATACTTATTTTTAAGGATGAAAAATGTTACTGTTCCTATAATCATTGCGATAGATGCAGCCAGGAATCCCCATTTGAAAGCGAAAATATCTCTAACTCCTGCAGAATCCTTTACATCTCCTAAATAAGGACAAATAAACTGACCTAAAAACGCTCCGATATTAATACCCATATAGAAAATGGTAAACGCCGAATCCAATTTAGATTTTTCTTGTTTAGGATAAAGACTTCCTACCATTGAGGAAATATTTGGTTTGAAGAAACCATTTCCAAAGATAATAATGAATAAAGCCAACCACATAAAGGTTTTTGCTCCGCCTAAGCTTTCAGAAAATGTAGATGCACTCAGGAAAAGTAAAAACTGCCCAATTGCCATAAGGCTTCCTCCTAAGATGATACAGTTTCTGTTTCCCAGATATTTATCTGCAATAAAACCTCCTAATAGAGGTGTTAAATAACATAAAGCAAGAAAACCCCCATAAATAATAGATGCATCAGCCTCCTTCATTAAGAGAGAATTTACCATAAATAAGGTAAGTAATGCTCTCATCCCATAAAAGTTGAAACGTTCCCACATTTCTGTTCCGAAAAGAACCCATAATCCTTTTGGATGTCTGGAACCTTTATTCTCTACAAATTCATCCGGTTTCGGATTTAATGCTTCAATATTATCCATATTTTATTGTTAATTTTTGTTAAGACTAGCAAATATAGTTTTTTTTGAGTTTTTGGCAAGTTTTTAATTTTATATTTAATAAAAAAGCTGTAGAACTCTGCTACAGCTTTATTATCTATCTAAAAGGGATGATTAATGCCCTTTTTCTTTCATGATTTTGTTCAATCTTTTTAACATAGAAAGGCCTAATAACGTTGCAAAAATTAATAAAGCGAAGTTTACTAAGAAATAATTTACTTTATTGTCATAGTTATACCAGGTGCTTGCTAAGATTCCAGAAAGTTTGTTCCCCACAGAATTAGCAAGGAAAAAGCCACCCATCATAAGTGCTGTGATTCTCGGTGGCGAGAGCTTGGAAACAAAAGACAATCCCATTGGAGAAAGACAAAGTTCGCCGACTGTAATGACTCCATAACCGGCAACCAGCCACCATGGAGAAACCTTAACCGCTCCATTATCTCCGGCTATTACTGCTAAAACCATTACCAGACAGGATAATCCAGAAATAAACAGTCCCAAAACAATCTTTGTAGGAGTTAATGGTTCCTTTCCTTTTCTTCGCAGTAAGGCCCAAGATCCAACCACTAAAGGTGTTAAAGCAATAACCCAAAATGGATTGATGGATTGAAATAATTCCGTATTGTACAGAAATACCTGCTTCTCGGGATTCTTTTCAAGTTCTGCACGTTGCTCAGAGGAAATATTTTTAAAATAGACATCTTTGCCGGTTGTTTTTATTGTTTTTCCGTCTTTATCTTTTTGAGATTGATACTGATCATCATAAACAGGAACCTCTTTATCTTTATAGCTTTTCCCATCTACCATATAGATGTCTTCTAAAGGCTTTTCTATAGCTGCAGGGACACTTCGGTCTGTGTAATAATTAGCCCATCTCGTTAATGCTGTTCCATTCTGTTTGAAAACTGCCCAGAAAAACATACTGATCAAAAATACAGATAACAAGGCTCCAATAGAAGTTTTTTCTTCTGGTTTTGCCTTAAAATAAAGAGAAGCATAAAAGTAAATAACAGGGATACAGGCAAAAATAAATGCATCTGTACTGTCACTTCCGAAAATATTATTAGGTACAAACCATCCAATTGCTCCAGCTATGATCGCTGGTAGGAAAACCTTAATTAAGATTTCAGAAAGTTTGGTATCTCCTTCTTGTACAGGCTTCATCTGAGCTGCGTGGATATAATGTTTTCTTCCAATGGTAAAAATTATCATACCAACTAGCATACCTACTCCAGCAGTAATAAAGGCTTCACCCCATCCGAATTTATTACGCATAAAAGCGGCGATAATATTACAGATAAAGGCACCAATATTAATTCCCATATAGAAAATATTGTAGCCAGAATCTTTATTTGCTCTATAAGGTTCTTCAGAATATAGATTTCCTAAAAGGGTAGAAATGGTTGGTTTAAAGAAACCGTTTCCGATAATAATTAATGCTAAAGACCCATAAAATAAAGGTAGATCTTTGAAAACTCCCATCCCGATATAACCCGCAGCCATTAAAATTCCTCCTAAATAGATAGATTTGATATAACCTAAAACTCTATCTGCTAGAAATCCACCAATAAAAGGTGTTAAATAGGTCAAAGCGATATAAGTTCCAAAAATATCATCAGCAGTTTTGTCGGGCAGCCCGAGACCACCTTTCAACCCTGTAGGCTCAATAACGTAAAGAACAAAAATTCCGAGAATTAAATAATACCCGAAACGTTCCCACATTTCAGTAAAAAAGAGAAAAGGCAGGCCTTTAGGATGTTTAGTCTTCATCGATTCAAATTTCAAATTTCTCAAAAGTAAGTTTTTAATTTTAATTGATAAAATAAATTACTCTTTGCAAAACGATTAATGAAATTAATATTAAAAAACCTTCTAAAATAAATTAGAAGGTTTAATAGGTTATTTGATACTAGATTATAAATTATCTAAAATAAAATCTGTCATTTTCTCATACAGTTGTGGTCTTGTCTGGCCACCATAAATCCCGTGATTTTTATCCGGATAAGCCATGAAATCAAACTGTTTTTTGTTTTGAATCAATGCCTCAGAGAATTCCATGGAATTCTGGAAATGTACATTATCATCAGCAGTTCCGTGAATCAATAAGAGTTTTCCTTTTAATAGGTTGGCATATTCTGTTGGGGAATTTTTATCATATCCTTCCGCGTTTTCCTGTGGAGTCCTCATGAACCTTTCTGTATAAACAGAATCGTAATACCTCCAGTTGGTAACTGGTGCAACAGCAATCCCCGCTTTGAAAACATCAGCTCCCTTTGTCATAGCTAAACTCGTCATATAACCTCCGAAGCTCCAACCGAACATTCCGATTCGGCTTTTATCAATATAGGATTGATTTCCAAACCATTTTGCAGCAGTGATCTGATCTTCAATTTCGTATTTCCCTAAATTCATGTAGGTTACTTTTTTGAATTTCGCTCCTTTATATCCTGTTCCACGTCCATCTACACAAGCTACAATATATCCCTTTTGAACTAAATGATTAAACCATAAAGTATTTCCGGTATCCCAGGTGTTAGCCACCTGTTGAGAACCAGGTCCTGAATACTGAAACATAAATAAAGGATACTTTTTGTTTGGATCAAAGTTCTTAGGTTTCATCACCCATGCATTCATTTGATCACCCACTGAGTTTGGAATAGTAATAAACTCTTTATCAACAAAATTGTCAGCTTTTAGTTTTTGTAGCTGATCATTGTTGTTTTGTAATTCTTTTACAGTTTTACCATTTCCGTCTTTTAAGACAAAAGTAAATGGCTTTGAAACTGTAGAGGAGGTCTCGATAAAATAATTATAGTTCTTACTGAAATTGGCAGAATTATTTCCTTCTGCGTTTGAGATCAGTTGAGATTTTCCGTTTTCTATATTGATCTTGGAAATCACTTTGTTGATACTTCCTTTCTCAGTGGTCTGAACATAAATTTCTTTAGACTTTGGATTGTAACCGTAATAATCTGTTACTTCCCAATTTCCTTTTGTAACTTGTTTTTTCAGCTTGCCATCTTTGTCATACCAATATAAATGACGGTTGCCATCTCTTTCTGAACCCCAAAGAAATGAATCATCTTCAAGAAATTCTAATGTAGGGCTATCTGTATCAATCCATTTTTCGTCAGTTTCCGTAAACAACTTCTGAACTGCTCCGGTCTTTGTATTAACTTTTAAAATATCTGAAGCATTTTGTATTCTTTCAGAAGTAATTAACACCATTTCATCTGCTTTTGCAGTTTGAAAAACATTGGGGATGTAATAATTTTTAAAAGAACCTAAATTCAATGGTATTGTTTTTCCTGAATCCAGACGGTATAATTGTGCTGAAACAATAGAATTTTTTTCTCCTGCTTTAGGGTATTTATAACGCATTTCCGACGGATACAATGATTTACCGTAGATAGGAATGTATATTTCCGGAACCTGACTCTCATCTGATTTTACGAAAACAAGTGCATCCGAGTTTTTTGTCCATTCAAATAATCTCGCGTGTCCGAATTCTTCCTCATATACCCAGTCTGCCAATCCATTGAGAATAGAATTTTTCTTTCCATCTGTAGTTATCTGGGTAATTTTTCCAGAGGTTAGATCCTGGAAAAATAAATTGTTTTCAGAAATGAACGCTACCTTACTGGCATCCGGAGAGAATCTTGGCTCCTGCACTGTTTTACCATCATTTAAGCTGGTTACTTTTCCTGATTTTAAATCTTTAACATCAAATTTGCCTAAAAAGGAATGTCTGTAAATTGGCTGACTATCTTTAAGTAAGAGGATCTTCGACTCATCATCAGAAAACTCATAACTCTGGTATTGTCCATCAACAATATTTCCTTCTTTTTGGGAAGTTTTGTAAGAATATTTTGCAATTCCACCCTGTTCAATAACCAGATAATTTTCTCCATTTTTCATGGAAGTAATTCCAGCAATGCCCTTTCCGCGGTAATATCCTGAATATATTTTGTCTAATGTAATTTCTTGTGCTGATAGATTTTGAAATACAGCAGCAATACTAAGAGTTAATAGGATTTTTTTCATTTCTAATTTTAAAGAGATTCAAAGATAATAATTTTATCAAATGCACAAAAAAGCTTTTTTAGATAAGGCTTTGGCAAAAAAATTGGATGTATTATATAAATCAAGCTAAAATAATAATTATGGAAACGAATGCATTCAATCAGAAATTAAACCGTTATGTTTTGAACGATCAAATCGTATACACAGGGTTTTCTAGCTTTAAAGATGCTGAGGGATGTGCTCAGAAAAAAGGAGGAACTTTAGTAGAAGTAAGTTTTAAAGATGGAAATGACAACCCTCAGATTTCAGAAGAAGCAGGTTTAATAGAAAAAAAACTTCATTATTACGTAGATGCTGGTGATGAATATAAATTCATTCATTCCTCGGATCCTGGATTTAAGAAATATGCAGAAGAATTGCAAAAAATAAAGGCTAAAAATGATAAAACGAGTCCGGAAGAAAGGTATTTCGCCAATTTTGAAATTGAAAATATGGAAGATCCGATTATTGTGATCAAAAATGATCGACTGGAATCGGTTACTTCAAGAGAACGTTCAAAGTATTTGAAACATGCTAAAGTTTATGAATTAGGGGTTTCCCTGCCAAAATCTTAAAAAATAATATGATGAGCAAGACAAAATATTCAGACAAAGCTCAAGACAAAGTAGGAAAAGTAATGCACGAATTCAAAGAGGGTAAATTAAAATCCTCTTCTGGAAAGAAAGTAACCAGTCAAAAACAAGCGGTTGCCATTGGTATTTCAGAGGCCAGAGAAAAAGGTTTAAAAGTGCCTAAGAAGAAAAAGGATTAAGTCAAATAAAAACGTGGAATTTTCCACGTTTTTTGTTTAATTTTTTGGCGTTTAATTTTTTACTCCTTTATAATTTGTAGCCTAATCCTACTGGTGATTATAAAGGATCTTGTAGTATTCATCGGCCATTCTATCACTATTGAATTGATTTTTAACATCTTCCATTGCATTGTATTGAATTTTTCTCCACGCGTTTGTATTGTTATAATAAGTTGGGATAATATCATTCTCCAGAATCTCATATAATTTATTTAGATCATAAGTATCCTGTTCGTAAATGCTCATATTCATGTAGTCGACTTTTGGAACTACAAAAGAGTTTTCTTTATGCTTTGCAAATTCAGGAATCCATCCATCATCTGTTGAAAGATTTACGGAGCCATTCATTGCGGCGGTCATGCCTGAAGTTCCTGATGCTTCCCTGGGAACTCTTGGATTGTTAAGCCATAGATCTGAACCTTGTTTTAAAGATTTACTTAAAGAGAGCTCATAGCCAGTTAAAACAGCCATATTCTTATGGTTATTGCTTTCTTCAACAAGGGTATTAAAGGTGGAAATTGCAGTGTAATCCATTGGGTAAGGCTTTCCTGCCCATATAATTTGAACCGGATATTTAGGATTGTTTAATAATTTGTAAAATCTGTCTTTATCATGTAAAAGTAAATCAGCTCGTTTATATCCTGCAAACCTTCTTGCCCAAACAATTGTAAAGATATTTGGATCGAATAAATTTCCGGTTTGATCTGCAACGATCTTGAAAAGTCTCTTTTTTAAATATTTTTTACGATAATCGAATACCGTTTCGTCTCTTTCGTCTTTAGCGTTATAAAGTCGTTTATCGGCCCAGTATTTAAATTCCTGTGCATTGGTGATTGACTTAATCTCACAAATTCCAGGATATTTACTCCACATCGCTCTTGAAACAACCCCATGCAGCTGAGAAACTCCATTGGCTACTTTAGCCATCTGCAGCGCACAAAGTGAATGATTAAAACGATCATCCTGAGCTCCTTCAATGCTTTTTGCTTCCTCCATGCTGAAATCAGAGAAATAGGACATGTCATAACATAATTTCAGATTATGTTTTTCATTTCCTGCTTCTTCGGGTGTATGGGTTGTAAAGACCAGTTTTTCCTTTACTTTGTTTAGGTCTCCCTTGTATTTTTTTAGTAAATAGAATGCTGCAGGAAGAGCATGTGCTTCATTAAGATGATAAATATCCCTATCAAGATTCATTTCATCCAGTAATTTTGCGCCTCCTTTTCCTAATAAAATGTATTGTGCCAGTTTGGTCGATTCGTTGGCATCATATAGTTTGTGGCAGATGGTCTTTGAAACGTGATCATTTTCAGGAACATCTGTAGATAAAAAAAACATGGGTGCAGTATGAAATGTTTCTGGATCCAGATACCAGACTTTTACCCAAACTGGCGCACTATGGATTTCTATTTGAAATTTTATTCCCGTATCTTCAAGGAAACTGTACATTTTTTTTGTCCATACGGGCTGTAATGTCTGATCATGATTTCTAGCTTGATCATAATATCCGAATTTCCAGAGAATACCTATTCCTATAAAATCCTGTTTCAGATTATAAGCACTTCTCATATGAGAACCAGCAAGGAAACCGAGACCTCCGGAATAGATCTTTAAAACTTGCTCGAGAGCAAATTCCATAGAAAAATAGGCTACTTTCTTCGTATATTGAGGATTGATGTTAAAGGGTATTTTAAAATTTTTAAAATCCATGAACCAGAGTTTTAGATTAGATAGCCAAAGGTATTGATAATGAAAATAAACTCTACATTAATTATTTAACAAATTATTTTTAAAAGTATCTGTTGAATAGTTTTTTTACTTACCTTTAAGTGTAATTTTTTGATAATCAAAAACTTCTCGAATAAAACTATAGGTTTCATGTTTTATTAACAATAATAAAAACGAAGAGGATGAAAAAGGTATTTTCAGATGAAGATTTAATCAAGAATCTAAGCTTATATTACCTGAATCGACATTTGAAAAAAAAGCCGATAGAGAAGTATCATCGTAAAATAGATGAATCACAACTTCATGATCGGGAAAAATATAAGAAAAAATCAGAAATTTTACTGCTGAATTCGTTTATGCATCATTTCCCTGATGTTAAGTTTGAAAATCTTACCTGTGAAAGCCCCGATTTTATCGCTAATTTGAATGATAAAAAAATTGGGATCGAGCTAACAGAGGTGATCAATCATTTGGAAATGAAGAAGATTGAAAGTAATTTGAACAAGATTTTCCGTCAGGCTGAAATATTATTAGAACAAGAAGACACTACGAAATATCGTGGTGTTTATTTTTTAGAATTTCACTCGGATTTTAAATTTGATATCTTGGAGGAGCAACAGGAAAGTATTTTATCCATTTACAAAAGCATAAAAAAAAATAAGCCGGTAGGCTGTGTGAAAAGTCTTAGAAAATCTTCGCACCGTAGAAATGTTTTTATTACTCACGAATACAGTATGAATTTATTTGATGAGCTTTGTTCTGATAAGATCTTGGAATTAATTGAAAAGAAAAATGAAAAATTTCCCTATTATGACACTTCTGTAGACGAATGTTGGTTGGTCATCGTTTCCGATATGAACTCTATTGCATCACGATATACTTTTATTCAGGATAAGGAACATCTCAATGAAGTAAAAAGTCCATTTCATAAAATTTTTCATCTTGAAAATCTTTGTGGAAATATGACGAGTATAAAATAATCGCCACAAACACCCTTTAATATTCAATAAATTCTTCATTTAATCGAAGTTAATTTACGATTTTAACATTTTTATTATTTTTAATTAAATAATAAGTATATTTGATATATGTGTTGTGTATTGATTTAATTATTGATTAATTTTTAACAAAAACATGTATTTTATGAAGAAAAATCTACTTATTGCTTTCTTGCTTATATCACAAATTTTCTTTTCTCAGGCTGATTGTGTAACTGCAATCGCAGTTTGTGGTAATGCAAATATAACATACACTCCTTCAGGTCCCGGTGCCATAAATGAAACCCTTGGTGGTTGTTTACAGGTTGAAAATAATTCAACCTGGTATTCATTTACAATTGCTACAGGTGGTACCCTTACATTTGAAATTAACCCAACAGGTCCTGTAGATTACGACTGGGCTATTTATGGACCTAACAAAACCTGTGCTACAAAAGGAACACCTATCAGATGTTCTTCAAACGATGGAACTATTGCGGGTTATCCAACAGGTATGAATATGACCGCAACAGATACAAGTGAAGGACCCGGATTTGGAGATGGTTTCGTTAAATATTTGGACGTATTACCAGGGGAGACCTATTTTTTATATGTTGATAATTTTTCAACAACGGTCTTTACTTTTAATTTAGTTTGGGGTGGAACAGCTACTTTAGCATCTCCATTTACTGATCCTTTAATACAGCCTCATCCCTTTAATCCACCTGGAATTCCTGCGGCTAATCCAGCAGATCCAAGAGAAATAATTGTATGTTCAAATCCTGCAGTTTTTGATTTCAGTACCTTATCAACAGGTATTCTTAATGGAAATCCAAACTTTAATATTACCTATCATACCACTCAAAATGATGCATTAAGTGGAAATAATGCTATCTTAACTCCAATTACTATTAATACAGCAACCACTTATTACTATAGTATCAGCTATACAGATCCGGCAAATCCAAACAATCCTATTAATAAATGTAGGCAGACAGGAAATTTTAAATTCAAAGATGGAACGATTACAGGCAATGATGTAACATTAACTGCCTGTAATAACAACAACATGGGAACAGCGGTATTCGACCTGACGAGTGCTAATGTTATTGGTCTTCCAAATGTTACCAAAAAGTACTATCTGACGATGAATGATCTTAATGCGGGAACTAATGAAATTATAAACCCAAGTGCTTATATATCTTCTGCAGGGGTTGTGTATGTAAAGATAACTTCTCAGTTTGGATGTATTGCAGTAGCAAAAATTACATTAAATTTTTATTCTCCTATTGTTGTACAGGAAGCCACTTTAAGATCATGCTTTATTGAAACTAATCCTTCGACAGCTTCATTTAATCTTACTGTCGCTCTTGTAACACCTACAGGTCCTGTAGGGTTGACTAAAAAATATTATCCTTCTCTAACAGATGCTATAAATGGAACTAATCAAATTGCGACTCCCGCAGCATATATTGCCCCAAATGGTGTTGTCTATGTGCGAGTATCCAATTCAAACAATTGTTTCACCGTTGCAAAAATTACTTTAATTGTTTTGCCACCAGTAAAATCCAGTGTTCTGGTTGATAAGATCATCTGTATGGAGGATACCACAACATTGGATGCGGGGCCGGGCTTTGCTTCCTATCTATGGAGTACGGGTGCTATAACTCAAGCAATCACAAATGTATCAGTTGGAACATATTGGGTTAAACTAAAAACTGGTGAATGCATTACAACCCAGACCGTGAAAGTATATCCTACCGAGCAGCCTGTAATATCAAATGTAGATATCTCAACGAATACCATTACTGTAAATGTTGTAGGGGGAACTCCAGCTTATAAATATTCACTTGATAATATCACTTGGCAGGATTCTAATGTATTTAACAATGTTCCTAGGGGAGACTGTCATATTTATGTAAAAGATATATATGATTGTGAACCTATTGATATTACAGTAACAGTGCCGAACCTGGTGAATGTAATTACACCTAATAGTGATGGTATCAATGATATGATCGATTATTCTGCACTGGCTCACAAGCAAAACTTAATATTGAATATTTTCGATAGATATGGCAATAAAGTTCATCAGGCAGATAAAACAAATGGCTATAAATGGGATGGAACAACCAACGGAAGTAAAAAAGTTCCGACTGGAACCTATTGGTATTCTGTAACCTGGAGTGAGAATGATAAGAAAAATACTCCTGTTAAATTCTCTAGTTGGATCATGGTGAAAAATAGAGAGTAGTGCTAAAACAAGATAAAGCCATCTTAACAAAAGATGGTTTTATCTTTAAAGTTTTTATTAACTTTAAAGTATGAAAGAACTATTTATCAAACGTTTCGAATATTATAAATCTCTTGGAGATAAGTCTTTTGAACAATTATCAGATGAACAAATGTTTTGGCAGTATAATGTTGAAAGTAATTCAATTGCAGTTATTGTAAAACATATTGCAGGAAATATGATTTCAAGATGGACAAATTTCCTTACGGAAGATGGAGAAAAACCGGGGCGGAAACGTGATGAAGAATTTGTAAATACCTTTAAAACAAAACAAGAAGCAATTGGTTTTTGGGAAGCAGGTTGGAAATGTCTTTTTGATGCTTTGAACCAAATTAATGAAGAAAACTTGTATACTACTATTTATATAAGAGGTGAGGGACATTTGGTTATAGATGCTGTTTTTCGCCAGCTGGCTCATTATCCTTATCATATAGGACAGATCGTTTACATTGCAAAAATGATGAAAAATAATGATTGGAACACACTTTCTATTGCAAGAAATAAATCTCAGGAATTTAATGAAGAAATAAAGAATAAACTTGAGGGCGAAGGTCTAAATTCTAATTCTTCACCTGTTTGTTTCGAAAATAATCATGAGGTAAGAGAAGAATATAAACAATAGACTGAATCGATTCAGAGTTTTTATTTAAATTACTATCTTTGCACCCATAAAATTCAGGACTACTCAATGTCAAATTTTCACAAAACTGCCGCATTTCATACCCTTGGCTGCAAATTAAATTTTGCAGAAACTTCTACTATTGCCCGTCAATTAACAGATGCAGGTTATGATAAGGTGAGTTTTGATGATAAGGCAAATGTGTATGTTATCAATACTTGTTCAGTAACTGAAAATGCAGACCGTGAATGTAAACTTCATGTAAAAAGAGCAATGAAGGCTAATCCTGAAGGGTTAGTAGTCATTGTTGGATGTTATGCGCAGTTAAAACCCGAAGAGATCTCGCAGATAAATGGGGTAGATTTGGTTCTTGGAGCCAAGGAAAAGTTCAATATTTTAAGTTATCTGGACGATTTAGAAAAGTCGGAAAGTAACGGTCTTGTCCACTCTTGTGAAATCGAAGAAACAGATTTTTTTATTGGAAGCTATTCTATAGGGGATAGAACCAGAGCTTTCTTAAAAGTTCAGGATGGGTGTGATTATAAATGTACATACTGTACCATTCCTTTAGCCAGAGGGATCTCACGATCAGATACGATAGAAAATGTTCTGACTAATGCTAAGGAAATTGCTGGAAGAGATATTAAAGAAATTGTTCTAACAGGAGTTAATATCGGTGATTATGGGAAAGGTGAATTTGGAAATAAAAGACACGAACATACTTTTCTGGATCTGATCTCTGAACTCGATCAGGTTGATGGTATCGAGAGGATACGTATTTCCTCCATTGAACCTAATCTTCTGAAAGATGAAAGTATTGAATTGGTCTCAAAAAGCAGAAGTTTTGTTCCTCACTTCCATATTCCTTTACAGTCAGGATGCGATGATTTATTGAAAAAAATGAAACGTCGTTATTTAACCAAGTTGTATAAGGACAGAGTAAATAAAATTCGTGAGGTTATGCCTCATGCTGCGATTGGTGTTGATGTAATTGTAGGTTTTCCAGGTGAAACTGAGGAAAAATTTATGGAAACATATAACTTCCTGAATGAACTTCCTATCAGCTATCTGCATGTATTTACTTATTCTGAAAGAGAAAATACCGAAGCAGCGGAAATGAAGGATATTGTTCCTATTCCTGAAAGGAAAAAACGCAATAAGATGTTGCGTATTCTTTCCGAAAAGAAAAAGATGTCATTTTATCAGACTCAGCTTGGGAAAACGCTTCCTATACTCTGGGAGCATGAAAATAAAGACGGCAAGATGTTCGGCTTCACAGAAAATTATGTGAGAGTGCAGAAAGATTTTGATCAGGCATCTGTAAACCAAATAGAATTTCTAAATTTAGAAAAAATCCTGTCAGATGGCACGGTTTCTGTGCAGTCATCTTACGAAAGTTTTTTAGCAAAAGCATAGTCTCTTTGCAAAATTTCTACTAAATTTATTTTAACTTTTAAATACAACATTCTATGAGAGATAAGTTTTTATCTTGGGGAATTGTATTAGTAATTGCTACATGGATTATAGCTTTACTAATCAGAGCGCATTATTGGATCCCAATTCTGCTATCGGCAATCTATGCATTAGGTGTATATAATACCTATCAGTCAAAACATGCAATACTGAGGAATTTTCCGGTACTAGGTTATTTCCGGTATTTTTTTGAAGATATCTCTCCGGAAATGCAGCAGTATTTTATTGAACGGGAAACTGATGGGAAGCCATTTCCCAGAAACCAGCGTTCTGCTGTTTACAGACGTGCCAAAAACTTAAGTGATACCGTTCCATTTGGAACTCAGCTGGAAGTTAATCATAGAAAATATGAAGGAATAAAGCATTCGATCTACGCAAAGTCTCCTTCTGAAGAGCTACCAAGAGTCTGGGTAGGCGGGGAACAATGTTCACAGCCTTACCATGCTTCTTTATTCAATATTTCAGCAATGAGTTTTGGAGCATTGAGTGACAGAGCACAAATTTCGTTAAACAGAGGTGCTAAAAAAGGAGGCTTTTATCATAATACAGGTGAAGGAGGAATTTCTCCACATCATTTAGAAGGCGGGGATCTCTGCTGGCAGATTGGGACTGGATATTTTGGATGTCGAGATGAAGAAGGAAAGTTTAATCCTGACTTATTTGCTAAGTATTCAACGATGCCGACTGTGAAAATGATTGAGATCAAATTATCTCAGGGCGCAAAGCCTGGACATGGAGGTGTTTTGCCGGGGGTGAAAAATACACCTGAAATTGCAAAAATAAGACACGTTACTCCAGGAATGACTATTATTTCTCCACCGTCACATTCTGCGTTTTCTAATGCTGCAGGACTTTTAAGGTTTGTGGAACAATTAAGGAACCTCTCAGGAGGGAAACCAGTTGGTTTTAAATTGTGTATTGGTGATACAAAGGAATTTGAAGATATCTGTGTTCAGATGAATGTGTTGAAGATCTATCCTGATTTTATTACAATAGATGGAGCTGAGGGTGGAACAGGAGCTGCACCTCCGGAATTTTCTGATGGAGTAGGAATGCCATTAGAGCCCGCATTGATTTTCGTAAATAAAACACTTAATAACTATAACGTAAGAAATAAATTAAGAGTTATTGCCAGCGGTAAAGTTTTGACAAGTTTAGATATTTTAAGAGCAGTTGCTATGGGAGCTGATATGTGTAATAATGCCAGAGGGTTTATGTTTTCTTTAGGTTGTATTCAGGCTTTAAGATGTAATACTAATAACTGTCCAACTGGTGTTGCGACTCAGGATAAGATGCTGATTAAAGGATTGGATGTTACAGATAAAAGTGAGAGAGTATATCATTTTCACAAAAATACCCTTCACACTTGTAATGAGTTAATTGCAGCTGCGGGCAGAAGTTCTTATGAAGAGGTTGATGCTTCTATGTTTATGAGAGGTGATGAATTTGATCATTTGGCTGATCTTTATTTCCCGGATATTTTAGGGAATGTAAGACAAAAAGCAAGACTTTAAAATAAATAAAAAGCGCTTCAATTTAATTGAAGCGCTTTTTATTTATTTGTATGCTTTATAGAGCATTAATTTACTCGTCTACAGGTCTTGTTGTTGTATTGTAAACTTGGAAATTAAAGATAAATGTTCTGTTTTGAAGAGAATATCCGGTGTAATTATAGTGTGCATCCCTTCCAAAAGCAGCTCTTGAAGGAACTAAGATAACTCCCTGTAGGTTATATGGAGCCTCATCTGCTAAAGCTGGAGAAGCAGCTTTAAAGTATTTTAATCCTTCTTGAAAACCTTCAATTTCATAAAACTTTCTGTCTTTAGCAGCATCCGTTGTTGCATCCTTTAAAACTTGTTTCTTAACATAATACCACATAGGATCTACCAAGGGAGATCCAGATCCATTAATTGTATTAACCAGATAAGGAACTGTAGGAGAAATTGTAAGTGAAACTGTGCCATCAGTATTTACAGCAAGGTAATTGCCTGCTCTAACCATCATTTTTAGGTTATCAGTAGCACCAATTGCTTTCCCCGGAGTAGGTTGAGCACCTGCTCTTACAATATAGATTACTCCTGAAGGAAGTTTTACCGGATTTAGCTCAGCTAGTTTTTTCTCATGATCATCAATAGTATCAGTGGCGCTGAAAGCTTTTACATTTCCTTGGGTATCCAAATAGTTATCATTTAAGAATTTTTGGATCGCCTGATCATCATAAGTGTTTCGAACTGCAACGTCATCGGGTTCTACAAATGTTTGTGGATCGTCATCTTTTTTACAAGCTGAAAAACATAAAGATCCTGCAAGGATATATAAAAATATTTTTTTCATTTCAAAAACTTTAATTACTTTACAAATAATATAACGGCAAAAGTATAAAAAATTATGAGAATAGATAAATTTTTATGGAGCATTCGTTTTTATAAAACGAGAACTGTTGCAACTGAGGAGATTAAAAAGAACAGAGTTTCTATTGGAGACGCTGTTGTAAAGTCTTCTAAGGAGGTAAAAGAAGGTGATGTAATAAAAATCCGTAAAAATCAGGTAGACTATAAAATTAAAGTAATTCAGATTCCTAAAAGCCGGATTGGGGCAAAATTAGTATCTCTTCATATCAAAGATGTCACAGACAAAGAACAATATGAACTGCTTAAACTACGCAAAATGTCTCAGGACTATTACAGAAATAGAGGCGAAGGAAGACCTACTAAAAAAGATAGAAGAGACATGGACGGATATGTTGAAAATGATATTGCTTCAGATTTTACAGACTGGGACGACTTTTTTGGTGAAAACAGTGAAATAGAAGATAAAGAGGAAAAATCATAGATAAAGTTTTTCAATGATTTCATTTACGATATCGTCAGGCTCTCTTGAGTCTGTATTTACACTTATCAAAGCTTTATTATAATATTCATTTCTTTCAAATAAATGCTTGGCAATAAATTCAGGGAGGTTTTCATCAGAGATATTGGCTATTATAGGCCTTTTCTCTTTTTGTTTTGAAAGCCTTTCTGTTAATGTGCCAATAGAAGCTTTTAAAAAGATGCTTTTAGAATTGTTATTGATGATCTCCATATTATTATAGTAAACAGGAGTTCCTCCACCCAGACTTAAAATAAGATTTTCCTCGGTGGCCAGTATTTCTTCCAGAGTTTCTCTTTCCAGCTTTCTAAAGTAGATTTCTCCCTTTTTTTCGAAGATTTCGGGAATGGTTGATTTATTTCGCCTGGAAATCTCTTTATCTAGGTCAATTAATTTAAAATTTATTTTTTCGCTTAAAATTTTGGAAATGTGTGATTTGCCACAACCCATGTATCCGACTAGTGAAATTATCATGAAATATTTTTAAACAAATTTGCGAAAAAGTTTTGAGAAATTAAAAAAAGTTATATCTTTGCACCACTTAAAACAAGGGACATTACTTAAATGAAAATTGTTTAAAATAAGTGGCCGACTCGGTAGCTCAGCTGGTAGAGCAATACACTTTTAATGTATGGGTCCTGGGTTCGAATCCCAGCCGGGTCACTAGCAAAAATTTTACTAGATTCTGTAATTTTTTTGCCTGCGTGGTGAAATTGGTAGACACGCCATCTTGAGGGGGTGGTTTCCTAAGGATGTGCTGGTTCGAGTCCAGTCGCAGGCACTGCAAAGAAAATGTGAATTTTGGATTATTATTAATTTAAAATTTGTAAATTAGAAATTTAATGACCGACTCGGTAGCTCAGCTGGTAGAGCAATACACTTTTAATGTATGGGTCCTGGGTTCGAATCCCAGCCGGGTCACAAGTTTACTGAAAAGTAAATTTTTTTCATATTAATATTTTGTGATTTGGTGTTCAAAGGCTTCCTTCCGGAAGCCTTTGATTTTTTATGTTGGTTCTTAATCCAAATGCATATTGTCTATTAATCTTACACCATCTACTATGACAACAATAAAGGCTCTGTATGATTTGTCTTTATAAAAGAAATCAGTTTCCTTTAATGTGTGCTCATCGGCAATCATAAAATATTCAAGCTTCATACCATGTTGCTGATCAAAAATATCATTAACTCTGTCTTTGATTTCAGGGACTGTGACTACACGGAACCAATCATTGACTTTTTTTAATGTAGCATAAATAATTTTTGATGCTTCTTTCCGATCTTCATGAAGTCGTTGATTCCTTGAGCTTAGTGCAAGTCCATTTTCTGCTCTGTAAATAGGAACTCCCATAATTTTTATTGGAAGTTGTTTTTTCTCAACCATTTTTTTAATAATGGCTAATTGTTGAAAATCTTTCTCTCCAAAATAAGCATTGTCTGGTTGTATTTGTCTGAAAAGCTCTTCTACTACAGTACCCACACCATCAAAATGTCCAGGTCTTGATTTGCCTTCCATTTCATTTTCTAACCCGTCAAAATCATAATGTTGGCTTTGAGCTTTCTCAGGATAAATATCCACAATTTCAGGAATGTAAACAGCATCTACTAATCCGGAATTTTGTAAAATAAGTATATCTCTATTGATATCACGGGGATATTTTGCCAAATCGTCGGAGTTGTTGAACTGAGTAGGGTTCACAAAAATTGAAGAAATTACAAGATCATTTTCTTTTCTGGCCATTTCGTAGAGTGAAAGATGTCCATTATGCAGAGCTCCCATTGTTGGTGCGAACCCTATTTTTTTTCCCATTTCTTTCTGTCTCTCAATGAAATCCTGAAGTGTTTTTTTGTTTTTTAGAACTTCCATAGTTAATTTTAATACCAATTCAAAAATAGTAAAAATATCAGATAATAAAATGCGTTTTTGATAATTTGGAAAAGGTAATTATCGTAAAATAATGTTAATTAAAATAATGTTGGATGTTTTTTTGTAATTTTGCACATTAAAGCATTTTTACAAAAAATTAGATAGAAATTTATGCCGAATCAAAAAATACTGTACATTACTACAGAAATGTATCCATATCAGGAAGATACGAACATGGCTACTGTGGTAAACAAAATGGCACTTAAAATGCACAATGAAGGCAATGATGTAAGAGTTTTTATGCCAAGATTTGGACAAATAAGTGAAAGGAAGTTTCAACTTCATGAGGTTATCCGTCTTTCAGGAATGAATATTATCATTAATGATCTGGATCAGCCTTTAATAATTAAGGTAGCATCTCTTCCTGGAGAAAGACTTCAGGTATACTTCATAGATAATGAAGAGTATTTCAAAAGAAAACAATATTACTTTGAAGATGATGGCGTTGCTTTTGAAGATAATGATGAGAGAGCAATATTCTTTGCGAGAGGAGTAATAGAAACGATTAAAAAACTTAATTGGGTTCCAGACATTATTCATTTGAATGGATGGATGGCTTCTTTTGTTCCTATTTATCTTAAAACCTACTACAAATCCGATACTTACTTTAAAGACGCTAAAATTGTTCTTTCTTTATATAATGAGAAGGACGCTCCTCTAAATGATAAAATTGGAGAAAAATTAGAATTCGATAATATTTCGGGCTTAAAAGCGTTAGATAAGCCAAGCTTTCAAAGTTTTGTAATTGAAAGCATGAACTATGTTGATGGTGTTGTAAAAGGAGATGAATTTTTAGATGGAGAGCTCGATAAAGCATTCAACGAAACATCAACTTCTAAATCGGAATATCTTGATGTAGACTCTATAAACAAACTTTATTAAAAAGACATTTAATGACTCGTACTATTAAAAGAACTTTTGCCATACTTTCTCTGGCAATTTTCGGCAGTGTATTACTTTATAATTGTGAACCGGATCCGGATTCTTTAGGGGAACAATTATTTTTAGATGGAGCAGCTCATGGAAATGAAAAATCTTATGACCTTATTGCTTTTAACATCAAAAATAATGATACTATTAAAAGTGATGCTACTCAATTAGGAGCGGCTATTCTTGGTGCTTTTAATGAGGGACAGTTTGGAATGCAAAGGGCATCTTATGTTACACAGCTAAGATTATCTACCTATGATCCCGACTTTGGGACCAATGCTAAGGTAGATTCAGTGGTTTTGGTTTTGAAACCTACATATGCTTCGGATTCCCTTACGACGACTACAGATGAAAATTATGTTTATCCAGACGGGAATGTACCAGCAAAGAAAGAGGTAAAAACATATCCTATCAACAAATATGGTAGAACTAAAAAAACGCTTACTATTAATGTTAATGAAGTTACCGATTTCTTAAAAGCTGCTACAGATGAAGTTAAGTCCAATGCGACATTTGCTTATAATACCACTGTATTAGGCTCAAAAGAATTTAAAGGAACCATTAATACAGTTGCCATTACCAAAGATTCTGATAACAGTTCAATATTTACTACAACAACACCAGGTATAAGAATTCCATTAGATAATGCGAAGACATTATTTCAGGAAAAAATTATTGATAAAAAAGGAAAACCTGAGTTGGCAGATGCTTCTAACTTTATAAGACATTTCAGAGGTCTTAGAATCTCTGTTCAGGAGAGTGATGGATATTTATTCCAGTTTTCTCCTAATGATATGGAGTTAATCATGTATTACAAATATGATAAGACTGAAAATGGGACAACCACTAAGACACCCGCGACTTATGCATTTGCTTTAGGAGCTGGTAATACTCATGTTGGTCAATATGAATATAACAGAGTAGGATCTGCATTAGGTAATGCAGTAATTGGAAATACTGAAACAGGTGATGCAAAATTATTTGCTCAGGGAATGGGTGGTCCTTCTATTGGAGTGAAAATTCCTGATGCGGCAATCAATGATCTTAAAACATTATATCAAAAAAATAAAGCTGCTATTATTAGTGCTAAGATAAGAATCTACACTGATGCTTCAACGTGGAGTAATAATTATAAGAAACCAGTGTTGTTTACTTTCTTACAAAATGATAAAGAAAAAGCAACCGATCCAATAAAAACAGACTTTACCAGTGATGTGCTTACCCTAGCAGGTACTCCGAATTTTAGTATATATAAAGCCTATGATTTAGATAAAAATCCAGCTTACTATGACTTTGTTGTTACAAAATCAGTAAAAGATCTAGTTGAAGGAACATCAGTTAATACCTATAAATCTTTTAGAATTGATATTGGTGGTTTCCTATCTAAGTCAGATAATTCAGGTTTAGCAGGAGCTAAATACACATCAAGAGCATACACAGTGGATAGAGCTGTATTAGTAGGATCTGATATTAGCAATGCTAAAAAAATGCAGTTAAAAATTACATACGCGACAAAGTAAAATTTTAAAAATACACCAAATAAATTATGTGCGGAATAGTTGGATACACAGGCTTTCAAGATGCTTACGATGTAGTTATAAATGGTCTTAGAAGACTAGAATACAGAGGATATGACAGTGCAGGAATTGTTCTGGAAAAAGAGAATAATTCATTTGAAGTTGAAAAGACAAAAGGAAAAGTTGATGATCTTGTCAATATTTCGAGTCAACTAAAAGGTACTGCAAAAATGGGGATGGGGCACACCCGTTGGGCAACTCACGGAGTTCCAAGTGATAGAAATTCTCACCCGCATTTATCTAATAATAACAAAATTGCTATTATCCATAATGGAATCATTGAAAACTATGATACCATTAAAAAGATGCTTACTGAAAAGGGATTTACCTTCAGGTCTGAAACAGATACTGAGGTATTAGTAAATCTTATTCAGTATTTTATGGATATAAATGCTGGAATAGATTTTCCAACGGCTGTAAGGTATGCTTTGAATGAAGTATATGGAGCTTATGCTATTACGGTTATGCATGAAGATTATCCTGGCGTTTTAGTAGTTGGTAGATTAGGTTCTCCTTTAGCTATTGGAATTGGTGATAAAGAGTACTTTATTGCTTCTGATGCATCTCCTTTTGTAGAATTTACGAAAGAAGCGATCTACCTAGAAGAGGGGCATATGGCAACAATTTCCTTAGAAGGAGGGGTTGACATTAGAACGATCAAAGAGAATTCTAAAATAGAACCTGAAATTCAACAATTGAAATTGAACTTAGAGCAGATAGAGAAGGGGGGATATGAGCACTTCATGCTTAAGGAAATTTTCGAACAGCCTAAGTCCATTCACGATACAATGAGAGGAAGGTTACTTGTAGATGAGGGCGTAATAAAAATGGCAGGGATCTGGGATCATGTTGAAAAATTTAAGAATGCCAACAGAATAATTATAATTGCCTGTGGAACTTCTTGGCATGCTGGTCTTATAGGTGAATATCTTATAGAAGAATATGCAAGAATACCAGTTGAAGTAGAATATGCCTCAGAATTCAGATATAGAAATCCTATTATTACGGATAAAGATGTTGTAATTGCAATTTCTCAGTCTGGAGAAACAGCTGATACAATGGCTGCCTTAAAATTAGCTAAAGAAAAAGGAGCATTTATATATGGTATATGTAATGTAGTAGATTCATCTATTGCAAGAATTACGGATGCCGGCTCATATACACATGCTGGACCTGAGATTGGAGTAGCTTCAACAAAAGCTTTTACAGCTCAGCTTACGATTTTAACGTTGATAGCATTTAAACTAGGTAAACATAACGGTAACCTTGGAAATGCCGAATTCATGAGCCTTATTTCAGAATTGGATGCCATTCCAAAGAAAATAGAAGATGTCTTGAATTCTACACATGAATTAACACAGAGCATAGCTAAAGATTTCGTTGGAGTTCAGAATTTCTTATATCTAGGTAGAGGGTACAATTACCCTGCAGCCTTAGAAGGTGCTTTAAAATTGAAGGAAATTTCCTATATCCATGCAGAAGGGTATCCTGCTGCAGAAATGAAGCATGGCCCAATTGCTTTAATTGATGAAAATATGCCAATCGTTATTATTGCTCCTAAAAAGGGGCACTATGATAAGATTGTAAGTAATGTTCAGGAAATAAAGGCTAGAAAAGGGAAAGTGATTGCTGTTGTTAATAGAGGAGACAAACAGGTAAGTGAAATGGCAGACTATGTTATTGAGATTCCTGAGACGTCTGAATGCTTTTCTCCGATCGTTGCATCGGTGCCTTTACAACTCTTAGCTTATTACATTGCAGTATATAGAGGAGCCAATGTAGATCAGCCTAGAAACCTCGCTAAGTCGGTAACTGTAGAATAAAAATACTAGGAAATAAAATAAATTTAGATTTCTAGCGTTATTTCAAAAAAAATCTTAAAAGTTTCTTAAAAAAATTATATATTTACGGCTTAATTATAAAAATTAACATGAAAAGGATATTTCTATTATTATTGTCTGCGTCAGTAGCGTCGGTATCTTGTTCAGGTGGTGGTAGCTCTTCTGTAGGGAAGCCAGGAACAAAAGGAGAGTTGATACCAAGAGAAAAAACTAAATCATTTGTTGCTGAAAGACCATACGGTATGGTTGCGATTCCTGCAGGATCTTTTATTGCAGGTTTAGCTGATCAGGATATTACACATACCCCTGAAAAATCAGCATTAAAAACAGTAACCGTTTCGTCTTTCTTTATGGATGAAGCAGAAACTACTAATGCAGAATACAGAGTATTCATTAATTATGTAAGAGACTCTATTGCTAGAACTCTACTTGCTGAAGCTGCTGGAGAAGGTGGCGAAGGCGGAGGCAGAGGTGCAAGCATAGGAGATTATGCATACCTTGCTAAAAAAGAAGAGAACCTAACTCCTTATCAAGAATATTTAGAAGGACAGGGAGGAAGAGATGACGGTAGTTACGATGCAAGTAAAAAATTAGATTGGAAAATCCCATTACATTGGAATACTACAAAATATCCTGATGTTGAATATGCGGAAGTTCTAGAATCTTTGTATTTGCCAGCTTCTTCTAGAATGGGGAATGAAAGAATCCTAGATGTTAGTAAATTAAAATATAATTATCAGTGGGGAGACATGGATGCTGCACTTGCTGACAACGAAAGAGGAGTAAACTACCTTAAAAGTAAAAGCATCGCGATCTATCCGGACACTACAGTTTGGGTAAAAGATTTTCACTTTGCATATAACGAGCCCTTATTTGAACAGTATTTCTGGCATAAAGCTTATAAAGATTATCCAGTTGTTGGGGTAACTTGGGATCAGGCAAGAGCTTATTGTAACTTCAGATCTAAATTGAAAACAGATTACAATGAAAGCTTGAAAAGAAGAAAACAAAGACCATTACAATTCCGTTTACCTACAGAGATCGAATGGGAATATGCAGCAAGAGGCGGTATGCAAAATGCTACATATCCTTGGGGAGGTCCATATTTAATGGATGACAGAGGTTGCTACTTGGCAAACTTTAAACCTAAACGAGGTAATTATATGGAAGATGATAAGAAAGGGACTTATACATATTCAGCTCCAGTAAAGAAATTTAAGAAAAATGGATTTGGGTTATTTGATATGGCTGGAAACGTTTCTGAATGGACAGAATCTTCTTATAACAATTCTTCATACGGATTTTCTTCAACTTTAAATCCTTCAACTAAAGATAAAACAGATTCTAAAAAATCTGTAAGAGGAGGTTCTTGGAAAGATATAGGTGCAATGCTTATGACTGGTGCAAGAGATTGGGAAAGAAAAGATTCGGCTAGAAGTTATATTGGATTCAGAACTGTACAGGATATTCCTGAGGCTGCTGTTAAACCAAGAAGAGTTAACAGATAATCAGATCAAACAATTATTTTTCAATACAATTTATTTTTAATCATTAAAAAAAACTAACTTATATGTTTAAGACTAAAGATGCTTGGATGAATTTCTTTTATTCATTCGGTGCTGCAATTGTAATTCTTGGAGCTTGGCTTAAGATTACTCACATTAACTTGGGGCCAATCAGTGGTAACGTTGCTCTTACTGTAGGGCTTATTACTGAAGCTATCATCTTCATTATTTTCGCTTTTGACCCTCCAAAGTCTGAGGAGTCTTATGCTTGGGAAAATGTATATCCTGAATTATTAGATAAACATGCAAACCCAAATCCGCTTCACTCTAATGTATCTTCTAGAAATAATGCTGCAGCTCAATTTGCAGAACTAGAAAATTCACTTTCTTCGAAATTGGATAAGATGTTGCAAGATGCTAAATTAGATGTTCAATTATTCGATAGATTAAGAACAGGAATTGATAAATTTTCAAACTCTGTTGATCAAATCAACCAAACAGTAGACGTTTCTGCTTCTACTCACAAATATAACGACCAACTAAATAAAGCAGCTCAACACATGGAAAGCATGAATGCTTTATATACAATGCAGTTGGAGAATGGTAAAAGACAATCAGAATTTGCTAACAAATATGTAGCAGATATGCAGAAGTCTGCTGAGCATTCAGAAAAATTCAATCAGGAGTTACAAGGTTTAACATCTAACTTAAATAATTTAAATAGAGTTTATGGTGGTATGCTAACCGCTATGAAGTCATAATTTCCTAACCATTTTTAAATTTAAATTTTAATCCAAAACAAAGAAAAAGAATGGCACAAGGAAAACAGACTCCACGTCAGAAGATGATCAACCTTATGTATTTGGTGTTCATCGCTATGATGGCCCTAAATATTGATGCGGAAATCATCAGATCATATTATGACTCTACAAAAGCTCTTAATGAAACAAGAACTTTAACGGAGAAAAAGAATGAGAAAATTTTTGAAAAAACATTAGAAGCTAAAGCTCAGCAGGTACCAGATACCTATCAACAACCTTGGGAACAATATAAAGTTTTAAAAGGAAAGATTGATGCATTGGTTGTTGCAGCTCAAGGTATTAAAAATACCCTTAACAAGGAATCAGACTTTCATGATAAAGATCCTGAAACAAAGAAAGATGTTGATGTAAGCGAAAATTTTGCAGCACTTAACAATAATGATGCAACAACACATTATTTCTTTGCTGATGGAGATGAAAATTCACCTTCGAAAGGAGCATTGGAGCTAAAAAGTAAAATAGATGATGTAAGAAATTACATTAATGCTACTTTTGGAAACAATGCACAGTTAAAAGACTTAGTTGAAAGAGCTAACAAATCTCTTATTGCTGAATATCCAAAAGGAAAATCACCAAATGAGAAGACTTGGTTTCAGAATAAATTTTATCATCAGCCACTTATTGCTGCGATCTCTAATTTAGAGATTATCCAGAATGATGCTAGAAACGTACAATCTGATGCATTAGCATTATTACTTCAAGAAAAAGTAGATGCTAGCATTAAATTTAGCAGCTATGAGCCAATTGTTTCTGGACCGGTTGATATCCAGTCTGGTAAGCAGGCAGAAGTTAAAGTTATGTTAGGAACTTATTCAACCAGTAATAAGATCAATATTACAGGAGTAAGCAAACTTGAGAATGGAAAAGGGATTATCCCAATTTCTGGATCAGGTATTGGCGAACATACTTTAAGTGGTAATATTACATTAACAGATGCTTCTGGTAAGCCTCAAAGTTTCCCTTGGACGCATACTTATAATGTAATTGCCGGACCAAGAGAAGTAAAACTAGAAAAAGGATTGTTACTTTCAGCAGATAAGATGAATGTAATGTATAGAGGATTGGAGAATCCTGTATCCGGATCTATCTTAGGTGCTGATAATTCTAAATTATCATTATCTGCTCCTGGTGCTGTTGTAAAAGGAACTGGTCCTGGAAAATGGAATATTACTCCTTCTACTGGAAATACTATTAAATTGACATTGTCGGGAACTGATCCTTATGGTAAAACAGTTTCTCAGGTATTTGAATATAGAATTAAAAATGTTCCTAATCCGCAAGGTCAAATGAGAGGCCAAACGGTATTGAATATTCCAGCTACTTCAATTCCAAATCAAATGGTACAGGCAGCATTACCTGATTTCGACTTCCCGGTTTCGTTTACTGTTAACCAGTTTATGGTAAAAGTACCAGGTAGAGCGGCACTATTGATCAAAGGTAATAGCCTTGATGAAGCCGCTGGATTAGTTAAAAACGTGAGAGCAGGGGATGTAGTTTATATCTTTGATATTAAAGCAACTGCTACAGGTTTAGGAAACCAGACATTGAGAAATATCTCTCCTGTTGTAATCAATGTTCAGTAATTTTAATAAGTTAAAATAATATTATGAAAAAATATATAAGCACTTTTTTAGTAGTAGTTTCGGGGTTTGCTTTTTCCCAGACTATTCTGAATGCATCTTCTCCGGAAGAGTTCAGACAAATGAGAGCTGAAAATAAACAAAAAGTTGGAGATACGATTGTCGATAAAACTGTAAAGCCTTTGGAATATGGTTTTGTAGAAGATAAAGATATCTTAAAGAGTATGTTTGTTTGGGAGATTATTGATATGAATGATAAGATTAATCAGCCATTATACTATGATAATCCTGATGGTCTACTTGCTACTCAAACAAGATCTTTGTATCAGTTATTATTGGATGCAGCTACAAGTGGTAAAATTCAGGAAGTATATGATGATGAGAATTTTGTAACTAAGCTAACTCCTGAAGGAATTCAAAAGAGATTAGAAAGTGTAAGAGTTGCTGATGCTGCTATTGATATTTTAAATTCTGGAAGAGCATTAACTGAGCAGGAAAAGAAGGAGTACACTGATGTCTTTAAAACAACAACTGAAAAGGTGAAAGTATTAAAGATTATGGGTATGTGGTTTATTGACAAAAGAGATGGTCAAATGAAATACAGACCTCTTGGTATTGCTGCAATGGGACCAGATCCAGCTGTTCAAGGTGTTATCGGACCAGATGGTAAACCGCTTGCCAGTAATGATGAGTTGATTGATCTATTCTGGATCTATTATCCAAGTGCAAGAGAGATATTAGCGAATAATTTTGTGTATAACAGAAAAAATTCGTCAGCTGATTTATCTTTTGATGATATTATCAATGCAAGAAGATTCTCGTCAATTATCTACAAATCTTCTGGAGGTTTAGGAGATGGAGTAATCAAAGATTACATTCCTAAGAATGCTGATGAGCAATTAGAAGAAAGTGACAGAATTAAAGGTCAGATTCTAGATATGGAAAATGATATGTGGAATTATTAGATTTCACTTGATATTTATACAAAACCTGAGTACTTTTACTCAGGTTTTTTTATTATGAAAAATATAGACTATATTATTGTAGGAGATGGATATGCGGGACTATTTTTTGCCCATCAGCTAATTAAGAATAATAAATCTTTTATTATTTTTTCTGAAGGAAGGAAAAGCGCTTCACAAGTTTCTGCAGGAATTATTAATCCTGTAGTTCTAAAAAAATTCACGACCTTCTGGCTTGCTCAACAGCAGATAGACTTTCTGAAGGATAGTCTTTTGGAAATTGAATCATATACCAAAAAGAACTATTTAATTACCAATCCTATTCATCGGATTTTCCATGACGAAAATGAGCAGAGACTCTGGTTAAAGAAATCAGATAATGAAGATCTTTCTGAATTCTTAAATAAAGAATTTCAACATTTGGATGGGGTTAATAATCCTTTCTCCACGGGGAAAGTAAATCAGTCTGCAAGACTAGATGTGGATGGATTTTTTAGTAATTTTTTCAAATATTTTGAGAGAAATGAACAACTGGTAAAAGAAAAATTCGATTATAATCAGTTAAATACATCTGATAACATATATAAAGATATCTCCTTTAAGCATGTTATTTTTTGCGAAGGAATGGGAGTGAAAGACAACCCTTTTTTTTCTGATATTGCTGTAATTCCAAATAAAGGACATCACATAAAAGTCAAACTTTCTGAAGCTATTCAAAAAGATGTTACGATTAAAAAGAAACATTTTCTATTTCCAGTAAATAATGGTCTCCATTTTTATGGTGGAACCTATGACAGAGAGCAACTCCATCATCACATCGATGATTCTGCGGTGGAACAGTTGATAAAGGCGCTGTCTGAATTGTATCCAAATGATTTTGAAGTACGTGAAGTTAACTTTGGGTTCAGGCCTACTGTAAAGGATAGAAGACCTATTGTAGGAAGACATTCGGAGCATCAGAATTTGTATGTTTTCAATGGGTTGGGTGCGAGAGGAATTTTGAATGGATGTTATTTTTCTAAAAGGCTGTATCAGTTTATTGAAGAGGAGGTTTCTTTACCAGATGAAGTTTCCCTGTCCCGTTTTAAATAAAACTAATGCTAAATATTTTAAAATTTATCTAAACAATTTGATCTAATTTCCTATCTTCAAACTGATAGATCTAAACAAAATGAATGTAAATATTCTTGGAATTGTAGCAGGTATACTTACCTCTATATCAATGGTACCTCAGCTTTTAAAGGTTTTGAAAGAGAAAAATGTTGAGGATATTTCCTGGATTATGCTTTTGGTACTTATATCTGGTCTTTCTTTATGGGTATGGTATGGCATATTAAAGAATGAGCTTCCAATTATTTTATCCAATGCTTTTGCTGTGCTCATGAATATTTCTCTTTTGATATGTTATATGATTTATAAAAAATAAAATTAAAGGCGCTTTACCTCAGGTAAAGCGCCTTTATTATTCAAAATCTTAATTTTATTTTTGTAGAACAAACTTTGCCAGTGGAGCCATTTTAGCCTTATTAAGTGTTAAGGTATTTCCATTTACAGAATAATTATCTGTTGCAAGTAATGCTTTGGTAAAAAGCTGCTCAGTTTCTAAATCTTCACAGGCCATCATAGTAGACATTCCTTGATTGAATTTTATACGCATTATGTCCTGTTTGATTTCAAAAGAGCCACCTACTCCATTACATCCGGCATTCCCTTCATATCTCATGTCAGTTGTATTTAATGAGAAATATGGGTTGTTCTTTGGGTTTTTAAGCTTTATGGGTTGCCCGTTAATTTCCGTTAGTTTCCATGTTTTTCCAGTAATGTCACTATTGCTTTGTTGTACGGTCTTACTTGTACAACCTATAATAAGGGCAAATGTAAAAAGTGTCAATAAGTAATAATGTAATTTTTTCATAGTTATTGTTTTTATTTAAACACCTAAGATTTAAGGTTAATTAGTAAGAAGCCATTTTGCTGGATCCAGAGTCTTTTTTGTCTTGCTTATGATGAAATAAAACCATGTCAACATTTCTTTTCAGGAAAGTGATATTGCCTCTGATATTTGAGTATTGGTATTCTGAATTGGATGCAGTATAATCTGGTAAATCTTTGTTTTTCTTAAGCTCATAAGATTTACCGTTCAAATGAACAACTACCGTATTTTCTGTATTATTAATAGCAACTTCTATTTTGTCTCCATAGCTGTCTGTAAAAACATCTTTGGTTATTTCATCCGTTTCCACAGGATGGGTTGCTGTAATTTCGGGTTCATCTTTTGCCGAACTTTTACACGCTGTTACTGATACAACAGCCAGAACAATAATGATGGGATAAAATATTTTTTTCATAATTATAAGTGATTTGGTTTTTCATTGGTTAGATGTTTATAATGTGTAAAATTACAATTTTTTTACGGGATATTTGTTAATTTTTAATAAATTAAATAAATATTCATATATATTGTGGGTAAATATGTTGGTTTCAAAAAACCTATTTTTGTTTTTTTAACTATATTTTTTTTATTTAAGAATTTTTTTTATGCTGTTTTTTTGATTCATAAATGGCCTGAAGAAGGTGTAAAGTCTTTTTAAATCTTAAATCTTTAGTTTTATATTTTTGTAATAATTTGGATTCAGAATTTTTCAAGGTGAGTTAAATTTTGTTAATCTGTATAATAATATTCAAATCTAAGCTTACCTTTGCCACTTCAAAATGAGAACCTATATTGTATACTTTTTGACAAGCTTATTTCTGCTTTTTATAGTGGAAAGTAAGATCAATGTCAAAACATTACAAAATCATTTTCCTGATCATACTTCTCACCACTTACCAAAAAAGGCAAATCGCTTAAATCAGACCTACGAGAAATTATCTATTCAGCAAGCGCCGGATAATGTCGGAAATAATTCTTTGGAATTGATTGAAGATGATTTCCAATTTTCGGATACCGTGCAAAATGTGGTACTTTTCGTAAGTGTCTGTAGTTTAGTATACTTCTTCGGATTATTTAATTACAAACGGCTAAAACCTGCTATACAAGGTTTTATTTCTAACTATTCCTCCGTAAAAAAATTCATTCTGATATGTTCTATTAGAATATAAAATTCATTTTTCGATTTATTTTCTGCTCTCCTATCAGAGCGGAATACTCCTGCGTTGTGTTTGCTGGTAATCATCATAACGTTTAATCTTTATTACCATTCTATTCTATTAAACATTAACGATTTATATAATTTCAAAATTATGAAAAGAGCTGCCTCAGGCATAGCGCTAAGCACCCTCTTGTTATTTGCTAGTTGCAATAATAAGAAGGAAGAAAAAGAAGAAGTCACAACATATCCAATTACGTCTCCGGTAAAGATGGATACAGTAATTAATAAGGATTATGTTACTCAGATTCAATCCGTAAAAAACATTGAGATCCGTGCACAGGAAAAAGGATTTCTTGAAAAGATTTATGTAGATGAAGGTCAGTATGTTCACGCAGGACAGACCTTGTTTCGAATTATGCCTCAGCTATATCAGGCTGAATTAATGAAATCTAAAGCTGAAGTAGAGCAAGCTAATATTGAGCTGAGAAATGCCAGTACATTAGCGAATAATAATATTGTTTCAAAGAATGAAAAAGCAATGGCAAAAGCTAAACTAGATGCTGCCAATGCTGAAATGAAATTAGCTCAGATTCATTTATCATTTACAGATATTAAAGCACCTTACTCTGGTATTATCAACAGAATTCCATTGAAGTTAGGGAGCTTGATTGATGAAGGTGATCTATTGACAAGCTTGTCTGATAACACCAATGTCTATACCTATTTTAATGTTTCAGAACCCGAATACCTGAACTATCAGATGCATGCTGCTGATAGGGGAAGTAAAGAAGTAACTTTAATTATGGCAAATGGGGATGCGCTTCCTCAGAAAGGAGAGATCCAAACCATTGAAGGGGAATTCGATAATGAGACAGGAAATATTGCTTTCCGTGCCAAGTTTCCAAATCCAGATAAATTGTTGAGAAATGGAGAAACTGGAAAAGTAAGAATGACATTGCCCCTTAGAAATGCTCTAATTATTCCGCAAAAAGCAACGTACGAAATTCAGGATCAGAAATATGTATTTGTGGTAGGGAAAGATGGCGTATTGAAATCTAAAAATATAAAAGTAGCTTACGAATTACCAGATCTTTATGTGGTTGCTTCTGGACTTTCGGAAGGAGATAAATTTCTTTTAGAAGGAGTTCAAAAAGTAAAAGATGATCAAAAAGTAAAAGTGAAATTCCAGGACCCTAGAAAAGTAATTCAATCATTGAAATTAAAAGCAGAGTAGTCTACTCGTAAAATGAAGTTGTATGTTTAAGAAATTCATTCGCAGACCTGTTCTGTCTATCGTAATCTCATTGATTATCGTATTTATGGGGGTTCTGTCATTGGTAAAATTGCCCGTGACACAGTTTCCCTCCATCTCTCCACCCAAAGTAAATATTACAGCGGAATATCCGGGAGCAAACAATGAACTGTTAATTAAATCTGTAGTTATTCCTTTAGAAAGAGGTTTAAATGGTGTTCCAGGTATGAAGTATATGACTTCAGATGCCGGAAATGACGGTGAAGCCTCTATTCAAATTGTATTTGACTTGGGTACTGATCCCAATGTTGCTGCTGTAAACGTTCAAAACCGTGTGTCTTCGGTGGTTAATAAATTACCTCCGCTGGTAGTTCGTGAAGGGGTGAAAATTACCCGTGAAGAACCAAACATGTTGATGTATATTAATTTATACAGTGATGATCCAAAGGCCGATCAGAAATTCCTGTTCAACTATGCAGATATTAATGTAATGTCTGAATTGAGAAGGGTAAGTGGAGTTGGATTTGCAGATATTCTTGGAACCCGTGAATATGCAATGCGTGTTTGGTTAAAACCAGACAGATTAACAGCCTACAATATTTCGGCAGATGAAGTAATGGAAGCTTTAAATGAGCAAAGCTTAGAAGCCTCTCCAGGTAAAACAGGAGAGAGCTCCGGAAAACGTTCTCAATCATTCGAATATATCCTAAAATATCCTGGTCGTTTTAGTAATGAAAAGGATTATGGTAATATCATTCTAAAGGCTAAGTCAGCTGGAGAATTTGTAAGATTAAAAGATGTTGCCGATATCGAGTTTGGTAGTTCAATGTATGATATTTATTCAACATTAAATGGGAAACCTTCTGCGGCGATTACTGTAAAACAATCTTATGGTTCAAATGCAAGTGACGTTATTAAGAATGTAAAAACTTTGATGGCTGACCTTCAGAAAAACTCTTTTCCAAAAGGGATGCATTATGATATCAGTTATGATGTTTCAAGATTCCTGGATGCCTCTATTGAAAAGGTCGTGCATACTTTATTCGAAGCATTTATTTTGGTAGCAATTGTGGTATTCCTGTTTTTAGGAGATTGGCGTTCAACTTTAATTCCAGCTTTAGCAGTTCCTGTTTCATTGGTTGGAACATTTGCTGTAATGTCCGCTTTTGGAATTACATTAAATATGATCTCGCTCTTTGCTTTAGTTATGGCGATCGGGGTCGTCGTCGATGATGCAATTGTAGTAATTGAAGCTGTCCATGCTAAAATGGAAGAGAAAGGACTTTCTCCACTAAAAGCAACAGAAGAAGCAATGCATGAGATCAGTGGTGCAATTATCGCAATTACTTTAGTAATGGCATCCGTTTTCATCCCTATTGCCTTTATGTCTGGCCCGGTTGGTGTTTTCTACCGTCAGTTTTCGATCACGATGGCTTCAGCAATTATCCTTTCAGGAATTGTAGCCTTGACATTGACTCCCGCATTATGTGCTTTAATATTAAAGAATAATCACGGGAAAGCTAAAAAGAGAAATCTGATCACAATATTTTTAGATAAATTCAATGGTGTATTTACTAAGGGTGCTGGGAAATATGAAAAGCTGCTGAATAAAACAGTGACTAAAAAGATGTTTACATTACCTCTGTTATTGGCTTTTTGTTTATGTACTTTCTTTCTAAGTAATTCGCTTCCTTCAGGATTTATTCCAAGTGAAGATCAGGGAATGATCTATGCAATTATTCAGACACCTCCAGGATCTACTTTAGAGAGAACGAATCAGATAGCAAAAGAACTGTTAAAAGAATCAGAGGATATTGATGGCGTACAGTCAGTTTCTTCTCTGGCAGGTTATGAAATCCTTACGGAGGGTACGGGGTCGAATTCAGGAACTTGTTTGATCAATTTAAAAAGTTGGGAAGATCGTAAAGAATCTGCTGCGGAAATTATTGAAAAGCTTGAAGAAAAGGCTAAAAATATTCCTGGTGCTAATATTGAATTTTTCCAGCCACCGTCTATTCCGGGATATGGTGCCGCAGGTGGTTTCGAACTTCGATTACTGGATAAAGCTGGAAGTGGGGATTATCATAAAATGGAACAGGTAAGTAACGATTTTGTAAGGGAATTAAAAAAACGACCTGAACTGGGATCAGCATTTACTTTTTACTCTGCAAGTTTCCCTCAGTATATGCTGAAAGTTGATAACGATCTGGCAGAACAGAAAGGTGTAACTATTGCGAGTGCTATGGACAACCTGTCGACATTGATTGGTTCGAATTATGAAACGAGTTTCATCCGCTTTGACAGACCTTATAAAGTAATTGTTCAGGCAGGTCCGCAATATCGTGCTTTACCGAGTGATCTTTTGAAATTATACGTTAAAAATGATAAAGAACAAATGGTGCCTTATTCTGATTTCATGAGGCTTGAAAAAGTATATGGTCTATCAGAGATCACAAGACATAATATGTATAATTCTTCCGAGGTAAGTGGAACTCCTGCTCCTGGTTATAGTAGTGGTCAGGCGATCAAAGCAATTCAGGAAGTTGCTGATAAGACGCTCCCTAGAGGATTTGGTATCGACTGGGCTGGTATTTCCAAAGATGAAGTTAGCCGTGGAAATGAAGCTGTATTTATCTTTTTGGTGTGTTTAGGCTTTGTCTATCTGATCCTTTCCGCACAATATGAGAGTTTTATACTTCCGTTACCGGTAATTCTTTCTCTTCCTACAGGTATTTTTGGCGCATTTTTATGCCTTAAACTTTTAGGATTAGAAAACAACATCTATGCTCAGGTGGCAATGGTAATGTTAATCGGACTATTAGGAAAGAATGCTGTGTTGATTGTTGAGTTTGCCGTACAGAAGAAAGCAGAAGAAGGCATTCCTGTAATGAAAGCAGCAATTGAAGGAGCTACAATCCGTTTCCGTCCTATTTTAATGACCTCATTTGCATTTATTGCCGGACTTATTCCATTGGTAATGGCAACGGGTCCTGGAGCTGTAGGAAACAGAACCATTGGAACAGCTGCGGCTGGAGGAATGCTTATAGGAACTATTTTCGGACTAATGATCATTCCTGGATTGTATTACATCTTCGGAACGATAGCTGAAAAATCCAGACTGGCAAGATATGAAGAAGAGAATCCTTTAACAGAACAAACTGAACCTTATGAACATGATGGAAAATTTGAAGATTAAATCAATTCTTACAGCCATTGCATTATCACTTGTTGTAGCAAGTTGTAAAGCTCCAATGGCGACCGTTATAAAAGACGAGGTAAAAGAAAATGTACCTCAGAATTTTGGAGAAAACGAGCAGCAGGATGCTAATTCCAATAGCGGAACAACACCCTGGAGACAGTTTTTTACAGATTCAAACTTAGTAAGCTTAATAGAAACTGCCCTGAAAAATAATCAGGAACTATTGATTACTTTACAGGAAATTGAAATTGCAAAAAGCGGAGTCCTTTATAAAAAAGGAAAGCTAAGCCCAACTGTGGCAGCCACAATAGGAGCTGGAGTGAAAAAATCCGGTCGTTATACCAGTGAAGGAGCTGGTGATGCTACCACAGAGATTGAACCAGGTCGAGAAATGCCGGATCCATTGGGGAATTTTGAAGGTGGATTAATGGCTAACTGGGAAATTGATATCTGGAAAAAATTGAGAACTGAGAAAGAATCGGCAGTTGCCCACTATTTATCTACAGTTGAAGGAAAGAATTTTATTCTTTCGAACCTTATTGAGGAAGTAGCTGATAATTATTACGAGTTGTTGTCTCTTGATAACCAGTTGGATATTATTCAACAGTATATTAAGCTTCAGGAGAAAGCCTTAGAGATCTCTAAAATACAGAAACAAGCGGCAGCGGCTACGGAATTAGCGGTAAAGAAATTTGAAGCCGAACTGGCTAAATCCAAAGCAACAGAGTATACAATCCGTCAACAGATCACCGAAAAAGAAAATGGGATCAATGCACTTTTAGGAAGATTCCCACAGCCGATTGTGAGAACAAAAGAAAGCTTTATGTCAACAATTCCGCAAACAGTTTATACAGGTATTCCTGCGCAGTTATTAGCAAATCGCCCGGATATAAAACAAGCTGAACTGGAATTAAAATCTGCGAAATTAGATGTAGAGGCAGCAAGAAAGGAATTTTATCCTTCTTTGGAAATTTCTGCAACATTGGGATTGGAGGCATTCAAGCCATCATATCTCGTGAAAATGCCAGAATCTATTGCCTATAATCTAGTAGGTGAAGTAGCGGGACCTCTGATTAATAAAACTGCGATTAAAGCTAATTTTCAGACGGCCGATGCAAAACAGATCCAGGCATTATATGAGTACGATAAAACCATTCTAAATGCTTATCTGGATGTTGCAAACTTAATGTCGAAGGTTAAAAATATAGACCAATATTATAAGCTGAAATCTGAGGAAACACAGGCTTTAGATCAGTCAATCGATATTGCCAATCAATTATTCAGAAATTCAAGAGCAGACTACCTTGAGGTACTTTTAAATCAAAGAGACGCTTTGGATGCCAAAATGGAATTGGTAGAAGCTAAAGAAAAACAGCTGAGTACAGTTGTTGATATTTATAAGAGCTTAGGCGGAGGCTGGAAGTGATTATAAATCCTTAATGTTTTTTTAATAGAAGGAGACTGTCGAAAGACAGTCTCTTTTTTTGCTCTGCAATTGAATAAGCCAGTTTTCTGATAACTTTAAGTATAGAAAAAGGACTCGGTAATTAAACTGAGTCCTTTGCAATTTACCTGCATATAGCAACTAAATTATATATAAACATGGTTGTTAGTTCTTAGTAATCCCAGAATACCTTATTTGTATTACTGTTGGGCTTTCCAATGAGTTCCATTCTTTACGGGTGGATCTGTTTCTTTCAGATTCTCATCATTGGTCGTTTTTAATTGATTAGTGTTCGTTATTTTACTGTCAATAACACTTGTTTTTGCCTTTTGAAAATCATTTTCATCATCCTGTCTGCAAGCACCTAATGTCATTGCTATTACGATTAGTAGTGGAAATGTTTTTAATGAGATAATCTTTTTCATAATATTTCAGAGTTAAAAGGTTATCCCGGCCAGGTTTATCATTCAGAATTCTGAGTTCGAAATTATATGCATAAAATGACATAAAAAAGTACTTGTTGTCTCTATTCGGCAATTAAGACGTCCTAATTCGTAAATAAGGACAATTATAAATAGTTGATATACAGCCTATTGTATGTTTGTTTTTTGATTTTAGAATGGAAGGTATTAATTCATGAATGTTTGATAAGATTTAAATGATTTTGTGTATTTTTGATTACTATATAGGCACCATTAATCATTCAATGTGATCAAAAAGCTACTTTTTATAATCTTTTTAGTAATTTTTAAACTTTTCTTTTCCCAAGAAGGGTACAGCCATTATTATAAGTTGAGAGTTAAATACGAAAATTTCGAAGAAAATAATACGGAAGCATTTCCATTTATTCAACCTTATATTAATAAAGCGAAAAGAGAGAAGAATTATGATAAGCTAGTTCAGGGATATAAAGACGGTGTATTTTATGCTTCTTCCAATGAGAAAAAGCTTATCTACGCAGATAGTACAATATGGGCAGCGAAGCTATCAGGAGATAGGGATCTGATTAGCACGGCGTATCTGGAAAAGGGTGTGGTATATTATTATCACTACAAGAGATTTCAGGCAGCACTTAATGAATACCTTAAAGCCTATGAGTATTCTAAAAATACAAAGAACGATTTTTTAAAATATCAGAATTTATATCATATTGGGGTTGTAAAAAGTTATTTGGGATATTACGAAGAAGCCTCAAAATTGTTTGAGCAATGCATTGATTATTATAATCCTAAATCCAAATCGGGTTTACATCCCAACGAAGTTTATAACAATAAGAAAGGTTATCTTAATAGTCTTCATCAGCTGATTATTTGTTATCGTAACCTAAAAAAGCCAGATCAGGCAACCTTAGCAATTGAGACAGGACTTGAAGAAGCAGGCAGTGATAGTGATTATGAACAGGAAAAAGGCTACTTCCTACTTTCTAAGGGGATTTTAGAATATGATGACAGCGAATATTTAGCCGCAACAGAATACTTAAAAGAATCAATTCCTCCGATTAAGAAAAGTGGAGATTTTGCCAGACTTTCTGTAGATTATTTTTACGTTGGTAAAAGTTATGCAGGGTTAAAAAATAATGCAGAGTCAATTTCATATTTCAAAAAAGTAGATTCAATTTTTCAAAAGCATCAGTTTATCCTTCCTGAACTCAGAGAGAATTATGAGATATTGATCAAGCATTATAAAAAAGAAGGAGATCAGGGACAACAATTATATTTTACCAGCCAGCTTTTAAAAGCGGACAGTATTATCTCAAGAGATTTTATTTACTTATCAAACAAGATCCATAAAGAGTTTGATACAAAAACGCTGCTTGAAGAAAAGAGTAAATTAGAGAAGGCGAACTCATGGGGAAGATCTATTATTGTTGGCCTGATTTTATTGGCTGTTCTGCTTGCAATTTTATTGATTATAAGGTACAGAAGAGAAAAGGATATACAACGAAAATATATTATTTTAGAAGAAAAATTTAGCCTACAACAGAATTTGATTTTTGAGAAATCTCTTGTGCCTATAGAGACAGAAGAGAAAAAAACAGGATTAGATGAAAACAAAGTAGAAGAATTACTTCGAAAATTAAAAATTTTTGAAGACAAGAAGGAATATACTCAGAAAGGGCTTACTATTAATAAACTTGCCGGCCAAATGGGAACCAATTCCAACTACCTTTCACAGGTGATTAATGATTGCAAGGGGATGAATTTCAATAAGTATTTAAGTGAGCTTAGGATCAATTATATAACCAGACAGCTATTTGAAAATAAAGAATATCTTAAATATAGAATTGAAACGTTAGCTAAAGAATGTGGTATAGCTTCCAGACAAAATTTTTCAGATTTGTTTTATGAAATTAATGGAATTCGTCCAACAGATTTTATCAGGAAAAGGAGACAGGAACTTGATAACAAGAATAATTTTTCGGCTTTTAATCCTATTTAAATATTTATTATTCGAACGTCATTGAAGGTTGGTCTTGTATTCTAAGTTTTTTTAATAGAAATATCTTTGTTATATTTATTGGAAAGCCATCACAAAACCAAATTATCATGAAAAAATTCTTTTTAGCAATTTTAAGTATTGTAATTATTTTGGTAGCAATACTTCTGATTAAAACTTTTACCTATCCATTTAAGAAAAATAATACAACCACAGTTGCTGAAGTAAAATGGGTGAAAAATGATTCTGCAATCCAAAGGCTTTCAGGCGGAATAAAAGTTCCAACTGTATCAGCAGGTGATTTGGATGTTTTCAATTATGCACCATTTGATCAGTTTAAAGAATATCTGAAAAAATCTTATCCTTTAGTATATCAGAATACAGAAAACTATGAAGTGAATAAATATGGATTGGTTTTTAAGTTAAAAGGGAGTAAACCAGATCTTGAACCTATTCTTTTTTTATCACATATGGATGTCGTTCCTCCCGGAGACGCTGACATCAAAAATAATGCACAAGATATTTTCAGGCCTAATGATAAGGCTTTACCTGCGGTAACAAAAGTATCGGAAGATTGGGATTATGCACCTTTTTCGGGAGCAGTTGCTGATGGGAGGATCTATGGAAGAGGTGCGATAGATATGAAGGGAATGTTATTTTCTTTGATGGAATCTCTTACCAACATGATTAAAAGCGGGGCACTTCCACAACGGGATATTTATCTGGCTTTGGGATTTGATGAAGAAGTTGGAGGAAGAAAGGGAGCAAAGCAGATTGCCAAACACTTTAAAGAAAAAGGATTGAAGTTTGATGCCGTCTATGATGAAGGAGGTTTAATATTACAGAAAGGAAGTATTAAAGGAATAGATTCTGATGTAGCGGTAGTGGGATGCGCTGAAAAAGGATTTCTCTCTGCAAAAATAAAGGTAAAAGGTTTAGGCGGCCATTCTTCCATGCCTACTATGCAAAGTGCTATTGGTAAAGCGGCGGTTATTATGCAGAGGTTGGAAGAAGATCAGATGAAACCCATGATTACTCCTTTAATAAAGGAATTTTTTGATAATATTGGTGGAACAATGCCTTTTGTAAATAGACTTGCTATTTCCAATCAATGGCTTTTAAAATCGGTATTACTTTCCCAACTTGCCAAGAATAATTCTACGAATGCTTTAATTCGCTCTACAACAGCTCTTACCATGATGAAAGGTAGTGATGGAACGAATGTACTTTCTCCGGAAGTTGAATTTGTTGTTAATTTCAGACTTCTTTCAGGAGACTCCGTTAAAGACATCAGGGATCATATTAAAAAAGCTACAAAAGGTTTTGATGTTGAAGTAGAGGAGATTGATAATACAAGGGAAGCTTCTGCTGTGTCGCCTACAAATGTTAAAGCCTATCAACTAATTCAAGAAGGTATTAAGCAGATTTACCCGAATGCTATTACCACACCATATCTCACAATGGCCGGAACGGATGCTTATAAATATCAGATCGTTAGTAAGAATGTCTATAGATTCATGCCAATAAAGATCACTGATGCAGAAAAGCAGAGTATTCACAGTACCAACGAATATATAAGCATAGAAAATTATATGAAAATGATTCAGTACTTTGAGTATATTATGAAAAACTATGACAAATAAATAGTTTCATCTTCTCATTTTTCACTAATTAATTTTTTTAAATTAATAATAACACGTCAAGTTTTGTCGCATTACTGAAATAGCTTTGTCTCACCAAAATATAAAGCTATGGAATTGCCGTTTTACTTAAGTTATAAAGAGTTTGAAAGTCATTATTACGATAACCTTGAAAAATGGTTTGAAGAGTATCACAATACCAGTGAAATTGATTTTCTGAAAAGCTTCACAGATATGTATCGTCCTTATTTGTATTATAATTTTGGAAATGACAGAGTTCAGACTGATGCTTCCATTCAGATCAAAGATTGTTTTTTTCCATATTATGAAAAGATTGGTCTTTCCTTTTGTACCAGTTGTGAAAATGGAAAAGAAAAGAAGAACAGTAAAAACAATATCAATCATGTTTTTGAATGGAAAACAATTACGATGATGGAATATGCCCAACATATTCTGGATAAAGTTAATCGTCATTTTACAAAAAAATCGATTTCTCCAAAAGAAGAAAATGTTCTTGATTATATTAATAATTATGAAATTATTACTTCTAAAGAAGGAGCCGGTTATTGTGTGAATTATAACCTCCATCAGCAGACAATTCCCTTTTTAAAGGCTTATTTACCTTGTTACGGACAAACGGTTAATATTGCAGTATATAGAGATTTTATTTTCTCTGTGGTACAGATTGCTAATTTCATTGATCAGAAACTAAAAGCTGTACAGGCTATAGAAGCTACGATTTATAGTAAGTTAAAATCAGATGCCAGATTCAAAGTACAGATGAGCCATCAGTTTCTTACCATGTGTAATTAGTATGACAAACGACACCAAAACATTCATTATAACTCAATTATGGTTTGAACAATATCTCATATTATTCAAACAGACAGATCCTGATCAATTGATCAGGATTTTGTTTTATTATTTGGAAACCTGTATTGGATATTTAAGTTTTAGGTAAAACTCCTGAAGATATTTTTCCCAATCCTTAGCGGAAGTAATTTCTCCTGCTTTATCCCATGCGGCTCCTGCGTAAAAGGTCACAGATTGTTTATTACTCAAAATAATTTCTGATCCTAAATGTTTATTCTTATCTACAATATAATAGTTAGCGTAAGGAAAAAGCATCCCTGTTCCTACAATCCCGTTTTTTGAATTCTCAGGCCAGTAAGCAGCTAAATGATTATTCTGGTCTGCTACCTTTTCACCTTTGCCATCCCAATGAACAATTCCAGCGAAAACAGGAAGCGTTTGTCTGCCTGAAAAGTGGTAGGTAGCTACAGACTTGTTAAGTTGAGAGCCTGCATCGAGACTAATTCTTTTGACAACAGAAATTTCGTAACCACCTTTTTCTACTTGAGGATAGGTAAGCTCAAAAGTAAAACGTAGAGGTCCTTCCTCCAGAATTTTGTATGAAGTATAATTTCCAAGATAAACAAACTCTCCACTGATGTAAGGTAAAATGTCTCCGGCTCCTAAGGTTTTTCCAACCTGAAAAAAATCTAAACCATCTCCATTATCCTCATGATAATTATTTAATTTGTACCATTCATTGATTACCATTCGGTCGGTTCTTTTAGCCCATGCGTCCATTCCCCATCCATTTTGTTCAGGAACTTTTTCCAATTCTTTACCATACATACGGAAGGCGATCTTATCATTTTCCCAGGCGAAATCTCCTAAACGTTCAGGTATAAATCTTCCGTACACCACATTGCTTAAGGATTGTGATGGCGTTTGAGAGAATTCTATTTTTTTGGTTTCTTTAGCTGTAAAATCACCCTGAACAAGAAGATCACCGTTCTTGAGCCATTGATAAGGTATTTCCTTACCTGTAGACGTTTCTTTGATCCTGAAAGTTTTACCAATAAGAAGTTTAACCTTTTTCAACGGGATTTCTATTGACTGTGTATTACGCTGAAGATCGAGGCTGTTTTTAAGCTGTAGTTTCAATAGTATTGTAGATTGTTGTGCATGAACCAATGATCCTATGCCTACCATTACTATAACCCATTGTATTGCTTTCATTAAAAATGAATTTATTGTAGATACCAGTCTTTATATCTTTTCAAAGCTTCCAGAAAATAATAATCTGCATAAATTAGCGGAACATCAATCTCTGAATTAAGAGGTAAGCCTCCTGTGCTGTGCTTTAGAAGAAAACCACCATTCTCGCCTAATTGTGAACGGTACTTATCTCCAGATAAACTCACTATCATTTGGCGGGCTGCATCTGCATAGTTTGCTCTTTCATCTTTTTCTACATATTGACCTAACTCCAAAAGTGCCGAGGCTATGATAGCACCAGCAGAAGCATCGCGGGGAACTTCTGGAATTTTTGGATCGTTGAAATCCCAATATGGAATTTTATCCTCTGGAAGAGTAGGATTGTTCAGAATAAATTTTGCAATATGACGAGCCTGGTTTAAATATTTTTCATTTTTTGTAAATCGATACATCATCGTATAACCATATAGAGCCCATCCTTGCCCTCGTGCCCAGGCGGAAGAATCTGAATAACCCTGAAAAGTTTTTTTCCCTAAAACCTTACCCGTATTTACATCATAATCGATAACATGATATGAACTGTAATCAGGACGGAAATGGTTTTTTATCGTTGTATTAGCATGAGTAATAGCTATTTCTTCAGTTTTTTTATTACCTCCATTTTTGGCAGCCCACATCAGCAGTTCCAGATTCATCATATTATCAATGATCACTGGTCCTTTGAAATCTGCCATTTTATCCCAAGACAAGATAGCCTGCATTCCAGGTTTAAACCTTGTAGATAAAGACTCCGCAGATGTTAAGATCACTTCTTTATAAGCAGGATCTTTAGTAATTCTGTATGCATTGCCAAAACTACTGAACATCATAAACCCCAAATCATGATCGCGGGTAAATGTTTTATTAGGTTCGATTATTTTTAAAGTTCTTTCCGCTTCTTTTTTTATCTCTGGATCATTAGTCTGTTCATAGATCATCCATAATGAACCCGGATAAAATCCTGAACACCACCAGGTAATATCTCTGGTCGTAATTTTATTCGAAGAAGCATTATAAGATTGGGGCATTTTATCTGGAGGGACAGATTTTATCAAATATTTATATTGCTTTTCAGCAAATTCAAATTCATTTCGAATAAGCTTTGACATCTCTTTCTTATTGTTCTGTGCCGCCGCAATTATATTAATAACCATAAAGGTTAATACAGTTAATTTTTGTAAAATCATGAATTGTAATTATTCTTATGTACAATTTAATTAAATTTTATGAATTTGATTAAAAAGATCTTATTAAACCATGAAAGATTGGTGGAATTTCTATTAGCCTGTTAATTAACTTTTTAACGATTCTAATAATACATTTGAGATGTTTTTTTTATATCTTTGAGTATATGATTGATAATATTCTTATTAAGAATATCTAGCGGTTGAATTAGGTTGTACTAAAATTTGTTTTTTCTCGAGTAAGATTATTTGTAATTAAATTATTATATATATTAATCTTAAATACCAATCAAATTATGAAAAAATCAATTATTTTTTACTGTCTATGTTTATCTGTATCTTATTATTCACAGGTTGGAATTGGGACAACTAATCCTCAGGCTGTTTTACATGTAGATGGTGCAAAAGACAATGCCGTTACCGGTGCACCAACGGCTGCTCAAGAAGCAAATGATTTTGTAGTGACGGCCTCCGGAAATGTCGGTGTCGGAAATGCTAATCCTCAAAGATCATTGGATGTAGACGCCAAAAATCAAAGTCTCAGAATTCGAAATCTTGTTAGACAGGTTCCTGCGAGCTATGATATACTGACAAGAGATTTAACTACTAGTGATGTGGTTGCGACGTCGTACAGCTACAGTGAAAGTGTAACAGTGGCACCTGGTGCAAGTGCAACAGTTACTGTACCCGCTACAGTTAATATTGCAAGTGGTCTTTTTATTGTAAAATCAACAAACGGATGTGCCAGGGCAATGATAACCAGTTTTGCATATAATGGCTTATCCTTAGGTTACATCTCTGGAGTAGCAAGAGACAAAATAGGAAATCCTGCGATTGCTCCTATTGCACCTTCAGCAAATACTTCAGGAACGTGGACTGTAACTTTTGCCAACGTAACCAATTGTGCTGATGGAGGAATAGGAACGCAATTTGACTTTACGGTTATGAAGCCGACAGTTGACTCTTATACCATTACTAATAATGGAAATGTAGCAAAAACATATCAATTGACTGTTAGTCGTTTGTAAGATTGATTAAGTATCAATAAATTTATTATATTAAAATAGAAAAATAAAGCATTGGTTTTCATTGCTTTATTTTTTTTCAGAAAGAAAGGAACATGAAAATTGGATATTACAATTGTATTCGTAATTCCGATATGATTTGCGTCAGGCAGGCTGAAGTTAAAAGTTCAATTTCATATTTTCTATCAGTAGTTCCGACAGATAAAATTCTGTATTCCCAATCTGAGTAAACTCTGTTTGTCGTAGGTTATTTTTTCAATTTGATTAAATTATTTTCATTAATCTTTTTAGGATTATATACATTTGGCTTGCTTTATGTTATATTTATCAGGTTAATTTTAAAAATAAAAATATGAAAAAGAAATTATTTGCCTTATTAGCTTTTGGATTATTTGCCACAGCTGTTAATGCTCAGGAAACTGTAAAACAAGAAGTAAAAAATGTTGGTACTGCAATTGAAAAAGGAGCGAAAGCAACAGGAGAAGGAGTGAAAGATGGTGCTGAATGGGTTGGAGATAAAACTAAAAAAGGGGCAAAAGCTACGAAAAAAGGTGTTAAAAAAAGCACGAAATGGGTTGGCAAAACGGCAACCAAAGGTGCAAAAAATGTTAAAAAGACCGCTGTAAAAGGCGCAGATGCAGTAGCAGATGGTTATAAAGATGTAAAAGCAGATCTGAAAAAATAATCTTTCAGGATTTTCAGAAAAATATAAAAAAACGACTTCTACTGTAGAAGTCGTTTTTTTTATTATAATACTTTTTCTTGATCATTATACCTCATGAATCATGATCTAAATAAAAATAATATTCATAAATGATTCAAAAAAAAACACCCAACTTATTGGGTGTAAATGTTTTAATTGATTATCAATTGTTTTGCAGAGAGGAAGGGATTCGAACCCTCGATACAGTTACCCGTATACTACCTTTCCAGGGTAGCTCCTTCAACCACTCGGACACCTCTCTATTTCGAGATTGCAAAAGTAGTGTATTTTCTTGAATTAACAAATAATTAAAGCGATTAGTCTGTAATTTCTCCACATAAGCTTTTAGAAAAATTATCAGCAAAGTTCCCGGAATATTTTGGGTTATCAACTAGGTGCATGGCTTTTGTAATGGCAGTTTCTGCTGTCATATCTTTTCCACTAATAGCACCTATTCTTGAGAAAATATTACTGTTTTCATATTTGCCAAATGAAATACCTCCTGAAATACATTGACTTACCACAACGATTTCAGTTCCGTTGTTCCGGATTTCCTGTAATGTTTCTTGTGTTTTTTCGCTGCTAAAAATGGTTCCTGATCCGAAAACCTGAAGGATCAAAACTTTCATTTTAGGGATTTCCTTGAAATGACTTAAGTGCATTCCTGGAAAAATCCTCCAGAATAAGATATCTTCAGAAATATGATCATCAACATGAAATTCTACATCGGGATCACAGCGGTATAAGCTGTCTTTTACAATGTTAAGATGAACCCCAGATTGTCCAAGTATAGGATAATTTGGACTAGCATAAGCATCAAAATATTCGGCAGAATATTTTAAAGTTCTGTTTCCTCTTAATAATTTATATTCAAAGTAGATAGCAACCTCCTGAATAACGGCTTCATCATTTTCATATAAACTGGCATAATACAGGCTTGTTAAAAGATTTTCCTTAGCATCAGTTCTTAGATCCCCTATCGGCAACTGTGATCCCGTAAAAATAACGGGTTTTTTCAATCCCTTTAACATAAAACTTAAAGCTGAAGCTGTATAGGACATGGTGTCTGTGCCGTGAAGAACTAAAAAGCCGTCATAGTTATCATAGTTCTTATGGATATAATGAGCGATAATTTTCCATTCTTCCGGTCCCATATCTGAAGAATCCAGTGGTTTTGCAAAGGGATGCACGAAAACTTCACATTCCATTAGTTTCATTTCAGGCATCTTTTCGAAGATATTGCCAAAATCAAACGCTCGGAGACTTCCGGTTTCATAATCTTTCTCCATACCAATCGTACCACCGGTATATATCAACAGAACTTTTCGTTTCATGTATACTTTTTATTAAGAAGTTGAATCTTGCTCAGGTTTATAATCTCAAAATTACGTTAATTTGCAAAGATTTGAAAATGAATGAAAGGCTTATGGAAAAATTTTATAAAAATCAGGTTATAATTGTTAGCGTTACATCAGGCTATAAAAAAAGAAAAGACTAATGCAGATGAAAGATTTAGCACAAACTTTTGAGTATTTAAAACAGTTCTTAACAGAGGAAAGATTACGGAAGATTGAACACTTTTCCCAGGATAGCTCTGATTTTGTGCTTCCTGTGATGGAAGATATCTATCAATTCAGAAACGCAGCAGCAATCGTAAGATCTGTTGAAGCATGTGGGTTTCATAAAGTTGTAGCGATGGAAGAGGAGAATGTTTTTAATCCCAATCTTACAGTGACTAAAGGAGCTGAAACCTGGGTTGAGGTACAAAAAATGCCAAAAAATATTTCGTCTCTCAAGGAAATCAAAAATAACGGGTATAAAATCTTAGCTGTTTCACCGGAAAAAAATGCCGTAATGCTTCCTGATTATCAGATCACAGGGCCTATTGCCTTGGTTTTTGGAACCGAACTGGAAGGAGTTTCAGAAGAGGTACTGGACTTTGCGGATGAAACACTGGCTATTCCAATGTATGGCTTTACAAAAAGTTTTAATGTTTCAGTTGCTGCGGGAATCTGTATGTATGAATTGAAACAGAAACTCCTTAGATCTGGTATAGATTATAAACTTAATGAACAAAAGCTTTTGGAGATGAAGATACGCTGGACAGTTAATTCCATTAGAAGTGGTCATCAAATTCTAGAGCAATACTTAAAGCGATGATTTTAAGAGGTTAGCTATTTGTGTTGGGATTCAGATTGAGATAATTCCAGGATGTTACAAATATACCTGCTGTTTCCGTTCTAAGTCGTTGGTTTCCTAGAGATACCGCTTTTACTTTATTTTCTGCTAAATTTTGAATTTCTTTTTCAGAAAAATCCCCTTCAGGACCAATAAAGAAGGTGTAGTGATCTAGTTTTGGGATATTATTAAGCTCAATTCTTTCCAGGTTTTCATGACAATGAGCAACAAAAGTATTTTTCGGATCTATGTTTTTAATAAAATCTGAAAACTTTACAGGATCATTTACAATGGGAAAATGAAACCTCAGGCTTTGCTTAGACGCGGCAATACTTTGTTTTCTTATCTTATCAATATTAATGTTTTTACGTTCTGTTTTTTCTGTGATCAAAAATGTAATTTCGGAAATACCCATTTCTACAGCTTTTTCTACGAAAAATTCAATTCGATCAATATTTTTGGTGGGTGCAATTGCAATATGAAGTTTAGGATTAAAATCCGGGATATAATTTTTAATTTCAGAAACATTAAGAATAGCTTTTTTACCCTCTAAAACCAATTTTCCGGAAGCCAGATTTCCCTTGCCATCAGTTACATGAATTTCTTCTCCATTTCTCATCCGAAGAACTTTCACAATATGTTGCTGTTCTTCATCATTGATAGTTACTTTATGATCTTCTATATGTCCGTAAAATAATTTCATTTTTTGCCAAATTGTTAAATCGTTGAACTGTAAATTAATAAACTAAGATTTTTGATTGATCCCTCAATTAATTTAATCTTCATTATTTAAAATTCCAGATTGGTTTAAAGAATTAAAGACCCAATTACCTCTATTGTTAAACCAAAAGCGATATTTAAAAAAATATGATTTGCTATTATTCGATTTCCATGAAGGACCTTATTAGTATGAGCCATAATTTTCATGGCAGTTCTTCTTTTATGTGAATCGATAAATTAATGATGTACCTTTTTATAGGTCATATTTCGAAATAGCACTTGTTCTTAAGTCAGTAAATTCTCCTCTTTCAAATTTTAACTGCGCTACCATCGCGATCATTGCAGCATTATCTGTAGTGTATTCAAATTTTGGGATGTAAATATTCCAGCCTAGTTTTCCCTGATTTACCTGCATTGCTTCTCTTAATGCTGAATTGGCAGAAACACCGCCTGCGATAGCAACTTCATCGACATTCAGCTCTTTTGCTGCTTTTTCAAGTTTATTCATTAAAATTTCAATAATGGCCTTTTGAACCGAAGCACATAAATCGTTGAGGTTTTCTCTAATAAAATCAGGATTCTTTTTTACTTCTTTCTGAATGAAATATAATACTGAAGTTTTTATCCCGCTAAAAGAATAATTGTAGTCTTCCAGTTTAGGTTTATTAAATTTAAAAGCATCGGGATTTCCTTCTTTAGCCAACCTATCAATAATAGGACCCGCCGGGTAGTCAAGATCAAATATTTTTCCAATTTTATCAAAAGCTTCACCAGCTGCATCATCTATTGTTTTGCCCATAATTTCCATGTCGAAATAATCTTTTACTAACACGATCATGGTATGACCACCACTCACAGTAAGGCATAAAAATGGGAATTTTGGCGGCATAGGATTTGCATCGTCAATAAAATGCGCTAAAATGTGTGCCTGGAGATGGTTTACCTCTATTAATGGAACATCTAAACTCATAGCCAGAGATTTAGCAAAAGAAGTACCCACAAGGAGGGAACCCAAAAGTCCTGGTCCGCGTGTAAATCCTATAGCAGAAATCGCATTTTGTTGTATATTTGCTTTGGTGAGAGATTTTTCAACAACGGGAATGATGTTTTGCTGATGGGCTCTTGAAGCTAATTCAGGAACAACACCACCATATTCTTTGTGAATTGCCTGATTTGCAGCAATATTAGAGAGAATAGTATTCCCCTTGATGATAGCTGCTGATGTGTCGTCACAAGACGATTCGATACCTAAAATTATAGACTCGCTCATAATAATGGCAAAGTTAGAGAATAATAACGAAAATGAGAATAAAAAATCTGTAACTGAAAACTTAAGTGATCAGGTACAAAAGACTGTAGAAAATGTAGAGGAGAAGGTAAAAGAAACCGTAAAAGAGGCATCTGAACTGGCTTCAGATGCCGTTCATCATCCTGTGGAAACTGCCCAGGAGTTTGGTAAGCAGGCTGCTAAAGATGTTACCAGCTATTCCTGGTGGGCAAGGCTTCTGCTCATTTTATTCTGGTTAGGTTTTTCCCTTATTGTTGCGGTTATAGTTATTATAAATCTTCCTGTTACTAAGCAATGGGCAGCTGATCAGGCATTGCAAATCGTTAATAAAGATTTCAAAGCAAAAATGTCCACAGAAAGTGTGGAAGTGAATTATTTCGGGAATGTTACTATTAAAGGATTAAGAGTTAAAGATTATAAAGGGCTAGAGTTTATTAAAGCCCGGGAATTTCGTGCCAATTCAGATTGGTTGTCACTGGCGGCTGGGGCAATTTCAGGGAAAAGTAACTCGCTGAGTTTTAATTCCCTTACCATGGTAAATGCAGATGTGAAAGTAATCACTTATAAAGGGGATAGCATTTCCAACTTCATACGTTTTACACAATTGTTTGATAATGGAAAGAAAAGAGATCCTAAAAAACCTGCTTTCCAATTAAACTCCAGAGTACATATCGTAGATTCTAAGGTTTCGATTGTTAATCAAAATTCACCTGGTGAAGCAGGGAAATGGCTGACTGCCACTAAATTTAACCTGAAAGCCCCTAATTTAAAAGTTAATGGAGCTGACATTTCAGCACTTATTAATAACTTATCTTTTGTAACTACAAGATGGGGAAAATCTCACTTTGTAGATACTTTCTCCACTGAATTGTCACTGACTCATAAATCCCTTTCTCTTAAAGATTTAACCCTAAATACAGATCATACTCTTTTACAGGGAGATATTAAGTTTAATCTTAATAATGGTTCATGGGCAGATTTTGCAGATAGGGTAAGATGGGATATGAATCTTAATCAGGGAAGTCAGCTAAGTGGTTATGATATCAGTTACTTTGTTACCAATTGGGATAACTTTAAGCCCTTTAATGTTTCTGGGAAAATGACAGGGCCATTAAACAAATTTTACCTTGAAAATTTCCTTATCAGAAATCCTGACGTGAATATTGCGACTCAGACCATGAAGGTAAATAATCTTTTAAAGGGTAAATTCCTGATCGAAACAAATAACCTTTCTACAGACTTTACCTATAAAGATCTAAAAGCAATGATGCCTTCATTTATCTCTAAAAAGATGAAGAACTTTGCAGATGATTTTGGAAAACTAAAATACAATGGATCAGCAAGAGTGAATCCTGATCAGATCTATATTCCCAATGGTAATTTAATGACGGGAATCGGACAGGCTAAGATTTCTAAACTTTCTCTTACAGGATATAGTACGGCAATGCCAAAGTACTCTGGATATGTGGAAGCAACAGACCTAAATACTTCAGTCATTACAAAAAATAAATCAGTAGGACTAATATCAGGGAAATTTGATATCGATGGACAAAGCTTCGATGTTAATACCATGCGGCTGACTACAAAATCTCAGATTTCAAGTATTGAGATCATGAATAAAGAAATTAACAATCTTTATCTGGACGGTTTATTGGATCACAAAAAATATAATGGAACAATCACAGTAAATGATGAACAGGCTAAAGCTACGATAAAAGGACTTATTGATTTCAGTACATCAAGAATTGCAACAGATGTAAATGCTGATGTTAGCTATCTGAACATGAATTATTTTACTAATAAACCTGGAAATCAGATCGTAAGTGGGAAGGTGGTTGGAAAAATGGCGATGTCATCTCTTAATGATCTGACATTGGATGTAGAGGCCAATAATATCAATTTTGCGACCGCGACACAGAAGTATATAGTTCCAAATGCTAAATTAAAAACATTTATTGAAGCTGGAGGTAGGGTTATTTCCGTTGATGCTCCAGGAGCAGTAAATGGAAAAATTTCCGGCAAGTATAATTTGGCGGATCTTGCGGGGATGGTTGAGAATGGATTAGGTAAGATCTTAGTTGGGCCACCACCAAGAAAGCTATATAGAGGGCAGAATTTTGCAATGAATTTTGATGTTCAGCAAGGATTAGTGAGTTATTTTTTACCTGATTTGAAACTTCCCCAGGGAGCATTAGTTGAGGGACAGTATGATGGTAATTCAAATAATCTCATTCTTAATGTAGATGCAGCTTCATTAAAGTATATGATGACCAAAGAAGTTGAGATTACAGAAGCAGATAAGGCATTGGCAGAAGCAAATCCTGCATATAAGATAAATGCGAGAGATAATATCACCAGAGACAGTGCTTTGGTTGATAGTGTAATGGTCAGAATAAATACAGCCAATCTTGATGAGCAACTGTATGCAAAAATAAATAAGGTTCAGTATAACAAAAATATACTCAAAGATATTACGCTCAGTGGAAAGAATGAAAATAACACAACTCTTCATCTTGCCACTAAATTTAAACATGGAAGTCCTGAAGATGAACTGGAGGACAAGCTTAAAGAATATGCCATCAATGTAAATCAGTCCACCAACGAGTTTGGTGATTTTGTATTCAAATTTGATCCCACTGAAGTAAAGTTTAACGAGGTAACCTGGGCTATAGATACAAGTCCGGAACTTGATCACTCAATAACGTACAGGAAAAAAACGAGCGATTTTGAGATCAGAAACCTGAAAATCTATTCTGATAAAAGCGTATTGTTCATTAAAGAATCCACGTTTAAATCAGCTAAAGATTTTTACGTAGACGCTGATATCAATGACTTTTCTATTGAAAAACTTCTGGAAATGCAGTCTGGTGGAAACTCTATGAATCTAAAGGGACTGGCAAATGGGAGTGTGAAAATAAGAATGGATAAAAGCACCCTTCAACCATTGGTTGATTTAACGGTTGATGATATCCAGATGAACGGAAGTGATATGGGAGATCTTACCATTTCTGCTACAAACAGTTTTTCGCTGAATGTGTATGATATAGATGTAAAAGTAACTTCTGCCGGGGTTATCGGAAATAACAATCTACATCTGACAGGAACTGTTAATAATAATACTTCTTCACCTACAATCGATCTTGTGGCAGAGATGCGTGAGTTCAATGTTTCCTTTGCGCAGCAGTTTGTACGGTCAATTTTTGGCAACCTTAGAGGAAAAGCTACAGGAGATCTTAAAATAAACGGGACTCTGAAAAATCTTGACTACAGTGGTGATATTGCTTTAAAAGAATTTGGATTAAAACTTCTATTTACAGGAGTTGATTATTCATTTGATGATACCGTTATACCATTATCAAAAGGTCTGGCGATTCTTAATAATATTGAAGTTCATGATGGAAGATCCAATTCTAAAGGAAATATTTCAGGAGCTATACAGTTTGAGACACTCTCTTCAATGGGGGTCAATCTTGTAATGAGGGCAGATAATTTATTGGTGCTTAATAGTACCCAAAAAGATCTTGATCTATTTTGGGGTAGGGTATATGGCCAGGGAGATCTGTATATTGATGGTCCTGTGTCGGGTCTTAGTATTACGACACCTAATATGAAAGCACTTAGTGGAAGTACATTTACGTTTAATTCAAGTTCCACTTCCAATGTTGAAGAATTTAAAATGCTGAGGTTCTTAAAAGAAGGAAAAGATGGCTTGGTAACACTTGAAGATAAGAAAAAAACGGGAGCTAATATGCATATTGACTTCTCTCTTGATGTTGATAAGGGAACGACAGTAAATGTTCTGGTTGGAGATGATGTGGGGAATATTACGGTAAAAGGAGAGGCTAAGAACCTGAAATTCCAAATGAACAGACAAGGGGGTATTGCTATGGCTGGAACCTATAGAGTGGATAATGGGACCTTTGTTTCAAAAGCAATTCTTAATAAAACATTCCAGATAGAAAAGGGCAGCAGTATCCGTTGGGATGGTGATGCTATGAAGCCGGCATTGAATATTACAGCCAACTATGTGAGAATGGTTTCCAATGCAGGGCAATATTTAAATATGGGTAATCTTCAGCCTATAAGTATATTACTACAGGCTAATATTACGCAATCTCTTGTGGATCCTAAAATAGATCTGGATGTATCTGCTCTGGATGTATCAAGTCAGGTAAAAGAAACGCTGGCTGCTAAAATGAGTCAGGAGGGTGAAAAGGTTCTTCAGTTTGGTTCTATACTGTTGTTAAATAGTTTTAATATTTCAAATACCGGTGGGGTGGGTGTCGATGTTGCCGGAGTAGCTGAATCTTCGGGATATAATATGCTTTTAAAGCAATTAGGCTCAGTTCTTAATACAATGAGTAATGAATTCCAGATCGACTTAAATTACGTAAAAGGGGATCAGAATTCAAACACTGGAGATCGGGCGAATGCGGGGGTAAGTTTTGCACTTTCCCCAAGGATAAAAGTGAAGACCGGTTTGGGAATTCCATTAACGAAAACTGAGAGTACTGAAGCTAATTATCTCTCCGGTGAGGGATCTATTGAATATGATATTTCTAAGAAAAATGACGGAAGTTTAGTTTTAAGAGGGTACTCTAAACCTACGAATATCGGAATGGGACCAGGTGGAACCGGCACTAACGGATCTGCAAATCAAGCCTATGGAGGCGGTGTTGTTTGGAGTAAAAGCTTCAATTCTTTATTTAAAAGGAAAAGAAAAGATAAAAAACAACCAGATGTGAAAAAGGAAATAAAAACAGATTCCCTAAAAGCAGAGGGTAAATAATTTGAATATTTTAATGATTTTTATCATCTGTGTTAATTATTGTTAATTATTGTTATAATTTTTTTAGTTAAATTATTTTTTATAGATTTGCAAAAAATACATAGATTTTTTAAGAAAATTGTAATTTAACTAATATGAACTATCAACTGGACGAAATAGACAAAAAGATTCTTGATTTCTTAGTAGAAAACACAAGAATGCCTTTTACTGAAATTGCTAAACAGATGGATGTGTCTGCGGGTACAATTCACGTAAGAGTGAAAAAAATGGAAGATGCAGGTATTATTTTGGGGTCATCCCTTAATATCGATTATGGTAAGTTGGACTATCATTTTACAGCCTTCATCGGAGTTCTTTTAACTAAATCAAACCGTACGCAAGAGGTTTTAAAGGAATTAACAACTATTCCTAATGTAATCGAAGCGAGCGTGATTTCTGGAAAATATAATATTTTCTGTAAAGTAAGAGCTAAGAATACTGAAGATGCGAAGAGAATTATCTATCAAATAGATGATATTCAGGACGTAATGAGAACTGAGAGTATGATTTCTATGGAAGAATACTTAAGTGATAAGAATAGATTAATCAACGCTATTTCTATTTAATCAAATTGTAAACGAATAATTATAGAAGAACTTATGAAATTACTCATAAGTTCTTTATTTTTGTACCTATGGAAGAATACAGTTACTTTGATGAAGATCCAAAGAAAGGATGGGGTTTTATTTTAGCATTTGCATCTTTAATGCTATTTACGATCATGGGGTTGGGGATAGATGTGGATGAGTATTTACAACACGAATATCTTAATATTCCAAGATGGTACTTCTATATCATTTTTTCTTTAGATCTATTGATGATGGTCAGCCTTGTTCTGATGTTCTTCTATAAAAAAATTGGGATCTTTACTTTTCCCGTATTATTGGTTTTGCACTTCTTTATGCACAACTATTATCTGTCTACATTTTTATATACAGATGTTACCAACCTTTTCCTTTTTACAGGATTTGGTATGCTGGCTATAATTCCCAAATGGAAATTCTTTAAATAGTATATATGGCCTTCATTTTTGAAGGCTTTTTTGTATTATAAAGTGGATCGGGAATCTTGCTGATCCAATAAGTATATCCTTGAATTGTTTTATCTAAAATAAATCAGACAGACTTGTCTGTCCGTATGGTGCTTTATTGTATATTTGTTGTACAAACATATTACTATGACATCTCCTAAAGAAAGAATTGTAGAAACTACACTGAAATTGTTTTCTACACAGGGATATAATTCAACAGGGATCAATCAAATCATTTCGGAAGCGAGTGTAGCTAAAGCAAGCTTTTATCAGCATTTTAAATCCAAAGAGGATTTATGTGTTGAATTTCTCAATACAAGACATCATTATTGGTTTAATGAGCTGGAGAGTTTCATTGCAACAGAAAAAAACTATAAAGACAGGATAATTGCTTCTTTTGATTTTCTGATCTATATGAACAATAAGGAGAACTTTAGAGGATGTAGTTTTTTGAACATCTTATCAGAAATCCCTATAGATAATACTAAAATATTAAATGCCATTCAGGACCATAAACTGGAGCTTCGGAATTATTTTAAAAAAATGTTATCGGATGATATATGTGATCATATTTATCTTCTTTTTGAAAGCAGTATAATAGAGAGCCAGCTATTTAAGTCGAATGAATTAGTAGAGAAATCTAAAAGAATAGTGACCAATTTAATACAATAATAATGGAACAGAAACACCCACTTCCACCTTTCACTCTAGAAACGGCAAAGGAAAAAATTCAATTGGCAGAAGATGCCTGGAACAGTCAGGATCCTGAAAGAGTCTCCAAAGCTTATACAGAAGATAGTGAATGGAGAAACAGAGATCGATTTATAAACGGAAGAGGAGAAATTGTTGAATTTCTTCGTCAAAAATGGGAAAGAGAACTTAATTATAAACTTAAAAAAGAATATTGGGCACATACGGATAATCGCATCGCTGTTCGATTTGAATATGAATATCAGACAAAAAATGGGGATTGGTACAGAGCCTACGGAAATGAAAATTGGGAGTTTGACGAGAATGGGCTTATGCAAAAAAGATACGCAAGCATTAATGATCTTGCTATAAAAGAAGAAGATCGGAAATTCAAAAACTAAAAAGATTAAAAGCATCCCATTGGGATGCTTTTAATGAATATTTTAAAGATAAATTATTTCTCTAAAATTCTTTTTACTGCTTCTTTTACGGCAGCAGAATCAATTTTATATTTTTTCATTAGTTCAGCAGGAGTAGCGGATTCTCCGAAAGTATCATGTACTGCAACGAATTCCTGTCTTGTAGGTCTTTTTCTTGCCAACATTCCAGCAATAGACTCTCCTAAACCTCCTAAATAGTTGTGCTCTTCAGCAGTAACAATTTTTCCGGTTTTTTCAACTGATTTTAAGATGATTTCCTCGTCTAACGGTTTAATAGTATGGATATTGATCACTTCACAAGAGATCCCTTCTTTTTCAAGCTCATCTGCGGCCACAAGAGACTCCCAAACCAAATGTCCTGTTGCGACAATCGTTACATCCGTACCTTCTTGTAAAAGAATTCCTTTTCCAATTTCGAAAGGCATATCTTCAGGAATGAATACAGGAACTGTAGGTCTTCCGAATCTTAAATATACCGGGCCTTCAAAATCGGCGATAGCAATAGTAGCTGCTTTTGTCTGGTTGTAGTCACATGGGTTGATTACCGTCATTCCAGGAAGCATTTTCATCATACCGATGTCTTCTAATACCTGGTGTGTAGCTCCATCTTCTCCTAATGTAAGACCAGCGTGAGAAGCACAGATCTTTACATTTTTCCCTGAATAAGCGACAGACTGACGAATTTGATCATATACTCTTGAAGTAGAGAAATTGGCGAAAGTTCCCGTGAAAGGAATTTTCCCCGTAATACTAAGACCCGCAGCTATACCAATCATGTTAGCTTCAGCAATTCCTATCTGGAAAAATCTTTCTGGTGCTTTTTCAATGAATTTTTCCATTTTCAAAGAACCAATAAGGTCTGCACAAAGTGCTACTACATTTGGATTTTTATCAGCAAGTTCAGCTAATCCGGCTCCGAATCCTGAACGTGTATCCTTTTTTTCTGTATATGTATATTTCATTTTTATTTTTTTAATCTAGATTTTTTAAATAATTATTTAATTTCTTCTTATCAGATTGATTAAGTGTTTCCTGAATAGTATTGAGATAAAGAACTTCACGTCTTATTTCATCTAAAGTCAGTTTAATTCCTACATTATGTCCGGAAGATTGTGTAAGGTACATATCACAGACTTGACCTACATAATTTCTTATATGTCCTTTAAGCTCTTTAAAATCAAAGCTAGGAAGATCTTTTTCGAAATTTTTGCAATGTAAAGGAAGTCCTTTCCAAAGAGTTTCACTTGGAATATTGGTAATAGCCAAGCTTCCATCTTCATCCTGATTCTTTTTGTAGTCTGAAGTATAATCAGGAATGTAATAATAGGCCTGATCTGAATATGGATCTATAGCCGCCGTTGCTGAATCAGCAATAACTGCTGTAGAATCTGTTACTGCATATGCAGAATCATTTTTTGCATATTCTTCTTCCTGTTTTTTATAGGCAATCATGATAGAGTCCTGCTTTCTTTGCTGATCAGTCATTGCTTTTTTATGATCAAAAAACACCTGATCTTTAGAATCTTTAATTGAAGCCAAAACGAAATACTCTTTGTCATAAGTTTTTTCAGGACCCGCTTTTAAAATAAGTCCGCTTAAACCTGAATTTTTCATTTTGATACCTGGAAGATATTGATTCAAAAGTCCACTAAATACACTCATGTTATTAATAGATGACTGATCATCAATACATAATTTCAAATCTTCATTTTCCTTTTTTGTACCATCCTTTGATCGGTAATTGATCAGATAATGTGAACAAGATGTTCCTAAAATAGTTTCTTTTGTACCCAGCTTCTTGGCTTCCAAAGTATACTCTTCCTTCTCTCCATAACCGTAATTGCTATAACCAAGATACATCAATGCACCCAACCCTGATCCAGTAAGACGGCTGTTCATTTCTAATGAAACAGAAGTTGTTCCTAATGCATCTGTATAGTAATACATTGGAACATCCTTAATGTTCAATTTGGTAAGAAATTCATTGTTGTTACTTGCAAACATTTTTAAAGATAGCATAGGAGCTTTTTTATCAATCATCTGATAATTGAACTCTTTAGCAAAAGAAATCTTTTTCTCTTGCGCTATTCCCAAAATAAAGCTTGTAAGCAGACAGATTAAGATGAATTTTTTCATGGAAAACTTAATAAATGTGATCATCTAAGATATTAGTAATCTGCCGGAGCTTCCAAATAAAGTTGTTTGAATGCTGTTTCCAACTGCTCATCATTAGGAGCTTTACCATGCCAAGCGTGACTTCCCATCATAAAATCAACTCCAGCACCCATTTCTGTATGAAGGATAATAGCAACAGGCTTTTCTTTCCCCGTTTCGGCTTTTGCTCTCTCAAGAATAGCGATCACTGCCTCAAGGTCGTTACCGTTTTTCTCTTCTAAAACAGTCCATCCAAATGCTTCCAATTTAGCATGTAGATTTCCTAAACTTAATACATCATCTGTGTCACCATCGATCTGACGACCGTTATAGTCAATAGTAGAGATAATATTATCTACTTTTTTAGCAGCAGCAAACATTAAAGCTTCCCAAACCTGACCTTCTTGTAATTCTCCGTCTCCATGAAGAGAGTAAACTAATGATTGGTCACCATCTAATTTCTTCCCTAAAGCAACCCCTAAAGCAACAGAAAGTCCTTGTCCTAAAGATCCTGAAGAAATACGGATTCCAGGTAATCCCTCGTGAGTAGTCGGGTGACCCTGTAATCTTGAATTTAGCTTTCTGAAAGTTTTTAATTCTTCTACCGGAAAAAAGCCAAATCTAGCTAAAGTAGAATAATAAACCGGTGAAATGTGACCATTTGAAAGATAGAAATGATCTTCATTTTTACCTTCCATAGTGAAAGGAAGATGATAGTTCAATACTTTCCCATAAAGTGCTGTGAAGTACTCTGTACAACCTAAACTTCCGCCTGGATGTCCTGAATTAACAGCATGAACCATTCTTAAAATGTCTCTTCTGATTTGCGTAGTAAGAGATTTTAACTCTTCGATACTTTTACTCATTATATCTGATTTATTTGCACGCGAATTTACAATTTTTTAATGGCTTATGGAAATACAAAATCCGAGCGGAAAACTCGGATTTTGAATTATTTAAAGAATTTATCTTTTTAGCAGCCTTCGTTAAGGGATACTGAAATTTCAGTGACAATATTATTAACCATCTTGAAAGATAATACTGTTCCTGCATCAGTGTCGTTCAGTATGAAATAACTTTCATTTTTAACCTGTTTCCCTTGGTCATCCCATCCAGGATATGTACTGTAGCTTGGATAATTTTTGTAAGCATTAATGATATCATCTTTCGTACTTCCAACACCAATACCACTTTTTGTTTTAAATTTCTTACTGGTAGTAGAAACACCATATATACTGTAACCATTGGTCTCTTTCCCTTCATTATCATATTCCTGGGAGGTGCTGATCATAATGATTTCTCCACTGTACTTTACCGAATTTTTAAATTCTCCATTCGTTAATCTTAATTTTGCTCCGGAATACTTTTCAATCTCTGCACTTTTCATAAATACTTTATAAGGTCCGATTCTTAATGTTGAAACCTCAAAACTTTCCTGTGCAGAAAGAAAGCCAGAAGCAAAAAGAACCAATAAAAGTGGAATAATTTTTTTCATATTATTTTGTTTTTTTTAAATGTGATTTAGAATTATTTTTTCTGATTAGCCAAAGGCCAAAGAACGTCAGTAAACCATTAATGATAAGTAATTCCAATCCTATTTTAAAGTCACCGAAAATACTTACCTGATATTTATCGATGAAATAAGAAATTATGGGTGCCGCAATACAGACGTAAGGAACAAGTTTATCCTCAACCTTATATTTTGTAAAAATACCAAATGCAAAAAGACCCAAAAGCGGACCGTAAGTGAATCCGGCTAATTTTAAGATCAATCCAATCATGGAATTATCATTGATCATCTTAAAAATAACAACCATTATCAGGAAAGAAAATGCAACGATCAAATGTACATTTTTACGGAATTTTTCTTTCTTTTTGTCAGTCCAGTCTTTCTTTTCTTTCATTCCAAAAATATCGATACACAATGAAGACGTAAGAGCCGTCATAGCGCCATCCGCACTTGGAAATAAGGCTGAAATTAATGCTATAATGAATATAATTGAAATAAAACCAGGCATATGATTTAATGCCACTTCAGGGAAAATTTTATCTCCAAAAATCTCTTTACCACCCAATAAGAATTCTTTTTTAGGGATGCCGTCTTTTATGATTTCAGTAAAATGACCTCCTTGGCTTTCTCCAAAAAGATAAAGAAGCCCACCCATATAAAGGAATAATGAAATCACACCCAGTAAAATAAACCCAAGCGTAACCATATTCTTCTGAGAATCCTTTAATCTGGTTACAGAAAGACTTTTCTGCATCATTTCCTGATCTATTCCGGTCATGGTAATGGTAATAAATGCTCCAGCAAGAATCTGCTTTATAAAAAAACCGGGAGAATTAAAATCCATTTCGAATATTTTAGTGTAGCCTTTATCACTCATTGCTGTTAAGCTTTGTCCAACACTTAGATCCAAATGATTAAGCATATAAACGGTACAAATGATCAAGCCCAGGAGCATACATGAAGTCTGTAACGTATCTGTCCATACAATGGTTTTTACGCCACCTTCATAAGTATAAAGAATAATCATCGCAAGAATGATCAAAGTGGTTACAATAAACGGAACTCCTAAATTATCCAATATAGTTACCTGAAGAATATTGACAACCAAATATAACCTGGCTGTAGCACCTACCAATCTTGAGACAATGAATATCCACGCTCCTGATTTGTATGAAAGTTGTCCCATTCTCTGCTGAAGATAGCCATAAATTGAAGTTAGTTTTAATCGGTAGTATAAAGGGAGTAGGACGTAAGCAACGACAATATAACCTATAAGGTACCCTAGTGTAATCTGTAAATAAGAAAAACTGTCTTTACCCACTGCACCTGGAACACTCACAAAAGTTACCCCCGAAAGAGAGGTGCCGATCATTCCAAAGGCAACGAGCATCCAGTTACTTTTACGGTTTCCAATAAAGAAACTCTCATTGTCACTTCCCTTACCCGTTTTATAAGCTACCCAAAGGAGCAGCGCAAAGTATACAACGATAATGGACAATAATATAACTGGAGACATATTTTTTGCAATTAAAATTTTACAAATATAGTTTTTTTATGTTCTGATAAAAAAGAAAAACCTTTCAGGGTAGATTCCTGAAAGGTTTACAAAGTATTTTTTCTCGTCAGCTAGACTACGACGTCCTGTAGGTCTTCGTTCTTCTGGAAAGTAGCTTTCGCAAAAGGACAAAGCGCAATTATTTTTTTGCCTTGTTTTCTTGCGAAATCTACTGCCGCTAAAACCATGTCTTTACCAACGCCTTTTCCGTTGTACGCTTCTTCTACTTCTGTATGATCAATAATGAATCTTTCTTCTCCAGCCCAGGTATAAGTCATTAATCCTGCGCGGTTTCCGTCTATGAAAGCCTCAAAACTTCCGTGTTTTTCGTCGTTGTTTTGTTTTACCTCTGTCATATTATGAAAATTTGGTTAGTATTTCTATATCGTTTGTTAAAATTTTATGAATAGGGCAGGCATCAGCAATAGTGTGAAGCCTTTTCATTTGATCACCATCCAGGTTGGTTCCCTCAAAGCTGATATTTCTTGTGAAAACAGCTCTTTTGGAAAGCGGAAAGTTTTCCAGATCAACCTCTACGTTAATCTTCTCTACATCCCATTCTTTCCTGTCGATGTACATTCTTAAAGTCGCAGCAGTACAGCTCGCCAAAGAAGTGGCCAGAATTTCAAAAGGATTGAAACCTTTATTTTGCCCTCCTTTATCAATGGGTTCGTCCGTAATGATCTTATTTTCACCGGCTATTACTTCCGTATAATATTTTGTTTTTCCTAAACTTGCTTTTACGGTTACCCCCATTATTTTTCAGTATTGAATTTGTAACTCAATGCCCCTGAAGGACATTGCTCGATTTGATCTTTAAGTTCTTGTGTTGTTGCGTTCTCAACCTTTATCCAGGGTCTGTCCTTAGGGTTATAAACTTGCGGAAGCAATTTTACACAAATTGCGGAATGGATACATTTTTTTGGCATCCAGATCACAGCAAGATCTCCATTATTATATTCGTGCGTTTCCATTATTCTTCTTTTAATATTTTTTCGATTCTTCTGTCAGGAATGAGCCATATAAGAGCAACGATGTAATAAAAACAGATAGCAATATAAGGATAAAAAAAAGAAGTTACGATTCCTGTTATGTAAAATACAATTGAAATGTATTCTTTAAATTTTGAATGTATTGCATCTTTTAATTTTGAATTTTCCCCTTCACATTGTACAATTAAATTCTCCATGATAGTATATGCAATGGCACACATAATCAGTCCAATACCATAAGCGGCAACAGGATTTTTAGCAAAACGGGTATTTCCGATCCACTCTGTTGCAATGGGCATCAATGAAAGCCAGAAGAGTAAATGCAGATTTGCCCAAAGTACACTTCCATTAATTTTTTTTGCAGCCTGAAAAAGATGATGGTGATTATTCCAGTAGATCCCAACATAAATAAAACTGAATATGTATGCTAAGAGCTTTGGAACAATGGGTTTAAGGCTCGCCCAGCTATCTCCTTCCGGTACTTTGAGTTCAAGGACCATGATGGTAATGATAATGGCTAAGACACCATCACTGAATGCTTCTAGTCTTCCCTTGGTCATTATCCTGTAATCTGGTTTTTAAAATTTTCAATTTTATCATTCAGTTCTTTGAGCATATCCGGATTGATAACGCCACTTTCCAGATCAAAGTTTTCATAAAACTTTGGTAAGGAAAAAGTATCCTTAACTTCTGCCGCAAATTGCGGGAAAAAGGTTTTTGCAGTATTCATCACATTTCCACCTCCATAGCCACCAGGAGAAGTACTCATTAAAAGCATCGGTTTATTTTGAAATACTTTTACATTAACTCTAGAAGCCCAATCGAAAACATTTTTAAATGCAGCACTATATGACCTGTTATGTTCTGCAAGGGAACAGATGATCACGTCGCAGTCTCCAATTACTTTTAAAAATTTATGAGCAGGATCTGGAAAACCTTTTTTCTCAAGATCCACAGAAAACACAGGCATGTTATAGTCATTCAAATCAATGAGATTGATCTCTTCATTTTGAAAACTTTTTAACACAAATTTTACCAGTTCTCTGTTAATCGAAGTGGAAGAAGTGCTTCCTGCAAATGCTAATATTTTCATTGGTTATTTAAGTTGTTTGGCTCTGATCCAATTTATTTTCTGTTCAAAATTGATTTTGGAAGTGGAACGAAGTCTTGGTCATCTCCAGGAACTAATGGGAAAGCATCATGGTTTTGATCATTCCAGTTTACCTTAGCCTGATCAAGTAATTCTTTATCCGAATTTACGAAATTCCAGAATATAAATCGTTCTTCATCGAAGGGTTCTCCTCCGAAAATATAAACAGTAGCATTTTCACTCATTTCAAACTCACATAGCTTAGTGTCTTTGGCTATTAGAAGCTGTTTTGATCCATAAGTATTTCCCTCGATATTTACTGTTCCATCTAAAACGTACATAGCGGCTTCACCATACAGATCCTGTCCTATACTTATTTTCTGTGCGGTTTTGGTTTTTATTTCAATGAAAAATAATTTACTGTGTACAGGAACCGGAGATTTTTTTTCAAATGCTTCTCCAGCAATTAATTTATAATGAATTTCACCATCCTCCCAAACCGGAAGCTCGTCTGCTTCGATATGATGAAAAGTTGGCTCACTTCGCTCCAAGTGTTTTGGAAGTCCTACCCAGATTTGAAAACCATGAAGTTTTTTATCCGTTTCTCTTAAATACTCAGGTGTTCTTTCAGAATGAACAACGCCTTTTCCCGCGGTCATCCAGTTAACTGCTCCAGGTTTTATCTCCATGGCGCTTCCAATGCTGTCACGGTGAAAAATAGAACCCTCAAGCAAATAAGTTAAAGTAGATAGTCCGATATGTGGATGTGGCGGCACATCCAGATTTTGATAATCTTTTAATTCTGATGGTCCCATATGGTCTATAAAAACAAACGGACCAACTGCTCTTTTTTCACGGAAAGGTAAAAGTCTTCCCACCAAAAAATTTCCTATATCTGCAGCTTTTTCTTCTATGATAAGTCCAATATTTGACATAATAATGTGCTCTTTTAAAATTGATTTAATTAAAGTGTTGTTACTTTTTTGTGATATTAAAGTTTACTGTATCCTTCAAATCTGTCATCGACAATACGTTTCCATTCCGGATGCTTTTTAATATAAGCGAAAACATAAGGACAGAGTGGAAGTAATTTTTTGATATTTTCTTCAATATAATAAAGGGTTTTCTCAACAACAGCTGCCGCGGCTCCTGTTCCTGCTAATTCTGGTTCAGCTTCTGTATGTACTAAAATTATCTGACTGCCCATTTCGCGATAATCAATAAAAGCAAAATGTCCGTTTACTTCTATTTCAAATCTTTTCTTTGAGTCATTTTTAACTAAAGGAATATGTTCAAACTCTGATTTCATTATGTATTTTTTTAATTATAATATTTATAATGCTTAAAAGTGTTTCGTTAAAGGTAATAAAAAGCAATAATTAAATAATCGGCTTAAGATTAAGATTATTTAATTATTGCTTAATTTCCTTAATTTGTTAGTTAATCTTCCAGGTATCCAAACTTTCCGGTGTTGAAATCTTCAAAAGCCTGCATGATTTCCTCTCTTGTATTCATTACAAAAGGGCCGTGTGGAAAAATAGGCTCTTTGATTGGTTCTCCGCTGATGATCAGTACGATTGCATCCTCGCTTGCTTCAATAGTAAAATCTTCACCTTGATTTTCAAATAATACGAACTGATCACTTGCAGCCTTTTCACTTCCGTTCACCATAATACTTCCTTCAATCACAAGAGCTGCGGTATTATAATGGTCAGGAAAATGAAAGTCAGCTTTTCCACCAGCTTTTAACTTAGCATTCATCATATGTACAGGAGTGAAAGTAAAGGCCGGACCTTTATTTCCATTATATTCTCCAGCTATTATTTCAATTGATCCATTTTCTCCAAGATCGACCAATTTCATATCTGAATTCTGAATAGCCTGATACTTTGGTTTACTCATTTTATCCTTAGCAGGAAGGTTTACCCAAAGCTGAACCATCTGAAAAATTCCTCCGGTCTTGGACCATTCTCTTTCATGGTATTCTTTATGCAGAACTCCTTTTGCTGCAGTCATCCATTGTACATCTCCTTCTCCGATTATGCCGCCGCCACCTGAGCTGTCATGATGTTCGACTTTTCCCTTATAAGCTATTGTTACTGTTTCAAAACCTCTGTGTGGATGTACACCCACGCCTCTTGGTTTTTCAGATCCGTTAAAATGAAATTTTGAATTATAATCGAGCATAATAAAGGGATCCATTCTTTTCATGTCCAATCCGGATGCTCCTGGTATAAAGTTATGAACTCTAAAACCATCACCTACAAAATGTGCAGGTTTTGGTGATATCACCATTTCTACTTTTTTAGTTGTCATCATAATGTTGATTTTTTATACAAACAAAAATAGAGTAGATGGAGATCAATTGCATTGATCTGTGTTAAGTTCGTACAGATCTGATTTTCACAGATTTGTTAAGGATTGAGAATAAAGGTGTTATTCTTTGGATTTCATGTTTTTACCATCTGAAATATGAAGCCTTCTAAAGACCAATCCTGAGAGAATCGTAAGTACACCAACCGTAAGAAAAGTGTAACGGAATGCATTGTGTATTTCTCCTTTAATAAGATCAGTGCTTTCAAATATTTTTAATACAATAAGACCAAAGGCGATCCCAAAACCTATAGCGAGCTGTTGATTTACAGATATCAGAGAATTTCCGCTACTGGTCTGGAAGTTTCGCAAATCTGCGATGGAAATAGTATTCATAGAAGTAAACTGAATGGAATTGAAAAACCCCAAAACAGCAATAATAGGAACAAACCAGGATAAGGAAGTATGGATATTTGGAATGGCAAGCAGGCATATTAATGTTCCGATAATGAATGTATTGACCATTAAGGTCTGGCGATATCCGAATTTGTCTAAGATCTTGATAACTGAAGACTTTCCAAATATCGCTGTTAATGCCATAGGAGCAATAATCCAGCCTGATGTAACTGCAGATTGTTTATAAGCAATCTGTATCATTAAGGGGAGTAATAAAGGAACAGCACTGATTCCTAACCGAGTGGCCATGTTTCCCACAATTCCTACACGGAATGTTCTCACCTGAAATAAGTTTAAAGGAAATATAGGGTTTCCACCTCTTTTTGCATGTCTGTAATAATAGTATAGAAATAAGAAGCCCAGAATAAAAACAAGAAGAACGGGAGTCGTATTCTGTAAATCTCCAAAAAGTTCCAGTGAGATAGAAAGCAGGAGAGAGGCTGCCGCAAAAATCATGAATCCTTTTAGATCGAAATCAACATCGTCAGATTTATAATTAGGCATGAATCTAATTCCTAAAATAATTCCTAAAATCCCAATAGGGATATTAATAAGAAAGATCCAGTGCCACGATAGGTAATCTACCATATATCCTCCAACAAGAGGACCGAGGACAGGGCCAATAAGTGCAGGAATAATGGCGAAATTCATCGCTTTTAATAGTTCATTTTTATCAAATGTTTTTATTAAAGCTAATTTTCCAACAGGAGTCATCAAACTGCCACCAACTCCCTGTATTACTCTTGAAATAACAAGGTGCGTGAGGTTCTGTGATAAGGCACAAAATAATGAACCCAGACTAAAGAGTACAAGAGAGAAAATAAAGACCTTTTTCGTTCCGAATCGATCTGCTAAAAAACCACTTGCAGGCATAAAAACCGCTAATGTCAGAACATAACTGATAATAGCGTTCTGCATATTCAAAGGCGATTCCTTCAGATCTTTTGCTATAGAAGGTAAGGAAGTATTTAAAATTGTTGAATCCAGCATCTGCATAAAAATGGCAGTGGCAAGAATCAATGGGAGGATCTTTTTAATAGATGTTGTGGACGAGTTGGTTTCAGACATTTTATATCAGCTAGAATCTTTAAATAATTTATATCAGTAAAATTTCAGCTAATTTGAGTTGATTAAAAATGTAGTAGTGGAATTAAAAGAAGAACCTATTTTCTTTCCTCTGTTTATAAATTGCTCAAATTAACGCATTAAAAAACTTAATAGAATTTATTATTAGATAAAGAAATATCTATAAAATTAAAAAGTCTTGTGAAATTTCACAAGACTTTTTAATTTATTTTTTAGTTTTTTCTACTCCTTTCCATTCATCCCCAGCTTTTCTGTACTGGCTTAAAATAAAAGTTTTGAAATCTGTTGTTTTATATTCAATGTTATCCGTGTTCTGTTCAAATGGCATGATGTAGTAAAAATCAACATCTGTTTTATCTGTTTTATTTCCTTTTTTCACAGAAGGAACATATTTTGAAAACTTATATCCCGGAAGGTATTGCTTTAAAGAAGCATAGAATTTTTTATCTTCTTCACTAGGAATAATATCTACAATATTAAAATCATCTTTCTTCTTGTCGATCCAAAGGTAGTATGTTTTCTCTTCCTGAGTTTTTTTGTTTAGAGAGTTGAATGCAAATAATTCTTTTGGTACCAGTTCCTTAATTTTTTCAGGATCTACTTTTGTGAAATATTCGCCTTGAGAAGGATCCACATACGTTTCGAGATTGTACATCAAAACAGCATTGTTCTCAAAATTTTTATTTTTAAAATATTGATTTAGAGATAATTCCGCTGTTTCTCTTAATTCTTTACCTCTTGCATCTAATTTTTTAGTTAGATTTTGAGGGTTTACTTTTTTTACAAACTCATATAAAACAATTGGTTTTACATCCTTAAGGTGAGGATATGTTTTTAATTGCTCAGCTTTTGCCAGCCAGTAATATTGTTGATAGTAGTTTTCTTTTTCGTTATCCTTTACAGTCTTATAAGTTAGGGCAAGTTTTTTTGAGTTAAGATATTTACCAAATTTACCTTGGCCAAAAGCAAAATTTATGGATAATAAAGCAAAAAAGATAGTAATGGTTCTTCTCATTTTATAAAATTGATTTTTTCGTTTTCCAAATATAATTATTTATTAGATACTATTTTTGATTGTCGGTTAAAATCTGTCAATATTCTTGCTGTTAATTCAAAAGAAAATCCTGTATTGCTACAGGATTAATAAATTTTACTTTAGAAGATAGGATGTGAGGCTTTAGAATCAGATCGGAATAATTTTTATTCTGATGGTCTAACTCCAAAAAATCTATCTCTCAAAGATTAATTATTCATACGATGTTTCATGTACTTTTACTGCCCTTCCACTTGGGTCATTCATCTTTTTAAATGCCTCATCCCATTCTAAGGCAATAGGGGTTGAACAAGCAACTGACGGTACAGATGGTACAGTTGCTGCTGCGGTTTCACTTGGAAAATGCTCTTCAAAAATAGTACGGTATCGGTATTCTTCTTTATTTTGAGGAGTGTTCAGTGGAAACCGGAATTTTGCGTTAATCATCATTTCATCGGTAACCTCTTTTTCTGCGACCTCTCTTAAAGTATCAATCCATGAATAGCCAACACCATCAGAGAACTGTTCTTTTTGTCTCCAGACAATAGACTCCGGAAGCGTGTCTTCAAAAGCTTTTCTTAAGATCCATTTTTCTATTTTTCCTTCAGCGACATTGATCATTTTATCCTTCGGATTAATGGACATGGCTATATCCATGAATTCCTTATCCAGAAAAGGAACACGACCTTCAATTCCCCAACTCATTAAAGCTTTATTTGCTCTTAAGCAATCGTACAGGTGAAGCTTTCCTAATTTTCTTACCGTCTCATCATGGAATTCTTTTGCATTCGGTGCTTTATGAAAATATAAATATCCACCAAAAAGTTCATCAGAACCTTCACCAGAGAGTACCATTTTTATTCCCATAGATTTAATAACTCTTGCTAAAAGATACATTGGAGTTGAAGCTCTTATCGTTGTTACATCGTAAGTTTCAAGATGATAAATAACATCGCGAATGGCATCCAACCCTTCTTGTACAGTAAAATTGACTTCATGATGGACAGATCCTATATGTTCTGCGGCTTTTTTAGCGGCTGTAAGATCAGGAGATCCAACCAGTCCTACGGCAAAACTATGCAATCTTGGATACCATGCTTCCTGAGTATCTCCGCTTTCAACTCTTTGTCTTGCATATTTCGCTGTAATTGCAGAAATAACAGAAGAGTCTAAACCTCCGGATAATAATACACCATAAGGAACATCACTCATCAATTGTCTGTGGACGGCATCTTCAAGTCCTTTTCTAAGTTTTTTTATATCGCTTTCGTTGTCTTTTACTTCATCGAAGTTTACCCAGTCTCTTTTATACCATTGTTGGATTTCATTGCCATCCTTACTATATATATAGTGTCCCGGTAAAAAAGTCTCTATTGTTTTACATACCCCTTCCAGTGCCTTTAATTCTGAAGCTACATAAAAGTTTCCACTTCTGTCCCAGCCTTGATATAAAGGGCATATTCCCATATGGTCACGAGCAATAAGATAAACATCATTTTTTATGTCATAAAGTGAAAAAGCAAAAATACCATTTAGTTTTTCAAGGAAGTCTTTTCCGTATCTTTCATAAAGAGCCAAAATAACTTCACAGTCAGATTGAGTTTGAAATTCATAGTCAGGGAATTCTTCTTTCAATTCTCTGTGGTTGTATATTTCTCCATTTACAGCTAAGACGATATTTCCATCTTTAGAAAATAACGGTTGTTTTCCAGAAGTAGGATCCACGATTGCCAATCTTTCATGAGAGAATACTACTTTTTCATTTTGAAAAACACCACTCCAGTCTGGACCCCTATGACGGATTTTTTTTGACATTTCTAAGACCTGAGGTCTCAATATTTCAGTTTTTTGTTTCGCATCAAACAAACATACAATTCCACACATTTTTTATCATTTATTTAGAAACAAAAGTAGGGTTGTAATTTAAAAAAGACAATATAAATTAAATATAAGTTAATATTTTTAACTTATTAATTGAATTTGATTAAAAATATAAATTAATTTAATGAGAATAAATGATTTTGGTTGATATTTTTCACTACAAACTAATGCTACTATTCATACGAAATTAAAACGATATATTTATTAATCTATGGTAATTAATTATATGAATTTTTACATTTACTTTGTGGCTCGAAATAATTTTTTTTCATCATTTGTGTTTTTACCTTCTTGTGACTAATATCACAAGAAGGTTTTGTTTTTATTGGACTCCTAGTAAAACACCTGAGACATTCCATGAGCTGAAACTTGTGCCTTCTGTTGGTCCCTGTGGGATTTTTATCTGGATATTATGTTTACCTGCTTTAAGATCCCCCAATGGAATAAAGTTAGGGTTGGTAAGTGTTCCGGGACACCAGTTTGATCTGCTCAGATCTGAGGAAGAAAGGCCGTCCGGAAAATTTCCTGACGCAGGATTATATAGTCTATAAGATCCACAATCTGTTCTCCATGGTGTGAAAGAGAATGTCATTTTGCCATCTAAGAATATAGAATTGGCCTTTGGAACAAACTCATCACCATTTTCCCATCCGCCGTGACCAGTAGTAATGTACCTTAATTGTGCATTTTTAAGATCCTTTTTCAAAGTGAATTCTACAAATAGTCCTTTATCCTGATTGAACATTGTTGAATAATCCTGACCAGCCATTTCCATAATATTTACTGTATTGAACAGTGGTAGTACCATATTATTTTTATGAATGGTCTGATCGCTTTTGTGAATCGTAATATCAAGGCTTACCTTATGTCCACCTTTGTCATAATTACCTATAAATGTACCGATCCAAAGTTCTTTTTCTGATAAAGAAGGCTTTAGATCTGTAATATCCTGTCGGTAAGGACTTATTGTTTGCCAGTCTTTTCCTTTCAACTGGATATGATTAAATTTCTGAATACCAAAAGCGGTAAAGAAACGCATCATTTCAATACCTGGGTCATAGTTTTCCGTTGAAGTAATACCATAATATTGTTTTCCATTTCCATTTTCATAAACAGGAAGTGTTTTGGCTCCTTTTTCCAAACCATCAAAAAAAGATTGCGATTTATCTTGGGGTATGAAAAATACGGTTCCCGTTCTGTCATAGGCGTCACCATTAGATTGTTGCTTTAGTTCAACAAAAATATTTTCACCATCAGATATTTTAGGAAACTTTACTTTTTTTAAAATGATAGTTCCATTGGCTAATCTTTTTACTTTCTCATCGGATTTTGACTCATCTGAAAAATTAATAATTTCATTTTCAAAGATATTTAAAGTGGTAAACCTGCTTTTCCAGAGAAGATCTTTATATCCTGACAGATCAGTAGTTCTGATCTGACCTTTTATAATGTCATCAATATCCGCTTTCTTAACTTTTTTAATGGAGCTGGCTGTAATTAATGAGTTTTTATTTCGTTCAATTTCTAATACCAAACCCATATTTTGACCTAATGTTGATGGCCCGCCGTTTATTTTTAGATCATTGGTGTACCAAACTTCAATAGTGTTGGAATTTATTTTGGTAACCGCTTTTTTACAGGTGTACCCTAATATTTTCTTAGTTTCACTGGTTAATTCAAAAGTTTGCTTGCTTACCGATTCCTTATCCGATGTAGAAATCGTTTCAGAGGGTTTTAAAAAAGCATAAGAAACGATCGTGTTAGAGGGTTTCTCTACTTTTGTAATCTCAAATGGATATTCACTTTTCTTCTCTCTTATTGAATTATTGAGAATATAATTTTCCTCAGAATTTACCCATATAAAGGTAGGAGATTGGTCTGCTTGTACTTTTCCGTTATAAGAACTGATGTATTGAATTTCATATGTCTGTGCGTTCGTAACAAAAAATACGAAAATAGATAGACTTAATAAAATTCTTTTATACATAGTAATAGGGATTTATCACAAAGATAGAATTAGTAATACATGTCTATTTTGCGAATTAAAATTGGTTTTTGATATAATAGGTGTTACATATAATAAGAATGTTACGGAAATATAAAAATATTTTTATCATAAGATGTCTTTTGGTTTAAAATATTAAGTTCGAGGTGGATTGGTATATAACAAAAAACTACTCCAGGAAAGTGGAGTAGCTGTATGTTAAATAATGAAATTCTAATTAAGCAAGTCTTTCGATCAGTGCCATATAGAACCCATCGTAACCTTCACTAGGCATTACCTTTTCATCTTTGATCAGTTTAAAATCAGGATTGTTTTTAAGGAATTCTTTAACCTGTCCATTGTTTTCAGAAGGTAGGATAGAACATGTCGCATAAACCATTTTTCCACCTTTTTTAAGGATCTTAGAATAATCCTGTAGAATTTGTTGCTGCTCTGTTTTGATCCTGTCAATGAAAGCCTGATCAATTTTCCATTTACTATCCGGATTTCTTTTTAAAACCCCTAAACCTGAACAAGGAGCATCAATAAGAAGTCTGTCAGCTTTTTCATGAAGGCGTTTGATTACTTTATTGTCGGAAATCATGCGGGTTTCAATATTGTGTGCTCCGGCTCTTTTTGCACGACGTTTTAATTCTGCTAATTTCCATTCGTAGATATCTAAAGCGATGATCTGTCCTTTGTTTTCCATTAGAGCAGCAAGGTGAAGCGTCTTTCCACCTGCTCCTGCGCAAGCATCAACGACTCTTTGTCCTTCTTTTACATCAAGAAAATATCCGATTTTTTGAGAAGAGGCATCCTGAACCTCAAATAATCCTTCTTTGAAAGCTGTAGTTAAAAAGACATTCTTTTTTTCTTCTAATTGTACCGCGTCTTGATAATTTCTTACAGTAAAAGCAGTAACACCTTCATCGGATAGATCAGAGATCAGTTCTTTTGGTGTTGTTTTAAGAGAATTCGCTCTTAAAACTGTCGGAGCCTGTTCGTTTAAAGCTCTCATTTCCTTTTCCCAGTTAGCACCTAATTCTTTTTCTAAAGTTTCAGCTAACCATTCCGGGATTGAATGTTCAATTGCTTTTGTAGGAACTGTACCTTTTTTTAATTTAGTAATGATATCAGCGATCTTTACCCCTTCGAATTCTTCAAATCTTTTATAGTTTGTTTTACTCCAAAGCAAATAAGCAATGATCAGTTTATAAACATTATTGGGTTTTACACCTTCTCCCATATAATATTCCAAACGTTTTTTCCAACGTATGATATTGTAAAAAATTTCAGAAACAACGGCTCTGTCCTGACTTCCCCATTTTCTATGAGCCTTTAAAAGTCTTTCAATTACTTTATCGGCGTATTTATTTTTTTCAAAAAATGTTTCTTGTAGGGCATCGTGAATTCCGATTGCTAAGTTTCTGTGAATAAGTTCCATAATTGCTTCTCCTGTTTTCAATCTGCAAAAGTACAAATTATAGTTGAGAATTAATACTTGAGAGATTTAGCCTTCTGAAGAGAAGAAATGGATTTGAAAATAAAGGCAGAAGTAGTATAAAATGTTGCTTCCTCTAATAAACCAATCTATCTTCTCTCTTTGTTCTTTTCTCTTAACTCTTGGTTTTCGAATTCCATTTCCATCTCTTGACTCTATCATTCAAAAAGCTCTACCTTTGTAGAAATTTAAAGATATGAGTGATATTGTACTTTGTCCAAAGTGTGGTTCTGAATTTACTTATCCAAGTGATAATATGACGGTATGTTCTCAGTGTTTCTATGAATGGAATGCGGAGGAAGTTACTGCTGAAGCTGCAAATTCAGGAAAAATACTGGATTCCAATGGAAATGAATTGCAGGATGGTGATTCTGTAGTGGTCATTAAAGACTTACCGGTAAAAGGTGCTCCTAAGCCAGTAAAGGCAGGGACTAAAGTAAAAAATATCCGTTTACGACCAGATAGTGATCATAATATAGATTGTAAAATTGATGGTTTTGGATCAATGGCACTAAAATCGGAGTTTGTAAAGAAAGCTTAGAAGAAATTTCTTAACTATATTGGTGCGTCTTTGGACGCATTTTTTGTCTATAGAAAACAAAAAAAGGAAAAGATTGGACAGTGTAATCTTTCAAAGACTAGATTGCAGGATTCTGCTAATGTTTGTCCTGGAGGCAGAAAGAGAATTAACCAAAAGTTTCCTTATGCTGTGGAAATACAAATGTAAGAAAAAGTTTTAAAAATGAATTCTTAGATTTTTATTATTTATCCACAAACTAACATTAACTATAAGTAAATGTGTTGATTAACTGAAATCGTCAAACGGGTTATTAAAATAAAGATGACCGCTTAGATTTCGATATTTTATTTTTTTAGCTTTCTATTCAAATGTGATTTTAATCGGATTTTCCAGGTTATTGTTGCTGTAAACAATGAGGTCTCTATTCTTCATACTGATTTTATTCCAGTAATGATTGCCTGCAAATCTGCTTTCCAGAACTTCAGCATCTAAGCCATTCTCGGAAATTTTAATTTCATGTGGGTAATAAAAGAACTTTGAAATCTGAAAATCATTTATTTCATTTTCATTAAAAATATTTACTTCTCCAAAAAGCTTTGCTACATAAGAATTATAAGGTTCTTTATAAGTTTCTTCAGGATTGTTGTTTTGAATTAATCTGCCATTTTGGAGGATAACGATCTGATCAACCCAAGGCATAATATCCTGAAGCTCATGAGTAGAAATAATTAAAGAGATATTGTGCTGTTTTACATATCTGAAAAGTCTTTCACGAAGTTCTATTTTTCGTGGAAAATCGATATTACTAAAAGGTTCATCCAGAATAAGTAATTTAGGTAACACCGAGAGTGATCTTGCAATGGCAACTCTTTGTTGCTGACCGCCACTTAAATTTTTTGGGAAAACGTTACCATATTCCTCCAGTCCTACCACCTCAAGAAGCTCCGCTACAGTTTCACTTTTTTTAGCTAAATTAATATTTGAAATAAATTTCCCCACATTATCAGCAACCGTTGAATAAGGCATCAGATCAAAATTTTGAGCTACAAATTTCATTTCAGCTTCTCCCGGAACAAGATTTCCTTTAGGACCTAAAAGTGGAATTCCATCAAAAATAATTTCTCCACTTTCCCAGTCTAAAAGTCCATAAATTAAATTTAATAATGTAGATTTTCCACATCCGCTTTCTCCTGCCAATGCAATGATTTTGCCCTCCTCAAATCGTATATTCAGGTTTTGGAAAAGCGGTTGATCTTCGCGGTGTGAAAAGTATAAATTGTTTATCTCTAATAGCATATTACAAATGTAGTATTTTTATAAAAGAATTATTTTTTTTATTATCTTAGCGGACGTAATAAAAAAATATCAAAAATGAGAAAAAAACTGTTTTATTTCGTTATCCCTGCCGTTTTTGCTACAGCTGTAGTGGTTTCTTGTAAAAAAGATAAACCGCTTACCAGCGAAAGTAATGATGTTGCAACTACAAAAGATGGTACTCAATATGCATTAGATACTTTAAATAGTAAAATAGAATGGAAAGGATATAAAGTATTTAAATCCGAAAGCACAAGCCATTTTGGAACGATCAAGTTTGAAAGTGGAGATCTTACAGTAAAAGAAGGGAAACTGGAAAGTGGAAAATTCGTTGCTGATATGAATTCTTTAACATCAGTTGATTTGAAAGATGATGCTGACCAACTGGGAAAATTAAATGGACATTTGAAAAGTGGTGATTTTTTTGAAGTTGAAAAATTCCCAACTGCTTCTTATGAAATTACTAAAGTTACACCGGCTGCTGAAGGTGATTACAATACCTTGTTAGATGGTAATTTAACAATTAAAGGGATTACAAAACCACTTCAGCTTAAAGCTAATGTTTCTGTGAAAGAAGGAGAGGTAACTGTGGCAACTGAGCCAAAAGATATTAAAAGAGAAGAGTTTGGGGTGAAATTCCAGGCTCCTGCTGAAAACGGGGTCATTAAAGATGAGGTAACTCTTCAGATCAACGTTAAAGCTTTAGAAAAGAAATAATTTTTTTATTTAAGTGAAATAAGTGATTGAAGTCTGCCTCTGAATAAGGGGCAGATTTTTTTTATGATAAAATAAGAAAGTTTTTAAACTGAAAATCGTATTTTTGCAAAACATTTTGAAAGGGTAAAATAATGATAGAAAAGATAGAAGAACTACTCGTTGAAGTAAACAGCTTCAATACTACATCTAAAGAGGAAATCGAAAATTTCCGAATCAAGTATAATGGTAAGAAAGGAGTTCTAAACGATTTTTACGAAACATTAAAAGAAGTTCCTAATGATCAGAAGAAAGAATTCGGACAAAAGGTTAATTCTTTGAAGCAGGCTATTGCCATAAAATTAGAAGACTTGAAAAGTGCTTCTGCATCTTCTATTATTCTGGAGAAAGATGATCTTACGAAACCTGCTTTTCCCTTAGAGCTTGGATCAAGACATCCTATCAACTTGGTGAAGAACAGAATTATTGAGATCTTCAAATCTATTGGATTCGCTGTAGCAGACGGACCTGAAATTGAAGATGACTGGCATAACTTTACAGCACTTAATCTTCCCGAATATCACCCGGCAAGAGATATGCAGGATACTTTCTTTATAGAGCAAAATCCGGATATTCTGTTGAGGACTCATACTTCTTCAGTACAGATCCGTTATATGGAAGAAAACCAACCGCCCATAAGAATTTTATCTCCGGGAAGAGTTTTCAGAAATGAAGCGGTATCTTCTCGTTCTCACTGTATTTTCCATCAGATTGAAGGTTTGTATATTGATGAGAATGTAAGTTTTGCCGATTTAAAACAAACGATTCAGTTTTTTACTACTGAGCTTTTTGGAAAATCTAAAATCAGAATGAGACCTTCTTATTTCCCTTTTACTGAGCCTAGTGCAGAGATTGATGTGTATTGGGGATTAAACTCAGAAACTGATTACAGAATTACAAAAGGTACTGGTTGGTTAGAAATTATGGGTTGCGGGATGGTAGATCCAGCCGTATTGAAAAATGTAAATATTGATTCAGAGAAATATTCAGGATATGCTTTTGGAATGGGTATCGAAAGAATTGTAATGCTTCTTTATCAAATGAGTGATATCAGAATGTTCTTCGAAAACGATATCAGAACTTTAGAGCAATTTAAAACTTTATAATAGAAAAGCCTCCGATATTTCGGAGGCTTTTTACTTCTTATTTATTGTGGTTTACTTTAAAAGTAAAATTTAAAAAAGGTCATCTATTATTTTGTAAACTTCAGCGGATACTTCACATTTTTATAATCATCAATACTTGCCTTTAAAGAACCAACTGCTAATTCAGCTTTTAACAGCATAGGTACGTGGTTAGCATCATTTGAAACCCACATGGTAACGCCTTCTTTTTCTTTAAATACTCTTCCACTTATTACTGAAGGAATAATTTTTAAACAATTGATCTTTCCAAACTTTGTTTTTAGGTCTTCGGTACCGATCACTTTCAAACGGAAAGGAAACATTTCATCATCAATCCATACGTTCATGTTAATGACTGTTCCTACTTTTAAATCTGTCTGACTTTGACTTCTCAGGTAATAGAAACAGGAAAGCATGTCCTGTACTCCTTTTACCGACTTTATTACCTTGGAACCATTAGCAGGTGTTTTTTTATCAGTTAGGATCAGTGTGTTGTTGTTGTGATTGAAGACCGTTTCAAAATGTTGGCGATAGCTGCCTTCTTTTACATTTCTTACATAAAAACTGGGAAGTCCTGTTTCTGTATTAATGAAGCTTTCATACAAATCATCCACCTTGAAGAATGCTTTTACAGCACCAGATGTTTGTCCTGTTCCCTTTACATACAAATGCGGAGAACCTTTGTAGGTTGTCTTTTGTGTTGTGAGGGTTGCATTTCCAGCGGTTAGAATTCCGTAATGGATTCTAAAGGTAATAGATTCACCATCCGCTATATTTTCAATCTGACCAAAGCCCAAAAAGAATACGAATAATGCAAGGATATTGAAAATTTTCTTCATACTATGGTTTTTACAAAAACGCTGCCAAAATTAAAATTTTTCTCTTTTTCCTGTTATTTGATAAATCTCAGGTTTTTATTTAGACTCAATTAAATCAGCTTGTCGTTAAAATTAGTAAATTTGCAGCTATATGTAAAATTAAATTTTGTTATGATTACTACTGATATATTGATTATAGGAGCAGGGCCAACTGGACTTTTTGCAGTATTTGAAGCTGGTTTGCTTAAAATGAAATGCCATATTATAGATGCTCTTCCTCAACCTGGAGGACAATTGGCTGAACTTTATCCTAAAAAACCTATTTTCGATATTCCAGGTTATCCTTCAGTAAATGCAGGAGATTTAGTTGATAACTTAATGGAACAGATCAAACAGTTTCAACCGGGATTTACCTTAGGAGAAACTGCTGTAACGCTGACTAAAGTAGATGAAGAGTGGTTTGAGGTGATTACAAATAAAGGAACAGTACACAGAGCAAAAGCAATTGCTATCGCAGGTGGATTGGGTACTTTTGAACCTAGAAAACCAACTATTGAAAATATTGCCGACTATGAGGAAAAAGGAGTTGAGTATTTTGTAAAAGAGCCTGAGCATTTCAGAAATAAAAAAGTAGTAATCGCCGGAGGTGGAGATTCTGCTTTGGACTGGAGTATTTTCTTGTCAAATGTAGCAAGTGAAGTGACTCTGATTCACAGAAGAAATGAATTTAGGGGTGCTTTGGATTCTGTTGAAAAAGTTCAGGATCTAAAGAATGCCGGAAAAATAAAATTAATTACTCCCGCTGAGGTTATTGGTGTAAAAGGAGAGGGTAAGGTTTCTGCAATCACTGTGCAGAAAGATGGAGAAGAAGCTTATGATCTCGAGACAGATTATTTCATTCCTTTATTTGGTTTAACTCCAAAACTTGGAGATATTGCCAGTTGGGGACTTAATATTGAAAAGAATGCCATTGTTGTAAACAATGCTCTAGATTATCAGACCAACATTGATGGAGTTTACGCGATCGGAGATATCAATACATATCCTGGTAAATTGAAGCTTATTCTGTGTGGTTTCCATGAGGCAACATTAATGTGTCAAAGTGTTTATAACAGATTAAATCCAGGTAAAAAATACGTTTTAAAATATACAACAGTAAGTGGAGTAGACGGATTTGATGGAAGCCGTAAAGAAGCAGAGAAAGCAGTTGTGAAAAAAATTGACTAATTTTGCAAAATTATGTCAGATATCAATATAAAAATTACCGATAGAGAGGGGGTAGCTCATGACGTTGTTGCACCAACGGATATGTCTATGAACTTAATGGAAATTATCCGTTCATATGAATTAGCTGAAGAGGGAACAATCGGTGTTTGTGGAGGAATGGCCATGTGTGCTTCATGTCAGGTCTATGTGATCAATGATCCGGGATTAGTGGAAATGGGAGATGAAGAAGATGCGATGTTAGCGGAGGCTTTCCATGTGAAGGAGAACAGCAGACTGGGTTGCCAGCTGCATATGGTAGAAGAAATGGAAGGACTTGAAGTGGAAATTGCTCCATACCCCTAGAAAATTTTTAACTTAAAAATATAAACTCCTGAAAAATATTTTTCAGGAGTTTTTTGTTTATCTCAAAGAACACCTTCATTATTATTTTTATTGAGACATTCTAATAAAAAATCGATAATTCATTTTGCAAAAAAATATCCAAAATCAAACGACTTTGGATATTCAATATAGAAATTTTATTGTTTTATTTCTGAGGAATATTCGCTAAAATTTCTTTTAGGAAGCTCCAGAACTTTTGTGCTGAAGGGATATTTGCTTTTTCATCTGGAGAGTGAGCTCCTCTGATGGTAGGTCCAAAGCTTACCATTTCCATTTCAGGATAATTAGCTCCAATGATCCCACATTCTAAACCGGCATGACAAGCGACAACATGAGGCGTTTCTTTGAATTTTTCAGTATAGATCTTTTCCATTAGTTGAACGATCTCAGAACCTGGTTTAGGCTTCCATCCCGGATAAGAGCCACTAAATTCTACCTGCATTCCAGCCAATTCAGAAACAGACTTTAATTGCTCTGCAACCGCATATTTGTTTGAATCTACAGATGATCTTGAAAGGTTTAAAATTCTTAAACTTCCTCCTTTCAATTCTACTCTTGCTACATTATTAGATGTTTCTACAAGATCTTTTACATCTGGGCTCATTCTATAAACCCCATTATGAAGAGATTTTAAAACTAAAATGATCTTTTTAGAATCTTCTTCAGAGATTGCTTTGTCAGAACTTGTTGAGTTTTCAATATTGATTTGAAGGCCTGGTTCCACCGTGGCAAATTCCTCTAAAATTTCTTTTTTAAGACCATTTGCCAGCTCTTCAATGAACTCATTGGCATTTCTTACGGAAATTGTGGCAACAGCCTCTCTTGGAATAGCATTTCTTAAGCCTCCACCATCAACTGAAATCAGCTGTATATTTTCTTTAGCTAAGCCATTATAAAGCAATCTACCCAGGATAATATTTGAATTTCCAAACCCTTTGTGGATATCCATTCCCGAGTGTCCACCTTGTAAACCTTTGATTTCAATTCTTACAATTTGTCCTTTAGAATCTTCTAATCCATAATTCTGAGTAATCGTAACGTCAATTCCTCCTGCACAACCGATATCTATTTCATCGTCTTCTTCTGTATCTAGGTTTAATAAAATTTGTCCGGTTAGCTGACCTGGCTTTAATCCTAAAGCTCCCGTCATTCCTGTTTCTTCATCTATTGTGAAAAGTGCTTCTAAATCAGGATGAGGAATATCAGAGCTTTCTAAAATTGACATGATCGTAGCTACCCCTAAACCATTATCAGCTCCTAATGTAGTTCCTTTGGCTTTTACCCAGTCCCCATCAATCTCCATTTTAATTCCTTCAGTTTCAAAGTCAAAATTAACATCACTGTTTTTTTGACAAACCATATCAAGGTGCGACTGTAGGACAATAGATTTTCGGTTTTCCATTCCAGCAGTAGCTGGCTTTTTGATAATAACGTTCCCTACTTCATCGACTGTTGTATGTAATCCTAAATTTTCACCAAATGCCTTGATGAATGCTATTACTTTTTCCTCTTTTTTTGAAGGTCTTGGAACCGCATTTAATTTGGAGAAATTTTTCCAGATAATTTGTGGTTCTATGTTGGATAATTCCATAAAATTTATTTTTATCAAAATTACGAAATAAAAAATGCTCCCGTAAATTCAGGAGCATTCTTTTTATTGTGAAATCAAAAATCACTAAAATAATAAATCGTTGGATTGGAAGGTTATAAATTAACGCCAGTACAATAATAAACGATTTTGCATTTTAGTAGTTTAATAGTTATTTGATTTTACTTTTTAACATCCACATTCACCATAAATTGGTAAAGTGGTTACAGTGCCATCTGGTTTTTCTATTGTAATCGTACCTTCAAATAATAAGGCTTCTTCACCTTTTATTTTTTTACCTTTTACTGAAATTTTATAGTTATCATTTTCAATCTCTTTCGTCAATTGTTCATCAGCTTCCATATCACTGGATGAGATAAGATTCATTGCTAATCTTTTTCCGTCCAATTTCATATATGCTGTTTTTCCGGCATCATCTGCGTAGATGTATTTTTCCGCTTCAAAATCAGCTTTGCTTTTTGCAAAATAACATGAGCATTCTTTGATTTCTTTCGGGAATGTGATCGTTTCAACTAAAATTTTTCCTGATGCTTCTACTTTCGAAGAGTCCTGAACAACATTCAGTGAATCTTTAGATGCAGAATTGGAAACAGGTTCTTTGTCTTTTTTACAAGCGACTAATAAGAGCGCTGAAAAGATAATAATAAGATATTTCATTGTTTGTGGTTTATTGCATTTATCCTCTGGCTCTTTCCAATAGAACCATCATTAATAAAGAAAGTACAACTAAGCTTTCGTCTTCGTCATCAATATCAATCAATCTGTCAAGCTGAAATCTTCTGCCAAAGAAAGAAGGCATTTTTTTAAGTTTAAAATATTCCTTGCCATCCACACCTCTTACCGTATAAGCAGGGTTAAGGAAATATCCTGTAAACATTCCGATAATTGGAATTTCACTTACCATTCCATCAAAAAACTTTGTCCATGCATTATCTTCTGCTACCGTAAATTTTGGCTGATCATTTGAGTCCAGAATATTGTAAGTGGATTTCCACAGAGAACGCATTCCTTTTCTTGCTAATCTTCCAAAGTTCTTTTTATCAATCAGATCATTTAAAGAATAAGAAGCATTAAAATCGATCCATTTGTTAGCCTGTATTCTGAAAAGCTCCTGAGACTTGCTTTCATCATTAAAAACAATAACATCTTCTTTAAGTTTAAACATTTTTTGACGAACATAGGCAACGTAATTTCCATTTTTGTCCGTAATGTTGAAATCACTGGCTAATGTTGTGATTTTAAATTTAAAATCCAGTGGATAATTAAGGTTCTTAAGTACCATTTAGTTTATTTTTTTCATATAATTCTCAAAGATAGATTTTTTATTGGAAAGGAGAGTATTTAAGCTTTGTAAACCCTTAAATACTCATCTTTTTATATTATTTTTGTAATTATGGATTATCCAAGTAAAGTTTTGGCAAAAGCAGTGGATGAGATTTCAGGACTTCCCGGAATTGGCAGGAAAACAGCTTTGCGTTTGGCACTTCACTTATTGAAACAACCGAATTCCAGGGCAGTAGGTCTTGGAAATTCTCTCATCAATCTTGTTAATGAAATAAAGTACTGCAAAGAATGTCATAATTTCTCTGATTTTGAAATTTGTGAGATATGCAGCAGTTCTAAAAGAAATGACGAAGTGATCTGTATCGTAGAGGATGTTCGTGATGTTATTGCGATTGAAAATACGGGGAAATATACAGGGAAGTATTTGATCTTGGGTGGAAAAATTTCTCCAATGGAAGGTGTAGGTCCTAACCAGCTGAATATTCCAAGTATCGAAAGAAAATTAAATGCAGGTGTAGTAAAAGAGTTTATTTTTGCTCTTAGTGCAACGATGGAGGGTGATACTACAGCCTACTATATTTATAAAAAATTCAAAAATTTCAATGTGAGCTTCTCAAGTATTGCCAGAGGTATATCAGTAGGGGATGAGCTTGAATATGCAGATGAGATCTCTTTGGGTAGATCGATTATCAACAGACTTCCTTATAACGAAAAGGACTAAAATGAACACAAAACTATCAATTGTAATTGTTAATTATAACGTTACTGGATTACTTAGAAATTGTCTTTTATCTATTCAAAAATATATAGAGGGAATTGCATATGAAGTAATTGTCATTGATAACGCTTCTACAGATGTTTCATGGAAAGATCTTATCACGGAATTTCCGGAATTTCATTTTATTGATTCTGAAAATAATGAAGGTTTTGCTAAAGCTAATAATAAAGCTATAAGAACGGCAACGGGCGAATATATTCTTATCTTAAACCCTGATACGGAACTCGAAGGCTTTTATATGAATGATATTTTAAGCTTCGCTGATTCACAAACTGATTTTGGATGTTTGGGTGTTAGAATGCATGATGCTAATGGTGTATTTTTGCCTGAAAGTAAGCGTTCTGTTCCTGATATGTTCAATTCTTTTGAAAAGTTATTTGTCAATTTTAAAAATAACAATTCAAAATCTTATTATCGAAATGATATCGGTGAAAATGAAATTAATGAAGTAGAAGTGATCACGGGAGCTTTTTTTCTCGTTAAAAAAGATATTTATGAAAATGTAGGAGGCCTGGATGAGGCTTATTTCATGTATGGAGAAGATATTGATCTTTGTTATACCTTGCTCAGAAGTGGCTTGAAAAACTATTATTATGGTAAGGCTTCAATACTGCATCATAAGGGCGAAAGTACAGTAAAAGATGAGATTTACCTGGAAAGGTTCTATGGGGCAATGGAAATTTTTATCAGCAAATACTATAAAGAATCAAAACCGATTCAGTATTCATTTTTAAAAGCCGGATTAAGACTTCGACACAAAATAGAAAAGATTAAATTAAAATAAAAAGCAACTCCGGTAGAGTTGCTTTTTAAATATATAAAAATATTATTTGCTTATTTAGCTGGTGCAATAGGAGTCTTTGCAGGTGTGCTTGTTTGAGAAGCAGGCGTAGATTGTTTTGCAGGAGCTTCTTTCTTAGCTGGTTGTTGAACCGGAGCTGTTTGTGAAGGTTTTCCTGTAACAATAACGCTTATCAGAATAAGAACGATGATCGTTCCTCCTAAAGTCCATGTTGCTTTTTCCATGAAGTCATTGGTTCTTTGTACTCCAAACTGTGCAGATGATGCGCCTCCGAAAGTACTCGAAAGGCCTCCACCTTTAGGGTTTTGAGCCATAACAATAATTACTAGTAAAATGCTAGCAATCATAACAAGAACCATCAATAGTATAAATATAGAATCCATTAATTTGATATCTTTTTGAATGGGCAAATTTAATCTTTTTTTACCGAATGACAAAATAAGATTTTAGTAAAAAGAAAAAACGACAACATTTGTTGCCGTCTTTTCTTTAAAAGAGATTATCCTTATTTAAAATCAGAATCTTTAGCCTGATTGATCTGATAAGATTTTATCGCAAGGTTAATATCCATTCCGCCCATATTTTGAAGAATCGTATGAGGCAATTTCACGCCAGATACATCTTTATAATCGGCATAGCTTGTAGGAGTAGAGCCCTGTTCTCCAGCTTTTACTTCTCCGGTTTTTAATCCAGTTTTTACGCTGTAGTAGTAAGTGTCTTTTGCATTTTTCACTACATAAGAATCTTCATTGTTATATTTTTCGATTCCTGCTAATTTGTATTCCGCAGACTTAGCGAAGTTTAATTCCGGAAATAGTTCTTTTTCCTGAGACATTTCTGTTTTCTGTTTGTCACTTAAAGGAACTTTTTTTCCTTGAACTTCCATATAGCCATCTTTCCCGTCAAACACAATTTTTTGAACTGTATTTCCCATCATGCTGATGTTCATAGCCATTTTTCCTTCTTTTGCCTGTATCATTTTCATGGTCATATCCATTCCCTGTACTTTAGTAGTAGCTTCGCTAGAAATAGAAGTGATTTTCTGAACAGCAGCTAATCCACCAATTGCATTGATGTATTTGTCAGCAACAGAACCTATTGTAACGCTTGCATCAACTTTTTGAGCGGCAGGCTTTGCTACAGGATTGGCATCTTTATCAAAATATTTTACAGGGTATCCTAATTTTTCCAATCCTTCAGAAATGTCAGAAGCTTTACCAGCAATGAAAATTCTGCTTTGATTAGGAAGGATCGTAGCTTTTACAGCGTTTGAAACATCAGAAGCAGTTACTTTATCAATTGATTTCAGATAATTTGTATAGAAATCAGAAGGAAGATCCTGAACTTTTTGATTTAAAGCAAATCTTGCGATAGTCTCAGGTTTTTCTAAAGACATAATGAAGTTTCCTTTCAGTTTAGCTTTAGCGTTTTCAAGTTCTTCCGGCTTTACTGTAGAAATTGCATTTAGCTCATTCATAAATTCTTTAACCGCTTTGTCGGTAACTTCATTTCTTACACTTGCTTCAGCGGAGAAATCAGGAGAATACTTACTGGCACTCATGCTGGAATAAGCTCCATATGTGAACCCATTTTTCTCACGAAGGTTCATGAAAAGTCTGGCCTCACCACCACCACCTAAAATGTAGTTAGCAATTGTTGCAGGGAAATAATTGGTATCCTTCATTTTCAGTGTATTCAAGTTTCCTACAGAAACTACTGACTGTACAGCTGAAGGTACGTCAACAACATTAATTTCGGTTTTAGCTACGTTTGAAGCGGGTTCTAATGCTGTAAATGCAGTATTTGATTTTTTCCAGCTATTAAATGCCTTTTCAATCAAAGATTTTACCTGATCATATTTAACATCTCCAACGATCACTAAGTATGCGTTGTCTGGAGAATAGTATTTTTTATACGTATTCTGAACATCTGCAAGCTGAATTTTATTGATGGATTCAACGGTTTCAAATTCTCCTCTGGATGTGTTTTTTCCATACTGTAAAGCATTAGAAACTCTTGATGCAATAGATGAAGCGTTTTTTTCTTCAGATTTTAAACCTTCAATTGCTCTTTCTTTGGAGCTCTGAATTTCTTCAGCAGAGAATTTAGGGTTTATAATAGCATCAGCCATTAAACCTAATACTTCTGGGAAATATTTTGAAAGTGAACTCGCAAAAGCGCCCGCTGAAGAAAAGCTTAAGTTAGCACCTAAAAAGTCAACCTTTTTATTGAATTCGTCTTTACTGATGTTTGTTGTTCCGTTTTCGAACTGTTCTGCCATGATCTGGCTTACACCTGTCACATTTCCTTCATAATAAGGAGGTCTGTCCATAGAAAGATTAGCGCTTACTCTTGGTAATTTGTTGTTTTCTACAACCATTACCGTAAGGCCGTTGCTTAGTTGGAAAGTCTTTGGCTTTGCAATGTTAATGGCAGGAGTGGGTCCTGGCTTTGGCATCGCATTAATATCTATTTTTTGTGCTGAAAGCATTCCAGTAAATAAAAATGCTACCGCTATATATGTTAATTGCTTTTTCATTTGTAAATAATTGTTTGTTATAATCACTTTTAAACCTAAAGTCATCTAGGATTATTTTTTTTCAGGTACGTAATTAATGATTACTCTTTGGTTAGGATTCAGGTACTTTTTAGCAGCATTTTGTAGATCTTCTCTTGTGATCGATCTGTAAATGTCAATTTCCTTATTAATTAAGTTGGTATTACCCATCAATACGTGGTTTGTTGCTAGTGAAGCAGCAATTCCCTGAATACTTGAATTTTGATTTACAAACTGGTTTTCAAATTGATTTTGAAGTTTTTGATAATCTTCCTGAGAAATTAAAGTTGTTTGTAGTTTTTTTATTTCAGCGTCTATATCAGACTGTAAAGTTTGCTTTGTAGTCTGTCCCATTGGAATAGCAAAGAAAGCAAAGATACTATAATCCTCAAGCCCCTGATTGAAAGCAGCTACCTGAAGCGCTTTTTTCTCCTGATCTACTAATTTTTTATATAAAACGGAAGATTTTCCATTACTTAAATAAGAAGAAAGCATATCTAAGATATAAGCATCCTTCTCCTTATTGGCAGGTGTTCTGTATGCAAAAACATAAGCTGGAAGCTGAATGTTAGGATCGGTTGCCGTAACTTCTTTTTCCTGAGTGATAGGCGCATCTTTCGGGAAATTTTTTGGAGTAACAGTACCTTTTTGAATTCCACCGTAATATTCCTCGATCCATTTTTTTGTCTGTTCTGGCTTGATATCTCCTGCTACAACAAGAGTGGCGTTGTTAGGAACATAATATTTTTTATAAAATGCCTGAAACTCTTCCAATTTTGCAGAGTTCAGATCCTCCATTGATCCAATAGTTGGCCAGTTGTATGGGTGATTGGTAAATAGGTTTTTTTGGATAGTTGAAAATAGATTTCCATAAGGCTGATTATCCATTCTTAATCTTTTTTCTTCCTTTACAACCTCTCTCTGAGTGTCTACACCTACTTGATTGATCACTGCCTGACGCATTCTTTCAGCTTCCATCCAAAGACCTAATTGTTCATTGTTCGAAGGGAAGGTTTCATAGTAATAAGTTCTATCATTCGTCGTATTGGCATTGTTTTGTCCTCCGTTGGAAGAAACAATTTTAAACCATTCACCTCTTTTGATATTAGGTGTTCCTTCAAATAAAAGATGTTCGAAGAAGTGAGCGAAACCGGTTCTTCCTTTTACTTCATCCTTAGCACCTACGTGATACATTACCCCTGTTGTAACTACTGGTGCCGTATTGTCCTGATGAAGAATTACGTGTAAACCATTTGGTAAATCATACTCTTCGAATTTGATTTGTTGCGCATTCAGCATCATTCCAAAGAAAGCTACAGCAGCAACAGAAAGAAGTCGTTTTTTCATAAAGTCGAAATTGTTTGTCAATTAGTCATTAAAAAAGCTTACTTGTTACAAATTTGATTTTTTCATTGTTATTGAATATGAAAATTAAATATTAGAGTATCTCAGGCAAAGAGAATACCCCTGTATTTACAGGGGTATTTATGATGGTATCAGTAAGGTGATTTATTATTGACAATAAGGATGACTTAACGGTCTACAGCTATTTTTAGCACAGCACCATCCTGTTGCGCATGGTGGCAGGTCTTCACCGCATTGTATTAGTCCTCCTTTAATCGTTTTTAAATTTTGTCTGGAAATTGTTTTTAGATTTTTCATATCATTTAATTTAGTTTGAAATTCAATTATTGGATAATTACAAAAATTATTGCATTATTCTTCCGGTACTATCAAACAGTAAGAAGAATTGATTGGTCTGCAAGCACTTCCTGCACAGCACCAGCCTGCACCACATGGTGTACCATCACCACAATACTTAAGTCCTCCTTTAATTGTTTTTAAATTTTCTCTTGAAATTGACTTTAAATTTTTCATATTATTTTAATTTTTAGTTATCAACTAAGATAAAAAAATAATTGTAAAGTTGATTATTTTAAGGGTAAATATCTTATTTACTTATAGTTTCAATGTGTTAATAAGTCATAGAGCAGGGATAATGTACCGAGATTAAAAGCGTGAAATGTTTTTTTTCAGAGATGGTTGGTAATAAGTAAGTTTGAAAACTGGAGACTATATACAGTTTGAATTCTCCTTTTAATACGTTATTTTTGTATTCCCAAATTTTTTTGCAGCATGGACTATTTGAAAGGATTAAATGAATCACAATATGAAGCCGTTACCACTTTACAGGGACCACTAATGGTGCTTGCAGGAGCAGGTTCCGGGAAAACTCGCGTACTAACCATGCGTATTGCCCATTTGATTACTAATGGAATCGATCCTTTTAATATTTTAGCACTTACCTTTACCAATAAGGCGGCAAAAGAGATGAAGGAGCGTATTGCAAAGGTGGTAGGGCCAGGCAATGCAAGAAGCCTTTGGATGGGAACTTTCCACTCTGTATTTGCGAGAATTTTAAGAGGTGAGGCACACTATTTAGGCTATCCTTCAAACTTTACGATTTATGATCAGCAAGATGCTTTGAATGTGATCAGAAAAGTACTGAAAGACATGAATATTGATGCTGACCTTTATAAACCTAAAAAAGTTCAGGCAAGAATTTCAAATTATAAAAACAACCTGATTACAGTAAAGGCCTATTTCAATAATCCTGAATTGATGGAAGCTGATGAAAAGGCCAATATGAAATTTATCGGGAAGATCTATGAAAAATATGTAGATGCCTGTTTTAGAAATGGAGCCATGGACTTTGATGATTTATTGTTAAAGACCAATGAATTGCTTACCCGTTTCCCTGAAGTTTTGGCAAAGTATCAGGACCGGTTTAGATATATTCTGGTAGATGAGTACCAGGATACCAATCATTCGCAGTATCTTATTGTGAAAGCATTAGCTTCAAAATTTGAAAACATATGTGTGGTAGGGGACGATGCGCAGTCAATTTATTCATTCCGTGGTGCAAATATTTATAATATACTAAACTTTAAAAAAGATTATCCGGACGCAATAACAGTTTCATTGGAGCAGAATTACCGTTCCACACAAACGATTGTAAATGCAGCTAATGTAGTGATCGCAAAAAACCTTCAACAGTTCAAGAAGAACGTATTCAGTGAAAATGAAGAAGGAGATAAAATAAAAATTTACCGTTCTCTTTCCGATGCTGATGAAGCAAATTTCGTAGCCGGAAATATCTGGGAACTTCGTAACAGAGATCAGAGAAAATACAATGACTTCGCTATTTTATATAGAACAAACTCTCAGACGCGTGCTTTTGAAGATGCATTGAGACGTAAAAATATTCCGTACAAAGTGTATGGAGGCTTGTCTTTTTATCAGAGAAAAGAGGTGAAGGATTTAATTGCTTACCTGCGTCTTTTGATTAACGAAAATGATTCGGAGGCATTGACAAGAATTATCAATTATCCTACAAGAGGAATTGGTGAAACTACTCAAAATAAACTGATTGTTTTTGCAGATGCTCATAATGTATCTGTTTCAAAAGTATTGGATAATCTACCAATGTATTCGCAACAGTTAGGTTTCAATAATGGCGTTCTTAATAAACTGAACGATTTTTGGTCCATGATCAAAGCCTTTCAGGTATTATTAAAAACCGAAACGGCTTACAGCGTAGCTATGGAAGTGGCTAAGCGAAGTGGTTTGATCAAATTTTTAAAAGACGATGGAACTCCGGAAGGTATTTCGAGAGTGGAAAACGTGCAGGAATTGATGAACTCGATGCAGGGTTTCATTGAAGAACAGATGCAGTTGGAAGATGGAGATCCCAGTTTATCTAATTTCCTCGAGAATATTGCCCTTTCTGCAGATACACAAGCTAAGGAAGAGGAAGAAGATATGGTTTCCCTGATGACCATTCACCTTTCAAAAGGTTTGGAGTTTCCTGTGGTACACCTTGTAGGAATGGAAGAAAATCTTTTCCCGAGTTTTATGAGTTCTGCAACCAGAGAAGATCTGGAGGAAGAAAGACGTCTCTTCTACGTTGCTTTAACAAGAGCTGAAAAACAGGCTTTTTTCTCTTATGCTATTTCCCGTTTTCAATGGGGGAAAATTACAGATGCTGAGCCTTCAAGATTTTTAAGTGAAATTGATGAGGAATATCTGGAATTCATTAATCCGGCAATGGAAAAGCGTTTCATAAACCAAAGTGGCCTTAAGTCTAATATTTTTGACGAGCATCCTTCTGAAATGAGAAGCTTTAAAAAAGTTGAAAAGAAAACGATTGAAAAGAGTGATGATGCGAAACCTATTGCTGAACCAAGGAAATTAAAACCTGTAAGTACAGCTAAAATTATCAACCCAAGCGGAGCTTCTTCTCAGGACATTGAGATTGGCGACAGGGTAAGGCATGACCGCTTTGGTATTGGCGAAGTTACTTTCCTGGATGGAACTGATCCTCAGAATATCAAAGCGAAAGTTATTTTCATGCATGAAGGAGAAAAAAATCTTATTCTGAAATACGCGAAACTAACCAAGATTTAAAAAAGAATAGATATCAGCTATTAACATTTTCTATAAATTATTAGTCCACTTGTTTTGTGGACTAATAAATATGACATACATTTGCTCCTCAAAAAAAGTTAAAGAAATCTTAACATAAAATGTATGAAAAATAGAAAGACAATTTTTTCGGCTTCTGTTTTATTTTTCTTGGGAACGTATGCTTATGCACAGGAAAAAGATACAGTAAAGACGGCTAATGTAGAAGAAGTGGTTATATTGGGTTCTCGAAGTGGAGCAAGATCTAAAGTAGACAGCCCGGTTCCTGTAGATGTTTTTAATATAAAAGAATCTTCATTGGTTTTACCTCAAACCAATATTTCCCAGATCTTAAATGCTATTGCCCCATCTTTTACCTCTACAGTTCAGACCAATTCAGATGGTACGGATCATTTGGATCCTGCTCAGCTTAGAGGACTTGGTCCAGATCAGGTATTGGTTTTGGTGAATGGGAAAAGAAGACATACTTCAGCATTAGTTAACGTTAATGGAACTCCTGGAAGGGGAACGGTTGGAACAGATCTGAACGCAATTCCTTCTTTTGCAATCAATAGAATAGAAGTTTTGCGAGATGGGGCAGCTGCCCAATATGGTTCAGACGCCATTGCAGGAGTGATCAACTTAGGGTTAAAAAGAGACACCGGCAAACTGACCGGACAATTTACATATGGTGGAAATCTTACTCCAACAGCCAATGACCATACCGGAAATTTTGATGGTCAAAATTTTCAGGTTGACCTGAATTATGGTAATAAAATAGGAAAGAAAGGTGGTTTTTATAATATTACCTGGACTTCTCAGTTCAGAAATCCTACTTATAGAGCAGGAACAGAAAGTGGAGCAATATATAATGCTTATAACGCAATTGAAAAAAGAGCTTTGAATGATGGCGTAAATCTTTCCACATTATTCACAGACATTAATAATACGCCCAACTCTCAGCAGATCGTAAATTATATTCATCAGTATTCCCAGAATGTAAATTATTTTTCTCAGGATTTTCAGAATCAAATCCAGGGGGCTCATACAATTGGAGCATTACAGGGGATATTAGGGCGTGATGTTAGTGATCAGGAACTGGCGTATAGAGGATTAGACAGAAAGGATTTCAATATGCAGGTAGGACAGTCAAAACTGAATAATCATCAGCTTTTTGCCAATATAGAAGTTCCTATTAATGATGATTGGAAAGTCTATACATTTGGAGGATATAGTTTCAGACATGGAACTTCGGGAGGTTTTTTCAGAAGACCTAATCAAAGTAGAACTTTTACGGGTCTTTATCCGGATGGTTATCTACCTCAGATCGCAACAGATATTCAGGATTTATCTCTTTCTGCAGGAATCAAAGGAAACTGGGAAGGATGGAATATTGATTTCAGTAATACCTATGGACAGAATTCTTTTGATTACAATATCCAGAATACAGGAAATACTTCTTTGCGATTTGCTTCACCAAATGAGTTTAGTGCTGGAGGATTGAGGTTTTCTCAAAACACAATAAATCTCGATTTCTCAAAAAAATATGATGTTTGGCAGGGGATCAATATTGCTTTTGGGGCAGAACACCGTTATGAGAATTTTAAAATAACAGCAGGGGAGGAAGCTTCTTATGCAACCTATGATGTAAATGGAAATGTATGGAACGGGAGTACTCCAAGACCTACTGATTTCTTCGGAAATGGTACGCAATTTCTTCCTGGTGGATCACAGGTTTTTAGTGGTTTCAGGCCTGATAATGCTGTAAATAAAAACAGACAATCTGTTGCCGGATATGCTGATTTTGAGTTCAACTTTACAGATTGGCTATTGGTAGATGCGGCAGCGAGATATGAGAACTATTCAGATTTTGGCTCTACCTTTAATTATAAAATTGCTTCAAGAGTCAAGCTTGATAAAAATTTAAATTTGAGATTTGCCGGATCTACAGGATTCAGAGCTCCTTCTATCCATCAGATCTATTATAATGTGACTTCAACATTATTTACAAATGGTCAGCTGCTTGATGTTGGAACTTTTAGTAATGATTCAGAAATTGCTGGATTATTAGATATCCCAAAACTAAAACAGGAAACTTCCCAATCAGCAAGCTTCGGATTTACTTATAGAATTCCTTCGGCTAACTTAACCTTTACAGCTGATGGATATTTTACTAAAATTAAAAATAGAATTATCCTTACCGATCAATTTACAAGAGCTGCGGTTCCTGATGCAGCAAAAGTGGCCTTTGATAAAGCAGGAGTCAATGCGGGACAATTTTTTGCCAATGCGATAGATACAGAAACCAAAGGTTTGGATGTTGTAATTACGCACAATGCGAGATTTTCTGAAGTAAAATTGGATAATAACTTTGCTGTTAATCTTAACCAGACCAAAAAAGTAGGAAATGTTCATTCATCAGGTTTACTGGAATCTGCTAATCTGGAAAATACTTATTTTTCTGAGAAATCAAGAATATACCTTGAAGAAGCTGTTCCAAGAGTAAAAGCTACTTTGTCACATAGTGTTTCCTGGAAAAAGGCAAGTTTCTATCTTAGAAATACGTATTTCGGAAAAGTTACCGGAGCGGATGTTTTAGATGCTAATGGAGATGGGATTATTGCATTTGATGAACATCAAAAGATTGCAGATAAAGTGATTACGGATGTTTCTGTAGCGTATCAGTTTACGAAAAATGTTGGTTTAACGTTAGGAGTCAATAATGTCTTTGATATTTATCCTACAAAAAATCTTCCGGCATCCAGTAATAATGACCAGTTTATCTACTCACGTTCCACTTCACAGTTTGGACAGAATGGTAGGTATGTCTTCACGAGATTAAATTTTAATTTCTAAAACTTTATTTCATCTAGTTAAATATTGCGGGTAAGGGACCTTCAAAACTGATGATCCTATCATCTGCAAGATCAAAATAAATATCAGGATTTTGATTAGTAAAAGCAATAACAGTCATTCCCGCATTTTTTGCAGCAATAATACCGGAATGGCTGTCTTCTATTACGAAACAATATTGTGGATCAACATCTAGATTTTTTGCTGAAGTAAAATATACCGCAGGATGAGGTTTGCCTTGCTTTTCAAATTCTGCTGAGGTAATGTGATCGAATAAATGGGTGACCCCTATTTTATCCAGAACAGTTTGAATAATTCTGTAAGGAGAGTTGGTGGCTAAGCCTATTTTATATTGTTTTAATTTAAGATCTTCTATAAACTTTTTTATACCTGCAACAGAACATTCTTCTGTTTGTATCAATTCAATTACCCTTGAGATGACTTGCTGTTCTATAACATCTAGTGCAGCGTTTTCCCAGGGGTATTTTTCATGCCAGAATCGAGCTACTTCGGAAGTCGTCATCGATTGTGTGTGCTTGCTTAATTCTTCAGTGACCTCAACTCCTAAAGAGCTGAAAACTTCATATTCAGCCTGCTTCCAGAATTTCTCACTATCAATGAGAACACCGTCCATATCGAAAATTACGGCTCTTTTAGATTTTATATCCATGTCTTTAGGTCATATGCTGCTTCCCAGAAATGATATTCCATCCGGGTTGACATGATAAAAGCTTCAGTCATTTTTTTTCTTGTTTCCATGGTCGCATTTTCTGCTATTTTATCACAGATTGCAATGGCCTGATCTACCGCAACAGAAAATTCGTTACCACCATAAGTTTCAATCCATTTCTGATAGGGATTATTAACTGTGTTTTGGTTTTTGTAAATGTAATCTCCTACTTCTCTATAGATCCAGAAACAGGGCAATACCGCGGCAACACCAATTTCTACAGATTCTATAGCTGCAGTACTTCTAAGGAAATGGATGTAATGATGACAGGCGGGTTCTAATACTCCTTTATCAGTAACCCCAAAATCTTTAAAATAAAACTCATGTAATGCATTTTCCACTACGATGGCATTTTCAGCAAATCGCATATAGGCAAGTACATCCTTAAGATCGTGAATTTTTGTAGCAATCATTGAAAGTGTTCTTCCAAAATGTTCAAGATATAAGGAATCCTGAGCCATGTAAAATTTAAACTTCTCTTGTGGTAGGGTACCATCTGATAATTCTTTTATAAAGGGCATTTTCAGAATAGATTGATATCGTTCTTCAATACTTTGCCAGGTTTGTTCAGACCATTTCATTTTTGACGAGTTTTTGAGGGTTAAAAAAATGATTAAGCGGACCATTTCCCAGGCCGGTTTTTACATCTTTGCCATTTTCTATAGCTTGATAAACATACTGTTGACCAAGAGAAACGGAGTCATATAAAGTTTTCCCCAGGGCCAAATAAGCTGCAATAGCAGAGGAAAGTGTACAGCCAGAACCATGGGTGTTATTGGTGTTAAATTTTATTGTTTCAAAACAGTGGTAATTCTCGTATTCATCATAGAATAAGGATGTGATCATGGAAGTTTCCTGATGTCCACCTTTAAGAAGAATGCTTTTACAGCCCAATTGTTTGATCTGTTTTCCCGCAGTATAAAGATCATCCAGAGTTTCTACTTTCATATGAGCTAAAATGGCTGCTTCATCCATATTTGGAGTAATAACATCAGCAATAGGAAAGAGCCTTTCTATAATAGCGGTAATGGTGTCTTCTTCAATAAGCCTATGTCCGCTTGTTGCTACCATTACAGGATCAAAAACAAGAGGTATTTTTTTGTATTTACTTAATGTTGAAACAATGACTTCTACCAGTTGCGGGGTGTGAACCATTCCGATTTTAATGGCATCAGGGAAAATATCATCCAGAATAGCTTCTATCTGATCTGCTACAGCTTCTACAGGAATAGGGTAGATTTTTCTTACGCCTTGTGTATTCTGTACAGGTAAAGCGGTTAAGACCGATGTGGAAAAACAACCTAAAGCAGAGGCTGTTTTAATATCAGCTTGAATACCTGCACCACCACTTCCGTCAAATCCGGCAATCGTTAATACCGATGGATATGTATACTTTTTCATTTTAGAATTTCATTTTTTAATTCATAAGCAGCTTTTTGAGGATCATCAGCACTGCATATGGCCGAAACCACAGCGATACAATCTGCTCCGGCGTTTATAATATCCTTAACATTAGTGAGATGAATATTACCAATTGCCACCAAAGGTTTTTCTGTGAGCTGTCTGATCTTTGTAATTCCATCAAGTCCCCATTCTGTCACCGTATCAGATTTTGTATTCGTTCTGAATACAGGGCTAATTCCAAGATAATCAGATTCTGTGGTCTGTTCATTTTCAAGTTGAGACAGATATTCTATAGAGTAGCCTATGATTTTATTTTGAAGAAATGGCTGTTGTCTGAGATAAGTAGGTTTTGCATCATTATTACCTACATGAATTCCGGCTACATTTATATTTTTTGTAACTTCAATATTATCATTAATAATAAGTGGAATATTATACTTGTCTGTAATTTCAATCAGTTGACTGGCTTTTTTGATAAACTCGCTATTAGAACAGTTTTTTTCTCTCAGCTGAATAATATCTACGCCACCAAGAATAGCCTTTTCGGCAACTGTTAGAAAACTTCTTCCGATACAATCTGCCTCAGAGATCACAAGATAAAGTTGATAAGTAAAAGGATGTAAACTCATTTTCTTTCTATCTTTAAATAACTGATAAATTCCTTTTCCGTCATGTTATACAATTTATCAATAAGATTGACCTGGAGACTTCCTGGTCCTTTGCTTTCCAAAACAGCAAGTTCACCAGCAATACCTATCAATGCCATTGCAGCTGCCACAGCTTCACTTATATTTTCCGTAATACCTATGAATGCTCCGATAATTGCAGTAGCAGAACATCCAAGTCCTGTTACTTTAGTCATCATCGGATGTCCATTGCTGATAAGAAATATTTGTTGACTATCTATAATGATATCTGTTTCACCGGAAATGCATACGATTGTATGGTAGTGATCCGCGAGAAAATGTGCAGCGTTAATGGCTTCACTACTTTTTGCTGTGCTATCGACCCCTTTAGTAATACTCGTATTGGCTTTAGCAAGTGCAATAATCTCAGAGGCATTACCTCTTATCACTGTAGGCTGGTATTGCAGGAGCTGATTTAAAGTAGCATCCCGAAAAGTTGTTGCTCCTGCACCTACCGGATCCAAAACCCAGGGTTTCTTTACTGAATGTGCGGCTTCAGCAGCGATTAACATCGATTCAGACCAGTATTCATCGAGTGTCCCAATATTGATGACCACTGAATGGGCAATATTGATCATTTCATGAATTTCAGATTTTGCATGAGCCATGATAGGTGAAGCTCCGACAGCCAAAAGAGCATTAGCTGTGTTATTCATCACAACATAATTCGTGATATTATGTACAAGAGGAGAGTGTTGTTTTACCAACTGTACCAGTTCCCAAAGATTTTTGTCCATTGTTATTGATTAAAATAAAAATAGCTTCAGGAAAAAATCCAAAACAAAAGTACATTGTAGAGAATGTCTTTTTGCTTTTCCCTACGTCGGTGTAAGCCGTATCAGGTTCAAAGGGACTCTCTCAATTCTTTTTCAGAATACCCCTAAAGCAAGACAAATGTATAAAAATTATCAGAGCAGGCAAAGAACCAGCAAAGGATCTTTTTATCTTTCTACCAGTTCCTTTACGGTTTCTCCATAAAAATCAGTTTCAGATTTATTGATTTTTAAAAGTTCATACCATTTTCTAAAAGCACCAATAAATACAATAAGCATTAATGCCATGGCAACAACTGCTAGTGTAGCAAGTAGATATTGTTCTTTAGGGAGATAGATAACTGTTACCTGAATATAGCCAGCCCAAAATGTGATGATTGCCATAAATACTCCTGGAATAGCTGAGCAAAGTGCATATTTTCCTCTGTTCAGCCGGATAAGCATCGTAGTGCACACGATGAGTCCACAGGCTGCTAAAAGTTGATTGCTAATTCCGAATAATGGCCAGATACTGCTTACATTTCCTGTGAAGACCAGATAGCCCCAGGCAAAAGTAAAAATAAGACTGCTTATAATGATTCCCGGTATCCAGTTTTTATCATTGAATTTTGGAATGACAGAGCCCAGCATTTCTTGTAAAAAGAACCGTCCTACTCTTGTTCCGGCATCAATGGCAGTAAGGATAAATACAGCTTCAAACATGATCGCAAAGTTGTACCAATAAGCCATCAGCTGATCCATATATGGGATCTTATTAAAAATATGAGCCATTCCTACGGCCAGAGAAACAGCTCCACCAGTTCTTCCATGTAGGTCGATACCTATTTTTTGAGAAAAGTAATCAATATCTACTCCGTGAAGAGAAGGATGTGCCGCAAGAAATGCATCGTAAGATTCTTTAGGAGTATTGATCGCAAAATAGTCGCCGGGCATTAAAGTACAGGCGGCAATTAAAGCCATAAGGGCAACAAATCCTTCTACCAACATCGCCCCATAACCTACAAAAAGAATTTCTCTTTCTTTATTCAGCATTTTAGGTGTAGTTCCGGTTGCAATAACGGCGTGGAATCCTGAAATGGCCCCACAAGCAATCACTATAAAAATAAAGGGCAGAACCGGGCCTCCTATAACAGGGCCACCACCATTTACAAATTGACTGATCGCTGGCATTTGTACCGTTGGATGTATAGCAATTACGCCTATGGCAAGCATGACAATGGTTCCGATTTTTAAATAGGTAGAAAGATAGTCTCTTGGTACCAGAAGTAACCAAACAGGTAATACTGAAGCTAAAAAACCATATAAAGGAATAGCGATAGAAATAGTAGTAATATCCCAGGAAAATAGATTATTCATTGTTTCATTCTGCATCAGGTTATGCCCACCAATAATACCTGCGATCAAAAGCACACCGCCTAAGATGCTGGCAAAGGTCACACTATTTTTTCGGTAGCGCATAATTAAGCCCATGATAATAGCGATAGGCATAGTGATCACTACTGTAAAGAGAGACCATGATGCCTCGTGCATGGCATTGATGCAGGCAAGTGATAAACCTGCCAACGTGAGAATCAGGATGAATAGAATGGCAAAACCGGCAACGGTTCCTGTTGTTTTTCCAATTTCTTTAGAAGCTATGGTAGCTAAACTTTGTCCCTTGTGGCGCACAGAGGCAAATAAAACAACCATATCATGTACACCCCCTCCCAGGACGCAGCCGATCAAGATCCATAAAGCACCTGGAAGATATCCGAATTGAGCTGCGAGTACAGGTCCAACCAGAGGTCCTGCAGCAGCTATGGCCGCAAAATGATGCCCAAAAAGAACATTTTTGTTAGTGGCAACATAATCCTTACCATCGGCAAATTCCAATGCAGGGGTTGTATTTTTATCATTGAGACGCAATACTTTATTGGCCAGAAAAATCCCGTAGAAACGGTAGGCAATTGCGAAAATAAGGACTGAAGTGAAAACTAAAGTTAAGGCGTTTATGTTATTTAGGAAATCCATATCATCTTAGTTTTTTATGAATAAATAATTAAATTTTTTGTTTATTTTACTTTGAATAATTTAAACAATGGCCAAGTTAATTAATTTATGAATAAAAAATATAGATATGTATATTAATTTAGCAAATTAATAAAGTGGAAAGCTTTTTTATGTGTTAAAGTACTATAAACCAGTATATATATTGTGGTGTTGATTTTGTGAACTATATTTATTAATCGGTTTTAATAATTAATCACTACTCGTTCATCATCATTTACTGGGTTTATTTTTTTTGAGATACGATATAGTCTACCATTTCATCAACAAGCCGATTGAGATAGGATTTATCGGTTGTTCCAAAACCGTGTATTCCTCCTTCAACAATGGTTAGTTTATTTTTTATGTCCTTTTTATCTAATTTTCTTTTTAATATTTCAGATTGTTTCAAGGGAACAATTTTATCTTTATTACCCTGTAAAATCAGAGTAGGTGTAGCATTGTCAATATAGGTTACAGGAGATAAGGTTTTAAAATAATCGATCACTTTTCTTTTGTCTTTTTTTATATCATAACCTGAGATTCCTAAGATCAGCTTATCCCTGAGATCAACAATTTTTTTTGAAAACAGGCTGACAAAAAAAGCACCCACGTTTCCTACACGGGTATGTAGTAATTTATTAAGATCAGTTGGTCCAAAATTATTTACAACATAATTCACTTTTGCCGAATAGGGTGAAAGCTCTGGAGCTCCAACAAACTCGTTGTCCTCAGTATAAGCTGCCAATAATGAGAGATGAGCTCCTGCAGATGCTCCGAAAAGACCAATATTATTGGTGTCAAAATGATATTTATCGGCATTTTTTCTTACCCATCTAATGGCATCTTTAGTGTCCTGAATAGGAAGAGGAAAATGTACATCCTTATTCACCAGCGTGTAGTTGATACTCACTACGGTATATTCTTTTTCTACAAGTTTTAGAATCATATTTTCTATATATGAATCAGCGTGTATCACTTTATCACCTCCTATCCAACCTCCACCATGCACATAAATAAGAACAGTATGTTTTTCATCGGAACTGTTTTTAGGGCTGTAAATATCTAAAGCTACAGAGCCTTCTTTATTAGTTTTATAAAAAATATTTTCTGAAACAGTTGTTTTTTCCTGTAAGAGTATACTTTTAGGGGTTTGTGCTTGAATTTGATTTTGAGAGAAATTTAAATTAAATGCACTTAAAGATAAAACAAAAAACAGGTTTAATAAAAACCTGTATAATGTAGTATGGTTGTTAAATGATTTCATATGATTTTTTTTGAGGAAATTAGTTACTTTACTAACTCCTCAAAAAGTTTACCAAAAGTTTTTTCCAGGTCTTTGGATTTTCCGGGATGAGGTCTTGAGGTTTGAACAACAGAGCTGCGTACAGCCGTTAACCAACGGAAACGTTCTGGAAGTTCCAATTGTGCAATAGGCCCGCCGTCTTTATCTCCATTGGCAATTTTTTTAAAACTTTCCAGATTTTGAATAATATCTTCGTAGTCCAGTTTACTGTGCATAAGATTGAATTTATCGGGACACAGATAAAAATCAGCCCGGATAAATTTTTCCTTTTTTGAAAACATAACAAGACCTACATTGAAAAATTCTTCTCTTTCAACCTTTGGTACCAAACGTATTACGGCGTATTCGTATATTTTATCCTCTTGCATTTTTCGCTTCGTTTAGAAAGATTTGTGAATTCTCTAGCCTTGTTTTCATAAATTGGAAGTATACTTCACGAATCTCCTCAGGAGTTTCATCAGCGTCATTCCACTGTAACCAATCTTCAGGGATTAAATTAACGATTTCCCTGAACACGGTATCATTTAAAACTTCATGTGCCCACTGATCAGCTTCATCCAGCATCTTAGCTTTAGGAAGTAAAACGTGATCTTTTACATATTTAAAAGGTGTTTTTGCAGCAGTATCAAAATTCTCCCATGAATGATGGAAATAAAAAGAAGCTCCATTATCAATTACCCAGAGTTCCTTATGCCACATTAATAAGTTGGTGTTTTTGTAAGTACGGTCGATATTGGTAATAAATGCATCCAGCCATACGATTTTTGAGGCTAAAAGTGGGTCAATAACAACACCAGGATCATAAGTAATAGATCCGGAAAGATAATGAAGACCAAGATTTAATCCTTCTGAAGATTTCAGTAAATCCTGAATTTCTTCGTCTGCTTCAGTTCTCCCAAAATCAACATCAAGGTTTACAAAAACCAATTCAGGAATTTTTAATCCTAAAACTTCTGTGATTTTTCCACCTAAAAGTTCTGATATCAACATTTTTACTCCATGACCTGCACCACGGAATTTTAACACATATTTAAAATCGTCATCAGCTTCCGCCAAAGCAGGAAGAGATCCACCCTCTCTTAAAGGCAGGATATAACGCATTACGGTTACCGTTCTTAAATCCAACATATCGCAAAAATAAGATTTTACTTTGTGTTTGTTTCTATTTTTAATATTTTTAGTTGAAATTAAGTTAGTAGCAAAAAGGATAAAGTCATTTTATCATAAGATAAGTTTAATTGCATCTCATAAGGACTTTCACTTTTAACTAAAAAAAGAAATATGGAAATCACAAAAAAACAAAATATAATCCTCTCAAATCCTGAAACCAGGGATTTCCTTGCTGATGCGTTTTATTCCGAAACGGATAACAAACTACCTTTAGTGATTTTTGTTCACGGTTATAAAGGCTACAAAGATTGGGGAGCCTGGAATCTGATGGCTGAAAAATTTGCAAAAGCCGGATTTTTCTTTGTTAAGTTTAATTTCTCACATAATGGAACAACTGTAGAAGATCCTGATAATTTTGCAGATTTAGAAGCTTTTGGTAAGAATAACTATTCTAAAGAGCTTTCAGATTTGGGAGTAGTGATTGATTATTTTATTAAGGATCCCAAAGTTGATGATCAGAAAATAATACTGATAGGCCACAGCAGAGGGGGTGGGATTTCCATTGTTAAAACTTTTGAAGATGAACGAATTAATGGGTTGATTACATTAGCTAGTGTAGATACTTTAGACCGTTTTCCAGATGGGGCTAGTTTGGAGAAATGGAAAAACGAAGGAGTTTATTATGTTTTAAATGGAAGAACTAAACAGGAGATGCCTCATTATTACCAGTTCTATGAAAATTTTGAACAAGATGCTCATCGTTTTGATGTAGAAATGGCTACAGAAATGGCAAAGGCTCATTTATTGATTGTCCATGGAACAAATGATGAAAGTGTAGAGGTAAAGAATGCAGAACATTTACATATTTTGAACCCTAATTCCGAATTGTTCTTAGTTGAAAATGCCAATCATACTTTTGGTGCAAAAGAACCTTGGACTGAAGCTGGTCTTCCTCAAGATTTAAATACGGTTACGGAAAAATGTATTGATTTTATTAATCTGAAAATGTAGGGCAAATGTAAATTTGTTTAATAAAGTATGACTTTAATTCCGCAATATGATCCTGAAAATTTTAGAACAGTACTTCAGAACAGTACTGAAAATTTTAACCATAAAGAATCAAGTGACTTTTTTATAATTGATCTTGCTATTCAAAAAAACAAAGTTCAGCTTCCATTTCTTCCACATCGTTTGACCGTTAATGATTTTGTATTTGTGAGCAGAGGCGAGCTCATAAAAACGGTATGCTCGGATTCTTACTTTATTCCTGAATCTACCTTAATGATTTTACCGCCGTATAAAATAAGGACCATGGAGAAGTTTTCAGATGATATCGAGGGGTATTACTGCCATTTTCCAGATGATCTTCTTTCACGGGATAATGGATTTAAGGCCCTTCAGGAAATACTTAATTACTTAGATTTAAAAAATGATCATCGTATCACAATAGCAAACAATACAAAGGGGAATCTTTTATATCTTCTGAAAAGGATGAAGGAATTGTATAAGCAGAATGATGTCAATTTGATCATCTCATACTTGCAGACATTTTTAGCAGAGATAAAATCTATTATACAAGATCTTCCACCTATTGTTCTTACTGCAAACGAAACTATCGCTTTCCACTTTAGAAAAGCAATTACTCAATATATTAATACTGTTCATAGCATTCAGGAATATGCGGATATGCTGCATGTTTCTCCTAATCATTTAAATAAATCCGTAAAGATGGCAACCGGAAAAACGGCTTCGTCAATTATCAGTGAAACTCTGACGATGGAAGCTAAATCACTGCTCTCCAATACTCAGTTAAGTGTCGGGGATATCGCTTTTTCTTTAGGAATTGAAGACCCGTCCTATTTTACCCGTTTCTTTAAAAAACACATTGGTGTTTCTCCCAATCAATATAGGAAGAGGATTGATTTGTCCTATTAATTGCTTTGTTTGTTCTATATGTAAGCCTGTTTTATTGCTGAAATTTGCAATATAATAGTTTGAAATTATGGATTTTAAAAGCGGGTTGATGTTTTTCTTAGGGTTCGTTTTGGCTAAGGCTCAGACGAGTGATGTGAAAGAAAAGCTAAATGCTCCTGTTGCTTTTGAAGTACTTGCAGGCAATGTGGGAATTGCTTCTCAACTGAATATCAATAAAAATTTTAAAGATGTCCATGGACTTTCTTTTTTCAGTGTCAGTAATATTTCTTCAAAATGGAACGAACAGAATGCCAAAGATGCCATGTCACAATTCAACTTGGCGTATGAATTTCTGAAAGGCTTTCGCATACTTGGAGGAATACATTATACACCATCTACAGGTTTAAGGCCAAGTGTTATGGTATTGTATTCTTATGTAGCAGAAAATATGACCATCGTTTTCGGTCCCAGAGTAGATCTGTCTGATAATAGTAATGTGGAGGGTTTTGGAATGCTGGAATATAAACCAAAACTGAACGGGAATTGGCAGGTATATTCAAGACTTCAAGGACTATATGCGCAGTCTGTTAAAAACGGTAATCATGCGAGAAGTTATTTAATGATAAGAGCTGGGGTCAGTCATCATGATTATAGTTTTGGATTTGGGGCAAACTTTGATGCTTATGGTCCGGAAAGGATAGTGAAAAATAATTTTGGAATTTTTGCTTCCATCAGGTTATTCAGATAATATTAATTTTAATAATAAAATACAATGATACATACAGAATTGAAAAAATATTTTGAGCGAATACATTTTACAGGGAATGCTGCTGTTAATATAGAAACCTTGAAAAATATCCATGAATTGCATCCTCAATACATTACATTTGAAAATATTGATACTTATACAGGGTATGTCCCGAAGGTTGACATAGAATCAGTTTTTAATAAATTGGTGATAGAAAACAGGGGTGGATATTGTTATGAACAAAATGTTTTGCTGAAAAATGTTTTAGAAACAATAGGCTTTGATGTTACCGCTCATCTTGGAAGAGTTTTATGGGGAAGAGAGAAGGAAGGGAAAGCTGCTCGTACACATATGTTGCTTACTGTAACCCTGAGCGGAGAAAAATATCTTGTGGATTCGGGATTTGGGACAGTGACGCTAACATCTCCGCTAATTTTACAGTCAGAGAATGAACAAATAACGCCCAATGGTCTTTTTCAAATATCTTCAAATAATCATATTTACACTCTATCTTTAATTGGTGAAGAAAATATGCCGATCTATGAATTTTCTTTAGAACCTGCCGAGCAGACTGATGTAGAAGTTGCTAACTGGTATATCGCTACGAATCCATCTTCCATCTTTAGAGAAAATCTTATTGTGACAAAAGTGGATGTAATAGCTCGTTACACGTTAAACAATAAATCTCTAAACATACGCTATAACAATGGGACCAGAGAAAATATTGATGTCATTAATCATGAAGATTTGTTTATTTTGCTTGAAAATGTATTCCATATTAACTTAAATAATATTAAAGATAAGGTCGTTCTTATCAAAAAATTTAGTGGAGTAGCATAATCTATTGAAAGTGGGTAAAATAAAAAAAGATGGTTTAAAAAACCATCTTTTTTTATTTTAGATATATAATTAAATCACTAGAATTTTCCAGGCTTCATCAATATTATTTTTCAGTAAAAGTTCCTGAGCCTTTTTATGAATATCTTCATCTGCGTAGCAACTTTCTGAAGGAAGAACTTCCACATTGGCAAGCATTCCCAGATCGTTACCTGTAAATACTTTGCTTAGTTTTATAGCATCAGGAAGAAGATCAAAGCCAATTCCTTTTGTTACCAAAGGTTTTGGTACTTCAAAGAGATTGTTTTCATTATTTCTGGAATACCAGTTTCCTCCTAAACGAGCAACCATATCCAGTTTTGCCTGATCCAGATTACCTTGTTCATTGAGGTATTCTTCTCTGATATGAATTTTTTGTACTTCACAAATAACTAAATTACCAGCGCCTCCCTGTTCTCCTAAAGATTTTATTTCTAAAACCTTGCACTCAAAATTAACGGGGCATTCTTCAATAAGCTTTGGTTTTACCATGTCAGCATCTTTCATGGTAAGCCCGGATTTGATGAATTCATTCACGCCATCCTCATATTCTGTTGACGCTAAAGAGATTTGTTGTACTATGGGGAAATTAACTGTTCCAATGACCACTTCCGGAACTTCCAGAACATTTTCCAGCGTATGTTTCGTTGTATTATCACGAACTCTTCTTGATGGTGAAAAGATCAAAATTGGCGGAACTGTACTGAACATGTTAAAAAAGCTGAAAGGCGATAAATTTATTGTACCATTTTTATCAACTGTTGATGCCAAAGCAATTGGTCTGGGAGCAACAGCGGTTTGCATGATCATCTGAAGCTGTACAGCGGTTATTTCGGATGGGATAACTGTTTTCATATTTTATACTTAAGCCACTTTAGCTTTTGAAAATCTAGTATTACAAAAACTAAAGTGAACTTAATTTTAGCATAATTATTTTAACTTAAGTGTTTAAACTTTTTTTATAATGTAGGAATGATTTTTCCAGATACTTCACCGAAGCCTACTCTTACACCGTCTTTTTCAGCCCAGGCTTTCATCGTTACAGTATCATTATCTTCAATGAACTTTCTTTCCTGGCCATTGTTTAATTGAATAGGATTTTGGCCTCTCCATGTTAATTCAAGCATAGAACCGAATGATTTTGGATCACTTCCTGAAATAGTACCACTTGCATACATATCACCCACTTCCAGATTACAACCGTTTACAGTATGATGAGCCAGTTGCTGGGTCATATTCCAATACATAAACTTGTAATTGCTTTCTGAGATTAGGTTTTCTTCCCCATTCTCAGGCTGTAAGTATACTTCAAGGTTGATGTCGTAGTTTTTATCACCCTCAAATTTTAGGTAATCTAAAACTTCAGGATCTTGTTTTGGAGAAGATGTTCTGAAAGGAGCCAGTGCTTCTAAAGTAACCACCCAAGGAGAAATCGATGAACCAAAGTTTTTGCCTAAAAATGGTCCTAGTGGCACATATTCCCAAGATTGAATATCTCTTGCAGACCAGTCATTGAAAATAACCATTCCAAAAATAGCGTCTTCAGCTTCTTTTGTAGAAACACTTTCACCCATATCGGTGTTTTTATTGATAACAAAAGCCATTTCTAATTCAAAGTCCAGCTGTTTCGAAGGACCAAAGATTGGTTTATCTGCATCGGCAGGTTTCATCTGACCTTTTGGACGGTTGATATCTGTTCCTGAAATAACGATTGAAGAAGCTCTGCCATGGTATCCTACAGGTAAATGTTTCCAGTTCGGCAGTAAAGCATTAGCTGGATCACGGAACATTTTTCCAACATTAGTTGCATGTTCGATACTGCTGTAAAAATCTGTATAATTTGGAATATGAATAGGCATGATCATTCTTACTTTATCAAGATCATAGAACGCATCTTCTATGGTTTTCTGATCTTTAGATAAAATGGAACCTTCCTGTAATAATTCTTGGATTCTAGCTCTAACAGCATTAGTGACAGGTTTTCCTAATTCGATAAATTCGTTTAGGGTGTAAGCTTCAAAGACGTTGTCATCAAGTCCTTCAATATTTTCAAAGTAACTTAAATCAAATAAGCTGGCCAGATCAATAACCTGATCCCCAATTCTTGTACAACATCCAATATATTCTTTATTGAAAACCGCTACTCCAAAAGGAATATTATGTATAGAAAAGTCTGAATTTGAGGAATACTCTACAAATGATTTCATAAGATTGTAATTTAATTGAGATTAATAAATCTGTTAAAATTTTAGGTTTTTAATATCTCAAGTGGCCGTAGTAGAAAAGCAAAGTTTCCAACTAAATATTTTTAAACTCATCAGTATCCTTGATTATGATAAAATCATTAAGTACTGACCAAATATTGAGATATTAAATAAATTACTTTCTCACTACGCTCCCCGCAATAACGAGCGCCCTCAAGATATGTATATTATTTTTTTGAATACGATGCTTCATCGATCCATCTGTCTTTAGTATTAACGTCAATCAGGTAAAGTATATTATCCTGTCTCGTTAATAATAAAGTTTTGGTAACCGGAATGGGAACCTTTTTACCTTCTAGAATATTAGCTCTTAAAGAAACAATATTCTTTTTTCTGACGATATCACCAGTAAAAACATTAGAACTGCTTTCACCTGTAGCCTTATCATCGAAAACTTCTACATAAGTTGCATTATTACCTTTAATAATAATGAAATCCCTTTCTGTATGGTCATCGGAATCTTTAATAAAGACAAATTTTTTGTCGTCAATATTTACATTTTCCAGATGCTGATTGATGCCTTTTCTTTCTTCAAGTCTGTTGAGAATTTCATTAAGTGTTCCGTATTGAGCTTTCAAGCCCAGTGCACTGAAAAATAAAATTCCAAATACAATTTTTTTCATATTAAGTGTTTTAAAAAAAAGTTTTGTCAAGACTTTGCATCCTGACAAAACTTAGTATTGATATCTGGGAATTAAAGATTACCTCTTCTATCCTGTTCTCTTTCTAATGCTTCAAACAATGCTTTGAAATTACCTGCTCCGAAGCTTTGTGCACCATGTCTTTCAATGATTTCAAAGAAAAGAGTAGGGCGGTCTTCTACAGGCTTAGTAAAGATTTGTAAAAGGTATCCTTCTTCATCATGATCAATTAATATACCAAGATCTTGTAATTTTTTAAGATCCTCATCGATATGACCTACTCGTTCAGGAACCATATCGTAATATGCTTCTGGTGGAGCAGAAAGGAATTCTACACCTCTCTTTTTAAGTTCTGTTACAGTATGGATAATATCTTTGGTAGCAACCGCAATGTGTTGAACTCCTTCACCTTCATAAAAATCAAGATATTCTTCTATCTGAGATTTTTTCTTTCCTTCAGCTGGCTCATTGATAGGGAATTTAGCAAATCCGTTTCCGTTGGACATTACTTTAGACATCAACGCAGAATATTCTGTATTGATCTGTTTGTCATCAAAAGAAAGGATATTTACAAAGCCCATTACTTTTTCATACCATTCAACAGTAGGGATCATTCTGTTCCAGTCTACATTTCCTACACAGTGGTCAACGTATAAAAGACCTGCTTCTTCCGGTTGATAAGTAGTTTCCCACTTTTCATAACCAGGCATAAATGGACCTGTATAATTTTTTCTCTCAATAAACATGTGAACTGTTTCTCCGTAAGTATAAATTCCGGACATTCTTACTTCTCCATGCTCGTCAGTTAAAGTTACAGGCTCTAAATAAGGTTTACCACCTCTTTTTGTGGTTTCTTCAAAAGCTTTGTAAGCGTCATCCACCCAAAGTGCTAAAACTTTTACTCCATCTCCGTGTTTTTTTACATGTTCACTAATTGGAGATTCAGAGGTAAGTCCTGTCGTTAAGATTAATCTTATTTTTCCCTGTTGAAGAACATAAGAAGCACGATCCCTTACTCCTGTTTCAGGACCAGCGTATGCTACAGACTGAAAACCGAAAGCGGTTTTATAAAAATGAGCAGACTGTTTAGCATTTCCTACATAAAACTCAATGTAATCTGTGCCATTAATTGGCAAAAAATTCTCTGCTTGAGCAATTTTTTCGGCAAATGTAAGTGTTGACATATTTTCTTTTTACTTTTATTTTTATAGGTATGCAAATTACAAAAATCTTAGATATGGCAAAAGTATTAATAGGAAATCCTTAGTGAGGCTTAACATAGATTTAAAGAAAAGTTCATTTAAGTATGTTTAAGTTTAGTATGTTACAGGATGGTTATCTATTTTTGTATCTACAAAGACAAGTGAAAAAAAAATATTTTCGAAAATTTGAAAGCCGTAGGACACTACGGCTTTCATTTTTTATGATTTAGTCTCCCTGCATCAGGGTTATAATTATCCCATATTTTCCAGACGTTATCTATTTTCTTGATAAAGTAAATTTGGGTGTTTAACTGATTAACAAAATTTTCTTCACCTGTTTCGCCAACTTTAAATAAGAGATTCCAAAATTCCTGAGATTCCAATATTTTTTTGTCAGGTTCATCAGTAACCATATGGATATCAAAAACCTCAAAATTGGAGCGATTATTTTTTGTAATAAGTTTAAACTCTCTGTCACATAGTTCTTTACTAAACTGCGTGGCTCTTTCCAAAAAAGGGGAATCATCGAAAACAAGATCTTTAAAAAGTTGAGTATTATGAGAAGGAAACTGTTTGTAAAACTCAAACACTGTAGAACAATAGTTGTATATGATATTACTGAAGAACTCTTCATCTTCAGAATTATGATCCTGTTTATTCTCCCTTATAAACTGAATATAAGCATTGAGATCTTTAAATCCTAAAAAGATGCATATCTTATCCAGTGTTTTTAAAAAACGAAGATCGTTATGTGTTTTATCCTGATAATCATTTTCAAAAAAACGCTGCAGTGTAACATGAGAAATAGTACTTCCTATTTCAAATTTTTTACCTCCTTTCAGTTCTTCAGATCCTGATAGTTCATCTTTTATAATTTCGGAGAGAATAATATAATGACTCCTCTTCCAATCTTTAACATTACCTAAAACCGAATTTTTTACCTTGGAATGTTTTATTATTTCCTCTCTTATCGAATTATATATCGTTTTCAATTGCCTAACTTTAAAAGGGTTTATCAAAAATACTGCCAAAGACTTAGAAGGTCTTTTGTCTATCCCTTTTTGGTCAGTTTACAGATCGTTTAATGCAAAAGAAATTATTTAATGTTTAAATCTTTCAAAAGCGGCTTGTTCCAACATCTCTCTGTCATCAGGGTGAGCAATACTGATCAATTCCTGAGCCCGTTGGCGTAGATTTTTTCCATACAGGTAGGCTGTTCCATATTCTGTAACGACATAATGGATATGTCCTCTCGTGGTAACAACACCTGCTCCCTGTTTCAGGTAAGGAACAATTCTTGAAATTCCCTTTTTAGTCCTTGACGTGATCGCAATAATAGGTTTTCCTCCTTCGCTTAAGGCAGCACCTCTCATAAAATCCATTTGGCCACCAATTCCACTGTATTGTAGAGTTCCTATAGAATCTGCACAAACCTGTCCAGTCAAATCGATTTCTATAGCAGAATTAATGGCAACCATCTTTTTGTTTCGCATGATATTGATTGGGAAGTTCACGTCACTTACATCCTTAAAAGCAAAAACAGTGTTGTCATCTACATAGTCGTACAATTTTCTTGTTCCAAAGCAAAAGCTGGTAATTGTTTTATTATCGTTATAACCTTTGTATTTGTTGTTAATGACATCATTTTGAATAAGATCTATTACTCCATCGCTTAGCATTTCTGTATGAACTCCCAGGTCTTTATGATTTCCAAGACATTTCAATACAGCATCCGGAATAGTTCCAATACCCATTTGGATGGTTGATCTGTCATCAATAAGATCGGCAACGTTCTTTCCAACTAACATTTCCTCAGGGCCTACTTTTGATCCGTAATCTACCGTAGGAAGTTCTTCTTCATGCCATACCAGTTTGTTTATTCTGCTAATATGTATCATTCCGTCTCCGTGAGTTCTCGGCATTAAAGGATTTACGATAGCAACAATTATTTTAGCAGTATCTACAGCAGCTCTTGCAACATCTACAGAAGTACCTAATGTGCAGAAGCCATGTTTGTCAGGTGGAGAAACAGTAATTAATGCTACATCAAGAGGTAAAATGTTATTCCTGAATAAGATGGGAATTTCACTTAAAAATACGGGAACGAAATCACCTCTTTCAGAGTTTACGGCATCCCTTACAGGAGTTGAAACAAATAAAGAATTGACGAAAAAGTTGTCTTTATATTGTGGTTTTGCAATTTCAACATTTCCTTGCTGAGTAATGGAAACCATTTCCACGTTTTCTAATCTGTGGGATTGTCTGGCTAATTCATCAATCAGGTAATTGGGTGTACATGCACTCCCGTGAAAAAATACACGATTTCCGCTTTTTACAGTATATACGGCTTCCTCTGCACTAATATAATTGTACATATTAAATTTTTTTTGAAATAATATTTATACCGACTGTTGTTTACAGTCATTTGTGTTTTTACAGTTTATTCCAACCAGGAAGTTTTATAGGTTGGATCTTCTACTTTCATAGCTTCTTCAGTGATTTTTAAAGGACGGAATGGATCTACCATCACAGCATATTCTTCAGTGAATTTTTTACCGATACTTCTTTCCATTGCCCCGGGATGTGGCCCATGAACAACTCCTCCAGGGTGAAGACTGAAGTCCATAAGATCAACATGGTTACGACTCATAAAGTCACCTTCTGTGTAGAATAAAACCTCATCAGAGTCAATATTAGAATGATTATATGGTGCAGGAATAGCTAATGGATGGTAATCATACATTCTGGCACAAAAAGAACAAACGACAAAATTATGTCCTTCAAAGTTTTGGTGAACTGGAGGTGGTTGATGAATTCTTCCTGTTATAGGCTCAAAGTTTTTGATGTTAAATTTATAAGGATAAAAATAACCATCCCAGCCTACGACATCAAAAGGGTGCGTTGCATAAATGAAGTCAGTGATTTGATTTTCTTTTTTTACTTTAATTAAAAACTCACCTTTTTCATCTTTAGGTTCAACAAAAGTTGGAGCGATAATGTCTCTCTCACAGAATGGAGAATGTTCCAAAAGTTGTCCAAATTCATTTCTGTATCGCTTTGGAGTATAAATTGGAGAATGACTTTCCAGTACAAAAAATACAGTATTTTCAGTATGAACTTCTACCTGATAGATTGTTCCCCTTGGAATAATAAGATAATCACCGGTAGAGAAATCCAGGTTACCAACAAATGTTTTTAAAACTCCGGTGCCTTCATGAACAAACAAAAGTTCATCACATTCAGCATTTTTATAGAAATAATCAGTTGATTTTCTAGGTTTTGATAACCCCATTTTCAGATCATTGTTCACCAAAAGGAATTTTCTGCTTTCCAAAAAGTCATCTTCAGGAGTTACCTGCATTCCTTTGAACATTCTTGGAGTTACATTTTTATCAACAGCAATCTTAGGAGTTACATCTTTTGCATTTCCTATTGATTTTATCTGAGTAGGTCGGTGGATATGATAGAGCAAAGAAGAAATACCATGAAAGCCCTCGGTTCCGAAAAGTTGCTCATAGTAGAATTTATCTTCTGGAGATTTAAAAATCGTATGTCTTTTCTGTGGGATTTTCCCAGATTGATTATATCTCATTTTACCTTTATATTTTCTCAAATTTAATAATTTTTGACGAATAATTTTTAAGGATATTTATCATAGAGTTTTTTGTTTCGAAAATAATTGTTAGATTTGCCTAACATTTATTATTTCATGAAGCGAATATTATTTTCTGTTGTACTTTTATCATCCTATTGTTTCTCTCAGGAAACAGACAGTTTAAGTTTAAATCAAGCTCCAAGACCCGATTCTATAGCTACTCCTAAAAAAGAGATCAAAACGAAATTGATCGATGACGTAGTGATCACGGGAACACTAAAACCGATGAGCAGATCTAAAAGCCCGGTAGCGGTAGAAATTTATAGTCAGAAGTTTTTTCAAAAGAATCCAACGCCCAGTATTTTTGAAGCCATCTCGATGGTTAATGGAGTACGTCCCCAATTGAACTGTTCTGTATGTAATACAGGAGATATTCATATCAACGGTCTCGAGGGACCTTATACTATGATTCTGATCGATGGAATGCCGATTGTGAGCTCATTATCCACAGTCTATGGACTGAGTGGAATTCCAAATAGCCTGGTCGAGAGGATAGAGGTAGTGAAAGGTCCTGCTTCATCTCTCTATGGCTCCGAAGCAATGGGTGGTGTTATTAATATCATTACAAAAAATGCCTTAACAGCTCCGAGGCTTAGTGTAGATTTTATGACAAGTACCTGGAGTGAAGATAATATTGATTTATCAACGAAATTCAATGTTGGAAAAAAGGCGGCTTCTTTATTAAGTCTTAACTATTTCAATTTTACTAAGAGAATAGATCAGAACAAAGATAACTTTACAGATGCTACCCTACAGAACAGGATATCTGTTTTTAATAAATGGAACTTTCAGAGAAAGGAAAACAGGCTGGCAAGTTTAGCGTTACGTTACTTATATGAGGATCGTTTTGGAGGGGAAATGCAATGGAATAGGTCTGATAGAGGGGGTAATAAAATATATGGTGAAAGTATTTATACCAATAGAATGGAAGCTTTAGGAGTATATCAATGGCCTTTGAAGGAACAGGTTATTACCCAATTTTCCTATAACTATCATAATCAGGATTCCTTTTATGGAACAAATCCTTATGATGCAAAGCAGAAAGTGGCTTTCGTTCAGACGTATTGGGATAAAAAATTTGGAAATCATGATTTGATCTTGGGAGCTACTTATAAGCGGACATTTTACGATGACAATACTCCGGGAACCTCATCAGGAGACGGACTTATGAACGAACCCATGAAGTCTCCCATTTTAGGAGCTTTTATACAGGACCAATGGGAAATAGATTCTAAAAACACAATATTGCTTGGTTACAGATATGATTACGACAGGATCCATCATTCTGTTCATTCACCAAGATTTGCATGGAAATTTTCACCTAATCCATACCATACCCTCCGGTTTAATTTCGGGACCGGTTTCAGGGTGGTGAATTTATTTACTGAAGATCATGCGGCTCTAACGGGTTCCCGGGAAGTGGTGATCAAATCTGATTTAAAACCTGAAAAATCAATTAACGGAAATTTAAATTACATCTGGAAAATTCCAGTAGGAGATCGTTTGATTAATCTTGATGCTTCTGCTTTCTATACCTATTTCAGTAATAAGATCGTAGGTGATTTTGATACAGATCCCGGAAAAATTATTTATGATAACCTTCACGGATATGGCATTTCAAAAGGAGCGTCGATGAATGTAGATTTCAGCTTCAGTTTTCCTCTGACTGTCAACCTTGGTGTAACTTATCTAGAAGTATTTCAGAAGTTGGATGGTGAAAATGGCAAAATTCAACAGCTTCATGCTCCAAAATGGAGTGGAACGTATAGCCTGACGTATAAATTTCAGAATGCTCTTACAGTAGATTTTACAGGTCAGTTTTATGGACCGATGAGATTACCGGTTTTACCGGATGACTTCCGTCCTGAGTATTCGCCATTCTATTCTTTGGCTAATATTCAGGTTTCGAAATCTTTTAAATCAGGGTTTGAAGTGTATTGTGGGATTAAAAATCTTTTAAATTTTACACCTAAAGATCCATTGATGAGGCCGTTTGACCCGTTTGATCAGCATGTAAATGATCCTATTAATAACCCCAATAATTACAAGTTTGATACTGCTTATGGCTACGCACCAATGCAGGGAATACGTGGATTTTTTGGAGTAAGATATACTTTGAAATGAAAATATTTTTAATTTTATTTTTAATGTTAGTGCCCTACTTTTGTCTTTCTCAAAAGATGAGAGAGGGCACTTTTTCTGAACTTGAAACCCTACATAATAAACATCAGAGACCTGTTATCATTCATTTGTATACCGGATGGTGTGCCATTTGTAAAATTGAGTCTTTTAACCTGAATAAAGATAAAGATCTTGTTAATTTTATTAATGATCATTTTTATTTTATCAATTTCGAAGCGGAGAAAACTAAAGAAAAGATTCGTTTTGAAGGGAAAGAATTTAACTATCTCCCGAATGGAAATTCCGGGATCCATGAGCTAGCTCTGGCATTATCTAAAAATAAAAGTCAACCAGTTTATCCGCTGTGGATTATATTGGATGCTGATCAGAATCTGGTCTATTACCATGAAGGAGAATTTAAACCCGAAATAATGAAACAGAAACTTAAAGAAATTTCTGCTTTATAATAATTACTATTTTTACACTTATTTTTCAGATAATACTGATTTAAATAGTATAGAAAATCAGCCTAACCTGCGAAAGTTCTTGATGCTGCTAAAATAATTTGATTAATAATCTCTCGCAGATTAAAAAGCTGAGATAAATCCATCTTTTAATCACACTTCTCCATCCATTAAAATTGCCAGCTGAATACAAGGTTGATCAGAACGGTTACTCCAGGCATGGTTCGTTCCCCTTTGTATCACAATGTCTCCTGCTTTAAGAAGTGTTTCACCTTCCTCCATGATTAAATGCAGTTCACCTGAAAGAATAACAATGTAATCTAAGGTTTGAGTCTGATGCATCATAGGATGAAGTTCACCGGCTTTAAACTCAACTCCAAGGTCTTTATCAGGCGGAATGACCACATATCGGAAGTAGGTTCCGTTTTTGGGAGTTTGAGGAAATCCTGTATTGGGAATTGGAACTTCAAAATCCAGGCTTGCAGGAGCTTTCTGAGTATTCCAGATATCTGAAATAAGGAGTCCGGGTAAATGCTCTACTGCATTTTCTGCTTCCTTGTCTTCAACAATAGTTGATTTTCCGTTTTGAATCCCTGTTACAACGCGTCTTGGTATTTTATTCATAAATCTAATGGGACATAATTAATTTGTTTCCTTGAGTAAGGTTGTTTTTCAGCATTTGATGAGCTTGAAGAACGGTTTCTAAAGAAAGATTTCCAATCACTTTATATTTTGGCGGAACGATTATTCCTTCCTCGATAAGGTTAGAAATCTTGGTTAAACTATTTTTATAATAATCATAATTCTTCGTCATGCTAAAGGTATAATTCGAGATGTTCATGATTATGTTTCCTTTATTAAATAGTAATTCTTTGGCATCTTTACTGATTAGCGCAGTCACATCTATATACATTCCATGGATTTTCAGTACTTCGGCGGTCACCTCGGACATGTAATTACCAACGAGATCAACTCCGATATCAAAAGACAGATTATCATTTGCTTTAATTAAATTTTCTACCAGCCGGTCTTCTTTATAATTAATGATCTGATTATTTTTTAACCCCATTTCAAGCAATAACTTTCTGTTGTCCTCTGATCCTACCGTTGCAACTATATTGTTGTAACTGTTAGCGAGTAATAGTTTGATCAAAAAGGATCCGACTCCTCCGGTAGCTCCAGTGATCAAAACAGTATCGGTAGACTTTAATGACATACGATTAAAAGTTTGTAATGCAGTCATTCCTACCGATGGAATAGCTGCTGCCTGTTCAAAAGAAATGTTTTTAGGTTTTAATGCAACAATAGCCGCTGGAACTGTAATATATGCTGCATAAGAACCATTACTACCCATGGAGCCGCTGCCACAAAATATTTCGTCTCCAATTTCAAATTGGGAAACATCACTTCCTTTACCAATGATAATTCCTGAGAGTTCACGGCCTAAAACAGGAGAACTGACAAGCTTGCGTTCAAGCTCATTTTCAATCATCTGATAGTCAATGGGATTAAATCCACTGGCTTTTATTTGAATTAAAACTTCATTATTTTTAGGGTACGGTTTTTCTATATAACCATCTTCTAGTTTGAAATCTTTATTAAGTATGACTGTTTTCATTATAACAATTTTATAGGACAAATGTAAAACCAGAATAGTTTATATTTGCTACTAGTTAACTATTGGTAACTAGTAACTTTAAGGATACTATTATGTCAAAAATTATAGAAAACGGGGTAGAACGTGAAGCCACATGTACCGAAGAATTATTCGCAATGCGCGATAGTCTGGATGTTTTAGGAGGAAAGTGGAAGCTGATGATCTTACGTTATCTGACCAACCGAACTGATCAGCTGATTCATTTTAAAAAACTCCAGAGAGGGATTGATGGAATTTCTGCAAAAATGTTGAGTAAGGAACTAAAAGAGCTGGAAATCAATTTGCTGATCACCCGTACGATTCAGGATACCAAACCAATTACGGTAACTTATGCAGTAACCGAGTATGGAAAGTCGGTGCTTCCGGTTACAGAAACTCTGGTTAATTGGGGAATTCACCATCGGGAAAAGATTAAAGAATCGATGGGTGGGTAAAGGTGATTGAAAGATTTAAAAATTAAAACATTCAAAAGCTGAAGCCCTTCTGGGCTTTACATGAGATAGATTATAATGTCCCACAGATTTTAACAGATCATACAGATTTTTTAACGTTAGCATCTACGCCATCTGTAAAATCTGCGGGGAAAATAAATGTTATTTTAAAAGTACCGCGATGATTGCTAAAATAGCGGGTAAAGCCTGAACAAAGAATATTCTTTTTGTTGCAGAAATAGCTCCGTAAATTCCGGCTATAGCAACACAGCTCAAGAAAAATAAAGCGATATTAGTTTGCCATTCTGCGTCCTTGATAAAGAAAGTCCATGTTAATCCTGCAGCCAGAAAACCATTATAAAGACCTTGATTGGCTGCCAGCCCTTTAGTTGGCTTGAACATTTCCGCTGGTAACGCAGCTTTGAAAACTTCTTTACCTTTTGTTTCCCAGGCAAACATTTCCATCCAGAGAATATAAATATGTTCTAATGCTACTAATCCGATCAAAATTTTTGCAACGATTTCCATGATTAATTGTTTTTTGTCATTGTAAAACTAAAAAAATAAAGTTAAGTTTGATTACTAAATTTCAAAATGGATACTTTTAAAACACATCTGGATAAATTTATTACCATCAATGATGCGGATTATGTTTCTGTATTGTCTTTTTTCCAGGTAATGGAAGTTAAAAAGAAACAGAATCTACTTCTTGAGGGTGAAGTCTGTAAATCCATGTACTTTGTTTTAAACGGATGTCTCAGAAAGTTTTTTGTGAATGAAAAAGGAGTAGAACATACGACTGAGTTTGCTGTTGAAAACTGGTGGATGACAGATACTTTTGCCTATGAAAGGCAAATCAAAACTGAGTTTACGATACAGGCAGTAGAGCGGTCAACGATTTTAGTTATCGATCTTGAAACCCAGGAACTGTTATTGCAAAAGCATCCGGTTATGGAACGTTATTTCAGGATGATCTATCAGAGAGCTTATGCCGCTTCGGAAAGAAGGATCCGTTATTTATATGAAATGACAAGAGAGGATCTTTATATTCATTTCAGTACACAGTATCCATGGTTTATTCAGCGGATTCCACAATATTTAATTGCTTCTTTTTTAGGTTTTACACCAGAATATCTAAGCGAAATAAGAGCGAAATTACGTTCTTAAACCAGTTTAAGATTATTTAGAATTAAAAGTCCGAATTTTGTCATGTTATTAAAAGTTAATACAATGACTAATCAAAAAGTTCAATTTTCGCAGTTATTTTTAAGAGTGGCGATTGCCATAACAATGCTTTCCGCAGTGGCAGATCGATTCGGATTCTGGGGTAAAAATTCAGCTTGGGGAAACTGGGCGAATTTTGAGGAATACACCAGAAAACTAACCTTTTTTCTACCCGAAAGTTTAAGTCAGTTTTCAGCTTATACAGCCACATTCTTTGAAATTGCTATTCCACTGTTATTGCTTGTAGGATACAAAACCAAAATAGCAGCTTATGGTGCAGGATTTTTGTTGTTGATTTTTGCATTATCCATGAGTATAGCTTTAGGGGTAAAAGCACCTTTAGATTATTCAGTTTGGGTAGGAAGTGCCGCTGCATTTTTACTGGCAAGCCAACAAGAGTTTTCATTTAGTTTAGATCAATTAACCAAAAAAATATAATATTATGAGTACAAGAGTGAACATCGCAAAAACAGATGCAGCAGCTTACAAAGCAATGATGGGATTAGAGGGATATCTTCAGACTATTTCTTTAAACCCTATTCAAAAGGAATTAATTAAAATCAGAGCTTCACAGATCAATGGATGTGCATTTTGTTTGGATATGCATACAAAGGATGCCATGAAGTATGGAGAAACTCCACAAAGAATATATCTTTTAAATGCATGGAGAGAAGCTTTAGAATTATTTACAGAAGAAGAACAGGTCTTGCTTATGATGACAGAAGAGATTACTTTAATTAGTCATAAAGGTTTAACAGAAGAGACTTATCAGAAGGCAAAATCATTTTTTGATGAAACTCAGATTTCACAAATCATTATGGCTATAGTAACGATTAATGCATGGAACAGAATTGCGATAAGCACACATTTGCCGATCATGAAATAATTTTTTTAAATTGTTTTTTTAACAAGAAGAGCTTTTCATATGAAAAGCTCTTCTTGTTATTATTACCTAAATCATCCAGATAATTTAATAATTTATACTCTTCTTGTCAATCCTATCCTCTTTTTTCTCAGTATTTGAAATATGGAATAATCTTTTTTTATCCTTCAAATATTTAATTATTTAGAATTAATTAAAATAAGCATATTGTTAAAATATTTATTATTTAGACGTTTTTTTAATGTTTGTGATTAAAATAGTAATTGAATATATTTTTTGTGAAAAAAAATTGATGAATTGACATTCCTGCCTAGTAAATAAATCACTTTCAGTTCATGGAGGATTAATATCTGTTAACATACTTTTGGGAAAACAACTCACTTTTTAAATTTTTGTTAATATGGATATAAAAAAACATTTGCTAAGTACTGCGGTCCTCTTTTTTATCGGACAGTCTGCTTATGCCCAGAGTACAAAGAAAGATACAGTCACTAAAGAAAAAAAAATAGAAGAGGTAGTGGTGGTGGGTTATGGAACACAGAAGAAAAGCGAGGTAACAGCAGCAATGTCACAGGTAAAAGCTGAAGATATGGCAGGCCTGGTCACTGCTAGTTTTGAATCTCAGCTGGCTGGAAGAGCAGCAGGGGTCAATGTAACAACCAGTTCAGGTATGGTAGGAGCACCTCCTGCTATCAATATTAGAGGAATAAATTCCATTAATTCAGGAACTTATCCTTTGGTTGTAGTAGACGGGATGCCAATTTTCACAGGTGATACGGGAGGATATGCTCCAAGCAATGCCTTGGGAGATATTAACCCTTCGGACATAGAGAGTATAGAAATTTTAAAAGATGGAGCTGCCGCTGCTGTTTATGGTTCCAGGGCTGCCAATGGAGTAATGATCATTACGACAAAGAAGGGTAAAAAAGGTAAATTTCAGTTAGATTACAATACCTATACAGGATTTGCCCAGGTTGTTAAACAGTTTGATCTTCTTCAGACACCAGATTTTCTGACGATTTCTAATGAAAAAAGAACAAATGCAGGGAGAGCACCTTGGGCCTTTGGAACAGAATATAATACAAACTGGCAAAAAGCGGTTTTAAGAACAGCAACTCAAACAGACCATAATATATCTCTTCAGGGAGGTTTGGGTAAGGGTTCGTATTTTGGATCTGTAGGCTATACTAAACAGGATGGAATTATTTTGAGTAATGGCATGGAAAGGTTTACAGCCCGTTTTAATGTAAATCAGGAAGTGACCAACTGGCTGAAAATGGGTGCTAATCTGGGAGTAACGAGAACAGAATATCAATCCCTTAATTCGGGGGTCAATTCTCTCTCAGGAGCGATGGCTAATGCTGTAAGACAATTACCGAATACTTCTATATATAGAGCAGATGGTCCATTTGGATACAATATTGATGTTGTAGGCACCAATACAATTACAGGGCGAGGGCAAAACACGGAGCATATTGCAAATAATCTTCCAAATATTATGTATGTTCTTAATACCAATAGATTGCAGTCCAAAGTACTACGGGTGCTGGGAGATGTTTATGGAGAAATAAAAATATTACCATCTCTTACCTATAAGCTTCAGATGAGCATAGATCGATCTCAGAATGAGGGATTAATGTACTGGAATACATTTCATGGAGATGGGCGGGGTAGCAATGGGCGGATCCAAAACAGCAATACAACTATGGAAAGGTATAATATTCAAAATATATTAAACTTTAACAAAAGTTTTGGAGAGCATAAAATTGGAATTACATTGGTGAATGAATATCAGAAAGAAAATCAGAACTCCTTTTTTGGAGGTGGAATAGATTTGGGTGATTCTTATTTTAATACGAATGTAATTTCAGGTTCTTATGGAACCCCGGTTTCAGGGGGAGGAAAAACAGAATTTGCATTGATATCCTATCTGGCAAGATTTAATTATGATTTTGGAAAAAGATATTTTTTCCAGGGAGTAATACGAAGGGATGATTTATCTTCTCTTCCTAAAGAGGGTAGAGTAGGGTATTTCCCAGGAGCTTCGTTAGGATGGAATGTGAGTAATGAGAGCTTTTTTGAAAAAGCCAAAAATATTGTCAATGAGCTAAAGGTTCGTGCTTCTTATGGTAGAGTAGGTAATAGTAGTATTGGGAATTATCCATATATGTCTTTATATGGACCAGCTAGGTATGGAGATTCTAATGGATTAGGCTATTTCCAGATGGGAGTTAACTCATTGAGATGGGAGCGAAGTGAGAAGTTGGATTATGGTGTGGATATGAGCTTTTTAGGTAATAAGCTTAAAGTTACTTTAGACTATTTTGTAAATAATATTGATGAAATGATTCAGCAGGTTCCTGTTGATCCTTCTTTAGGAATCCCAGACAATCAATACAGCTCAAATATTGGGGTAGCGAAGAATAAAGGTTGGGAACTGACAGTGAACTATACCCCTATTAAAAAAGACAATTTTGAATTAAATATTGGCGGTAACATCTCATTGATTAATAATAAAATCACACAATTGTATAAAGGGGCAGATATTTTCCCTGGAAATGTGGATTGGGGAAATTTCGACCGTTTTTACAGAGTACATAAGGAAGGTTATTCTATGAACCAGTTGTATGGAATAAAATACTGGGGGGTAAATTCGGCTAATGGTAATCCTGTTTATTACAGGTTGGATGGTTCTTTGGTACAATATAATTTAAATACAAGATTATATAATGTTTTTAATCAGGATGATCCGAGCAATGTCTCTCAGAGTGGAAAAGCTCCGGAGAATCAATTATTAGGAAATACAATCCCAAAATATTTTGGAGCTTTCAATTTATCAGTGAAGTATCATAATTTCGACTTGGGCACTCTGATGAGGTTTAGTGGTGGAAACTATATTATGAACATTACAAGAAGAGAAATGCTGAGTCAGAATCTTGTTAATAATTCTACAGAAATTATGGGAAGATGGCAGAGCCCGGAAAATCCTGGTGATGGATGGACTCCAAGGCTGATGGCGGGTAATGATCCGGGAGTAAACGGGCCATCGGTTTCCAATAGTAGGTTTATAGAAAAGGGAGACTTTATAAAATTCGATAACCTCACTTTAGGTTATAGTTTAGAACGAGAATTTTTGAATAAAATTAATATCCAAAAAATGAGACTTTATATCCAGGCACAAAATGCATTCATTATTACTAAATATTCAGGTGCAGATCCGGAAATGCAGGTTAATGGTTTGGATTTTAATGGAATCCCAAGACAGCGAGTTTTTTCAGTTGGATTAAATGTTACCCTTTAAAAATATTATGATGAATAAATTAAAAAAATATATACTATTAGTTTTTGTAGGATTGGTATTCAGCTCATGCCAACAGGATATTTTAGATACTACATCTTTTAATAATCCAAATCCTGAATTGGCATTTACTTCTCCTGAATTGGTTCAGTTGGCGGTAAATGGAGTTTATAATGCAGCACAAATTGGATATTATAGCAGTACTCCATTATCGAACAGTGCAAGAGGCTATGTTTTTGGCGCAGCTTATTTTCAGCAAAATGAGGTACGGGGAGAAGATGTAGTGAATACACAAGCATTCTATCAATTGACTTATGAGTCTAATTATGATCCTACTACTGCCAATAACGCATATTATTGGAGTGATGCCTACCGACTTATTAACAGAGCTAATCTTGTTAATGAGGGGATTAATAGAGCCGTGAACAATAAAGTAATTTCTGAGGATCAGGGAAATATATATAAGGGAGAGGTTTTATTTTTTAGAGCTTTGGCTCATTTGGAACTTCTGAAGCATTTTTCAAGACCTTATCATTTAGACAATGGATCTTCCATGGGAGTGCCCTACAGAACAATTGGGGTAGATACTGAAGCTACTATAGAGCAGGCAATGCAGGTAGGTAGAGGTACTGTGGCAGAGGGATATGAGAAGCTTTTTGAAGATTTGAACTTTGCAGAAAATGGTCTTCCTGGTAATGCTCAAAGACAGGGAATAAATAAAATAGGCAAAATAACCAAAGGAGCTGCAATTGCTATTAAAATAAGAGCTTATTTGAATATGAGAAACTGGAGTAAGGTAATAGAAGAATATAATAAATTAACCTCTATGTATACTTTAGAATCCAACCCTCTTACAGTATTTAATAACAACCTGACCAATACAGAGTCTATTTTTTCTATCATTAACACAGCAAATAATAACCCGGGAGTCAACGGAGCATTAGCTTCGCAATTTAGTGGTCGTTCTTTAATAGCCATCAGTCCTATTTTATGGAATAATCCTTTGTGGCTGAAAGATGATAAAAGACGATCGGTTACAGATGTTGTCTCCGGGTCCAGATTTACCAGGAAATATAAAGATATAACAACATTTTCTGATGCATCACCAATTGTTAGATTCTCCGAAATGAAATTAGCAGCAGCCGAGGCTCATGCAAGATTAAATAATATGACAAGTGCGTTGTTACTTCTTAATGAAGTTAGAAACAGAGCATTAGAAACCCCAAATACAGAAGCCTACACCAGCTCATCTTTTTCTAATAAAGAAGGTATGATAAAAGCTATTCTGTTAGAAAGAAGAATAGAATTGAGTTGTGAGGGGGTTCGTTGGGCAGACATACATAGATTGATCAATGATGATATTGCACCTACCTATGGAATTCCGGCAAAAGTGCCAAATGGATTTCCTTCAGCTTCAAGTTATACAATAGGAATTCCATATTCTGGAAATCTAACAAACAGTATTCCTTATACGGATAAAAGATTTCTGTGGCCTATACCATTAATGACCACAAGTGTTAATCCACTTCTTGCCGGTCAGCAAAACCCGGAATGGTAAAATGAAAATTGTAATCATTACAAAAGAGCTTCTCAATATTGAGAAGCTCTTTTGCTTGTAAAAGGTTTGTAAAAATTTTCAGTGATTTTTTCTTTTAAAAGGTCCCTGTGGTGCAATGATCTCCAGATTGGTTCCATCCGGATCCTGAAAATAAGCGACAGCGGTACCAAATCCGGATTTTAAACCATCTTCTTCCTGAAATACAATAGGTTCTCCCTGAGGCTCTATACCTATTTCCTTTAGCCTTTGAACTGCTGCATCGATATCATCAACTTCAAAACATAAATGCATAGCACTGATCTGATCATTTTTATAGGAAGCTTGTTCAGATTCTGGAATGACATACTCCAGGATATCTATATTGAGGTTGTCAAGATGCAGATTGGCATATTTGATACGGGTGTCTTTTAATCCTTGTGTTTTTGCCATTCTTTCACCTCCTATTTCATCGATATTGGAAACTTTTGTTCCCGTTAAGGCTTCATAAAAAGCAATTGATTTCTCTAAATTTTTAACGGTAATACCAACGTGATTAGCTCGGGTAAAACCTTGATTTGATGATTTTTCCATTGTTTGAAATTTTGTGATTATATAAGTGTTATGGCTCTTGATTCAGTTGTAGAACATTTGCGTTTAAAGGCTGTTCAATTTTACGTTGCAATTTTTTGTCATTCAATGTAATATAAATTTCCATAGAACCTGTTCCTACTTTTAATGACAAAATATGACCGCCATATGCATCAAATTTTTCATCTGTTGCGATGCCATGAATATGTATGGAAGGTCCTTTTTCGTTCCAGGCGACTGAACCGGTTAGGTTGCCCATTTCTACACGGTTAAAAGTTTTAGGATTGAATTTTTTCTTATTAAAATCGTAGAATCCAAAAGTGACTTCACTTGCAAAACCAATGCCTGAGAAATTGGCAAATGGAATTTTTTCATTGACTGTCAGTTTTTCAATTTCTGCAATTACATTATCGCCTTCACGCAATACCATGATATATCCGGTTTGGGTTTTATTGTAACGTGGAATCTCTGTCTTAGAGACCTGTTGAGCAAATATATGTACGGTGACAAAAAACAGTAATGCTACAAGGCGAAATTTTTGGATTAAAATCTTCATTTTCATTAATTTAGGCTCAATAATGATTATGTTAAATTACACATTATTACTGAAAGTTTAATAAATAGCGACAGGATTGATGTTAACCTGAGTAGATCCTTTATAAAGAGGCTGTCCTAAAACAAACATAAATTCCCATATCTTTTCTTTTACCAACGGACGGCTGTCAATTAATTCCAGATTGTAAATTCCTTTTTTAGCCAGCATAAATTGATTGATTGGAAACTCTTCCTTACTTTTTGGGTTTGGATAAACCTCAGAAGCCCACGTATCACCTCCAAAAGCAACAATACCCTGATCGGCAAGCCATTTTGCGGCTTCCATGCCGATGCCTGGTTCAACTTCTAAAAACTGTTTGCTGTCCTTACCAATGAGTTCAAGCCATCCTGTATTAAAAAGGACAACGTCCCCTTTTCTAAGGCTAATTCCCTGTTTTTTTAATACTGCTTTAATATCGGATGCTGTAAATTCTGTTCCTCCGGGAACAATGGATTTTCCGTAATAAGAGGTCATATCCAGTACAACCCCGCGGGTTACAAATGGAGGGACTTTTTCAATACCTAATTTTTTCACGCCCTCTACGGTTACAAAATCAGCAGCTTTATTTCCGTTGTAATAGGTATTGTTGATTCCGATATGTCCAATTCCATTAAGCTGTGTTCCGACACCAGTCCAGCCATTGACCAATTCATCATTGAATGTGAATTTATTGGTGCCAATACTTTGGCCACCCTGTTCCCCGGGTTGGATATTGTACAAATTAAAACTTCTATGGCGGAAAGCAGGAAGGTTTTTATCAATAGCAACAGCTAGTGGTAATGTTTTACCTTGTTTTACCAATGTAATAGCTCCTTTTACCACATCAGGAGTTAAAAGATTAGCTGCTCCTATTTCGTCATGAGCACCATATGAAGATGGATACCATGATTGATCTTCAGGGTTGATATATTGGTTTTGAGCTTTAATGGATATTGTATTAAAAGCCAATAAAGCTGCCAACCCGAACATTGTGATCAGATTATTTTTCATTTTCTGTAAATTGAGTGATTGAGAAGAAAGAAAAACTCTGCCAACATTTTCTGAGAAAAGAACCTGTTGACAGAAGTTTCTATATTATATTTTATTTAATGCTGAATTGATGGTATTCAATTCTTTCTGAGAAAGATCAACAGACATTGCCTTTGCATTTTCAATAGCTTGCTGAGCATTACGGGCTCCGGCTAATACAACACTTATAGCAGGCTGTAAGCTTGTCCAACGTAATACCAATTGAGAAACGCTGGCATTTTTTTCCTCTGCCATAACTTCCAGAGTTTCTAAGAAGGTTTTTACTTTTTCAAGATCAAACTGGGCAAAATACCCATTACGATGATCATCAGCTTTTAGCTGAGCCTTTTTAAAATATTTACCGGTTAATAAACCTCTCTCCATTGGGCTGTAAACAATAATTCCAGTATTGTTTTCCAAAGAATAAGGTACAATATCTTTTTCTATAGCCCTGTTCAGCATGCTGTATGAAACCTGATTGCTTGCCAGTTGAATTGTTTTGGAAGCCTCTTCCATTTGTTCCACAAGGTAGTTACTAACTCCCGCAGTACGGATTTTTCCCTGTTGGATCAAAAGCTCTAAAGCTTCCATTGTTTCGCTGATAGGCGTAGAGTTATCTGGCCAGTGTAATTGTAGAAGATCAATATAATCTGTTCCCAAACGTTTTAAACTTTCTTCAACTTCTTTGATTATGTTTTCTTTAGAAGCAAATTTATATACCGGAAGTGTTTTACCAGCTTCTTCGGCATTAAAAAAGAACTCTCCTTTTCCATTATTACTTCCATCCCATACCAAACCAAATTTAGTTAATAACTGAATTTTTGAGCGGTCTTTTCCTTTAATGGCTTCCCCGATCATTTCTTCACTTAATCCAAAACCATAAAATGGGGCAGTATCAATAGAGGTTACTCCGTTATCCAAAGAAGCGTGGATAGAGTTTATAGAATCTTGTTTTTCATTTCCACCCCACATATTTCCACCGATGGCAAAAGCACCGTGAGTAATGACTGATAATTCAAGATCAGTATTACCTAATTTTCTATATTCCATTTGTTGTCTTAAAATTTTTGAAATTTATTTGTTTAATTCTTTTAAAATAGCTTCACCAATAGCTTTTGCAGATTGTGGATTTTGCCCGGTAATGACTCTTTGATCTGTTACAACATGCGTCTGCCAAAGCCCTGATTTTTCGAATTTTGCACCTCTTGCTTTTAACTGCTCTTCAAGAAGGAAAGGAACAACGTTCGTTAATTTTACTTCAGCTTCTTCCTCATTGGTAAAAGCGTTGATCTTTTTACCATCAACGAGGTATTTACCATCATTCAACTTGATATTTACCAAACCAGCAGGACCGTGGCATACTCCTGCTACAATTCCGCCGTTCTCATAAATTTTCGAAGCAATGGAAGCGAGTTCCGTATTGTCTGCAAAATCCCACATAGCACCATGACCGCCAGCATAAAAAATAGCTGAATATTCGTTTGGTTTTACCTGAGAAGGAGTAAGAGAATGGTCAATTTTGTTTTTGTATTCTTTATTTTCCCAGAACTCCTTATTTACAGGATCTTTAAGATCAAATCCATCAACTGGAGGAGTTCCTCCCTTAGGACTTACAAAATCGATATCATATCCTGCATGGTGAAGAACTTCCCAAGGATGAGAAACTTCTCCTAAATAATATCCGGTATTTTCTCCGGTATCTCCTTTTTTGTCATGACTTGTCACAACGAATAAAATTTTCTTTTTCATTTTAATTGATTTTTTTGTTTGTGAATTGATTAATCCTATCATGAATAGGCTAAGTACCAGAAACGCAAGTTTTTTCATGATTACAAAATGTTGGTTTTATAAATTTGAGGAATTTCCTGCAACTTTTCATCAATCAGAGCTCCAAAAGCCTGGATATAGGGTTGCTGATTGTGCTGTTCAAGTCCTGCAGCATCTTTCCATATTTCGTAGAATACAAATTCATTCTTATCCTCTATTCCCTGATGTAAACTGTAGAGCTCGCAGGACTCTTCTTTACGGGTTTCTTTTACCATATTTTGAAGAACTTCCAATACTTCTGCCTGATGTTCTTCTTTTGCTTTTATAATTGCTGTAAGATATATTTTCATAATAATTTAATTAAATAAAGTTTTCTATTGAAGAATATTGTGGATTCCAACCCAATTCTGTTTTTGCTTTATCAGCACTACATAAACTGTTAGAAGCAAAACCAAAATATCCTCCTGCAGGACCAAATTTATTGACTGCTTCCTGTACGTTTAAAGATTGTGCCGGGTTTAGATTATGTTTTCTACTGATGTTCTCAGCAATGTTTTTTATGGTTGATGAACCGTTCTCTGCATAGTAAATAGAACCCGCCTTTGCATTTTCTAAAGCTAGTACATATAAATCTGACAGATCTTCAATATGTACGTTTGACCATATATTCTCTCCTTTTCCGAAATAAATGCCAAATCCTTTTTCTTTTGAAAATTGAGTTAAGGCCGGAATCTGGATGCTATCTTTTTTTAGACCTAAGCCTGTACCATATACCATTGTGGGTACGATAACAATACTTCGGATGTTTTTTTGAGCAGATCGTAAAACATAATCATTAATAAGAACTCTTGAAGCCATTTCCAGCCTGGGATTTAAAGGAATATCTTCAGTGAAGACAAAATCGCTTTTTTCTCCATTTTCCTTTCCGCCGAGAATTGCCGAACCTGAGGTGAAAATTAAGGTCTTACCACTTCCTTCCAAAGCATTGATGATACTGTCCAATGCATAAGCATCATCTGCAGAATCTGCGTTGTGGATAATGGCATCAGCATTCGCAATAGCAGATTTTAAAACCGATTCATCATGTATATTTCCTATAATGGATTCGATTCCTAATGATTCCAGTTCTTTTACTTGTGCGTTGTTACGAACTAAGCCAATTACATGATAGCTTTTTTCTTGTAGCTTCTTGGCAATTGTTCCACCAATATAGCCTGTAATTCCTGTGATCAGTACCTTTTTCATTACACGTATTGTGGTTTTAGTTCTTTTTCAAAAACATTTTTAATATGACTTTGGTAAAGTTTCATATCACGTTCTATATTAGCGTTCTTTTCTACATCATGGAAGTGGAAACTATCCATTTTTTGTAAAGAAACAAAGGCATTCATTCTATGAAACCCAAATAATGGTCCATCATCTACACTTGTTTCGCTGAAGAATTCTCCGGGTAATGTAAATGCAGTTTCAGGCGCATTCCAACTTGTTGTTACCATATATTTTCTTCCGCCAAGCATTCCTCCGGTTCCATAATTGATCTCAGGATTCTCTGCTGTTCTGCCATCACTCAGATAAATACCTTTGGCATGACCTGCAGTAAAAACATCATCGATGTATTTTTTAAATCCATTAGGAAGCTGAAACCACCAGATCGGAGTATGGTAAATAATATAATCTGCCCACACGAATTTCTGAACCTCTTCATTATTGTCATAACCTTCTGCAACATTAGTTACCTTAACTTCTACATTTTCAAAATCTTTTAAAGCTTCTAATGTGTTGTCAGCGATTGTTTTATTATATTTTCCTCCAGAATGTCCAAAGTTTTGACCACCATTAATTATTAATACTTTTTTCATTGTTTTATGATTGTTTAAAATTGATAGTGCAAAGTTAGTTCCTGTCGTTCTATGATAAAAATAGTATAAATTATAGTTTAGTATCAGAATAATGATATATTAAATTTAAAGAATTATGGGTGAATATCATATTGTCCTTTAATCTTATTACGGTATTTCTCCAGTAATTTTGTTTAGCAAATTGAATGAAGTATGATACAGATAGCTATCTTTAGTGATGTACACGGAAATCTTCCCGCTCTGGAAGTCGTATTGAATGATATTAATGAAAGAGGAATTACACAGAAATTCTGTTTGGGTGATTTGGTAGACTTTGCTCCATGGGGAAATGAAGTGATTGAGATCATTAAAGAAAAAAATATTCCATGTATACTGGGAAATCATGACGAAAGGATTGCTTTTGATCTTCCTGTTGTTCCGTTAAATAAGCATTCTCAAGAAGAAACCATAGCCAGATTTTCAGCTATTGATCATTCTAAAAAATACATTACAGATGAAAATAAATCATTTCTGGCAGAGCTTCCTTTTCATTTAAAACTAAACTACAAAATAGGAAAGAAATATTGGAACATTCAATTGGTGCACTCGAGTTTACAGAGCAATGATACCTACTTGTATGAATCTGAAAATGATAAAGTTTTTATGGAAATGCTGAATGCTTCTCAGTCTGATGTTCTTGTAATGGGGCATACCCACTTATCCTTTAAAAAACAGATGGAAGGTAAATGGGCAATTAATGCCGGTTCTGTAGGTCGCTCGAAAGAAGAGAATCGATTAGCCTCTTATCTGATTCTTACCTTAGATGAAGAAAAAATAAATCCTGAAATTATTCAGCTGGAATATCCTATAAATGAGGTTATTCAAAAAATTGAAGCCAGTGAGATTCCAGATTATTATGCTTTTTTTCTAAGAAATGGGAACGTTTTATTATCTCAATAAAAAAGGAAACAAAATCTAAAAATTGATATTCTTTCTGATCCGGCTAAGAGATTGTTGGGTGATTCCCAAATAGGATGCAACATCACTTAATGGAAGTCTAAGCATAAGATCGGGGTACTCAGAAATGAATTTATGATATCTTATGGATGCTTCTTCACCCATTAAACGGTTTCGTACCTTTATTTTCTCCAGTAGGGTTTGCTGCGTAATGCTTTCCAGCATATTTTTAAAATAAGGAAGCTTTTCAAACAATTCATTTAATTTTTTCTTTGGAAAAACAAGTACTCTCACGGGAGTGGCAGCAATAATTTCCTCCCTGGAAATAACCTCTTCTGTGAAACTATATAAGATTGTACAAAACTTATTTTCTTTAATAAAAAATTGGATGACTTCATTTCCTTTTTCATTGGTAGAAGCAATTTTTAAAATGCCATCTGCCACAAAGAAAAGTTCCTTTGCAATTTTACCTTCATGCAGCAGAATCTCTCCTGATTTGATTTCTCTGATCTCAGTATAATGATAGATAAGATCAAAGTCTTCTTTAGAAATTTCTCTGATGGAATTTAGAAACTTGTGAAATGTGTGAATGTCATCTTTCATTGTATAAGAATAGCCTTTATACAAAGATATTATAATTGTTAATTCGAAGCATAGGTATCATCTATCTATTAGTATTCTAATTATTTTGTAATTTTGCATTATAATTTAAATACTTTAATATGGTTAATTTAGAATGGTATCGCACCTTTAAAGAGATCTATAAGACTGGTACTTTGACCGGGGCCGCAGAAAGTTTATTTATTTCTCAGCCTGGGGTAAGTTTACATTTAAGTTCTCTGGAAGCCTATGTAGGATATAAATTATTTGACCGTACAGGACGTAAAATGATGCCCACAGAAAGAGGGAAAGTTCTTTACAATGCGGTTTTCGAGCCTCTTCAGAAACTTGAAAATGTAGAGAAGAATTTTCAGAAATCTACTGAACAACATACCCCAACAATAAGTGTAGGAATGTGTTTTGAGACTTTTCAAACCACTTTAGAGCAGTATGTTTCTTCACTGCCTTTTAATTTGATTATCAGCTTTGGGCAATATCCTGAAATGATCGATCAGCTGGATAAAGGGATTTTAGACCTTATTATTACCCCTAAAAAAGGATCTTCTATAAATATTGAGCATGAAGCTTTTTCATCGGAGCAGATTATTTTGGTAGGGGGCAAAGATGTAGATGTGGAGAGCTTTAAAAAAGTATTAAAGACGAAGGATTTTACGAAGATCGAAGACTGGCTTAAACAGGAGAAATGGTATGGAACAACTGGTGATATGGAGCATCTGTTTCAATTCTGGATCTTAAATTTTGGACATAAACCGAATTTTCGCCCTAATTATATCGTTCCCAATCTTAATTCTATTATTCGCTGTCTGAAAGGAGGAACAGGATTAGCCGTAGTTCCTGATTTTTTATGTAAAAATGAAATTGAAAACGGTGATATTCAATTGATCTGGGAAGGAGATAAGATGTTAGAAAATACATTATACTTCGGATGCCGTAAAAAAACCAGCTACCAGTCAGAGATAGGTCATATTAAAAAATTATTCAGAGAAGTGATGAATTAAAAATTCTAAAACGATCATATCCCGCATCTGAATTCCATTTTCAAAAATAGGGGTAGAGTAGTTTTCAATAAAGAAATCTTTGCGTATTTCTTTTTTAACAAAATCATTTTTCTCGTAAAATCTGATCTGTTGGAAACCCGTATCTGAGGTGCCCACCAAGAGTGATGAAAAGTGGTTTTGCTTAGCTATTTCTTTTGCTCTATCAATTAAAAAAGTACCAATACCCTGACTGCGAAAGTCACTGATGACGGCCATATTTTTGATTTCTAATTCAGCATCATTGTTTTTATATAAAGCCATAACAGCGATATCCCTGAGGTTATCATGTAAGATATAAATATCAGATTTGAAAATATATTGATCAATAGCTTCTCTTGTTTCATCAGCAAGCAATAACAGTTCATAAGGAATATCTGATTCCTGATCAACTTTATAGAATATAAAATCACTCATTTATAAACCCATATGAATGATGGGGTAGTCTTTACCTGAACCGTCTTTTTCAGACCTCCCCACCTTGTTAAACCCCATTTTTTCATAAAAACCGATCGCTTGTGGGTTCTGTTCATTGACGTCCAGCTTAGAGAATCCTATTTGGTCTTTCATAAATTGATAAAGCTTTTTTCCATAACCTTTTCCACGAAAATCGTCATGAATGAATAGCATTTCTAAGGTATCTTCGGCTACAGATGCAAATCCTTTAGTTTCATTATTTTCCGTTATCAGATAAACATCCAATCGGGGAAGATAATCTTTTGGGATTACTTCTTTAAAATAATCAAAGTCCTTTTCACTAAGAAAATCATGCGTCGCCTTCACTGAAGATGTCCAAATTTCCATGATTCTAGGATAATCTTTTTTCCCCGCTTTTACAATGTGATAAGACATAATTTATAATTTCACACAAAAATAAACAAATTAAAAATTTCATAAAGGCGCGATGTATGGAGCAAAATTTCAATTTTTTGTTGCAAATTTGTTTAACCTTTACATTAAAATTAAAATAAAGAATTATGCAGAAAAAAACGTACATCGGGCAGCCAGTTGTTACTTTGAACAACGGAGTTGATATACCGGCATTAGGATTTGGTGTTTGGCAGATTGATGATTTAAAAGTTTGTGAAGATGCAGTGATAAAAGCAATTCATACAGGATATAGGATGATTGATACGGCATCTATTTACCTTAATGAAAAAGCAGTAGGAAGTGCTGTGAAAAATAGTGGTGTAAATAGGGATGATCTCTTTATCACCTCAAAACTTTGGGTACAGGATCACGGATATGAAAAAGCTAAAGCAGCATTTCAAAGAACATTGGACAGACTGCAATTAGATTATCTGGATATGTATCTTATTCATTGGCCATATGGAGATTTCTTAGGAGCATGGAAAGCACTGGAGGAATTATATAAAGAAGGAAAAATCAAAGCTATTGGGGTTTGTAATTTTACTGCTGAAAAATTGGACGAATTAAAAGCAAATTCCACCGTTCTTCCTGTGATCAATCAGATTGAATTACATCCAATTTTCCAGCAAAAAGAAATGCAGGTTTACGATCGCGAAAATAATATTGTGACTCAACCCTGGAGTCCTTTAGGGAATGGAAATGCAGAACTTTTACAAAATACATCATTGAAATCGATTGCTGAAAAATACCACAAAACGGTTGCTCAGGTGATTTTAAGATGGCATTTACAGGAAGGATTTGTGATCATTCCAAAGTCTGTAACTCCATCCAGAATTGAAGAGAACTTTAACGTTTTCGATTTTGAATTAACGGAAGAAGAAATGAATGTAGTACGATCTTTAGATACAGGGAAGAGATTGTTCTTTGATCCGAAAGATCCTGAATGGGAACAAAAAATGCTGAAATCTGTGGCTGATATTTAATTTTAAAAATTATTGTATAGGTTTTAATTGAATGTGAAGATTCAGTTACAATAATGGGACTTAAAATTGTCTATCGAGATAAGATAGGATTAACCAGAATAAATAAGATGAAATTTGGCAGGTTAAGGTAATTATGATCTCCTTCCTTTAAGGATTCAAATATATTTAGGTAATTTTAAATAAAAATATTCAATGGAATGGCCTACTGTAATTGCTGAAAAACTAAGTATAAAATACCCTATTATTCAGGCTCCTATGTTTGGAGTAAGTACACCGAAAATGGTTGCCGCTTCAATGAATATCGGTTGTCTGGGAACTCTTGCTTTGGCAGATTTATCTGCTGATCAATCTGCTAAACTAATTCAGGAAACAAAGAAATTAACAGATCAGCCTTTTGCGGTTAACATTTTTGCCCACTATATTCCTGAAATAACGAATGATCTGCAACAGAAATTTATAAAAACCAAGTTCTTTATCGAGCAGCTGGCAAAAGAAAGCCATTTAGAAGTTAATCTTCCGGATCTTGAAAATATTAAAATAAATAGCTATCATGAGCAAATCGATGTGATTATTGATGAAGGCTGTAAGATCCTAAGTTTTACTTTTGGAAATCTGGATGGTGAGAGTATTCAAAAGCTAAAAGAAAATGGAGTGCTGCTTATTGGAACCTGTACATCAGTAGAAGAGGCACTGGTATTAGAGAAATCAGGAATAGATATTATTTGTGTACAGGGAATTGAAGCTGGAGGTCATAGAGGGACCTTTGATGTTGAGAACATTCCACAAATTGGTGGCTTGTCTTTATTGTCACAGGTATACGATCATGTTGGTATTCCACTCATTTATGCTGGAGGTCTTTATAATGCAAGAACATTATATGCTGCAAAAGAGCTCGGTGCAAAGGGATTTCAGGTAGGCAGTATTTTATTGGCTTCCCAGGAAAGTGCCTTGCGGCTATTTGAGAAAGAAAAGCTAAAAGCTGTAAACGAAAGAGACATTGTTTTAACCAAAAGTTTTTCAGGTCGCTATGCAAGAGGAATTAAGAATAAATTTATTGAAACATTAGATAATTCAGAATATGTTTTACCTTATCCTTATCAGAATAAATTGACCAATGAGTTGCGTAAAGTGGCCAAAACAATGTGCAATACAGATTTTGTAAACATTTGGTTAGGCCAGTCAATCCACAATTACAGTGAACTTTCAACAGTTGATATCTTAAAAAATCTTATTCTCGAAGTCAAGGAAATATAAGAAGAAATTGTTTTATTTTTGCAGGCTTTAAAGGAGAGTATATATGAAAAAAATATTTTTACCATTCGCTTTATTTTCAATGGCAGCCTGTGGGAGTGATAGTGAGGATTTTAATACTTCAAATGATGCATCGATAATCGGAAAATGGTATATTGAAAAAGTTGAAGTGTTTAAATCTAAAAATCAACAAACACAAACCATGACTTCAACTGAATGTAAGAAAAAAAGTACCCATGAGTTTAAGTCAACAAACATGATCTCTATAACCTTTGCCCCACAAGGTAATAATTGTATCCAAACTGATGTAGTAACCAGAAATTATACTTTTAATACGGCTAATAAGAAGTTTTGGTATGAAGGAGAGCAGGATTATCCTTACTATATTACTCAGTTGACACAGACATGGTGATGGAAGATAGACTTGAGGATTTTGATAATGATGGAATCAATGACGTTATCACAAGATTTTTTAAGAGAATAAATTAAAACAAAAACTCCTTTCAAATCTGAAAGGAGTTTTTTATTATTTCGTTAAATCTAAACCACCAAAGTTACCTGAGCTCATCATCAGGAAAACACCTTGGGTCTTATCTAAGAGATCCCAGTAGGCGTGAAGCTCTTCAGCATTGGTAAAGACCTTTAAATGGTCGTTTTTAAATTTTTCCTTGATCAGGTCCGGTGAGATAGGATCCATTCTTTTGATCTTTAAAGCATCTTCAGAATAGAAGACTATAGCTTCATCCAAACCATCCATTGCATGGTCGTATTGCTCCAGAAAAGCAGGGTTTAAGCTTGAATAAGTATGAAGCTCCAAGAAGCCGTATTTCTTATCTTTCCTAAATTGTTCATTAAAGGCTTTTACAGCCGCTTTTACTTTGCTCGGAGCATGTGCAAAATCCTTATAAAGAGTAGCTTTATCTGCTCTTTCTACTTTTTCAAGACGTTTAGAAGCTCCTTTAAAGCTCATAATTGCTTCATAAAAATCCTCATCCATTATACCCAGTTGTCGGCAGATGTTTCTTGCACCCTCCATATTCAATAGATTGTGTGCTCCAAAAACAGAAAGAGGGATATCACCCATTTCAGTTTTTAGTAAAACTTTACCATTGCTGATTTCATATTCTGGAGTTTTATAAGGTATTTTTCTGAAAAAATTCTCTGCATTTTCAACGACTTTTACTACTTCTGGATCTTCCTCATTGTACACTAAAACACCACCAGGAGTTATGCTTGCTACGAATTTTCTAAACTGTTCTATATAATCATCGAATGTTTTGAAAACATTGATATGATCCCATGCAATTCCACTTAATAGAGCAATATTAGGCTGATATAACAAGAATTTGGAACGAAGATCAATAGGAGAGGAAAGGTATTCGTCACCTTCCAATACCATAAAGTCATTGTCTTGAGTTAATTTTACCATACAGTCAAAACCTTCCAATTGTGCTCCTACCATAAAATCTACCTCTTTCTGATGGAAATTCAGAACGTGAAGAATCATTGAAGTAATTGTCGTTTTTCCATGTGATCCGGCAATAACGACGCGGGTTTTATTTCTTGACTGCTCGTAAAGGAATTCAGGATATGAATATATTTTTAAACCCAATTCTTTTGCTTTTGCTAATTCAGGGTTATCCTGATGAGCATGCATTCCTAAAATGACGGCATCAATATCAGAAGTGATTTTTTCAGGAAACCAGCCCATCTCCTGGGGAAGAATTCCTTTATTTTCAAGTCTTGATTTTGAGGGTTCAAATATAGCATCATCTGAACCTGTCACCTGATATCCTTTATCTTTTAATGCAATAGCAAGATTATGCATGGCACTTCCGCCTATAGCAATGAAATGGGTCTTCAACTTTACTTATTGTTTTTTAACGTTGTTATTAATGATTTCCTGGAAAGCATTGGTAATGTTTATCCAATTGGTCTTAAAATTTGGCATAATAAGACTTGCATCTGTTCTGCTTCCTTCGTTAGGACCTTTTTTTATATTAATAGAAGTTGTCACAGCATCGTATAATTTTTTGTGATCTTCCTGTATTCTTCTGAAATTATTTTGAGAAAGAACGTCATCAAGTTTTTTTAAGTCCTCATTTGAAACCTTAAAATCCTGTTTGATCTTTTTTCCTTCACCCTCAAAAGAATAATGTGCTGTATTATCTTTAATAAGCAAGTTTTCATAAACAGGAGCATATCCTCCGCTTTTAGAATAGCTTATATCGAAATCCGAATATACTTTTTGACTGTTACATGAAACTAATACTATGATTGTGAATAAGATCCCTATTATCCTTTTCATATTTAATTTGCCTTTTTTTAATTATCTGAATCCTTTTGTTCCAATTTTTTAGCTTTTAATTCTTCATCATATTGGTGCAGTAAATTAAAATCCTCCGTTTGTTCAATAGCTGTCATGATTTTTAAAAGAATCTGGTGGGCATTTTCTTTATCATAATCGATATCAAGCGGTGCTTTAAATTCCATAGTTGGTTTTACACCTGTTACTTTTACACGTAGTCCTTTTTTATCAAATGCTCTTCTAAAGCCATTGATCTTAATAGGAATTACAATCGGACGCTGGTTTTTTACCAACTTGGCAGTACCTCTTCGTCCCTGAGCAAAAGCAGATGTAGTACCTTGAGGGAAAGTAGCTACCCAACCATTATCCAAAGCTTTCATTATATTATCAACCTCTGTAAGGTCTACCATTCTGTTTACATTTTTCCCCTCAGCTCTCCATGTTCTTTTTACAGTTACAGCTCCGGCTATTTTAAAAATCTTAGGAAGAATACCTTTATTCATGGTCTCTTCTGCTGCTACATAGTAAAAATCGATCTTCGGATTAAGCAGATAGATCGGATTTTTAATAGTGTTTAAATAACCATTGTTTACAGCACAAAATGCGTGATACATTGCTGCTACATCTGCAAAATAGGTCTGATGGTTGGATACAAATAACACATTAGAATCAGGAAGATCCACAAGGTGTTCAGTACCTGTTATCTTTAGTTTATTAAAACCATTGAATCTTCTATAAGATACAAATCCTAAAATAAAAATAATTAACCTTTTCAAAAAGTAAGGTGTTCCGAATGCATCGGTGAAAATATTTTTCTTCGCCATCTCTCAATTAAACACGGTAGTGCAAAGTTACATTTTTTTCAGTAACTGACTGAATTCACTTAATATCATTGCTGTAGCGCCCCAAATAATGTATCCATTAAAATTGATCACCGGAACTTCTTGTCCGCCAGCGCTGTCCAAAGCCATAATTTCTGGTTGATCCGGAAGATTTAAAAAAGAAGTGATGGGAAATTCGATCGTTTCTACAGCTTCACTTTGCTGTAAAATGAAAACAGGGTTCTTTTTGGTATATGAGATGTAAGTGTAAACGTAAAAGTTGCTTGGTGGAATATAAATAGGTGATATCTCTCTTATAACTCTTACATAATGTTTATCAATTCCTATTTCTTCCGAGGTTTCACGAACTGCTGTTTCAGCAAAATCTCTATCCATTTCTTCTCGTTTTCCACCAGGCAAAGATATCTGCCCGCTGTGTCTGTCATGTTCGTTTACAGTTCTTTGAATTAATGGGAAATACCATTCATCATCTTTTAAATATAAAACAATATTTACTGCGGCAAATTTTGGATTCTTTTTTAAGATTTCATCGTGGTTGAAAATAGGACGTGAGGGTATGGAAAATACCCCATGAGCATGCTCTCCAGGTAGCTCTACATTTTTAATTTTTCTTAATAAATCTTTTCCAAAACTTTCCATAGCTCAAATTTAGCAATATATCTTGAAGAAAAGAATAGCCATTAACATTAATTAACCATTGTTTTAAGCTTATTTTAGCATATAGGTTTATGATTTGCTTAAGCTGTGGCTATCATAAATTTTATTTAACCGACACAGTTGGAACATGTTTTACTTCGAAGTTGACAGAGTTGGCAATAAAACAAAATTCATGTGCCTTTTCGTGAAGTTGTTTTGCTTTTTCTATCATTGATTCCGCCGTAATAATCACTGCAGGATTTAATATAACTTCTTTAAAACGACCACTGCCGTTCGCTGTTTCCTCCATAATTCCGGTTGCATTATCCATATAATCTGTTACAATGATTCCTGCCTCAGAACAAAAATGCAGATACCAGAGCATATGACACGAAGATAAAGACGATAAAAGCATATCCTCAGGGTTATGCTTGGTCTTATCTCCCCGAAATGCAGGGTCAGAAGATCCTTCGATGATTGTTTTGTTGGCTATTGAAATAGTATGACTTCTTTCATAGCTACGATAATTGCTCGTGCCTGTTCCTTTGTTTCCTGTCCATTGGATGGTGGCTGTGTAGTGATGCTCTTTCATAGACTATTTTTTAGTGGTTTTGCTAATTTAAAAATAAAAAAGCCCCTAGAAAACTAGAGGCTATAATTTCGTATTAATTAGAATATCCTGATACTTCTTCTTTTTTAGAATTGTAAATTTTGTATTCTAAGTACTTAAAAGAATCCCTTGGGACGATGGTTACCCATTTTTTATATTTTACAAACCATTTCATCTGAATGCTTTTAATACCTTTAGTAAGGTAAGCTTCTACGAATGGGTGTACATGCAGATAAAGTTTCCCTTTATCCTTTTGCATAATATTTCTGATGGTTTCTTCCATCCTTTCCACAATAACAATAGGAGCTATTATTTCTCCGTCTTTATTAGGGTTTTCTTCTTTGGTTTCGATTTGTTTTTCCGGACGATTTCTCTGTCTGGTAATCTGTATCAATCCAAATTTACTTGGAGGTAAGATTTTGTGGCGAGCTTTGTCGCGCTTCATTTCTTCTTTCAGATGTTCATACAAATCTCTTCTGTGATCGGCGTTTGGCATGTCGATGAAATCGATTACGATAATTCCGCCCATATCACGAAGACGTAATTGTCTTGCAATTTCTGTTGCTGCCATTTTATTCACGTTGAGAGCGTGTTCTTTATTGGCTGCATTTCCGGTAGTAATATTATTTCCGGAATTCACGTCGACTACGTGTAAAGCTTCCGTATGTTCAATAACAAGGTAAGCTCCCTTAGAACTTGGAATGTTGACGTGTTTTCCAAAGCTTTGTTTAAGCTGTTTTTCAACATTGTAATATTCCAGAAGAGGAATGTGAGAATCGTAAAACTGGACAATATTTTTTCTTTCAGGAGCAATTACCTCTACATAGTTTTTCATTTCCTCTACCATCTGTTCATCGTCACAAATGATGCTTACGAAATCCTGATTGAAATTGTCCCTTAAAATAGATGAAGCTTTATCTTCTTCGCTTAAGACCTTAGATGGAACTTTATTTTTTTGAATATTTTTAAAAGTGCCTTCCCATTTCTGAATCAGCTGATTCATATCGTTGTGAAGGTCTGCAACTTTCTTTCCTTCTGCAACGGTTCTTATAATAACACCAAATCCTTCAGGTTTGATACTTTCAATAAGAGTCCGCAATCTTTCCTTTTCCTCAAAACTTCTGATTTTTTTAGAAATGGAAACTTTATTGTCAAAAGGTATTAAAACCAAAAAACGCCCTGTTAGGGAAATCTGGGTAGAAATTCTGGGGCCTTTAGTGGAGATAGGTTCTTTGGTAATTTGTAGCAGAACAATGTCATCTTTAGCAATGACTTTCTCTACCGTTCCGTTTTTGTCTATTTCGGGTTGTATCTCGAAATTTTTTAAGCTTGAAGTGCTTTGCTTTTTAGAAATAGTATCTTTTAAAAACTTTTTATACGTAAGATATTGTGGACCTAAATCCTGATAATGCAAAAAAGCATCTTTATCATAACCGATATTTACGAATGCGGCATTAAGATTAGGTGCCAGTTTTTTTACTTTTCCTATAAATAAGTCTCCAACTATAAAATCACTTTTGTCCTCTTCCTCATGAAGTTCACATAGTCTTCCGTCTTCCAGTAATGCAATCTTTGTAAGTTCATCCTCATGCGAAACTATTAGTTCTTTCTTCATTTTGTTATAAGATAAAATTGTTAAGATTATAGGGAATAGGCATGGTGTTTTGTAAATAAATTCATTTTTAAATTTAAGAATTAGTATTTAAAGTTATGCTATTTATTTCAATAAATAAAACCAATCCTGATTCCTTGGGAATCCTATAGTTACAAATAAAAATATAGTCGGTGTAAATTAAAAAATTAAAAACACCAACTATATTAATATATTATGAATCTCGAAAAAAGAGATTATTTTTTCTTATGTCTGTTCGCTCTTCTTCTTTTCTTTCTTTTGTGAGTTGCAACCTTGTGTCTTTTTCTTTTCTTTCCGCTTGGCATAATTTTAAATTTTTTAGTAACTAGTTAATATTCAGTTAATTTTTATTTTACTGCAACTTTAGTCTTTACTTTCTCAACAAAAGATTTTGATGGTTTGAAAGCAGGAATATTATGAGCAGGGATCTCAATTGCAGTGTTCTTAGAAATGTTTCGTCCTGTTTTAGCAGCCCTTGTTTTAATTATAAAAGAACCAAAACCTCTTAGATAAACGTTATCTCCATTATACATAGAAGTCCTGATCTCCTGCATAAAAGCTTCTACAACTTTCTGTGTTTCATTCTTTTCTGTTCCCAACTTATTTGAGATGGTGTTTACCAATTCTGCCTTTGTCATTTCCTTTTTTAATTTTAAATTTTAGGTGTGCAAATTTAGTTAAAAAAATTGAATACTAGCAAATTAGTGGCAAAAAAATTTCGATAAACGGTTGAGGTTTTTGTATTTACTCTATATGAATATTACGTTAAGATGTTTTTACATGCTGGAATTATAATATCCGTTTTCTACACAAAATCGGATCAGATGCAGTTTGGTTTTTAATCCAAGCTTCTCTGTTAGCCTGTTAATATAGGTGTCAATGGTTCTCGTACTTAGATTAAGTTTCTCACCAATTTCCTTATTACTAAAGCCTTCGTAGCAGAATTTCATCAATTGTATCTCGGTAGGAGAAAGCTCTTCCTGGCTCTTTTTCTGTCTGTCCATGTATTCCATTACAGCAAGAGGTTGCTGTTCCCATTCTTTGGAATACGCTTCGTAATTGAACGTATTTGAAGTAACCTGTCCTTTAATGATATCCCTTATTACGTTACTTTTTTTCTCGCAATAATAAAGGTTTGGGATTTTAGAAAGTATTTCAGCCATATCTTCCTGATAGGTCCCGGAATAGGTAATGATAGGCGTTTCAGTATTACTTTTTCTGATGTATTTTATAGCTTCAATTCCACTCAATATGGGCATGAAAAGCTCAATAATAAAGACATCTTCTTGTCTTCTGTAGATTCTGTTTACAAGTTCGTGCCCGTTATTACAATCATTAAGAAGCATGTAAAACGGATTTTCCAAAAGTGTTTTGACAAGTATTTTTTTAAAATAAAAATCACTGTCAGCTATTGAAAATCTCACGGTATTAGATAAAATTTTATTCACTTTAATATTTAATATCGATTTGGCCTATGATAATTAAATTTAGAGGCCTAAATTAAGAAAAACTTATGAAAGTTAAAATTAATCTTAATTTAAATGAGAAATTGGTGGGTATATCACGGAAAAGTTAGATATTGTGCAGGAATTTTTTTTTTTATACTTTCACAGACCCAAAACAAATCACAATTTATGTCTTCAAATAGAGAGAAAAAATTAAATAAGTCGGACGTCAGAGTAGGCATTTGGAAATTTGCTCTATCTTTTGTTGTCCTAGCCGCTGTTTCATTCACCAGCGTATTTTTCTTTTTTAAGAGTTACGATGAACAAACAGAGGGCGTGAGTCGAGATGCCGAAGCCTACAACGAATTATTGGGTCGTAGTGATATACTCAGAGTTCAGGTGGATACGATCTACAGTAGAATGGGTATGCTTAACAGAGCCGAAAATGATATTCTTCTAAGAAGAAATATTATTGATAACATAAATGATGTTAAAAACATCATGAAAAAAGATAGCATTGACAACTTTAAACAGTATGCTATTCTAATGAAGCAAATAGGTAGTATGCTTGCTTTGAAAAACCACATTGTAGATGTTTCCAATCATAAAAGGATTGCCATAAGAGACCTGAACAGCTGTACAGGTAAGGTAGGGCATGTGGAAAATATACTGAAAGAAGATCCTACCAGAAAGTTCACTGGAAGTAGAAGAAAAAGATAATAGTTATGCAAGGACAGATTACATTATCCAAAAAAGAAAAGCAGTATCAATTTTTCTATTTGATTTTAATGCTTTTAGCGGCACTTATATTTCTTGGAATCATCTTTTTGAAGAGGTTTAAATCACCTTTTTCGGAAGACGATATTATTTCAATTCAAAAGCTTGAACAAAAAGCAAAGTTTGATCAACAGCAAAAGGTTACCTTAAAATTACTGGATAGTACATTCGTTAAAATAACCCGACTTAAGGATGAAACCACTGAACCATTTGTTGAAAACGATATCCAGACGGGAATTCTGGATATTGATAACGTTTTTGGCAATGATTTTATTGATATCAGGAAAGAATCCTATTCCCAGATTTCTCTGTTTTACAAAATGTACTTTGATGACAAAAAGATTATTTCCACTACATCTGAGGATATTAAACTCTTTGAAAAAAAATATCAGGAATGCATGATCGGTCTTAAAGACAAAAAAGATCGGGTATTTCAACGGGAAAATGCATTAAAAGCAAGAAGCCAGTAAATCAAAAATTATTATTCACAAATCACATCACAATTATAACTATGAATTATTTTGAAAAGAACAAAAAGAACATTATTATCGGTGTTGTCGCGACATTGCTAATTGCGGCTCTTGTTGCATTATGGCTGCAGAAAAAAATCATTCATTCTGCAGATGATATTGTAGGAAGTGTTTATCCATCTACTTTAAGCGTAGGAGACACACTGGTATTTGAGGATACGACACAATTTGCCAAAAGTAAAAAATGGAACTTTGGAGATGGTCAAACTTCAGAAAAAAGCAGTGGTTTCCATTTTTACAGCAAACCGGGATATTATCCGGTAACGCTTATTATTGATAATAAATACTCCAAATCCTTTCCCGTATTAGTTTCTGCGAGAGCAATTCAGAAAGCAAAAGATACGGCGATGGTTAAAACAACAATAGAAGCTCCATCTCAGGCAATGCAGCATGAGAATGTGCAGTTTAGAGCAATTTCAGATGCAAAGGAGTTTAGCTGGAAATTTGGTGAGACTCAAAATACTGATTCCAGAGATAAACTGGCAATTTATTCTTATAAACAACCGGGTGATTATATCGTTACATTGTACACTAATCAAAGTCTGGAACCTGTTATTCACCATATCAAAATTCTTCCTTATTACGATGAGTTAGAAGATGGAGAAGTAAGTGTAGAAGATGCTTATGCCAAGATCGATGATGACTTTAAAAGACATTTGCAGCAAATTGCAAATGGAAGCAACTTCAATTCACACTATAATTATTTACTTCAGAAATATCTTTGTAATAACGAAAATACAGTAGTGAAAGTAAATGATAGTAAAGCGAACAACTTCTACATGTACTGTGCGGGACTTCAGTTTGACAAGAATACCATTATTCAAACTGTAAAAGTTAATTTTGATGATACACAGAACTGCGTAACCAAAGTTGATATCAACCAAAGTAAATAATTATAACCCTTTATTGGGAACACCAAATCATAAAAGAAAATTAGGATGAGAAATAAATTTCCTCTAGCAGCATATTATATTGGAGTTTCAGTTTTACTTATAAGTTGTCAAGTAAAATTACCATCAAAAAAAACTCCTGAACCGGCACAATACGGGCAAATTGATAATGCCTCAGTAATTAATGGCTATCCGAAAAAGTCAGCTCCTTGGATTGCCATTTCAGATCGATCAAGAAATACGGCGTATCTTGATAAGAATGATGAAAAATCATATAAAGAAGTTAAATTCTTAGAGCCTCTAATGGTTCTAAAACATAGAGATGGAATGGTAAAAGTAGCGGAATATGTTCCTGATGCTTTAATGAAAAAAATCTCATCAAAATCTATTAAAACCTACGGTTGGATTCCCGAATCCGAACTTCTGCTTTGGAACAGCTCACTAAAAGATGAGAAAACGGGTTATCCGGTAAGGGTGGCAGTAGTTCCTAGTAATAGTGATGTAATCAGAAGTGCTGAAAGATACTATAAAAATGATTCCATTATGGTTTTCAATTCTCCTAGTTTAATTGAAAATGCTAATGTGAAAATTCCTAATGGACAGATCGTATATGTCTATAAACAAGCAGAGAATAATAAGAGATTTTTGGTCGGAAAAAGGCCAAATATTGATATTGACAGTATCAGCACAAGTTTATACGGCTGGGTAAGTTCAAACGTGATTTCAGCGTGGGGTGAGCGTTCTGCGGTAAAAATGAAAAATACAACAGAAGTTAAAGAGACTGCTTTAGGATTACACGAAGGCGCTCCTGGTGGGAGTGATGGAATAAACAGAACAGCAGTTCTTTTAACAGATGTTAATAAAAGAACACCGCTTGAAAATATTTACCCTGTTAAACTTGCATTAAAAGATACTCCGACTCCAGATTCGAAGACTAAATATTTCACTAATATTTTAGATTACAGTAAAAATTATGTTTTCAATGTACTTGGTGAGCCTATCTATTTTGATCGTTACCGAGAGATTACCGAGAGAAATAAACGAATAAATATTGTATTTGTATTAGATATCAGCGGACCAAATACTCCGTATGCACCTATTGTGAAGTCTTTATTACAGGATTTACAGCTGAGATTTGAAAAACCTTCTTATTTCAATGCAGTAAAATATGGTGTTGTTCTATATAAAAACAATACATGTGGTGATAATGTAGCTGTATCTAATCTAAGTCAGGATTACAGTAAAATAACAACATTCATAGATCAAAAGTCTAATGAAATGAATTGTCCGACTAATAGTGGATATCAACCAGTTAGTGAAGGTTTAATAGCGGCGGGAGATCTTCTTTCTTCAGTTCCTGATGAGACCAACCTTGTAATTACAGTTGGTACATCTGCTAATCAGAGTGGAAATATGTTTGGTGTGATTAACTCTCTTACGCAAGCGCAGGCAAGGTTGATTATGTTCCAGACAAGTGCCAGATCTTCTGATACCTATAATGATTTTGTATTGCTCGGAGAAAATATTGTTGCGAATACTGCAAAAAATATTGCTGAACTTAAAAAACAAAAGATCATTAACCAGAGTGATGTTTTAACCAAAAATAACTTTAGTCTTATTGAAGGAGACGAAGGTTTCTTCTCTCTGGATTATCCAAAGCAAAGTATGTCACAAGGGTTTGTAATTTTCCCTAAAAAGGGTGATATTGCAGCTCCTGGATATTTGAAAAAATCTGTTGACAGTTTAATTTCTCAGGTAACGCTTGACAATTCAACAATCGACCACTCTCTGAATGAATACTTCCATTCTTCAGTAGGAGCTGGAAAAACAGATGTAGATGCAAAATATAAATACTTATACACGGGACTTACGAATCCTGTTCCTGCAGGAATTGCTGCACAGTTGATCAATTATGGAAGTCCGTTCTTAGTGAAAGGTTATATTCCCAAAGAGTTAAAAGATTATCAGCCTGGCCTTGAAAAAGGTATTTTGATTTCTGAAACGGAATATGATAATCTTAAGTCTTTTTATAAAGAAGTTTATGAGAAAACAGGTGCTGAAAGATTAGATTTTAATCAGTCTAAAGCAGTTAAAGAATATGTTCGACTTCTTAAAAAGTATAATCCAACGACGAGATTTTTAGATAAAGGTGATCTGTATGAACAGCCAATGTCTTATGCTGTGGGATTGACTACAGGTTTTGATAACTCAGATGAAGAGTTAATGTCTAAATACAAACTTAAAGGATGGAAAAAGTCTAAGATTGTTTTAAATGAGACGGTAAGAAAATATTTTCTGAATTATAAAAATTTGTCAGAAAGATTACTGACGCATAGAAATAATCCGGCGGTTAAGATTCAGCAAAATGGACAAACATTCTATTGGCTGAACGAATATTTCATGCCGACGATGCTTCCTGTGGAAGAACCGGAATATACTAAACATTAATCACTCACGATAGGTAAAAGGGCGGAAATTTATTTCCGCCCTTTTTTATGTTTAATTTAAAGGAAATTAGAGGCTTATATTTCGTAATTTGACTTAAAATGTTTCCTGGTATTAAAAATTTTTAAGATGCTTTAAACTATTCATATGAGGCATATTCGAATATTTTGACAGGTATTTTATCATATAATTAAAACATTGAATCGTAGAACTACTACAAAAAATAAAAATTGCATTTAAAAGCTTTTAAGAAAGGAATAAGGATGTTATCTTTGTTTCACAATCACTGAGTCACAAAATACTATTAACGATAAAAAATTTACAATAATGGCAGCAAATTCAAGAGGAATTTTAAAATTCAACGGAGGCGAAGGTCAAAAGTTATTAAAACTTAACTACAGTGTTTCCAGATCTACAGATGTATCAGGAAGAGTAGCATCCGATCCCTCAAACGCACTTATCAAAATTACAGTAGAAGCTACGGATAAATCTGATATCCTTGAAAGCTTGCTAAATGGGAAATATAAACCAACAACAGGAGAAGTTACATTTAATAAGTCTCACGAAGAAGGAACTCTGATTACTTTAAAGTGGGAGAATGGATATGTAATTCAGCATGAAGTAGATTTTGATGCAGTAGACGAAAACAGCATGTTGATCAGCTTTGTAGTAAGTGCAGAGAAGATCGATTATGGTTTGGCTGCTTTCGAAGGTTTATGGCCAATGAGCTAATTAAAAGCGACACATTTAATCCACATTCATAAGAAAAAGACTGTCCATCAAAAGACAGTCTTTTTTGCCTGAGATGATGCATAGTTATGTTCACTATAGTCATAGTAATAGATATAATATTTTTATAAAGTAATACTTTAAACAGATTAAATATTTTTTTTACCTTTAAACTTCACCACAATCACAAAGTTATGTCAACCACACTTGAAAAAATGCACGGTTCATCTTTTAATATTTCACAGAATACAGATGACGTTCTGATGGATTTTCATATAAGTGACGGATATCCGATGCAGTTGCTGCTGGTGAAATTTAAGAGAGATTCTCTTCTAAGAAAGACTATCTTTTTACACTGAAATTATTTACACTAAACAACATATATTAATAAGAAAACTATCAATGGGAGTACTAGTAACCAACGAAACAGTAAAACAGCTTTTTCATATTGCACAATCGATAGCAAGAGAAAATTACAATGCCACTTATGGTGGTCCGCATCTTTTGCAGGCTTTAATGCATAAAGACATCGGACTCAATGAATTCTTGAAAAATATTGATAAAGATCCGGGTTATTTTTATGAATGGGCGGATGTACGTCTTGAAGATTATCCTAAGACAACTCATCTTCCTGACGAAGTGGGACAGGATGAGCATGTGGATCTAATTACAGAGGAAGCAGATGATATAAGGCTGAAACTAGGTTTAGATGAAATTACCCCCATCTGTATACTTACAGCTATCGTGAAACCTCAGGTTGCATTTTCATTACAACAGTTGAAATCTTTGCCATTAAGAGAGCATGAGATATTCAATTTATATAGAAAAGATTCGCCTTTCAGTACATCTGAAAATGGTGAGATTTCTTCACTTTTTTCTAATACATCAGATTTTACAGATTCCTCTTTTCCGTCGATCAAAAATTATTGTGTGGATCGGACAGCACAAGCAAGAAAAGGAACCCTGGAAAATATTATTGGCAGAGATAAAGAATTAAGAATGCTTGTTGAAATTCTTTGCCGTAGAAGTAAACCGAATGTTATTATCATTGGTGAACCGGGAGTTGGCAAAACAGCCTTGGTAGAAGGTTTTGCTACTGAAATTACAAAAGGGAATGTTCCTGAAATGCTTAAAAACGGAACTCTTTTGGAGTTGGATACCGGAGCTTTGCTTGCGGGAACTTCGTATAAAGGCGAAATTGAAGACCGCCTGAAAAAAGTAATCAACGAATGTAAAAAGATAGAAAAAGCTATTTTGTTCATTGATGAAATTCATACCCTTTTAGATCCTAAAGGGAGTATTGGAAATGTTGCCAATCTTCTGAAACCTGAATTGGCAAGAGGCGAGATTACTGTTATCGGTGCCACAACGCAGGAAGAGTATAGAAAAATTATCGAACCGGAACAAGCCTTCAACAGACGTTTTGAAGTGCTTACCGTAAATGAACCTGATGAGAAGACGTGTGTAAAAATGATTGATGTTCTTTTAGATGGATATAAAAAGCATCATAATATTGAAGTTGAAAAAACAGCTATACCTGAATGTGTTCGATTGGCGAAACGATATGCAAAAGGAAAAAAATTACCCGATGCAGCAATTGACTTGTTAGACAGAACAATGGCTGCTATAAAAATGCTTGATGAGCTTTCTGAAAAAGAACTGGAAAGCTGGAAAACAATCTATGAAACAATTTTAAAAGAAGAATATCTGGATAGTAAAGATCAGGCTGACGAGCTGATCTGGAACTATAATTTATTAAGAGATAAGATCAGTCCTATTTTGTGGGGTTCTTTGAGCGAGCAACCTGCTATTGATAATTCAATGCCGGTTGATCAGATCAAAAAGATCATTGATGATACATTTACAGAGCTGCTTGAACATGCTTCAAAGAAAAGAGAGAGAGTAAGTAAGCTTGAGTTGGCAGCAGTGATGGCAGCAAAAACTAATATTCCGATCGGTAAGATCCAGGCTCAGGAAAAAGAAAAACTTCTGAATATGGAATCGCTTTTACTGAATAGAGTGGTAGGTCAGGACCATGCCTTAAAAATACTTTCCGATGCTATTGTTGAGAACCGAAGCGGACTTAACAAACCAGGTCAGCCAATAGGATCTTTCTTTTTACTGGGACCTACAGGAACAGGAAAAACAGAATTGGCAAAATCGATGGCTGAACTTCTTTTTAATGATGAAAAAGCCATGGTTCGTTTTGATATGTCAGAATTTAAAGAAGAACATTCAGCAGCATTATTATATGGAGCTCCTCCGGGATATGTAGGATATGAAGAAGGAGGAATGCTTGTCAATAAGATCAGACAGCAACCTTATACTGTAGTTCTGTTTGATGAGATCGAGAAAGCACATCATTCTGTTTTTGATGTATTTCTTCAGATTATGGATGAAGGAAAAGTACATGATAAACTTGGAAAAGAAGGAGATTTCAGTAATGCTATAATACTATTTACCTCCAATATTGGAAGTGAAGAAATTGTAAAGCAATTTGAAGAAGGAAAGGTTCCCGGATCTTCAGCATTAATGCAGATTATGTCTAATTCAGGGAGATTCAGACCAGAATTTTTAGCAAGGATTACAGAAATTATTCCTTTTGCACCTATTACGGAATCTATTGCCGAACGAATTTTCAATATCCAGCTAAAGTCACTTCATTCTTCATTAACGAGATTGGGAATGACACTTAAAATCAGTGATGAGGCTGTTAAAAACCTTGCCCTTGGAGGATTTAGCAGTAAATATGGTGCAAGACAGATCTCAGGAGTTATTCGTGCCCAATTGGCAAGACCTATTTCAAAAATGATTGTTCGCGAAGAGGTAAAAACAGGGCAGACGATTCATGTAGACTGGGACAGTGAAGAAGACAAATTAACGTGGAACGTAGTATAAGTCTGTAAAAAATAAGGTAAAATTAAAAATGTTTTATTTTTAGTTTTACCTTAAAATATATTTAATTATTAAATATTACAATGAAAATTAATTTCAAACATATTGTAACGGGATTATTATTGGTGGTCTCCACTCATTTTGTTAATGGGCAATTTCTTTCTGCTTCTGATACTTCCGAAAACAGTGTGAAAAGATATAAAAATATCATTAACTCAAACAAAGAGATCGTTGATTTTATAGAGTATTCACTTTCTCAAAAAGGTCTGCCTAAGCATTTAAGAAATCTCGCGTTGATCGAATCAGGGTTTGATAGAAGACAGGTTTCAGGAGCTGGAGCAGTAGGGGTCTGGCAGTTTATGACCGCTCACGCCAATCAGTATGGTCTTTCTGAGCAAAGCCGTACAGATTTATATAGAAGTACAAAAACAGCAGTTGTTTCATTAGCTAAGCTATATAGAAAATACAACAATTGGGTTACAGTAGTAGCTGCTTACAATTGTGGTGAAGGCAATATTTCCAAAGCAATGGCTGCTGCGGGATCTCCACAATATCATATTTTCAGCAAATATCTACCTGGGGAAACGATCAATCATGTTAAGAAATATTTAAATGCTTGCTATGCAACAGGTGAATTACAAAATGTATTGAATGATTACAATAACTCCAGGATGAATATGGTCTTCCAGAATGGGACTGGACAAAATTCGGGAACTGTTTCACTTGCAGAAACGGATATTAATGCTGGATTCGATCTGAGTATTGTGGCTGATGAGCTTGATGTAGATGTTGATAAAATCCTGGCATGGAACCCTGGTATAATGGAGGAACTTCAGCAAAGTGGCGAAAGTATATTCTACCTGCCAATTGATTTAATGCCTGATTTTTTACTAAAGAAAAATAAGATACTTAGCCGCTCTATTAAAGGAGGGAATAAAACAGCTACCCAATGAAAATGCTAAACGATAAAGTTTAATCCAAATGAAGTTAATATGAAATTAGAATCACCAAATATACCACAAACCCCTTCTTTTCGTCCTTCACAAAATGCGGATGGAGTCTCTGATAGTCACCACACAGGCATCAATCGTCTTGTAAAATTATCCCTTGTTATTGAAGGTAATGTAATTAGCTATTATAAGCACTTTAAGCTAAAGCAGAGTGCTCAGCGTCACCATGAGTTTACACTTACTTTAGCTCATGATACATTAGGAAACCGGCAAACCCATACGTTGGAGGAAGCTAATAAATTTTTAGGGAAAAGACTTACTGCTGTTATTTCTTATAAAGACATAGAAAACAGCCCCGAAAGAACTTTCGTAGGGATTATTACCGGAGTAGGGTTCAGTCAGGAAAAAATGAGTTTAGGGAATATTGTTTTAACTGGTTATAGCCCTACGATTCTCTTGGATGGTGCACCTCATGTCCAAAGCTTTGGCGGCGATCAACCTGTTAATATGGGAATTATCGCTGAAGAGGTCATCAAGCAGGGCATCGATAAAAGCCGTTTTGATATTAGAGTAGATACCAATGATTATTCGCAGATTATTTACAGTAGTCAGTATGATGAAACCCATTATAACTATCTGGCGAGAATGGCTGAAGCTTATGGTGAACAGTTTTACTATGATGGCGAAGTGCTCCACTTTGGAAAGCTTCCGGCACAAAACAAACCTATTAAACTTACCTATGGTAGCAATGCGAATGATATTAAGGTAGAGCTGAAGGCTGTTCATACCAAACCTCAGTTTTATGGATATAATAGCAGCAAAAATGAAAAACTTACTTCAGCTGCAACGCCTATCCAACATGTAGGTGATCTGGCAAAAACGGCTTATGCTCATAACGACAAGATCTTTAAAACTCCAGCATTACAGGTTGCTCCTGTAAAAGCTTCAACGCATCTTGATGTAGAATACTCCCAAAAGAGTTATTCTGGAAGTGAGGCTGTAAGTGTTTTTTCACTTTCTGGAAATACAACCGTACCATTTTTACATCCCGGATGTGTTGTGGATGTACAAATGCGTAAGCCCGACACGAATGAAAGTGATTATTTCACAAGAATTATGATTACTGAAACAACCCATGAAATAGATACAATAGGCCATTATCAGGGGAGTTTTGATGGAATTGCCTCAGATACCGGATTTTTACCAAAACCGGATTTTAAAATACCTAAAGCAGAGCCACAGATCGCTACCGTAATCTCAAATACCGATCCTGAAGGTCAAGGTCGTGTACAGGTGAGGTTCGACTGGCAGACTAATGATATCACTCATTTCATCCGTGTTATGACTCCTGATGCTGGAGGAACGGATCAGATCACTCAAAACAGAGGTTATGTAGCCATACCTGAGGTAGGAGATCAGGTGATGATCAACTTTGTACACAGTCATCCGGATAGACCGTTTGTGATGGGCGGGATGTTCCATGGAGGTATTGGTTTAGGTGGTGGTGTAGATAACCGTGTAAAATCTATTCAGACCAGAAGCGGACATCGCATAATTTTCACTGAAGATGAAAGCATCATCATTACGGATAAATCAGGAAACAAGATTCATTTAGATACGACGGGAAGTAATATTACTATTACAGCGCCAGAAACAATGACGTTTAACTGTAAGAATATGAATATTAACGTAGGAGAAAATATGAATACCAATGTTGGAATGAATAAAACAGATACTGTCGTGCTTAACAACACAGAAAGTGTAGGTTCCATGAAATACGTTACTACCGGCGCAGATTTTACAACGAATGTTGTTGGAAAAATGAGCCATTATGTAAAAGGTGATATGGAGGTTTATGGTGAAAAAGAACATAAATTGACAAGCCTAAAAGGAGTTGAAGTTAATAGTGAAGGAAAAGTTGAACATCACGCTGAAAAAGAAGTTCAAAATAATAGTGGTGAGAAATCTAAAAATCACTAACAATGAGTATCGAATATTTTGTAGAGGGTAAAACCACTACGAGAACAGGTGGAAACTATCTGACCTATGCTAAAGAAGGCATAGATCATAATAGTTCTGTATCAGTTGAACAAAAGGGAAATGAAGCAGGAGTGAGCTATAATAAAGCTCAGAAAGTGAATCCTAATGATAAACCTATTAACACAATAGATATTAGTCTGAATCTTTTTTTTGATGGGACACAGAATAATAAAACAAATACCAGTCTTGGGGGAGATTTTAAAGAAGCTAGTAGTGATAAAGATGATAGTTATAATAATGAATTTACTAATGTAGCAAAAGGTTATGATGCCATTGATCCCAGTGCAGATAATCAGGTGTCATGGTATATTGAGGGAATAGGAACTGAGGACAAAGAAAGTGATAGTATACTGAAAGGTGTAGCACAGGGGACTGGAGATACTGGAGTGGTAGCAAAAGTAGCCAAAGGCTGTTTAAAAGGAGCACAGGCTATCGTTGATAAATTAAAAGGCAACATAAAACCAATCAATATTCTTACTGTTAATGTATTTGGATTCAGTAGAGGATCTGCTGCTGCTAGACATTTTGTATATATAGCTAATTCAAAGGCTGCAGCAATATATACTAATTCTAGAACAGTTATACAGGTTTCTCCTCCCGAATATATCAAAAACGGATATTTGATAATCAAAGATAAAGATGGTTCCAAGGATAAATTTATTAATCAGCATGGTTATTTTGGAGCTTGTCTCTTAGCACAAGGATTGGAAGTAAAAGAGATAAAATTCAGATTTGCTGGTTTGTATGATACCGTAGCATCTTTTGGATTAAATCATAGAGGTGGTTTTGGTATTGGTAATGACACGGAGCAGTTAGGATTGGATGCAATTGGTAGCGGTAAAGTGCAATTTGCCTTACAACTTGCTTCTGATGATGAATATAGAGATAATTTTGACCTTACGAATATTAATAGTACAGGATTATATGGCTTGGAATTTACGCTTCCTGGTGTTCATTCGGATATTGGTGGATCCTATGGTATAGGTGACGAAATATCTGTATTATATTGTGATCCTTACGACGCCTATAATAATACTGAAACACATAAAGAGTGTGAAGCATTTAAAAAAATTGTAGTAGAAGAAGGTTGGTATAAAGAGGATCAATTAAAGATTAAATACTTTTACCAAAGTGATGTCAAATACGACAGATGGTGGAATAAAGGTGCGCAGTATTATGGCCTTGTAGGAACAAGAAACCTCTCTAATAGTTACGATAAAATTCCTTTGAATCAGATGTTTCATTATTCGAAAAATAATAAGGTGGTTTATCTGGAAGATGTTATTGAAAAGAATCATAAAATAAATGATGATTTTCTTAAAACAATTTATTCTCAGTTGTCTACATATATGAATGCATGTAATGATGTGCGAAATAAGTATGTAAAAGAATATGATTCAGGTAAAAAACCATCCACCTCTCAGTATATAAAGGATATAAAGGCAATTTCTTATTTAAGTTATATTGATTCCGAAGATTTGAAAGCACTTAGAAATAAGTATTTACATTGGTCTGCAAAGACGAACCAGATCGGACTTGATACTAGACCCAATGATAATGCTCCAAAAGAAAGAGGTGCATTAGAAGCGAAATACCGAAAAAGAAATATACAGGATGGATAAGTTGAAAAAAAATATTTTCTTATTTTTAATACTCATTTTTAGCTTAAGTTATGGACAAAAATTACCAGCTATAGAGGGACAGTATTACTTTGGTGGTAAACAAATTTATCTTTACATTTTTCCAGATAATCGATTTGTTGCTATCGGAGCTTCTACAGTAGTCGTAGGAATAGCATCAATAAAGGATAATTCTATATTCTTTAAAACTGTTCATCCAAAATCAGAATATCGGTTATATGGGAGAAACAGCTCAGGTGAAAACAGATTGATTATTACAAATCGACAAATCGATCAAAACCAGATATATGTTAATGTAAATACTGATGCTGCAAATTTACGTCTCATCACTAAAAATAAGGAAGATGATTGTAATTCTGGAAATTACTTTATTCCTTTTGATAAAGGGGTAAACGACTTAGTAGTGAAAAATGATGCAGATATATTAAACACTTTTAATGTTAATAAAGCATATAATGATCTTTTACTATTTTTTTTAGAGAAAGAGGAAGATCTATCTTCCTTTAATGGAATTATCAAAATAAAAAATGGAGAGGTAATCAGCAATAATTGGGTGCAAAAATCTCCGCTAAAATTAGGAAATACGACAGATATTGAGGAGGAGAAACCTGAAAACATATTGGCGAAGTTTGATAAGATACATTCTGTTTTTAGCCAAAATACAATATATTTGGACCAGGATTACCAAGTGATTTTAGGCAAAGTAAATTTGAATCAGTATTCCTTTAATAAAAGTAAAAATCAATACGAAAGAAAGTCCAGTGTTGTATATGATCAAAAGAATGCTATTATTTATGAGTATGCCAAAATAGATCAGAATAAAGTTACAAGCCAAAAATACATTTATGATCGTCAAGATTCCATTGCTGCGAAGTGCCTGATAGGTTCTAAAGTACTAATGGAGAAAAAAAATAAAACTGAAAGTAATCAATCGAATCCTCCATTGCCTTTAGAGCCTGCTCCATTGAATATAAAGTAATCTGACATGAATAGATTGATTAAAATATTATTTTTTTTTACACTCCTTATCCAAAACATAAGTTGCCAAAAGATGAAAGAAAAAGAAATACCTGAATTTCATGTAGAAATATGTGCGCCGGCTAATCAATACCGTATAGAGTTTGTTGATGATAAGATTACTACTCTTGAGGGAATTCCCGCAAATTTACCATATGGCGGCACATCGGGAGAATGGGGCACATCTGGAAAAGGCTGGACAGAGCAACACGGAACTCCTATAGGGGCAGATATTACTTACTATGCAGGATATGAAGATACTTTTTACCGTCTGAAAGTAGATTTTCCCGAAGATAAAGTAAAAGATTATATGGAAAGAGCCTATGCTCAAAGTGAGGCTTCTTTGTATACAAAAGAACTTGAGGAGTATAAAAATTTAGGGAGAAATGAAAGTTTCGGAAGTGCAGAAAACCCCTACAACAGTTTTTCAACTTTAGTTTTTGGATTTGCACCAAAAGGAATGGTTGTAGTTTGGCTTCGTTTTCGAGCGGTACAAATAGAATTGGGTAGATTTCAGGCGGAAGTGATAAAAAATGATAAAGAGCTGGAAAAGAAACTATTTGCTAATTGGAGTATGACCAGAGATGAAGTTAAAAAAAGAGATCTTAATCCTGAAGCATTACCTTTAACATGGGATCATTATAGAACCCGATATTCTTGGAAGCCTTTAATTACCTCAGATAACAAAGGACTTCGGTTATTTGATATGAACCTTGATTATTACAATGGTGAAACAGAAGTGATGCTTCGTCCATGGATTAATAATATTCCCGTTAAAGAACGTGCTGTTCCTAAAGAATTAAATTTCACCTGGGAAACCGGAAAAGACCAACAATATATTGGGAGGGCATTTTTTAACTGGGAAAAAGCGAATGAAGCATTTAAAAAATCTGGAAACAAAGGAAATTTAGAATTTAAAATAGCCCCTGACAACAGTATTTTTCAAGTGTTCCTAAATGGAGAACCCTTTCCAGTGGATAGTGTAAGGATCTTCAAAACCGAAAGAGAATTTCATGAATCCTATAAATAGTTTTAATTGAAGTTTTTTATATTATATCTAATGCTTTTCTTTCATTTACTCAGTTGCCAGAAAATGAAAGAAGAAAGACTTCCTGAGTTCCATGTTGAAATAAGCAGCCCAAATAATGATTTGATTATAACACCAGTCAAAGATAAAATTCCAACAATAGAAGGAGATTTTGCAACTTTGCCATACGGAAGTTCTTCTGGTTCCTGGGGATCGTCTGGAAAAGGCTGGACAGAACAACATGGAACCCCAATAGGAGCTGATATTATCTATTTTTCAAGATACGAAGACACTTTTTATCATTTGAAAGTGGATTTTCCTGAAGATAAAATCAAAGATTATATGAAGCGTGCCTATGCAGAGGGAGAATCTTCTTTATATAAAAAACCTCTTGAAGAATACAAAGATCTTGGCAGATTTCAGCATTATGGAAGTGCAGAAAATCCATATAGCAGCTTTTCAACCTTAGTTTTTGGTTTCGCCCCGAAAGGGATGGTTGTTGTCTGGTTGCGCTTTGGAATTATCCAGATTGAACTGGGTAAATATCAATCGGAAATTATTAAAGATGATAGAGAATTAGAAAAGAAATTCTTTGCCGATTTATCTGTTAGCAGAGAAGAAATGAAAAAGAAAAGGTTTTTAGAGGTTAGCCCAAAAGAATGGGAAGATTACAGAAATAAATATCCATGGAAACCCGTCATTGCCTCTGAAAATAAGGGTTTGAAAAATTTTGAAATGAACTTAAGATATTACAATGGTGAAACAGAAGTGATGCTTCGTCCATGGATTAATAATATTCCCGTTAAAGAACGTGCTGTTCCTAAAGAATTAAATTTCACCTGGGAAACCGGAAAAGATCAACAATATATCGGGAGGGCATTTTTTAACTGGGAAAAAGCGAATGAAGCATTTAAAAAATCTGGAAACAAAGGAAACTTAGAATTTAAGATAGCCCCTGACAACAGTATTTTTAAAGTATTCCTAAATGGAGAACCTTTTCCAGTGGATAGCGTAAGGATCTTCAAAACCGAAAGAGAGTTTCATGAATCCTATAAGTAGTTTTAATTGAAGTTTTTTATATTATATCTAATGCTTTTCTTTCATTTACTCAGTTGCCAGAAAATGAAAGAAAAGAAGTTGCCAGAATTTCAGGTGGAAATAAGTCACCCTAAAAATGATATGGATGTAAGTCCGGTTGAAGATAAAATAATAACTTTAGAAGGAGTTCCTGCCAGTTTACCTTATGGAAGTACATCTGGGGAATGGGGGACATCTGGAAAAGGTTGGACTGAACAGCACGGAACGCCTATTGGTGCAGATATAACTTATTTCTCGAGATATGAAGATACATTTTACCATTTAAAAGCTGATTTTCCTATTGAAAAAATAAAAGATTATATGCAGCGTGCTTACTCTCAAAGAGAAGCTTCTCTTTATTCTAACCCACTTCAGGAGTATAAAAACTTGGGAAGAGATGAAAAATTTAGCGGTGCAGAGAATCCTTACAATAGTTTTTCAACTTTAGTTTTTGGCTTTGCACCAAAAGGGATGGTGGTAGTGTGGTTAAGATTTAGGGCTGTTCAAATAGAATTGGGTAGATTTCAGGCCGAAAAAGTAAAAGATGATAAAGAACTCGAAAAGAAATTTTTCTCCAAATTATCTGTGACGCGTGAAGAAATGAAAAAGAAAAGGTTTTTAGAGATTAGCTCAAAAGAATGGGATGATTATCGAATAAAGTATTCTTGGAAGCCAGTCATTACCTCTGAAAATAAAAATTTAAGATTGTTCGAAATGAATCTGAGCTATTTTAATGCAGAGGAAGAAGTGATATTGCGTCCCATGGTTGATAATATTCCGATAAAAGAAAGAGCCATTCCAAAAGAATTAAATTTCACATGGGAAACCGGAAAAGATCAACAATATATTGGGAGGGCATTTTTTAACTGGGAAAAAGCGAATGAAGCATTTAAAAAATCTGGAAACAAAGGAAATTTAGAATTTAAGATAGTCCCTGACAATAGTGGATTTCAAGTATATCTTAATGGAGAGTCTTTTCCAGTAGATAGCGTAAGGATCTTCAAAACCGAAAGAGAATTTCATGATTCGTACGAAAAATAATAGTGGAAAAATCAACGATTTTTAAGATTTGATTATTGGGATATCGGGCTGTGAATTTTCATAGCTTTTTTGTTTTTTTATTCTTAAAAATTAAAACAGAATTTTTTACTTAATCATAATGAATGTGAAATTGTCTTAAACTTTTGTTAATATTTCTCTGTTTAGTGTTAAAAAAAATAATTGTGTGATGTGTGTTTTATATATTTAATACATTGTTTTACAGTCGTTTATGAGTTTATTTATTTCTAAAGTAGTAGAATTACTACATCAAATCGTAGAATTACTACAAAAATTCAGATTACCCTTTAAAAACTTTCAGCTTTAAAATTAGGAGTATATATTTGCTACATAATTGAACACCACATCACAAAATATTAACGATTAAAATTTACAAATCATGGCAGCAAATTCAAGAGGAATTTTAAAATTCAACGGAGGCGAAGGTCAAAAACTTTTAAAACTTAACTACAGTGTTTCCAGATCTACAGACGTTTCAGGACGTGTAGCATCAGATCCATCAAACGCACTTATAAAATTAACGATCGAAGCTACAGAGAAATCTGATATCTTAGAAAGTTTATTAAATGGTAAGTATAAGCCAACAACTGGAGAAGTTACATTCAATAAATCTCACGAAGAAGGAACTCTGATTACTTTGAAGTGGGAGAATGGATATGTAATCCAACACGAAGTAGACTTCGATGCTGTTGACGAAAACAGTATGTTGATCAGCTTTATCGTAAGTGCAGAGAAAATCGACTACGGTAATGGTATATACGAAGGAGTATGGCCAGGTGGAAGCGGTAAATAATCCGAATCATCTTAGTAAAAATAAAATTGGTACAGAATAGTTTACTCGTCTAGAGTTGACTATTCTGTTTTTTCGTTTTGAGATACGTTAATCTAATAATTTATCATATATATCTGTTAATTAGATGTTTATGATTTTGCTTTAGATAGAATTGAGAAAATTATCTGAATAATAATCAGATATTTGAATTCGTAACACCAGTTATATAAACCTAAATACTAAGGCTATGTTTAAGGATGATAAATCGTCAAAAATGCCAGCTCCAAAAAATATAAAGAGCCCAATTGAACAATTAGGAGATACAACCAAAACACAAGCGATACAAAAAGCTAGTGAAAAAATACAAGAAAAAACAAGCGGTAAGACTCAAAAAGTAACTCAAAAGCTGGCTCAGGCACAAGCTTATTCAGGTATGGTTCAGAATGGTTCCAACCTTTTTATGAACCAGGTTTTACAACCTAATACTCCTTCAATTGTAGAAGATAAAGTATGGTCGAAACAACCTACCTCTAAAATTCATAATGCTAATGCGATCCCTGAAAATCAGTTAATGGGTATTAATCGGGTTGTAAAACTTGAGATTATAATCGAGGGAAAAATCGTTAAGCATTTCAAACATTTTAAATTACGACAAAGTGCAATAAAGCATCATGAATTTGACCTGATGCTTGCTCACGATACTCTAGGTAATGCTGAAAACCATAATCTGGAAGAAGCACAGAATTTCTTAGGAAAACGAATCACAGTAGTATTCAAATACAAAGATGTTGAGGACGGTCCTGAGAGAAGTTTTGTTGGAGTTATCACTGAAGTCGGTTTTAGTCAGGAGAAAGGAAGTCTCGGAAATATTGTGCTTACAGGATCCAGTCCTACTGTTCTTTTAGATGCAGCTCCACATATTCAAAGTTTTGGAGGAGCTCAGGAAATAAGTTTGAATAGTATTGCCGATCAGGTAATCAGGGAAGGTCTGGGACAAAATAAATTTGATTTCAGAGTCGATTCACAACACGGAAATGTCTCTTATAGCTCCCAATATGAAGAAACCCACTATAATTACCTTGCAAGAATGGCTGAGGCATATGGAGAGCAATTCTATTATGATGGAGAAGTGTTGCATTTCGGAAAGCTTCCACCACAGGAAAAACCTATTAAACTCACTTACGGAAGTAGTGTAAACGACGTAAAGATCAGAATGAAAGCCCAACACGTTAATCCTACTTTTTATGGCTATAACAGCAGTAAAAACGAAAAATTAACAACAGGCAATTCAAAAATAAATCACAGTTCAGATATTGCTAAAAGAGCATATGAAATTTCCGAGAAAACTTTTACGACACCATCACTTCGAGTAGCACCTATTAAAGCTTCTTCGTTTATGGATATTGATGCTTCCCAAAAAGGAACTGCGGGAAGTAAAGCTTCCGATGTTTTCATCACCTCTGGGAATACCACAGTTCCGTTTCTATATCCTGGATGTATTGCAGATATAGAAATGCGTAAAACAGATAGTAATCAGACCTCTTATTTTACGAAATTAATGATCACGGAGGTGAATCATGAAGTTGATGCCAGAGGATATTATACCGGTACTTTTGATGCTATTGCTTCGGATACGGGATTTATTCCGCGTCCGGAATTTGTGGCTCCGAAAGCGGAAGCTCAATTTGCAAAAGTAATTTCAAATACAGATCCCCTGAACCAAGGCCGGGTACAGGTACAATTCGACTGGCAAAACGGATCTACGACTACAGAATTTATCAGAGTGATGACTCCGGATGCTGGGGGCAGTGATAAAGTAAGTAAAAACCGGGGATTTATGGCTATTCCGGAAGTAGGAGATCAGGTAATCGTTAACTTCGTTCATCAGCATCCCGACCGTCCTTTTGTAATGGGCGGAATGTTCCATGGTGGTGTTGGAGGTGGTGGCGGAGCCGGAAATAATATCAAAAGCTTAAGTAGTAGAAGTGGGAATAAACTGGAATTGGATGATGGTGCAGGTTCTGTCTTTTTAACGGACCAAGGAGGAGCTAATATGAAGTTTGATGGAGCTGGAAATGCAACAACAAATGCCAATAATGATAAAACAGTTAAAGTAGGAAATAATAATACAGTAAATACAGGCAGTAAAAATACCATCAACGTTGGAAGTAAAGACGGCGGCGGTTCAAATTCTATGTTTTCTATGGATAAAGCCGGAAACATTTCTCTGGAATGCGATACGAATGTTACCATTAAAACAGGAGCGAGTTCAATTACATTAAAATCTGATGGAACCATTATTCTCAGTGGAAAAATAATTGGAATTGGTGGTGAAGGAATAGGTCTTTCAGCTTCAAAAGGAATTGATGTGTCTTCTCCTGCCAATCATATTGGAGGCGGTCAGACAAAAATAGATGGTGGAGATGCCTTTATTAATTAAATATAAATATGAGTGATTCTCTTAAAATAAAGAATACATTTTCTGAACAATATACTTTAATAATAGATTCAGATATTAAAGCTGTAAACGTACATATGACTTCCCGTTCACAGTTAAGGTGGGATTTTACAGTTTTAAAAATAAACGAAGATCATATCGAAATAAAAATAATATTGCTGGATCATATTTTACTGGAAGCAAATAATCCATTAATTAAAGAAGTAGCGGCTTTAACAAATGCTTTTTCAAGATTGTATAATGAATTATATTTAAAAGTAAACACTGAAGGTAAGGTAACGGAGGTACTCAATATGAATATTATTCGATCCAAATGGAAGCAAACAAGAGCTGAAATGGAGAAGATTGCAGAAATTAATCCCGACATTAAAAATGCTATTGTTCTGAACGATAATATTTTTGAAGATGAGACGAAATTAATAGAAGGCATTCAGAATAATGAATTTTTCCTTATGTATTTCAATAAAATTTATGGGAGGAAGATTCCAGGAAATTATAAAGGAAATGCATTAAACTTCTTTAATTCTGCTAACGTGCATTGGAGTTTCGATCTGAAAAATATAAGTAATCCTTTGCTGTCTTCAGATGAAATGATTGTAGAAATTTCTGGAGAACCTTCTGTTTTATTGAATATAGGATTTTATAACAGAGCCTACATTCAATTTTCCAATCAGATCGATGTCTCAAAACTGGAAACAGCATTGCAGGAAAAAGGAATATACAGAGTAGATCAATATACAGGGCGGATTATAGAAGCTTCTTTGACCAGAGAAGAAATTGCTGATCCTGAAAATCTTTATACAAAATTGAAATATACATTTTATAGCGACGAAATTTTTAAATATAAAATGTCGAATGAACACAATACAGCGAATTCCTGATGTAAGATCTTATATTAAAGGTATTTCTATAAGAAACTATAGTTTCGGATTTATTTTAAAATCCGATAAGAAAAACTGTATTAGAAGTTTTTTCATATTCATTGAGAAAGAATATGAAAAGGAACAAGAAAAATTTATCAGAAAAATCGGTTATGGTATCGAGCATCAATTGATTAATGATAGAAATAGAATAAAAGCCCATAGGAGAAAACAAATTCTAAAAAAACTGTGATATGGGACATAAAATTATTACAGAAAAAGATTTTTGGATGTGCTCAAGTGGAGCCATGCCTGCTCAATTACAAGGAACCAGGAAAAGTAATAAAAAGAGCTCAGGTGAAGTCTACATTACCGTGGCAGATACTGCTACAAGCAGCTGGATAGATTTCGGATGTACAAAGAATATGCTTTGGGCAGCTCTTTTAACGGCTGTTGCCGTTGTGGTTGTTGTAGCATTAATTGTAGGTACAGGTGGAGTTGCTGCCATTGGTCTTATCGGAATGATGGCTATTGGTGCCGCAGCAGGAGTCGCTGGAGGTGTTATTGCCGCAGTTGATGGTGCATTGAAATGCGGACAAAAAAATGCTACTGCCAGAACCTGGGATGCAAGTAAAGATAACCTTCTTCTTACAGGCACTCCAGGTATTACCGGCGATAGAACAATGACCTGTTCTATTGGAGGGGTTGTAAAATTTGCTCCGGAGATAAAAAGCTGGGGCCATGCTTTGGCTTTAGGAGGTTTTAACTATGTTACTCAATTAGCAGGCTGTGCACTGGGTGGCGCTGCAGTCGGTGCCGGAGGTTTTCTGGTATCAGGTCTGGCCGGAGGGTCATTAGCAATAGCAGCACCAACGTTCTCAAGTGTTTTATCGAATGTTGCCGGAAGTTTCACCGGGATCTGGGGTGGAAGCAGAGCTCTTTTTGGACTTAATTCTTTAGCCAATGAACACGCATATGGAAATGTACAGGATGCCGGAGATGCCGGAGCCGCTTTAGTTAACGGAGGCGTACCGGAAATAGGTATGGGTCAGCGTATATTTTCAGGACAGGCGCATCCATCAGATTATCTTCTTTTCTTATATTTGTTAAACATACGGGCAAAAGGACCTACTCCTATAAAAGAATCCAATGCAGGAGGTGATAAGGATGGAAATACACCTTCTGATAAAGATGGAAATACCAATAAAGAAGAAGGACAATCAAAAGAAGAAAATAAAAAAACGCCCGAAGATGAAGGGGTTACAGCAAATAAAAATGAGAATGAACCGGCTCAGCCTAAGAAAGATGGTAAAGGAGATGCTTTTGCTGAATCTGATGGAAAAAGTATTCCACCTAAAAAACCAAAACCTTCAAAACCAGAACCGGGTTCACCAGAACATAAAGCAGCAAGATGGGAAGCTTATCAAAATAATCCTAAGGTTAAAAATAAAAAATCTTATGAAGAATGGAGCAACCGTTATGAGGCAAATATGAAGAATGCAAAAAAAGGGAACAAATCTGCAGATGAATATCAAAAAGAAATAGGATGGGGAGAAAGGGAGGTTCCAATGAAGATCGATGAAAATGGAAATCCGGTTCAGGTGAAAAAAGGACAGGAAACCCGAAATTTAGATATTGGAGATGCCGCAAACAAAAAGGCTGTTGAAGTAAAAGATTACTCCAGTAAAAAAGTTCCTTACGATAAAGATATTAAAGCAGAAGTGGACTTTGATAAAAAACTTGCAGAGAATGGATGGGATGTCGAATGGGTATTTAAAGATAAAGGGCCATCAAAAGCTCTGGAAGAAGCGCTAAAGAGCCCACCACCTATTAAAATAAAAATCATAAAATAAAGGCACATGGAATTCGAAGATTTAGAACAAGAGTTACAGTCTGAAGTGGAAAAAGCAGAAGAAGTAGCCATTGAAAATATTCAAAATGGTATTAATTTCTCCCCGTTTATTTACTTTGGTGAAAAAAGTATCAAAAAAATGGTAGCTGATTCTTTGGATGAAGCTATAGAAATGGCAGAAGAAGAAATAGAGGACATCGGTGAAGAAACAGTCGTTTTGATCTATAAAAATAATATTAAACTTAATGATGGCAGTTTCGATGCCATCGTTTCTCAAGTATATAATGTAGATGAAGATTCCGGATATTCTTTTGGACTCGTTTATAAGATAGAAGACAGTAAAATAAAATTTCTTAATAAAAGAGTGTTCTTGGGGAACGTAAGGAATTGTCTGATCTTCTAATAACACAGCAAATTTGGAAGAATTGAATATAAAATTTATCTGCATTCAGATAAGTGATAGGATAAAATTGTATATAATTTAGACAACATTAATTGGGGAAGGTGATCAGAAATGGGAAACAAAATTATCACAGAAAAAGATTTCTGGATGTGTTCCAGTGGAGCCATGCCCGCTCAATTACAAGGAACCAGAAAAAGTAATAAAAAAAGTTCAGGCGAAGTCTACATTACTGTAGCAGATACTGCTACAAGCAGCTGGATAGATTTCGGATGTACAAAGAATATGCTTTGGGCAGCTCTTTTAACGGCTGTTGCCGTTGTGGTTGTTGTAGCATTAATTGTAGGTACAGGCGGAGTTGCTGCCATTGGTCTTATCGGAATGATGGCTATTGGTGCCGCAGCAGGAGTCGCTGGAGGTGTTATTGCCGCAGTTGATGGTGCATTGAAATGTGGACAAAAAAATGCTACTGCCAGAACCTGGGATGGAGGTAAAGATAACCTTCTTCTTACAGGAACTCAGGGTATTACAGGAAACAGAACAATGACCTGTTCTATTGGAGGGGTTGTAAAATTTGCTCCGGAGATAAAAAGCTGGGGTCATGCTTTGGCTTTAGGAGGTTTTAACTATGTTACTCAATTAGCAGGCTGTGCACTGGGTGGCGCTGCAGTCGGTGCCGGAGGTTTTCTGGTATCAGGTCTGGCTGGAGGATCATTAGCAATAGCAGCACCAACGTTTTCAAGTGTTTTATCGAATGTTGCCGGAAGTTTCACCGGGATCTGGGGTGGAAGCAGAGCTCTTTTTGGACTTAATTCTTTAGCCAATGAACACGCATATGGAAATGTACAGGATGCCGGAGATGCCGGAGCCGCTTTAGTTAACGGAGGCGTACCGGAAATAGGTATGGGAAAGCGTATATTTTCAGGACAGGCACATCCATCAGATTATCTTCTTTTCTTATATTTGCTTAATATACGGGCAAAAGGACCTGCTCCCATTGAAGAGCCTAATACAGGGGGTGATAAAGATGGAAATACACCTTCTGATAAAGATGGTAACAATACCAATAAAGATGAAGGCCAACCAAAAGATGAAGATGGAAATCAAAGCCCTGAAGAGGAAGGACAGCCAAAAGAAGAAGGAAATAAGACTCCAGAAGATGAGGGTGCAAATGGAAATAAGGGTCAAGGAGATGAAGGACATAATAATTCTGGAGAAAACAAAAAAGGAGATGCTTATGAAAGCACCCCTCAAAAACCAAGTGACAAATTAATAGCAGATACTGAAGCTAAGGCTAAAGAAATTGTAGAAACTCAAAGTGCGAAAGAAAGGGGGCCTTGTTTATCCGGAGTATATGATCCGGTGACTGGAAAAACTTTTTATGGACAAAACTTTAAAAATAATGTTACAGGTAAAGCTGCCTATGAAAAATGGCTAAGTGATCCTCCAGAATTAGGAGGTGCTGATCCACTTATTAAACAGAAAGTCGCAGAATATGAGGCTAAAATTAAAAATGGTGAGATAGAACTTCCTGAAACCGCCGACAACAGATTGGCCGCACATTCAGAAATCAGAGCTTATGATCAGGCGTTAAAAGCTAGACGAGAAGCAGGGCTTCCAGTGGATGAAAATTCAATCAGAGAGATGGATCTTCATAATAGAGATTTACAAAATAATGCGATTAAAAATAATGGCGGAACGCCACCGCCTAAAGTAAGATGCCCACATTGTGGATTCTTAACTGATGGAATAAACACCCATGGACATAATTAATAAATTTATGATTAATAATAATGTAGAATTCAGATTTGAAGATATTGATGACCGTTTATACACTAAAAATGATATTAACGGATATGCTATCTATTTTTTAGATGAAGAATTCAAAAAACCTTTTACTGGTGAGATTTATGTGAGATTTAATGATGATATAGAATCTGAGGCTGAATATAAGAATGGCTATAAAAATGGAATTGAGCATCTTTATAATTCAAACGGGGATATAGAACAAACCAATGAAAACAGAGGAAACGTGATGTTTGGTATTTCAAAAGAATATGATGAAAATGGGAACATAGCAGTAGTCAGTATAGTTTATAATAATGATTATCTTAAATCGGTAGAAATGAGCAACGGTGCTATTCAGGAAACGAGTTCCTATAATAACAAATTTGGTGAATCTTTGCCTGAGTATATTAAAGGCCTTTTAAAACTTTCCAATGAGGAACTATTTAATTATGAATTTAAAATCAATAATCCATATCTGAATTACAATCCATAAGGAAGAAGAATTAAATAAAAAGATCTCATTTAAGGTCTTTTTTTTATTTTTTAAAACTCAAATTGTAGAACATAAATATTCCTATTTTCTTATATTTGTTCATTATAGAAAATATGGACGCAACTCAAGATAAAAGGTTATTTCTCATCGATGCTTATGCGATGATTTTCAGAGGATATTACGCATTAATTAGAAATCCAAGGCTAACGAGTACGGGAGTAGATACTTCTGCTATTTTTGGTTTTACCAATTCTTTGATCGAATTGATCAGAAGAGAAAAACCATCCCATTTAGCCGTTGTGTTTGATGTTGGAAAAGCAAGTGTAAGAACTGATGATTATGCCGACTATAAAGCCAATCGAAGTGAAACTCCAGAAGCTATTAAAATTGCTGTTCCATATATCCATAAGATTTTAGAAGCGATGCATATTCCTAATTTAGGAGTAGAAGGTTACGAAGCTGATGATGTGATCGGGACTATTGCTTGTAAAGCGGAAAAAGAAGGATATACTACTTTCATGGTAACCCCTGATAAAGACTTTGCCCAACTGGTTACAGATAAAATTAAAATCTATAAACCGGGTTTAAAAGGTGGAGATATTGAAATTTTGGGTGTAGAGGAAGTGAAAGCCAAATATGAAATTGAAGATCCAAAACAAGTCATTGATTTTCTTGCGATGATGGGTGATGCTGTGGATAATATTCCGGGATTGGAAGGGGTAGGAGAAAAAACAGCTATGAAATTCCTTAAAGAATATGGAAGCATTGAAAACCTTCTGGCTAATACTCATCAGTTAAAAGGAAAATTAAAAGAGAAAATAGAAGCTTCGGCAGAAAGAGGAATTTTATCTAAAAAATTAGCGACCATTATTTGTGATGCTCCAATCGAATTCCATCAGGAACAATACGATCTTGAAACTCCGGATTTTGAAAAAGTAAAACAAGTTTTTGATGAAATAGAATTCAGAAGATTGTATGAAAATCTGTATCGTGCTTTTGCTCCTACAGAAACTGTAGTAGTCGCAGAGGTTGAGGTATCTGAAACATCAAAAGGAACTATTGTTAAAGGTCAGGTTACCCAGCTTGATCTGTTTGCTACTTATGAAGAGCTCGATCAGGCAACTTCTACAAAAGCAACTATAGAACATAATGAGCACTTATATCAATTCGTCGATAATCCAAAAGCTCAAAAAATTCTTGTTAATAATTTATTGAAACAAAGAGTGGTTTGTTTCGATACAGAAACAACTTCTTTAAACGAGTTGGAAGCTGAATTGGTAGGAATGAGTTTCTCCTATAAAAAAGGATTGGCCTATTATATTCCTTTGTCAGAAGATAAAGGTGAGGTGCTACAGACATTGGAGATTTTCAGACCGTTTTTTGAGAAAGAAGATTTACTGAAAGTAGCCCATAATCTGAAATTCGATTATAAAATTTTAAAACAATATGACATCACTGTAAAAGGAGCAATGTTCGATACGATGATTGCCCATTATCTTCTGAGTCCGGATGGGAGACATGGAATGGATTATCTTTCAGAGGTGTACTTAAATTATAAGCCAGTTTCTATTGAAACCATTATCGGAAAGAAAGGAAAAAATCAAGGAACTTTCAGGGATGCCGATTTAAGGACACAAACGGATTATGCTGCAGAAGATGCAGATGTTACTTTCCAGTTGTATGAACTTTTTGCTCCCCAATTGAAGAAAGAGAATCTGGAAGATCTGTTCTTTAAAATAGAAATGCCTTTGATGGAAGTTTTAGCTAAAATGGAACTTGAAGGAATTTCTCTCGATGAAAAGTGGCTGGCTCAGGAAAGTATTGATTTAGAAAATGATCTAAGAGAATTAGAGTCTAAGATTTTTGAATTTTCTGGTGAAGAATTCAATATGAACTCGCCAAAACAATTGGGTGAAATTTTATTTGAAAAAATGCAGCTCGATCCAAAAGCTAAGAAAACTAAAACCGGACAGTATGCAACTTCTGAAGATGTTTTACAAAAGTTGTCTTCAAAGCATGAAATTATAAAATATATCCTTGAATACAGAACTTATCAGAAACTGAAATCAACGTATGTAGATGCGTTGCCATCTCAGATTGATAAGGATGAGCGTGTACATACCAACTTCTCTCAGACAACTGCGGCAACAGGTCGTTTGGCAAGTGTGAATCCAAATTTGCAGAATATTCCGATCAGAACCCTGAGAGGACAACAGATTCGTGGAGCATTTGTTTCAGGAGAAGGAAAGAAAATTATCTCTGCCGATTATTCACAGATTGAACTTCGTTTAATCGCTGAAATTTCCGGGGAAGATAATATGATCAAAGCATTCCAGGATGGTGAAGATATTCACGCTTCTACAGCGGCAAAATTGTTTAAAATTCCTTTAGAGGAAGTTTCAAAAACACAAAGAAGTCAGGCTAAAACGGTAAACTTTGGAATCATCTATGGTCAGGGTGCTTTTGCATTGGCTGAACAAACTGGCTTATCAAGATCAGAAGCTAAGCAGATGATCGAGGCCTATTTTGAGACCTATCCAAAGTTGAAAGAATATATGGCCGAGCAGGTGAAAAACGCACGTGAGATAGGTTATGTGGAAACTATTTTAGGCAGAAAACGCCACCTAAAAGATATCAACTCTAACAATTTCGTTGTACGAGGCCACGCAGAAAGAAATGCTGTTAATGCTCCAGTACAAGGAAGTGCAGCTGATGTAGTAAAGATGGCAATGATCAAAATTGATCAGCAACTGGACCAACAAAAACTTAAGACCAGAATGTTACTTCAGGTACATGACGAATTGGTATTTGAATCTCCAATTGACGAGATTGAAGTTGCTTCAAAACTAATCAAAACAGAAATGGAAAGTGCCATTGAAACACAGGTTCCTTTATTGGTTGAAGTTGGAGTAGGGAACAACTGGCTGGAAGCACATTAAAATTAAGTTCCATTAATGATATAAAAAATGCTGAATAAACTTCAGCATTTTTCTTTTATATTGGACTGAGGTACTGTGAACATCTATTTATTAATAGCTTTTGATCAATATGCTCTGTTCGTATAACGTCTGAGCTTTAGTTGTAAGAAGTAATGATTTGGCTTTCATCAAAGTAAAAACAAGAAGGATCATAGTCATGCCAACAAGCTTGATAGTTTTGTCCATCTCCATAATTTGAAGTATTTACATTATCAGGCCTTCCCCTCATGTAAACAAGCATTTCATAATGCATTCCAATCCAGATCTTACGTTCAGAAATGTTCTTACAATCTTCTTTTGACCATTCCGGATGTTTTTTATAAATTTTTCCGGCCTTTGTTTTCAAGAACTTTTCTTCTTCGGCTTTTTCTTTTCTACCTATACTATCAATTCTTGCTTGATTTTTAATACTATCCTCTTTTGATAGTTTAGTGTCAATTTTGCTGGAATAATCTATGTTATTTTCTGCCTTCGAACACTGTTTTATTAAAAAAAATAAAAACAAAAATCCAAAGAAGAGTAACACAACAATACCACATCCATTACTTTGTTTCTTTATTTGATCCGGATTTTGAACATTTGTATTTATTAAATGACTTTTAATGAAATAACCACAATTGGTACATTGGGTTATGGTGTCATTTATGTTACTTTGACATTTTGGGCACTTAATTGATGACATAATTCTTATTTTTCAATGCTCAAAAATATCTTGAAATCATAAAAAAAAATTACGGGTTCCCATAACTATTAAGAATTCTAAGAGCCTTCTTTCTATTTCGCTTTCGAAAGCGCCATTTTCACAGCAAGAAAGATAAGCACACTCGCCATAAACCATTTTTGCACTTTGATCCAGATAGGATTTTTAGCAAAAAATGAAGCTGCCTTTGCTGCCGTTAAAACAATAATGAAATTGACCGTAAAACTTGTGAAAATCTGTATTAATCCAAGCTCTAAGCTTTGTGTAAAGATAGAACCGTACTGAGGTTTTATAAACTGAGGAAAAAAGGACAGATAGAAAACAGCTACTTTTGGATTAAGAACATTCGTTAAGAAACCGACTGCAAATAATTTTTTAGGTCCGTCTGCTGTCATATTTTTATCTACTTCAAAGATATTTTTACCGTTTGGTTTAATAGCCTGGTAAGCGAGATATATAAGATATATTGTTCCCAGAATTTTTAAAACGATATAAGCATAAGGTACAGCAAACAACACTGCAGTTAGTCCAAAAGAAACCATGACAATGTGAAATAAAAAACCGCAGACAACACCTGCAAGTGAGGTTAATCCCGCTTTTTTTCCTTGTGTAATGGATCTTGAAATCAGATAAATCATATTAGGTCCCGGGCTTATGACCAAAATAAACGCGGCTAAGAGAAAGAAGAAAAGATCATGGATAGGAATCATAATTTATTGCAAAGATAAGAAATCATTGAGATCCATTTACTTTGAATTTATAAATTCTTCCAAATCCTTAATCTCTCTGATTACAAGATCTGTATACTCAATATTAAAAAATATAATATCCCTATCATTCGAATCTTTTGCTACTTTGATTGTTATTACATCATGTATTAAAAGTGTAAACCAAAGGTTTTGTTCGTCATCGGTGTAATGGAGTTCATATTTGACCAATTCATTATCAACAGTAAGGGGTAAGTTAATTTTTCTATGAAAAAAGTCAAGAAGATCAAAGAGACCTTCTTTAAAAATCCAAAATCCAAAATGATGTATTTTCATACCTACTTTTTATTCACCTTTAATTTTCTTCCTGTCCACTTTATAATTATCAAAATTAGGATGATGCCAGAATTTTTCAAGACCAATATTTTCATAAACTTCGATCTCATCTGAGTACATTGGATAAAGACTTGCGATACTTACCTTATAACCTGCTCCGATGTCGATGTGCAGATAGTCTTCTTTATCAATTGTACTTGGTGCAAAGATAAAAAATGCGTCCATTTCAGAATCGTCACTTATCTTTTCTTCGAAATTGATAAGTTGGCCATAAGAAAAAGGACAGTCTCCACGAAGTTTATTCGCAATATATCCCATAGCTTGCGCCCAATCTAAGCGAGGTGAACTGACAGAAATGCAAAGTTCTGCTCTGCCTACTTTCCAGGCAGGATGCTGAACCAATGACAATCCATAAGTGAAAGCTGTTGTATATCCTTTTTTAGGAATGTCCCGATACACAATAGTAGTGACACCCGGAATACCTTCTATGAGGCTTTTCTCCATATACAATTCAGGTTCTTGCTGAAAAATACGGTCAAGATGATTCAGATATTGTTCTGCCGACGGAAGTTTTTTTCCTGCCTTCTTTTTCATGAAGTCAAATATTCCCATGGTCTTAGTCTTTTATTTGGATCAGATTTTAATTCTCAAGACGAATATACTCAATTATATCTTTTTAAGGATAAACGCTTTAAGCCATAAATAAGAATGAGTTCTGAAATTTTAAAAAAATATCAAATAAATTATTTTCGTTTTGACAAAATTTGTAAATTTGTCAAATATTTCAGAAGCAGATTCCAATATATTAAAGTAAATGAGCCAACCCCTTTCCCAGGAAGAACTATTAAAAAGTCAGATTTTGCAGACCGCACAGGAGCTGTATCAACGTCATGGTATTAAGAAAGTGACAATGGATGATGTGGCGAAAGCGGTGGGAAAGACGAGAAGTGCTCTTTATTATTATTTTAAAAATAGGGATGAGCTTTTCGAAGCGGTAATGATTTCCCTTGTGGATGAGGTGAAAAGTGAACTTGAAAAGATTATCTATAAAGAGAAAACATTAGAATCGCGTATTCAGGCATTCTGCTTTGCTAAGGTAAAAGGTTTCAACAAAACGAGGAATTTTATTTCAACTATTGAAGCAAATATGGATAAGGAAGAACGTTCCAAGTATTCAAGTATTATATGGGATATACATCAGAGAATGATGCGTTCTGAAACGGTATTACTGAAAAAAGTAATCAGTGAATCAGTAGAAGCAGGTGATATTACAGAGCCGGATTCGAAAACTATGGATACATTGATATTTGTATTATTAAGCAGTATTCGTGGTATCCGTCGCGAATCGATAAGCGAAAATTATAAAGATCAATGGGAAGAAGGGGCTGAAATGTTAGCCAGAATGATTGTCGAGAAAATTAAAGGATAAATTTTTTTAAATAAAATTTGACGTTTTGATGTTTTTTGTCAAATAGTTAGATTAAAGTATTAAACTTAATTGAATTAAAATGTACCATGAGTATTAGTAGCGTAAGCACATTCAGAGCTTTTAAAAGTGAAAATTTTAAATATTATTTTGCAGGCCGTTCTATATCACAGTTTGGAACATGGATGCAGCGGACGGCAATAGTATGGTTGATCTATTCACTTACCCACTCTTCTTTTATGCTGGGTGTTACGGTGTTTGCCGAACAGTTTCCTTCGTTCCTTTTTTCATTTGCCGGTGGGGTGGCAGCAGACCGTTTCAACCGAAGTACGATCATACGATGGACGCAAATTGCTGCGGTGCTGCAGACTTCATTATTGGCATTTTTATTTCTGACCAATCATATCATTGTTTGGCAAATCCTGGCTTTAAGTGTTGTATTGGGGATTATCAATGCCTTTGATGTTCCGGCAAGACAGACCATGATCAGTCAGGTAGTTAGGGAGGACAGTGATGTTCCAAGTGCACTATCTCTCAGTTCTGCGACAGCAAGCGTAAGTAAAGTATTGGGACCAGCAGTGGCTGGTTTTGTATTGGAACACTGGAATGTTGGTTTCTGTTTTGTGATGAATGCTATAAGTTTTATTGTAGTAATCGTTTGCTTTTCCATGATGAAGCTTCCTGCTTATGAGAAGAAAACAACCAACAAAAAAGTAATGTCAGAATTTAAAGAAGGTATTGTTTACCTTAAAAATGAGTCAAGAATCGGTTTGGTCATCCTTATGCTTTCTTTGATGGGATTATTGGTTTTGCCTTATGATACCTTAATTCCGGAAGTTGCCAAAATAACTTTTCAAGGGAGTGCTTCCACTTTCGGCTATATCTCTGGATTTATAGGATTGGGAGCCGTCTCAGGAACCATATTACTGGCTTCCTTAAAAAGAAATGATAAGCTCCGGTTTTATCTCGTTCTCAGTACTGTTGTGCTAGGACTTGGTCTCATCTTTTTTTCTCAAACTACCGATTTTTACTGGGCGATGTTATTTGTTGTTCTAACAGGATTCGGAAGTGTCATGCAATTGACCAGCTGTAACATTATCGTTCAATCCGAAGCTGCGCCTCATATGAAAGGAAGGGCAATCAGTATTTTACTCACTGCTATTTTTGGAATGCTACCTTTAGGCAGCTTACTTACAGGATATGCATCTGAACATATTGGAAGCAGTAATACGCTATTGATTCAGGGGATTTTGGCTATTCTCATTGCTATATGTTTTTACAGACTATTTGCTGTTCCTAAAAAGGATCAATTATCTTCCTTACAGACGGAAGAATTCACTAATAAAACAATTTAATATTTAAAAAAATGCAAGAATCAAACAAAACAGCTTTATTAGTTATGGATTTACAAAATTCCATTTTACAGAATCTTGAAGACCCTAAGCCATTACTTGATAAGGTTTCAAAAGCAATTTCCCATGCGAGATCAAACGGAATTCCTGTTATTTACGTCGTGGTTTCCTTTCGACCGGGGGCTCCTGAGATCAGTGAGTCTAACAAAGCCTTTTCCAGATTTGGAAAGGATATGTGGACACCGGAGTTTGTGGCTCAATGGCAGGAAATCCATCAGGATGTAAAGCCTGATAATGATGAGGTCATCGTAACAAAACGTCGCTTCAGTGCCTTTACAGGAAGTGATTTGGAGGTCGTATTAAGAGGGCAGGGAATTCAGCATCTTGTGCTTACAGGTATAAGTACTTCAGGAGTGGTTCTTTCTACACTCCGGGAAGCAGCAGATAAAGATTATCAGTTAACGGTAATTGAAGATTGTTGTGAGGATAGGGATCCTGAAATTCATCAGGTATTAACCACCAAAGTTTTTCCGTCCCAAGCAGAGGTTATCAGCCTTGATCGTTGGATCAAATAAAAATAAAAGACCGGATTACTGATAAGCAATCTGGTCTTTTATTTTCTGATTTTATTAAAAAACATCTTTAGCAAGAATCTTTTACAGATCATAAAACTCTTTGATCACATATTTTAGATCGTTTATTTTTTTCAATTGCTTAATAATGTAATAGCGGTGTAAGAAACCAGTTAAAACAACTATTTTTTTTCCTGGATTTTGTGCTGCCACTTTATAAATATTAGCAGCCATCGTTTGATTTCTAAGATCCCAGAATCCGGACATCAATTTAAATCCTTCTCTATAGCTTATTTTTTCTCCATTGGGCTTGGTAACAAATCTTTTAGCAAATTCAGGTCTTTTGTCAGTGATTTTAGTCAATTCATGGTATTGCTCGTTTTGTCTTTTCTCACAAATTTTATCGTTTTCAGCGTTGTTAAAATTCTTAGGAGCTAATTCAGCAACTTTTTTTAATTCTTCAGTTGTGTTAATAAAACTCTCATATATTTTCGTGTCTGCTGCATCCAGACTTTTAGTTTTATATAAACTGTCAATTAATTGTACCGCTAAATTATCTGTAGGAACCATTCCTTTGTCTTTCCTGTATTGATTTCTTCCTTCAAAATCAAATGAAGCCCGCAGTGTTTTAGGATATTTTTTAAAATACTGAGTACTGGCAGTAATTTCGTTTTCTTTAAATTCAGTCGCCTTTTCATACTCCTCCATTCCTTTGCTATCTACTTCGTGCAGTATAATATCTGGTTTTATTTTCTCCAGGATTTCTAATAAAATGGGTGGATTATAATTGGGAACGCTCTGATGGATATTTCCGATCACATAGATCTCCGTTTTATCTTGGGAAAAATAAGTGTGGCTAAATATGAAAAGACTAAATGCAATAATATATTTCATAAATTAAGTAAGAGTTAATAAACTGGTTAATAGATTTTAATTTGGCTAAAGTATGGAAAAGCTTTGGAGTGGACAGGTTTAATCAGAAAATATACAATAAGTTTAACCTTACAGATTTAATTTGAAAAACCAATGGCTAAAAAGACAGTTAACATGAAACCGGTAATCAACGAGATGAAAATAGCTAGTTTTTTAATGTCTTCGAAACTTCGTCCTTCTTTTAAGATAAATCTTCTGAAACCAGATGATACTAACGAAAGTATAGCCGAAATAAAAATAAATCCCAAAGCAGAGCATACCCCCGGGCCAGGAAATACTGGCAGGGAAGTTCCGTTTCTGAAAATGGGAAAGAAATCAGAAATAAAAAAAGCGTTCCAGACAACAATAAAAAAAACAGAAACAAAAGGTTTTAAAGGAAATCCACCCTGTATCTGTTGTTCTATAATTTTGGAATCCCTTGAAATGAGTGTAGGATTTTTGTTTTCTAAAAATCCAGTACTCTTAATTTCATTTATGACTGTTTCCGGATTTTTAAGAGTCCAGAAAATAACATTTGAATTATAATTTTCCACTCGATGATTGATCTTAATACCTTGACCAATTAACGGAATAGAGGTGTAAGGCTGAATAGAAATAATATCCTGCGGTTGAAAAACTAGATTGCCCACAAGAGAGGCATTGATCTTCAATATGTTTTCATCAACATAAAGATCTGCAAAAGGATAGGTAGCATTGGCAAGGCCGATTTTTGCACCGCCTGTTAGTTTAAATGTTTTTTCCATGGAAATATTAGACTACTCGTTTTTCTTGTTCACTTTCTCTGATCGTTTTTTCTAATCTTGATATCTGTGTTTTTTCCTGCTTGGCAGACATAATCCAGTGTAGCATTACCTTTTTATAAGAAGGAGCCTGGTTGTTGAAAAAATCCCAGGCCTTTTTATTGTCTTTAAATTGTTTCTCAAATTCAGGACTAAGGCTTGCAAGTTCTCTTTCGTGAGAATACATTGAGGTTTTTTCTTGTTTTTTTAATTCAAATGCTTTGAGACCTGCTGGTGTCATTAATCCGGCTTTGGTCAGGTCTTCAACTTTTTTTATGTTGATGGCACTCCAGATACTTGTCGGTTTTCGTGGTGTAAAACGATTACAGTAGCTGTCTTTATCTATGGATCTTCTTACACTATCGATCCAGCCAAAACATAAAGCCTGATCTACAGATTCAGACCAGGTCATGGATGGTTTTTTAACCCCAACTTTATAGAAGCCTACGATGACTTCTGTCTCTGTAGTATGGTTTTTCTCCAACCATTTTCTGAATTCTTTGGGTGTTTCGAAAAAAAGTGCTTCCATGGATATTATTTATCCTAATTTACTCAAATTATTTATATGAAAAAGGCGAATGAAATTTCATTCGCACATCTATTTTTAATCTATTAAAAGTCCCTATCATTTTTTCTTTTTGCTCGTATCTTTTGTTGTATTAAACAAAATAATATTACTTGTTTTTAGCCTGTTAGCTAACCATGCTTTCAGTTTTTCTTCATCTATCTTAGTTTCGGATTGATATATAAAAGCAGTCTCTAAACTTGTTGAATCAGCTGTGATATAATTTTGAAGTTTTCCGATGGCCATTTCCTGGACTTCCGGGAAAAGGATTTTCACTTCTTTTACCAATTCAGGATTATCCATTTTATATATATTCAATTCATTCTTCAACTCATTAACCTGGAGATCTTTTTCGGTGATATTTGTTTTTTGAAGATTGATCTCACTTAGAATTTCCTTTTTTATGTCGCTGGTGTTTTGTTTAATGACCAGATTGGTATTTTTTATTCCGAAATCTTGTAATGAAGAATTGAAGTTCTTTATTTCCGTGCTATCAAATTTAGTAGATAAAAAAACAAGTTCAATCAATTTTGGATTACTATTATAATCTACTTTTTTATAAATCACGGTATATCCTTTCTTTGAAAACTCACTATCGATAAAGTTTTCAACATTTTGATTGTATTTTTTCTGATTAAGTAAGTTGTAAGCTAAATAACAACTGGGAACGATCATCACAATGATCAATATTGAAATTCCATAACGGATCCTTTTTTCAAAAGCTTTATTAGTAGTTTCTACTGCCTGATATTTAAGGAACTTGATAATCAGGAATGTAGAAATACAGATAAAGAAGCAGTTGATTGTATAGAGATAGAATGCCCCAGCGACAAAAGACCAATTGCCTGTTGCAATACCAAAGCCTGCAGTACACAATGGCGGCATTAAAGCTGTTGCAATAGCAACTCCCGGAATTGGGTTTCCTTTCTCAATTCGTGTTATGGAGACTGCCCCAACAATTCCACCAAAAAATGCAATCAGAACATCATAGATATTAGGTGAGGTTCTTGCCAACAGCTCGGACTGGATATCTTTAAAAGGGCTTAAATAAAAATACAGACTGGAAACCGTTAAGCTGACCACCGTAGCGATCAGCAAATTTTTCATTGATTTTTTTAATAAACTAAAATTAAAAGTCGCTAATGCAAAACCTGCTCCTACAATAGGACCCATCAAAGGGGAGATCAGCATCGCACCAATAATTACTGCCGTTGAATTTACATTGAGTCCTACAGAAGCAATAAGTATGGCACAAGCCAGAATCCAGAGATTAGCACCTCTGAAGGATACATTACTCGTTACATTTTCAAGAACAATTGTTGGATTTTCTTCCCCAATATGGAGGTTTAAAAAATTGGAAATTGTTTTTCTCATTTCATTATGTGTTAAAATAATAAGGTAGAATAAAGTGTTAATTCAATCTACTTTTTCACAAATATATATGTTTGAGAATTAATTCCAAAAATAAATAAAAATGCAAAATAACACTTTAAATACTAAAAACAACGTCCCATTATAAACATCAGCTCCAGGATTTATCTTCTATTCATCACTAAACATCTTCATCAGATTTTCAATTGCTTTAGGAGAATGCATCAAAACAGTATTGTCTAAAGTGATTCTAGTTATCTCATAAGTTCTTTTTTGCATCTGCTTTTCATAACAGGAAAGAGCAGTTTGAACATCCTTAGATTTCCCGTCTGTTAAGCATTCTGCCAGTTCATAGGCATCCTGCATTGCCATATTAACCCCTTCTCCTGCATAAGGAGGCATTCGGTGGGCAGCATCACCAAGCATCGTTAAATTTGGTAGTGTTTCCCAGGTTTGATCTAGAGGATAATGATATTGAGGACGTACCACAAATGAAGAATCATTGGTCTCAAATAATTCCTGCCAGATCTCATTCCATGTTTCATATTCTTTTTTAAACCATTCAAAGATCTGTTCTTTATTGCTGAAATCAATTCCGGATTCCTGTGCCCAGGTTTCATTCACCTTACATCCGGTATAAAAGGTCAGTGTACCATCTGCTTTGGTGCTGAATAATAAAGTCTTTTCCTCATCCATGGCAAAAATTTTTCCTCCATCAACAAGTTCCCAAAGCTTTGGAACATTCATTTGTGCATTATAAATATTACCTTCAATAATTGTGACACCAGAATATATTGCCTGAACATCTGTGATGTAAGAACGTATTTTTGAATTAGCTCCATCTGCAGCAATAACAATGTCTGCATAGTAGGATTTACCGTTTTTGAAATGTAAAATCCAACCACCTTCCTGTTTTTCCATAGAAACAAACTGACTATCCCAAATTACCGTTTCTGGTTCCAATGTTTCCAATAGAATTTTTCTAAGGGGTGCTCTGTCGATCTCCGGACGATCTTCATCATGAAAGCTCTCTGAATCATGTTCATTGAGATATTGATTAAGATTTTTATCTAAAATTTTTAATTTTCCTGCATCAGGTCGGTAATTTGCTTTGAAGGCATCCATTAATCCTGCTCTTCGAAGTGCTTCCAATCCTGATTCTTCATGCAGATCCAAAGTAGCACCCTGTACACGGACATCTTTATGTTTATCACGCTCATAGACATGAACCTGAACATTTTTAAGTTGTAAAAGCTTTGCTAAAGTAAGTCCTCCCGGACCACCGCCAATAATGGCTATTTTTTTATTTTGTGTAATCATCATCTTTAAAATTATGATGCAAAATTACTTCTTGGGAAGGACGGAAAATTGTATAAATCGGTCGTTTTTGTTTTGACTGAGTTCTTTGGGTAGAAATCCTGAAAGTCTTTTGATTTCCTTAATAAAGTGAGACTGGTCACTAAAGTTTTGTTCGGGAAATAATTTTCCTTCTTTAATATGTTTAAAGGAAGCTCTGAAGCGTAGAATTCCACAATAAGCCTTTAAGGAAATACCATATTGCTGATTAAAATACCGGTTGATCTGTCGTTCGCTCCATATCACCTTTTCTGACAGTTCTTTGATCGGGATGGCACCATTCGAGGAATAGATAAGATCAAAAAGTTTTCGTTTCCGTTCATCAATTTTTTGATTCGAAAGTTCACCTTCTATTTTCTTGGATGCTTTTATACAGAATTGGTCAAAGTCCGACATGTCATTCGCATTGAATTCCCAAAAATCGATAGGTAGATTTTTCGCATAGTTCAGAAGATCGGATACATTCTCATGAAGGATATATTCCGTAGCCAGTAGATTAAAGCTTATAGCAAAGGTTTTGGTTTTTTCAGCAATAACAACCTCTTCAGGATGAGTTCCGATTCCTAAAAGGACAATATGAAAAGGTTCAGTGGGAGACTGTGAAAATATAACGTCTATTCTTCCATCGGGTAAAAGAACGACTTCTTTATTTTCCGATGGATTATCCAGCATCCAGAAACTCTCAACAAATTCTTTAAGAGAAACGGGTGGAGCAGAGGATGTATACATCAGATCATTCATGAAACCTATCAGATATTAAAGCTTTTTAAAAATCAAAATAGTATATGGATCGTTAGGTTCTCCAGTCTTAGGGGAAATGAGTCTGATGTGATCTTTGTTTTTAAAATAATCAACATAGGTTTCTCCTCCCGGTATCTTTCCGGTCTCAGTTTGTTTATATCCTAAACTGGCAATTGTTTTTAGATATTGATTATATTCATTTTTTGCTTTGAACTGAAGCTCTATTCTGTCTGATGATTTATCCGTTGTATATTGAAATTTTCCAATCTTATATTGATAATCGCTACTGTCATATTCATATAAAACAAATTCAGAGCTTTCTGTTTTGTCATAATATTTGTAATTAAGTTTTTTGATCTCATTTTTAAATGAATCCATACTTAATTGATTGAACTTTTCCAGTTCATCTAACTTGAATGCCTGAGCAAGAATCTTAGAATTGAATGCTAGTATTAATAAAACAGTTGAAATAATTTTTAATTTATGCATAATATCAAAATAATTTATTCGAGTTTTATTCTTTTAAAAAATAAATTTATTCTTAATTCTTTAATACAAAAGTATTTCTTTTTCTAAAGGATATAACATCATCTATATTAAATGCTTTTTTAGGATAGGCTATGTTATCTTTTATTCTGAAATAGGGTTTTGGATAATATTTGTTTTGACAATTTTTATCACAATTTTTTAAGTCTATTTTAAGAGTGTGATCTTTGTTAATATTTTGTGTTTTAAAATTTTTCCAAGAGTTTTTAACATCATTTGCAAAAGCGAAACTGTAAAGTCCAACCCATTTTTCATCAATTTTGTAAACAGGGTCATAAATGTACTTTTGGTGGAAAAATTCTCCTTTATCGTTTTTAGAAAGGTATAGAATAATGTTTTCATAATCTTCAAATCCAGGCCTTCCATAATGATCATAAGCTTTAAACTGTACAATATCTTGTAAATCTCCGTGGATTTTTCTAAAAACTTTATAAGTGCAATTAAAAGCATTGTCCATTACATAATCTTCTTGGATAATATTTATAGAATCTCCAGTTTCTTCATCGATTGTTTTCCGAACATGCTTTATTCTATCTATGTTAGGATCAAACTCATGTATACTTACTTTTTCTCCAATAAAGATATAGAGATTATAATCACTTACATTCGTTTGGGAATATACTATACCAAATAAAAAACAAAAAAATATGAAAAGAGTTTTATTCATAATTAACTTATAATTTGAATTGTTATGGTATTCTTCTGCTTTTATTACTTAGAGTATTCTCGAGTAATAAGATATGTTCCTTATTTAGATTTTTTAAAAATATTTTACTTTGGCGACCCATGAGAAATGGTGGATAATACACCAGTTCAATATTATTAGTATTAATTTTAAACTCTCTAAGAAGTGTTGCCCTTTTGGTATTTTTTTTATCAGAATTAGAAAATATTAAATTAATGTTCCGTCCTGGAATAAAATAGAATCTTTTCTTAAATAAAAAAATTGAATTTTTATTGATCAATAGGTCAAAACTGCACCATTCAATATTTTTTCTTAAATATCCATTTTCAATAATAATCGTCCCATTTACATTTTTTAATTCTGTAGAATCATATTGTTTAAAATTGGAAATGATATTCTTTTTTTGAATTGAAAATATTATAGAAGAGAAAATCATGTATGTTAAACCGAATATCAGAAATGGATAGGGAAAAAAAGAGAAAAAGTCAGGCATTATGTTTTATTTTAAGTTTTGATAGGTACAAAAATACTTTTAGTATTTAAACTTCACAACTTCTTAATTGCATTAATATAATCACTCAATTGATCACTTTTCACTTCAATATCAGCTGCAATCCCCTTTCCAACTTCTTTATATGCGTATTTTTGTCTGTTGATGAGAGTTCCAGTAGTAAGAACCAGAAAAGCATTGTCAGGCAATTTAAATTCGGAGTTGTCAGAGGTCAATCCCATTGTATTACATCCCACTATTTTTACATTTTTTTGTCCGACAAAGCTTGCCACGACGAATTCCCCTGAACTTGCCGTTCTTTTATTTGTTAAAATGTAAATAGGTTTGTTTTTATTTTTTAATGTGATATCAGGAATGGGAATATTTGCAATTTTTTGTTTTCCAAAGTAGATGTCTGGATTTTTATAAGAATAGAAGCTTGCTCCTTCAGAATTGTCAATAGAACCGACTACTTTCTCAGCATCTAAAAATGGATAAATTGCTTTTAACATAGGTGAAAACATGCCTCCTTCATTGTTTCTGAGATCTATTATCCATATCGTTGGATTACTTTTATCCAGATTCTCTACTTTCTCGTAAAACGTTTTTACATATTCATCCCAATCTTCCTGATTGAAATTAGCAATTGCAGGAACGGAGATATAGGCTATCTTCTTATCAATAAGACTATCCTTAGGATATGGAAACGGCAGTCCTACATCTTTATGTCTTTTTAAATAATCTGCAACAACCTCCGGTTCGTATAATTTTGAATGGTGATCACCTAATTTTCCTAAAATATCTCTGATTATCGGATAAGTTTCTTTGATTTCCTTTTTTTCATGGGCAGTCTTCAAGGCGTCTTTTTTGATCGTTACCCAATCTATGCTTTTTTTATTAACAGAATTTTGCTCCATAATCTGAATGGCTTTTTCAACATAGGAGGCAGGAGTTTCTTGAGCGTAAACCTTGTGGGTGAAAATGAAGCTCAACAAAGCAAATAATAGAATTTTTTTCATAAGTAATTACCAATAGCTTTTAAGCGAACCAAGATACTTATAATATGGGAAAGCAATGGTTTTTAATAATGATAAGGGACTGGTTGTAATTTATCTAAAATTGGAAAGAGCTTTTAGCTATTCAATTTTTTATTTAATATTTTTAGTAATTCACTCGTTTTAATATTCAACATATCAGTCTGTATCATATTTTGAGCACTAGAATATACGGGAAATTTTTTCTGTGGAACATTTTTAGGATACTTAATAACGATATTGATGTATTCAGTTGTTTTCATTCCTCGAAATTTCGTATTAGATATAAAAAATTTTGAAATTTCTTTAAATTTTACTGAAACAGATTTTCTCAATAAATAATAAATAATAATTTCTGTGTCAGTAATACTTAATAATGGCTTTCTTCTCAATAGTAATAACATTGAAAGGATGGATGAAAAAATGAAAATAGTGAATGCAAAGTAGAATAGAATAGTTTTATCCAAGCCTCATTTCCTAACTTTCTATAAAATTGACTGAGTAATAAACAAAAACCAATTGAACCCAAAAGTAAAAATAAGCTCTTAATTTTACTTGAATAAAAATGGATTTCTTTCATTATTACCTTAATTGATAAGCTAAATTTGGTTATTAATTTATAACAACCACATTTATGAAATCTTATCTTAAAATTTTAACTTAAGCTAAAGGCAATTCAAAATAAAAAGTACTTCCCTGATTCGGAGAGCTTTTTACTCCGATTTCACCGTGCTGTTTTTCAATAAAGTTTTTTGAAATGGCTAATCCCAGACCTGTTCCATTTTGGTGCTCACCGGGAACCTGAAAATAGCGGTCGAAAATCTGACGATGGTATTTTTCATCAATTCCACTTCCGGTATCGGTAATACTGAATTGAATCATTGCCTCTGATTTTTCAACTAAAATTTGAATGTTCTCATCTTGAAAAGAATGCTTAATAGCATTGCTCAGGAAATTATTCATTACCCAAACCGTTTTATCAAAATCTGCAGAAACAAAATCATCATCACCTAAAAGAAAGTTTGTGGTAATAGCAATATGTTTTTGCTCAGCTAGTTTTTCAACATTTTTAATGGCAGTAAGAACGATCTCTTTGGGAGAGCAACTCTTAATATTCAGGCGGATATTTCCAGTTTCAACTTGTGATAGGTTGAGAAGTTCCCCTGTGATATCTAATAAACGTTGGCTATCATCATTGATGCTTTTAAGAAGCTCTTGCTGTTGACCGTTGAGTTCACCAAATTTTTGATTTCCTAAAAGCTGAACACCCATTTTTATTGCCGCAATTGGTGTTTTAAGCTCATGAGAAATAGTAGCTATAAAATTGGTCTTTGCAAAATCAAGTTCCTTAAAAGGAGTAATATTTCGTAGCAAGATTACTTTTCCAATATATTTTTTCTCTTTTTCACCCGTTTTTGCAATATTAATGGGAACTATTTCCTGTTCAAAGTAGTTTTCTTTATTATCCGTAACAATTTTGATCGGATCTTTTACCGGATGATCCATATTTTTAAGAAGCTCCCTGACCAGATCATTGTTTACAGCAACTTCATGCGCTGTTTTTCCAATAATTTCTTCCTTGCGAAGATTGGTGATATTCAAAGCTTCGTCATTGATCATGTAGATGAAATTATTTTCATCAAGACCAATAACGGCATCGTGCATATTGTTGACAAGTGTTTCAATACGTTTTTTATCCATCAGCTGCGTAGAAAGCGTACTGCTTTCATATTCCTGTAATTTCTCAGCCATGATGTTGAAAGAATTCGCAAGGTCACTAAACTCTTCGCTTCCTTTAAAATGAACTCTTTCATTATAATTTTTATTGGCGATCTGTTTAATACTAAAGGTGAGCTGATTAATTGGTTCCGCAATGGTTTGTGGTAAATTAAATAAGAGAATAAAAGCGATCAGAAAACTAACCGTTCCTAAACTTACAATCCAGAATGTGGCACGTTCAGCAGTGATTATTGCGGTATCACTTTTTCGTTCAATCCCTTTCATATTTAAAGACATGATCTTTACTAAATCTTCACGAATGAGCTTTTCTTTTTTAAAATCTGGTTGCTTCAAATAGCTGCCAAAATGGATCTTAAGATTCTGAGTGATTTCTTTTTCACCAATTTCTGAAAGATTATTTTCCTGTAAAGCATTATTTTTTTCAAAATCCCTTACGGAAACAACGCTGTCTGTACTCATCCTGTCTAAGGCGATCAGCATATTTTTAGAATATTCTAAGCTGTTGTAATTTGCAGTAAGAATTTTCTCTGTATCCGATTTTAATTTATTGATGTATACAGAGCCTATCACTGATAGTAAAACGATCAGCAAAAATAAAAGACCTACGCCTAGTGTGAGTTTAGTTTTAAGTTTCATTACTCTTAAGATAAAATGATAATGTCTATCTGTCGTTCGTTCAATCGGTTCATTAATGTGTAGATCCAACTGTAACCTGAAAGTCTTTGCCAGAAATGAGAATGGGGTTTTCCAATACAGACTGTTGTGATATTATGCTGAATCACATAGTCCAAAATTCCTTTATGAACGCTGCTTTCCTTTATCCGGATTACTTTAGCACCCATTTCTTGTGCTAAATTAAAATTATTAATTAAATATCGTTGCTTATTTAAGGCTATTTTTTCTGGATTTTCAGAAGGTTTCTGAACGTATAAAACAGTCCATGGACTGTTATAATAGCTGGCCAGACGAGCTGTTTTCCGGATAATATTTTTGGCAATTTTTTCATTACTACTGATACAGGCGAGAAACTTAATAGGCTTAAAGTTTTCAGTTTTGATTTCAGTTTCAACCTTTCTCTCAACGTGTGTAGCTACTTCTTTTAATGAAAGCTCCCGAAGTTGTAGAATATGTCCGCTTTGGAAAAAGTTATTTAATGCCGTCTGAATTTTATCTTTTTTATAGATCTTTCCTTCTTTTAATCTTGTTAAAAGTTCATCAGCTGTTAAATCTATATTTACAACCTCATCAGCAAGGGCAAGGATTTTATCCGGAACACGCTCTGAAACCTCTACACCAGTAATTTTTTTGACCTCTTCATTCAGACTTTCAATATGCTGAATATTCATTGCGCTGATCACATTGATTCCATTATCTAGAATCTCAAGAACATCCTGCCATCTTTTTTTGTTTTTTGAACCTTCCACATTGGTATGTGCCAGTTCATCTACAAGAACTACTTCAGGATGTTCATTGATAATGGATTGCAGATCCATCTCTTCGAGATTTTTCCCCTTATAAAATACGGATCTCCTTGCTATTTCTGGAATGCCATCAACTAACGCGACTGTTTCCTCCCGACCGTGGGTTTCAATATAACCTATTTTTACATCGATACCATTTCGTAAGAGAGCATGAGCTTCCTGAAGCATACGAAAGGTTTTTCCCACACCGGCGCTCATTCCAATATAGATCTTGAATTTTCCTTTTTTGGATTTTTGGATCAGTTCTAAAAATTGTTCTGCTGATGACATTGATTTTATTCTTTTTAATTTTATTTTAAACACTTTTTTCTGTGGCTAAATTTATTATTAAAACCAAGCTGCAAGACTTGTTGTAATGAAAAAATTCCCCTGTTTCAACTCATTATTTTGTACAAAGATCGCATCTTTTGAAGTAAAGCCTCTGGCTTCTGTACGAAATACGACATTCTTCAAAATGGCATAATCTACATTCACAGAATATCCGAAGGTCTGAAAGCCGTTTGGAGTTTTTGTGTCGATGATTACTCCATTTTTATCATTATAATATTCAAATCTTCCTGCCAATGCCCATTTATCATCGAACTGATACTTCATCAGAACATTCGGAGTATACCAGATGTTGTACTGATCGCTTCCTTTTGTTTTTTGTTCAGCTCCAATGTCAAAACCTAAGATCGTAGAAAACTGTTTTGTCACCTGGAAAATTCCATGTAAATCATGGAAATAACGCATTCTTTTATCATCTTTTGCCTTATCATTTCCTATGAATGAACTGCTGTTTAATGTAATTCTATCATTGGGTTTGTAGGTTACCTGATGCCCGAAAGAAATGGTCTGATTACCTTCAGGTTTTGCAATACGCTGCCATCCGTTCAATACCAATCCACTTAAAAACCATTTTCCGTTATCTGAGGTGTAGGAAATTTTGGCACCCGTTTCAAAATAAGGAGAATTTTCTGCTGCCAAACTCCTTGTCAGATTGAAGTTGTCTTTTCCTATCGCACTTTCCCAACCAATGTGGGATGGCATTATTCCCGCATCGATCCATAAGTTCTTATTTTTGGAAATTTTAATTCCAATATTAGCTTCATTTACATAACGTAAAGCATCTTGTTCGGCTGCCATATTATCTTGAGCATAAGTTCCTGCCATTAAACTAAGATTAGCACGAAGCTGATCACTTTCATAAGACGCTTTTACCAATCCTAAGTTAAGATTTACTTCATTATGTCTATTGTATGAGTATAAAAAATTTTGACGAAGATGATTAGCCGGTTCATTAAAATCATAAGTATAAAAGAGTTCCGCATAGGCAGAGAATTTTATTTTAGGACTTACTTTTGTTGAATCCGAAGTTTGAGCTTTTGGAAAAAATATTCCTAATAATATCCCAACAACAATATATTTTTTCATGTAGTTTTAATAGTTAAATAATGTATTACAATCTGAACATTACAGCTAATGTAAACCTGCTGTCAGATTTTCTAAGATCAGGTCTCCAGGATTCAATAGGAGTGTCTATCCATCCGTCCGGACTGGTTGTTCCATCTCTTCCTGCAAAATAAGGGATGTTGCTTTTTCTGAATCCATATTCCAATCTGAATGTTACAAACTGATTAGGCATAATATCCACGGTTGCTGTTCCCTGGAACATTTTAAGTTTTTCTCCAGAAGCAATGGCATCATTAAAATCATTCTGAGCAACAGGAGAAGGAGTAAATGCTAAATAAGCACCCGGATTTGAAACCGCATCTGCTCTTAGGGTTAAAGCAATTTTATTGTTGTGGAACCAAAGTCTGTTTGCGACAGAAGTACCGATCATATAGTTGTCCTTAGCCTTTATACCACCACCACTTTGAAATCCGTAATGGTTATTGATACTGAATGCTGCCTGAGATAATCCCTTACTTTCTTTGTTTTTGTAATATCTGGCTACAATACTGTGATCATGGTGAAATCGGCGAACTCCGGGATTGTTTCTGGTATCTTTTCCATTAAGGTAAAAATTGGCTACCAATTGTAAATTTTCATTAGGACGGTAATAATTGGAAACTCCTAATCCAAGACCTGTATTCCATGAATTATAAGTCTGCCATCCATTGAGAACCCAAATCTCGGTTTTGAATTTTTTTGAAGGAAAAGCCTGAATTCTTGCTCCCTGGAAGTAGAAAGGAGTAAAATCACACACCAAACTTCTCTGGTAGTTCCAGTTTTCTCCTAAAACGTAACTTTCCAACCCAATATAACTCATGAAAATACCGGCTTCTACATTCAAACCATGCATCACATCGAAATGATACCCTGCAGAAGCTTCACGAATGTTTTTTAAGTTGCCTCCGCTTGTATTTTTACCGTGATTCACAGTACCATCGAGGTCCTGAACAATAGAACCCATCTGTCCATATTGTAGCCACAAACGGCCAATCACATTCTTATAATTGGTTTCCAGACCAATACTCGCCATATTAATGGTTACTTCATTTGAACGTCCTATGGCTGAGGAAATCGTATGTGTATTGTCTTTTGGACGGTTAAAATCATAATTGTAATAGGCATCTACATACGTTACACCAGTAAGTATAGTTTCTCCATCTTTGTCTTTTAAGGTTAAAGGAAAGTCTGTCTGACGATTTTGACCGTTGATCCAGGTAAGATCATATCCATCAAAAGGAATTCTGGATTCAGTTTTTGTAATTAAGGAATCTTTAGGTTTGCCTAAAACTGAATCTTTTTTAATTTCTTGGGCGTTGATTTGGCTTAAAGCAGTAAGTCCTAAGAAAAATGCTGCTTGAAAAGTTTTTGATTTCATTATATAAATATTGATAATAATGTGTTGCAGTAATATGTGGAAACAACTTTCCACTTAAAAAGGATGATAAGAAAATGAATTCTGTTAACAATAAGAATGTTTTATGATTAGGAAACGGGATCTATTTGAACTTGAAAGTTTTGATGCCCGTCCATGTAGAATTGTAGGAAACAGAATTCATTTTTAATTGAAGTTTTCTTATTGAATTTTATTTGACCAGATGGGTCTTCTTAAGACAAAAAGAAAATGAATATATTTTTTATTTTAATTGATCTAAAGCGATATTGAGTTTTAATACGTTCACCTTTGAAGGTCCGAAAAGTCCTATAAAAGGTTTTTCAGTATTTGTTTTCACAAGACTTTCAATTTTAGCTTCCGGAAGATTTCTTTCTTTAGCGATTCTTTTTACTTGATAAAGAGCTCCTTCATCAGAAATATCAGGATCTAATCCACTTCCGCTTGCTGTAACCAATTCTACAGGAACTTTGATGGTATTCATTTCTGGATTCTGCATTTTCAGAGTATCAATTCTTTTCTGCACTGTTTCAAGATACTCTGCATTGCTAGGTCCTTTGTTGCTTCCTGCACTTCCTGCTGCATTATAATCAACTGCGGATGGACGACCGTGAAAATATTTTGGAGACTTAAAATCCTGTCCGATATTAGCGTAGAATTTTTGACCATTATGATTGATGATTTCTGCATTTCCTTGAGTAGGTAATACTTTTGAGCCTGCATAAACAAAGATCAAATAAACCCCTACAAGAATCAGCATTACAAAAGTCAGTTTCAATGCTGATAAAATATAATTTTTCATTTTTTTTAATTTTTTAAAAGAATAAACTGATGAATAGGTCGATAACTTTTATTCCGATAAATGGAGCGATGATCCCTCCAACACCATAGATCAAGAGATTTCTTCTTAACAAGGCACTTGCACCGATCGGTTTATAAGCAACCCCTTTCAAAGCCAGCGGAATCAAAATAGGAATAATGATCGCATTGAAAATAATTGCCGATAATATGGCTGATTCAGGGCTGTGAAGGTTCATAATGTTTAACTTCTGAAGAGCTGGAATGAAAGTGATAAATAGTGCCGGAATAATGGCAAAATACTTAGCAACGTCATTGGCAATACTAAAAGTGGTTAAGGTTCCACGTGTCATTAATAACTGTTTTCCTATTTCTACAATCTCAATTAGTTTTGTAGGGTCATTATCAAGGTCAACCATGTTTCCCGCTTCTTTTGCAGCCTGCGTTCCACTGTTCATTGCAACACCTACATCAGCCTGAGCAAGTGCGGGTGCATCATTTGTTCCATCTCCCATCATCGCAACTAACTTTCCGGATTGCTGTTCTTTTTTGATGTAGTTCATTTTATCTTCAGGTTTAGCTTCAGCTATGAAATCATCAACACCAGCTTTTTCTGCGATAAATTTGGCTGTTAAAGGATTATCTCCGGTCACCATCACCGTTTTAACACCCATTTTTCTCAAACGCTGAAAACGTTCCTGAATTCCGGTTTTAATAATATCCTGAAGCTCAATCACTCCCCAAACCACTTCATTTACAGAAACAACCAATGGAGTTCCTCCGTTTTCAGAAATTTTTGTGGTGGCATCCTGAGTTTCCTGAGGAAAGATGTTTCCCGCTTTTTCAGTCAGTTTTTTAATGGTGTCATAAGCTCCTTTTCTGATTCTTGTATCTTCGAAATCAATTCCTGAAGTTCTTGTTTCAGCGGTAAATTCGATATAAGTAGGGCTGGGAACCAATAAATCCTGAGGTTTTAATTCACTTAATTCAATAATTGATTTTCCTTCCGGAGTCTCATCAGCTACTGAACTTAGTGCAGAAGCTTTAATAAACTCTTCCAGTTTAATGTTGTTAGCTGGGTGAAATTGTGTTGCTTTACGGTTACCGATGGTAATCGTTCCTGTTTTATCAAGAAGTAAAACATCAATGTCTCCCGCTGTTTCTACTGCCTTACCACTTTTGGTAATAACATTTGCTCTTAAGGCTCTGTCCATCCCGGCAATTCCAATTGCAGAAAGCAGACCTCCGATCGTTGTGGGTATCAGACAAACGAAAAGTGATATAAATGCCGCAATGGTAATCGGTGTCTGCGCGTAGTCTGCAAAAGGTTTTAAAGTAAGGGTAACAATTATAAATGTAAGGGTAAACCCTGCTAAAAGTATAGTTAATGCGATTTCGTTAGGTGTTTTTTGTCGTGAAGCACCTTCAACAAGGGCAATCATTTTATCAAGAAAAGATTCTCCAGGTTTTGTGGTTACTTTCACTTTAATACGATCTGAAAGTACTTTTGTACCTCCGGTTACAGAACTTTTATCTCCGCCAGCTTCACGAATGACCGGTGCACTTTCTCCAGTAATTGCAGATTCATCTATGGTCGCTAGACCTTCGATGATCTCTCCATCCATAGGGATCTGATCACCCGCTTCACAAAAGAAAATATCACCAAGCTTCATTTCGGCAGACATTTTTAATGTCGTTTCCACCTGAAATCCCGGCTTATTATCAATGATCAGCTTAGCAGGAGTTTCTTCACGGGTTTTTCTAAGGGTGTCTGCCTGTGCTTTACCTCTTGCCTCAGCAATAGCTTCAGCAAAATTGGCGAATAAGACCGTGAAAAATAAAATAATGAATACTAAGAAATTATAGGAAAAACTTCCCTGTGTTTTGTCTCCCGTTAAGCTAAATAAGCTCACAATAAACATAATGATTGTTCCAATTTCAACCAGGAACATGACGGGATTTTTAAACATAATTTTCGGATTCAGTTTTACGAAAGACTGTTTGATAGCTTCGTTTACCAAATCTTTTTGAAACAATGTTTGTGATTGATTTTTCATTTTTTTGAAAGAGTTATATAATTTGAAACCAACGTGAACCATTAAGGTTGATAGAAGACCTAAGATTTGAAATGGATAATATTTTTCAAGTGAATGTTTTATGAACTATAAACTAGTTTTGAGTTCTTAGTATCCTGAATTCCTTAATGGTTTACAATTGATTTTAATTTCATTTATTTAGAAAAATATTGAAGTTGTTCTGCGATTGGCCCTAATGTAAGTGCCGGGAAGAAAGATAAGGCTGCAATAAGTAGGATTACGGCTAAAGTCATGAATCCAAATGTTGCAGTATCTGTTTTCAAAGTACCTGCACTTTCCGGAATGTATTTTTTCTCAGCCAGATACCCAGCAATAGCAATAGGACCTATAATTGGAATAAACCTTGAAAGTAAAAGCACAATTCCTGTAGAAATGTTCCACCATGGTGTATTATCTCCCAACCCTTCAAATCCTGATCCGTTATTGGCGGAAGAAGAAGTGAATTCGTACAACATCTCACTGAATCCATGGAATCCCGGATTATTCAATGTTTTGGCTCCAAATTCTGGTAGGTAAGCGGTTAGAGCTGTTCCGACAAGAATTAAGAAAGGGTGGAATAAGGCAACGATCATTGCAATTTTCATTTCTTTAGCCTCGATTTTTTTACCCATAAACTCTGGTGTCCTTCCTACCATCAGCCCACTCATGAATACAGCGAGAATAATGAATATGAAGTAATTCAGTATACCAACTCCACAACCTCCGTAGAAGCAGTTGATCATCATGGCAAGAAGCTGATTCATTCCTGATAAAGGCATGGTACTGTCGTGCATGGCATTTACAGAACCTGTAGAAATTACCGTCGTAGCAATACTCCAATAACCTGATGCAGCGCTTCCAAAACGAATTTCTTTACCTTCCATAGCTCCTAAATGACTATCAGTACCCATTTGTGTAATGAGTGGGTTGCCATTTGTTTCATTAATAACATTAGGAATAGTAAGGGCCAGAAAACCGATGGTCATTACCGTAAATATTGTCCAGGAAAGTTTTCTCTTTTTTAAATAAAATCCTAAAGCAAAAACCAATGCGAACGGAATGATCATCTGAGCGATCATCTCTGTCATATTCGTCATATAATTAGGGTTCTCAAGTGGATGTGCTGAGTTGGTGCCAAAAAAACCACCTCCGTTTGTTCCTAAATGTTTAATAGAAACAAAAGCAGCAGCCGGACCTCTTGAAACATCTACTTTTTGACCTTCTAAGGTTGTGATATGATCTTTACCTTCAAAAGTCATAGGAGTTCCATTAGCAGAAAGAATAAAAGCAACAATAATACTGATCGGAATTAATATTCTGACCATAGATTTTGTAAAAAAATCGAAGAAATTTCCTAATTCCGACGTTGATTTTTCCTTAAACGCTTTGAAAAGTACAGCCATAGCTGCCATTCCCGTTGCAGCAGTTACAAACTGAAGGAACATTAAGTATAATTGACTTAAATAACTTACTCCCGTTTCTCCGGAATAATGCTGTAAATTACAATTCACTAAAAAAGAAATTGCTGTATTGAAAGCAAGATCGGGTGACATATCTGGATTTCCATCGGGATTTAGTGGAAGCCAGGATTGGTTGAGCAGGATAAAAAATCCAATGACAAACCAAACAAGATTGATCGTCAGCATGGCAAACATATTCTGTTTCCAATTCATCTGACGGTTAGGATTAATCCCTGATATCTTATAAACAAAGTTTTCAAGAGGCTGAAAAACAGGATCTAAAAAAGTCTTTTTATGACCATAGACATTAGCAATATATTTACCTAAAAATATCCCTATTACCAATGTGATTGCGAACATCGCTACGATGCCTAAAATTTCTGTATTCATGGCTGATTAAAATTTTTCAGGTTTTATTAAAACATAGCAGATATACACAAAGGCTAGTATTGAAAGAAAAAATAAACTCCACATAGCTTTATATTTTATCAAAAAATTCAACGGATTTATACAAAAGCCAAAATAAAATGGCACTCAGTACTAATAAAATTACCAACATCATAGCGTTACAATTAAAGTTAAAAGGGTAAACAGTACATACGACACGATCAGGAAGCTCAACTTCGAATGATCTCGTTTTTTGAATGTTTTTTTTGAAATAGTCATTTTAAAATATTTTATTCTATATCTCTAATGCCAAAAAAGAATCCATTTTTTTGTTTTTTTTGTTAAGTTGCTTTGTAATAGAGTGTTGTGTGCTATTTGAGAACCTGCCAAAAACAGAAAAGCCTATCAAAATGATAGGCTCTTTATTAAAATGATAAGGTAGTATTTATCTTAATCCATACTCTTCCAACTTGCGGTATAAAGTGGCAATACCAATCTCGAGCAGTCTCGCGGCTTCAGCTTTGTTACCTTTGGTGTAATGCAGAACTTTCTGGATGTGTTCTTTTTCTAAAGACCTGATGCTTAAAGAATCTTTGTCGCCCGTTACTTTTTCTAAATAATGGGGAAGGCTTTCAGCATCCAGAGTATGGTCATTCATTAAAATTAAACTCCTTTCTATCGTATTTCTTAACTCACGGATGTTTCCTTTCCAGTCGTTTTTTTCTAATGTTTTATAATAATCTGCCGAAACCTCTACAGAAGTGAGGTGAAGTTTATGTGAAAAGATATCAACGAAGTTTTTCGCTAATACTTTTAAGTCTTCTTTTCTTTCACGAAGTGGAGGGAGGTTGATTTCAAAAACATTCAGTCTGAAATACAGATCTTCCCTGAAATTTCCCTGTTTGATTTCGTCTTCCAGATTTCTGTTTGTTGCAGCAATTAATCTGAAATCTGATTTCGAAACTTTTGTTTCACCCATTTTCATGAATTCGTGGGTTTCAAGTACACGAAGTAATTTAGCCTGAAGCTCAATAGGCATTTCTCCGATTTCATCTAAAAATAAAGTACCGCCGTTGGCTTCTTCTACCAATCCTTTTTTATCTTTAATTGCTCCTGTGAAAGATCCTTGTTTATGGCCAAAAAGTTCACTTTCAAGAATTTCTTTACTGAATGCAGAGCAGTTGATGGCGACAAAATTATTTTTCTTTCTATCACTTCCTTCATGAATGGCATTGGCAAAAACCTCTTTTCCGGTTCCCGTCTCTCCTGTCAACAGTACAGTAGCATCTGTTAAAGCAACTTTTTCAGCCAGTTTTTTAGCCTGAAGAATGGCAGAAGAGCTTCCTATAATCTGATCGAACCCCTTTTGTATATCACTTTTCTGAACAATTTTAGATTTATTATCTTTTACTTTATCCAAAGCTTTATACACCAGAGGGATAATTTTATCGTTATCATCTCCTTTTACCAGATAGTCATAAGCTCCGTTCTTCATGGCCTGAACAGCATCAGTAATATTCCCGAAAGCGGTCATCAAAATGATCTCCTGATGTGGATATTTTGTTTTGATGGATCTTACAAGTTCAACTCCAAATGCATCGGGAAGTCTGACATCACTTAAAACAACATCAAACTCATATTGTTCAAGCATCGTCATAGCAGAACGTGCGGTAGAAGCTTCTTTTACATTAAAATCTTCCTGAGAAAGGATCATTCCCAAAAGTTTGAGAAGTTTGAGCTCATCATCGATGATAAGAATATTTCCGGACATGGTATATATTTTAGGTAAAACCTTATGCAAACTTAAACAAAGTTCAAGATACAAACCGAATATTCCTGATATTTTAGATAAGATTAGATAAAACCAAATAGAAAATAACAAAAAAACTATTCCTAAATAAAAACCTTTACCAGATTCGATAAAGGTTTATATTTTTCTTATTTTTTAATGAGTTTTATTTCCAGAAAAACCATTCATTACCATTATAAACACAAATAAGTTTGGCAGTAGGGTCATAGCAGATCATTCCCGCAACTGGAGATTTTACATTCGTTACAGGATCTGTTATTTTAGGAAGAATAAGTGCTTTATCAGCTGATTCTAAAACCAAAACTCCATTTGCAGTTGAAGAGGCAGCTCCAATAATAACCCCACGATCGGTAATATCATTTCCAGTAATAAGGGTAGGGCTGCTTCCCGTTTTGTCAGAAAGATCTACCCATGCACCATTAAAATATTTTACTCTGGATGTGGTTAAATCGAAAACCAATGTTCCGGGCTCCGTAGAAGTCATGGTTTCACTATCCAATACCTGAGGTAAGATGATCCCATTAGTAGTTCCCGTAGTAAAATCTAAAATACCACTTCCATCTACTTGTTCTTTTCCTATAGCAACTTGTGCGTTTAACGCAACAGGTATAAATATTAATAATATTAGCTTTTTCATATTAATTACAGGTTTGTTGTATGCAGTTCCAAGATGTTCCATTATAAAGCTTAATACAGCTGTCATCTGTATCATAAACAATCATTCCTTCCACCGGTTGTGTGATCGATGTTTCAGGATTACTGATCCTTGTAATAACAAAACCTTTGCTATTACCTTCCAGAGCTACAAATCCATTGTTAACGTCATGAGGCCAGTTACTCGAACTTCTTGCATTTCTAATCGATATGCCGAACTTAGTTCCAGAGTTGGGAGTACCGGTTGTGCCGGGCTTAGAACAAGGACATGTGTCACTTTTAACGAAGTTAGAACTAATAGTACATCCTCCGGGCGTAGTTACTATAATACTGTATTCGGCAGGGGAAATATCTGTAATAGGCAATGTGTAAGTATTGTTTGTTGCTCCCGGAATAAGGACTCCATCTTTATACCACTGGTAGGTACCCAAACCTGTAGGAACAGATAAAATAGATTGTCCTATACAAGCCTGGGGATAAGGAGTGCTTAGTGAGATGGTTACAATCGGAGTGGTTCCAAAACCAGAAAAATAACCTCCGAAACCAGCATTTGTATCAGCTCCCAGCAGATCCGCCTGAATAGTTCCTGTGGATGTTACTTTTACATTTTTTACATCATTTACTGCATCTCCTATCGGATATCTATAACTTACCCAGGTGCTGTTTCCATCTACTGTTCCTGCACTTTGAGAAGGCACAACAGCATTTCCGTTAATGGTAACAGTAGGTGTATTTCCTGCCGTCGTAAGAATTGATAATATGGTATTTGCATAACCGGTATTGCCAATTTTATGGGCATCGGGAATCAGATCAATTTCATTCTGACCAAAACACGATAATGGGGCGACCAGAACAATATTATTGGTAGCACCTCCAGCACTCCCATATATTTTGTGAAATACATAGGATGGCTTACTGGCTTTCAGATATAAATTCCCATTTGCATTAAAGTTTCCAGCTGCATTGATAACGGCATAATCCCCGGCGTTTGCTAATGTTAATAAAGGGGTAGGAGATCCATTTAAAGTAATAGTAGTGTTGTCCGCAGTTGCTACAACAATTAACCTTTCATTATTTCCACCTGCTCCCTGCATAACAATGTATTCAACACCTATTTGATTAACGGGAATAAGCTGATCCAGACCAAAATCTCTCGCTGTGCCAGAAGCTCCTAACATCATAAGTCCTCCTACAACGACACTTACGTTTTTATTTGATATAATTTTTGATCCTAGCCATCCTGTATCTTGTATTGTTATTCCACCTGTTTTTACTGGTGCGTAAAGTATAAATGTTTCCCCCTTCTGTAAGGTTCTATGGAATGAAGTGCCGATAAGTGGTGTGGGATTAGTACCGTTTAGGAACTCCACACCAGGTTTAATATCTGATATGTCTATGTTTGTATTGTCTTCAGTGGCCATTACAGAGAGGATGTTACCTACATCTTCGGTAGCTGTGGGATTTTGCGTTGGAGAGCCTCCCCATCTGAATTCTTTTCCTAAAGCTGATTCTCCCTTGGTAAGAACTGTTCCTGCATGATTGGTCTGCCGCCCCCGATAGTTAACATAAAAATTACCGGTGGATGCAAATACAAGTCCTGCAGTATCACCGGAAATAATTGTTCCTGCGCTTGTAGAAGGTAATGTGATAGGAGATTGTCCTGGTGTAATTACGGTATTGGATGGATTGATAAAACTGATTCTTTTAGGCTGGGTATTGCTTATCGTAATCAACCCGTCAGTGATAATTGCAGAGGTATTACTGTTGATATCTAAAACAGACATTCTCGGATTACCATTTCCTGAAGCGTAATTGACAGAAATTGTAATATTTGACAGGGATGGTGTAGAAAGATAAATGAACTCCTGAGTAATATCAAGTGGATAATTGGTAAATACAATAGGATTAAGATAATGAAGATTATCTAATTGTAAACTTCCCTTATATGCTGATAATTTTAGTGTTTGGAGGCTTTTACCATATTCAAGAGTCCAATTGCCATTCAAACCTGTAAGATCCGTAGAGGCTGAGACCTTTATATTTAATTTTTTCTCAAGATAATGAACAGCTTCTTTTCCTTTTTTACCTTTTGCGAATTCACAGCCGTAAATAAGAAGTTCTTTTTGCTCTTTTATTTTGTCTTTTAAAAAATATAATATCTTCTCTTTTTCTAACCATTGTCCATTAATAAAAAGTTCACCTGGCCTTCCATGAGAGAAAATGTGAAAAGCCTTTTTCTCTTCCTTGATTTTTACGGTTGGAAAGTTTGATAGTGAAGCGTCTATAAAAACAGATGGAGACGTTTTGCACATATGTAATATAAATATGAACAAAAAAATGCTGAATAAAATTTTTCTCATAATATTTTGGATGCTTAGGTGTTGGTTATATAAAAATAATAAAATATAATTATTGATAATGTAATTTTAAGTTAATATTTGCAATTAGTTTTCACTGTATTGTGATTATTTTTAACGATAATCCGGCTATGAGAGGCTTTCCGTTAAGTTTTGTGGTAAATACGAAAAATTAATGTTAATTCATTTGGAATAATAAATCGTCACCATAGATTTAAAAATTAATAAAATTGGAAAGTCTTCTTTTTCTATTCCTTACATTTGTAAGGCATTCTATTTAAAGAATGAAAATGAATTTACATATGACGGACAAAAGATATAAGGAGACGATTCATACAGATAAAAACAACTACGAATATATAAGCATCACTCACGATGAAAACGGGGTAAGAGTGTATACTCTTAAGAACGGATTAAAGGTTTTTCTTGCTCAAAATTTTGATGCGCCAAGAATTCAGACCTATATCCCTGTAAGAACCGGGAGTAATAATGATCCTTCTGATAATACAGGCTTAGCACATTACCTTGAGCATATGATGTTTAAAGGAACTTCCAAAATCGGAACTCAGGATTGGACTCAGGAGAAAGCTTTGCTTGATCAGATTTCAGAACTTTACGAACAGCATAAAGCAGAACCGGACGCCGAAAAAAAGAAGGATATTTATAAAAAAATTGATGCGGTATCTCAGGAAGCCAGTCAATATGCTATTGCCAATGAATACGATAAAGTAATTTCTTCATTGGGAGCTAGCGGAACCAATGCCCATACTTGGTTTGATGAAACGGTTTATAAGAATAATATTCCGAATAACGAGTTGGAAAAATGGCTGAAAGTTGAGAAAGAGAGATTCTCGGAAGTTGTTTTACGCCTTTTCCATACAGAATTGGAATCTGTATATGAAGAATTTAACAGAGCTCAGGATAATGATTCAAGGCTTGTGAATTATGAACTGATGGATGCACTTTTTCCAACGCATGCTAATGGTCAGCAAACTACTTTAGGAAAGCCGGAACATTTAAAGAACCCTTCTATGAAGGCAATTCATAAATATTTTGATGAATATTATGTTCCTAATAATTATGCTATGGTCATGGTTGGGGATTTGGTTTTTGAAGATGCTATTCAGCTTATTGATCAATATTTTGGAGCTATTCCATACAAGGAATTACCAAAGAAAACGTCTGTTATTGAGAAACCACTTACAGCAATTGTAAAAAGAACGGTAAAAAGCCCTACGACTCCAAGAGTCCAATTGGCCTGGAGAACGGATAGTTATGGAACTAAGGAAGCAATGTTGGCTGATATTACAGCTAACATTATGAGTAATAGAGGAGAGGCCGGATTGTTGGATCTCCATATTAATCAAACTCAAAGAATGCTGTGGGCACAAGCCTTTTCTGTAGGTTTAAAACAATATGGCTATTTTTCAATTGTAGCGGTTCCTAAGGAGACGCAGACTTTGGATGAAGCAAAGGATATGGTTTTAGAGCAAATCGAACTGGTAAAAAAAGGAGAATTTCCGGATTGGATGCTTCCGGCTATTATTAATGATTTCAAGCTTCAGAGAATGAAAGCGCTGGAGACAGCAGATGGCTTGGCAACAAATCTTTATGATACCTATATTAAAGGAAGAACCTGGGCGGAGGAACTTAATGAAATGGATGTATATGCTGCATTTACTAAACAAGATGTTGTAGATTTTGCGAAAGATTTCTTTGTTGATAATTATGTAATTATCAACAAAGAAAAAGGAGTTAATGACAAACTGATTAGGGTTGAAAATCCTGGAATTACGCCAATTAAAATTAATAGAGAAGCACAGTCAGAGTTTTTAAAACAGATTTTAGCGGAAAAAACTGAAGATATTCAACCGGAGTTTATTGATTATGATAAAGAGATCCTAACAGATACTGTTAAAGATAAAAAGCTGAGTTTCGTTAAGAATAAATATAATGATATTGCGCAAGCGTATTTTATTTTTCCTTTTGGAAGTGATAATGAACGTGATTTAGGAATCTCAACACAATTACTTCAGTATTTAGGAACCGATAAGTATTCACCTGAAGACTTGAAGAAAGAATTCTTTAAAATAGGAGTGAGTAATGATTTCAAAACGACCAATGATCAGCTTTTAATTTCATTAAGTGGTTTGGAAGAAAACATTCAACAGGGAATTGAACTCCTCCAGCATTGGATGCAGAATATAAAACCTGATCAGGAAGTCTATCATCAGTTTGTAGAAACGGTTTTAGAAAATCGTGAAGCCGTGAAAAAGGATAAAAACCGAATCATGACAGCTTTAACGAATTATACAAAATTGGGAGAATTCTCACGTTTTACAGATGTTATCTCTAAAGAAGAGTTGGAAAGCAGTGCCGTAGAGAAATTTACTGATCGGATGAAAAACTTATTCAAATTTCCTTATCAGTTATTTTTCTACGGGAAAAACTATGAAAACTTCAAAAATTATATTGATCACTATGTTGAGGTATCAAGTCTTGCAATTCCTGAACCTAAAGAATACCCTGAGCCAGAAACCAAGGGAAATGTTTACTTCACAAATTACGATATGGTGCAGATGGAAATGAGTAAAATCGGCAAAGGAAAGAATGTCAATATTTTGAATTTTGGGAAGATCAATGTTTTCAATGAATATTTCGGAAGAGGTTTGTCGTCTATTGTTTTTCAGGAGATCCGCGAAAGTAAAAGTTTAGCCTATTCAGCATATGTTTCCTATTCAGCTAATTCAGAATTGGGACATCCGGATTATGTTTCAACCTATATTGGAACGCAACCGGATAAATTACAAATTGCCGTAGATACCATGTCTGAACTGATGAACGATCTTCCAGAGGTATCCATTCAATTTGAGAATGCTAAAAATACTGCCATGAAGCAGATTGCTTCAACAAGAGTAACAAGAACAAATATTTTCTTTAATACATTAAGGTTAAAAAAAATAGGAGTTGCTCACGATTTCAGAAAAGATATTTATGAACAGATCCAAAGCCTGGACTTTGCAGTTGTAAAAAAATTCTATCAAACAGAGATAAAACCATTGCATTTTAATACAGCTATTATCGGGAAGAAAGAAAACCTGAATATGGAAGCCGTTAATGAAATGGGAACATTTAAAGAAATAGGTCTGAAAGACATTTTTGGACACTAAATATATAAACCCCGACTTAGTTCGGGGTTTATTTTTATTCTATTCTTATTCTATTCAGAAACCTTAATCTACTTGCATTGGTTTAAAAACGTGTAAAGAAAGAAAATTCTCCAAAAACGGATACACTTGCCATATCTAAAGATATAGATGAGGTAGTGGTTGTAGGCTTTGGAAAGCAAAAAAAATTAATCTTACCGGAGCGGTAGATATGATTTCAGCCAAGAAACTTGAAAACAGACATATTATCAATATTGGAGGGGGACTTCAAGGACTTATTCCTAACCTTAATATTACTATTGATAATGGAAGGGCTACTTCAGCAGCGAACTTTAATATAAGAGGTTTTACCAGTATGAACGGAGGCAGGCCTTTGATATTAGTAGATAATGTACCTTATAGTGGTGAAGAGCTCCCAAGATTGAATCCTGCAGATATAGAAAACGTATCAGTTCTTAAAGATGCATCTTCAGCTGCAATATATGGAGCAAGAGCAGCATTTGGAGTCGTATTAATCACGACTAAAAGTGCAAAAGGAGGACAGTTAGCAAAGGGAGGACAGTTAAATGTATCTGTGAATACCAATACTGCCTAGTAGAACGGTTGGGAAATTACCGGAGCTGGTAACTGATCCATTAACTGTTATGGAATATAAACACGATGCAGCAACTCCATTATATAATTTATAATATTCCTCAGGGGGAATATGTATTGATCATGTCGCATTATCCTATACTTACTGTTGCCGGAACCTGGGAAGGAGGACAGCATAAAGACCACATAGTCCTTAAAGATCTTTTTTATAAACATAGAGATAAAGTAAAAGGATGCCTTAGTGGGCATCAGCACCTGCTAGACAGAGCCTGGTATAATGATGTATACTATTTCTGTAATGGCGCGATGTCTGGATTTTGGTGGGGTGAAGGTGATAAACATTCCGCGAAACCCTTCTATTATCAGGAAACACCTCCTTGGTTATGCCATATTAAAATTCTATGATGATGGCTCATTTGAGAATGAGTACATAGTTCATCATTATTAATACATATAATATAGTATATGAAAACTGACTTTTTTAGGTCAGTTTTTTATATTTGGATAGCTTAAGATGTGCCAGTCGTCTTATTTTTTGTACGTTTTGAGATCTTGATTAAAATTTTTAATGCCGAAAGTCAGTTAGTTATATATTTTGCATTAAAAAAGTTTGTGAAAAGCTTGGTAGATATATCAAAAGTTTCTACTTTTGCCCCACTGAAAACGAGAGATAGTAGGTAGCGCAGACGATAAGTAAATAGGACTGAAGGTTAGAAAAATA
>NZ_JBYTCP010000004.1:0-776582 GCF_058790395.1 Chryseobacterium sp. FW101-FHT12H09 | reverse complement strand
ATCTACTACAGGAGCTTCAGTTTTTACCTCTTGTGCAGAAGCAAAAATTCCAAAAGAAATGGAAAAGGTTAATAAAAAAATTCTCATAATAATATAATTTTATTAAAATATAAAAGCTAATTACTGATTCTAAGCGATTAGTAATCATATGTATATAACCATTCGTTTAATATATGTTTAGAGTTAAGTAATTCTATAGCGTTCATTATTTTTTCAAAAAATTGACAAATATTTTCCCTGTATTTAGCCTTTAAATTGAAAGGATCTAACTTTATAATATTTCTTTTCAACAACTCTTGATATTGTTTATCGTTATAGTTATTTTCAACTCCTTTTTTAAATTCATCAATAATTTTATCTAATTTCTTAAATAATAATTCTTTTAATTCCTTGTCTTCAAGTCCGGGATATATATTGTTTTGTTTGAATTTCAGATTTTTTTTTAGACGTTCCAGATTTTCTATTTTATTTTTTTTATTTAAAAGCCGATGAAACTTATTTTTATTACAAGAACAAATCAATAATACCATTAGAAAAAAAAGTAAAAAGGATTTATAGATTTGTAAACTCTTTTTTTCATTCATTTATAACTACTATTTATATTTTGTTTATGATGGGGTTGGATTAAATGTGATTTATTTGAGTGTCCAAATATTTACTTTAAATCAAATAATTCAATGTTTGTTGAAATTTAATTCAAGTCGACAAATTTAAATTTTAAATTTATTTGGGTATATGACTAAATAGTAATATGCGATTATATTTTATTACTGTGATATCTATGTGATACCTAATAGCCTTTATTTCAGGGTTATATTTGGTACTTTATTTCACTTGGTTAGGATTTTTCTTTATAGATTTATCGTAAATTATCTTAAGTTATTTCTACAGGATAATAGTAATCATCACTCAATTTAAAAAATAAAGCAACCTAAAATCAACATAATCATGAAAAAGATTTTATTCTGTGTATTGTTATCGCAAACACTCTTTTCCCAAGTTGGAATTAATACTCAAAACCCTGAGGCGACTCTTGATATTCGTGGTAAAAATCACCTAGGTGCAGTAACAGCAACCGATGGTGTTTTGGTTCCCAGAGTAACAGATCTATCTACAAATGGTTCGGTGAAGGGGCAGTTGGTCTATCTTACTGCCAATTCAGGAACATTTACCCAAGGCTTCCACTATTGGAATGGATCAGCATGGACATCCTTTTCCGGAGGAGGGGGAGCAGGGGATTCCTCTCCTGATGCTTGGGTAGATAATGCCGGAAATGTTGTTCTTACATCTGGTAGTGTCGGTATTGAAACGAACACGCCTAACACAAATGCCGCATTAGATATTGCCTCTACCACAAAAGGTGTTTTAGTCCCAAGACTAGCACTTGTAAATTCTAATAATGCTTCTCCACTGGCTGCGCATGTTGCCGGTATGGTAGTTTATAATACGGCTAGTGTAAACGATGTGTTACCTGGTTTGTACATTAATGATGGCACGGAGTGGAAACCCACGTCTACGCCTGCCAAAGCAGCTGATACTGGGTCTAGTACCTTACCTGGTATCTCAGGGAATTTCATTTCAAAAGGAATCCCCTTAAATGCCCTAACACCAGTTAACTCTCAGCTTTGTTTAGGGAATACGTGCATTCGCTATAATGGTAGTACTGCGGCAGAATATTTGGAAATAATTAATCTCACTGATCCAATCTACTTTCTGGCTTACTATAATTATGGAAGTTCAGCCGTAGCTAACACTAATAGTGTTGTAGATAGCTCAACAGGAAATAATTGGTATCAGTTGTACAGTTTTGGTGGTTCAGCTAATACAGAAGGAGTTTCAATACACCTGGCAGTAGTAAATAAGACAACTCAGAAAGTAACTTCGTATACGATAAACGCTGAGATTCTTGTTAAAAGTGGATCAGGGTTGCCTGATGATATGTTGTTTCTCAGGTTTTATCAAAACTGATCAAGAGACTACCTACAAAAGGGCAGTTGGCAAAACTATAACTTAAAAGTATTGAACCCTATGAGTGGGGTATGGAATTTAAAAATGGATTGCCTATAATTTTATCAAATACTTTTTGCAGCTTTATTATTTCTATCTAACGAGAAAAATTTACAAACTAAAAATAAGCTTAACAAATAAAATAATAAATAACAATATGAGTCAAATAATAAAAAGAAATATAAAAAGGAAATGGAAGGTAATTCTTCAAAAAAATAGTGATATTCATACCGCTGGATTAGTTTTACCCAGTGGAAATTGGCTAGAGTTTGATCCTTTTCTCTTAATGGCAGAAGATGTATTTCAAAAAGGTGCTTTTGATCTTCATCCACATAGAGGTATAGAAACTGTGACTTATATCATTGATGGAGCACTAACGCATATCGATAATAAAGGAGGTGGTGGAATATTAAATAAGGGAGATGTACAATGGATGACAGCAGGAAGTGGGATAATGCATAATGAAGAACCACCACAAAATGTTACTGTGCATTTATTACAGTTATGGGTAAATCTACCTCGTGCACAAAAAATGACAACGCCCAGGTATCAGGATATAAAGAATAGTAGTGCTCCAGTACGTAAAGAAGAAGGTGCTACCTATAGAGTTTTTTCAGGAAATTCAGGAAGTGTTATTTCGGAAACAAAAAATCATGTTCCTGTTATAATGGTTGAGATAACAGTCCAGGCTGGCTATATAGCAACCCAAGGTCTTCCATCTTCATATAATGGCTTTTTATATATCTTGGAAGGAACGGGAATATTTGGTAACAATCTTTTTGAAGGCTCTAAAGGGGAAGTTTTAATGCTTGATGGAATCACTAGTAAAGAGGGGTCAAGTGAAATTTCAATTAAAGCTAATGATCATTTAAAACTTTTATTTTTTGCAGGCGAACCGCTACAAGAACCAGTGGTAGCAAAGGGTCCTTTTGTTATGAATACTGAAGATGAAATAAAACAAGCGTATGCTGATTTCAGATCTGGACAGTTTTAACTTAAAAGCAATAGCGATTCTGGGATGATAAATCAAAAATTAATAGGAAATAGTTTTTTTAGTTTATAAGTTTTTTTTAGAAGTTGCTACTCTGTTAATAGTAATATTAACAGAGTTGCTTCTATTAGCTAACATTTTTAATTTAACTAATCATAATTTAGTAGTTCATTCGGAAACAGATACTGCAGATGTACTTATTATTTTAATTATAATGTTTCTATGTTAATCTATTTTTAGTTTCCCCAATTTGTAGATATGGTGGTATTTTGAGATTTTAAAAAATGTGAATTATCACATCTTATTTTTTGAATTTACTTTCTCAATATTTCATTCCAATTTAGTTAATTACCTCCATATTAGCATTAGCCTCAATGTGTTCTGATAAAATAGGAGAATCTAATAGGAAGTTTTTTACTATTTAAAAAAATGGGATTGCATAAAAAAGGACTGGTTTTTACCAGTCCTTCACTTAAGAGTTTATTATAATTAGTTATTTAATGACGAGCTTTGAATTGTATACGCCTTTTGAAGAATTTATACTGATCACATAAACGCCTTTTGGTACATTTACATTAAACTCCTTTGTACTATCATTACTTTGGCTTTGATAAGCAGATGAAAATATTAATCTTCCACTGGCATCAAATATACCTACTTTTATTTCTCCTTTTAAGTTTCTTGATTTAATAAAGAAATTACCATCACTTGGATTAGGATAAATTTTGATATCGTCTGCCAACGAAGAAGCTACATCATGCGTTCCTAAACTTTGGGTTTCTCTTGTGCATACCTCCAGAGACCATCCTGTAATAGTTCCTGCATGTCCAGCAATGTTGTCTGAAGCAAATAATTTCCATTCTCCTTGTGCTGTATGGCCTTTAAAGATACCTAATGATTCATTAGACTTTATATCTCCTTGGATTGGAGTAGTACATACAGGAGTCGTTCCATTATCACTAAATGTCGCCGTTATATTATCCTGTGACCCACATGATCTGTTCCAGATAAGGGCAGATGTTCCTACAGGGCTTTCTATTCCAACTGACAAATCCTTTACATTAGGATGGGTAATGGAAGGAATAACTTTAATTTTAGTAATAGTTCCATTATTATTTACCATTAATGGTGCTATCACTTTTGGTGATGATATATTATCCACAGTTGGCCCGCCTCCTGGACCATCAATAATTACAACAGGAGCACCACTATAATTATAAGTGGCACAAGTTTCTCCCGTTACATTATAATCGATCACAAAGCTAGGGCTCACAGCATAATAGACATTTCCTACAGCCTCTATAAGAATGTAAGCATTAGATGAAGTAGAACCTGGAGGAATATTCACTTGCTCACTACCATCATTAGGCGTATTGGCTGATATAACGGTAAATGTCTGGCCTCCATTTGTAGATAATTTAATATTCACATTGGCCGTATTTATTGGAGCCTGATTTGTATTAGCTACATCCCAAGTCACATTAATGGCACTTCCAGAAGCTAATGACTGTCCGAATACTGGTGCAGTGATTTGGAAGGGTCCAGATGCTGAATTAACAGTTAATTTCACATCATCTTTATTAGTCTGAGGTGCTAGTGGATCATTATTTCTTATAGTAGCTGTGAAATTAAGCTCCCGTGCAATACTGGAAACCGATTCCCATCGTGTTGACAAAACACCTCCCAGCACTTTATTAAAATCAGGAAAATATCTTGTTGGTGTATTTACGGGTGACAATGATCTAAATATAGGGCCTGTTGGCTTTGTTGGGTAAGCAGCTGAAATGTCATTAGCCCCAAGTTGAGCAGCGGCAGCCTGGTCTGCTTGTTCCCATGTGTAGGTATAAGAAGCACTATTGCCATCTGTTGTAGTTGCGGTTAATACAAATGGGGTAGATTTAGGAATTGTATAATCTGCTCCGGCATTAATATTTGGAGCAGCATTTACAAAAGGAGTATTGATACCGCAGACAATACTGTTTATTTTATTTTTTATCTGTGTAATACTATTGGTATGATAATAATCACCTACATTAAACTGAACATCATTGCTCCCTCCTGTTATTCCTGCATATGACATAATAGTAGAACCACTTCCAGGTTCTACTTTCTGGTCAGTTTGGGTTGCATACATGGTGTAAGTATGACCAGCACCCATCTGATGTCCCATCTCATGGGCAACATAATCTATATCAAATGTACTTCCTTCTGGGAAATTGGATGAAGTATAACCTGCTGCTTTTATAGCTCCACATATCACACCTAAGCCGGCTACTCCAGTACCATTTCTTCTGTCTACCAAATGGCCCATATCATAATCACCCGATTGGATTCGGGTTGCTATGACATAGTATGCACCTTGATGATTAAAATCATTGGTAGGATCGCTGTCTGCATCATTATAGGGATCTGTTGCAGGATCTAAGAAAATAACAACATCATTATTGGCAATTAGGTTAAAATGTAATGATAAATCTTTTTCAAAAACACCATTCATTCGTGTTAAAGAAGTGTTCATTGCGGCAAGAACCACTGCTTTCTTTTGAGCTTCCGTGGCTGTAGTGGGAGTGCCGGAGGCTGTTAAATGGTACTGAGCATATTCACCTGTACATGATAAGGCAAGCCTAAAAACATTAAAACCCGCTGCTTTCTTATTTACACTTTCATTTTTTTTTTCAGCAGCCTTCTCTGCAATTTCCTTAACAGAACATTCAAAAGGTTCTTTGTCTCCTCTTTTTGCATTGGAATCAAAAACAGCATAAATACTTCTGTCTTCAGTATAAGGTTCAATAAATTCTGATATTCCAGATCGGGTAATCATTGATGAGAAGCCAACTGGAGAAAGACTAAATCTTAAATATAGAGAAGGATCTTCTAATCCTCTTCCTATATAAGATTTAATATCTGGAAACTTGGCCTGTAACTCTGGAGCCATATTTGAGTATTCCCAAACCTGAAACCTTTCCAATTTTCCACTAGCTGTAGGAAGTGAAATCACAGATCCTTTTTCGCTCGAAAAACGGGCTGGAGCTTTTTCTAGTTTCTGTTTGAGTTGATGAGCGTCTAACGAATAGAGCCCTGCATATTCTAATTTTTCCTGAGATTTTTTCACTTTTTGTGACCTCAATTCTGTTCTTGTCCACTGTGAAAATCCTAAAAAAGGAAATATCAGTGCAAAAGCAAAAATAATAAGTTTCATATTGTTTATATTTTTATAAATGAGGGCCAAAAGTAATAGATTTTCAATCTCATTGTATTGAACAATACAAGGTGTGATACCTATGTGATACTAAAGAACTACAGGTGTAGTTATAATGTGATAGTTTTAAAAGTCTTCATCCTAACAATTTCTATTGTTTAAAAAACGGATCAATTTTTATTAATATGGGTTTCTCGTGTAGGTTGTATAACATCTGCAAGGTTTCCGAACATGTCCTCAGATAATTGGAAGGCATTTTCAATGATTGGAAAGGTATTGAACTGAAGATATTCTTTTTCGGACTTTGGGAAAATTTAGGATAGATTCTTCATCCATAAATAGATATCTTCTTCAGAAGATATGTTAAGTCTTTTTCTTAGTCGATTCTTACGAAGCTGAACGGCTCGAGGGGTAACAAAAGTATATTCAGCGATATCTTTAGAAGAGAAATTTAAATATAAATAGGCGCAAAAGGTGAGTTCACTTGTTACTAATTTGGAATTGATTTCTAGTAAAGCCGAAATAAAATCAGGATAAACCTCTCTAAATCGAGTAAGGAATTCGGGGTTATTTTCCTTGGCTAATTGTATTACGACCTTAAAGGCTTCGTTTACTTTTTGTTCCAAAAAGTGAGCTTTTTGATCTTTATTGGCAATGATCTCTTCTTGAGAGTTGATTTTTTTGTTTGCAGTACGGTGTTTTATGAAAAAATAAGAAAGAAAAAGCAACACCAGAAAAATAATAATTGCTAAAAAAATAATAGCATTCTTCTTTGTTTTTTGTTGTGTATTATTTTCTTGCTCAAGAAGAAGGGTGTTAAGGGTAGTTTTTGGGAAATTTATATATTCTTGGCTCATTTTTTCTTGTAACTCATTGGCTTTTGCCTTGTATTCATTAGACTTTTCTATATTGCCAAGACTTTGATATGTTTCCGATATACAGAAGCTTGCCCACGGAATGAGACTTGAGTAATGCAATTCTTCCATATTGTCCAAAGCTTTCATAAAATGGACAAGGGCGGAATCGTTTTTCTTTTGTTGAAACTCTGAAATTCCCCATGACATTTGAGTCATGGTTATATTCTTGTAATTGTACTTTTTTCCCAGATATAAGGATTTTTTAAAACAATAAGTAGCTGAATCATACTGTTTTTTTAAAACAAGAGAGTATCCTAATAGTGAATAAAAATTGACGAGTTGTTGAGGAGGTATATTTTGTTCTTTTAAAGAATTTAAAGCATGATTTGCTTTAATTAAATAAAAAGATAAAGAATCAATATCGTTTTTACCTCCATAAAAAGCAGCAAAGTTTGTGTAGGTTTTAATTTTTATTATAGTTTTATCACGTTTGTCTGCGATTTTATTGATAAATAAAAGCACTTTCTTCTGTTCTTTTAAAGAATAGTCGGGTGAAACGATAGAATATAGTCTGCTTCTTACTGTAAATATTTCAGACATGAGGAAAGGGTCTGTCTGAGTATAGTCTTCTTTTTCCGCGGCTGATAAGCGTTTTAGAGAAGTATTGAATTTTCCCAAATCACACATTGCCTGACCAATGTAAAAATTGCTATAGGCGATTCCATATGAATAATTGATTTTTATACTTTTAGAAAGTGCTCTTTCCGCATATTCAGTGCTGGATGGCAGATCGGCTTTCTGAAATGCATTGCGGGACGAACCAATAAGTTTTAAGATCTCTTTTTCCTCAGATAATTTCTGAGCATGTAGAGCTATAGGAAAAAGAATTATAGTTAATAAATAGAGGATGTGTTTCATTTTATAAGATTATAATAATCTTTTTATCAAGATGAATTATTTAACTGGAGTACGGATAATTAAATTTTATTATCATACCATTTTGGTTTAATAATAATTCTAATTTCTTAAAATTACATATTTTATTCTTTTTCATCTTAAATTAAAGAGGCTTTTTTAAACTTTGCAAATGTATACAGACTGACTTATAAAATTATGGCATTTATCGGGACTTTTATAACATGTGATATCTGTGTGATATCAAAAAATATGATAAATTACTATTAGTTATATGGTATATATAAAGTACTGGGAAAAATACATGATGTTTACACAAATAAGAAAAGAAAACCCCCACAGATAAAAATAAGAATTATTAAATCTCTGATCATAGCTATCAAACCGGATTAAGTATTGTCCGAAATGATTTAAAGATTCGTCTATTTCAGCTATTGTCAATGGAACTAGGAATAATTTTTCAAAATATTCTTCTGTTGCTTATGCTAGCAAAATAATAGGTATTGGACCAGGGATCAAATATTGTCATAAGAAAAAACTCATCAGTGAAGGTGTTTAAAATTAAGACGTCCCAATTTTTAAATCATGACAAGAATATTTTTGCAATAATTGTTTATTGCTCATATATTTTTAATGTTTGGTGTGAATTTCTGAATCGGATTACTATTTCACTTTGTTTTGATGTAAAATGTTTAAATTTGGTAGGTCTGGTTTATAATATTTCTGTATGACAATCACTAGATTACTTTCCTTCATTATTCTCTTCTCTTTTGTTGATTTTTTTCCGCAGACTACGGATGAAAATTATATGGATATTAGAAGGCGGTATGAAAACCTTCAAAAGAATAATTCCAGCGCTTTGCCATCGGTACGGCGATATATTGAAAAAGCAAAAAAGGAAAAGAATTACTCCCGGCTGGTTCAGGGGTATAAGGATGCCGTGCTTTTTTCTCCCTTGGAGAAAAATAAGATGCTATATGCTGATAGTACTATTTTAGCATCATTGAAATCAGAAGACAATGATTTAATAAGTACTGCCTACCTTGGTAAGGGTATTATTTATTATTTTAATTTTAAGAAGTTTGAACTGGCCCTGGATGAATATCTTAAAGCCTATCATTATGCAAAAAATACCACGGACGATTATCTTAAACATAAAGTAAAATACCATCTCGGCGTTGTTAAAAGCTATCTGGGGTATTATCATGAAGCTTTGGAGCTGTTTACCGACTGCTATCTTTTTTTTGAAAAAAAGTCTAAGGAAAAATTACATCCAAATGAGCTCTACAATAATACAAGAGGGTATTACAATACCCTACACCAAATGATGGTTTGTTACAGAAATCTCAAACAATTTAAAACTTCCGACAGTCTGGTCAATATAGCACTTTCAAAGACCTATGATATGGATGATTTTGCTCTTGAGCGTGGGTATTTCTTTAAGTGCAAAGGTTTAATGGAATATAACCACAAAAATTACAGGGCTGCGATATCTGATCTTAATAGATCATTGGATCCACTGTTAAAAGCACAGGACTTTACCTGGGCTTCTGTAGTCTATTATTACTTAGGTAAAAGTTATCTGGGCACCAGCGAAACAAAAAGTCTGCGATATTTTACAAAAGTTGATTCAATTTTCAATATCCACCATTTTATATTACCCGAAGTAAGAGCAAGTTATGAACACTTAATTAACAAAAGTAAAAAAGATAAAAGTTTAGAAAATGAATTATACTATACCAGACAGCTGTTAAAGGTGGATAGTGTTTTGGGTAAAGACTTTAGTTATTTATCCACAAAGATCCATAAAGAGTATGACACTAGAATACTTAGTGATAAGAGAGAAGAGCTGGAGAAAAAGAGTATGGGGAGATTGATCTCAACGGTTGTTTTTATTATACTTACAGCATTCTTTTTATGCCTGTTTATAGTCCGTTATTACAGGGAACGAAGAATTCAAAAAAAATATACAGAGCTCCAGCAAAAATTAAGCTTGCAAACTGTCAAAATTAATAAAGATTCAGATGAGAAGTCTGTCGAACCTATTGATGAACAGAAAAAGAGTATACTCAGCTTGGAGCAGAGAGAGGAATTATCGATCAAACTTTCAAAATTTGAAACAAGTAACGGCTTTATCAAAAAAGGGCTTACACAAAGTAAATTGGCCTCACAGCTTGGTACAAACACTTACTATTTGTCGACATACATTAACGAAAATAAAAAAGTCAATTTTAACCGTTATTTAGGTGACTTACGCATTGCATACATTACAGAGCTTCTGAATTCCAATAAAAAATACCTCAATTATACCATTGAAGCATTGGCCGAAGAATGTGGGATTTCCTCCAGGCAGAATTTCTCAGATCTCTTTTATGAAATCAACGGAATAAGGCCTAAAGATTTTATACGGAAAAGGAAGGAAGAACTGGAAGGTCATTGAATTTCAGACGTGTAAATATGAGTCTGTGTCATTTTCTGAAGGAAGGGCTATTTATCCATATATAAAACTTTTCCGAATCAAAAAATGCCATAGTAAACATTATTTATTTTCAAATATTGAGATGGGTGCCAATTATTTAATATTTGATTATCAGTATTATAAGTTAGTGTCATATATGTGTAATAGGAAATTATTTACAATACAATTTTCATTCGTGTAATATTATAAAAGTTATTTAAAGCTAGTAAAATAGTATGTAGTATTTATTTACGTTCCAGGCAGTAAATGACAAATTATTTTTATGATTCTAAACGCACAAATGGATCAAATGTATCAATACAGGGTAATCTACCCTGTATTGAATACAAAAATTCCATTAAAATGATTTTAATGGAATGAATTTATTTTTTATTAATATCCTTCATCCAAATATAGATATCCTCATTAGAGGGTATATTTAATTTTTTCCTTAATCTATTCTTTCTGGTTTGTATGGATTGAGGTTGTACAAAGGTGTATGTGGCAATATCTTTAGATGAAAAATTGAGAAATAATAAGGCACAGAATTTTAATTCACTATTTTGCATCTGAGGTTCTATCTGTTGTAATGCAGGGAAAAAGTCTGGATAGACTTCAACAAATCGGGTGAGAAATTCGGAATCATTATTTTTTGCAAGCTGTACTACCTCATCAAAAGCGAGATTAAGTTTTTTACTTAGTATGTTGGTTTCTTTTTCTTTTTGCATGATTTTTTTCCGTTCCTTACGAATTTTTATTGTGATAAATAAAAGAAGAACTATCACAATCAGAATCCCGGCACAGATGTAATACATCAAATATTGAATTTTAGATTTTGCTTTTTTTTCTTTGTGTTTAACTAATTCTTTTACTGTGGATTCAGTCGAATTTTCTCTAATCTTTCGTAAGTTATCACTTAGAAACTTACGTTTTTGAATATATTCCTCAGTCAGCTTTTTATCTCCTTTTTTTTCATGCGCTTCAATTATTAGTTTGTATAGGTACTCTAAGGCAAAATTGTTTTGAATCTTTTTGGTAAGGGCAATTGCTGTTTCATAATTTTTAATTGCCAGATCATATTCTTTTTTGTTACAATGAATAAGGCCTCTTACCTGGTATAATTTAAAAATCTTTTTACCCACTAATTTTTCCGGTCGGTTTTCCAGAAGCTTAAGGTCTATTTCAGCAGAATCTATTTTTTTTTCGTCAATCTTTAATTCTATTGATTCTAATAAAAACCATACTAAATTGCTTTTCAATTCTGAATTTAGTTTTTTTTGTGATTGCAAAATATGAATGGCTTTATCGGTGTATAATGCTGCAGAATCACATTTATTATTCCGTCTATATATCAGACCCATATTATAATATGCTTCTGATTTTGATTTTATTTTTGCCTTATCATCGGTCATCTGATCAGATAACGTAATTATTTCCTCAAATTCATTAATAGCTTCTTTGTATAACCCAATATTCATATAATTATAGCTGTGAAGGGTTAAAATAGTGATTTGAGTAGAGATACTATTTTGAGTATATCTTTCTTTTTCGGCCAGTTTTAAGTAAAATAAACTTTTAGGATGGTTTCCTGCAAAAAAATATCGGGTTGCCAGGTTTATACAGCTTGCAACGATACCTTTCGAATATTCTATTTTATTAGAGTTATTTAATATGATAATATTTGCTTTAATACATTCATTGGTTTTCCCATTTTTGAAGAAATTATCAGCCTTTGTAATTTCTGAGTCTATATATTGGGATGTTATTTTTTGCTGAGCAAATAGTAGGGAAGAAAATAAAAGAAATAAAATTCTTATCATTTATAAATTATTTTTAATGTGTAAAATGTATTAATTAATAAAACTAGTTAAAATATAGATAATCGCGAATTGCTTTAATGTATTGGTAAATGATTTCGTTATTATCAATTCATTTTATAGGGAGATTAAAGTCAAAACGGTGTCAAAAGACGGCTTAAAAATATAAAATTATTGTTTATTGCTGGCTGATTTATGCAGATTAATTTTTATATGAATGGTATTTATTTAGTTGATTTTCAGGTGTTTGATTTTTTGTAATATATGTGTAATAGCATCTGACTGTATGGTTTATTTGTTTAGAATGTATAATTGCAGAGTGATCGATAACTGATTGTGATAATTAATAATAAAAAGAATAATTAAAAACCACAACCAGATTTTATGGAAATCACAATTTTAATAACATAAAATATTTATTCATGAAAAATTTTAAAATCATTATTGCAGCCTTAGGGCTACTTACTTTCGCAGCATGTGAAAGATCAGAGGAAAACCTGAATTCGGCAGCTCCTTCACAGGAGGATAAAAAGAGTTTTAAGTTGGGTGCAAGGTTTGTAGATGAAAATGTTTATAAAACATTTAAAACGGCAGACATGGAATATTTAAGCCATAAATTTAAAGGTAAGAATTCAGCATCTGTTGCTGCATTGATTCCGGCATCTTATACTATTGCAAGTTCAGCTATAGGAAATCAAGGTGGTGAAGGTTCTTGCGTAGGTTGGGCGACAGCTTACGCAGCAACAAGTTCACTTGAATATAATTTTAAAGGAATATCTCAGGCCAGAAGCCCAGAATATGTGTACAATCAAATTAAAATTGGATCATGTAATGATGGCTCTTATATAAGCGATGCATTGAATCTCATTAAAAACCAAGGTGTTTGTAGCATTACTGAGATGCCATATAACGATACGAACTGCTCAGTGCAGCCAAGCGCATCTCAGAAAAATGCTGCAAGTACCCATAAATTTACAAGCTGGGCAACAGTAGATAATACTAATATTGCCAATGTGAAAACCCTATTAAGCATGAATCTTCCTATTATTATCGGCATTCCTGTAGACCAGGCTTTTTGGAATATTGGAAATACGGGATGGATTTGGAAAAAACGTTCTGGCCGGGTGGATGGAGGCCATGCTGTTTGTGTAATAGGATATGATGATAACAAGCAAGCATTTAAAGTTCAGAACTCCTGGGGTGCAGGTTGGGGATCAAATGGTTATTTTTGGATTGATTATTCATTTTTTGCAAAATCCAGATTTAATACTGCAGCAAGAGCTATAAGTGAGAGCTATGTGGCCTATGTGGAGTAATAGCCTACAGTAGGATGTATTTACAGTTATAATTTGTTATAAAAATTACTATTTATTAATGACCGGAAGTTCCGGTCATTTTTACTAGATGTCAATAACTTAGAAGTATCATAAGTTTATTCTTTTTACAAGAAATATTTTTTTAGAATTGCCTGATCTTATCAGGAATACAAGATGAATAAGTTTTTAAATTCAATGAATATCAATTGTTTGAAATTTTGTAATAGCTATGTAATAGCCTATTATTAAATAGATAGATTATTAGGGCGTATCATTGTAGATCGAAATTAGTCATAAAACGGGATCCATCACCTTATGTATTCCAATTGTGATCATTTTCAATAAAAGTTTATATTATTTTAATGGCCGGGATTTTCTCGGTCATTTTTATTGTCTGAATATAATTAAAGACGATAGCTGGCTGATACTTTCCAAAAATGCTATTATACATTTGAATAAATTTTATAATACTCTCTATTTGTTTAGCATATAATGAATTCGGTAACCAATGCAGTGTGGATAAATGATAAGTTAATTTTTCAAGTTGTTGCTTTAAAATAGGGTTATTGGAAACAAGGGTAGTTGTTATTTAAGTGACTGAAATGTAGTTGGTTGAAATTATGTAATAGCCTTGTAATAGCCCATTGTACTATACACAGGTTATTTAAATGGTATCATTGCATCATGCAATACATAATTGGCTTCTTTTATTAATATTTTATATTCCTATAGCTAATTAGAAGAACATTATACATGAGTTGATCCCCATATTAGTCATTATAATAGGTGGTTCAATATAATTCGAAATACAGAATAATCTACGATGATTCAATCTCTATAACGCAAATAATAAAAATTTTATGAAAAAAAGAACAAGTATTTGTATTTCTGTACTATTTTCTGGTGCAGTATTTTCCCAGGTGGGCATTAATACAATAAACCCACAACAAGTCTTCCATATTGATGGACTAAAAAATAATCCGGCAACAGGGAGCCCAACAGTTCAGCAGCAAACAGATGATTTCGTGGTAACAGCTGATGGTAAAATAGGTGCGGGAATTACGGCACCTACTCAAAAACTGGATGTTGATGGGAAAGTAAGAATAAGAAATACCGAATTTTTAACAGGAACCCATTCTCCTTTATATGTGGATGAAAATGGGGTTTTGGGAAAGTCAAATGTTATTGAATCACAAATAGCATTTTTTACATCAAAGAATACGTTTAATTATCCTGCAGTAAGTTATAATAATGGGGATGAGCAGACTGTTCCTGTAACCTTGAGCGATAGTTCCTTAAATAATATTGGAGTAACTGTTCCGGCAAATGGGCTGGTCAAGATAAGCAAAGGAGGAGTTTATATGATTTCAGCGTCTGTGACTCCACAATTGAATTTTGTAAATGATGGTGATGGGTACGCTTACATGGCAATAAATATTGATATTTCTACAAACGGAGGCACGGTTTGGCAATCAGTATCTGGGGGAAGACCTATTTTTCCCAGATTGGCGGTAGGCGCTGTAAGAAATTACTCATTTACAATACCTACCATAATCAGAACATTAAATACTGATGACTTACTTAGGATTAAATTTTATAGAACCATGCAAAGTGGTGGTGGATCAACAGCATTGCAGGGCTCTAGCCTCAATACTATTTCATTTGGGAGCTCATATGGTGCCCCTACCTATACTTTGTCAATAACCAAACTCTGATACCATTGTATTTATTTAATTTTAATATTAAACAGGTGTGAATAATTAACACCTGTTTTTAGTTAATAACCCCATAGTTTAGTTAAGATAGGTATGACTTTATAATCTTAATTTTACTTATTTATTTCTGTTTTTTTACTTTAATAATAGTTTTGAGTTTTTTAATAAGAGAATAGTATTTTGTGTAACTGTACATTCTGGACCGGTTTAGTGAACCGGTTAATTGATCGCTGAAATTAATATCCTTCATCCAAATATAAATGTCAATATTTGATGGGATTCTTAATTTCTTCCTTAATCTGTTCTTTTTTGTTTGTACGGACTGCGGTTGTAAAAGGGTATATTGAGCAATATCCTTACTTGAAAAATTGAGAAATAACAAGGCGCAAAACCGTAATTCACTGACAAGCATCTTGGGTTCTATTTTTAAAAGTTTTGGAAAAAAATCAGGATAAGCTTCCTGAAATCGGTTAAGAAATTCCGGATCATTGTTTTTAGCCAGCCTTACTACTTCCTCAAAATCAATATTAAGTTTTTTATTTAATAATTTTACTTCTTGATTTTTTTCATTTAAAACTTTTTGTTCTGTGCGGGCTCTTTTAAAAATATATACAGAAATAACGATTATCAATAGGATCACTACAATAATAATATTAACTAAGAAATCACTCTTGGATTTTAGTTTTTCTTCTTTTTTTGTCACTAATTCTTTTACAATATTTTCCGTTGAATGCTCAGAACTGGTATTTAAGCTGTCTTTTATGGAGGTAAGTTTCTTATAAACTTTTCTGTATGATTCTTTATCGTTGATTTTCAGATATACCTGAGATAATGACCGATTTAAATCCGATATTACATGAATGTTTTTAGTCTCTTTAGTCAGTTCCAATGCTTTTTTATAAAAACTAATGGCTGAGGCATATTCTTTTCTCCTTTCACAGATTATACCCCTTAGTTGATACGTTTTTGCATTACTGACTAAAGTTAACTTTTTAGATTGTGCTTCTACTTCGCTTAAATATATATCTGCAGAGTCAATTTTATTTTCATCAATTTTAACTTCCACCAATGCTAAATGGGCCAAATCTGACATATTTTGCATTTTTGGGCTTCTATGGTGCGGTAATATGTTAATTGCTTTCCTAACACTTAGGGTGGCTGAATCAAATTGTCCTTTGGCCCTGTACGTTACACCGAGATCAATGAATATAGATGCTTTATTGTATATTCTTATTGAATCAACAGTGATCTTATCTGATAATTCAGCCACTTCTTTAAGCTCTGCAACGGCATCTGTATAAAGACCTATTGCAATATAATTATAACTGATAAGATGTTTTATTTTCATCTCTGTATAAACATCGTCTTTAGTATACTTCTCCGTTTTTGCCTGATTTAAATATTCCAGACTTTTTTTATAATTCCCTTCAAAAATGGAAATATTGGAAAGATTTAAATAGCTTAACGTAATTCCTTTTGAGTAATGGATTTGTTTAGATTTTTCTAAAATATCCTCATTCCCTTTTAAATATAAATCATGTTTTCCTGTAAGTGATAAGGCATTTACTTCTGTAATTTTTGAATCAATATATTGTGGCGTGATCTTTTCCTGGGCAAACAGACAAACAGGAAGTAAAAAGAAGAAAATTTTCATCATAGTTTAAGGATTATAAAAAATGTTTTGGCTAATAACTGATTGTATATATCTTTTCTGATTGAATTTTTTTATTGATAAATTATGAATCCAATACATTGATAAGTGGGGTGTTAGTAATATGAATTTATTCAATTGATGATGTATATAAAGCTAGGTAATATTTTAATACAAGCATATAATTATAAAATGGGTGAAGAGGTTTTATACATTTATCTTTAGTGATTAGGATTAATCATTTTCTCCGTACGTAATAGTAAATCTCACTTATTGAAAGCAATATTAAGAATTTGGGTGACTTAAAACTATAGGGGACATATGACATAGGTATTACATGTTCAAATTTTTCAGAAATTTTAATAGGAGAAATTCATTTAATTTTTAGGAATCAATATTTAGGAGCATGTATAGCTTCTTTTCTTTTTAAACAAGCAAAAACTATTAACTGATTATGTGATTGGAAGCAGTTTATTTAATTGTCATATCTGTGTAATATATTTTTTTTTCTTGTGTTTGGGATAATGATATATTTTTGGGGTATTAATATGCAATATATTTGATAATCAGAATGATAGTCAGTGTGTTGCGAAAATATAATAAAATGAAAAAAATATTTTTACCTCTGATTTTACTTATCTCAGTTACTGCGTATTCGCAGGTTGGTATCAACAACACAACGCCTAGTGCGTCATTAGATGTTGTAAGTAAAGGAAATACAAATGCAACAAAAGCATTGGAAATTAATGATAATACCAATAAGGAATTGGTAAGTGTATCAGATACCGGGGTTGTACGTCTTGAAAACTATAAAAGTTACAGCTTTTTGGGAACTGATTCCAATGGTAATCTGAAAGACGGAGCTGCATTAAATATTCCAAGCATGGCAGCTATCGGGACAATAATAGGAGATTCATCTTTAGAGAACGCAAATGTTTTTTATACCATACCATTTACGATAAATAAAATAAATGCAGATAATCTTACTTATAATAATGGTATTTTTACGGTAAACAAAGCAGGGTATTACTCAATCACGAGCTATAATTATATAGTACTGACAAACGGAGGCGGTAGCGCTCAATCACAAATATTTAAGAATACAAGTGTTGCTTCTTTAACATTAACCGGGCATGGTGACGGATCGACATTTGTAGGCCATACAACAAACTATACCGGATTTTATGGTGTGGGAGATCAAATAATTATAAAAGCAGATTATACAAGAACATTCAGAGTCTCATCAGGCTCACTCAGTATTGTTTACTACGGATCCTAGGATTCTTAGTGTTTTCTCAATTTTTTTCTTTTAACGATTCTAAAACACAAATGAATCAAATGGCATCTATACAGGATGTCCCTGTCCTGTATAAGGTGCTATAATAATGCCTGCATATAAAACTTTTTGTAGATGAATTTTAAATATATACACATAGGTAATCTTATTCAGATAAAATTTCAAGAAAAGAAAATAAAAATTGACAGAGCCTGTCTTTTTTTTAAATGCACTGAACACGATATTAAATGTATGTTTAAGGAAGAAAGTATTTCTGTAGACATTCTTCTTAAGTGGTGTAAATTATTGGAATATGACTTCTTTAGGATATATTCCCAGCACTTGATCATGTATTCACCTCCTGCATCTATTAATTATAATAAGTCCACTTCTAAACTTCCATCTTTTAGGAAAAACATCTACACAAAGGAAATTATAGAATTCATTCTAAATCTGATGGCAACAGAACAAAAAACGAAAAAGCAGATCATAGAAGAATATAATATACCTAAAACGACTTTGTATAAATGGCTTATTAAGCATTCGGAATCGAAAATTTAACTATGATTTATGAAGAAATATCCTGATCATAAACGAATTTATGTGGATATCTTAAACTCAGAGTATCCTGATAAACTAGCTGAATGTAGTGGAATTCTAAGGAAAAAAACACTTTCGACATTAGATATCATATCACTTAATATGATAATTTTTGGTCAAAAAGACAGAGAAACTTCACTTGTTAACCAAAGACTTCGTGCTTACAGTTATGAAGCTATTGTAGATATTCTTGAATATCAAAGAAAACACAATATGACAAATTCAGAGATTGCTTTGCATTTTAAAATTAGTAGAAATAGCATTGCCAAGTGGAAGAAAAAATATAAATAATATACTTACTTTAAAAATACAGTTTTTAACCACTGCTTAGGTGATTTACATATTACATACATTTTAGAGAAATAGATGCGAATATGGACTCCTTCATCCAGGATCTTTTGGTATCAAATCTGGATCTCTTACAGAAGTATTGTGACCGTTATAGTACATCGGTTTTATCATTAGAATTCAGAACATCCTTTAGGTGATAATATATAAATTTTCTTTTGATACAGAGATTTTGTTACAATTTTTCCTAATTCAGCTACTCATATTTAGCTATTTGTCATGAACTTTGCTATACTTAATGAAAATAAGACCATGCTGAAAATCTTACTTATTGTAACCAATACAGGAATGTACGCCAGCGGTAGATTAGAGACAGGTCTATGGCTAAGTGAATTGACACATATCTATCATGCTGCCAAAGAAAAAGGCTATAAGATTACAATTTCCAGCCCAAAAGGTGGAAGCGTTCCTGTTGATCCGGAAAGCCTTAAAAGATTCACACTCGATAAGATCTCTGAAAAATATTGGACCGATAAGAGCTTTAGGGAATTGCTTGGAAATAGCCACCCATTGTCCGATGTTATTCAAAAAGAATATGATTTGGTCTATTTAACTGGTGGGCACGGTACAATGTATGATTTTCCGGATGACCCAACTATACAATTCATTATTAAAAATCAGTATGAAAAAGGAAAAAAAGTCGCCGCCATTTGTCATGGTGTAGGAGGCTTGCTTAATGTCAAGATTTCTAATGGCGAATATTTGATAAAAGGAAAATCCATTACCGGTTTTGACTGGTTTGAAGAAAGTATTGCCAGAAGAAAGCGAGAGGTTCCATTTAATCTTGAAGCAGCGATCAAGGAACGGGGTGCAGATCTTAAGAAAGCTTTTATTCCGATGACTTCAAATGTTGTGGTGGACGGAAATCTAATTACCGGACAAAATCCATTCAGTTCCAAAGAAATGGCGAAAATAGTTATTAAAGAGCTTGATAAACAATAGTATAAGCTGCGTCGGACGAGAATGAAGCTTTTGAGAATATGGGGATAGGAAATAGGCAAGCTGAAATTTAAGGTTAGAATTTGACATTTTATAGATATTGTCTTTGAGTTCCATAAATTCAAATCTTTGTAATTTTCTAGAAAAAGGACATGGCAATGAAAACATTTTTTAGAAAAATTGCAAAACTACAGGAAGATTTAGAGAAGGAACTGGAATTGATTCCAGAAAATACGGGCGATCTTATCAGTTCCGGAGAGATGGCTCTTTTGAAAATTGATGAGGCCATCAGGAGTGTTAAAAAGTTGGTTAAAGGTACTACATTTGAGAGTATTGCCGATGAGGTATACTTTTTTAAAGATGTAAAGCCATTTTTTATCTCCAGGTATATTTTCTACTCCAATCAAATCAGAATCGAAAGCCTGAAACCCTCAGGGAGTGAAAAAGCTCTTAAGAAGTATTATACAGGCGAACTTCACAGACTAAAACGATACTACGCTGAGAACAGTGAGCTTTATAACTACTATCGCAGAAACGCTACATATCTGGATCATAAATATTTTACAAGAAAATCATTTGATCTGAAAATGAATCTGCCCACAAGTCTTTACGATTTTGATGAAGATTTCACGACTTCTCATGATCATAAAGTCTCGGTATTACTGGGCTATGAAATTTTGGAAGCTTACCTCTTGGAAGCTATTAATGGTATCAGCAATCCCCCTATCGCTGATAAGAAATTCAATATATCCTGGACCTCTTCTAAGGTTTCATTAATAGAACTGATGTATGCGCTGCACTTAACCCAATGCCTTAACGGTGGGAATATCGACTTTAGTGAAATGGTAAGATGGGCTGAAAAAGCATTTGATATTGATTTAGGAAATTTCTACAAGACTGTTGGCGAAATTAAGAGCAGAAAATATAACACGACCAAATTTTTACAGCTTCTTACAGAGAACCTTAATAAAGCATTCATTGAAGAGTGAGAGGATGGATTTTCATTATTTTTTTATGGTCTTATAAGTTGCCTTTTTAATTTAACATTAAAAGAAAATCTGTAATAATCGTTCGGTACTACCGATGAGCTACCGAAAAAGTTTCACGGTGTTTTTTAAACTTTGTCAGAGTTATTAAAAACCAAATATCATGAATATTGATAAAATAGAATTTATTGCATGGATGGAGAGGATTATGACAAGGTTTGATCTGCTCAGTGAGAAAATAAAAGAAAATAAAAACGATTTAAACAGTATTGATGGCGAACAGCTACTCGACAATCAGGATGTTTTACAGCTATTGAAAATTAGTTCCAGATCATTACAGCGTTACCGATCGGATAAAAAATTACCATATTATACGATAAGTGGAAAGTTATATTACAAGCTTTCTGATGTGCATCAATTGATTAGAGATAGTTTTAGTAAATCGTACTAAAATTTATAGGATCATCCTTGTAACGGGAGTGCTTATAATCACTCAGAAATATCCATACTATTAACTGCTGGTATGTTGGTATCCATGTAGTTGAACCGTGATGAATTTCGTCTGTTTTAATATAATGTCACAAGTCAGGTAAAGCCAGTACCTCTGTATCGCATTGTTGTTTATAATAATAAAGGAGCCTTTCAATCGTGAAAGACTCCTGGAGATAATAATAAGAATTATAAGAATTTTCAAACAAAAGCTTCCTTGAAAAGGAAGCAAATAAATTAATAATCAGATGAAATAATGTGGACAAATTTTTCGGTTCAAATTTAATAATGGTGTTTTTAATGCTTTTATGATTATAGTCATATTGATTGATATTTTTAGGTCATTATCTGAAACCAATGATATTTAAAAGATGGTGAGTCATATAGAACTCCAAATATAATAAGGAGCCTTTCAAAATCGAAAGGCTCCTAGAACTGTAAAATGTATAATGTCTAAAAAGTTCTTCAAATAAAGCTTCCCAGGAATGGGAAGCGATAGACTAATAAACTAATGAAAAATGTTGGGCAAAGTTTATATTCCAAATGTAGAAAAGACGTTTGTGTTTTTTTATGATTGGGATCATAAAAGTTATGGAAAACAAATGGATAATTTTAAATCAAACTAATAGTACAGTCTAAAGATTTAAAATATAGACTGTTTTTGAAAGCGGATATAATAAGAATTAACGTGTTAATTATTTTAGGTCTTCTTATGTCGGTTAAAGATGGTAAGGCCAATATTTAGTTGATTGGACAAAAGTAACCCATAAATATATTAATATGAAAACAACAGTTTTATTAGCATTATGCTTATTGAGTTTTAGCTCATGTATGCCTTGTGATTTACAGGAGGATGAGGCTAAAAAAAAGAATGATTTCAAAATAAAAAGTGATACTTTAAAAGTCGAATAATAATTAACTAAAGCTTAGGATGACAAGATGTGAGTTATAAAAAACTGCTGGAGAATTCAATTTGAAAGCCATTCTGTAATTTCTGATCATTTGCTTTTATCGTTCTTATTTGTCCTATATATAACATTAGGATTTTATGATGGAGCTCATTAATCTTCGTTTAATATGCTCTTGTGTATTTTATCCTGATTTCAATTTTACATTAAACCATTTACATTATATTATGAAAAATTCAATCTTAGCCCTTTTGGCAACCATTGCAATAGCGGCATGCAAAAAACAAGAAACAAAGACTGATAACTATTCCACTGACAGTACTGCTACTGCATTTCCTGTTGATTCTGCAAAAACTGACGGGGATTCTGCATTAATAAGTAGTGATTCTACTGCAGTATCGAGTGCTAACAGTGCAGCAAATTCTCTAAGTGACCAGGACAAGAAATTTGCAGATGGAGCAGCAAGGGGCGGGCTGATGGAAGTTATGATGGGAGAGCTTGCATCTACTAATGCATCTAATAAAAGTATTAAATCGTTGGGAGAAATGATGGTCAAAGATCACAGGAGTGTCAATGAGGAACTCAAAAAATGGGCATCAGCAAAAGGGTACAACCTGCCTACCGCATTGGATACTGAAAAACAGAAGAAATATGATGATCTAAAAGTAAAAAAGGGAGTTGAATTTGATCAAGCGTATGGTGATCTTATGGTTGAGGATCATAAAAAAGATATAGCAGAATTCAAAAAAGAATCTTCTGACGGAAAAGAGGCTTCCTTGAAATCATTTGCGAGCAAAACCCTGCCCACTTTGGAACACCATTTAATGGAGTCTGAAAAGGCAAAGGCAGCGGTGAAAAAATAATATAGTACTAAGAGGCGTAGATTTATGAATAATAAATTCAAATAGAAATCTTACTTAGCTATTAAGCTCATACTTATTCAGGTTATAAAGCCATTGCTTTTGCAGTGGCTTTTTATATGGTCTTAAAAATTCCAAAAGCTATTTACTGTGAATAAACCAAACAATAAACCGACCAATAAACTGATCAGCACTAAGTAAATCATATTGAGTTTTAGTTTGTGCAGCAGGACCAATGAGATAATGACCCAAAGAAATGACTTCCAATTTAAGGTGGTTAAACCAGTCGCATGGCCGTTAAATAAAATTTCTTCACCCAGATAAAAAGCTAAGTTGAGGATAACACCGACCACTGCTGCCGTAATTAAAGATAATACGCTTTTGATCATTTTATTTTCCTGCGTTTTTTCTATCAAAGGCGCTCCAATAAAGATGAGAATAAAGTTGGGTAAAAAAGTAAAATAAGAGGCGATGAATAATCCTATTGACCCCATAGCCAAAGAGCCCCCAAAATGATTATATCCAGTCATGAATCCAATGTAGGATAATACTATAACCAATGGTCCAGGTGTCGTTTCAGCTAAGGCAAAACCATCTATCATCTGGGCTTTACTCATCCACATCAATTTATTTGTTACCAGGTTAGCAACATAGGGTATAACGGTATAGGATCCGCCAATGGTTAAGAAAGCCGCTTTTGTAAATAAAAGAGATGAGTCTTGCCAAAACGTCGGATCAATCAGAAAATTAGAAACATATAAAAAGGGGATTAGCCATAAGACTGTAAAAGCCAACAGCTGCTTAGTGATTCTCTTTGCAGATATTTTTGGGATAGCTTGATTAGAATTTATAAAATATTCGTTTTCTATATCCAGCTCATTGTTTTCTTTATTTCGTGAAGTCGGAATCAAGAACTTTGGAAAAATAAGGTAAACCACAATACCTAAGATAATAATCCCCAATAAGAGAAAGGGCATTGGAACATGAGCGAAATAGGACAGTAAAAAAGCCATTGCGGCAATAAAGAAATGGAAAGTTGTTAACAACGATTTCTGGCTTACTTTCCAGGTAGCAAACAAAATTATAGCCAGAACAGCAGGCTTTAATCCATCGAAGACAGCGGTCAGCAAGGGTGTATTTCCGTAAAGCGCATATGTTAAACTCAGTCCAAGTAGTATGAACATGGATGGTAGTATGAAAAATAAGCCGGCTACAATACCGCCTTTTATGCCATGGAGTTTCCAGCCTATGTAAATGGCTAGCTGATGAGCTTCCGGCCCTGGTAGGATCATACAGGCGTTAAGTGCGTGATAGAATTTGCTATTGCTGATCCATTTTTTTCTATCCACTAAAAAGGAATGCATTATCGTAATATGGCCGGTTGTCCCCCCAAAGCTTATCCATCCCAAGATGAACCAAAATTTTACTGCTTCAGAAAAAGAGGGTATTGGGACTTGTTTTTCGTCTATGATTTGTTGCATTAATTTTATATTTAGGGAACGCTTCGGCTAATTATAAGCCCGTTGTTGCCGTACATAATTTATTAGGTAAATTCTTATGGGAATATCAAGAATGATAAACCCAAATATACGCATTTTAGATGACTTAAGAGTGGTTTAATCAAGATTAATGAACTCAATATATCTGTTGTTTTCATTAACCGGATTTTTTGTTTTTTTCACCATTAACGATAGTAAACGTTTTATATTAATCAGTGTCAGATCGTGGCAATAAAATAGTAAATAGACTGGTTTTTTTCACCAAAATAAAGATTGAGGAAAAAATCCAAGAATGTAAAATAGAAACCTTCTTTGATGGAAGACTAAAAACACAAATGATGTAAAAAATTGCATAGAATTAAATAAGGAAGATTATAAATATGATTCGAATCATAAATATTTTTAAATTCTCAATATTAAATTTGTTAGTAATGATTATCAGCATATTTCATCGGTTTCCAAGTTTTTTATTTAGCTTCCCTGTTGTCTGGGAAGCTTTTGATTTAAACACTTCCTTTTATTCCTGCTATTCAATATGTCTTTTGATGGAAGAATAGTAGGGTTAAGCATTGAAATTTCCCGGCCTAAACTTAAAATCGGACTGCCAAAATTTCACAATTTCTGAAAGTTTTAGTATTATTTGCGTGCTGTTCAAACCAAGAATGTTAGTACCAAAATTATTCAAATTATTGACGATTTATACAAAGCTTTGACGAATGATTCTTCAGAAGATATTCTTTTATTTGAATTACAAAAATTTCTCTGATGATGAAGTAAATATTACTTTTTAAGTATTTTTTTTAAATAATAGGTTAGAAAAGCTGAAATTTTGACAGTTTTTCTGCAATAATTACAGTTTGTTTGCCGTGGTATTTTTTTTGTTGGTTTTTAAAGGCAGTCGGCCGGCTGATTATTATAAAATGATTGTTTAACTTTAAAAAACATTATTATGAATCTTATTAAAAAAAATTTGAATGGCTATTCAGCCCTTCCAAGTCTTTTCGATGATTTTTTTAATCGTGAACTTTTTAACTGGGAAAACAACAATTATTCATCAACAAGTACCACAGTTCCTTCAGTTAATATCAGGGAAAACGGAGATGCCTACGAGGTGCAAGTCGCTGCACCTGGTATGGAAAAGAATGATTTTGAAGTAATGTTAGATGGTAATCTCTTGACAATCTCTTCTTCTAAGCAGAATAGCAGCGAAATGCAGGACGATAGCTTTACCCGTAGGGAGTTTAGTTATTTATCATTCCAAAGAAGTTTTGAGCTTCCAAAGGATGTTGTTGACCAGGATAATATCAATGCAAAATATGAAAACGGACTACTTTTGCTTACGATTCCTAAAAAAGAAGAAGCTAAGCAAAAACCACCCAAATTGATTCAGATATCTTAAGATTATTTGGATTTTCACAAGAGTTAAAAGAAGACCATCAAAAATGGTCTTCTTTTTATAATCTTACTTTATAAGAAAAAAACTGCCCTGACTATCTGGATTTAAGAACTATTCTAGATTGAGGGTTCTGTGATATTGATTCATTAGTTAAACTATATTTTTATTCAGGGATATGAATGAGCTGTTATGGTCTATTTGTATTTTATGTCTTACTATATTAATTCTAGGGTTTATACTTAAAAGGTTTCATCAACCCTATTTGATTGCGTACATTATTGCTGGTGTAATATTGGGGCCGTACGTCACAGGTATTTTCTCTAAAACCAAAGAAATTGAGATTATCGGACACCTAGGTATCCTATTTTTAATGTTTTTTTTGGGATTGGAGATTAAGATCCCTAATAAACGTTATATGATCGTTAAGCCCGTTATAGCTCAAAGTATGAAAATACTTTTAGGCTGTGGATTTGCTTTACTAACAGGATATTTGCTTGATCTGAATTTCAGAAGCATTGCTTTAATAAGTATACTGTTCTTCTTCAATAGTACAGCAGTGGTCAGTGAACTACTTAGGAAACATGATATTCTAAATACTACTTTTGGGAGTACAATATTTAATGTATTGTTATTGCAGGATATTCTTCTTGCTCCGGTTTTAACATTATTAAGAGTCTGGAGTGGTGAACAATTTACTTTGTTGAACTTTATCTTACCTATAGTAATGTGTATTTCCATTTATTTTCTTTTAAAAAGGATTAGAAATGTACAGGAGATAAGGCTTCCAAAGCTTTTTAAAATCATAGAAAATGATCATGATTTGCAGCTTTTTATGGGACTGCTTATCTGCTTGGGATTTGGTTTGTTAGCTGAAGTTGTAGGTCTAAGTAGCGCATTGGGTAGTTTTGTAGCTGGTATAATTGTAGGGAGATTTAAAATATTTAATTGGCTTGAACATTCTCTTACTTATTTTAAAGTATTTTTTGTAACATTATTTTTTGTTTCCATTGGTCTACAGCTCGATTTAGCTTATTTCTTCGAACATTTCCAGATTATTTTTCTAGGAACAATCTTTGTTTTGTTAAGCAACAGTCTCATATCTGCTATCATTTTCCGCCTTTTAAAATTTGATTGGAAAAGCAGTTGGTATGGTGGTGCTTTATTATCACAAACTGGGGAGTTTGGCATTTTGGCTCTGACAATTGCTTATAAGGGTGGTATTATTGGCTTTGAGCTTTATAAAGCTGGTCTAGGAATCACCTGCATGACACTTTTATTTTCTACAATATGGATTGGGATACTTAAAAAATTATACATAAATCATTTTTAAATGTAACAGTGATAAAGTATATACAGAATATATTAAAAGCTTAACTGACAATGAAATCTGGTACCAATATGCGAACAACGGTCGAAGAATTCGTAAGTAAAAAACTAGTATTATTTTAACTACTCAAACGTTACGAAATTTCAAATTTCTTCTAGACATCGTTGTTGAAATCAAGCAATTCACCATTCCAAGCAGGTTTATCTGAACAGCGAGACGGTAGTATCTTTTATTATAGGCACATACACATACATCCAGTTTTTAGATTAGAATCTATATTTAGGAGTTATAAATGTCCACGTAACCGTTTATTTCTGCTTTGAAATTTATCTAACTTTTGAAATCGGTTATTTCCAAAGCCTTTGGTGGATTTTCTTTCTTATGAAAAATCCCCAGCCAAAGTCGGGGATCAAACTATAACCATGAGACTCAATCAAAAATGAGTTTTATTTTTTCCTGAAGGCTTTTCAGGCATATCCATCCGCTGAGTAAGGATTGTTTTAATAAGTAGTAACTGGAGGATTAGGTTTTTCTATGGGTTGATGGGTAACAGTACTAACATTGCGTTATTCCTTAATTCTTGTCATTCATCTTCCCAATAGTTACTCGTTTCTTTTGGTTTCCCCTTAATCCAATTACTGTTTTGATTACTCATATTTAATCCAATTCTTTTTGTAAACTTTAATCTTTACAATTATCTGATATTTCTTAAAATAGTTCCAAAAATAAAATATTTATTATTAACAGCTACTGCAAAATCATTTGCAATGATTAAAGTTTTTCATACCGATTTGATTAGAGAAGCTCGGCATACATATGCCGAGCTTCTTTGTTGAGATAAAATTCTCAGTTTGAAATGTTTTTTTCATGGTTTTTAGAATCATACCAAATATAATGAAGTATTTTCACTATTGAGTGTTATATTTAATTAAAATTACATATAATTCATTGTTTGTTAATTAAATGTAACATATTGTTAAATTTCGTGGTAATCATAGGGGTGTCTTTAACCAATTATTCGATGTCTTTTTGTTTTCATTTTACTGTTGTCTGTTGTTGATATGCTAATTGTCGTTATCTTTTACGTTTTATTTTATCCCTTAATAAAGATTAAAAAAATACTATAGATTTTATTCGAATAATGATAGTATATAATATTTTGTCTTTTAATATATGATGATTTTATAGTTGTTTTAGGTTTAAATCATATCAGTTCCTTTCCAAATAAAAAGCAAAAAAGATTCTGGAACTGATGGACATATATGCAATTTATATTGTTTCCATAAAGTTTTAGACCTGTCATAGAGTGTCTGTCACGAAGATCAAAATCATATTTTAAAGATTCCTGTCCTCTTTCAAATCTTACGATATATTTAGAATCATAGGTTTTTGTAAAACCAAATTTTACTAACCAAGACTCATCAATTTTTACGGGCCTAATTGACTTTGCAGGTATGCATAAAGAGCTTTTGGTATTTCTTATTTTGACATAATATTCTTTGCTTTCATTTTGAAATACTTCAGTAAGGGAGTATATTTGGTCCTTATATCTTACGAGATTCTCTATTTTTAAGTCTGTGATTTTCATATTATTTAATTTGGTAGTTAAGCTTCAATCTGACATGCTTGGTTATGTGTTTTTCTTTTAAGACTAGAATCGTTCAGTATATCACGATTTACATCAAATATAGATTTATTAATAAATTGATACCTATGATTAGGATCATAATGATTTCCTTGAAATAGTAGGTGATTCGTGATTGAGTCTGGTTGCAATCAGGATTGGTTTATTGGATCTATAAGGAAATTGTTATTATGATTTTAAAAGATAAAAATTGGTATTTAAAAAATGAAGAATCTTATGGTGGTAACATGATTCAGGTCATAAGATATCAGGTTTTTGTATTCTATCTTTGATATAACAGTGTACCATTATATCAATACATGTTCAAAATGGGTTGCTTTTACAATAAAAATTAAATTTAATATTAACCTGTGTTTAAGAGGTACTTTATCTGATAATTCAGATAAACCTTGAGAGAAGTTCAGCAATTGGACAGCCTTTATTTCTTTCTGGCAGATTGGAATTTCGCAGGCAAAACCCATTCAAAGTCGTAGTATAGATTGTAAATGGATATAAAGCTGCTTATCACAGGGCTGCTTAATTTTATTCAGCATTTGCACCAATAATTATTTAAATATATCAGTATGAAAAAAGAGAATAAGAATGATCCAAAGCTGCATCAATTGGATTCTTTTAGTACTTCTAACGAAAATAAAATACTAACAACCAATCAGGGTCTTAAAATAAACGACAATCAGAACTCCTTGAAAGATGGAGAACGTGGCTCCACATTGTTGGAGGATTTTATTTTAAGAGAAAAAATAACCCATTTTGACCATGAAAGAATTCCTGAAAGAATTGTGCATGCCAGAGGTTCAGGTGCTCATGGTGTTTTTAAATTGACCAAAAGCCTATCGCAATATACGAAAGCAAAGTTTTTGTCAGAGGTAGGATCTGAGACTCCCGTTTTCGTTAGGTTTTCCACTGTTGCAGGAAGCAGAGGTAGTACTGATCTTGCCAGAGATGTAAGGGGTTTTGCTATTAAGTTTTATACTGAAGAAGGGAATTATGATCTTGTGGCCAATAATATGCCGGTCTTTTTTATACAGGATGCCATTAAATTTCCGGATCTGGTTCATGCAGTAAAACCGGAGCCTGATAATGAAATTCCACAGGCAGCTTCTGCGCATGATACTTTTTGGGATTTTATTTCTTTAATGCCGGAAAGTATGCATATGATTATGTGGCTGATGAGCGACCGGGCTATACCTCGTAGTCTGAGAATGATGGAAGGTTTCGGTGTTCATTCTTTTAAGTTTATTAATGGGGAAGGAAAATCGCATTTTGTGAAATTTCACTTTAAACCGAAATTAGGAGTACATTCTGTTGCATGGGACGAAGCACAGAAGATTTCAGGTACAGATCCTGATTTTCATCGAAGGGATTTATGGGAGGCTATAGAATCCGGTAATTTTCCTCAGTGGGATTTTGGAGTGCAACTTATACCGGAAGAAGATGAAGATAAATTTGATTTTGACCTTCTTGACCCTACCAAAATCATTCCTGAAGAAGTTATTCCGGTGGAGATTTTCGGAACCCTTACCCTTAACAAAAATCCGGATAATTTCTTTGCGGAAACTGAACAGGTCGCATTTCACCCTGGCCATTTAGTTCCTGGAATTGATTTTAGTAACGATCCGTTACTGCAGGGCAGATTATTTTCTTATACAGACACCCAGCTATCCAGATTAGGATCTCCAAATTTCCACGAAATTCCTATTAACAGATCTTTGAATACAGTACATAATAATCAGCGTGACGGTCATATGAGACAACAGATCGTAAAAGGAAAAGTAAGTTATGAACCTAATTCTATTGGTAACGGATGTCCTTTTCAGGCCATGATGAAAGATGGAGGCTTTGCTTCCCATCAGGAGAGAGTTTCCGGTACAAAAATCAGAGCCAGAAGTAAAAGCTTCATAGATCATTATTCTCAGGCTAAATTATTTTATAACAGCCAGTCAGAGCCTGAAAAACGTCATCTTCAAAATGCTTTAGTTTTTGAGTTGACAAAAGTTACCATTCCTGCTGTCAGGGAGAGGTTGGTTGGACAATTGGCTTTTATTGACATGGATCTGGCTAATAAAGTCGCTGCAAAATTAGGAGTTAAAGTGACAAAACTAAAAGAGCCTAACCAAAGTATACCAGCAGATGCGAATCCTGCAGAATTACAAAGCAAGGAAAGAGAGCCGAAAATTAAATTTTCAGATGCTTTGAGTATGCAAAATACAGTTAAAGATACAATTAAAAGTAGAGTAATTGGCTTTATTATGGCTAATGGTGTAGATGCGGGTATGACAAATAAACTAAAAGCTAAACTTGAAAAAGAAGGTGCCCAGGTACAGATTATAGGCCCTAGTATTGCACCTGTAAAGGCTGCTGATGGTACCTTTTTTATTCCAAAACACTCTTTGACAAGTATAAAAAGTGTATGTTTTGATGCGTTATTGCTGTGCCCTGGAGAAAAATCTGAGAAACAACTTCTAAGTCCTGAAAACAAATATTTGGTTTTAAATTTCATCAATGAGGCCTATAGGCATTGTAAAGCTATTTATTTTGGATTAGGTACAGATAATCTTTATATTAATTCTAATGCAGGACATAAAAAACATGAGGATCCTGCTATAATAAAGGCTTCAGATGGTCAGTCAGAAAAAGAGTTTATTGATGCAATTGCACAGCATAGAGTATGGGATCTTGAAATAGAACGAAATACTTAACAGTCTATAAAATATCTTCACAAACTATAATTAGCATGGGAGAATTAAAACTAAATAATAAGTCAGTCCTCATTACAGGGGCTGACAGTGGAATTGGTAAAGCAGTTGCCTTGTTATTTGCCAAGGAAGGAGCTAATATTGCGATCATCTACCACACAGATGACACAGATGCTGAAAGGACTAAAAATGATATCATGCTTTTGGGTAGAAAATCAATTATTTTCCGCGGTGATATTAATGATTATGAATTTTGTAAAAAGACTGTTGAAAAAGTAATTTCAGAATTTGGAAGTATTGATATACTTGTCAACAACGCGGGAGTACAGTTTCCCTCAGACAGTATTGAACAACTAAAAGAGGAAAATATCAGAAAAACTTTTGATTCCAATATTGTCGGAATGATTTTATTGACAAAAGTAGTTTTTCCTTATTTAAAAGAGGGTAGTAGTGTTATCAATACTACTTCGGCGGTTGCCTACCAGGGACATGAAGAACTTTTGGACTATTCTGCGACAAAAGGTGCAATAGTATCATTTACGCGCTCTCTGGCACTACAGTCAAAATCAAAGGGAATCCGTATCAATGCAGTTGCCCCAGGTCCTGTTGCAACACCTCTGACAAAAGAAACTTTTGGTGAAGAAAAAGAAAATCCCAATAAGCCGCCTTTCCAAAGAAATGCGACGCCAGAAGAAGTCGCCGGTAGTTTTTTGTTTTTGGCAAGCCAGGATTCTGTACAAATAACCGGACAGGTTCTTCATCCAAATGGAGGACTCATTGTTAATGGATAAATAATTATAATTCTTAAAGAATATAATTAATGAAAACAGCCATTTTATTAACATCATGTGTATTGGATTTTACTGTCCGTACCTGCGGTGCTCTAGATGATATATCTAAGAGTATGTATGATACATATGATACGAGAATTGAGAGTGATACCATAAAAATTAGATAGTTATGAATAGGGATGGAGCAAGAAAAAGCATTTGGCAGGAAGAGATTAAAAAATTTTCTTTAGATAAGGCTATTGAAAAACAGTACGATATTGCAATCGTTGGTGCTGGTATTACAGGAATTTCTACGGCAATCAGATTACAGAAAGAAGGCAAAAAGTGTATTGTTCTGGATGCTGCTAATATTGGTTTTGGAACAACAGGAGGAACTACTGCACATTTAAACGATTTTTTTGATACAACCTATGCCCAAGCAATTAAGGATTTTGGTTTAAACAATGCAAAACTGCTTAAGTATGTTGGTATAGAGGCGAAAAATATTATAAAGAATAATATCAGGGAGTTTAATATTTCTTGTGATTTTGAAAGGAAGACCGGATATCTTTTTGCCCTAGATGATAAACAGGAAAAAAAGTTAGAGGATATTGTCAAAGCTGCCTCACAGGTAGGATATCAGATAGGATTTACAGATGAAATTCCCTTTCCAATTCCCTTTAAAAAAGCTGTTGTAATTCCGGATCAGGGGCAGTTTCATCCCATAAAATATATTAAAGCTCTAGCAGAAGCATTTATTAATGCAGGTGGAGTGTTAGTAGATGATTGTCTTTGTGAAAGTCATGACGAGCAGGAAAATATGATCATTTTAAAATCATCAAAAGGGAATATTAATGCCCAGCATGTTATCTATGCCACCCATATCCCGCCGGGTATCAATAGCCTTCATTTTATGAATGCTCCCTATCGCAGTTATGTTATTGCTTTTAGATTAAACGGAAATGAATATTCAAAAGACTTAGGTTATGACCTTACCGATCCTTACCACTACTATAGAGTTCAGGAAATAAATGGTGAGAACCTACTTATTGCAGGCGGGGAAGACCATAAGACAGGACATGCAGATGATACGGGAGAATGTTTTTCCAAACTGGAAAATTATGTAAGGGAGTATTTTGATGTAGGAGCCGCTGTTTACAGTTGGTCAAGTCAATATTATGAGCCTGCTGATGGATTACCCTATATTGGAATATTGCCCGGCAGTAAAGGGAAAATTTATACTGCTACAGGATTCAGGGGGAATGGGATGATGTTTGGAACCATTACATCACAGATTTTATGTGACTTGATCATAAAAGGTTCTAATAAATATGAGAGGCTATTTGATCCGGCAAGGATAAAGCCAATAGCTGGTTTCACAAATTTTATAAAAGAGCAGACAAGTGTTGTTTTTGATTTTGTGAAAGATAAATTATTTGTTGAAAAAATAAATTCTTTGACTGAGCTCAATAATGGGGAGGCAAAGGTGGTGAAATTTGATGGTGAATCATATGCTGTATATAAAGAGACCAATGGCAAAATTCATCTTCTCAAAAGTACTTGTCCACATGCAAAATGTGAAGTCAGGTGGAATAGTGCTGAGATAAGTTGGGACTGCCCGTGTCATGGCTCCAGATTTAACGTTAATGGAAAAATGCTTACTGGTCCTACTGTAAAAGATTTACATAGGATTAAAATCTAAACTGAAATGGTATGTCAAAAAAAAATAGTTTTTTCTATCGCAATAGTTTAAGCATTGTTTTTCTTTCCTTGATGCTTATATGTCTTATTGGTCAGTTTTTCGCAGGCTGGGCCACGGAAAACAAAGAATTGGCAGATGAGGGAGGGCCTTTGCTTGCTTTGGGTGATTACATTCATAGTGGGCATTTTATTCAGGCTACTTTTGAAAACTGGGAGAGTGAATTTTTACAAATGACTTTATATGTCCTACTTACCATATCATTAAGACAAAAGGGATCCAGCGAATCAAAATCACTGGAAAAACAAGAAGATGTTGATAAGGAGCCACGCGCTCATTCCAGGGCTCCATGGCCGGTAAAAAAAGGGGGAGTCTGGCTTACTATATATAAGCATTCTTTATCACTGGCTTTTGCCATATTGTTTTTAGTGAGCTTTATGCTTCATTTTTACGGAAGTCTTAAAGCTTATAATGCAGAGCAGGTTTTGAAAAATGAGCCTCTTTCTCCGGCTCTGGAATATTTGACGGAGTCGAGATTTTGGTTTGAATCCTTTCAGAACTGGCAGAGTGAATTCTTATCTGTTGCTGCAATAGTTATTCTGTCAATATGGTTCAGAGAAAAAGGATCTCCGGAATCAAAACCTGTAGACATGGCTCATGATGAAACTCCTTAAAGTGGGGTAAAGGTGATCGTTACTTCTAATGTATTGTTAGACTATTAATTATAAATTTATTATTATGAAAAAGAATTTTTTTGATCGTTTCGCAGATTGGGCTGTTTGTTTTACTGGCAGCCCTGGTGCATTTATAGGAGCAAGTATTCTTGTTATTGTCTGGGCCTTTACTGGTCCGGCATTTAAATTTTCAGAAACCTGGCAAATGGTCATTAATACCGGAACAACGATCGTAACTTTCCTAATGGTATTCCTGATTCAAAAGGCGCAAAATAAAGACTCAAAAGCGATTCAAATCAAACTTAATGAACTGATCTCAGCTCATGAACACGCCAGCAATCGTATAGTTGATATTGAAGATTTAACGGAAGATGAACTGGATGAATTGCATAAGTTTTATGAGAAACTGGGTAAACTTCCGAAAAAAGAATCAGACACTTCCAAATTTCAGGCAGATAAAACGCCCTTCGATCGATACAAATAATTGTTAACTTTTTCTATACAAATCTTGCATAATGGAGCTTCAAAAAGAATTATTGGACTATATCGGCCAGATCCTCCTAACGGTTAATGAAAGTATTTCCGTGGCTGAAAGTGTAACTTCTGGATTTCTGCAATTTTCATTTTCACAGATGAAGGATGCATCCGCATTTTTTAAAGGGGGAATTACAGCTTATACTTTAGAGGAAAAAGTAAGGCTTTTAAATATTAATGAAATAGAAGCAAAAGAATGTGACTGTGTATCATCTCATATTGCTGAAACAATGGCGATAAATGTTGCGAAATTATTTAGAACCGATTGGTCGATTGCTGTTACCGGTTATGCAACGCCTGTTGAAACTTCAGGATTTAAAATATATTCTTTTTTTAGTTTCGCCTATAAGAATGAAATCATTTTATCCAAGAAACTTGAAGAAAACACCCATACACTTCCCACACAAGTTCAATTCAATTACAGTGAGTTTATATTGGAGTATTTTAAGCTTGAACTGGACAAGCACATTGATCAGCGGTCAGAAAGTAAGACTTCTTAATGTTATTCTTTGTAGTGAACAGCTTTATCTATCTCTATAGGATTATTATATCTCCTTATTACTTCCTGCATATTTTTTTTCTGGGTATTCAGCTCATCAAGAGTATGGATTTCTTTTCCATTAATATTAATCTTTAAGTCAGTATTTGTTTTGCTGAAATTATTTCTTTCAAAAGCAAAAGGATCATTGTAAAAATCCATAATCAGCTTGTTTTTTTGTTTTTCATTAATGGGTATTGCTCTATTTCCAAAGTTGGATTCTACAAAATTATTAGTATTAAAAGTGCCTGTAAGCTCCTGGCTTTTTATCAAATTATAGATGAAATTTTTTTTGGTATCCCAAAGCTCAAAAACCAGTCCAGGAAGCCCACGGAATTTATAAGGCCCTTCATTAAAAGGAATATCCTTGCAGAACCACGCTGTCCAATTCCTTCCTCCAAATCGGGTAGTAGCTTTTTGAAGAGTATAATTTTCCACTTTTTTAGTCTCATCCGAAATAATCCAGCTGATCTTGTCTGATGTTTTAAATGAATAATATCCTTCTTTAATCGCAATGAAATTTGTGTTATCATACGTGTTGATTTTTCTTTTCACGATCTGTCCAGACATATCGGTGTGGCTATTGTTTGTACCGAATTTTTTATTTAGAGAATCAGTTGCCAGTAAATTTTGGCCATAAAATTTGACCTCCTTTGGACTGATGTCCAGAAGCATATTCAATTTTTCATAACCTGCATCTGTTGAATCCATTTTATACTGTAGCTCATAAATAAATCTATGGGTTTGCGACGGAATGAATATGATAAAGAACAATGTTGATAGAGCTAGAATATTTTTCATAATTAATTATTTAATGGATGACTTCCAATTTCAAGAAGGAACCCTCAGATAAGTTGTGTTTTTTTGAACAATGTTGCTGGAAAGTTTATTTATGTTTGGAAGAAATTACTAGAAATTTAATATTAAAAAACTTATTCAAATTATTGATAGGACTAACTGAGTCAAAAATATATTTTCAAAATCAGTTTCAGTTTGCTTTTTATACAAGCAGGGGTATTTTTTATACAACATTTTATATTTTGTGCATCATTGATGTAAGAATTTGAAAGACTTCTATATATGTATTTGCTGAATTGTTTTTAGTAACAGGTTTAGGCTTCAGATCACCTTTCGGTGTTCTGAAGTAAAAATAGGAATAAGTTTTTGTCGGCAGTTATTTCGTAGTTGGGAAGCTTGTTAAGTAACAGCATTTAATCATTTATTGTTATTTTTTTTAGGGTATAGAATTAGTCTTATTGAGGGATTATTTGTTATGAATAACCGAAACCAATCTAATGCTAAACGAATTTTACTTCTAAATCCTACTAAAGGTATAATGTGAATAAAAAGCCATGTTAACCAAGCTGTAAAACCTTTGAATGAAAACTTTGGGAGATCCACTACAGCATTGAACTTTGAAATGATTGCCATACTTCCTTTATCATTGTATTTAAAAGGAATAAATATCTTTTCGTCCTCAAGGCGGATTAAATTTCCAGCCAGATTTTTTGCTTGTTGTATAGCTACCTGGGCTAATTGTGGGTGTCCTTTAGGGAAATTTTCATCAGTAAGCTGCAAGCAGATATCTCCTATAGCATAAATGTTTTCAGTTCCTTCAACCCTGTTATAAGCATCTACTAAAATTCTTTTTCCTTTTCCTATACTTTTCTCAGGGATTCCCGGGACTTCGCGCCCAATAACACCAGATGTCCAAATTAATGTTTCAGTGTCTATTGAGCTGCCATCTGACAAAAGAACCTGATTATTAATATAATCCTTTACAGAAACATTTAAAATGATCTTGACTCCTAATTGCTTTAAGGATTCGTAGGAAGTCTGCTGAGCCATTTTACTCATGGGGGAAAGTAAAGTAGGTAAGGCATCAATTAAATAAAGATTGGAAAGACTGAGTTTTATTTCCGGATATTCCTTTTTAGCAATATACCGACCCATTTCAGCTAACATTCCTGCGAGTTCTACACCAGTTGGACCACCTCCAGCTATAACAACATTTTGCAATCTTTCTGCTTTTTTTACGTCTTTATTCCGTGCCGCCTCCTCAAGATTAAGAAGCATATGATTTCGTAAATAAAGTGCCTCTTCAATATTTTTCATAGGAAGAGCGCATCTTTGGACATTTTCCATTCCGAAAAAATTAGATTCTGTACCTATAGCAAGAATTAAGTAGTCATAGTCGAGATTTCCTGTATCTGTTTCAATAGTTTTGATTTCAGGATTTACCCTAATAAGACTTCCCATGTGGAAGTTCACATTTTTATAATTCGAAAATAACCTACGAAATGGATAACTGATATTTGATGCCTGAATAAAAGATGTTGCAACCTGGTAAATAAGAGGTGGAAAAAAATGGTAATTGTTTTTGTCAACAAGTGTAATTCGGAACCTTTTATCGCCTTTTAAAAATTTTACAACATTAATTCCTGCAAATCCGCCACCAACAATTATTATATGCTTTTTCATATTAATTAATATTTGGGAATTATTAAATTATCTACCAATATTAGCACCAAAGTTTAATTTGTTTATCATTAACTATTGGTCATAGTGGGGTGTTGTTTATAAAATCCGTAATTATTTTGAATAAGTAAAGTATAAGTTAATTGCCTTTATTCCTATTCAATTTATCTTATGGATAATAACAATAAAATTAATAAATACATCTTATTTATCCTATTATGTCGATCTTAAAATAGGTTGATATTTTTTGGCTTTTTTTAATAATGATAAATGATTATGGCTTATTTTTTGATATTTGAAAAACATCAATTTTTACTAAGATATTCATTACTTAACTAAAAATTTTAAGATATGATAATCAGTGAAGATCTTTTGTTAGCTTATGGAGGCAAGTGTGAAAACTACTTTCCAAATGAAATTATTTTTAATGAAGGAAACCTACCAAAATTTTATTTTCAGATTGTTAATGGTATTGTAGAACTTAACAATTACCATGAGGGTGGTAAAGAATTTATACAGAATATTTTATCCGACGGCCAAAGCATTGGAGAATCATTACTCTTTAATGAGAAGCCTTATCCTATGAATGCCATTGCTAAAACAGAGTGTACACTTTTAAAATTATCACGGGAGAATTTTTTAACTCTTATTAATCAAAATAAGAGTGTTATGATGGATATGTTTAAGTGTATAGCAGATCGGCTATATTATAAGTATTTAATGCTTTTTAATATTTCATCTGCTGATCCTGAGTCTAAAATTAAAGCGGTTATGGACTACTTGAAGTCAACCCAGGTTAACAATAATAAAAAAACTTTTAAAGTACCTTATACAAGACAGCAACTTGCCAATCTTATAGGTTTGCGTGTTGAAACGGTGATAAGGACTATTAAGAAAATGGAAAGTGAGAATAAGATTAAAATAGATGGACGAAAAATATTGTATTGAAAGTTACCCTATGGTTTCATTTGGGCTGGACTCATTGGAAAAACTGATTAAACTGGTAGAACTGAAGATTCCAGATGCTTAACTAAATTGAATTCTACGTCAATCTTATTTTCTTTTCAATAAGGGAACTGTAAAAATGAGAAGTGTTATTTTAAATCTTGCCATATCCTTTGACGGCTTCATTGAAGGTCCTAATGGAGAATTAGGCTGGCTTGTAAAAGACCAAACGGTTGACCTTGGAGATATTCTTACTGAGATCCTGAGTGATAAAGATATTATCTTTTATGGACGCATTGCTTATGAAAAGTGGGGAAATATCCAGCCTGATGAAAATTCAAGCAAAAAAATAAAAGATGCCTATCATTTAATGCATACCAAAACCAAGTATGTATTCTCAACAACTATGAAAGATGATGGCACTGATGCCATTTTTATTAATTCCAATCTTGAAGAAAAAGTCAGGGAACTCAAACAAGAGCCAGGTAAAGATATCTGGCTGTATGGAGGCGCAAAAATAGCGACTACCTTTTTTAACCTCAATCTTATTGATGAATTAAGGTTAGCAGTGCATCCCATCATACTTGGAAGCGGTAAACCTCTTTTTCAAAAGATTGAACATACCCAAAGGCTTAAATTGATTGAAGTGAAAGATTATAAATCCGGTATAATACTGGTAAAATATAAAGTCGAAAATCAATTCTAAATCCTGTACACAGAAAAATTAGAAATGCAACATTGGTAGCTATTCCTGGATTGGAAAATCAGACGGAATGGATCGACACTACAATCAATTGGGAAATCAAGGGTAAAAATGATAGTACGGAATTAAACCTTACACATCTGGGACTGCATCCTAAAATTGAATGTTATAAGATCTGTACTGATGGATGGAAACAATTTATTGGAAGTTTAAAATCTTAGGTTGAAGCAGGTAAGGGGGATTCTTTCTTAAATAAACAAAAGGAATAATAAACCTGTCGGGAGGTGCTTTTTAAGGTTGAAAACAATAAAATTGGAACCCATAGCAAGCTTTGTATGCTATGGGTTCGTTATTTTCAACGAATACATTAGTAACTTGTAATCCATTGATAATTATATACACTTTTTATTTTCAGATACTTGAGTTATATTTAATATTTGAAAAAAGAAAAAAGCTTTTACTATGATTGGCATTATTATCATATTGTTCTTATCGTGGCTTTTGCTACGGTTAATGGAAAAAAAACAGCTTACAGTCCTAGGACTAAGGTTAACAAAGAAAAGGCTGAAAGATTTCTTTATAGGACTTGTGATGGCCAGTTTGGTTTGCTCAGTTTATCATATCATAAACGTGTATTGGGCCAATAATTTTTGGATTTGCAACCAGAATATATCCACACAGATGATTCTTAACAGTCTATGGTGGATATTAAAGTCAGTTCTTTTTGAGGAATTGATTTTTAGAGGAGCATTACTCTATATTGCAATAAATAGGCTTGGGACTAAATGGGCATGTATATTATCAGCAATTGCATTTGGTGTTTACCATTGGTTTTCATATGGTACTTTTGGAAACCCGATTCAAATGCTTATCATCCTGGTTATGACTGGTGGTTTTGGATGGGTTCTCGCGTTTGCTTTTAAGACGACAAGATCTCTTTATTTACCAATAGCGATCCATCTAGGCTGGAATCTCGTGAATATCTTAGTGTTTTCGAATGGGCCAATTGGTCCACAGTTAATGATTAAAGCTAATGATAACCATCTGGAGGGATTAATATCTTTATGTACATTCCTTTTTCAAATTTTCGCATTACCACTATTGACATACTGGTATGTAAAAAGGTTTGCTAAAGAATAAAAATGAATAAATTATGACACTTAAGTAGTAAACAAAAGGTTTATTCCTTAATTTTATAAATATGCTCAGACACTGGAGGTTAATGGGGGGGGACTGCTGCTATGCCTACAGACATGAACGGAAGAGGATATTTAAGTCCGAGTCGTTTGACAATTTTTCGAAAGCAAGAAAGGAAATGGAGATTAGTGACATTTTAGTTCCAAACAACCTGAGATTTATAAATCAACAAAATATCAATGAATAACAATACAAAAATTAGCGACAAAAACTTTAGGTTTTTATTAATTGTGATTCCACTGTTTCTTTTTTCCTGCACCACCATGAAATATGATATAGGATGTTCTAAGGAATTAAGGGTAACTAACCAAGGAGATTCGCTATATACTGAAATTCAGAAGCTGGGATTGGAGGCCATGAAAAAGAACAATGTACCTGGTGTAGCAGTCGCAGTTATTGAAAACGGAAGAGTCAAATGGATACAATGTATGGGATTTGCTGAGGTGAAGAGTAGAAAACCTGTTACTAAGGAAACTATTTTTAATATCGGTTCAATTTCAAAAGTATTTTCTGCATGGGGATTCCTGCAGCTAACCGAAAAAGGATATATAAAATTGGATGAGCCTGTTGATCAATATCTAACCCGATGGAAATTGCCTGAATCCCAGTACGATGTGTCAAAAGTTACATTACGACGTATGCTTAGTCATACAGCAGGTCTTTCGGTACATGGCTACGGAGGTGCGGAACAAGGAACCCAACTCCTGAGCTTAGAAGAATCCCTTTCAGGAAAAACAAAAAGGAATGGTGAATGGGTCACTCTAATAAGTGAACCCGGAACGAAATGGGAATATTCAGGTGGTGGTTACACCCTGGCACAATTACTTCTTGAAGAAAAGACAAAAGAAAAGTTTGCAGATTATATGAAAAAGAATGTCTTCCAGCCTTTAGGCTTGAAACATACAGATTATGAATGGACCGAAAAAATGACACAAACTTCTGCAACCGCCTATGATGCTTCAGGGAGCCCAATAAAGAACCGTATTTTTACAGAACAGGCCGCAGCAGGGTTACAGACAACAGTTGTGGACTTAGCCCATTTTGCTGAGTTATCCCTTATGGCCGATCCACAGCAATTAAATAAGGTTTTGAAACCAGAAACTTTGGCATTAATGGAGCAACCTGTTTTACCTTTATCTGATCAGGGCGAAAGTGGTTTGGGGTACCGTTTTATGAATTATGAAGGACTAAGAACAATTGGACATACAGGAGAAAATGAAGGCTGGAGCGCGGGCATGTTTTTAGATTTACCAACAAAGAACGGTATTGTCATACTTTGCAATGGTTCTAATGGAGATCAAGTTTGGTTTCCTATCTACCAGAACTGGGCAAAAAGGATGATGGGAATGCAAAAGTAGATTGATTTAGAAATAATAAGGACTAAATTTAAAATTAAAAGAATTTTTTTTGGTCTCCGACAGCATATATTGTAATGCATTTATTCTTTTTTCTATCTTTCATTCAGATAATAATTTATCATTCAAAATTCAGATAAATAAAAGGAGGCTCCTTCTTATTTTTTAATTCTTTCATTATTCTAACTTCGAAAAATACCTTAGGAAAATTGGTCTAATAGGACTTGGAAGAGTTATTTCTAATGTATTGATTAATAGTATAGGCTTCCATGTTATATGTGTTATTTTTCTTGAGGTCCTGAAATTCTGGTGCGTAATCTGAGTTTCGTGATATCGAGATCCCACAATGGTTCACTTTGATTAATTATAATGAGGTTTATTATTCATATCAAATTCTTCTACAAAACAGTAATAAAACAACTTTGAAATCATTAGTATTGTCATATGCTCTTTGTGATTTACACGGATATAAAAATAAGGTTTATTCTTACCAGTCTTAATTATTATAATTTGAGTTTTGTCTAAATCTGGAGGAGAAATGAAATACTTATATAGATAGGAAATATCTTTTCAATCTTTTTTGTGGTTAGCTAGGTTCAACCTACATTAATCGATATTTATTAATCGATTACTAAGCGATAACCTATTGCACGAATATTTATGATACCAATTCGAGGGTCTTGTGAGAGTTGTTTTCGTAATTTCGAAATAAATACATCCAGACTCCTGCCATTAAAAAAATTGTCATCACCCCAGAGATCTATAAGTGTTTCCTTACGTGGAAGGAAATTTTCTTTATTGGTTGCTAAAAGATAAAGAATTCTGCCTGCTCTGGGGGAAAGATTGAAAGACTCTTTTTTATGCGTTAATTTGTAGGAATGAGGACTGTATTCATAGTCACCAATTGATATTGTCTTTTTTTCATTTAAAACGGGAGAAACTGTAGATGAATTCTTTAAAATTCTGTTGATTCTTGCTATAAGTTCTTCTATACTGAATGGTTTTTTTACATAGTCATCAGCTCCAATAGAAAATCCTTTTAAAACATCCTCTGTAAGAACACGGGCAGAAAGAAGAATCAATGGAATATTGTTTCCACTGTCTCTTAGGGTTTTTAAAAAGGTGTAACCATCTAATTTTGGCATCATAATATCCGCTACAATAATATCGAAAGGTTCATTGTTCATAACCTCTAGCCCCTCAGTGCCATTGGTAGCCCATTTCACAATAAAACCTTCTCGGGAAAGCATATCTACGGTTATTTCTCCCAAATCAGGATCGTCTTCTAAATATAGTAGTCTGTACTTATTCATAAGAAGGAATTTTTACTTCCATGGTTGTGCCTTCTGATTCTTGTTTTAAAACTTTAATATCTCCATGTTGATTTTTTAATGCTTTTTTTACGAAACTTAAGCCTAATCCAAAACCTTTCACATCATGCGTATCATCATTGGTAATTCTAAAGTAGGGATCAAAAATTTCTTTTGCATATTTTGAAGGAATTCCAATACCATTATCTTTTATTTTTATTAGGAAATAACTTTTCACTTTTTCTGCTGTAATTATTATTAGAGGATTATTTTCAGAATACTTTAATGAATTATCAATTAGGTTTAAAAAGACTAATTTTAATTGTTCATAGTTTCCTTTTATTTCAATGTTTTCCTTAATGTTTTCAAATACAATTTTTGCCTCTTTTTTAATGATAATACTTGATAAAGTTTCCTTTACATCATCTAATAAAGATAATAAATTAATATTAGTTAAAACTAATTTTTCATCATTGTTGCCAGCTCTGGCATGTTGAAGAATAGATTCTACAAGAGAGGAAAGCTGATGAGTAGAGCGCTGAATTATTCGTGCATATTTTTTTACACTTTCTGGCTCAGTAACAATATTGTACTTCTCAAGTCCTTCTGCAGCAATAGATATTGTAGAAATAGGGATTTTCAGTTCATGAGTCATATTTCTGGTGAATATTTCTTTGCTTTTTAACAACTTTTGACTAAAAGTCAAATTTCGAAAAAGCACAAAAAGAGTAACAAGAAAAAGGGTCACATAGAAAATTGAAAAATTAGTAGCTCCTTTTATTTCTCTAAGGACCGTAACCCTCATATCACGAATATGAATACGATATGTACCATTATCGTTTACCAATGTATTTATTGGTTTAGTAGTTCCCACATCTGTTATTTCAAGATTTTCAGGATATGTTCGGGATATTTTTCCTTTTTCATAATATACATTAATCGCAATACCTTTATCAATTAATTTTTCTTTAAGCACCTTTTCTAATGAATAATATAGAGCACTATCCAAGGCTTTATCTCTAAAGTATACATTATTATTTGAAAGGTTCATTTCTTTATTTTTTATAATTCCGGATTTCAGAGTATTTTGTGTGATAATAATGTCAGTTTTAGACACTTTTTGTTTTTTTAATGCTTCAGCAATTTTGGGTGCATTATACATATTTATAAGTAATATCTGAACGGTTTCCGATTTAACACGGTCCATAAGTTCTTGCTTTTTACTTTGATAATTGCTCCCTAGCCAATATCCCTGAAAGATTAAAACGACAATGACTGTTATTATTAATAATGGTTTTCTGAATTGTATAAAGAATGTATTCATAATTCTTAATTCTTAATTAAGCAAATTCTAAGTTACTGATTGCACTTAATAAAACATATAGAGTGATAACACTATTTAACACTATATAACTAATTGATAACCTAGATCTTTTTTTTTTCTTGTGAAATTTGCATCATTAAGTTATTGAAAATAAATTAAAAAGAGAATTTCAATATTTAAAGCACAATTGAAAAAAATATTATGAACATACAAGATTTCATTTCGTTTATATTGGTTATTATATTAACAATTTCAGCAGAATTTTATGCAATAAAACTTCTCGCTTATAATAGTATTCTATTACAAAATGAAAGTTCTATGTTCCTACAAGATTGGGATCAGATTAATTTTGGTAGAATAGTAGGAAAGGAAAAAGAAAAAAAAAATTACTATTTCCTAATGAGTTCATCACAAATTTCACAAATAAAAATGGGTTAATTTTTGTAGACGCTGATTTAAATGGTCATAAAGGGCAGTTTTTATTGGATAGTGGTCTTGGAAGTGATTTGATTTTAAATTCAGAAAGTATATATATTGAAAATGTCCAGGATTCTGAGATGTATATTGATGGAATTGGAGGAAAATCTAAAAATGTAGAAACAACTTGGATCAGCTCATTTAATTGGATGGGAATAAAGTTGACTAATACTGATATTGTTGCACTGCCTCTTTCTCATATTGATAAAAAGAATAATAATTTGGCAGGGATAATTGGATTCAATGCTTTCAGCAATTATCAATTAACTTTTGATTATAGGCGTAATATATTAAACGCTAGAACAAAAAAAGATCTTGATAGGGAAACAAAAGAAAATGGTAAACTTCTTACAAGTATATCTTTTGAACTAAAAGAGCATATGCCTGTATTTGAAATTGAAATTAATGGATATAAGTATAAGATGGGGTTAGATACCGGGGCGTCAATTAATTTAATGGACAAGAAATATTTTAAACAATTAGAAAAGTCAGTGTATGATCTTAAGGATTCTCCTATCAAAGGTTTTAATGGGGAAAGTATGATTACAAGAGGAATTATTATGCAAACTAACATCAATAATATCAGTTATGATCATATGATTTATAGCTTTGATAGTGCTTCTTTAAAAAATTTAAATAGAAAACATGGTTTCGATATTGATGGCATAGTAGGTTATGAATTGTTAAGTAAATACATTACAGTGATTGATTTTCCGTCAAAAGAAATACGTGTTTATGAAGGTAAAATGGCTGAAAGTAAGATCATATCCTAATTGTTTGTGGAACATAAATAAACATAAATGTTTTCTTATAACATTTAATATATCATATAACATATGGAAAATCTTATTAATATTTCAGGTTTAAACTATGGATTTACACAAAGTAAGCCTATATTAAAAAACGTGAATCTTGTCGTTCCAAAGGGAAGTGTTTTTGGCTTTCTTGGAGCCAATGGCGCCGGAAAATCAACTACCATGAAGTTAATGTTGGGAAGTCTTCCTGATGAAAGCAATACGATTGATATTTTTAACCAAAAGTTATCTCAGCTTTATCCTGAAGGGTTTCAAAAAATTGGAAGCTTAATTGACAGCCCTGCTTTTTACGACCATTTATCCGGATGGGATAATCTTGTTATTCTCTCTAAGCTGAGAGGCCTTCCTGATTCAGAATGCGAAAGGGTTTTGAATTTGGTAGATCTTTGGGATAGCAGAAAAATGAAGATGAAAAAATATTCACTCGGAATGAAGCAAAGGTTGGCAATTGCCATGGCGCTTCTTGGAAAACCAGAGCTCTTAATTCTGGATGAACCTGTTAATGGTCTTGACCCCAACGGAATGCTGGAAATTAGAGAGCTGCTTCTAAAGCTTAATAAAGAGCAGGGAATTACGATATTTATTTCAAGTCATTTATTACAGGAAGTTGAAAAGATGGTTACTCATTTGGCTATTATCTCGAATGGTACCATTAAGTTTTCAGGAAGTGTAGAAGAATTAAATAGCCATTACCGCCATAATCATTTACGGATAGGGTTGAATAATGCTGCCAATTTTGTCCAAAGTATTCCTGAGTATTATTCAGCAAAAATAATTGATGCAAACACAATAGAAATAACCGTTCAGTCCAGAGAAGACATTATCAGGTTTAATAAAATGCTGGTGATGAAGGAGGCTGAGATTTTTGAGATCAAAAATAGTGCAGGATTGGAAGATTGGTTCATGGAAATAACAAAAAATTAAAAATCAACACAAAATGAAAAAATTATTCATATTGGTCAATACTGAATGGCTAAAGATAAAAGGACTTGGATTGGTATACTCAGCACTGATTTTTGGGGCTTTAATCCCAATTTTAACTTTTTTAGCACAAACCTTTATTCCTGTTTTTAAAGGAGAGGGAGGTCTGGCTTTCTCTATTTTTGAGAATTCAATAACAAGCAGTTTCAAGCCATTTTCAATTCTTTTGGTACTTATCATTATTGTCTCAGCAAGTAGAATTGCTCAGGTTGATTATAAAAATAATGGTTGGCAACTTATGGAAACACAGCCGATCAGTAAATTCCAATTATATCTTTCAAAATATATGGTTTTACTAATACTGGTTTTTTTATGTCTAACCTCTTTTTTTATATCAAATATTCTTTTTTCATCACTTGATTATTATATTAATCCGAACGTAACGAAGCTGCTAACTTTTGATATATTTTGGATCATAAAAACATTTATTAGATCTTTTGTTACTATGACGGGAATTGCAGCAGTTCAGTTGTGTATCTCAGTTGCTTTTCCTGGTTTTATATGGTCTTTTCTTGTCGGAATTCTTGGAATTCTTTTTAATGTATATTCTGCCCTACAAGAAGTAGGTTTTCCCTACATACCCTATAATTCGATGTATTTTCTATGGCAATCCCCTAATATAAGGAGCATTATCCATTTTATTTCATATAGTGAATATTTAAGCCTGTTTTGGGCGATTGTATTTTTAATAATTGGCTATTTTTGGTATCACAGAAAAAAATTTAAAACAGCTTTCTTAAGGAATAAAAAACAAGTTATTTTTTCAGCATTCTCTGTGGTAGTAATGGCTGGGATATTTTTTATTTTACAAAAACCCAGAGCTTATCATATTGATGAACAGGGGATTGTAATCAAAGGGAAATTGAGTACAGATCTGAAAATGGATTCTATAAAGATTTTCTCTAAAGAATTACATAAACAGATTGGTAGTGCAGTTGTAAAAAATGGAACATTCTTTTGGGAAACAAAAAGGAACATACCATTTGATCAATACAGTCTTGAATTTGGAAACAAAAAGATCGATATTTTAATGGGAAATGGGGATTGGTTTGATTTCGATATCACGTTTAATGCAATGCATATTGTTTATTATCTTAATTCTAACCGATCTGCAGAACAGAGGTACAAAGATGAGAAAGACGGGTTTGGAACTCAGTTTTCCTATGCTGTTAAGAAGCAAAAATTTAATGATGATCCCATCCAGTTTTATAAGCTGGCTCAATCTGATTGGCTCAATAATATAAATAAACTTGAAAATTATACAGACGCAGAGAATAATGCACTTTCAGATGAATATAAAGCATACCGAAAACAGTTGCTTGCTATTCAATATTTGAATGAGATTAATAATTATAGAAAAATGACTTCCTATGATGATTCTAAATTTGCTCCTCCAGCTTCCTTTCTGACAGAATTAAATACAGGAATTAAAAACCCAACTCTATTATTAAGCAAAAATGATGATTATATCCAATACAAACTTGATCAAATGCTTACTGATAAGGATAGATTATCAAATGCTGACAGTATTCTTTTTGTAAAATTAAATGCCCTACCTAATGGAATTAATAAAGATCGCCTTTTAACAAAGCATCTGGTGAAAAGTATGGAGTTTGAGCCGGACATTACATTAAGAACCCATCTTTTTATCAAAGAAATAAAAGGTTTAAACAGTAATGATTATAAAAATTTTGTAAAATCTAAATACGAACAGCTTAACATCTCACAAAAAGGAGCTCCATTTTTAGATTTAAAACTCCTTGATAATAAAGGAAAAGCTCATCAACTATCTCAATACAGAGGAAAGTATGTGGTCATAGATCTGTGGGCGACATGGTGTGGGCCATGTAAACAGATTCGTCCGATATTTGATACCCGAAGCAATCAGTATCGCTATTACAGCAATATCCAGTTTATTTCAATCAGCTTGGATCAGGATAAAACCAAATGGCTGAATTATTTGAAAACAAAACCTTCTAAAGTACCACAATATTGGCTGTCAGATGCAAAAGAATTTATGGATAGGTATAAGATTCAAACAATTCCTAGATTTATCATCATAGATACCAAAGGGAAAGTTTTCAACTTAAATAGTCCATTTCCTGATGAAGACAACTTCGTTGAAACTTTAGATAAATTTAAATAGAATAACTGACTTTATGAATAATGAGAAAAAGGAATAATAACTTTTAGAGTCTATAAATAAAATAAAACTTGCAACTGTAGATGGTAGGTTTTGGAATATTCTAAACAGAGAAAACATTATTCAATTAAGTTTGCACTTTGTTCTAAATATATATATATATAAAATAATTTATGAGAATCAGAAAAAAAAATTTAAAAATCAATTTTATAAAAATTATTATTGTCCAAGTCATATTCTTACTGACAGTCTCTTGCAATAAACACAATGTTTCTAAAGTGATAAACTCTAGTCCTCTAGATACAATTGTCACTGTGAAAGCTCCCAAAAGCTTTGATAGTACCGTCGTTTTTTCCCGAATAGGAACAGGAAAAGTAATCATTGATCAAAAGTACTGCAAAACATTAGATGAGCCCACAAGAGCTATCTTATTTTATTATGCTAATAAATTCAATACAGGTTTTAATATTGCCAATAAGCCTTTATTAGCAGCTGCTTTAGAATTTAATGAAAGGCCTATTGATGACAAAAAACTTATTAAAAAATGGTTCACAGGGGCTGATTATTTAATTTTAGAAAAAGCTAGTGTTAGTGCTGTTTTGCCTGATGGAGCTTCCAATTATACTTGGTTTATTCTTATTTCTATAATAAAAGAGAATAATATACGAAGGGTATATTTCAGGACATTAGACACAGAAAACGAAGATAAATATAGAGAAGCTATAGATGTTTTTCAAATTTCTGGTGATCATATAGAAGTTATCAAAGTACATGATTTTGGTGATCTGAAAAAAGAATAGCCGTCTAAAATTAAAATAAGGTAAGGATATACAACTTTAGACTAAGTTAGGAAATTAAAAGAGAACCGATTTAGTTCTCTTATATCTTACTTACTCCCTTCTTTGTTTATATTATAAGCATTTACCAATCATTACTTATTTCATGTTTTTTTGCTCGTAGATGTTTTTACAAAAAGGAAATTACTGAAATCTAATAAATTGGACCCATTCCATTCCCCAACACACATCTGATAAGTTGATTTTTCTTAATAAACTAACTTTGTTGCAAAGAAAATTCTGTTTGATTATTTTATATTTAGTTTTGATGGAGCGAGCTGTTTAAACATTGAGAAATGTTTAGGGAAAATGACATGTCTTAAAAGTGCAGAGTCTAAGGAATACCGAATTCCAATTGTTCCCGGAAGAATTTCAAAGGCTTTCAAAGAAAAGAAAAAGTATAGATTTAAATTAGCCTTTGACACCTATTTATTTAGTGGGTGTAGCGATTATAAAACAGATTGGTTTTATTATCAAAACTAGAAATACTTGAGTGTCATCTCCTTTAAAATAAGGCAGATTTATCAAAATAAATTAATGAAACCCTCTTGATTAAAATTCAAGAGGGTTTTTTCATTTATCTTTTTCTTTAAATAAAGAAATTCTGGCTTTTAATTTAAGCTTAGTTCTTCACGATGTACACGTATATAAAAATACGGTTTATTCTTACCAGCCTTAATTATTATATTAAGGGACATAATTTGTTCTTTCCAAAAACTTTTATTTTTTACTTGTCGTCCAGCTACTAAGGCATTTTGCCCTTCCTTTGTTTGAAATGACATACCCGTTTTCAAAGCCAGGTATCGGTTTGCAATGTTCACCAAGAAGATTTCTGCTCATTGATTGAAGCATACAAATCCCTATTTATGCTAAAAGATTGAATAGATTTTTTTTGCAAAAGTGCATTAAGGTGTATTGGTGCTATTACTTTTTCAAATTGTTTTGTATTACAGTATTTCCGATTCAGTCTTCTTTTTCAGATTGTTAATAAAATCTGAGGGAGTTAGACCTGTTTCTTTTTTAAATGCTGTCTGAAAGACCCTATGATTGGCATAGCCACATAACTCCGCCAAAGAAGTAATCTTATATTTTCTGTATACTGCATCCTCATACAGTTTCCTGGTAATATATTCAATTCTAAGGCTGTTGATGTAATGATTGAAGTTCTTGTCCTTATAGGATTTTATGACTTCTGAAAGATATTTTGTATTGGTGCCAAAATTACTTGCCATACTGGCTATTGTAATATCACTTTTCAGGTATTTCTCTGTTTTTTCAAATTTGGATATCTTAGTCAATAGTTGATTGACCGTTTCCTCAGCAATTGTTTTCGGAGCTTTTACTGCTTTTTCTCCATCCTTCTCCATTTCATTCTTTTGGTTTTCTGACTCATGCTTTATTTTGGTAATGAGTTCCTGAAATCTCTGTTGTAAGACTTTATTCCTGCTTTTCCAATAGTACCAAACACCACCACATCCCAGTATTATTATAATGAAGAACACATATAAGTAGTTTCTAAGGCTGCTGCTTTTTTCCTTTTCCTTTTCTTTTTTAATTGCTGTGGTAACTTTATTCACCGAATGTTTTTCTGCAATTTTAATACTGTCCCTGAGCTCTGTAAGAAGTTGATTGTATTTTTTTCCCTCAAGAGTATTATTTTTAGCCAAATAGGCCTCCGTTAAGATTTCGTAGAAGTTTTCCCGACTGGAAGGGGATGAAATTTTTTGCTCAAGTTCTAAGCCTTTCTGAGCATAGTGTATGGCCTTGTCATTATCTTTTTGGTCAAAGTAAAAATCACCAGCCGTTCTGTATAGGTTCATTTTATTGAGTGAACTTATTTCCCTATTTTCTGCAATCTTCAATGATTTTAAAAGATATGTCTCTGCTGTCCTTGGTTCGGTGGGCTGAATGATCCATAAATAATACAATGTCAGGTTTGCCTGTATGGAAAGAATCAAATCATATTTCTTTTTTAGTGATATACTTGATTTTTTTTCAGATATTTTTTCTGCTTCGCTTAAGCCTTTTATGAGATATAGGCGTACGGAATCAGATTGTTTTTTGCTTTGATCAAAATAACGGGAATAGTTGGAATAAAATAAGCTGCTGTAATAATGACGCACATCATTGTCCTTGATTTTTCCCAAATATCTTTTTGAAAGCTGATATGCTTTGTGGGCATCTTCCAGAAACCCCAAATCCCCCAATGAATTTGCCTTCATCTTGTACATATTGGATACTTCCTCTGGCGGTGAATCCTCATTGATGTGGTTTTCTAGATCTGTCGCAAGCTCAATGACTTTCTCCGAATTATCCAATCTTGAATATGTTCGCACCAGTTCAGTACCAATGGAGAATGTAACATTGTATTTATTTTCCTTTGCAGTTCTGTAGCTTTTTTCCAGTTGTTTTATGGTATTGCTTACGACACTTGTACTGCCGATCTTGTCTTGGATGTTGTGTAATTCGTTCTTTAATTGTTCTTCGGATATTTTCTGGCTTTTTCCTAAGGTGAATAGATGTAGGATGATAAGAAATAAAATAGATTGGTAAGCTCTCATTTGATTGGAATTCAATGGTAATTTTGTTTGAAAAGGTGTTTTTACAAATGTATGATATTTCAAGCAAGTTAGCTGTTGTAAGATGGTTGAAAATGATATAATATTAATAAGTAAGGGTAATTTGAAATGTATTAATATTTAGTATAAGTTGTAATTCTTAAAAAATATTGAAATGTTGGTCAGAAATCAGAAATGATTTTTAATGCTAATCTTTTTCTGACATACGAATAAGTAAAATTACTGTCATTATAGCTTTATTTACTCAAGCCTTAATGTGTAATGGATATTTATCTCAAACAATTTTATAATTTCAAAAACTGATTTACAGAAATCAAAATTACATCTTACTAAATAAGAGAAAAATCAGTGAGATTATACTCAGTATATAATATCGCTTATCTATTTTTTTTTAACTGACCAGGCGCATATTGTTTAGCAGATTTTGCTCCGGTTACTTTTTTCACTTGTCCAGGTGGAAGTCCATGATTTCCATTAGGTTTAAATTGTGGCGCACAAGAAAAAACAAATAATCCGGTTAGCGCTAATAATCCTAATTTTTTTATAGTATTCATAATGTTATTTTTTTATATAATAAGAATACTGTGCCAATCTAAGTTGAATGCTTTTTTTAAGATCATTAAATGTTCTGTCTAATTAAGGTTCATAGTGAATAATCCTGTTGAATAGAAGGATATTTAGCTACCTGACATTAAACGGATAGGATTTAATAGCAAATGCTCATGCATTAATAAAAATTAGCAATCTGAGTCAATTGTTTTAAATGTAAGAGTTGTATTTTACGGCTCTTTATCAAAATAAGATGATCCTCTTTAAAATCATGAAGTACGCGTGCCAATGTTTCATTTGCTATACCTGCCATATTTGCTAAATCTGTACGGGATAAAGTTATGAATACCTTATCTTCATCCTCCATAGTATTCACTTTATACTTATTATGTAAAATTAAATGTTTAACAGGACTACCTCTCCCGCCAAGAGGGTCTTCTACAAGAAGATCCTTTTTTGTTTTTGAATTTTGGAATTGTAGACATATCTTCAATTTTTATTAATGAATGTAAATTAATTAGTAGCCAAGAATTCTTAAACTATATATGTAATTCTATTAAAAATCTCAAGGTTACTTTGTAAGTAAGAAAAATTTTCAACTTATCACGTCAGTCCCTCCAAGCAGAGCATAAATTAGGTAATGTAACTAGATAAAAGTGAGATATTACTTGCCAAGCAGTAGAAATAAAAAAAACTATGTAAACTAGTTTCTTCGGCGGTCAACCGTAAAATTCTTTTAATATTCCTATATATATTAACATTCCAATAAATTTCAATGGTTACTAGAAGTAATCATTAAAATAGGTGTTCCATTATAAAGTGGAACACCTGTGTTAAATTGGTTATTTCTTTTTTATTCTCTTAGCTTCTTCCGAAATTTTGGTAAAAGATTTATCTCTTTTGCGCTTTTCATGTTCAGAAATAGAAAAATATAAAGATTCTTTTTGTAATTTGAGATAGCTACTGTACACCTCCAGTTCTAAAAGACCGCTGTTTACAGCTTCAATAACTTTACAGCCGGGTTCATTAACATGGGAACAATTATGAAAATGACAATATTTTGCAAGATCTGAAACATCAAATATCTCTGCTAATGTTTCAGTATTATCTGCGGCTAAACCAAATTCTCTAACGCCGGGCGTATCTATCAAAATACCACTATCCATCAATACCATTTCTCTTCGGGTTGAGGTATGTCGCCCTTTTCCTGAGGATTTACTTATCTCAGAAGTAAGAAATACTGTCCGCTCACACAGTGCGTTGATCAAAGAACTTTTTCCGACCCCTGATGATCCCACAAAGACGATCGTCTCCCCCTGCTTGATTGATTCCCGCACTGGAAATATGGTTTCGGGCGAAAGGATGCTTATGAAAAATATTGGCATTTGGCAGCTAATATGTTTCAATGATTCGTCTATTTGGTGGCGGTTAAACTCCAAATCAGATTTAGTTAAGATCAATATCGGTTGAATATTTTCTTCTACTACCTGAACTATAAAACGTTCCAGCCGGCGAACGTTGAAATTGGCATCAAGGCTTTGTACGATACATGCTTTGTCAACATATGATGCAATAGCTTGCCTGTCGGATAATGTACCGGTCTTTCTTCTGTACAATGTATGTTTGCGTGGTAAAATATCGACAATTATTCCTTTGTTATCGTTAAAAGGTTGAAAGATAACCCAATCACCTGTACATGGAAGTTCAAATGATGGACTTCCATACAGTACATTACCTGATAGTTCGCACAATAGTCGATTATTCTCTGCAATAACTTCATAATTGGTTCTGTTTACTGCAGCAACACGACCATGAAAAAGATTTTTGTATTGCGAGGTTTGTTTAAGCTGGAACAAATTGTTGTTCCAACCATATAATGATAAGTTATTCACTACTGACTAGTTTAAAATGATGAAATAAATTGATTAGATCCTTTATTGTCCGAATACTTTGTTACATACAAATAACTATTGGTAATATGGTGACTACCAAGCTGATGATTTAAGAAACAAAATAGCCGGAATTAGGCAATCATTCCAATCATTAAAGTATGATATGTGAATAGTTGTTTTTGCATAAAGTACAAATATATAAAAAACTGATTCAATATTTTGGTAGCTTATTCATATGCGTTTTAAATAGGTAAGTCTTACGCCTATTTTTGTCGATTGTACTTGTTGGGTCGGGCAAAAGTAGCATTAGAGACATTACTGAATTATTAAAATTGTGTAAAGATTATAAAATGAATCATGCAGCAGCATGTTTGGATTTAGGGCTGGAGGTATGTAGATAAGAATAATAAAATAGGATAAATTAAATTTTTAATTAAAGAATAAAATTTTCGTTTTTTTACTTAAAAATATCTGTAAACCCAATTAATTACTGTATTGTATAATCCTTTACATACACTTCTGATAATCTGAAATAACCATATGCAAAGTTTGCGAAATGGGTCTGATTGATGATATTCCCTCTCACCGAGCCCGGTGTTGTTTGAAACGGGCCGGCACCAGCTCCGGATGCTGTTAACAGTTTTCTGAAATAATCATAATATCTTCTGGAAATTCCATACAGTCGGATGTTTATCAGATCCCCGACCTTCAGATCTTTGTCAGAAAAATATTCCTGCATTAGGTTGCCCTGACTGTTCTCGTCATCCTGGGCTTTATAATCAGGAAACATTGAAACAGGTGATACAATACGGTGGAGATAATAATTTTCTTCATTTCCATTGTCCTTATAGTAGTATTTGATTTCTACTTCATCACCTCCAAATCCGCCGGTATTATTTTGTACAATATTATTTTCAATATCCGGCACCCCGATGCAGGTTTCGGTTGCCGTATAAATTTCCTTATTTAAAACTACTTTTAATGTATAGATTTCGCTGATAACAGGATGGAAATTAGAACAGGTATATTCTCCTGTACCAGGAGTCTCTATAAAACTAAAAACAGTATTTGCTGAATTTGTTATCACTATATCAGCTCCTGAAACTGTAGGAAATAGGGTACTGTAATATCCGGTAGTGGTGGAGAGTTTGATTTTCTGTTCACTGCCGGTCGTACCCTTTATCCAATCAATCGATGCGTCAATTACCAATTTCGGTTCTGCTGTTTCTAAATCTACTTCTATTACTTTTGTGCAAGACAGAAGAAAAAAACAGAATGAAATAACCAGGTATTTAAGTTTATTTTTCATAGTATTGAATTAAAATCTGAAATTGTAAGCTACACCCGGAACTATACCGAAAATTGATATCTTCTTTGCTTCGCTCACCCCTGTTTCTCTGTTTTGCTCGAACATAATGGATGCAGCATTGCTTCTATTGTAAACATTGTAAATACTAAACACCCATTCACCTTTCCATCTTCTTTTGTTGTCAGGTTTTGGCGTGTAGGTTGCCGATAGATCCAAATGATGATAAGATGGGAGTGAATTAGCATTTCGCGCTCCGTAATTTGCAATTGTGATTCCCTGATACTGATATTTGCCGATGGGGTAGGTTGCAGCCTTCCCTGTCTGGTAGGTAAAAATGCCACCAAAACTCCATTTTTTGGTCAGTTGATAAGTAGCTGTAAGTGAAAAGTTATGCGTTTTATTGTAATTGGCACGATACCATTTGCCATTGTTAATACCGGGTTCGTCCTCATTTCTTCCCGGTGTACGTTGTTCTGCTCGAGAAAGCGTGTAAGAAAGCCACCCTGTTAGTTTTCCGGTGTTTTTCTTCAGCATTACTTCAAGTCCGTAGGCTCTAGCCTCTCCGTTTAGTAATACTTGTTCTATGGCTCTGTTAGCAATCAATTCGGCACCGTCAATATAATCCGCTTTGTTTTTGGTTTTTTTGTAAAATGCTTCTGTTTCAAGGGAATATTTTCCATTGCTGAAATTTCTGAAATAGCCCAATGCAAGCTGGTCAAGAATTTCTGGTTTCAGGTACTGGTCGCTCGGTGCCCAGATATCCAGTGGAGAGACGGAAGCCGTGTTGGAAATTAAATGAATATACTGGCTCATCCGGTTATAACTCCCTTTAACGGATTGATTGTCATCTATGACATAAGAAATGGCCAGACGAGGCTCTAAATTCCCAAAACTGATAATCTTTTTGTTTTTGTTATAATGCGTAATACCAGTTGGCGTTCCTTCCCCATAAATTTGTAAATCAGGGTTGAAAACCACTGCCTCATTATTAGTGTAATTATTTATGTTTTGTTCCCCTAATCGTAGGAAATTGCTATATCGCAATCCGTAATTTAATGATAATTTGTCAGTGATTCTTTGTTCAGTACTAATATAAACCGCATTTTCCAAGGCATATTTTTTTTCAATCTGATCGGCATTGATAGGGGATGTTGCATCCAGAGGTTTTATAGTGCCGGGATTGAATTGGTAGTAGATGGAATTGATGCCATAATTCAAAACCAGCCTATCAGACAGATGATGCGTAAAATTGTACTTTAGATTATAATTACGGATGTCTGATACCCAGTCTATACCAACATATTTTATCTTCAGCCCATAATCGTACTTGCTGTAAATAACCGATGCGTTGGAGAAAAATTTATCGGAAAAGATATGGTTCCAACGAAGATTAAAAAATGAGTTTGAATAATTGTTGCTGAAAAAATTGTTGAAATCCATTTTATCCTTGCCAAAATAGGCTGAAAGAAAAACCCTGTTATTGTCATTGATCTTATAATTCAGTTTAGCGTTCAGATCATAAAAAGAAACGGAATTGGAATTGTCAGCAAGTTTCATAAACAAATGGGCATAAGAAGCGCGGCCAGCAACTATGAACGAACCTTTGTCCTTTATAATCGGGCCTTCCGCCGATAACCTGCTTGAAACCGCTCCGATTCCACCTGCTATGTGATATTCTTTATTGTTTCCTTCTTTTTGGTAAATATCCAAAACAGAGGATGTACGCCCGCCGAATTGAGCAGGTATTCCCCCTTTATATAATTTCAGATCTTTAATGATGTCTGCATTAAAAACGGAGAAAAAGCCAAACAGGTGCGAAGTATTGTAGACAACGGCCTCATCTAACATTACCAAATTACCGTCAACTGAACCGCCTCTAACGTTAAAGCCTGTTGCACCTTCCTGCGCGTTGGAGACTCCCGGAAGCTGCAGAATAGCTTTCAGAATATCAACCTCACCCATTACTGCTGGCATCTTTTTAATGGTAGACACAGATAGTTTATTCACACTCATTTCCGGTGTTCGGATGTTGCTTGCTGAACCAGTATTTTTTATCACGACTTCATCTATAGTTTTGCTTTTTTCAAGCATCGAAAAATCCCTTCTGGTATTTTCCATCAAAGTGATACGTTCCTCAATATTCTCAAATCCCACATAGCTTATAATCAAATTATATTCTCTTTTGGGCAGGGTAATAGAATAAAAACCGTACGCATCTGTAACTGTTGATACCTTTGCTTCAGGAATAAAAATGTTTGCACCGTGTATTGTTTCGGTGGTTGTCTTTATGGTGATTATTCCACTCAATGTAACTTTATTCTGTGAATGAACCCCGAATGAAATGGTTATAAATAACAGTGTACAAATGATCTTGCATCTCATCTTAAAAATAGATTTAACAATTGTAGTTTGAGCACAAAACTACCCCTTTGAATAGCTGTTTTTTTGTAATTATACAAAACGTAGTATCTTTTATAGGAAACAATGTTGGGACGCTACAAAATATAATTCCTGTTCCATACGTTTTTATAATACTTGCTGCTATTGTATAGAAGCAGATCAAACCATAGGCTTAAATGTTAAGTTTTGTTTTATACAATTTTATAAATGAATGATTTTACCCATCGACAGCTTATTAGTGAAAACCTGTTTTTTCATTTCCTGATTTCACCTGACCGCAGAATATACCGGAATCTGCTGTTCATTGCTTTTATCGGTGCCGTGTTGTATAACAGTACTTCTGTAATTGACAATCCGGTCGTGATATTTTTATATTTTATTATATTATTCTATATAAATATGTATGTGCTGGTACCAAAGCTTTTGTTCAGGAATAGAAATATTGAATATTGTTTATCCGTCATTGGTATACTGGTTATAGTAGCTATTTGTGGCTATTTTTTCAATCCTTTTAATAAAGAACATGGGGTGAACATCCCCCTTTTTTCCTTCCTTACTGCGCTGCTGCTGGCTGCTTCCTCTTCCATAAAGCTATTTCAGAAAGGGATGATGGATAAGCAATTGATCTACGATTTAGGGCAATCGAAAACTTATGCAGAATTGGAACAGCTGAAAAACCAGATCAATCCGCATTTTTTGTTTAATATGCTGAATAATGCCAATGTACTGACGAAGAAAGACCCTGAAAAAGCATCGCAGGTTTTAATGAAGCTGAGCGATTTACTTCGGTACCAACTTTATGACAGTGCAAGAGATAAAGTGTTGTTGACTTCGGATATTCATTTCTTAGAAGATTTTTTAAATTTGGAAAAAGTGAGACGAGACAGTTTTGATTTCCTGATTTCACAAGAAGGAGATTTGCGTGGCTTGCAAATTCCTCCTTTGCTGTTCATTTCGTTTGTGGAAAATGCAGTCAAGCACAACAATGATGCAACAAAGCCTTCTTATGTAAACCTATATTTCGATGTGATAAACGGTAAACTTTTCTTTAAATGCATCAACTCAAAACCTATATCTAGATGCGTTAATAATACAGGTGGATTGGGATTGGTAAATGTCAAACGAAGACTGGAGCTTTTATTTCCGGCAACACATAGTTTAAATATCGAAGATGATTCAGAACAGTATTGTGTAACCTTGACCATACAGCTATAACTTACATGGTGATAAATAAGGATCAGTGGTGAGAAGAAAATTCAAATATTGCAGACGAGTCTTTCGTTGTATGGTAAATATATAAAATTATGAATTGTATTATTTTAGATGATGAGCCTTTAGCAAGAGAAGCCATAGAGATGTTGATTAACCAAAATGATGATTTAGATTTAATAGGTTCATTCAACAGCCCTGAAGCTGTCACAAATTTTATAGAACGCAATACCGTTGAATTAATCTTTCTTGATATTCAGATGCCAGGAATTAATGGGATTGAGTTTTCCCGAACCATTCCCAAAGAAACATTTGTAATTTTTACAACCGCATATTCTGAATTTGCTACCGAAAGTTATGAAGTATATGCGATTGATTATCTGATAAAACCCGTAAAATTAGAGCGTTTTCAAAAAGCTGTTGAAAAAGCCCGCACTTACTCCAAATTATTCAAAGCGGATTATGCTGACAATAATATTGAACAGGTTGCAGACACTTTTTTCTTTGTGAAAGCAGAGCGAAGAATTTTTAAAGTCTATTTTGATAATATACTTTTTATTCAAGGTTTAAAAGACTATGTAGTGATGCACACCGATAATCAGAAACTAATTACGGCAATAAATATCAAAACGATTTATGACCAATTACCCAAAAATATGTTTGTGAGAGTAAGCAAGTCCTATATCATTAATGTTAAGTATATCGATTCTGTAGATAATAACACGGTGTACATAGGTACAAACGAAATACCTATCGGAAGTATTTATAAGGATTCCTTTTTCAGTGAATTTGTTACAAAAAAGATCGTGAATAGGTAATACAAGTGAGATTCAGGAAAAACAAAATAAAATAGCCTTTAGAAAGGATAACGATAAGGTGAAATAGGAGCTAAGACCAATAATTTTAATTTCTTTTTCAGAAAGGAATTTGTATTTAACCTATTGGGTTTTTCTTCATTGTACATTAAAAAATCTTTTTCAATCCAATTATAATGATAGCAGGTATCAAGGATATATCATAGGGGAGAGGAGAAGACCTTGTTATTTCTGTGAAAAGGAATTGATCATCTTTCGGTAGTCCCTGTCATTTATATCAGATACCTTGATCTTAATTCTAAAAGGCATTTCTTTTTCCTTCAAATCAACATCGATTACAATTATATCAGCAAATACCGATCTTTCGATTTTAAACGAGCGTAATTTGTGCACAGGATATTCAACTAAAGGAAATACAATCCCTTTTTTTGATGGATGATAGTATTTGATTGAAAATATGAAACCACTATTTTCAAACTGAAATACTTTAAGACTTGTTATTTTTTTAATGATTAATATACTTATTACAAGAAATATCCCGAGTAACGGCCATCTTAATTCCACCGGTATAAGAGATTGTAAGACAAATCCACATACTGCCAAACAGCAATTAAATACAAGAAGAAATTGCCAAACCCTCATTTTTGATATTACTTTATCTTTATTCGTTAAGACCATAAATTTTATTAATAATTTTTTACTATAATATTTTAGTTGTACTTATATGGCAAATAGCTTTTTCCATCGAGCTACCGTATTTCTACTTAATTTGTAATGGTTAGCTAATTGTGTATTACTTAATTTGTTTTTTTTTTGGTATTGAAGTATTTCCATAATGGTATCCTGATTATAAGAACGATGCCTTTTATTAAACTTCCAACTTTCTGCAGTGACGGCCCCAAATATGATCGTGTTAAGGTCTATCACATCTAGATGTGATAATGTTTCTTTATTCAATAAGCTTTCGCAGTCTTTCTTTTTATGTTGAAACCTGGTGTTCAGAATATCAGTATAAATTCTTTTGTAATCGGGCATATTTTCCATCAGATACATTTACTTATTTTTTACCGGATCTTATATTTAGCCATCCATCTGCGTAATGTCGATTTAGGGATCTTGTAATCATTGATCACTTCAAGTTGCGTTTTTTCATTGCTTTCAATTATTTCGAGTATGTAAAATATCACTTCCTTCGTATAAAGGTTTTTCCTGAACTGCGGTAATACAGAATCAGTCGGCCTGTTATAATTCGCTCCCATGGGAGAGGTAAATAGTATGAGGTGCTGCGAAAAAAAACGGAAAAAATCGTATTCTAGAAGCTTACACCATTTCAACAAGACTTTTGTCTCTAATGTATCCTGCTGATACATATTATTAATTTCCTCTTCCTCAAGCTTCATATTGCTACATATTCTATTCATATCTATGCCCATTTCCGTTACACGGGTTTGTATAAGGGAACCTATATGAATATCTTTAAAATCAATGTTCATTGTTATTATGCGTTTCTAATTATTTCTCGTAAAGCCCTCTCCATCTCTCTTACTTCATCGGTGCTTAACCCATGGAGGCGAAGAGAGATGGCTTCTGTATCGCCATCACTTTTTTTTATGACCATAGTCAGATTAGAATTTTCAATTGCGCAGTTTTGTAGCCCTACTGATGGGAATTCCCTTAATATACCATGATGGTATCTTTTAAAAGGATGGCAATACCTGATCTTTATCTGTGCATATGAACTCTCAAATTCAACAACACGTATTGCAGAAAATGCCAACGAGAAAACCAGCAAAAGAAAGACTCCGACAATTACCGGAATATTGCTGTATTTAAATGATATGATTATACAACTTGCTATCATTGAAAGATCAAGAAGTATCAAGCATAAAAACGTAAACATAAATAGCCTTATGTACTTTTTATTGTCAAGTTTGCAATTTGCCATTAACTTTAGATATTTTGAATTCTTAAAGTAGAATCAAATCTCAAATAATCGTGCAAATTCATTGCATCCAAATGCCTGAAATGAGATTTGCAGGATATCTTCAGTATTTCAGTAAGAAAAATCATGGAGGAACCTATAAGGACAATTTCTTTTTTCACGGCTTTATATTTTGGTTATTATTTTAAGCGTTTTCACGCTGTAATTGGATAGCTTTCGTTAAAACATAGTCCTACCTAGACCACTAATAAAATTAATGTATTGATTTATAGTATATACTTGATATTTTTTCAATAAAACGAGCATATTGCTGAAATATTTTATATATCACGTCTAAATGAGTTATTAAAAATTTAATTTCAATCTTTTAATTTGCAGCGGTTTAATATTTTTCTGTTAATTGATAATTATTTATCTTTGCCATAAAAAGTAGTCTAGGTAGGACTACTATTTTTTTTCTAATTTCGCTGATAATTAATTCTTTAAATTATCAAAAATGACATTCCAGTTTTTTCTTTCAAATAACGGAACTACAAGAAATATCAATCTAAAATTTACAGATGAATCTAATAGAAGCTGCTTTGTTGCGCACATGCCCCTGCGTATTTTAGAAACCGAATGGGATAAGGAAAAACAACGCCCGAAGAATATTTATATTAAAAAATATAAGGATCTTAATAATAAAATAAATAATCTCAAAGTAGAGATCAAAGAATATTATAGCCAACGCATCAGCAAGAAAAAACTGATAAGCCCAAGACTGTTTTCAAAAACAGTGAAAAATATCTGCCTTGCAAAACCCAGCTGCTACCCTGATATGACTTTGCTTTATTTTATGGAGCAGTACATCAGGACAAAGGAAGAACTGATCTCAAATTCAACTTATAAGCGATATAAAGTTTTTTTTAACTTATTACAGAAATTTGAAGGACATCTGGCTGAAAGACTATACATTGAACAGCTCAATTCAGAATTCATCAAGAATTTTTTGGTGTTTGGAAAAGAAGAAGATTACAGTGAAAATACGCTCTATAGAACAATTCACTTTGTAAAAACGATTCTTAACTTTGCTGAACGTAAGGGCATCCACACCCGTGTAAGAGAACTTGAAGTACGAAGAGAGCGACAGAATAAAGAAGTCATCACTTTAACTGAACCCGAGATACTGAAAATAAAATATACCAATGTACCTCCCCGGCTTCAAGATGCCAAGGACTGGCTGTTGATCAGCTGTTATACAGGGCAGCGGGTATCAGACTTTATGAAATTTTCTATTGAACAGCTCACCGAAATAAATAAAAAAAGATGCCTTAATTTCGTTCAGCAAAAAACACAGAAGGAAATTATACTTCCGCTACATCCCATAGTTCAGAATATAATCAATAGTAATAACCGTAACTTTCCCATTGCTCTGTCCATCCAGAGATATAATGATGATATAAAAGAAATCGCCAGGTTATCAGGACTCAGCGAAATGATCAATGCCCGAAAGAGGATCGGGCACAGGACCAAGTTATTGAGAATCGAGAAATGGTCAGTGATATCAAGCCATATCGGAAGGCGAAGTTTTGCCTCTAATTTTTATGGAAAGATACCCACTCCGTTATTGATGGAAGCGACCGGGCACAGTACCGAAGAGATGTTTCTTAAATATATCAACTCGTTTGACAAGGAAAGAACGGTTAAGCTTAGCAATTACTTTCAGAGAATATATGAAGAGAGATTTCTTGTAAATTAATTTGAGTACTAAATTTATGCTTTGATATGCATTTTTAATTACAATAGTGCCATTAACGGACATAAGTGTTCTTTTTGCTGCTGCGCCTTTAAATGTATTTCATTGATTATATTTTAAATGTTAGGTGGGGTAAATTGATAAAATATACCAGTGGGTATTTTTTTTAAAGAAAATGAACGTTGTTCAAAAAATATTTATATATTTGCATCATAAAATCATCTATGAGTATAAGTGAAAGAAAACAGAAGGAAAAGGAAGCATTAAGACTGCTTATTCTGAACGGAGCCAAAAAGCTGTTTGTTGAAAGAGGTATAGAATATACCACGATCAGGAACATAGCGGATGAGATCAATTACAGTGTGGGTACGGTGTATGTTTATTTCAAAGATAAAAATGCGATCTTCCACGATCTGCACTCAATCGGATTTCAGGAGTTAGGGCATTACTTCAATGAACTTTTTGCAATAGAAGACCCAATGAAAAGACTGAGAAAAATGGGATCAGTCTACATAAAATTTGCCATGGAAAATTCTGAAATGTATGATTTAATGTTCAACCTGAAAGCTCCAATGGATTATCTCGAAGAACAGAAAAATAATCTTTGGCCGGAAGGAACTGAAACATATGGCTACTTAAAAAAGACGGTGGAAGAGTGCATGAGGCAAGGTTATTTTAATGGTCATAATTCCGAAGCATTGTCTTTTATGATCTGGAGTCTGGTTCACGGTATGTGCTGTCTGGAGATCCGTCACAGAACCAAAGGCATTAAATTTAGCAGTCCGGCAACTATTCTTTCAGAAGGCTACAACGAATATTTAAAAATCTTAGAAAAAATGTAATTTTTTTTATGAAAAAAAATGAACATCATTCAAAATAAAAACACCGTGTAGGTAAAAGGATGTAATTGGCGCTGATAATACTAAAACGAGCTCTTTAAATATTTATAACAATCGTGGACAGAAGATTTTTTATTAGAAAAAGATCGCTCGCTTTTTTGGCGATCTCCACTCCATCTGTCTTTTTTAAAAACATTGATATGGACTTAACCAATGAAAAATTGTACGATACAATTATCGTAGGTGGCAGTTATGCAGGACTCTCTGCTGCCATGACACTCGGACGTTCTTTGAGGAATGTCTTAATTATTGACAGTGGAAATCCCTGCAATAAACAAACTCCTCATTCACATAATTTCTTAACGAGAGATGGTGTTCCTCCGGCAGATATTGCGAAAATTGCTAGGGAAGAGGTTGCCAAATATCCAACCATCGAGTTTTACAATGGTTTCGCAGTAAATGGAAGCACAATATCTGAAGGTTTTCTGATCAAAACTTCAAATGGCAATTCATATAAAGCTAAAAAACTGATTTTTGCTACAGGAATTTTAGATTCACTACATGATATCACAGGATTCGCAGAATGCTGGGGCATATCTGTTATACACTGTCCCTACTGTCATGGATATGAGGTGAGAAACAAGAAAACAGCAATATTAGCGGATGGAGATCGTCTGGTATATTTTACTTCATTAATTAAGAATCTGACCGATGATGTCACTTTAATTACACCAAATAAGCCTTCGAATAATGACAGTATTTTGACCCTTAAAAGAAATGGCGTTAAAATAATTGAGAAAAAGATTTCGGAGATACAACATCATAACGGATATATTGAGAAGGTCATTTTTTCTGATGGAACAGCAGAAAGCTTTGAAGCAATCTATGCACCGGTTCCATTCCGACAACATTCTAGTATTCCGGAGGAATTAGGATGTGAGATGACCGATGCAGGTTTGATCAAAATTGATGAATCTCACAAAACAACTTTGGATAGTATTTATGCAGTTGGTGACAACAGTAACCCGTTAAGATCAGTTTCGTTGGCAGTTTCATCAGGATCGGTTGCGGGAGTAAAAGTTAATGGAGAGTTGTCTGCTGAAATGTTTAACAGATAAACCATCTAATTTCATAAACGGAAGGTTTTGGTAAATGTCTTTCAGGCACCTTTAGTAAACTAGAATCAAGATTTATAAGCTCGGGAAAAGATTTGATTATAGTATTTTGATGAAGATCATACAGGATAATCAAATCTTGTCTCATTAAATAATCAAAATAATATTCTCTTTTTTTTAACAAATTAATGAACTATGTTCAAATTATAAACAATGTATTTAATAATGAAAAATTTATCATTAATGGTTTTGTTATGCTTCGGGTTTCTTGGGTATGGTCAAAATCATCTCGACCGATACATAGAAATCGGTCTCGAAAATAACGAAGTGATTAAACAGAAAAACTTTGACATCAATAAAAGTCTTTATGCCCTGAAGGAAGCACAGTCACTGTTTTCCCCAAATGTTGCTTTTGTCACCAATTACACTGTTGCAGATGGCGGAAGAACCATTGATATACCGATTGGCGATATGCTAAATCCGGTGTATAGCACATTGAATCAGATCACGAACTCCAACGCTTTTCCGCAATTAACGAATCAGTCGGTGTTGATTAATCCGAATAATTTCTATGATGTCAAGCTTCACACGACAATGCCTCTTTTGAATTATGAGATCATCTACAATAAAAAGATCAAGACCCAACAAACGACTTTGCAAAAGATCGAACTGGAGATTTACCAGCGTGAACTGGTCAAGGAAATAAAAATTGCCTATTACAAATACCTGCAGTCGGTGGAAGGCATCAGAATTTATGAAAACGCATTGGCCATTGTCAAAGAAAATCAGAGAGTGAACAAATCGCTTTTTAATAATGACAAAATCAACAGAACGGCGGTTCTCAGAAGTGATAATGAAGTAACGAGAATCGAGGCAAATCTTGAAACGGCTAAAAATACCAGCAAAAACGCAAGATCCTATTTCAATTTTCTTTTAAATCAAAAGCTTGATTCAGAAATCGAAATCGATGAAAATATGGAACTGCCAACCGAAATGATTGTAGAAAATACCACCAACAGAGAAGAATTGAAACAACTAAGACAGGCGAAAGAGATCAACGAAAATGTTTATCAATTGACGATGTCCAACTGGTTTCCAAAATTAAGCGGATTTGCAGATCTGGGGTTGCAGGATTTTGATTTTAAAGTAAATAAATCGTCCCGCTACTATTTCGCTGGTCTGAGTCTGGAATGGAATATCTTCTCAGGTAACAAAAACAAATTTAAGCTGAAACAGATTGATGAGGACAGCAAAAAGATCAATTCCCAGATCGACAATGTAAAACAGCAGTTGCTGTTGCAGTTCGAGGTTTCCCAAAACAATCTGAAATCGGCATTGGAACAGTATGAATCGGATAAGAAACAAAAGGAAACAGCCAAAAAATACAATGATGATGTTACCAAACTGTACAAAGAAGGAATGGCGATTTACATCGAATTGCTGGATGCCCAAAATCAGGTGGTCAATACTCAGCTGAACGCCAATATTTCCCTCTATAATTCCTGGATTGCCTTTGCAGAGCTGGAGAGAGCCAATGCCACTTTTAATTTTAATAAATAAAATACTAACTATTATGAATAAAACAATCACAATATCACTGCTTTCTCTTTTCCTCATCATGTCCTGCAAAGAAGAGAAAAAAGAAGTCAAACCATTTGAAAATGCCGAGGTCATTCCCGTTAAAACCACATCGGTCGGTTCTCTGGCGCTTACCGGAAATATCAGCACATCAGGTTTGGTGACAACAGAAAACGAGACAACCTATTCCTTCAAGATTGGTGGAGTGGTGAGTGGTGTTTATGTGGAGGAGGGTCAGTTTTTCAGAAAAGGTCAACTTCTGGCGACTTTAGATGAAACCGAGATCCGTGCCGGTCTGAATCAGTCCGACTTAAATGTTCAAAAGAATGAACGTGATTACAAACGTGCAACCAATTTATATAAAGACAGTGTTTACACATTGGAGCAGGTTCAGAACACAAGAACAGGTTTGGATATTGCCCGAAGGCAGAAAGATGCCGTTGCTTTCAATGCCAGATACGCAAAAATTTATGCGAGCTCTGATGGCTTCGTTTCACAAAAAATAGCCAACAATGGCGAGATTGTAGGTCCGGGTTCTCCGGTTTTAATGATTAATGAAACTTCCCACAACAACAATTATTTACTGAAAGTCGGTTTGACAGATACCGAATGGGCATCCACAAAGATTGGGCAAAAGGCGGTTGTTACGCTGGACGGTTATCCGGGTAAGAAATTCGATGCCTTTGTGTTTAGAAAATCGCAGTCTGCTGATATGGCGCTCGGATCTTTTCAGGTAGAGCTTAAACTGATGATGAATGACAGCAAACCTGCCGTGGGAATGTTCGGAAAAGCAGAGATCAAAACCGATCATTTTGAGGATTTTATTGTGATCCCCTATAATTCTCTCCTCGAAGCAGATGGAAAAAAAGCCTTTGTTTATGTTGTAGAAAACAGCAAGGTCAAGAAAAGACCGATCACAATCGCCAAATTTGAAAATAGCAAAGTCTTTGTTCAGGATGGACTTCAAAAAAGCGATAAAATCGTGATTTCCAACAGTGCCTATCTGAATGAGCAGTCAATCATTAAAATCATTAAATAACAACCGATGAAAATTACAAATTTTGCCGTAAAGAACTATCAGTTCACACTGATCATGTTTCTTCTCGTTGCCGTTGTTGGGCTGTTAACTCTTTTTACGATGCCAAGATCGGAAGATCCGGCAACACATCCACCACAATATCTGATCACGGTTATCTATCCAGGGACAAGCCCCAAGGATATGGAAGAACAGGTTGTGAAACCGATTGAAAACAAGATCTACGGATTGGAGAATATCGATAAAATTCTGACCACTGTGGAAGACGGTGTTGCTGCTTTTGAAGTCAAATTTAAATATGGCGTTGATGTAGACAATAAATACCAGGAAATTTCAACGGAAATCAATGCACTGAAAAACAGTGAACTTCCGAAGGACATCTATCAGATCAAAACAGAAAAAATATCCTCGGCTGATGTCAAAATTTTGCAGGTTGCTTTAGTCTCTGAAAATGCTTCGGAGAAAAAAATGCACGATGAAGCCGATAAACTTAAAACAAAACTGGAGAAGATCACCAATCTTAAAAACGTGATCTATTCCGGAATTCCAGAGCAGGAGATCCGGGTGGATCTGAAACTGGATAAACTTGCTCAGTTAAGAATCCCTCTGAATGTTGTGATGGGAAGTTTACAAAGTGAGGCTGCAGACATTCCGGGCGGAAGCATCGATATGGACACCAAAGTTTTCAACGTAAAAACGAGTGGAAAGTTTAAAAATGAGGTAGATGTTGCGAACACCGTCATTTTCAATGCCAACGGAAAGATCGTGTATATGAAAGATGTTGCCGAGGTGGGTTACAAATCTCAAACGGTAGATCATATCACAAGGATCAACGGTCACCGCTGCGTTCTGGTCAGTGCCGGGATGAAGGATAATGTAAATATTACAGATGTTCAGAAAGAATTTGAACCGATTATTGAACAGTTTACAAAAGAGCTTCCTGAAAATATCAAATTGGTTAAAAATTTCGATCAGGCGAATATGGTTTCGCAACGTCTGGGACATTTGGGTTTTGACTTTGGATTAGCTATCATATTGGTTATTATTACATTATTGCCTTTGGGGACGCGCGCTTCAGTGATTGTGATGATCTCCATTCCGTTGTCACTGGCTCTGGGCTTAATTGCAATGAACGCACTGGGATTTTCATTAAACCAGTTAAGTATCGTTGGTTTGGTGGTCGCCTTAGGACTGCTGGTCGATGACAGTATCGTAGTCGTCGAAAATATTGAAAGATGGCTTCGGGAAGGGCATTCCAAAAAAGATGCAGTTTTGAAAGGGACCAAACAGATCGGTTTGGCGGTTGTGGGTTGTACCGCGACATTGATCATTGCATTTCTCCCTTTGGCATTCCTTCCTGATGTTGCAGGTGAATTTATGAGAAGCCTTCCGATGGCAGTGATCACGAGTGTTTTAGCATCAATGCTGGTTGCCCTTACATTGGTTCCTTTCTTGGGAAGTAAGTTTCTGAAAACCCACGACCACGAAGGTGGAAATATTTTTCTTCAGTACCTTCAGAAATTCCTTAGTAACAGCTACAAAGGAATTATGCCTAAAGCTTTGAAATATCCTAAAATAACGATCGGAATTTCATTGGCATTGAGTGTGTTGGCATTTATGTTATTCAGTTTTACAGGATTTAAACTATTTCCGACCTCTGAAAAACCAATGTTTCTGATCAATATTAAAATGCCTCTTCAATCCAATATTTCTGAAAGTGACCGTGTGGCGAAGATCGTTGAATCTGAACTGAAAAATCACAAGGAAATCACCTATTATACTGCGAATGTAGGGAAGGGAAACCCGCAGATCTATTACAATGTGCATCCACAGGACAGAAAACCCGATTTTGCCCAGATTTTTGTTCAATTGGATGACGAGGCAAAACCAGCTACTAAAACCGAATTGATCGAAACTTTAAGAGAAAAATTCAAGATAATGCCTTACGCTAAAATAGAGGTCAAAGATTTTGAGCAAGGCTCTCCAATAGAGGCAAATATAGTGGTTCGTCTGTTTGGTGAAGACCCTGTGGTGTTGAGATCCCTCTCTTCACAGGTCGAAAATATCCTGAGAAAACAGGAAGGTACAGTTTACATTAACAATGAGTTAAATACATACAAAACAGATGTCAAAGTAAAGATTGATAAAGAAAAAGCAAGAACATTAGGCGTAATGACCAGCGAGGTTGATAAAGTGATCCGTCTTGCGATTGCCGGACTTCCTGTCGGAGATTACATCGATGACCGGGGTGATTCAAGAACTGTGACTTTAACTTTGCCAAGGGAAAAATTCTCCAATTTTGATGCTTTGAAAAATCTTTATGTCAATAATGTCCAGGGAGCGCCAATCGCATTGAATCAGATTGCGACGGTTACCTTTGAAACTTCTCCAACGGCGATCAACCACTTTAATAAGTCAAGATTTGCGAAGGTATCCGCGATGACAGCCAAAGGATATTATGCCAATGATCTGTTGGTGGATATTGTTCCTCTGCTTGACAAACTAAAAATGCCGGAAGGCTATTCTTACAAGCTAGCTGGCGAAAAAGAGTCTGAAGGTGATGCGCTGGGCGGAAACTTTATCTCGGTCATTATTTTAAGCACATTCCTCTTTATTGCTGTTTTGCTGCTGCAGTTCAAAACATTTAAAGGGATCATTATCGTATTGTCAATTATTCCGTTAGGGATTTTAGGCGGCGTTACTTTATTGTTGATTAACGGAAGTCCGATGTCAATGGTTGCGATCATCGGATTCATAGGACTGTCGGGAATTCAGGTTAAAAATTCCCTGTTATTGGTAGATTTCACGAACCAGCTCAGACTGGAAGGAAAGTCAATTGACGAAGCGATTGCCATTGCCGGTGAAACCCGTTTTCTTCCGGTAGTATTAACTTCAATTACAGCGATTTGCGGATTGATCCCCCTGGCTTTGAATTCAAATCCATTGATCGCGCCTTTGGCAATTGTGTTGATCGGAGGTTTGATCAGTTCAACGGTTCTGTCAAGAATTGTAACACCTGTAATGTACAAACTGATTCCGCCAAGTCTTGAGATTGAAACCGAAGAAGAATCAAAAAATTAAAGATCATTAAATTTAAATAAAATGAAAGAATACATATTGATCACCGGAGCATCATCAGGAATCGGCTACCATATGGCGATCCAGCTTGCCGAGAAAGATCAAAACCTGATTTTAGTCGCTAGAAATGAGGAGAAGTTGAAGAGGGTACAGAAAGAAATAATGACACTGTATAATGTAACTGTTCATTATATTGTCAAGGACTTGTCCGTTGTTGATAATGCCATTGGACTTTACAATGAAATTCACCAGCAAAATTTACTAATATCTGGACTAGTCAACAATGCCGGCGTAGGTACTTACGGAGAATTTACAAAGATCTCGTTGGAAGAAGAATTGAAAATGATCGATTTGAATATTTCAAGCCTTGTCGCACTCAATAAACTGTTTGTCAAAGATATGGTCGCACGACAGTCGGGAAGGATTATGAATATTTCTTCGCTGATGGCATTTCTGCCATTTCCGTATTACTCGGTTTATTCTGCTACAAAAAGTTTCGTTTTGGCATTCACAGAAACGCTTGCTTCTGAACTGGAAGGAACGGGAGTTGTGGTCACTGCACTTTGTCCCGGACCGATCGACACCGGATTTTATAACGAAGAAATGCTCAAAGCCAATATGATGAAAACCAATAAGCCGGTTCATCCCGAAGTGGTTGCAGAAGCAGGTGTAAAACTTCTATTATATGGAAAGGGCAAGAAGATCGTAGGTTCTATGAATTGGTTTCTTTCCAATCTTCCACGTATAACTCCTGGTTTTATAATGATGAAGATTAAGAAAAATCTTGCTAAGCAGGCTTAATCAAAATAAAATTCAATTAAAAATTTTATCAATGAGGACAAGCTCGGGATATTTTCAGGTGATGGGTTCTATGAATATCCGAATCGAGCATATAAATATCCTAAATTTCTCAGCAAGATCAGAAAAAATATATCATTAAAATAATATTCCCTTAAACTACATTAAGACTATTTCTTAAGATTGTTTATTGGCTGGAAATACAATTGTGAATCATCTTTGCATTGTGAAACAAATCTACATTACAAGTTAAAAAAAATAAAAATGGAAGCAACAAAACAATTCTTTAATCAATTTTTACAGTTCATCAATACTGCTGACGAAAATCTGGCACAACAGTTAATAAATCCAGGAGCGACATTCCACGTGCCTTTCCAAGCTGACCCATTGCAGGGACCTAAAGGTTATTTGGCGATTATCGGAATGATGCGCAGCGGCTTTCCGGATATTCAGTGGAGTATCGACGAAATGATCGTTGAGGATGATAAAGTAGCGATTAGGTTTACAATGAAAGGAACTCATAAAGGAACTTTCTTTGGTGTACAGGCAACCGAAAAACCAATTGAAGTTAAGGCAATGAATTTTTACCGTTTGTCTGACGGCCAGATCACAGAGGAAGTAGGACAGCCTGATCTGCTTGGTTTACTAACTCAAATCGGAGCTGTTCCCAAAATGTGATTGCAGGTAAAGATTAAGCAATAATTAAATACGATTTTTATCAAAGGAGCTGAAGTGAGGTACTTCAGCTTTTACTTTAAAAGTTTAAAATAATATAATTTTTCACAGTTACTTAGAGCTAAGTGAAATTATATTTTACATTAACCGTAATGTTATAGATCTGACATTATAATATTGCTAGTGATTCAGCAGAGGGAGAGATTCGAACCATTTTTCTGCGAACATTTTTAAAACTTCACTTCTTCGTATATTTTAATTATTGCCATGATTAGTGTTTTTCGGTTATTGAAAAAAACAACATCAGATGAATAGAATTATTATATTTATTTAAAATTTTTATGGAATCAAATATGAATATTAGAAGAATTGAAAGGGATGATTTTGAATTTGTTTATCATTCATTATGTGATCTTGAAAATGAAATTTTAGATCGAGAAGCCTTACAGAAAATATTCTGCGAAAATATCGACAACCCTAGTTACAGTTACTTAATCGCTGAAATTAAAAATGAAAAAATTGGATTTATAACCTTGCATACTCAAAATCTTTTACATCATTGCGGGCTTGTTGGAGAAATCCAAGAGTTTTATATTACAGAGCATTTCAGAGGCAAAGGGATAGGAAGACAATTAATTCACAGAATTATGGATTTAGCCGAAGAGAATAAACTAAAAAGTATTGAAGTTGCAACAAAGAAAAAAAGGATTGAGAATATCAATATCTATGAAAATCTTGGATTTAACCTGACACATAATAAATTCACGATATATAAATAAGCTGATTTAGTTAGGGTATAATGATATTCTATTTTTTTCTTTTACCCATTTCCTGATTCTAGCTTTAGCATTGGTACAGGGGGATGAAGTATTCTATCATCCTACCAAGGGAACCTGACCTTTAGGGTGTGTATGCCAATTTGTTCTCGCACCAGGGAGTAAAGCTTACGCTTCCTGCTGAAATATTATTGTTTTTATCCTTTGCTACCAAAGGTTTTAGGCATGTATCTCCAGTAAATTATTCATTGAGCAAGTTGTTTAATATATAATCTTAATCTTAATTGAATGTGTTTAATGATGGTTTAATGCAATTAAATTATCTAGCTATAGATTGGTAAAATTAGAAATCAGTTTTGTAATTTATTAAAATATACTAAAAAGTATATTTTGATTGTTTCTAAAATATACTTTTTAGTATATTTGTAAAGTAAAATTAAAACTGATGCTAACAAAAGCAGAAAAAACGAAGTTATTTATCTTAGAAACAGCAAGCCCCCTTTACAATGAGAAAGGTATTTCTGGTGTGAGCATAGATGATGTTTTGGAAGCGACGAAATTAACAAAAGGTTGTATTTACGGGCATTTTAATGGAAAAGATGATCTATCCGAACAGGTTGTGGACTTTTCACTAAAAAAAATGTCACAAAAGCTGGCTGGTATTGTTTCCCAAGGTAAAACAGCAGAAGAAAAGATTTTTTTGTATCTCGATTTTCATAAGAATCCTATTGATACCTATATTGCTGGTGGTTGTCCTATCTTTAATACTGCCGTTGAAGCAGATGATCATTTTCCTTCCATTAAAAAAAAAGTGGCAAAAGTTTTGGAAACCGGCCTGCAAGGTATTTCAAATATTTTAAAAGAAGGTATTGTTAATGGTGAATTTTCAGATGAGCTCAATGCGGACATTTTTGCGTTTAAAATATTATCGGCCGTGGAAGGTGGTATTGTTTTAAGTAGAACTATGGATTCGCAAAAATTAATGATCGAACTTATAATAGACCTTAAGAAAGAATTAAAGCAATATAAGCTGTAATTTTTTTTGATTCAAAATATACTAAAAAGTATATTTTGGGGAATTTTAGAAATCAATTCAAAAAATAACTGATTACATAAATAAAGTATCATTAAATATTAAATAGATTCAATCAAATGAAAACAACAGGAAATACAATATTCATTAGTAGCGGAAGTGCCGGAATAGGGTTGGCTATCGCTAAAAAATTAAATGCTGTCGGAAATAAAATTATCATCAACGGACGTAATGAAGAACGTCTTCATAAAGCTTTAGCAGAACTAAAAGATGCAGTAGCAATTCAGGGTGATTTATCAATTGAAGCCGATAGGATTCGTATTGCAGAAGACTTGAAAGCGAATCATGTGGATGTTAATATTATCATCAACAATGCAGGAACAGCTTTTGGATATCTACTGAGTGAAACAACCAATGCACATGAAAAAGCATTGGTTGAAATGAACACAAACTATTTTGCAATCATCCACTTCACAGAATTAATGATTCCATACTTATTGGAAAAAGAAGAATCTGCTGTGGTGAATGTATCATCTATAGCAGTATATGGAAGTCACAAATTCTTACCAACTTATGGAGCAACTAAAGCAGCATTACATAGTTATACAACGGCTTTAAGACAAACTTATGAAGAACAGAAAAATCTCCAGATCTATGAAGTTTATCCTCCCTTGGTTAATACAGAATTTTCTGCTGAAATTGGTGGGACGGCAGGAATTCAGCCAAGTGAAGTGGCAGATGAACTGTTCATTGGATTAGAAAATAACTTATTTGATATTCCAGTAGGAGATGCAAAGACCTATGCAAACGCAATCAGTGAGGCAATGTCTAAATTAATGCATGCATAAATTTAACAATACCAATCATTTTCAATTTTTAGAATAGAGATGATGGTATATTTCATTTTTAAATTTTAAGATTATGAATTTAAGAAATAAGACAATACTGATTACGGGAGGTGCTTCTGGAATTGGTTTGGAAGCAGCAAAGAAGTTTATGACTCTCGGAAATAAGGTGATTATTACCGGACGGAATTTACTCAAGCTAGAGGAAGCAAAAAAAGAGTATCCAGAGTTAACAATCATTCAGTCGGATGCTGCAAACCCACAGAACGCAATTGCGTTATTTGAAAAAATAAAGGATCTAGGTGGTATCGACATTTTATATAATAATGCAGGTGTGGGGGTAGCTCCACTGAATTTGGGCATTTCGAGCGACAAACATTTACAAGGAGCGATTTATGAAATGGAAGTCAATTATTTTGGAGTCATACGTTTAAATAATCTTTTTATGGACATGCTAAAATCCCGAAATGAAGCTGCTATTATCAATACCACTTCAATTCTTAGTATTGTTCCTTCTGTTTTGGAAGCTACCTATTCAGCTTCAAAAACGGCGTTATCCTTTTACACCAAGTCTCTGAGATCACATTTAGAATTTATAAATAGCTCTGTGAAGGTCTTCGAATTACTTCCACCACTGGTAGATACCGATATGGTTGCAGAAAGAAAAGATAAAAAGATGTCCATCAGTCTGTTTGTTAAGGAACTTATCAAAGGTCTCGAAAAAGATACAATCACAATTCGTGTAGGTGATGCCAAATCATTATTTTTCCTTAATCGAATTGCGCCGGATAAAGCCTATCAATTGGTTAATAAGAAAAAACATTATCAATCTATCCAATAAAAATAAAATTTTTATGAAAGCATTTGTAGTTCAAAATTATGGTAAGAAAGAGGAGCTAACATTCCGTGAAGTTAGTAAACCTATACCCCGTGAAAATGAGGTCATAGTTGAAATCTATGCGGCAGGCCTAAATCAGCTGGATTCTAAAATTCTGTCCGGTGAATTCAAAATGATTTTACCCTATAAACCACCATTCATTCTCGGTCATGACCTGGCCGGTATTGTCATTGAAACAGGTTCGAGGGTAACAAAGTTCAAGATTGGAGACGAAGTTTATGCCCGTCCTTCTGATCATTACATTGGTACCTTTGCTGAATACTTAGCTGTTGAAGAGACAGATCTGGCATTGAAGCCCCGAAACCTTTCTATGGAAAAGGCGGCAGGTGTTCCCCTCGTTGCTTTAACAGCTTGGCAAGCTTTGGTAGAAATAGGGAAATTAAAAAAGGGACAAAAAGTTTTTATACAGGCAGGGTCAGGAGGAGTTGGTATTATTGCTATTCAGTTAGCTAAATATTTAGGCGCTACTGTTGCCACTACAGCTGGAAAAGCAAGTTTTCCAATGCTTGAAGAATTAGGTGCTGATGTTTTAATTGATTACAAAACGCAGGATTTTGAAACAATTTTGAAGGACTACGATTTGGTATTAAATAGTCAGGATACCAAAACCTTGAAGAAATCCTTAAATGTGGTAAAAACAGGAGGTAAGATAATTTCTATTTCAGGTCCTCCTACACCAGCATTTGCACAAGAAATTGGCGCTTCATGGATCGTTCGTTCAGTATTATCACTTCTAAGTTTCGGTGTGAGGAAAAAAGCGAAAAGGCAAGGTATTGATTACGAGTTCTTGTTCATGAAATCAAGTGGAAGACAACTTGGACAAATTACTAAACTCATTGAAGATGGAACAATTAAAATTGTAGTAGAGAAGGTTTATCCATTTTCACAAACGAATGAGGCTCTAAATCACGTGGCAAGTGGAAGAGCAAAGGGAAAGGTTGTAGTAAAAATAAAGTAACAAAGCGAACAGATAAGTTGACAATATTGTCTCGGCGTCTTTGAGGATATAAATATTGAGATTTCTGGGAATTCTTTACTTTTCACTACCAACAAAATACCCTTTGGCATATATGCTATTGATGACAGCGATGCTTACTGGATTTACGTATAAAAAGACATTCTTTCTTCCACATTGGAGCAATGCTTCACCATAACTGTCAAAAAAATCCTAGTTCGTTGGGGAAATCAAACTTTCTGAATTGAACATCTGCAATGCATTTTCACACTTTTGAAGTCTCAGAAATTGTTTTTTTAAGTTAAATTAGCACTAACAAATTAGATTATGGAACTTAAATCGGACAAAACTATAGCAATTAAAAATACGGGGAATCACACATCAGAAAACGCGATGAATTTTGTTGATAATTTTGAAATTCTCGATTTAAGTAAAGTAGATAACAATCATTTTTTTTCCTTCAATTATTCCCGAAAAACCTTCTACACAGCCACCTTATTACAAGGAAAATATAGCATTGAATTTGAAGATAAAACTATTGAGATAACTGGCAATACATTACTATTTACAACTTCCAAAATTCCGTTTGGTATTCATACATTAAGTGGAGTTTATAAAGGTATAAGCTGTATTTTTAAAGAAGATTTTATAACTAAAACTAATAGTGGTCACCGTTTGTTAGAATTTCCAATATACAAACCAGGCAGACAAAATATTTACTCACTGACCGATAATCAAGCTGAAAATTTTACAAATATTTATGCTAAAATTTTCGATGAAAAGCTCGACAACGGTAATTATAAAGAAAGTCTACAACGCAACTACCTTCTCGAACTTATTTTCAATGCCCAAAAGCTTGATCCTGTAGCGTCCTATATCAAGAAAAACAATACTACTGAAGAGATAGCTTGCTCATTTATAAGATTATTGGAATCACAGTTTCCCATAGACAATTCACAAGATGTTGTTAAATTAAAAACTGCCGGCGAATTTGCAGAACATTTATCGCTACATCCCAATTATTTAAACCGACAAGTGAAGCTTTCAAAAGGAAGAACCGTTAGTGATATCATCAACGCAAGAATCGAACAGGAAGCAAAAATTCTACTAAAACTGACCAATTGGAATATTGCAGAGATTGCAAATTCATTAGGCTTTGAAGAACCTTCCCACTTTAATACATTTTTCAAAAAGCATACGAAGATAGCTCCTACGGATTATCGAAAACTAAAAAGAGATTAGTATATTAAATACACTTTTTAACCTGGAAGTTTGATTTTGGTAAGGATTGGTTTTAATTCCGCTATATACCAGTTCTTCATTAGTGCGACCTTTGTCTTATAATTTTAAAATAATTAAAAATGACAAAAATAGCATTAGTTACAGGTGGTAACAAGGGAATTGGTTTTGAAACAGTAAGACAACTTGCTAAGCAAAATATTAAAGTTCTAATAGGTGCAAGAAATGAAACCGAAGGAAAAAATGCTGAAGAAGTCCTTCGAGGTGAATCTCTGGATGTAGAATTTATAAAGCTGGACATCAGTAATTCGCAGGACATTGAAAATGCAAAAACCTACATTGAACGTGAATATGGAAAGTTGGATATTCTCATCAATAATGCCGCAGTATTTCTTGACAGTGCGTGGTTCGGCAATAATGTGGAATCTGTACCTATGAAAACACTTCGTGACACTTTTGATATCAATTACTTCGGAACAGTCGAACTTACCCAGGCATTGTTGCCGCTAATTAAAAAAAGTGACGCGGGTCGTATCGTAAATATCAGCAGTGTATCTGGTTCATTTGGAGCTCATCTCGATGAAAATCATTGGCTTTATCAATTAAAACCTTATGCGTACAGTGCTTCTAAAACGGCATTGAACCAATTTACCGTTTTCCTTGCAAATGCACTTAAGGAAACCAATATTAAAGTAAACGCTGCAAGTCCAGGATGGGTACAAACTTCTATCGGTTCAGATGAAGCGCCATTGACACCTGCACAAGGTGCCGAGACTGGGGTTGCTTTAGCCTTGATTGATGAAAAAGGGACAACAGGCACTTTCTCTCAAGCAGGCGAAAGTTTACCTTGGTAATCTGCTAACATTAAACTTAACATATGAAACTGTTTCGATTGAAAGAATTGCACTTTCATCTCAACTTCTTGTTGAGCAGGGTGGCGAGGTAGTAGTAATGAGCGAAAATGACAGTGATACTGTTCAAGGAATAAAGCACCAGTTCTTTGTCATTTGGAAATTCCCAACTGATGAATTGGCAAAAGCTTTCGAAACTTTGGGATTAGATGGGGATGGTATGAATACTTTGATCAGTTTAATCTTAAGAGGGGTAATGTTAATATAACTGAGAAATTGGTTAATTTGTAAACTAACCTTGATTGCGGAAAAGTCTTGTAACGGATTAATCTCTACAAGACTTTACTGTTATCATTTAAAAAATATAGAAAGATAACTTATGGCTCAAAGTTGCTTCCAGTCCTCGAGACAAATTATAAAAATTAATTTCAAAGAGAAAATTTCAAATTATCTTAAACAAGATACTAACGGATGGCTGGGTCTTAATTATGCAAACGGAATAGTAATGCCCAAATACTTTATCAAAATAAAAATCTTAAGTTTTTAGAAAAAATATTTTTCAATGACTCTACAATTAGTGTTGAGTTATCTGCATTTCTACAACAAGGATTGTAAAATCAAAAAACGATCATAATAAATTTTAAAGCCGTGGTAGAAATAAATTTATGAAAGTTATAAATAAGATTGATACAATGTGAAAATTTGACAGTTATCTGCTATTTTTATAAAACCTAAAACATTTAAAGTGTATAGACAATTAGAAAAATATTTTAAATCAAGAACTGAAATTGACGATAAGACACTTTCTTATATCTTTTCATATTTCAAATTTAAAAAGACCAAAAGAAACGAGTTTCTGTTGGAAGAAGGCGAAATCTGTAAACATTTCTATTTTGTAAACAAAGGTTGCATACGACTTTTTAGCGTTAATAAAGAAGGAGAGGAAGCCACAAGATATTTTCATTTTGAAGATGCTTTTGGAACTGCGCTGTCAAGCTTAATCAATCAAAAACCTTCATTCGAATTTATGCAGACTATCGAACCTTCGGAATTGTTAGTCATAAATCGTGACGACTACTTTCATTTGGTCAAGACGGTTCCACAGTTTGGCTTTATTTACAGACAAATTCTAGAATTAGCCTATATAAAATCCCAAGAACGTATTTATTGTTTTCAAGGTTTAGAAGCAATAGAAAAAGTTCGTTGGGTTTTGACAGATCAAACAAAATTGTTGACAAGACTATCAAACAAAATGGTTGCATCTTACTTAGGGCTTACCCCTCAAACATTAAGTAGATTAAAATCAAAGATTTGAAAATGTGAACATAGGACAATGTTTACAAAATATACTCTTATCATCTTTGTATTTCACTAAACAATTAAAAGTTCAATTATGATTTTAGTAACAACGCCAACAGGTAATACAGGTTCAATGATTCTGCAACAATTGGTAGAGGGGGAACAAGAGGTTAGAATTTTTGTTAGAGATCCTAAAAAAATATCAGCTGACATTTTAGAAAAAGTAGAAGTTGCCACAGGTTCTTTGCTAAATGAATATGAATTCACAAAAGCATTGCAAGGTTGTGATACCCTCTATTTTTGTGTGCCCCAGAGTAATACCCAAGAAGATGTAAATATTTATTATGAAAGCTTTGCAAAAGTGGCTTCACAAGCAATTAAAAATGCAGGTACAAAAAGAGTTGTTTATTTATCAGGCGGCGGTAAAGAAAGTAATTTGCAGGCAGGTCTTATAACAGCGTTACACAAAGGCGAAGATATAGTCAGCCAATCCGGAGCATCAGTAAGAGCATTACGTTGCCCGGTATTTTTTGAAACCCTTTTGTATCAGATTGCTTCTCTAAAAAAATCAGGAACGTTTTTCTTACCTATTGACGGAAATTACAAATCATCGCAAATAGCAGTAAAAGACATTGCATCAAAAGCAGTAGAATTTTTAATAGACAAAACCTGGGCAGGCGTTGAAGGATTTACGGTTCACGGTCCGGCAGATATAAGCTACAATGAGATTGCTCTACAAATGAGTGAATTAACGGAAAAGCCTATTCGTTTTCAACAAGTTTCAAAAGAGGACTATATAGAAGCACTATTGGTAGAACATCATACGAGTGAAGCTTTTGCAATCTCTTTAACAGAAATGTTGACAGCAATTGGCAATGGCCTTTATGACACGGAACCGAGAACAGAAGAAAGCACAACAAGTACAACCATTAGAGAGTGGTTAAAAGAAAATTTAGTTGGTAAAATCAAATAAAGCTAAGCACAGAAACAAGTGAAATGGCATTACTTACTTGGCTTTGGATTTTTATAATCGCTATCATTTTAGTTCCTGTTATGGGAATATTGTTGGATTTTTGTAAACATACAAAATAAAAAGAACCTCCAGAAAATAAAATGGAATTTTAACAAGGGTTTTGCAATATTGGGAGAAGAAATTTTAAATTTGAACGAATGGTTCTTGAATGTCTCAATATTGCACCCCAAAAAACATTACTAATAGAATATCTAAATCTCAAAAAACGATAAAAATCGCTTTCAAAAAATGGTTTGCCATTCTAAAAAACGGCTAAATTTTTAGCCGTTTTTTATCCAGTAATTTTCAATGACTTTATCAATTCATCAGCTATTTCTAAATGATAACTCAACACAATAGGGCTTCCGTTAAATTTTCCTGAAGCTTCTGCTTTCAAAACGCTTCCCGTTTCTGTTTCTTCAAAGCTTACGGGCTGCATTGTAGCATGGTATCGCTCGTTGGCATCCGCAATCCAATGTTCTATTTCTTTTCGTCCTTTGTACGTTTTACCTTCATCATAAACTACGGCTGTTTCGGAAAAACAATTTGCATAAGCAACGCTATCAAAGTTGTTTTGTGTTTTTACTAAATCTGATACTACTTTCGGTAAGTTCATTATTATTTATTTTTGAGGTTATTAAATCGTGGGTATAGTTCCACCGTCAATGACAAAATTTGTTCCTGTTAAATAATGGGCTCTTGGTGAAACAAGAAAACCAACTAATTCAGCTACTTCTTCCGGTTCGGCAGGTCTGCCATAGGGTATTCCACCAAGCGCATCCACAACACCTTGTTGAGCCTCCTCAATGGAAATATTAGAGTTTTGGGCAATCGTTTCCAGCCATACTTTGGTGTTTTCTGTCCTAATCCATCCTGGTGAAACAGTAAGTACACGAACACCTTTTGGCGTAACTTCATTTGATAAACTTTTACTGTAATTGATTAATCCTGCTTTTGCAGCTGCATAAGGCAAAGTAGAATCATACAAAGGGAGCTTACCCTGTATTGATGCAATGTGAATAATAACACCGTTTTTTCGATCGATCATTTGGGGTAAAAATCCCTTGTCAAGCCTTACAGGAGCAAGTAAATTTGCTTGTAGGGTTGAAATCCAATCCTCATCATTCAATGCTGAAAAGCCACCGGCAGGCGTTGATGATGCACCAAGGTTATTTACCAGGATATCCAGCCTCCCATAGGTTGATAGTACTTCGCTGACTACTTTTTGCGCGCCTTCTGACTTACTTAAATCGGAGGGAATGAAATGCAACTTGCTGCTTTCTTTGTCCGGTGCGTTTCTTGCAGTAACAACAACTGTTGCACCAGCTTGTAAAAGCCTTTCTGCAATTGCTTTTCCGGCTCCTTTCGTACCTCCTGTTACTAAGGCAATCTTACCTGATAACTCATTGTTGAAATTAAATTGTTCCATTTTTAGAATTGTTTATAGGACAAAATTGGGGTATAAAAACAGTTTGCACAAGTACGGAATTACGATTCATATAGGGATAAATTATTCCCCTATTGTACAAATTCGAACATACGTTTAAATTTACAATATGTATGAGAGAAAAATAATACCGAACCTGAACTGCGGTCTTGATCTGATAGGTGAAGTCCTTTACGGCAAATGGAAAATACGTCTGCTTTGGTTTATTGATCAAGGGCATAAAAGACCTATTGAATTGCAACGTAAGATACCGGATGCCACAAGAAGGGTTTTAAATATTCAGTTAAAAGAATTGGAAGATCACGAATTGATTACAAAGAAAATTTATCCGGTTGTACCTCCAAAAGTAGAATATAGTTTAACAGAATTTGGTAAAAGTTTGATTCCTGTGATTGGTGTTTTAGGCCAATGGGCGGATCAGCATGAGGATCGGTTAAGAATGTTGATTATAAAAAGAATTCAGGGATCATCTGATATAGAAAATTTCAGCTAGGTTAATCTCAAAAAACGATCAGAGGGATATCGAAATAATATAATGAATTTTAAATCAGCGGCAGAATTAGCTTTACGAAAGTATATAAATCAGATTGACCCAATACGTAAATTTGAAGTTATTGGCAATTATAAAACGAACCGCAAAATGAAATGACAAAGACGGATCGTTTATCGATTCAAGGATTGTCCTTCAGTTTTAAATGAATAAAAAAATATTAGTTATCTCACATCAATGCCGGGTTTCAGTTCTAAAACTATCTTTGAATAGCATAAAACAAAATTATAATCAGCCAATACAAACTGTTAAAAAACTTGAAAACATAAATATTATGAAAAATACCCAAAGAAATACCATTAGCAAATCATTATTAATCGCAGGATTAGCATTTTCAACCCTAACATTTGCACAAACGAATACAACTAGGGCTAATGTGTCTGCAAAAACCACAGCCATTGGAACATCCAAAAATTGGGGCTCAGTTGACGGAATTTCAATGATAGGATTGGTTCAGGGGCCATCTTCCGCCAATGCTCAGCTTCAGGTTGCCTGTGTTTTCGAATATACAGATAACGACATCTACAGTGCTCAGGCTTTGCCAGCAAACTTAAATGGTTTGGTACATTTGGATGAAGCTCTGAAAGGCGAATTCACGAAAATAAGACAATCAGGTCAGTTTAAAGGACATGCTTTGGAAACATTATTGATTACGCCTCCTGTAGGTTCTATGTCAGCGAAAAAACTATTGTTAATTGGTTTGGGAGATCGTAACAATTTCACTCCGGAATTGATGACTTCAGTAGCACAGGTTGCGACAAGGGAAGCTTTGAGATTAGATGTGACCAACTTTGCCTTTGCCAGTGACTTAAAAGATGCAGGAATTGATTCTCCAACAGCTCTGGTAGCCGGAAACGTGGTTAAAGGTATTGTTTTGGCCAATCGTTCGGAGATCTATTTAAGAGAGCATAACCTTTCCAAAACAAAAAAACTGGAAAAAGTATATCTGTTGGCAGGTCCATCTTTCTTTGAAGTTGCAGGTGGTGGGATTAAGGATGCGATTGAGCTAATAAAGAAATAACATTAAAAAAATCAATGAAAAAATGGATTGTTAATTGGTTGTCAATTTAAAATATAAAAAATGGTGTCCTTATCTTTAAGTGACGCCATTTTTATATGCATTTTCTATTAGGGTGAAGACTGAACACAAGTTGGGAAAGTCCTGCAGTTATGATTCTTTGCAAAGAGGTTTTAGCAGATTAGGATATGAATTTTTGCGACTTCAAAAATGTGATAATGCTTACAAATATTCAGTTCAGCAACATTGTTTTTCTCTAAAAGTTAGTAAGTTTATGACAGTTGTGGTGAAACACCACTCCAATATAGGAAACAAATGCTCCTTACCTCATTTATTATATCAATATCTGTAAACTTTACATATCTACATCTTGACTTGAAGATGAATATTATAAAATTTCATTTTTTTTTTGCGAGTTTTTTTTGAGCTAATGAATAAAATTTTAGCAAAGTAAATAGTTATTTCATCTTTTTGTGATTAACATCTTAATGAAATTTATGATAAGATCCTTTTATTTTCCCCGCTATATAAAGTATTGTGACTATTTATTAATTATTTTATTTATGATATGAGTTTTTTGTGTTAATTTTTAATAAAATATTGTTTTATATTTAATAATTTACATATTTTTATAATAAACTAATAATTGTTATTAATGAAAATTCGAATTTTCACAATCTCATGCTTACGTGTATTTTTTAGTATGCCTCCCAAGAAATTGGTGCGGTATAAGGACGTTAATTCCTCTATCCAGAATTTTCTAAGTCTGGTAATTACAACAATCCAATTAAGATTAAATTTCACATATCTGTCTAACATTCCTGCGCACGATTGGAGTCGGGCATCGATGGTAAAAAAAATAAATTATGAATCACCCTTAAATATTTAAATTATGAGAACAAACAAAATGTGGTTACTTCTGGTTTTTCTGCTAACCATTCTTTCCAACTGCTCCAGGATGGAAGAAAAAACTTTACCAGAAGAATCTGAAAGAAACCTAAGAGCCAATGCATCTGCATTGGCAGTGACACCATCCCTGCATGTCGGTGGCAGGAACCTCAAGGATCCCTGCGGCAATAATGTTGTCTTACATGGGGTTGCCATAACACCCAGTCCCTGGTTCAATGGCTGTCAATATGGCGCCAATTCTGGTTACTGTACCTGGGACAATTACAATGTACAAGGAGCTTTGAATTATAACAAAGCAGTCATTGACAAGCTCAGCAGCACCGCTGATGGCTGGTATCTCAATTATATTCGCCTCCATATCGATCCTTATTGGACCAATGATCCCGGCCCATCTATCCCAGAGAACGATATCTCAAGATTCAATTATAACCGCTTGGTAACTTATACGAATCAGGTGATTATCCCACTGATCGACCATGCCCGGAGCCGAGGAATGTATGTCATCCTACGCCCACCGGGTGTATGTCCAAATCGCATTGCTGTAAACGATGCCTATCATAGTTACCTTAAAACCGTATGGACATTTTTGTCGCAACATCCGGGCTTAAAAAATGCTGACAATGTGATGTTTGAGTTGGCCAATGAACCTGTTGAAATCCTTGGCACAAATGGGGTATGGGGTACCACAGGAAACGAACATTTTGCGGCGCTTAAAAATTTCTTCCAGCCATTGGTCAATATCATTCGTAACAATGGTGCAAATAATGTCTGCTGGATACCAGGCACGGGATGGCAATCGCATTACCAAGGTTACGTCACCAATCCAATCACAGGCGGTAATATTGGCTATGCCGTTCATATCTACCCAGGTTACTGGGGTGGTGTCAACAATTATCAGTCCTTTCAAAATGGCTGGAATACCAATGTTAAACCGATTGCAGACATTGCTCCGATCGCCATTACCGAAACCGACTGGGCGCCTCAGGGATATGGTACATTCGGTATTGGCACAACCGGTACGGCAGGCGGAAACGGATTTGGTGCGAATCTAAAATATATCGCGGATCAATCAGGCAATGTGAGTTGGAACCTCCTTGCCCCGGATGACCTGCTCCACAAGGGCGACCCTAATGCTGGAACGGCCTTTAGTAACAATTGGGAAGCCTGCGCTGCCCCAAGCAAACAGTGGTTTCAACAATATGCGGCCTCCAACTATCCTGTTGCAAATTGCAATGCAAGTAGTCTGGTTAATAATGGTATTTACGAGATCGAGTTTCAGACCGACGCCAATAAAGTACTTGATCTAAAATCAGGAGAGGATACCAATGGCGCAGTGTTAAGACCATGGACGAGGAATGGTGCTGCAGCGCAGCAGTGGATAGCCATTGATGCTGGCAATGGCTACTGGCGCTTTGTGTCTAAAGCCAGCGCAACAAATCGCTGTATTGATCTAGCCAGTAATAGCAATACACTGGGAACTTCAATCCGGCTCTGGCAGAACTATGGTAATGATGCGCAGGCCTGGCAGGTAGTGGCTGTAGCTAATGGCTACTACAAAATTCTATCAAAGGTGGATGCTACTCGTGGCTGGGATGTGCCCGACTGTACCATGGATGGGAATTCGAACTTGCGACTTTGGGATTATTATGGTACATCCTGTCAATTGTTCAAGTTCAAATTCATAGCGATGAACTAGGCCTTTGAAGAATATTGCTTAAATAGTACTGTTCGTACTTGATCTATTTTTGAAAAATACCAATCTGGTAAGTATTATTAAAGTAAATAAAAATGGCGTCACTTGTCTTAAGTGGCGCCATTGGGTTGTTTGTAACCAAGACGTAATTATCTTCAAGCACTTTGATAGATGATTTGCCCAATATTTTCATTAGTTTCCAGGTTTTTTATTAGCTTCCTGTTGTTTGGAAAGCTTTACTTGAGAATTTATAAAAACTATGTTATTGTCTTTCCGAGCCTTTCTGTTTAGAAGGGCTTCTTTTTTATAAAAAATCCCCGGCTGTGGCCGGGGATCAAACTATAACCATGAGACTCAATCAAAAATGAGTTTTATTTTTTCCTGAAGGCTTTTCAGGCATATCCGTCCGCTGAGTAAGGATTGTTTTAATAAGTGATAATTGGAGGATTAGGTTTTTCTATGGATTGATAATGGGTGGGTAACAGTAAATAACATTGCGTTATTCCTTAATTCTTGTCATTCATCTTCCCAATAGTTACTCGTTTTTTTTGGTTTCCCCTTAATCCAATTACTGTTTTGATTACTCATATTTAATCCAATTCTTTTTGTAAATCTTTAATTTTACAAATATCTAATCTTTCCTAAAATAGTTCCAAAAATAAACAGTTTTATTGTTAATTCAATTTACTAAATGAGCGTAAATATAAAAAAAATAGAGTAATTACAAGAGTACAACTTCCCATTTTCTCAATATAGGAAACAAAAAGAATATTTAATGAAACACACTTGAGGACTTACTCTAAAGCATCAGTGTATTGAAAACACTTCACATTGTTTGTATTGATGAAACTGTGACCATTTAATTTTAAATGTCTAAGTTATTGAGAGGGCTTTTGATCAATAGCCATACTATTGCTTGTGATTCGAATGAAAAATAATATTGAATAGGTACAAGACCAGGCTAATGTTAGAAAGACTTACTCTTAATCATATTATTAATTATGAACTTTCTTAAGCTTATCAACTAAAAATGTTTAGAAAATCATTTACAATATAAAAATCATTGACGAGACTTTTCTCATACATTATGTGGTGTATTTTAGTCTAAAAAACAATTAATTTTTTAAGTTGAATTTCCTTTTTTTATAATTATACGGAGTCTTGTATGCAGAAATGGTAAAATAAAATCGTTTTTATTGTCACTTTTTAGTATTTAAAAGTGTTGATTTTACACTTTTTTTAAAAAAAATAATCTGCCCTTTTCCAAAACTCTTATCATAATAAAAACTAAAAAAATAACCTAAGAATTTTTGTAATAGCAATTTATAATTATTTGTTTTTGTATGCTTTGGAATCTTAATAGGTGTAAATTTAATGATAACCTTATCATATTTTTTACGGTATTCTTATCATTAAAAATCGATATGTAATATGTTGATAAGCAATGCTTAGTGCAATTTTTATTTTTTTTATTCGACTGAATTTTTATATTTGTGATGTTACGTAAATGTTAACAATTAATGAGCCCAAACTTTATTCATACTTATGTTTCTGTTGATTGTGTTGTTTTCGGATTCGATTACGATAACCGACTCAACATTTTATTGGTTCAACGCCATATTGCTGAACTTCCTTTGGAAAGACAGAAAAAATTACCAGGGAGCCTGATATTTAGTGATGAAGATGTTGATGATGCAGCACAAAGAGTTCTACATGAATTAACAGGGATTAAAAAAATGGTACTTAAGCAGTTCAAATGCTTTGCAGATCCTTTACGTGCGAGCAGTAAGGATGATATAAGTTGGATGAACAAAGAATATAAATATGACATAGACAGGATAATCACCGTAGCATATTTATCTCTTTGCAAAATAGATCATAAAATAAACAGCACAAAATATAGTACAGTAGACTGGCATCCAATAGATGAGGTACCATCGCTGCCGTTTGATCATAATAAAATTATCAGCGAATCATTGATAGAAATCAGAAAATGGATAGAATCCGACTTTTCTATTATTTTTGAATTGCTGCCCAAGAAATTTACGATAAGACAGCTCTATCAACTGTATAGTGCTTTAAGTGAAAAACAGATTGATATTAAGAATTTTCATAAAAAGATTTCATCCTTCAGTTATATCATACCTCTTGAAGAGATAGAGACCAATGTTTCCCATCGGGCGGCAAGATATTACAGGTTTGATGCTAAAGTGTACAAGAAAAATAACAGTAGACTAATAAAATAATACCAATACCTTTTTTTGAATTATGTATTTACTAGGATATGACATTGGCAGTTCTTCCGTAAAAGTTTGTCTCATTGAGGCATCCAGTGGAAAGATTATTGCATCAGACTTTTCTCCAAAAAAGGAGATGAAAATTATAGCTGTCAATCCGGGTTGGGCTGAACAGAATCCTTCGGATTGGTGGTTAAATTTGAAATTAGCCCACGAAGCTGTAATGCATGAATCCGGAATCAATGCAGAAGATATAAAAGGAATTGGGATTACCTGGCAAATGCATGGTTTGATTTTAGTAGATAAGGATCAAAATCTTTTGCGACCTTCTATTATTTGGTGTGATAGCCGTGCCGTTCCATACGGGGAGAAGGCATTCAAAGAAATAGGCGAAGAAAAATGCCTGTCACATCTTTTGAATTCACCAGGAAACTTTACTGCTTCAAAATTAGCCTGGGTGAAGGAAAATGAACCTGAAATTTTTGATAAAATTGATAAAATTATGCTTCCCGGAGATTATATCGCAATGAGACTTTCCAATCACATTGGAATAACAATCGAAGGTCTTTCTGAAGGAGTTTTCTGGGATTTTAAAAATCATTGCATTTCTGAAGATATAATTAACTATTATGGTATTCCAAAAAGCTTTTTTCCAGAAATTGTACCAACATTTGGTATTCAGGCAACAGTGTCTAAAGAGGCAGCTCGGGAATTAGGACTAAAAGAAGGTACACCAATTTCATATAGGGCGGGAGATCAGCCCAACAATGCCCTTTCCCTGAATGTTTTCAATCCGGGAGAAATTGCTTCTACAGCAGGAACTTCAGGTGTCGTGTATGGCGTTCTTGATCAGCTTGAGTACGATAGGTTATCCAGGGTTAATACATTTGCTCATGTTAATTATACAGCTGAGCAAATCAGACTAGGTGTTTTGCTTTGTATTAATGGAACGGGAATTTTAAATTCCTGGTTGAAACATAACTTTGCGACTTCCCTTTCTTCTTATGGAGACATGAATGACATGGCTTCCCTTTCACCAATTGGCTCAAAAGGGCTAAGCATCATTCCTTTTGGAAACGGTGCAGAGAGAGTTTTGGAAAATAAAGATACAAGTTGTTCGATTCATGGAATTAATTTCAATATACACACAAAAGGAGATATTCTGCGTGCAGCGCAGGAAGGTATTGTATTTTCTTATGAGTACGGAATGGATATCATGAGACATATTGGAATGGATATTCAGGTAATCCGTGCAGGGAATGCAAATATGTTTTTGAGTTCAATTTTTCGTCAGTCACTTTCCAGTATCAGTAATGCGGTCATTGAGCTTTATGACACCGATGGAGCTGTTGGGGCTGCAAGAGCTGCAGGAATGGGAATAAATTTTTATTCAGATTCTAAAGAAGCGTTTTATTCACTTGAGAGAATAGCAGTGATAGAACCTGAACATGAAAAACAAGAACAATATTTTGAAGCTTATGCCAGATGGAAAAGTCATCTTAACGAAATAATCTAGACACTTACACCAGAGCCTTATAAGGTAGGTACTCACTGAGTCTTTCTAATCAGTGAGAAGAGAATCCTTACGCCAAATTTAAAACAAATAAAAAATAATCAAATAAATATGAACACTTTAACAGAAACAAAAGAATTTTTTAAAGGTATCGAAAAGATAAAATTTGAAGGAAAAGAAAGTCGAAATCCGCTTGCATTCCGATATTATGATGAAGACAAAATAATCATGGGAAAACCTATGAAAGAATGGACACGCTTTGCAATGGCCTGGTGGCATACTTTATGTGCAAATGGAAGCGATCCGTTTGGAGGACCGACAATTCATCACCCTTGGGACATGGGAGATGATCCCCTTACAAGGGCTATGAAAAAAATGGATGCTGGCTTTGAATTTATGTCTAAAATGGGATTCAACTACTACTGTTTTCACGATATTGATTTAGTAGATCCTGCCAACAATTGGAAAGACTATGAAAAAAACCTTCAGGCCATTGTGGAATACGCAAAAGAAAAACAAAAAGAAACTGGAATTAAACTTTTATGGGGAACAGCTAATGTTTTTACACATGAAAGATATATGAATGGTGCATCTACCAATCCAAATTTTGATGTGGTAGCTTGCGCGGGAACTCAGGTTAAAAATTCTATCGATGCAACCATTGCATTAGGCGGAGAAAATTATGTTTTTTGGGGTGGGAGAGAAGGATATATGAGTCTCTTAAACACGGATATGAAGCGTGAAAAAGATCATTTAGCGCGTTTTCTTTCAATGTCAAGAGATTATGCCCGTCAGCAAGGTTTTAAAGGAACTTTTTTAATTGAACCAAAACCGATGGAACCTACCAAGCATCAGTACGATTACGATTCTGAAACAGTAATTGGCTTTTTAAGACATTATGGATTGGATAAAGATTTTAAATTAAATATTGAAGTTAACCACGCAACCCTTGCCGGACATACTTTTGAGCACGAGCTTCAGGTTGCAGTAGATGCTGGACTTTTAGGAAGCATCGATGCCAACCGAGGAGATTATCAAAATGGGTGGGATACTGATCAGTTCCCAATTGATTATTATGATATGGTTCAGGCTTGGTTGGTACTTCTTCCTGCAGGAGGACTGGGAAATGGCGGGGTAAATTTTGATGCTAAAATCAGAAGAAATTCTACAGATGCTGAAGATTTATTCATCTCCCATATTTCAGGAATGGATGTTTTTGCCAAAGGACTTTTGGCAGCAGCTGACATTCTTGAGAATTCAGATTATAACAAATTACGTACGAATCGTTATTCTTCTTTTGATAATGGAAATGGAAAGGCTTTTGAAAATGGCTCTCTTACATTGGAAGACCTTCAGAGAATTGCCCATGAAATAGGGGAACCTCAAGCAAAAAGTGGAAAACAGGAGTTGTTTGAAGCCATTGTAAATATGCATATATAATACATAATAAAAGGCTGCTAAACACTAAGGTTTTTACCACTCTAATTATTAATAGCCTTTTATTAAAACCTAACACACAAAAATAATAATTATGAGCCGATTTTATTTTGGTAGTAATAAAGCTGCACTATTTTTTGCAATGGCTTTACTACCCTCAGGCGTGGTTTATTCCCAGGTTAAAAAAGATACGGTAACAAAAGAGAAAAAGATAGATGAAGTTGTTGTTATTGGATATGGTACACAAAGAAAAGAATCTGTTACAGGATCTGTTGCTTCTGTAAAAGGAGATGTATTACGAGAGGTACCATCTGCAAATATTACCCAGGCATTACAAGGAAGAACAGCAGGTGTTGATATTTCTCAAACCTCTACCAAACCGGGAGCCGCAATGCAGATCCGCATAAGGGGAACCAGATCACTTACAGGAGATAATAACCCATTAATTGTTTTAGACGGAATTCCTTTTGTCGGATCATTAGGAGACATCAGTTCAAGTGATATTAAGAGCATTGATATTTTAAAAGATGCATCGGCAACGGCAATTTACGGATCAAGAGGTGCGAATGGTGTTATCTTAGTAACCACGAATAGAGGATCTAAAGGTCAAAAGCCCAAGTTGACCTACAATACCTTTACAGGAGTACAGACTTTGTTTTCGAAATATCCGATGATGGATGGACCAAAGTTTGCTCAGCTTCGTGCCTATGCTATTCCTGCTGGTAATACGACTCCATTATATACTAATGGTGTCGATGAGAATAACAATACCAATACAGACTGGCAGGATTTATACTATAAGCCGGCAATGATAACCAGCCACGATGTAGGTGTTTCAGGAGGTACTGAAGGGGGAAATTATAATGTGGGCTTGTCATATTTTAAACAAAATGCATTAATTCCTCTCCAAAGTTATGAGAGATTTGCCTTACGTACAGCCATTGACCAACAAGTGGGTAAAGCTTTCCGATTCGGATTTACCACTAATACCAATTATTCTGTATCAGAAGGAAATGGAGTAAATCCTGGAGCAGTTTTGGGATACTCTCCAATTGCTAGTCCTTACAGGGCTGATGGAAGTTTGAAAACTTTAATGAGCACGGCAGGAGGTATTGATCAGAGCTGGATTTATACCCGTAAGAATTTAGAAAATTTAGGTGATAAATATATTGATGAAACGAAATCTTTTGCATCGTATAATAATCTCTATGGCGAATTAAATCTGCCGGTGACTGGATTAAAATACAGATTAAATGTAGGTTTGGATTATCGTACCTCAAACAGTGGAAACTATACGGGAGTTGGAGTGTTTAATACCAATCCAGCAGGACCATCTTCTGCAGGGAGAGGAAATAATCAGACTTATCATTGGGTTTTAGAAAATCTCTTAACATATGACCGTACTTTTGGTAAGCATAAAATAAATGCCGTAGCATTGTATTCCGCTGAAGGAAATAGATATACGAGTTCTTATATGAGCGCGAAAAATGTTCCGGCGGATTTTTTTCAATATTATAATTTAGGGCAATCTCCACAGGCAGATATTACAGTGAGGCCGGAGGATCAAATATATTGGCAGACCGGCCTGCTTTCAGCGATGGGAAGAGTAATGTATACATTTAATAACAAATATATGCTGACCGCAACTCTTCGTGCTGATGGATCTTCAAGACTTGCCCCCGGTAATAAATGGCATACCTATCCTGCACTATCATTGGGATGGAACGTTACTAATGAAGCTTTCATGAAGAATATTAAAATACTTAATCTTCTTAAATTTAGAGCAGGTTGGGGCCAAACATCCAACCAGGCAGTGAATCCATATTCTACGTTGGGGGCACTTACTGTTACTCCTTACAATTTTGGGACTACAAACAGTACGGGAGTTTATGTAAGCCAGGCTCCGAATCCTAATCTTGGATGGGAATATTCAAAAACACAAAACTACGGGGTGGATTTTGGATTATTTAATAATCGCCTTACAGGTAGTGTGGAATATTATAAAACACATACTTTTGATCTTTTAACTCAGAAAAACCTTCCATCATCAACGGCTATAGGATCTATTATATCCAATGTTGCAGAGACGGAAAATAAGGGTTTCGAAATTAGTGTTAATGGCGTTATAATCGACAACCCTGACGGATTTACATGGGAAGCAGGTGCTAATTTTTATACTAACAGAAATAAAATTTTATCTCTTGCCTCCGGAACTACACGTGATGTAAATAACTTATGGTTTGTAGGACATAATATAAATTCATTGTATGATTATCAATATGTAGGTCTTTGGCAGGCAGGTGATCCTTATCAGAGTATTTTGGAGCCGGGAACTTCTGGTGATGTAGTTGGCTCTATTAAGGTACTTTACACAGGAGGTTATAACCCGGATGGTACTCCTATAAGAGCAATTGGACCCGATGACAGGCAGATTTTTGACACAGCTCCGAAGTTTCAGGGAGGATTTAATATGCGCTTTGCGTACAAAAATTTCGAGCTAAGTACCGTGGGTGCTTTTCAACATGGGGGAATTCTGATAAGTTCAATATATGGATCTGCAGGTTATCTTAACAGATTAACAGGTCGTGGCAATAATGTTGATGTTGATTATTGGACAGAAAATAATACAGATGCTTATTTTCCGCGTCCTGGACGTCACTTAAGTGGGGATAATCCAAAATATTCTTCTACACTGGCAATGTTTGATGCATCTTATCTCAAACTCCGAACGATTACTTTAGGGTATAATGTCAATAAGGACTTCCTGAAAGATTTGAAAATTACCAGTTTGAGAATCTACTTTACAGTTACCAATCCGGTTGTCCTATTCTCTCCTTATCATAAATTTTCAGGAATGGATCCGGAACCTAATTCTTTGGGTAATGAAAATCAGGCTGTAAGCGGATATCAAAATCGTCAGCCAATCATAGGAACTAACAATCCTTCTACAAGAAATTACTTAATGGGACTTAACTTAACTTTTTAAAACTGTACAGTCATGATAAATTTTAACAAAAAACTGATATTAGGAGCAATCTTTTTATCATTAACATTTACAGGATGTAATGAAATTCTTGATGAACAGCCAAGATCAACATACACTGTTGACTACTTTAGTACGCCGGATGGAATCAACCAGAGTTTTACTTCCCTGTACAGACAGTTACGATTGCTCTATGGTAACGGATACTTTATGAGCAATTGTCAGAATGGAACCGATGAATCTACCTGGGCACAAAGTGCAGATGGTAACTTCAAAGAACTTGATATGTCAGGAAACGGTAATATTAATTCCAATACTTTCCCGACCAGTATGATCTGGGGATCGGTTTTTCCTTATATTAATACTGCCAATGGGATTATAGAAAAGGGACCAGGATTCGGAATTGCAGAGTCAATGATTTCTGAAGCCAGATTTTTCAGAGGGTTCGATTATTTTATGTTGGTTCAGACATATGGAGGAGTTCCATTGGATCTGGGTGCCGGGGAATTAAAGTTTAATACTTTACCTGCTACAACTTCCGCAAGAAACACTGTTACTGAAGTATATACAAAAGCTATTTTTCCTGATCTTAAAAAAGCAATTGAAACCTTGCCTGTATCACCACGGGTAACGGGAGGAGTGACACAGAACGTAGCGAGATTATTTTTGGCAAAAGCTTATCTTACTTATGGATGGTGGCTGCAGAATCCTAACAATATTCCTACTTATCCTGAAGTTTCAAGGAGTGACCCTGATGGTCATAATGCCCAATGGTATTTCCAGCAAGCGTATGATATAGCAATGGCGGGAATTACCAGCCCCGGAAGTTATGGGCTTCAGCCTACTTTTTACGATGTAAATGTGGGTTCTAATGACAGAAACAACGAATGTATGCTGTATGCAGATCACACGCAGTCAAGTACATATTATAACGAAGGAGATCCTGTAGGGTTTGGGTCAGGTTGGGCTCCGGATAATTTTGCAGCATGGATGCAGACATGGAATTATACTGCCATAAAAAGCAGTAAAACAACAGCCTGGGCAGGTGCAGATGTTGTAAGTCCAGTGCAACGTGAAGCGGCTCAGCCCTTCGGGCGTCCATGGGTTCGTATGTGTCCTACCCTGGGGGTTATTAAAAATACATTTGCCGATAAAACCAATGACTCGCGTTACGATGGTACCTTTGTTACTACATACAGAGGAAACTGGAATAAAAACGGGACCGGTCTTACGGGTGTACCAGTGTTATATAACGCAAACAATTTACCTGTACAGCCGGGGGGCGCTATCCTTAGTTTCCTTAATGATGATACGCAGACTCCTGCATATCCTTCTGGAGCGGGACAAAACGGTGTAGGAGCAGGAACTTTAGCCGGAAGAGCAGATTGGGTTATTGCTCCAAATGGGATCAGCAGAATCGTGTATCCTGGTTTATGGAAAATAGGAACTTACCGTACCGATGATCCGAACGGCTTAGGATATCCAAATGCATCTTTAACACGTCCTTTCAGTGTAGCGAAGTTTTCAGAATTCTATTTTATTGCAGCAGAATCGGCTGTGAAAGGAGCTACAGGAGCAATGACAGCCAAAGATCTTATTAATGTAATCCGTGCCCGTGCAGGCAAATGGAAATTTAACAATGCTCAGAATGCTGCTTATACGGCAGATAACAGTGCGGCAATGATTGCGGCAACACCTTCGAATATTACCATTGATTATATCCTTGCAGAAAGATCACGTGAATATTATGGTGAGTTTTACAGATGGTATGATCTTGTACGTACTCAAAAATGGAGTGAATATGCAGCCACCTATCAGATCGGCGGAGCTTCATATGGAAATCACACCCCAGAGACAGTTACCAGAACGATACTACCGTATCATTATCTCAGACCTATTCCTCAGGGACAACTTGATGCAATGGAAGTATCTGCGGATATAAAAGCTAAATATCAAAATCCAGGTTACAATTAATTTAATTTTTCACATTCATATTAAGAAGCAAAGTAGGTGTCCTTAAAAACACCTGCTTTGTTTAATGAAAATAATTTATAGAGAATATGGAAAAAACATGGCGTTGGTTCGGTAAAAAAGACAACATAAAATTAAACATGCTCCGTCAGATAGGCGTCCAGGGTATTGTTTCTGCACTTCATGATATCCCAAACGGGGAAATATGGCCGTTAGAAGCAATTAACGAGTATAAAGAATATATAGAAAGTTTCGGACTCCGTTGGTCTGTAGTTGAAAGCCTTGCTGTGAGCGAATCTATCAAATACGGAGGAGAGGACAGAGACCATTTAATAGCAAATTATATCATTAGCCTCGGAAATTTAGGAAAAGCAGGAGTTAAAACTGTTTGTTACAATTTTATGCCCGTTCTCGATTGGGCCCGTACAGACCTTTACCATAAATGGGAGGATGGTTCATCATCATTATATTTTGATAAGGCTAAGTTCGCCTACTTTGAAATACATATCCTTGAAAGAGAAGGTGCAGAAAAAGAATATAGCTCAGAAATTCTTGATAAAGTAAGAGAACTCAAAAATACCCTTACTGATAAGGATAACAATGATTTGATTGATTCGGTCATTGTGAAAACTCAAGGCTTTGTAAATGGAAACATTAAGGAAGATGACCAGAATCCTGTAGCTATTTTTAAAAAGCTATTGTTACTATATGACGGAATTGGTAAAGATCAGCTTCGTGAAAATATGAAATACTTCCTTGAGAAAATCATGCCCGTATGTGAAGAGTACAATATTCAGATGTGTGTACATCCCGATGATCCCCCATTTTCATTATTAGGTTTACCAAGAATTATAACATGTGAAGAAGACATTGACTGGTTTTTGAACGCCGTTGACAATCCTCATAACGGGCTTACGTTTTGTACGGGTTCCTTAAGTGCAGGACTTCAGAATGACGTTCCGAAATTAGCTCAGAAATATGCTTCACGCACAAAATTTGTCCACCTGAGGAGTACCAATGTATTTCCGAATGGAGATTTTATAGAAGCAAATCACTTGGAGGGAAGAGGAAAAATCGTTGAGGTTGTTCGAATATTTGAAAAAGAAAATCCGGACCTTCCAATGCGCATTGATCATGGAAGGCTTTTGACAGATGATATTGATAAAGGCTACAATCCAGGATATTCATTTTTGGGAAGAATGCTGGCCCTAGGACAGATCGAAGGGGTAATGGCAAGTGTACAGATGGAATTGGAAAAAAAATAAAGCTACAGTTTGTAATTAATTCTAAAAAGTTAAAATGAACGAAATATTTAGTATAAAAGATAAAGTAGCAGTGATCACCGGTGCCTCAGGGGTTCTGGGAAGTAGCCTTGCTAAAAGCTTTATTGAAGCCGGGGCAAAAGTGGTTGCGTTGGGAAGAAAACAGGCAACTTTAGATGCCTGCGTCAAAGAACTTCAGGAATCAGGTGGTGATGCTTTTGCTGTGGAAGCCAATGTTATGAATATCGAAAGCCTGGAAATAGCTTCAAAGAAGATCATTGAAAGATTCGGGAAGATTGACATTCTCCTTAATATAGCTGGTGGAAATATTCCAGCAGCAACTCTTTCTCCAGACCAGTCTTTTTTAGACATGAATATTGAAGGATGGAATGAGGTAACAAACCTTAATATCAACGGAACTGTTTATCCCAGCTATGTTTTCGGAAAAGTAATGGCAGAACGGGGTAGCGGAAGTATTGTCAATATTTCATCAATGGCGGCATATTCTGCAATCACAAGAGTGGCAGGATATTCCGCGGCTAAATCTGCAATTACCAATTTCACACAATGGCTGGCTTCGGATTTAGCTATAAAATATGGTGATAAAATTCGTGTAAATGCTATTGCTCCCGGATTTTTTATAGGAGACCAGAACCGTGCGATTTTATTAAATCCCGATGGATCTTTAACGGACAGGAGTAAAAAGGTTATTGCTAAAACCCCAATGGGACGATTTGGAGAAGCAAAAGAGCTTAATGGTATTGTACAATTTCTCTGTTCAGATGCAGCAAGCTTTATTACAGGCGGTTTAGTTCCTGTTGATGGAGGTTTCAGTGCTTTCAGCGGAGTATAAAATATACAGTTAGTTGGCAGGGTCTTTTTGTCAATAGCTATTGCTTAAGACCCTGTTTTTTTAATAGTAAATGAACTGAATAAACATGACCAATATTAAAACTGTAGATCGCAAAGATGTTTTCAGCGAATCTTTTCTTCTACGTTCTAAAACCGCAGAAAATTTATATTTTGGGTATGCGAAAGATATGCCGGTCATTGATTATCATAATCATCTGGAGCCGGATGTCATCTCAAAAAATCAAAACTTCAGATCTCCCACAGCAATCTGGCTGGATGGGGATCATTACAAATGGAGAGCGATGAGGAATTTCGGAATTGAAGAAAAATTTATTTCCGGGGATGCATCTGATCAAGAAAAATTCAGAAAATGGACAGAAGTTGTCCCTTACACACTTCGGAATCCACTGTTTCATTGGACACATATGGAGCTGAATAATCCATTTGGGATTAAAGAATACTTATCCTTAAAAAATATAGATTCCGTATATCATAAGATGAATGATAATCTCCAAATGCCTGGATTTTTACCACAATCCATCATTACAAATTTTAATGTGGAAACTCTTTGTACAACAGATGATCCTGCTGATAATCTTCAATATCATAAGACAATAAAAAATAGCTCTTTTACCACTCGGGTTCTCCCTACCTTCCGTCCGGACAGTTATATTAATATAATAAACACTGAGAACTACCTCCGTCAGATTAAAAAATTGGAGAAGGTTAGTGAAATTAATATAAAATCGACTTCAGATTTACTGGAAGCCCTTTATTCAAGAATTCAGTACTTTCATGAAAACGGAGCTCGGATTTCCGATCATGGATTAGAATATTTTCCTGATACTAAGAAATGGAGTACTGCCTTAGAAAATGAATTCAAAAAATTTTTAACTGGAAATAAAAAGTCATTTTCAGATCCAGAAGCTTTGTCTGGCCATCTTTTGAAAGAGCTTTGTAAAATGTATGCCGAAAAAAACTGGGTTCAGCAGTTTCATATAGGAGCCACACGGAATAATAACACAATAATGCTAAATACGATAGGAACTAATGCCGGTTATGATGCCATTAGTGAACAGTATTTTGCCCAAAGAATGAGCATGATGTTCGATGAACTGAATACTGCAGGGAAACTTACCCAAACGATAGTTTATAACCTTAATCCGTCTTTCAATGAAGTATTGGCAACGCTCGTTGGGAATTTTAATGAAGCCGGAATTAAATCAAAAATACAGTTAGGTGCAGCATGGTGGTTTCTAGATCAAATGGAGGGAATGAAAAAGCAAATAAACACACTTTCCAATATTGGACTTATCAGCACTTTTATTGGAATGCTCACAGATTCACGAAGTCTTCTGTCTTTTTCAAGACACGATTATTTTAGAAGATTGCTTTGCGATATCTTCGGCAGCGAAATGGAAGCCGGGCTACTTCCGGATGATGAACAATGGGTGGGAAGCATCATTCAGGATATTTGTTTTAATAATACCAAAAACTATTTTAGATTTTAAATGATTATGCAACATTCAGGGTCAGATAAAATACTTTGTTTCGGAGAATTGCTTTTACATTTTGCTCCGGATTCTAATGGAAACTGGATGAATAACCAGTTAGTGAAAATCTTTGTGGGTGGTGCAGAATATAATGTTGCCACAGCTCTTGCGCACTGGAAAAACCCGGTAAAATTTCTCTCGGCTCTGCCTGAAAATTTCCTGGGAATCCAATTGGAATCTCAGCTGAAAAATAAAGGAATCGAGGTACTTGCCGAGAAAAGTAAAGGCAGAATCGGAACTTTTTACCTCTCTTCGGATGGTGATATGCAAAATACATCGGTAATTTACGACCGTTTTCCATCGGTTTTTACACAATCGGATTTTGACGCCTTCAATTTAGATGATGTGTTTTCAGAGGTGAAATGGATGCATATCAGTACAATTACACCTGCTTTAAGTGAAAAAGCTTACATCAAATGTCTGGATTTAATGAAGGAAGCAGCTTCAAGAAACATTCAGGTTTCTCTTGATTTAAATTATCGTGCTGCACTTTGGCAAGACAAAAATCCTTCAGATAAAATAAAACATATGATGCCTTTGGTGAATGTTCTGATGGGAAATATCTGGTCTGTTCAGCAATTTCTGAATATTCCTGTTGAATATGAATTGAATGGAAATTCTGATGATGAAAATCTTTTAAAACAAGCAGAAAAATCGGCATCGGAAATTCAGAAAATGTATCCCAATGTTGAAACGATAGCAAATACATTCCGATTCACGAGTGGCGAAGCGGTAAATTATTTTGCGACTTTATATACTGATGAAAAACTTTTGATTTCGCAACAATACCATTCAGATAAAATAGAGGAAAGAGTAGGAAGCGGTGATGCATTTATGGCAGCGTTGATTCACGGAACATTAAAAGGAAATCCTACAGAGCAAATTTTAGAAGATGCCACAAAAGTCGCTTTCAAAAAGCTCTTTATTAAAGGTGATACCATTAATGATACCATTAAAATTGAAAAATTATGAGTGTACTATTACAAAAAATAAAGGACCAGAGAATTGTCCCACTTTTTTACAACGAATCTTTTGAAGTTTCAAAAAGGATCATAAAAGCTTTGTACGAAGGGGGAATCCATGTAATAGAATATACCAATCGCGGAAATCAGGCATTGGAAAATTTTGAAAGACTGAAGGAAATTTCTTCTATAGAGTTTCCGGAACTTTTATTGGGAATAGGTACCGTAAAAAATATAAAAGAGATGGATGATTATGCTCGTGCAAAAGCAGATTTTATCATTACACCTGTCATTAGCGCAGAATTGGTAAAACATTCTGTTGAAAAAAACATCAATTTAATTCCGGGATGTTTTACCCCCTCCGATGTTAATGTAGCATTTCAGAACGGACTTCGGTTAGTGAAGATTTTCCCGGCTGATGCTTTAGGTAAAAAATATATCAAATCTATTGAGCCTGTTTTTCCGGGAATGCATTATATGCCAACCGGAGGAATCAATGCTGACTTTGATGATATTACAGAATGGCTTAAGGGTGGCGCAGTTGCTGTTGGATTGGGCAGTTCGCTTATCAACAAAGATTTTATAGCAGAACAGCTCACGGAAAAAGTTCAGAACTTATTGCAACAACTTAATCGACACTAAATGCAGGCTCCTAAAAATCGTAATATAAGATGGTTTATGCTGTCTTTGGTCTTTCTCGCCACCACGATCAACTACCTTGACCGTCAGGTAATGGGTTTGCTGAAGCCTGTTCTTGAAAAAGAATTCAGTTGGGATGAGAAAGATTACAGCTACATTGTGATGGCATTCACAACGACTTATGCTATTGGATATCTTGCGATGGGAAGGTTGATCGACAGGGTGGGAACCAAAATAGGTTATGCTGTTTCATTGATTGTCTGGAGTCTGGCTTCAATAGGGCATGGTTTTGTAAAAAGTACAATTGGATTTATCATTGCAAGAAGTACCCTCGGTATCAGTGAGGCAGGAAATTTTCCGGCAGCTATAAAATCTGTGGCAGAATGGTTTCCGAAAAAAGAAAGAGCCTTGGCAACAGGGATTTTCAACTCCGGAGCGACGGTTGGAGCCATTTTAGCACCGCTTCTTGTGCCATTCATTCTTGGGCATTACGGATGGCGGGAAACCTTTGTGTGGATTGGTGCTCTCGGATTATTATGGATTGTACTTTGGTGGCGGTTTTATAAAATTCCGGAAAAAACTAAAAAACTGAGTCAGGAAGAATTACAGTATATTAAAAGTGATCAGGATGGAAAAACACAGGAACAATCCAAAGTTCCGTTGTCAGAATTATTAAAATACAAAGTAACATGGTCTTTTGCTGTGGGAAAAATCCTTACAGATCCGATTTGGTATTTCTTTATGTTCTGGTTACCTGCTTATTTTGCAGATGTTTTTAAAATGGATTTAACGAAACCTTCCATTCCGTTGATTATTATCTATAGCGGAACCACGATTGGAAGTATTGGCGGCGGTTATCTTTCTTCATTTTTAATTAAAAAAGGCTGGGCAATCGGAAGAGCCAGAAGCTTCACTATGCTCTTGTTTGCTCTGATGGTCGTTCCGGTAATGTTCTCAAAATATGTAGACAATATGTGGCTCATTACCATGATCATTGCTTTTGCAACAGCAGCACATCAGGGTTGGGGAGCGAACCTAATGACAACGGTGGGTGATAAATTACCCAATAATTATGTAAGTTCTGTGATTGGCTTTGGCGGAATGCTGGGCTCAGCTGCAGGGATTATATTCCCGCTTTTCATCGGAATTGTCTTGGACACATTTAAAAAAGCAGGGAATATCAACGGAGGCTACAATATTATATTTTTCATTGCTGGTGTTTCTTACGTTGCGGCTTGGGGAATTATCTGGTTGATCAACAGGAAAAAAACTGAAATTTCGGTTTGAAATTAATGAAATATAAAAAGTGAAAATGAACGTAAATCATTGCATATTAATAATCTGTCTTTTCATTAGTGGCTTTTCCCCTGCACAGAAAGGAGGAAAATATAAGCTTTGGTATGACAAGCCTGCAAAACATTGGGTAGAAGCATTACCTGTTGGAAATGGAAGATTGGCGGCAATGGTTTTTGGAGATCCTTCAAAAGAAAAATTTCAGTTGAACGAAGGCACATTCTGGTCAGGTGGTCCTTCCCGAAACGATAATCCTGATGGTCCCAAAGTGTTGGATTCTATTCGTTACTATCTTTTTAATGGAAATTACAAAAGAGCTGAAACCCTTTCCAATAAAGGTTTAACGGCAAAAACACTTCACGGTTCTGCGTTTCAGAATATCGGAGATTTGAATCTTGATTTTAATAATCTTGGCGATGTTAAGGATTATTATCGTGAGCTTGATATTGAAAAAGCAATAACAACAACTACGTTTTCCTCCAACGGAACTCATTATAAAAGAGAAGTCTTTGCTTCAATTCCGGATCAGGTAATTGTGATAAAACTGAGCTCAGACAAAAAAAATGTACTGAATTTCAGTGCTGGATTCAACAGCGAATTGAAAAAAAATACGAAGGCGATTGATGCCAATACTTTGCAAATGGACGGACTTTCTTCCACATTAGACGGCGTTCAGGGTCAGGTTAAGTTTAATGCGCTGGCAAAATTCATTTCCAAAGGTGGAACCATTTCAGTTTCAGGCAACGGAATTTCTATAACCAATGCAGATGAAGTAATGATTTTGATTTCAATTGCCACCAATTTCACAGACTATAAAACTCTAAATACCGACGAAGTTTCAAAAAGTAAAAAATACATTACTCAAATCAAAAATAAAAGCTTCAATACTTTATTTAAAAATCATATCAACGCTTACCAGAAATATTTCAAAAGAGTGGATTTCAGTATCGGAACTTCTCCTGCGTCACAATTTCCTACCAATATTCGTATTAAAAATTTCGCCACCAGTTATGATCCTGAGCTTGTTTCATTATATTATCAGTTTGGACGTTATCTCCTGATTTCTTCTTCACAACCGGGTGGTCAGCCAGCCAATCTTCAGGGAATTTGGAACAATTCCAACAAACCGGCGTGGGACAGCAAATATACCATCAACATCAATACGGAAATGAATTATTGGCCTGCGGAAAAAACCAATTTGCCGGAAATGCACGAACCATTAATTCAAATGGTCAAAGATTTGAGTGTAACGGGGGCAGAAACGGCAAAAGTGATGTACAAAAGCCGTGGTTGGATAGCGCATCACAACACCGACATCTGGAGAATTACTGGTGTGGTGGATTTTGCTAATTCCGGGCAATGGCCATTGGGAAGTGCCTGGCTCTCCCAGCATCTTTGGGAAAAATATTTGTACAGCGGAGACAAAAATTATCTCAAATCCATTTATCCCGTTCTAAAATCTGCCGCCTTATTTTATGAAGATTTTCTGATTGAAGAACCGACGCACAAATGGTTGGTGGTAGGTCCGTCTATATCTCCCGAAAATATTCCGCAAGGACATCAGGGAAGTGCTTTGGCGGCAGGAAATACGATGGATAACCAGTTGATGTTTGACCTGTTCAGCAAAACAAAAAAAGCAGCACAAATTTTAAATCTAGATTCAGATAAAATTCCGGTTTGGAACAATATCATTTCCAAATTACCACCGATGAAAATCGGAAGGTATGGTCAGCTCCAGGAATGGATTGAAGACTGGGACAACCCAAAAGACAATCACAGGCACGTTTCTCATCTGTATGGATTGTTTCCCGGAAATCAAATCAATCCTCTCACAACGCCAGAACTTTTTGATGCTGCGAAAACGGTTTTAATACACCGTGGTGATGTTTCTACAGGCTGGTCGATGGGCTGGAAAATTAATCTTTGGGCTAAATTTTTAGAGGGAAATCACGCGAATAAATTAATAAAAGACCAGTTAACTTTAGTGGAAAAAGACGGTTGGAGCGAAAAAGGAGGAACCTATCCGAATTTATTCGATGCACATCCGCCGTTTCAGGTCGACGGAAATTTCGGCTGTACGTCAGGAATTACAGAAATGCTTTTACAGACACAAAACGGAAGCATCGACATTTTACCCGCACTTCCCGACGAATGGAAAAACGGAAATATTTCCGGACTGAAAACGTATGGTGGTTTTGAAGTCAGCATGGTTTGGAAAGACAATCAGGCAACTGAGGTCATCATCAAATCAAATCTTGGAGGAAATTGTAGAATCAGTGCACTTAATGAATTGGATTTAGAAGGAAAAAGCGTATTAAAAGCAGCATCGGAAAAAAATGAAAATCCTTATTTTGAAATTCCAATGATCAAAAAACCTTTGATTTCTCCTGAAGCTCAATTAAATCCAGTGAAAATAAAAGAAAGATTCATCTATGATTTGCGAACAGAAGCAGGAAGAACTTATATTTTAAAAATGAAAAAAGAACATCAATAGAAAGGGGCTTCAGGTTATTTATAAAATAGAATGGTACCAATTGACCTTAATCAAAATTTTAAGAAAGAATTTAAAATCAAATAACAATCACATAAAGAGAAAATAATGAACCAGAAAACAATGAATCCGATATTTTTAAAAAAGAAAACAACGTTGATGGCTGCTGTTGCCTTATTATCTTTTGCCAACGTTTCAGCACAGACTTTCTCAGACTTTTCCTATCATGGAAATGATAAAATATACACAAACAATCCTTTGAGAGAGGACGAATTTTATTCTCCGATTCTTCAGGGATGTTATCCGGATCCAAGTATTACCAGAAAAGGTGACAATTATTACCTGGTAAATTCTTCATTTTCAATGTTTCCGGGTGTTCCGATTTTCACATCCAAAGATCTGGTTAATTGGAAACAGCTAGGACACGTTCTGGACAGACCTTCACAGCTGAAAGTAGAAAAATCAGGCGTATCACAAGGAATTTATGCACCTGATATTAAATATAATAAGCATAATGATACTTTCTATATGATCACCACGCAGATTGCCGGCGGAATTGGAAATATGGTTGTGAAAACCAAAGATCCTGCAAAAGGATGGAGCGAAGTTCAAAAGCTGAATTTTGATGGCATCGATCCTTCGATTTTCTTTGATGATGATGGTAAAGCTTATATCGTTCACAATGATGCGCCACCAAAAGGAACTGAGCAGTATAACGGTCACCGTGTCATCAAGATGTGGGATTATGATCTGGAAAAAGATCAGGTAGTTGCAGGTTCAGACAAAATTATTGTAAACGGAGGTGTTGATCTTTCCCAAAAACCAATCTGGATAGAAGGTCCGCATTTATATAAAAAGAACGGAAAATATTATCTGATGTGTGCCGAAGGCGGAACAGGAGGTAATCACAGCGAAGTTATTTTTATGTCGGATTCTCCGAAAGGTCCGTTTGTTCCTGCGATGAATAATCCTATTTTGACACAGCGGTATTTTCCGAAAGACAGAAAAGATAAAGTAGATTGGGCGGGTCACGCCGATTTGGTTGAGAGCCCGGATGGTACATATTATGGTGTCTTTTTAGCGATTCGCCCCAATGTAAAGAACAGAGTAAACAGTGGTCGTGAAACTTTTATTCTTCCTGTTGACTGGAGCGGAACGTATCCTGTTTTTCAAAACGGACTGGTTCCGATGAAACCAAAATTAAAATTACCGGAAGGCGTAAAAGATCAGGCCGGACAAAACGGATTTTTCCCGAACGGAAACTTTACATATTCTGATAAACTGACTGATAAAAGTCTGGACTACCGATGGATCGCAATGCGCGGGCCACGTGAGAATTTCATTAGTATTTCCAAAAATGGAGTAAAAATAAATCCTTTTGAAACGAATATTAAAGCTCTTGCTCCAATTTCGGCATTATTTCACAGGTTGCAGCATGAAGACTTTGAAGCTTCTGTAATGCTGGATTTTAAGCCGAAATCAGAAAAAGAACTGGCAGGAATTACTTGCTATCAAAGTGAACGATTCAACTATGTATTCGGAATTACAAAAAAAGATAAAGATTATTATATCGTTTTGGAAAGAACTGAAAAAGGAGAATCAAAATTAATTGCCAGTGAAAAAATTTCACTTTCAAAAAGTGCCACATTACAGGTGATAGGTGAAAAAGACGAACATTATTTTAATTATTCCTTAGATGGCAAAAACTTTAAAAACCTTGGAGGTCCGGTTTCAGGAGATATTCTTTCTACTGATGTTGCAGGTGGATTTACAGGAAGCTTGATTGGTTTGTACAGCACTTCATCTAACGATATTAAACCTAACTAGATTTTAAATGAGATGATGACATTTATGGCAGCTTAATCCGCCTTCCGATCTCAATCTTTTGTCATTGCGAACAACGTGAAGCAATCTGTTGAACTTTCCATCAATCGCAATTATAAAAAGGATTTCCGCTCAAGTCGGGCTGCTTCAGGTCAACGTTCCAAACCTGTCATCCAGTGATTATTAAAAAAGTAACGCAGACATTAAATACTAAAGTTTTGAAAATTAACAAATCACTTCATATAGTTTCTTTTTATGGATTTATTGGGCTGAATCTCTTTTCGGCCCAGGTAAATCCTGCTCAAAAAGAGCAGACGACCGCCTTTACCAATCCTATTATTTGGGCTGATGCTCCGGACTTATCGGTGACCAGAAATGGTGACGATTTTTATCTCATCAGTACCACCATGCACTTAATGCCAGGAGCTCCAATAATGCATTCTAAGGATTTAGTGCATTGGGAAATGGCAAGCTATGTTTTCGATACACTGAATGATAATTCTAAGTATGATCTGCTTAACGGAACAGTGTACGGCAGGGGACAATGGGCGTCCTCTATCCGCTATCATAAAGGAAAATATTACGTTTTGTTTTCTCCGAATGATGAGCCTTTCAGATCCTATTTTTATGTAACGGACAATCCCGAAAAAGGTAACTGGAAGCTCATTACCAGAACCAGACATTTTCACGATGCTTCTTTGCTTTTTGATGATGACAACAAAGTTTATGTTTTCACTTCCAATAAAGTTTTTGAATTAAGTGCTGATTTTAAAGAGATTATCGGAAATCCAGACGGAACTGTTGTTTTTCAGAGAGATTCATCAGAAACTGGACTTCTGGAAGGTAACCAGATCATTAAAAGGAAGGGAAAATATTATATGATGATGATTTCCTGGCCTAAAGGTGAAAAACGCCGTCAGGAAGTTTACAGAGCAGATAAAGTAACCGGTCCTTATGAGAAAAAAGTGATTCTGAAAGATAATTTTCTCGGATTCTCTTACGCTGGTCAAGGCGCTTTGATTGATGATAAAAATGGCAACTGGTATTCGCTTATTTTTCAGGACAGAGGTGGAGTAGGACGTGTCCCTATTTTGATTCCTGTCCAGTGGGAAAATGACTGGCCGGTTTTGGGGAATAACGGAAAAATCCCTTTGAACGGTGAAATTCCGCTTTCGCCTTTTAAACCTAAAAATAGCATCGTAGAAAGTGATGAGTTTTCAGATAAAAAATTGAAAATCCAATGGCAATGGAATCACAATCCTATGAATGAAGCCTGGTCTTTATCTGAAAGAAAAGGATTTATAAGACTGAAAACAAGTCGTGTGGTGGATAATCTTTATGCTGCTCCAAATACTTTAACGCAAAGAATAACCGGTCCAAAATCAAGTGCTATTGTTGCGTTAGATTTAAAAGGAATGAAGGACGGTGATATTACAGGTTTCAGTGCATTTAACGGAGATTCAGGGTTGTTATCAATTGTAAAAGAAGGCAATCAGAAATTTCTGACTTTTTCTACCAATGAAGTTAGTTTAGATAATAAAACGAAAGCGATTATAGGAGTGAAAAAGGAAGAAAAAAAGCGCATTCCTTTAGCTGCGGGTATAATTTATCTTCGTATTGAAGCAGATTTTAACCTTGGAAAAGACTTGGCAGATTTCTCTTATAGCACCGACCAGAAAAACTGGACGGTTATGGAAAAAGACTATAAAATGATTTTTGATTACAGAAGGTTATTCATGGGATCTAAATTCGCGATTTTTAATTATGCCACAAAAAGTACAGGAGGTTTTGTTGATGTTGATTTTTTCAGAATTACGGATTCTTCGCTCATACAATAAGTAGTTAGATTAAGGTTGCATAGATGATGAAATATTATTTGTATAATATTTTTTTATCTAAATTAATAAGTGTAAAAAATACAAATAAAAATTATGAATAAATCAATTGCATTAGCGTTAGGTCTTATCTTATCAGTAGTGTTTATTCCCGCACAGACTTTTGATAAAATGGCCCCTCAGGGTTTTGATGTTGAAAGGAAAGAAAGTCCTCATGGGAAAATTGATACTATAACCTATGAATCAAAAACGGTGGGAACGCAGAGAAGAGCTTTGGTATATACACCTCCAGGCTTCAAAAAAAAGATTCAATATCCTGTTTTGTATCTGCTTCACGGCATTGGTGGAGACGAAAAAGAATGGTTCAGAAACGGAACACCTCAGATTATTCTTGACAATCTTTATGCTCAGGGAAAACTAACTCCCATGATTGTCGTATTACCCAATGGAAGAGCGATGAAAGACGACAGAGCGATAGGTGATATTATGTCAAAAGACAAGGTGGAAGCTTTCGCAACATTTGAAAAAGATTTACTGAATGATCTTATACCTTTCATTGAAAAAAAATATCCTGTAAAAAAAGAGAGGGAAAACCGGGCGATAGCAGGATTGTCAATGGGTGGTGGACAAACCTTGAATTTTGGTTTAGAAAATATCGACAAATTTGCTTGGGTTGGTGGCTTTTCTTCCGCCCCCAATACCAAAGAACCTCAGGAACTGCTTCCAGAGCCCACCAAAGCTAACGAACTAAAATTGCTATGGATTTCCTGCGGAGATCAGGATAGACTGATGCCTTTCAGTAGAAGGACAAGCGATTATCTGGCTCAGAATAATATTCCTCACATTTTTTATGTAGAACCGGGCGGTCACGATTTCAAAGTCTGGAAGAATGATCTGTATCTGTTTTCTCAATTGCTTTTTAAGAATATTGATCAGCAGGCAATTTCAGCTCAGTTAAGATCTGAATAAACAAAATCAGTCTGAAAAATTAATTCAAACCATGATAACAAGAATAAATTTTAAGAAAATAAAAGCATATATCATCATGGCCCCATTAGTCTTCATAACCGGGCAATATGCGAACGCGCAGTCATACAAAAAAACAGATACGGGATTAATTTTTTCTGCGGCTGATCTAAATATGGAAGTAAGATTTTACGGATCTCACACAGTACGGATCATTAAATATCCTGCAGGAAAATCATTTGTGAAAAAAAGTTGGTCAGTAACCAAGCAGGAACAAAGAATAAAATTTACTGTTGCAGAAAAGAAAGATATTTTATTAGTAAAAACGGATGCTTTAAAAATATCCATTAATACAAAAAACGGAGAGATAGATTATACCACATTATCGGGAAAACAGCTTCTGAAAGAAAAAGAGTGTGATTTTAAATCTTTTAATGATGCCGGGCAACAAACTTATTCAGTAACCCAGTCTTTTCAGTTGGAAAAAGATGAGCCTATTTATGGCTTGGGTATCCTTCAAAACGGAAAATTATCCCAACGGAATCAGGACATCAGAATGGTGCAGAACAATACCTGGGATTTTGTGCCTTTCTTCCAGTCTGTAAAAGGTTACGGCATTTTTTGGGATAATGAGTCTCCGACTCAGTTTACCGATAATATTCTGAAAACATCATTTTCTTCTGAAGTAGGAGAAGGGGTGGATTACTATTTTATGTATGGAGGAAATGCTGATGGAGTAGTTGCTTCAATGCGTGAGCTTACCGGAAATGTCTCCATGTCCCCATTATGGACATACGGTTTTTGGCAAAGTAAAGAACGCTATAAAAGTCAGAGTGAGATTGTTGATGTCGTAAAAAAATATCGTGATTTGAAAGTTCCTTTAGATGGAATTATTCAGGATTGGCAATATTGGGGAAACAATTACCAGTGGAATGCGATGGATTTTATTAGCCCGGATTTTCCTGATGCTAAAAAAATGATTACTGACATCCACGGAATGAATGCGCATTTGTCTGTTTCCATCTGGTCATCATTCGGTCCGATGACCAATCCTTACCGTGAAATGGATAAAAAAGGAATGCTTTTTAATTTCAAAACATGGCCGGAATCTGGAAGAGAAGTCTGGCCTCCTGATATGAATTATCCTTCCGGAGTGCGTGTTTACGATGCTTATAATCCGGAAGCCAGAGATATTTATTGGAAATATCTGAACAAAGGTGTTTTCAGCCTTGGCGTAGACAGCTGGTGGATGGATTCTACTGAACCAGATCATCTCAGCCAGAAGCCGGAAGATTTAGACACACAAACATATTTAGGCTCTTTCAGAAAGGTAAGAAATGCTTATCCATTAATGGCTATTGGTGGTGTTTATGACCATCAGCGTGCTACAACAAGTGACAAAAGAGTATTCATTCTTACAAGGTCAGCATATGCAGGCCAGCAAAGATACGGAGCCAATACCTGGTCTGGGGATGTTAATTCTTCGTGGGAATCTTTACGAAATCAGGTTCCTGCGGGTCTGAATTTTACCCTCACCGGAAACCCTAATTTCAATTCGGACATCGGTGGTTTTTTTGCAGGAACATATAAAAAAGGCTGGAATGAAAGTTCAGGATCAAAAAATCCTATGTTTCAGGAATTGTATGTACGCTGGCTACAATACGGAACATTTACCCCAATGATGCGGTCACATGGAACAGATGTTCCGAGAGAAATCTATCAGTTCGGAAAAAGAGGAGAGCCTGTATATGATGCCATTGAAAAATTTATTAGATTAAGATACAGTTTACTGCCTTATATCTATTCCGTTTCGTGGGATGTTTCTAAAAATCAGTCAAGTTTTATGAGAATGCTTGCAATGGATTTTTCAGCAGATAAAAAGACTTGGAACATGAATAGTGAATATATGTTCGGGAAATCCTTCTTGGTTATTCCTATACTGAATGCACAATATACTCCCGAGAAAATTCTGAAAACCAACGAACAGAACGGCTGGGATAAAAAAGAGGAAACTAAAAAAGGACCTTCTGCTACTGATGTAGATTTCACCCAGAATAAAACTGTGAAAGTCTATCTTCCATCCGGTTCTATATGGTACGACTACTGGACCAATACAAAATACAAGGGCGGACAAGAAATCGAAAAAACAGTCAATATCCATAGCATCCCATTGTATATAAAAGATGGAAGCATTATTCCATTTGGCCCCGATGTCCAGTATGCTACAGAAAAGAAATGGGATAATTTAACCTTGAAAGTTTATCCAGGTTCAGATGCAGATTTTATCTTATATGAAGACGAATTTGACAATTATAATTACGAAAAAGGAGATTACACGGAAATACCAATGCATTGGAATAACAAATCCCATACACTTACCATAGATAGCCGCAAAGGAAAGTATAAAGGAATGATTGAAAAAAGAAACTTCAATATTATTCTTCCGGATGGCCGGCAGAAAACGGTGGCTTATTCGGGTAGAAATATTAAAGTGGAGTTCTAAAATAAAATAATTAAACTCTTAAAATACCAAAATGAGGTAGATTATTAACGATTAATGAAAGATACTCAATTATGATAAAGAAAATACTTTTAAAATATATTTTAAATATCGGATTACTATTTGCCGGTTCGTGGCTTTCTGCACAAAATCCCATTATTCAGACCAAATTCACAGCTGATCCGGCCCCAATGGTTTATAAGGATACTGTTTTTCTGTACACCAGTCACGATGAAGATGATGCATTCGGATTTAAAATGAAAGACTGGCTGCTATATACTTCAACCGATATGGTCAACTGGACCGATCACGGTATTGTAGCTTCTCTAAAAGATTTTAAATGGGCTGATCCCGAAAACGGAGCGTGGGCACCTCAGGTTATAGAAAGAAATGGTAAATTTTATATGTATTGCCCGATGCCGGGACAAAGAGGAATCGGAGTTTTGGTGGCAAACAGTCCGTATGGTCCTTTTAAAGATCCTATAGGCAAACCGCTTGTAAAAAATTCAAGTGACGATATCGATCCGACCGTCCTCATTGATGAGGATGGACAGGCCTATTTGTACTGGGGAAATCCAAATTTATGGTATGTAAAACTGAATAATGACATGATTTCTATTGACGGACCAATGGTAAAGGACCCATCGATTGCTAAAGTGAAGGGTACTCCCGATCCTTTTCATTATCAGGAAGGTCCCTGGGCTTGGAAACGCAACGGAAATTATTATATGGCATATGCATCAACCTGCTGTCCTGAAGGAATCGGTTATGCAATGGGAAAGTCATCAACCGGGCCATGGGAATTCAAGGGAATGATTATGGACAGCGATAAACGATCCAACGGAAATCACCCAGGAATTATTGATTACAAAGGAAAATCTTATGTTTTCGGTTTCAATTACAATCTAGGGAAACAGACAATAAGCAAACACTATGAGCGCCGTTCCATCTGTATAAGCGAACTGATTTACAATGCTGATGGTACCATTCAAAAGTTACCGTTTTGGAATCCGGAAGGTGTACAAAGAATGGCAGTTTTAAATCCATACAATAAAGTTGAAGCGGAAACCATTGCTTACAGTGAAGGTTTAAAAACCGAAAAAATGACCGAATGGGAAAGGAACAATCCCTATGATACCGGTAAAAAAATAACTGATCGTCTTGTTGTTTCATGGATCAACAATGGAGATTATATCAAAGTTCAAGGGGTTGATTTTTCGAAAGGAACAAAATTCCTGGAAGTATCGGTTGCCTCAATAAGTGGCGGAAGTATAGAAATACACACTGATACTCTTGATGGACCTCTATTAGGGACTGTTGAGATAACGGGAAAAGCCGAAGGCGATCTCTTCAAAACGATTAAATCCCCAGTAAAAAACATAAAAGGCGTTCATGATGTGTACTTTATATTTAAAGGAAACAAAGAACTTTTCTACTTCGATTGGTGGAAGTTTAGTTCAAATTAAAGTGTTTATCGTTTAGCTTAAACTAAAGTGATCTGATATTAGAAAAAATAATGGTTAAATAGAAATGTTTAAAATGAAAAATAATACCATAAAACTTATAATAAGTAGTTTGTTGACGGGTTATACAGGACTTGTAACTGCTCAAAACCCTATCGTTCAGACTGCCTATACCGCAGACCCTGCTCCGATGGTTTACAATGATCGTTTATATGTTTATACAACACATGATGAAGACGATTCTACATGGTTTACCATGAACAACTGGAAAGTGTTTTCTACCAATGATATGATTAACTGGACAGACCACGGCGTTATCCTTTCCTACAATGATTTCGATTGGGCAAAACGTGATGCGTGGGCAGCACAGTGCATCGAAAGAAACGGGAAATTTTTCATGTATGTGCCGATGATCAGCAAGACAAATAATAAGGGAGCAATTGGTGTTGCTGTTGCCGATAATCCATTTGGACCATTTCATGATCCTTTGGGAAAACCGCTTGTTCAGAGTGAATGGGGTGATATAGATCCTACCGTTTTTCTTGATGATGGTCAGGCGCATATGTATTGGGGAAATCCGAAGCTTAAATATGTAAAGTTGAATGAAAATATGATTTCCTATTCCGGTGATATTGTTGAGGTTCCGATGACAGAAGAATCTTTTGGTAAAAGAGAAGGAAATCCCGAAAGACCAACAAAATATGAGGAAGGTCCGTGGCTGTACAAACGTAAAAACTTGTACTATCTTTTCTGGCCTGGAGGCCCGCTTCCAGAATTTATCGGCTATTCCACAAGCAAAAGTGCGCAGGGTCCTTGGAAATATGGCGGAACCATAATGCCTGCGGAAGGAAAATCTTTTACCAATCATCCCGGAGTTATTGATTTCAGAGGAAAAACATATTTTTTCTACCACAATGGTGCGTTGCCAGGTGGAAGTGGATTTACAAGATCGGTAAGTGTTCAGGAGCTTAATTTTAATACAGACGGTTCTATTTCACCTTTTAAAATGACCAACGGTATTACAGAAGCCATTGCAACCATTAATCCTTATTCATTTAATCAGGCGGAAATGATAGCCTGGTCAGAGAATGTAAAATCTTATCAAAACAAAACAGCGGGAGTTTTCATCAAAGCAAAGAAAAATGGTGCTTATACAAGCGTAAAAAATGTTGATTTTGGAAAAGAAGGTGCACAATCATTTTCTGCAAGAGTAGGGACTACGCATAACAGCAGTGTTACGATGGAGGTTCGTTTAGATAGTGTAAGTGGACCAATAGCCACAACCATAAAAGTTCCGCTAACAGGTGGTGACGACCGCTTTGAAACGGTCACTATTAATATATCCAGCAAAATTACAGGCATTCATAATCTTTATTTTGTGTGTAATGGCAAAGCGGAAAAAGATATAATGTTTTTCGATTATTGGATGTTTTCAAAATAAATTAAAATGAAAAAAGCAACACTCCTATTTCTGTCATTAATAATTTTCTGTCTTTTATCACAAGTTAAAGCACAGATTGCCGAGATTTCAAGTCCGGACGGCAAGCTGAAGCTGAATGTATTTTTGGAAGAGGGAAAAGCATTATACTCTGTGACTTTTCAGGAAAAAACAAGGATAGATAAATCTCCGTTGGGTTTAATTACCAACGAATCGGATTTTTCTAAAAATTTAAAATTCATCAACTATAAAATGAATTTAATTTCCAAAAAATATAACAATGAAAAAATCAAAAAATCAGAGATTCAGTATAAAGCGAATGCGTTGACTGTTAATTTTATGAATAAAGATCAGTTCGACATTTCAATTGAGTTTCAGGTCAGCGATAATAATGTTGCATTCCGTTATGAAATTCCTCCAATGAAAGACCGTTTCAGCGCTGTTGTACAATCAGAAATTACGGGATATAGATTTCCAGATCAAACGACGACCTTTCTCTCACCGATGATGAAGCCGATGACCGGATTTGCCCGAACAGCACCGAGCTATGAAAGCGGATATAAGGCGGATGCGGAATTAGGGGTTAAAGCCGATTACGGTTATGTTTTCCCTGGGCTCTTTCATGTCGGAAACGATGGCTGGGTCTTACTTTCGGAGACAGGAGTAAATAGTTTATACTGCGCTTCACACCTCAATACCACTTCAGAAAAAAATCTTTATCAGGTTGCGTATCCGCATATGGCAGAAAATAACGGTTTCGGAAGTTCGGGAGCTGCGATTTCTCTTCCTGGAAAAACACCATGGAGAACGATTACGATTGGAGATTCGTTGAAACCAATTGTGGAAACTACTGTTCCTTTTGATTTGATAGAACCGCTTTACGAGCCTTCACAAAAATATCAGTTCGGACGTTCTACCTGGAGCTGGATTCTATGGCAGGACAACAGTATGAATTACGATGATCAGACAAAATTTATTGATTTAGCGTCAACTCTTAATTATGAGTTTATTCTGATTGATGCGCTATGGGATAAAAATATAGGGAAAGACAAAATGAAAGAACTTATTCAGTATGCAAAGTCTAAAAATGTGAGTGTCATGCTTTGGTACAATTCCAATGGAGCTGCCAATGATGCACCAATGGGACCGAGAAATAAGATGAGCAGCTCTGTCGAACGCAAAAAAGAAATGAAGTGGCTGCAGGAATCTGGTATAAAAGGCTTGAAGGTCGATTTCTTTGGAGGAGATAAACAGGAAACAATGCGTCTGTACGAAGATATTTTATCTGATGCCAACGATTTTGGATTAACAATTATTTTCCATGGTGCCACTTTACCGAGAGGATGGGAAGTAATGTACCCGAATTATGCCGGAAGTGAAGCCGTTCTAGCTTCGGAAATGCTTTATTTTTCGGAAGAGGTACGTAAGCAGGAAGCTTTTTTTGCCACATTACATCCCTTTATCCGAAATACGGTCGGAAGTATGGAATTTGGAGGGACATTTCTCAATAAATTTTTAACCAAATCCAACAAAGAAAAAAACAGAAGGTTGACCACGGATGGATTTCAGTTAGCCACTGCTGTCCTTTTTCAGAATCCCATTCAGATGTTTGCCATAATGCCAAATAACCTAACTGATGCGCCGAAATTCCAGCTTGATTTTATCAAAGATATTCCGACACTTTGGGATGAGACGGTTTTTATCGATGGCTATCCTGGAAAATATTCGGTGATCGCAAGAAGACATCAGAATAAATGGTATGTCGCAGGAGTGAATGCAGAAAAAAAACCTAAAAAACTTAAACTGAACCTTCCGATGTTGGCAGACAAAAAGGTTGAACTTATCAATGACAATCATTCTGAAACGACTTTTATAAAACAGATTTCCATCAATAAAAAAGGAGTATACGAAATTGAAATTCAGCCGAATGGTGGATTTGTATTGAAGAATTAATGCGGGAATAATTGGGGCAGCTTTATCTTCCTGAGTTTATCCTGAGCTTGTGGAAGGCCCCAGTCTTTTTGTTTAATCAAAACAAAAAGGATTTCCGCTCAAATCGAGGAATGAGATTCGCCGATTTTAAAAAAAATAAGAAATAGAGAGGCACTTCGGCTGCGTAAGATTCGCAACTGATCGAATTAAATTTAAACCTATAAAGTTCAATAAGATAAAAGATAGAGATTATGAACAGATTACCAATACTATTTCTCTTTGTACTATTGTTTGGTGCTTGTTGTCATCTACAGGCAACCGAACGTTTTATCACAACAGAAAAAACCAATGATGCCATTCTTCTGAAAGATAAATCAGTCAGAATCTCATTATATGCAAAGGCTCAGATGGATGCAGGAATTATGAGGGCGGTAAAAAACCTGCAAACAGATTTTCAGAAAGTAACAGGTGAACAGCCCAATATACTGAATCAGATTTCCGGGGTCAATTCTCCTTTAATTATCATCGGAACCATTGGAACAAAATCGGTGATCGATGACTTAATTAAACAAAAAAAGATCGACGGGAAATCATTAACCGGAAAAACAGAAAAATATATTATCCAAAATATCAGCAATCCATTTCCGGGAGTTTCGGAAGCCATTGTGATTGCAGGAAGCGATAAAAGAGGAACCATTTATGGCATTTACGAAGTGTCGAAGCAGATTGGCGTTTCGCCATGGAATTACTGGGCTGATGTTCCGGTTGAAAAGAAAGAAAATTTATATTTCAAAAAAGGAATATACACCGATGGAGAACCTGGCGTAAAATACCGTGGAATTTTTCTGAATGATGAAGAACCTTCGCTTGGCAGTTGGGCACGAGCAACTTTTGGCGGGATTAATTCAAAATTTTATGAAAAAGTTTTTGAACTGATCCTTCGTCTGAAAGGCAATTACCTTTGGCCTGCCATGTGGGGAAAAGCATTTTACGACGATGACCCTTTGAGCGGACCTTTAGCTAATGAAATGGGAATTGTAATGGGAACTTCGCATCATGAACCGATGGCTCAGGCACAGACTGATTGGCACCGATATATCAAAAGAAATAATTTGCCTAATGTGTGGGATTATTCTAAAAACGCCAAAGTATTACAGGAATTCTGGAAAGCGGGAATCATGAGAAGTGAAAACTGGGAAAAACTCGTTACTGTTGGAATGCGCGGCGATGGTGATGAAGCAATGGGAGAGGGAACGAATATTTCTTTACTGGAAAGTATAGTAGAGGACCAGCGCAAAATCATTGCTAATGTCACTGGAAAAAAAGCTGACAAAACACCTCAGGTTTGGGCTTTGTATAAAGAAGTTCAGGATTACTATGATAAAGGAATGAGAGTTCCGGATGATGTTATTCTACTGTTTTGTGACGATAACTGGGGCAATGTGAGAAAGCTTCCGGACCTTTCGAAGCCTTTGCATAAAGGGGGTTACGGAATGTATTATCATTTCGATTATGTAGGCGGACCGAGAAATTCTAAGTGGATCAATATCAGTCCGATTCAACGGGTTTGGGAGCAGATGAATCTTTCGTACGAACATAAAGTAGATAAAGTTTGGGTGGTCAACGTGGGTGACTTAAAACCAATGGAATTTCCGATCAGCTTTTTCCTGGAAATGGCGTGGAATCCGAAACAATTTAATTCTAAAAACCTTTTGGAATATACCGAAAAATGGGCTGCACAGCAGTTTGGAGAAAAACATTCAAAGGAAATTGCCAGAATGATTAACCTGTATGCAAAATACAATCGCAGAGTAACTCCGGAAACGCTTGACAGTAAAACATTCAGTCTTGAGAATTATGATGAATTTGAAATGGTATTGAATGACTACAGAGCGTTGGCATTAGATGCATTACGTTTGAAAGACCAGATTCCGGCAGAATATCAGGATGCCTATTATCAGTTGGTTCTATACCCGATCGACGCGTGCAGCAATTTATATGAAATGTATTACGCTGTTGCCAAAAACAAGGAACTGGCAGCTAAAAAAGATATTCAGGCCAACTTCTATGCTGATAAAGTGAAAGATTGTTTTGAAAGAAATGCTTATCTCGACAATAAATATAACAATGAGATTTCCGGAGGAAAATGGACGCATATGATGGATCAAATGAAGATAGGATATAAAGCCTGGTTTGACGGAAAAATAAATATAATGCCTGAAGTGACTTATGTTTCCCAGGCAAACGTACTGAAAGAAAAAGTATTTGCAGAAAGAAGCGGGTATGTTTCTATTGAAGCGGAAAACTTTGCGAGGATGAATAATTCAGACAGGATTCATTGGGAAGTGATCCCTGATTTCGGCAAAACAAAATCAGGAATTACGACTTTTCCACAAAACGCCTATCCTCAATCCGATGAAAATATTTATCTGGAATATGATATTAATTTTGAATCCAAAGGAGAATTTGAAGTTCAGCTTTTGTTGGCACCAACTTTAAATTTTAATCATAATAAAGGATTGCGTTATGAGATTTCATTTGATGGAGAAAAACCCGAGACCGTTAATTTTAATGGACATTACCGTGGAGAATTGGGGAAATGGCAGTCGGAACAAATCATTAAATCAGTGACGAAACATCAGATTTTGCAACCAGGCAAACATACGTTGAGATTTAGGGTTCTGGAGCCGGGAATTGTTTTAGAGAAAATACTTATTGATACAGGAAGTCTTAAACCAAGTTACCTGGGAGCTCCTCAAAGTGATTATTCAGAAAAATAAATGAAGAGCGTAATTGTTGAAAATTGATGATGGTGAATTTTATGAAGGGATAATTTTCAGAGAGAAGCTGAAATAACGACTTAACAATCATCATAATCTATTCATTAGACACATTTAACACCACAATTTAACAACTTATTACTATGAAAAAAATCTTCAAATTAATACTTGTAATGATTATAGGTATTGCAATTTCAGTACAGCTGAATGCACAAAATGTGCAGGCAAAAGTAAAAATTGATAAGAATATTGCTTATCAGAAAATTACAGGTTTCGGCGGTTTTGTTTGTAGTCCACAGTTTGGGTACAATCATATGACTACCACAGAGATCCAAAAACTCTGGGGTGCAGGGAGTGAAGGAGGGTATAATATAATGCGCCTTTATATTCCCGAGCAAAGCAGCAATTGGAGCACTGCTCTTGCAACGGCCCAGCTGGCTAAATCAATGGGTCTTACCATTTTTGCCAGTCCATGGACAATGCCGGCAGCATGGAAAACCAATAACCATGTCAATGCTGTTTATACTGATCCAAACGGTGTCCAGCAAATAGGCTATCTGAAACCTGAAAATTATCAGGATTATGCTTTGTATCTCAACAATTTTGTAACTTATATGCAAAATAATGGGGTAACATTAGATTACATATCTATACAAAATGAGCCCGATGAAATGGCACAGTATCAAGGGTGTATCTGGACTCCGACACAAATAGCCACCTTTGTTAAAAATTATGGACATCTCATCAATTGCAAGGTAATAGCACCCGAAAGTGTTGGTTTTACAGATAATTTTGCCAATGCATTTTTGGATCCTGCGGTGATGGCTAACTTTGAGGTGTACGGAGGTCATCAATATGGCTCAATGCAGTCTGTGTACAAGCAGTTTCAAAATTATAACAAAGAAATATGGCAGACAGAATATCTGATCAATTGGAACTCATCAAGTAGTTCAGCTCCACGAGATTTTGCCTGGAATACGGATGGTTTCACTTTTGCAAGAAGTGTTAATAATGCATTGCTTGGAAATGTAAATGCATGGATTCATTATAGCTCTAAAAGGTACTATGGTCTTATGGGAGACGGCTCATACGGAACAGTTTCCGGGGACATGACCAAAAGAGGATATATTCTATCTCAATATGCTAAAAATACAACGGGAAAAACAAGGATAGATGCAAAATGGGAAACCTCCGGTGGAACATTGGAAGGATCTTCTTATATCTCGCTGGACGGAAACCAGATCACCCTTGTTGTTATCAATTCTTCTTCCAGCACGTATGATCTTAAAGTTGATCTGCCATTCTTTACTACTTCAGGGACACAGACAACCACATCACAATCCTTGAATATGGCCTCATCACCTTTCTCTTTCAATACGGCGAGCTTCCGTCCGACGGTTCAGGTGAGCCCTTCTAGTGTAATGACTTTTGTTTTTAATAAAAGCGGTGACAGACCAATATCCTTAATGACGGGCGGTGATGTTCATTATAATAAAATTGAAACTCAGATTCCAACCAATTCAGCGTTTGGTATTAATTACCAGCTTAGCGGAAAGACAGTTACCTTCTATAATTCCACCCCATTGATAAGCTCAAATACAGATGCTACCAGTGGATATTTAAATCTTGATGACCGTTACAACAAGTTAGTTTTTAATATACTGAATTATACCACAACCAATTTGCCGACTTCTTCCAATACGACGCTGTATTATGTAGATGCTAATGGGACAGTAAGATCTTATAATTACGGCAGTATAGCATTTCCTGCTCCGGGCTCCGGAAGTTTCGATCTGGTATTTGATATATCAAGAACGGTTCTTCCGTATGGCTGCAAGGGAATTATTGGGCTTCGAAGCGGAAATTACAGCTCAATTCTCACCCTCACTCTTGGTGATGTTTATTTCAATGTTGGTAATGAAAGAGCTTCAAAATTTGCAGCAGCTTACTCGCTTACAGACAGCAATCTTACGGATGCTCTGGAAAATGAATATTATACATCCATTGATTTCAGAGATGTTACAGGAAACACATCGGCAGATACTTGGAACAGTGGTTCTTCCAATCGTAACAGTATTTTTTATATTAACGGAAGTGTCAGTAACAATAATATAAATGTAATTTCAGGCAATTCCTGTCAGAATCTGACTCTTTCGGATTTGGGTAAAGATTTTCAGGTGCCTTTTGGCTTTACAGCAAGTTCTGCAAAATATACTAGAACTTTCAATGGATATGGGATCGTACTTTTACCTTTTCAGGCAGCCATTCCATCGGGAGTTACAGCATATATGATGCAGCCAGGTTTCGGAAGTGTTGTTTGCACGCAGATTTCCAATGGTATCATTCCTGCCAATGTTCCTGTATTAATCAATGCTACAGGAAGCAAAACATTCACAGGATCAGGTGCTGTATCTACACCAAAAGCAATTACGATCAATCAGATAAATGGTGTTTATCAGTCTGTAAAAGTAGCTGCGGGAGGATATGTACTGAAAACAGAAAGCGGGGTTACAGGATTTTATAAAGTAACAGCTGGTAATGAACCAACAGTCGGTTCGTTTCAGGGATATCTTACTGAAAACAACGTGTACACAAATAACCTTCTCCCTTTGAGCTTTGCTACACTTAAAGTAAGCAGTGTAGTAGAAGCGAAAAATGATATTATTTTGTATCCAAATCCCGCTAGAAATGAAATTTTTGTTGATTGGAAGTCATCTGATGCCGTATATTCAATTAGTGATGCAAGAGGAGGTACAGTTTCTTATCATACAAAACTTAGCCGTGGTAAAAACAGAATTGATATTTCAAAACTTCCTTCAGGTGTATATTTTATTGAAATTTCCGGTTTAGAGGAAAGCATCAAAACTAAATTTATAAAACAATAATTTCATTCATATTTAATGAGAATATGCTTTCTCACAAAGTTACCGGTTTATTCCGGTGACTTTTTTTCTTTATCATTTATAATTAAGTGTAATATATACATTTATTCAAAATAGAATCTTATATTTGTCTTTATCGCATTGTAAAACCATATTTAAAGGTAATATTTAGCACGTTTTAATGAAAAATTGCTTTAAAATCAATCATATGAATAAAATTTTATCAACCATATCAGTCATAGTTTGTGTGTTTAGTTCTGCTCAGAATTATAAATATCCGTTTCGAAATCCAAGTCTGCCGGTTGAGCAAAGGATTGAAAACCTTCTGGGATTGTTAACAGTGGATGAAAAAATCGGAATGATGATGGATAATTCCAAAGCCGTTCCCAGATTGGAAATCCCGGCTTATGGTTGGTGGAATGAGGCACTTCATGGGGTAGCTAGGGCTGGAACCGCTACCGTTTTCCCTCAGGCGATCGGATTGGCAGCAACCTGGGATGTTCCGGAACACCTCAAAACTTTTGAAATGATTTCTGACGAAGCCCGTGCCAAATACAATAAATCTTTTGATGAGGCGAGCAAAACCGGGCGTTACGAAGGTCTTACCTTTTGGACTCCGAACATTAATATTTTCAGAGATCCGCGATGGGGAAGAGGTCAGGAGACATACGGAGAAGATCCTTATTTAACCTCTGTTTTAGGTGTTGCTGCTGTAAAAGGTTTGCAGGGAAATGATCCTAGATATTTTAAAACCCACGCCTGTGCCAAGCATTTTGCGGTTCACAGCGGTCCGGAATGGAACAGACATTCCTACAATGCCGAAATCTCGAAAAGAGATCTTTATGAAACCTATCTGCCGGCTTTCAAAGCGTTGGTTCTGGAAGGAAATGTAAGAGAGGTGATGTGTGCGTATAATGCATTCGACGGTCAGCCTTGTTGCGCGAATAATACTTTGCTTAATGAAATTCTTCGCGGCAAATGGAAATATGATGGTATGGTGGTTTCAGATTGTTGGGCTTTGGCAGATTTTTATCAGGAAAAATACCATGGAACACACCCCGATGAAAAAACAAGCGCTGCAGATGCATTAAAACATTCAACAGATCTGGAATGCGGGGATACTTATAATAATCTTAATAAATCTCTGACAAGTGGATTAATTAAAGAAAAAGATCTTGACATTTCTATGCGAAGAATTCTGAAAGGATGGTTTGAGTTGGGAATGCTGGATCCTAAATCTTCCGTTCACTGGAACAATATTCCTTATTCTACTATAGATTCTAAAGAACACAGAGAGCAGGCATTGAAAATGGCTCAAAAGTCTATTGTACTGATGAAAAATGAAGGAAATGTCCTTCCTTTAAATAAAAATATTAAAAGAATTGCCGTTGTAGGTCCCAATGCTGATGACGGAATTATGCAGCTTGGAAACTACAACGGAACGCCTTCTTCAACGGTTACGATTTTAAGTGGAATTAAAGCTAAATTTCCTAATGCTGAAATCATCTATGAAAAAGGAAGCGAAGTAGCAGATCCATCGTCCAGAACATCTCTTTACCAGAATTTTGTAAGCCAGAAGAATGGTGAAAAGGGAATGAAGGTAGAGTTTTTTAATAATAATGAATGGAAAGAAAAGCCGGTCAATACTTCAACTAATAAAACAGGAATTACCTACAACAGTTTTGGCGGAACCCAGCTTGCTCCGGGAGTTGCCAGAGAAAATACTTCGGCAATAATATCCGGTGTTTTTAAAAGCACTTATTCCGGTGAGGTGATATTTTCTGCTTCAACATCAGATATTTATACACTTGTGATCGATGGAAAAGAAATTGCAACAAGAAAAGGTCCCGATGCAAGGCATCCTTCGGAATTTCCGGTGAAAATGGAGAAAGGAAAAGAATATCAGGTTGAGCTTCGGCACAGCCAGAAAGGGAAATATGTTAGTATTGGTTTTGAAGTGTACCGAAAAGATCCGGTGAATTTTAATTCAGTAAAAGAAAAAGTAAAAGAGGCTGATGTAATTGTTTTTGTCGGCGGACTTTCTCCAAGCCTTGAAGGGGAAGAAATGATGGTTAATGCAGAAGGTTTTAAAGGAGGTGATAAAACTTCAATAGAGCTTCCGAAAGTTCAGCGTCAATTGCTGGCTGAGCTTAGAAAAACAGGAAAACCTGTTGTGTTCGTTCTGTGTACGGGAAGTGCGCTTGGTTTGCAACAGGACGAAAAGAATTATGATGCTCTAGTGAATGCTTGGTATGGTGGACAATCCAGCGGAACAGCAGTGGCAGATGTTCTTGCTGGAGACTATAATCCTTCCGGAAAATTACCTATTACTTTTTACAGGAATCTTGAGCAATTGGATAATGCACTTTCAACAACAAGCAAGCATCAGGGTTTTGAGAATTATGATATGAAGGGAAGAACGTATCGTTATATGACCGAAGATCCTTTATACTCATTCGGTCATGGTTTAAGCTACTCAAAGTTTATTTATGGGAATGCTGAATTGAGCAAAAAAAATATCAATTCAAATGAAAATATTACGATAACAATTCCAGTTACCAATACTTCAGAAATAGACGGCGAAGAAGTGGTGCAGGTGTATGTGAAAAGAAATAACGATGTTTTGGCACCCATAAAAACTTTAAGAGCTTTTGAAAAAGTTTTGATTAAAGCAAAAGAAACAAAAAATATTCAGCTAAAGATCTCTGAAGAGTCTTTTAAATTTTACGATGAAAAAGCAGATGATTTAATTTTAAAATCAGGAGACTATACTGTTTTGTATGGCGGAACTTCAAAAAATTCAGAACTAAAAAGTCTTGAGTTGAAAGTCCAATAAATTTTTTTTAAAAATATGATTATCCACAATTTGAAGTAATTGAAAAGTCTTAATGAATTTTGCTGAGCAGGCCATTTTTTGCCTCTGATTTTATAAAATATAAAGGAATCAGCGAATTTCATTTGCAAGTTTAAAAGCAATTGTCATTTGAGAAAGATTTGTGCTAAAAAGCATTATTTCTAAAAATGGGCATTCAAAAAAAAATAAAATCTAATCAATTTCAAAATTATAAGAATGAGAAATAAAATTTTCACACTTCTTCTCTCAGGTTTCGTTGCATGTTCATCGGCACAGGCAACAAAATTTACTTTAGACCTGGATGGTAGTCCTACCAACATCAAAATTCAGCCGACAATGTATGGGATTTTCTTTGAGGATATCAATTTTGCAGCCGATGGCGGAATGTATGCTGAGCTTATCAAGAACCGAAGCTTTGAGTTTGATGAGCCATTAATGGGCTGGAAACAGCAAAATACACAAACCCTTTCTCATAATCTGGATTCTGGTTTTTTGACGATTTATTCTGAGCATTCCAAAACCAATAAAAACTATGCAAGAATTACCGTTTACAATGATAAAAAGTACCTATTGGAAAATGAAGGTTTTCGGGGAATAGGACTTCTTAAAGATGCTAAATATGATTTCAGCTTTGATCTGGAAAATGTATCTGGAAATATTTCTGCGGTTAATGCAAGCCTGATTGAGGAAAATGGAGAAGTGATTTCCAATGTTCCAATAATTATCAAAGGAGAAGGTTGGCAAAAATATTCGGCTGTTTTTTCTGCTCCTGGGACAGTTGAAAAAGCAAAACTTCAAATCACTTTTACAGGAAACGGTGTTGTGAATGTGGATATGATTTCTCTTTTCCCGCAAGATACCTGGAAAGGACGAAAAGGTGGCTTAAGAAAAGATTTGGTTCAGAAATTATACGATTTACAGCCCGGGTTTTTACGTTTTCCAGGGGGTTGTATTGTGGAAGGCAGAACACTTGCCGAAAGATATCAATGGAAAAAAACATTGGGAAATATAGCCGACAGAGAATATCTCATCAATAAATGGAGCTCGGGGTTTGCACACCGTCTTACACCCGATTATTACCAGTCATTTGGATTAGGTTTTTATGAATATTTTCAGCTTTCGGAAGATTTGGGAGCCGAGCCTTTGCCGATTCTCAGCTGTGGAATGGCATGTCAGTTCAATACAGGGGAACTGGTTCATTTGGAAGAGTTAAATCCCTTCGTTCAGGATGCTTTGGATTTGATTGAATTTGCTAATGGAGATGTAAATACTAAGTGGGGTAAAATTCGTTCAGAAATGGGACATCCCAAAGCTTTTAATATGAAATATATCGGTGTTGGAAACGAACAGTGGGGGGAAGATTACATTGAACGTTACCAGATTTTTGAAAAAGCCATTCACGCGAAATATCCTGACATGAAAATTATTTCAGGAAGTGGACCATCGCCAGACGGAGAATTTTTCGATTATGGTTGGAAAGAGCTTAAGAAACTCAATGCCCAGATTGTAGATGAGCATTATTACAATTCTGCAAAATGGTTTCAGGAAAATGCAGCGAGATATGATAAATACGATAGAAACGGGCCTAAAGTTTTTGCTGGTGAATATGCCGTTCAGTCGGTGAAAACAGTAAGTCCAGACAATAGAAACAACTGGGAATCGGCACTCTCGGAAGCAGCTTTTATGACTGGTCTGGAAAGAAATGCAGATGTCGTAACGATGACTTCTTATGCGCCGTTATTTGCTCATGCCGATGGCTGGCAATGGACTCCGGATCTGATATGGTTTAATAATCTTCAGTCATATGCAACACCCAATTATTATGTTCAAAAATTGTTTTCAAATAATAAGGGAACTGATTTGCTAACAATTTCTCATAATAAAAATTCGGTTAGCGGCCAGGACAAGCTCTATGCAACGGCCGTAAAAGACAGCAAAAATAATCAGGTGATCATAAAAATTGTAAACACAGACCATAAGAACAGGTCAATAGAAATCAATCCTAAAAATATAAAATTAGGGCAAAAATTAATAAAAACGATCCTAACAGCTCCAGAACTTTCTGATGAAAATAATTTTGAAATGGAAAATATACAACCTGTTGAGGAGAATATTGTCATTAAAAATGGGAAATTTTCAATAGAAATTCCTGCCAGTTCTTTGCTTATTTTAAAGACAAAATAAGTCTAAAATACATTCAATAAAGGAAAAAATAAAATTAAGTGTATTTTATACATTTATTTAAAATAGAATCTTATATTTGTTTTATTCTCCGATTAAGGAAAATGTAAATATTTATTAAAACTTAATTCATTATAAAATGAAGAAATATGTTATCGGACTGGATTATGGTACGGATTCGGTACGTGCAGTGCTGATTGATACAGAAAACGGGGCAGAACTGTCTGCCTCTGTCAGCTACTACCAACGATGGAAGCAGGGAAAATTCTGTAAACCGGAAGAGAACCAGTTTCGTCAACATCCTTTGGATCATATTGAGGGTTTACAACAAACCATTTCTGATGTGGTAAAAGAAAGTGGAGTAGCACCAGAATCAATTGTCAGCATTTGTATCGATACCACAGGTTCATCACCGCTTCCTGTAAACAAAGACGGAATAGCATTGTCTTTAACACCTGGATTTGAAGAAAATCCCAATACAATGATGGTTTTATGGAAAGACCATACTTCTATTGATGAGGCTGAAGAAATAAACCATTTGGCAAGAAACTGGGGCGGTGAAGATTATACCAAATTTGAGGGTGGAATCTATTCCTCCGAATGGTTTTGGGCGAAAATTCTTCACATCAACAGACAGGATGAGAAAGTGAGAAATTCTGCTTACAGCTGGATGGAACACTGCGATTATATTACTTTTCTGCTTTCCGATCATCAGGATTTGGCAACATTCAAAAGAAGTCGCTGCGCAGCGGGTCACAAAGCAATGTGGCACGAATCGTGGAGTGGACTGCCGTCAAAAGAGTTTCTCAATCAGTTAGATCCGTCTCTGGCTGAACTTCGTGACAGGTTATATGAAAAAACATATACTTCAGACGAAGTTGCAGGAAATCTAAATCAGGAATGGGCGGAAAAATTAGGCTTGACTACCAATACGGTCATTACAGTGGGAACTTTCGATGCCCATTCGGGAGCAGTTGGTGCAAAAGTAGAAGAAAATACACTGATCCGTATTATGGGAACCTCTACATGTGATATTATGGTAGCATCCAAAGAAATTATTCAGGAGAAAACCGTTAAAGGAATCTGTGGACAGGTCAACGGTTCCGTTATTCCGGGCTTGATTGGTCTTGAAGCCGGTCAATCTGCATTTGGTGATGTATTGGCATGGTACAAAGACATTCTGACTTGGCCTGTTCACAACATTCTGATGAATTCCAATGTGATCGATAACAATCAGAAAGAACTTTTAAAAGAAGAAATAGAAAATAATCTCATTCGTAACCTTACCTTGGAAGCTGAAAAAATTCCTCTTTCCGAAGCCTTCCCTATTGCGCTGGACTGGATTAACGGACGAAGAACGCCGGATGCCAATCAGGAACTCAAAGCTGCTATCAATAATCTTTCACTCGGTACAAAAGCACCACATATTTTCAAAGCATTGGTTAATTCCATTTGTTTTGGTTCGAAAAAAATAGTAGATCGTTTTGAAGAAGAAGGGGTAAGAATCGAAAAAGTAATCGGAATTGGTGGTGTTGCCAGAAAATCCCCGTTTATAATGCAGACATTGGCAAACGTTCTTAATATGCCCATCGTCATAGCTGCATCTGACCAGGCTCCAGCTTTGGGAGCAGCGATTTATGCAGCGGTTTCAGCAGGGATTTACCCAAATGTTAAGGAAGCAAGCCGGAAAATGGGTTCGGATTTCGAAGCAGAATATTTTCCTCAGGCAGATCAGGTGGAAAATTATGCAGAATTAATGAATCAGTATCAGGTTCTCGCCGACTTTACTGAAAACAGTATAAAACTTAAGAATAAGAAATCCAGATCATTGACCAGCTAAAAATAATTCAGATTTTTTTTAGACAGCCATATCCGTCTTCCACACCCAATCTTTTTGCCAGCATAAAAAAGATTTCTGCTCAAGCCTGTCTGTGTGCGATTCATTGTTAAAGTAAATCAATAAGAATGGCTTAAATCATCTGTAATTTTTAAAATATTTAATTATTTAATAAAAATAAAATGAGCATCTATAAAGAACTTCAAAGAGAATGTTACGAAGCCAATATGCAATTGGATGCCTTGAAGCTTGTTGTTTATACATTCGGAAATGTAAGCGCGGTTGACCGTGAAAAAGGAATTTTTGCTATTAAACCAAGCGGTGTTCCTTATGAGATTCTAAAGCCTGAAGATATGGTGATTTTAGATTACGATGTCAATGTCGTAGAAGGAAAATTAAGGCCGTCATCCGATACCAAAACCCATGCTTACCTTTACAAAAATTGGGGAAATATTGGCGGGATTTCACACACGCATGCCATTTATTCGGTAGCCTGGGCACAGGCACAACTGGATATTCCGATTTTCGGAACCACACACGCAGACCATTTAACAACGGATATTCCCTGTGCGCCACCAATGCGTGACGATTTAATCGAAGGAAATTACGAATACAATACAGGAATCCAGATTCTTGATTGCTTCAAAGAAAAAAAACTGTCTTACGAAGAAGTTGAAATGGTTCTTATCGGAAACCACGGACCATTCACTTGGGGTAAAAATGCTGATAAAGCCGTTTACAACAGTAAAGTTCTGGAAACTATTGCAGAAATGGCCTATCGCACAAGACAGATCAACCCCGGTGCACCACGCCTGAAAGACTCACTTATCAAAAAACATTACGAACGCAAACACGGCAAAAATTCCTATTACGGACAATAATTAAAAATTAAAATTAAAAATATCATTTTGGATGAAACTCACTGTAGTGAAGAATCTCATTTAAATATAACAAATAGAGATTCCTTATTCTTCGGAATGACAAACTAAATACAGAAAACTATAAACTATCAATTAATATATGTTAACACCTCTCAATACCAAAGAAATCTGGTTCATCACCGGAAGCCAGCATTTATATGGGCCTGAAACGTTGGCTCAGGTTGCGGAACACTCGCGGAAAATTGTTGAAGCTTTTAATCAGTCTTCATTAATTCCTGTAAAAGTTATTATTAAGCCAACCGTAAAATCAACAGAAGAAATTTTTGAAACATTAACAACAGCTAATTATGCAGAAAGCTGCATAGGAATTGTAACCTGGATGCACACGTTTTCACCTGCAAAAATGTGGATTCGCGGACTGACGGCTTTGCGAAAACCAATGTTGCATTTGCATACACAGTTCAATCAAGATATCCCGTGGTCTACAATGGATATGGATTTTATGAATCTGAATCAGGCTGCTCACGGGGATCGTGAATTTGGTTTTATGGTAAGCCGTCTTCGGAAAAACAGAAAAATAGTTGTCGGACACTGGGCTGAGGAAAGAGTACAGAAACAAATCGGAGACTGGAGTCGTGTTGCAGCAGGCTGGGAAGATTGGCAGGGAGCGAAATTTGCCCGTTTTGGAGACAACATGAGATATGTTGCCGTTACAGAAGGTGATAAAGTGGAAGCAGAAACAAAATTCGGATTTTCAGTTAACACTTGGGGAATCGGAGATTTAGTGAGCATTGTCAATTCTATTGGTGAAGGTGAGGTAAAAACTTTAATGGAAGAATATGAAGCTTCCTACAAAATGGCAGATTCTTTACTTTCGGGAGGAAGCAATAGAAAATCACTTGAAGCTGCGGCAAGAATAGAACTGGGCTTAGAAAAATTCCTCAAAGAAGGAGATTTTAAAGGTTTTTCAGACACTTTTGAAGATCTCCATGGTCTGGAGCAGCTTCCCGGGATTGCTGTTCAAAGGTTAATGGAAAAAGGTTACGGTTTTGCGGGAGAAGGTGACTGGAAAACAGCAGCATTAGTCCGTGCAATGAAAACAATGGGACAGGGTTTGGAAGGCGGAAATGCCTTTATGGAAGATTATACTTATCATCTTAATCCTGTAAATCCTTCGGTTTTAGGTTCTCATATGCTGGAAGTCGATCCTGTTTTGGCGGTTGGCAAACCATCTTGTGAAATTCATCCGTTGGGAATTGGAGGTAAGGCAGATCCGGTTCGTCTGGTTTTTAGCTCAAGAGGAAATATTGATTCTTTGAATGCTGCCTTAATGGATTTCGGAAATCATTTCAGACTGTTAATCAACAAAACAAAATCGTTGGAAATTACCGAAGAATTACCACAACTTCCTGTGGCGAGAGTCCTTTGGAAGCCACTACCTGATTTGTACACGGCAGCAGAAGCATGGATTCTGGCCGGAGGAGCACATCATACGTGCTATAGTGAAAACATCAGTGCAGAACAGTTGGAAGATTTTGCTGAAATTGCAGGAATTGAATCCCTGGTAATTGATGAAGACACAAAGATTCGTGATTTTAAGAACAATCTTCGCTGGAATGAAATTTATTATCGCTAAAATTGCAAATTCCTAAGACAATGAGAAAAACAACTATCAATCTGATTATTATTATTGCAGTTTTATGTATTTTCGGCTGCAATAAAAAAGAAAACGATCAAAAGACACAATCCCAACACATGGATAATATAAAGGTTTCAAACTACGGAGTGACGGCAAAAGGCGATTCCATAAAAAAATATACCCTAACTAATAAAAACGGGATGAAGGTGGAAGTCATCAATTTTGGAGGAATTATTACTTCACTCACGGCCCCCGACAGAAACGGGAAATATGAAGACGTCGTTTTAGGATTCACAAAACCTGAAGGGTATTTCAATGGAAATCCTTATTATTTCGGAGCTTTAATTGGTCGTTATGGGAATAGAATAGCCAATGCAAAATTCACTTTGGAAGGCAAAACTTACGAGATTGATAAAAATGATAAACCAAACAGTCTTCACGGTGGAAAAGAAGGTTTCTATACCAAATTCTGGAATATTGAACCTGTAAAAGATGCGAATTTTCCGACTCTTAAGTTAACTTACACCAGTGCAGATGGCGAAGAAGGTTACCCTGGAAAACTTTTTACAACGGTCTTATATACTTTGACAGATGACAATTCTTTGGAAATTTCCTATGAAGCAACGACAGATAAATCAACAGTTATTAATCTTACACAACATTCATATTTTAATCTTTCAGGGAATTTCACAAAAGAGGTTACCGACCACGAACTACAAATTAATGCGGATAAATTTTTACCTGTAAATGAAACATTGATACCAACGGGTGAACAGAAAGAAGTAAAAGGAAGTCCTTTTGATTTCACCGTTTCAAAACCAATCGGAAAAGATATCAATTCAGATGATGACCAGCTAAAAAAAGGAAAAGGTTATGACCACAACTGGATTTTGAACGGTAACGGAATGAGAAGCATTGCCAAAGTGTACCATCCTGGATCAGGAAGAATAATGGAAGTTCTTACAGACGAACCGGGTGTTCAGTTTTATTCCGGAAATTTTCTTGATGGAAAGTTTGATACTAAAACAGGAGGGAAAAACGAATTCCGAACAGGCTTTTGTTTAGAAACCCAACATTTTCCGGATTCTCCAAATCAATCTTCTTTCCCTTCAACAGAGCTTAAGCCGGGACAAAAATATCAGACTAAAACGATTTATAAATTCTCAGTTAAAAAATAGATTATGGGAAACTTAGCAACGATTGATATCATCATATTTCTTGTTTATTTTGTGGTGGTAGCCGGTTACGGAATTTGGATTTATAATAAGAAGAAGTCCGCTGCCACAGGTAGTAAGGATTATTTTTTGGCAGAAGGCTCACTCACCTGGTGGGCCATTGGTGCCAGTTTGATTGCATCCAATATTTCGGCTGAACAGTTTATCGGGATGAGTGGTGAAGGTTTTTTTGTGGGGATTGCTGTTGCAGCTTATGAATGGATTGCAGCAATTGCATTGATAATCATCGCCGTCTGGTTCATTCCTATTTATCTTAAAAATAAGATTTATACAATGCCTCAATTTCTGGAGACCCGTTATAACAAGTCGGTTTCGTTGATAATGGCTGTATTCTGGCTGTTTTTATATGTAATTGTAAACCTTACCTCGATTTTATATTTAGGAGCCCTGGCTATAGATACCTTACTTGGAGGAGGGCATTTGCATATTATTATGATTGGGTTGCTGTTGATGGCCTTACTTATCGGTTTAGGTGGAATGAAGGTGATAGGTTATACTGATGTAATTCAGGTGGCAGTTCTTATCATCGGAGGTTTTGCAACGGTTTACATGGCTCTTCAGATTGTTGACCAGAGAATTAACGGAGCTGATGTAGGAAATGCTTTCGCAGGATTTCAAACTTTGATGAATGAAGCACCGCAACACTTTAAGTTAATGCTTGACAAACCAACGACTACAACGACCACCTTGGCAATGCCGGAAAATCTGAATGTGCAGAAATATGTGGTTCTACCGGGCTTGGCAATGTATTTTGCAGGGCAGTGGATCGTAAACCTGAATTATTGGGGATGCAACCAGTACATTACACAACGCGCTTTGGGAGCTGATTTAAAAACAGCAAGGACCGGAATTCTGTTCGCAGGATTCTTGAAGTTATTTATGCCGATTATCGTAATGCTTCCAGGAATTGCAGCGTATGTTTTATACACAAAAGGACATTTACCTGGTTTCAACGGGGTAAAAGACGGAGCGTATTCGGCGATTTTAGGATTTTTACCTTCGGGATTGAAAGGACTTGCAGTTGCAGCACTTACCGCAGCAATCGTAGCATCTTTGGCAGGAAAAGTAAACAGTATTTCGACGATTTTCACTTTAGATATTTATAAAAAATACCTGAAAGCAGATGCTACTGAAATCCAGATGGTAAGAACGGGGCGTTGGGCAATAATTATTGCAATGGCTGTTGCTTTAGCCTTTACGTGGACTGATGTTTTGGGAATCGGAGGAGAAGGTGGTTTTACATTCATCCAGAAATATACCGGATTTATCAGTCCCGGAGTTTTTGCAATGTTCCTTTTGGGAATGTTCTGGAAAAGAACGACAGGAATAGCAGCTTTAGTCGGAGTTATTCTGGGATTCTTACTGGCTATTTTCTTCAACAGTTTTGCAGTAGATATTTTCGGGAAAGAAACTTGGCTATACACTGCTTTTACCTATGAAAAATTAGAAAATGGCGTAGTTCATACGATTACAGAAATTCCGTTTTTGATTAATATGGGCTGGTCATTCTTTATCACGGTTGCTGTTATGGTGATAATAAGTTTGGCTGGTCCGAAAGTAAATCCAAAAGCTTTCGCAATAGATGCAACCATGTTTAAAGTAGATTCCAGAACATTGGTTATGATTGTAGTAACAGTTCTTTTACTGACCGCACTTTATGTGAGATTTTGGTAATTTTAAAAAATATTTGGAAATAGGATGCCATTCTTGGCATCCTATCTTTGTTAAAAAAATACTAATGATTTTGTAATTTTAAATAAAGTTTTGAAAAAATATCTCCTTTTTATCGATACCGAAACAACAGGAATCCCGAAACGTTGGAATCTGCCTTATTCTGAAACGGACAACTGGCCTTCAGCAGTTCAGGTTTCATGGATTTTGTATGATGAAAACAGTAAAGAAATTAAAAGAGAGAATTTTTATATTAATGAAGATTTTGAAATCAGTTTACCGTCATTCAAAGTTCACAAAATTTCCAGAGAATTTTTAAGCAACAATGGAAAAGCACGAAAGTTTGTTCTACAGAAGCTTTCAAAAGATATTCAGCAATATCATCCGTTAATTACAGGACATTTTACAGAATTTGATATTCATACGCTAAGCTGTGATTTTTACAGAGCGGGTTTGGAAAATCCTTTTCCTCAAAGTCATTTTTACTGCACGATGCTAAAAAGCAAAGACTATATTTTAAATCCTCAAGTTTATTATTTTCGTTTGCCACAGCTTTACGATTTCCTTTTTAATGAAAAAATGGAAGACTCTCATGATGCTGTGATTGATGCTGAAATGACGGCAAAATGTTTTTTTGAAATTCGTTCTCGCGGAGAGATTTCTGAAGATGAACTTCAGAAAATCCATCACGAAATAGAATGTAAATTAAAATTTTTAACAGATAAAATGGAATAATCATGACAGAAGAAAAAATTATTTCACTATTAAAAATAACAGAGCCCTTTCTCCTTTTGCCCGAAACGGTTCTTGCTGAAATCTCCGAAACACTTATTAAAACCGAGTTTTCTAAAGACACGCTGGCTTATCGTCAGGAAGTGACCGAGATGGCGGGTGTAGATATTATTTCATCAGGAGAATACGAAACTTTCTTTTTCGATGCTACTGAAAATAAAAGATGTGTTACTAAACACCATTCTCCTTACTGTTTCGGCGGAATTTCGGTGGTTCTGAACAGAGTCCGTGCGCTGAAATCAGCCATTGCCAAAAAAGGAACTGTGGTTTATACTTTACCCAGAAAAGAATTTTATGAATTGTGTAATGCGTACGAAGATTTTTTTCATTATTTTACTTCAGATTTTGGTATAAAAATGCTGGATGAGGAGTTTTCACACTTTGTAAAAACACCCGCAACCTTCGAAGAAAGTTATTTTGCAGCCGATCAGCTGTATTCCCGGAAAATTGAAGGCATTGCTTATAAAAGTATTGTTTCGTGTGAGGAAAATACACCTGTTTTTGAAGCTGCCAGACTGATGGCCGCCAATAAGGTAAGCTGTATCTTTATCAAAAATTCGGAAAACAGAGAGATTATTGGTTATGCTACCGATATTACCTTAAGGGATCGTGTCATCGCCCGTTGTCTGGATTCAAGAACAGCTATTTTAGAGGTAATGGATAATCCGATTGTAAGTATTTCCAGTGATGCCTATTTATATGAAGCGATTCTGATGATGTTCCAAACCAAATCAAGGTATCTTTTAGTGAAAGATAAAGAAGGATATGTCGGTTTTTTAAGCAGAAACAGGTTGCTGAGCGAGCAGGCACAAAGTCCTTTGGTGTTTATCCAGTCAGTAAAGCAGGCAGAAAACATCGAAGAGCTCCTCAAAAAATGGAAACAGGTTCCGGATATGATCAATCAGCTTTTGGGAAGAGGAGTACACGGCGAAATTGCCAGCCAGGTCATTACCACGATTGCCGATACGATAACAGGAAAGGTAATAGAGAAAGTGATAAAAGAAATTGGAAATCCACCTGCGAAATTTGCTTTTATTGTTACGGGAAGTGAAGGACGAAAAGAACAGACCCTAAGCACAGATCAGGATAACGGAATCATCTATGAAGACAAAGGGAATGAGCAGAGAGAAATTGTAAGAGAATATTTTTTAGAATTTGCCAAACGTGTTTCAGATGATCTTAACACCATTGGTTTTGTATACTGTAAAGGCGGTTTTATGGCAAGTAATCCAAAATGGACCCATTCTCTTTCCCATTGGAAAAGAGATTATGCAAGATGGATAGATGAATCGATACCAGAAAATGCAATGAAATTTTCTACATTTTTTGATTTCCGTTTTATTTATGGTGAGGAAAATATTGTATGGGAGCTTAAAACTTTTATCAAGGAAAAACTTGTTTCACCCAACCAGCTGTTTTTTGCACACATTGCAAAAAATGCGCTTCAATATGAGCCTCCTTTGACTTTTTTCAAAAAAATAAAGACTCAAACGATTGGTAAATCAGAAGTTTTCGATATTAAAACGGCAATGTCTCCAATTGTAGATCTGGTTCGTGTATATGCATTGAAAAATCATCTGGAAATAGAAAATACTGGCGAAAGAATGAAGAGACTTACTGAAATTGGAATTTTCACGCAACAGCAGTATAACGAAATTCATCAATCTTACTATTATCTGATGGCGCTGCGACTTAAAAATCAGGCTAATGAGATAAATATTGATAAGAGGCACCCTGACAATTATGTGGATATTAGTAAATTAACCAGAATAGAACGGGTGACATTGATTGAAATTTTCAAAACTATTGGCAATTTTCAGTCAGGTATCAAGATGAAATTTATTGGAAGTTTATAAACTTAGATCTTAAACATAAATCCTTCTGATAATTTTTTATTGTATTTATCTTCATCGAATCTATAAAGGAAAGATCCTTTTTTAGAAGAGTTCATATCTTTTTCATTGGTATTGACCAGAATATCCATAGCATTTATCTTGTTCGTGAAATTCCTTTTGTCGTATTTTTCATCAAAAATAGCTTCATAAAGATTCTGGATATCTTTCATTGTAAATTTTTTTGCCAGCAATTCAAAACCGATCGGTTTAGTAGTGGCTCTTCTTCTTAATCTTAAAACCGCATCTTTTACCATTTCGTTATGATCAAAAATGAGTTCTGGGCAGTTTTTGAGGTCAAACCATTTGGAACTATACTTTTCATTGATATGAATGTCATTGTCAATGTTAATAAGTGCATAATATGAAATGGATATAATTCTAGCATTTGGTTCACGATCAATTTTTGTATAAGCATTTAACTGCTCTAAATAAATGTTTTCCAGACCTGTCAAAGTATGTAGAACCCGGTTTGCTGCTTGATCAGAACTTTCATCAGAACCTATAAAACCTCCCATCAGAGACCATTCTCCTTTTTTTGGTTTGAAATTTCTTTTAACGAGAAGAATTTTTAGATTTTCTCCATCAAAACCAAAGATGATACAGTCAACTGCAACAAAATGCTGTGGATAATGTAAGTAATCTTTTAACATCAATATTATTTTCTACAAAGTTAATGTTTTTAGCGTGCTTTTTGTCGATCAAGTTGATTAAATGTTATTTTAACACTTTATTTTTGTTTTTTCTAATATCACACAGAAAATGCATAGGATAACTTATTTTGGGGATTTAATATTCAAAATTTATTACTTTTTTCCCTAAAATTCATATCGTGGTTCATAAAATAAAAGTTAAAATTATGTTAAAAAATAAAATACAACTTAATTAATTAGTTTTTCTTTGATTTACTAAAATTACGATAAGTATTCAAATCGTTAATAAAACCTTAATATAAACTTGTTGTAATTATTTTGGAAACAGTGTTTTAAATATACGGTCTGTGTAGGTGATTAGTTGGGTATTCTTATTTTTTATGATAAGCTATTGTTTTTTTTACATTTTTTGAATTTTGATAAGACCTCTGTTTTTTTGTTCTCTGCAAAATTCTTTTATATCTGGATTCTTTCTGCTATTTTTATAAATGTTGAAATTACATTTAATAATGAACAGACGGGTTTTGATACTTTTTTTAGGATTTGCTTCATTTGCTTTTGGGCAGACAGAGAAGAAAATCAATTATTTTCCGCTAAATAGAGTTCATTTATCTGATAGTGATTTTCGAAAAGCAATGCAAACGGATAAAAAATATATCCTATCGATGAATGCAGACAGGCTTTTGGCACCGTACCTAAAAGAAGCAGGATTGAAATTTAAAAAAGAAAATTATCCCAATTGGGAAAATACAGGACTGGATGGTCATATCGGTGGTCATTACATTTCCGCTCTGGCTCTCATGTACGCTTCAACAGATGATCGAGAAGTCAAGCAGCGTTTGGATTATATGATCGATGAACTGGAACGGTGTCAGGATTTTTCAGGAAACGGTTATCTTTCGGGAGTTCCGAATGGTAAAAAAATCTGGAAGGAGATTGCCGGGGGGAACATCCGGGCTGCAACTTTTGGTCTGAACGACCGTTGGGTTCCACTGTATAATATCCACAAAACATATTCAGGTTTGCGGGATGCTTATTGGTATGCTGATAGTGAGAAAGCAAAAAAGATACTGATAAAACTCACAGATTGGATGGTTGATGAAGTTTCCGGACTTTCCGATGCGCAGATTCAGGAGATGCTTCGTAGTGAACATGGCGGTTTGAATGAAGTATTTGCTGATGTTTACGACATCACAAAAAATCCGAAATATCTCAAACTTGCCCATCGCTTTTCACATCTTGCAATTTTAAACCCCTTATTGAATGATGAAGATAAACTAACTGGAATTCATGCTAATACACAGATTCCGAAAGTGATTGGTTTTAAACGTATTGCGGATTTAGAAAATAATAAAGAATGGAGCAATGCTGCCGATTTTTTCTGGACGAACGTTACGCAAAAACGTTCGGTAATTATCGGAGGAAACAGTGTGAGTGAGCATTTTAATCCAATTAATGATTTCGGTGGAATGATTAAAAGTGTCGAAGGTCCCGAAACCTGTAATACCTATAATATGCTGAAACTCTCCAGAGAATTATATGCAACGAATCCAAAATCATCTTATATAGATTATTACGAAAGAGCTTTATACAACCATATTCTTTCCACTCAAAATCCTGAAAAAGGTGGTTTTGTTTATTTCACACCAATGCGTCCAGGTCATTACAGGGTTTATTCTCAGCCTGAAACCAGCTTTTGGTGTTGCGTAGGCTCAGGAATGGAGAATCAGGCCAAGTATGGAGAAATGATTTATGCTTATTCAGATGAAGATCTGTATGTAAACCTTTTTATCCCTTCCATTTTAAAATGGTCTGAAAAGAAAGTGGTTCTTAGGCAGGAAAATAACTTCCCGGAATCAGCATCTACAAAACTGATTTTTGACGTCGCTTCAAAATCAAATATAAATTTGAAATTAAGAGCACCGCAATGGTCGGATGCTTCTCAGATTACCATTTCAGTAAATGGTAAAAATATTAATGTTGCTGTTGATGCTGAAGGTTACTTTAATATCAAAAGAGAATGGAAGAAAAGTGATGTTATAGAAATGAAAATGCCGATGCATCTTTCTGCAGAACAACTTCCCGATAATTCGGACTATTTTGCGTTTAAATATGGCCCGATTGTTTTAGCTGCCAAATATGGAAAAGAAAATCAGGATGGACTCTTGGCCGATGACAGCAGAGGCGGACACATCGCGCACGGTCCGCAGATTCCTTTAAATGAAATTCCTACCATTTTGGGAAGCTCAGCCTCGGTTATAAGTCATTTGGAAAATGTTAATGGAAAAGATCTCACCTTCAGATTAAAAGGTTTGTATCCTCCGAATAAATTCGGTAATGGACTAGAACTGGTTCCGTTTTATAAAATTCAGGAAGAACGTTACATCATTTACTTTCCGCAGGCGGATCAGGATAAAATTGTAATGATTCAGAAACAGAAAGCCGAAGAAGAAGAGGACCTCAAAAAACTGAACAGCATTACAGCAGATAAAATCCAGTTGGGTGAACAGCAGCCAGAATCAGACCATTTCATCGACAGCAAAGACTCCAATACCGGTTATATCGAAGACCGCCATTTCCGCGAGGCTAAAGGTTGGTTCAGTTACCAGATGAGAAATAAGAATAAAAATGCAAAATATGTTTATGTTCTTTATTTCGATGTCAATAACAACCGAATGTTGAATGTGGAAATTAATGGAGTAAAAGTGATTTCTAAAGATTTCGATGGAACATTAGGCAGCTCTCCACAATCATTATTAATTCCGATTCCTGAATCTGAAAATCGTAAGGAAGTTCTTACGATAAAATTTAAATCAGGTGAAAAATCACTTACCCCGAAGATCATTGAAGTAAGAGTACTTAATCAAATGCCAGATAAAAACTAACAGTCTTGACAAGGCTTACAAAATATTTCAATCCGATATGAACAATAAACTCAATAAAATTTTAAGCTTGCTTCTCTGCCTATTCTGCATTTTCATTGAAGCAAAAATAACACTTCCTGCATTGGTCTCAGATGGAATGGTTTTGCAGAGAAATCAAAAACTAAATATCTGGGGAAAAGCAGATGCCGGAGAAAAAATTGAAATTAAATTCTTCAATAAGAAATACAGCACGACTTCCGACCAAACGGGGAACTGGAAAATCACGCTTCCTGAGCAGAAAGCAGGGGGGCCTTATGTTATGACCATTAATGAAGTAACATTGAGAAATATTCTCATCGGTGATGTTTGGCTGGCTTCCGGACAGTCGAATATGGAACTGCCAATGCGCAGGCTGATACCTCTTTATGCGAATGAAATTAAAAATGCAAATAACCAGAATATCAGATTTTTCACTGTTCCTCAAAAATATAATTTCAAGTCACCTCAAACTGAGCTTGACGGCGGCAAATGGGAAGTAACAAATCCACAGACGATTCTTAATTTTTCTGGAGTTGCCTATTTTTTTGCAAAGCAGTTGAGTGAAAAAAATAAAATTGCCATTGGTATTATTCACTCGAGTCTGGGTGGGGCACCAATCCAGTCGTGGATGGATGAAAATTCTCTGAAAAAATATCCTGAATATCTGGATGAAGCAAAAAAATGGCAAAATGATGAGTTAATTAAGTCTACAGAATCTACAGAACAGGCATTAAGTAAAGCATGGTATACAGAGCTTAGCCAGAGTGATATCGGATTGAATCAGCACTGGGAAAGTTTCGGCCTGGATGATTCCAGCTGGAAGACGATGCGAATTCCGGGTTCGTGGGAAGATAAAGAAGGGCCTTTCGAAGGTTCAGTTTGGTTTAGAAAAGAATTTAACTTAACTAAAAGTCAGGCAGGAAAAACAGCATTTTTAAATTTAGGAAGAATAAAAGATGCCGATGTGACGTACATTAATGGCGTAAAAGTAGGAAATGTAACCTACGAATATCCGCCTCGCTGGTACGATATTCCGGCGGGCATTTTGAAAGAAGGCAAAAATATCATTGCCACAAGGATTACGAATGGAAGCGGAAAAGGAGAGTTTATCGCCGACAAACCTTATTATATCGAAATCGATGGAAATAAAATAGATTTAAAAACAGAATGGAAATATAAGGTTGGTGCCAAGATGGAAAAAATGGCTCCCGGACAAACTTTTATTCGTTGGAAACCAGTAGGATTGTACAACGCAATGATTAATCCACTAATCAATTATAATATAAAAGGAGTAATTTGGTATCAAGGGGAAGGTAATACCGGAGAACCAAAAGAATACGGAGATCTACTGACTACGATGATTCTGGATTGGCGAAACAAATGGAATCATAAGGATATGCCGTTTTTTACCGTACAGCTGGCCAATTTTATGGACCCGAAAACTCAGCCTGTGGAAAGCAATTGGGCAGAGTTGAGAGACCAACAGCGTCGGGTTTCGTTGAAAGTTCCAAATACAGGACTTGCCGTAATTATTGATTTAGGAGAATGGAATGATATTCATCCTTTAAATAAAAAATCAGTTGGCGAAAGATTAGCTTTACAGGCATTTAAAGTGGCTTATAGAAAAAATATCATCGCAGATGGACCAGTGTATCAATCAATGAAGGTACAAGAAAATAGAATTATTCTTACTTTTAAATCTGGAACGGATAATTTTGAGCCTGTTTCTGAATTGAAAGGTTTTGCTATCAAAAGTAAGGATGGAAAATATGAGTGGGCGAAGGCGAAAATCGAAGGTAACAGAATCACTGTCTGGAATGACATTGTAAAAGAACCATTTGCTGTCCGCTATGACTGGGCAGATAATCCCGATGGAAACCTTAGAAATAAATCCGGACTTCCCGCTTCACCGTTTACTACGGAATAATCAATTATTACTTATCAATTATAAACTATTAAAATGAACAACTCATCCCAAAAAATATCTGTTATTGAGAAAATCGGCTACAGTTTAGGAGACCTAGCAGCCAATCTGGTTTTCCAGACGCTCGTAACATATTTAGCGTATTTCTATACAGATATTTATGGATTAAAACCGGAAAATGCCTCTATCATTACACTCACCGTCGGATTATTGGCTGGTTTTGTCTTCAACCCAATGATTGGTGCTTTGGCAGACCGAACACGAACAAAGTGGGGGAAGTTCCGTCCGTGGATTTTGCTGTCTGCCATTCCGTTGGGTGCAGCAGCGCTTCTAGCATTCAGTACTCCTGATTTTTCGTATAAAGGAAAAATGATTTATGCAGCAGTCACTTACTCTGTATTACTATTGCTTTACGCGGCCAATAATTTACCTTATGCTGCTTTAAGTGGTGTAATCACAGGCGATATGGGTGAGCGCAACAGTATTTCTTCTTATCGTTTTGTAGCTGTAATGTTTGCGCAATTTTTTGTTCAGGTATTTATGTTACCGATTATTTTATCTGCAGGACATGGCAATAAAGCGGCCGGAATCGAAGTGGTAATGACTTGGTTAGCGATTATAGGAACAGCAATGTTACTGATAACATTTTTCACCACCAAAGAAAGAGTGGTTCCAAAACCGGAGCAAGAATCGACTTTAGGTGCTGATTTAAAAGACTTAAAGAAAAACAAGCCCTGGATTATAATGTTGGTGGTTACCGCATTGATTTTCATTACATTGGCAATGAAGGGAGGTTCGTATGTATATTATTTTAATAACTATGTAGATGAAGCTTCTCTTCAGCAATTTATATCACCAATAACCAATTTCTTCAATTCCATTGGGATGAATTTCTTTGGTGAAGATGCACGTTCAGCAGGTTTCGGACTTTTCAATGCCGGAGGAATCATTATGATGATTGTCGGAATCACTTTCTCTAAAAAATTTGCAGACAAATATGGCAAAAGAGATGCGTTTATTGCTTCATTGTTTATATCAACTTTATTTGTAGTGGCCTTTATTTTCTATCCGCCAAAATCTGTTGGATTGATGTTTTTGTCGCAGATTTTACACGGTTTCTTTTACGGAATCGGTACACCTTTGCTTTGGGCAATGATTGCTGATGTCGCGGACTATTCCGAATGGAAAAATAACAGACGGGCAACTGCCATTATTTTTTCGGCAATGATGGTAGGCTTGAAGGTAGGTTTAAGCATCGGAAGCTCATTAGTCGCATATATTATTGGTCAGTATGGTTATATCTCCTCTGAAGGTGCGGTAAACGTGATACAGCCGGAAACAGTTTCCGCAGGTGCAAAAATGCTGGTCAGTGTATTTCCTTCCATTCCTTTCTTTTTAGCGTGTGGACTGCTGATGTTTTACGAAATCAATAAAAAGATGGAAATTAAAATCGAGCAAGAACTTAAAGAAAGAAGAAAGTAAAAAAACAAATCAGAAATGTTTTTTTTCTCGCAAAAAGAGCTCTGTTTAAGCCGGACTGCGTATGATTAGTGTTCAAAAAATATTGGCGAGATTAATAAAAAATAAGTACGAATGGGCTTTAACCCGTTCAATACAATACAAGGAAATGGCTTTAGTCAAAATTTAAAATAAGTTTCATCCAAAGCCAAATGAAAATAAAAAGCTTATGAGAAAAATAGCAGCATTATTAGGAATTTTAACCTTGACCGTATCGTGTAAGACAGCAGGCAATGCAGCTTCTGCGGTGACCCTTAAAAATGCATTCAAGAATAAATTTTACGTCGGAACAGCAATGAGCCTTCCGCAGATTGACGAAACAGAGGCCAATTCTGTTGGGATCATTAAAAAGCAGTTTAGCTCTATTGTTGCAGAAAACTGTATGAAATCTATGTTTCTGCAACCGCAGGAAGGAAAATTCTTTTTTGATGATGCCGATAAATTTGTAGCTTTCGGAGAGAAAAACAAAATGTTCATTATCGGTCATACGCTGATTTGGCATTCTCAGTTGCCCAAATGGTTTTTCATTGATAAAGATGGAAAAGAGATTTCAGCAGAAGTTCTTAAACAAAGGATGAAAAATCATATCACTACGGTTGTAAGCAGATACAAAGGTCGGGTGAAAGGTTGGGATGTAGTCAATGAAGCCATCATGGAAGACGGTTCTTACCGTAAAAGTAAATTTTACGAAATCCTTGGTGAAGAATTTATTCCCTTGGCATTTCAGTATGCTCACGAAGCAGATCCAAACGCAGAATTATATTACAACGATTACAACGAATGGTACCCCGAAAAAGTTCAGACTGTTAGCAAAATGGTTGAAAAATTGAAAACCAAAGGAATTCGTATCGATGGAGTTGGTATGCAGACACACGTTGGTCTCGATACACCAAAGCTTGATGAATATGAAAAAGCAATTGTAGCCTATGCAGCAAACGGCATTAAAGTGAATGTTACCGAAATGGAGATTAGTGCACTTCCTTCACCTTGGGGAACTTCTGCCAATGTTTCAGATACCGTGGAATATCAGGCAAAAATGAATCCTTATACGACAGGTCTTCCCGAAAATATAAAGACAGAATGGGAAAACCGTTATCTGGATTTTTTCAGACTCTTCATCAAACACCAGGATAAAATAAGAAGGGTGACATTATGGGGTACTACCGATGCACAATCGTGGAAAAATGATTTTCCTGTAAAAGGAAGAACCGACTATCCGTTGCTTTTTGACCGGAATGGTCAGACAAAACCTGTGGTGGAAAAAATCATTCAGCTGACAAAAGAAAAATAATTCTAATATCTAACTTCTAATTAAAACAATGAAAAAAGCAAAATATCTATTCCCGAAGGATTATATGGCAGACCCCTCTGTACACGTTTTTGAAGGCAAATTGTACATCTACCCGTCACATGACTGGGAAAGTGGAATGGAAGAGAATGATAACGGAGATCATTTTGATATGAATGATTATCATGTTTTTTCTTTAGACGATGTGGAAAATGGTGAAATCAAAGATCATGGTGTTGTGCTTTCCGTGAAAGATATTCCCTGGTCGGGAAGGCAGTTATGGGATTGCGATGTAGCGTATAAAAAAGGAAAGTACTATATGTATTTTCCTTTAAAAGATAAAAACGATATCTTCAGAATAGGTGTTGCAGTAAGTGATAAGCCCTACGGACCATTTGTTCCGGAGAAACATCCGATGATGGGAAGTTATAGCATCGACCCCTGTGTTTTTGAAGAGGATGGAAAACATTATATGTATTTCGGCGGAATCTGGGGTGGACAATTACAACGTTACAGAAATAACAAAGCCCTTGAATCTGCTATTCTTCCCAATGATGATGAACAGGCAATTTCTTCAAAGATTGCTATTTTAAGAGAGGATATGCTGGAATTCGGAGAAGAGCCGAAAGATGTTCTTATTCTTGACGAAAACGGAAATCCTTTACTCCATGGCGACAAGCATCGTTTTTTTGAAGCTTCCTGGATGCATAAATACAATAACAAGTATTATTTTTCTTATTCTACCGGTGATACACATCTAATATGTTATGCAACAGGAAACAATCCCTATGGTCCATTTACTTTTCAGGGAGAAATTCTGACACCTGTTGTTGGATGGACGACCCATCACAGTATTGTAGAATATAACGGGAAATGGTATCTTTTCTTCCATGATTGTGTTCCGAGCGAGGGAAAAACATGGCTTAGAAGCATGAAAGTCATTGAACTCGAATACGACAGTGATGGTAAAATTAAAACCATTGAAGGACTCGATAATTAATCAATATGGATGGGTTTTTAACCCATTTAACAGTTATTTAAATAAAAAAATTAAAGAATCCAATGCGTTATTTCCGATTATACATCATATTGTTTTTAATGATTCCTTTAACGGTTTTGGCCGAGGATGGAAGTCTGCTTTGGCTTCGGTTTCCTGCAAAAAATGGAGTTTCAGCAGATAAAATTATTTCTAAAGGAAACAATCCAACTTTAGAGATTGCCAAAAAAGAATTAATGAATCATTGGCAGGGTCAGGAAATTGAACTTCGCACAGAAAAATCATTAAAAAATTTAAAAGGTGGTTATACGATAAAATCGATTCAGAACAAACTGGTTATTTCTGCCGAAAAAGAAATCGGATTGCTCTATGGGGTCTATCATATTTTACGTTTGCAGCAAACAAAGTCAGCTTTAACAAATCTTAATATTACAGAAAAACCTTCGTATGATGTGAGAATTCTCAATCATTGGGATAATCTGGATGGAACAATTGAGCGTGGTTATGCCGGACATTCTCTTTGGAAATGGGAAGATTTACCGCATTCAGTTTCTCCCAGATACGAAGAATATGCAAGAGCTAACGCTTCGATTGGAATTAATGCAACTGTTCTTAATAATGTGAATGCATCTCCAAATATGCTACGTAAAGATTATCTTGGAAAAGTTAAAGTTCTGGCAGACCTTTTCAGACCTTACGGAATCAAAGTCTATCTTTCAGTCAATTTTTCATCGCCAAAAGTTTTGGGTGGATTACAGAATTCGGATCCTTTGAACAAAGATGTTCAGGAATGGTGGAAAGATAAGGCTTCTGAAATATATAAATTAATTCCAGATTTCGGCGGGTTTTTGGTGAAAGCGAATTCCGAGGGACAACCCGGTCCACAGGATTATGGAAGAACCCATGCTGACGGAGCGAATATGATGGCAGATGTTTTGAAACCCTACGGTGGAATCGTCATGTGGAGGGCTTTTGTGTACAGTCCAAGTAAAGAAGACCGTGCAAGACAGGCTTATCTGGAATTTGTTCCTCTTGATGGAAAATTCAGAGATAATGTTATTATTCAGATCAAAAACGGACCTGTTGATTTTCAACCCCGGGAAGCATTTAATCCACTTTTTGGAGCTTTGAGAAAAACTCCTGAAATGGTTGAATTTCAAATTACTCAGGAATATTTAGGGCAGTCCAACCATCTGGTTTATCTCGCGCCCTTATTCAAGGAAACTTTAGACAGTGATACCTATTCTGACGGAACTGGTTCTACGATTGCTAAAATTACGGATGGCACTTTAAGACCTGCAAAAATTTCGGCGATCTCGGCAGTTTCTAACATTGGGGAAGATAAAAACTGGACGGGACATCATTTTGCACAGTCCAATTGGTATGCATTCGGACGTTTGGCATGGAACCGGGATCTGACCTCTGAACAGATTGCTGATGAATGGATCAAAATGACATTTACGGATAATGATAAATTCGTTAATCCTGTAAAAGAAATGATGCTCACTTCAAGGGAAACAGCAGTGGATTATATGATGCCTCTTGGCTTGCACCATATTTTTGCATCAGGACATCATTATGGCCCTGAACCTTGGGGAGATTATAAAAGTGGAAGACCTGACTGGTCGCCAGTAAATTATCATCAGGCAAATGAGATGGGAATCGGTTTCGACAGAACAAAATCCGGAAGCAATGCAGTTTCTGATTATTTTCCTCCATTAAATGAAATCTATGGAAATATCAAAACCTGCCCAGAAAACTTGATTCTATGGTTTCATCATGTTCCCTGGGAGTATGAGATGAAGGATGGGAAAACTTTGTGGGAAGAATTATCATACAAATATGATACAGGGGTTAAAAATGTACGGGGGTATCAAAAAGTCTGGGATAAAATTCAGCCTTATATTGATGAAGAACGATTTACAGAAGTTCAGTCTAAATTGAAAATTCAGGCAAAAGACGCTGAGTGGTGGAAAGACGCTTGTCTGTTGTATTTTCAGACTTATTCAAAGATGCCGATTCCTTATGACATCGAACGACCGGTTCACGAACTGGAAGATTTGAAGAAGATTAAACTGAATATGGGACATCATAATTAAAAAAAGCAGCTCTTCCGAAAGGTAGAGCTGCTTTTAATATGTATGAATCTATATTTTATTTAAGAGCAATAATTTTACTGAATATATTACCGTTTTTCTCTACTGCGATGATGTAACTTGGAGAGGTTTTGGGATCCAGTTGGAATGTTAAACTGAGTTTGCCATTTTTTGCGAATTTAGTTTCACTATAGTAGATATTATCTGAAAAATCCTGAACAGAAACGTTTACAGAACCTTTCATGTCTTGCATATTGAGTTTTACAATATTGTCGTTGATCGTAAATTCCGGCTTGATGATTTCGGTAACCGGTTTTTTTTCAACCATCAGATTTTTATTTTGGATACTGATTTTATATTTTTCAATTTTATAATCAGATTCTGCAACCAGATAATAAGTTCCGTCGGATAAAGTTTCAAGATTATATGATTTCGAAATGAAATTTTGATCTCCTATTTTCTCAGAATATATTTCTCCCTGGTTATCATTGTATACAAACAGGGAAATATTTTGCGCGTTGCTCACTTCAAAACTAAAGGTTTTAGAATTTACATTTCCGAATGATACAGAAAAGTCTCTGTCTTTACTCATTACATCTGCTGAAGTTAAAATAAACACAACAAATAGACTGATTTTTAATAGATTATTCATAATAAAAGTGTTTTATGTTTGCTGATACTGATACTGCAAATGTATAGTGTTTCTCTGTTGGATTTTAGAATGTAATTTTCATATTTATGTTCTATATTAACCTTAATTGTATATTATTTAAATATTAACAGTTAATTTTGTAAATATTATTTTATAACTTTGATTGAGAATTAAATTATGAAACACCACAGTCCCGCATTTGAAGCTGTCAATCCTAATATAGGAAGCAGTTTTACGAGCCTTAAGTTTCAGAGAAATGAGAATATCAAATCTCACGTTTGGCATTATCATCCTGAGGTTGAATTGATTCTGGTAAAAGGGGGATCCGGCAAAAGGCAGATAGGAAGTAATATCTCATACTTTACTGATGGTGATTTGGTGCTGATTGGCAGTAATTTGCCACATTGTGGTTTAACCAATGAAAATACCAATAACGATTACGAAATGGTGATTCAGTTTAAGCCTGATTTTCTGGGTGAAAAGATTTGGGAAAATCCTGAAATGGCAAAAATTCACGCAATGCTCGAAAAATCAAGAAGTGGAATGGTCTTCGGCGACGATGTCAAAAAAGTAATGAGAAAAAAAATTTCGCAGATGCATCAGTCAGAATCTTTAGAAAAGCTGTTGAAATTTTTTGAAATTCTACACGAGCTTTCTGCCACGGATAATTACAGAATTCTTAATGCAGGAAAATATTACCTGCAAACTCAGGTTGAGGATAATGAAAGGATCAATCATATCTTCAATTATGTGAAAGATCATTTTAAAGAGCAGATAACTTTGAAAGAAATTGCAGATTTGGCGAATATGAAAGTGCCTTCTTTCTGCCGTTATTTCAAGAAAATCACCAACAAAACCTTTACCCAATTTGTAAATGAATACCGGATTACACATTCTCTGAAACTGCTCGCTGAAAAACCATTAAGCATAACAGACGTTTGTTTTGAAAGCGGTTTTAATAATTTCAGCTATTTTAACAAAACTTTTAAGGAATATATAAAGAAAAGTCCTTCTCAATATCGTAAAGAGTTTAATTATGTCATGCAATGATGCTTTTCTTCAAAATAAATTAAACTAAAATTGTTTATTTCATTTGTTAAGTGTATTTTTAACACTTAAAAGATTAAACAACATTTTATGAAATTTTTTATAGACACTGCCAATCTTTCTATGATTGAAGAAGCCCATGCTTTGGGTGTTTTAGACGGCGTTACAACCAATCCTTCTTTAATGGCTAAAGAAGGGATTTCCGGAAAAGAAGATATTCTTAACCATTATCTTAAAATTTGCGATATTGTAGATGGTGATGTAAGTGCCGAAGTTATAGGAATTACTTATGACGAAATGATTAAAGAAGGAGAGGAATTGGCAGCACTGCATCCTCAGATTGTGGTAAAAGTTCCCATCATCAAAGACGGTATCAAAGCCATTAAATATTTTTCCCAAAAAGGAATCCGAACCAATTGTACCTTGATTTTTTCTTCAGGACAGGCTCTTCTGGCTGCAAAAGCCGGAGCAACGTATGTTTCGCCTTTTTTAGGCAGGCTGGATGATGTTTCTACAGATGGCTTAAATTTAATTGAAGAAATCAGAACCATTTATGATAATTACGGTTTTGAAACACAGATACTGGCAGCTTCTGTAAGACACAGTATGCACATTATCAATTGTGCAAAAATAGGTGCTGATGTTGTTACCTGTCCTTTGCCTCCCATTTTGTCATTGCTGAAACATCCTTTAACAGACAGTGGGTTGGATCAGTTTATCAAAGATTCAAAAAAAATGAAATAATTATATGCAGCACGATCTTTTAAAACTCAAAAATATCGCTTCCCAGGTGAGAAGGGATATAGTAAGAATGGTTCATGCTTGTCAATCGGGTCATCCCGGAGGTTCGCTGGGATGTGCAGACTTTTTGGTCGCTCTGTATTTTGATGTGATGAAAAGAAATGAAGGATTTAATATGAGTGGAAAAGGGGAAGATGTATTTTATCTTTCCAATGGCCATATTTCTCCGGTTTTTTATAGTGTTTTGGCACACGCAGGATATTTCGATAAATCAGAATTGGCAACTTTCAGAAAGCTAAATTCAAGATTGCAGGGACATCCTACCACACATGAGCACCTTCCCGGTGTTCGGGTAGCATCAGGCTCTCTAGGGCAAGGCTTGTCGGTAGCAATCGGCCATGCAGTGGGTAAAAAACTAAACAAAGATGAAAATTTAGTATTTACCCTTCACGGCGACGGCGAATTGCAGGAAGGACAAAACTGGGAAGCCATCATGTACGCTTCTCACAATAAGGTAGATAATCTGATTGCAACTGTAGATTATAACGGTCAACAGATTGACGGACCGACTTCAAAAGTACTTTCTTTAGGTAATCTTAAATCCAAATTTGAAGCCTTTGACTGGAATGTGCTGGAAGTAGAAAATGGAAATGATATGGAGGAAATTCTTATTGCTTTAGATGAGGCCAGATCGTTGACAGGAAAAGGCCAGCCGATTTGTATTCTCCTGAAAACAGGAATGGGTTACGGTGTAGATTATATGATGGGAAGTCACGCCTGGCATGGAAAAGCACCTAACGATGAGCAATTGGCAAAAGCATTAGATCAGCTTGAAGAAACTTTGGGGGATTATTAAACAGATATCAAATGAAAAAATATACTTACACAGAAAAAAAAGATACCAGAAGTGGTTTTGGAGCTGGTCTTGCTGAACTAGCAGACAAAAATCCTGAGGTTGTGGCTCTTTGCGCTGACCTTATCGGTTCATTGAAAATGGAAAAATTCATAGAAAAAGCACCAGAGCGTTTTTTCCAGATCGGGATTGCGGAAGCGAATATGATTGGTATTGCCGCAGGTTTGGCAACGGAAGGTAAAATTCCGTTTACAGGAACATTTGCCAACTTTTCTACGGGAAGAGTGTACGACCAGATTCGTCAGTCTGTTGCCTATTCCGATAAGAATGTGAAAATCTGTGCTTCACACGCAGGTCTTACTTTAGGCGAAGACGGTGCAACGCATCAGATTCTGGAAGATATCGGTTTGATGAAAATGCTTCCGGGGATGACTGTTATCAATACTTGCGACTACAATCAGACCAAAGCAGCAACTATTGCTATTGCAGATTATGAGGGTCCGGTTTATCTGCGTTTCGGAAGACCTGTAATTCCTGTTTTTACGGATGAGAATCAAAACTTTGAGATTGGGAAAGCCTGGATGGTGAATGAAGGAAAAGATGTTACCATCGTTGCGACCGGTCATTTGGTTTGGGAAGCAATAAAAGCGGGAGAACTCCTGGAAGAACAGGGAATTGATGCTGAAATTATCAATATCCATACTATAAAGCCTTTGGATGCTGCTGCTATTTTAAATTCAGTAAAAAAAACGCGGTGTGTTGTTACTGCCGAAGAGCATAACAGATTAGGAGGTTTAGGTGACAGTATTGCTCACCTTTTGATCACAGAATATCTTGCCCCTCAGGAATATGTTGCGGTAAATGACAGTTTTGGAGAAAGTGGAACACCTGATCAACTGATGGAAAAATATGGGCTTACAGCCGGTGACATCGTGGAAGCTGCAAAAAAAGCAATGAAAAGGAAAATTCATTAATTTAAAAATACCTGCTTTTCTTTTTTAAATATTTCTGGCAAAAAGCTAGAATTAAATTTTAAGGCTCAATTCATTTAAAAAAAGAAAATTGCAGTCATTGATAATGGAGAAATTAATCAATTATACAATAGAAGCATTCCAATCGGTATTCGAGTCCGAGCCGGAAAGTATTTTTCTGGCTCCGGGACGAATTAATATTATCGGTGAGCACGTAGATTATAGCGATGGTTTCGTACTTCCTGCTGCTATTGACAAATATATCTGCTTTGCTGTAAGAAAAGTTGATAATTCGGAAAATTGCACCTTTTTTGCTAAAGACTTTGACGATTCTTTTAGTTTTAATATCACCCAAAAGCAAAGTCCGGTTTCACAGATGTGGGTTAATTATTTATTGGGTGTATTTAATGTTATTCAGGAAAGCGGAAAAAAGATCGGAGGTTTACAAATTGCCTTTAGCAGTACCATTCCAATGGGTTCCGGTTTATCGTCGTCAGCAGCTCTAGAATGCGGATTTGCTTTTATTCTCAACGAACTTTTTGATTTAAATTTAACAAAGAAAGATTTAGCTCTCATTGGTCAGAAATCCGAACACACCTTTGTCGGTGTGAAGTGTGGAATTATGGATCAGTTCGCATCCGTTTTTGGAAAAGAACATCAAGTGATAATGTTGGATTGCAATTCCCTGGAGCATCAGTATTTCGAAGCCAATATAGAAGGTTATAGTCTGGTGCTTTTCGACAGTTGTGTAAAACATACACATCTTACTTCCGGCTACAATGACAGGAGAAAGGATGTTGATAAAGCTAAAAAGATATTATGGAAGAAGTTTCCTGAAGTTGAGAAATTCAGAGACTTCAGTTTTTCAATGCTGGATGAAGTGAGAGCAGAAATAGGAGAGACCTCCTACAAAAGAAGTCTTTATCTTTTAAAGGAAATCAAAAGAGTTGAAAAAGCTGCCAAAGCTTTGTCAGAAGGTAACATAAAATATCTGGGTACACTTCTTAGTGAAACGCATTCCGGACTTTCCACTGAATTTGAAGTGAGTTGCAAAGAACTTGATTTTATGGTAGAGGAGACTTTAAAGGAAGAAGGTGTCTTAGGCGCAAGAATAATGGGCGGCGGTTTTGGAGGATGCAGTATCAATCTCATTAAAAGTGAGAATGTAGATGATGTGATTGAAAAAATAACCCAAAAATACAAGGTAGATTTTGGTATCGAAATGAAAGTGTACCGCGTGAAAATATCGGATGGAATCAATGAATACGAAAGAAATGAATTTATCATTTAATCAGAAAAAACATCCTCATAGAAGATACAACCCTCTTTTGGATGAATGGATCCTGGTGTCTCCACAAAGAGCAAGCCGCCCCTGGCAAGGACAAACCGAAAAAGTTTTCGAAGAAAAACTTCCTATTCACGACCCAAATTGCTACCTGTGTTCAGGAAATCTGCGTGTTAATGGTGAAAGAAATTCTGATTATAAAGGCGTCTATGTTTTTGATAACGATTTTGGTTCATTGATGAAAGATGATGTTGAATTTACTGAAGAACAATCTGATCTTTTTTTATTAAAGCCAGAACGAGGGATTAACAGGGTCATTTGTTTTTCTGAAAATCACAGTCTTACTTTACCGCAAATGGAAGTAAACGATATAAAAAAAGTGGTTGATGTATGGCAACAGCAATATGAGGAATTGGGAGCTGAAGATTATATTAATAATGTTCAGATTTTTGAGAACAAAGGCAATGTAATGGGATGTAGCAATCCCCATCCACATGGGCAGATATGGGCACAGTCTTCAATTCCTTCTTCAGTTTTGAAGACGATGGAAAATTTTAAAAAGTATTTTAATAAAAATAAAAAATCACTTTTAGAAGTCTATCTCAAAAAAGAATTAGAGCTTAAAGAAAGAATCGTTCTGGAAAACAAACATTTTGTAGCATTAGTTCCATTTTGGGCGATCTGGCCATACGAAACGATGATCATCAGCAAACAAAAAATTGAAAATATCCTGCAGTTTTCTGAACCTGAAAAGCATGCTCTGGCAGAGATTATTAGCCTTATGACGACCAAATATGATAATCTTTTTGAAATTTCTTTCCCGTATTCAGCAGGAATTCACCAGTCACCAACTGATGGAAAACCACATCCGGAATGGCATTTCCACATGCATTTTTATCCGCCCTTGCTGCGAAGCCGTGAAGTGAAAAAATTTATGGTTGGTTACGAAATGCTGGCAGAATCACAACGAGATATCACACCAGAACAGAGTGCTGAAATATTACAAAATCTTTCCATTGTGCATTACAAAAATCTATAATTAAAAGTGTTTAACTTTGCACTGTAAATTTAATTGAATTATAATCAAGAAGTCCAATTTGATTTTCTTGTAAAGAATATTATTATGACAGATATTAAACTGATTGTCACAGATATGGATGGCACGTTTCTCAATTCAGATTACAAAGTAAGTCCTAACTTTCCTACCATCTTCGAAGAACTAAAAAAAAGAAATATATTGTTTGTCCCTGCGAGCGGCAGACAAATGCCCGGTATTACCCAATATTTTGAAGACATTAAAAATGATATCGGCTTTATTGCAGAAAACGGAGGATATGTAGTTTATAAAAATAAAGAACTTTTCGCTGATAAATTAGATTATAAATTTATTGTTGATATTGTAACGGCTATACGTCAAATTCCTGGTGCCAGAGCAGTTTTGTCTGCAAAAAAGAAAGCCTACTATGAAAGTGATGATCAGCAATTTATTGATTATTTTACAAAATATTATACTGAAAATCAAAAAGTAAATAACTTGACAGAAGAGGTAGATGATGACGCATTCAAGATCGCAGTTTATCATCCTGGGGGTTCCGAAAAAAATCTTTATCCTTTCCTGAAAAAATTCGAAGAGGACAATCTGGAAGTCGTTATATCCGGAAAATATTGGTTGGATATAATGAATAAAGACATCAACAAAGGCAATGCATTAGAAAAATTACAGAATCTTCTTAATATTTTGCCCTCCCAGACAATGTCTTTCGGAGACTATATGAATGATATTACTATGCTGGAAAAATCAAAATATTCTTACGCAATGGAAAACGCTCATCCTTCTGTAAAGAATGCTGCCCGTTTTTCTACACTTTCAAACGACGATTTTGGTGTGTTAGAAACAATTAGTGAGTATTTGAAAATTTAGTTCACACCTGAAGGTCAGAGGGACTTTCAGTTTTAAAAATGTAGCATTAATAGTATATAAATTTCGTCTCTAGAATAATTGCAATTCCATGACTTATGTCCTTTATGTTCACCTGGTAATTTGACTGTATCTCAGATTAAAACTCTTTACCTCGTTTTATTGCAGAGCCTTCTCATAGCAATTGAAAACTCTTTTACGGAAACGAACAATCCCGACAAGCTCGTATTTTTTCTTTGTATATTATTAACAACTATTGCAATCACATACAGCAGTTAAAATCTTTCATACTGATTTGATTAGAGAAGCTCGGCATACATATGCCGAGCTTCTTTGTTGAGATAAAATCTCAGTTTGAAAATGTTTTTTTCATGGTTTTTAGAATCATACCAAATATAATTAAATATTTTCACTATTGAGTGTTATATTTAATTAAAATTGCATATAATTCATTATTTATTAATTAAATGTAACATATTGTTAAAATTAGCGGTTGCCATAGGAGTGTCTTTAACTAATGTTTACAGACATTAGCCTGTCACCTGGTTACTTTTTTCAATGAGGTACAATCTGTATTAAAAGACGAGGCCACCGACAGTATTTATTACAATATTGTAAGTACTCCAACATGAGAATCAGATGTCTCTGAAAGAAGCCTGCCTTGAAGATCTTCGCCTTCATAATGAAGACCTGAAAGAGTTTATAGAAGTTTTTATGGTAAGAATGATGTTTATTTTATACAATTCGATTTATGATTCGGTGAAGAACCGGGAGTAACAAAAATCCATTAAAATAACTATTTGACATCTATAATTCAAATTTATGAAAAAAGGAAAAAATTTTAAAATTCATCCAAAAGATTTTTTTCCTGTAAGTAATGGAACATTATGTAATGTTCCTGGATAATACTTTGGTCGAGATGTAAACAACTGTCAGGTTTAATTTCATCATAGTTAACATTTTGATTTAGTAGAACAATTATTCAATGTTATTTAGAAGGGTGAGAAGAGGTACTAAGTGTTCGACAGAGGACTCTCTCTCCCCGCTAAGAGGGTCTTCTACAAGAAGATCCTTTTTTTTAAGCTATCCAATGATTAATTCGATACCCGACCTCAAGAAATTCTTTGTTCCATTTGTAGAAGGTTGATTCCTGAATGCCATGCTTACGGCAGAGCTCTACTACAGAAGTTTCTGCACGAAGAGCTTCCATTACAATGAGAATCTTTAGCTTGGCTGTGACGATTCTTCTGGTTTTTCTCCTGATCTCTTTAATGTAAGTTTCAGGAGTTGGTTTTTTCCTGGTGTTCATAATATCAAATTTAAAAATTAATCTCTTATGAAACACTCCTTAAGTGAGGGCCTAAATCAGTACACTTTTGCTGACGATTTACATTTTGAGAGCTTTAAATATCTAATAATATACATTTCAAATTTCTTTTGCTCCTTTTGTGGTTAAATAAAAATTAATTTAAACAAACTCTTTATTAAAGTTAATATTGATCTTTGCTTAATGAAAATACTTTTTTTAATCAACTGATTTTTTGTGTTAAAATGAAAGTGAACAGCAATTTTTAAATAACTGTTCATCTATAAATTCATTAAAATTTACATTTCCTATTTGAAGAATTTCAATACAACGCCGAATTCCTGAGATGGTACATACCTTTGATAATTGCAAAACGTAAATTGAACTATTCCTTTAACGGCACCGTTTTTATCTTTCAAACTTAATTTTTCTTTGAAGTCTACATTGTTTTCAATATAATTGACTGATATTCCCAGTTGTCTCTCAAATTTTATCAATGAATTGGGTGAAGTTATTTGGCTTCCCAGTTTATAGAATCTTTCAGAAAAAAGGTTTAATGATATTCCGAGTGAGTTTTCTAAACTATTATTTAAGGTGTAGGCATTCTGTTCAGGATATAATTGAGGCTTCATTAATATTTGCATTTGCTCCAAGGATTTTCTTTTGGTAATGAATACCGAGTTTGCTTGATCTGTGGATGTCTGACTTTTAAAATGTCCGCAAAACAGGGTGAAAATTGTAATTCCTAAAATTATTAATCTGCTCATTTTTTGTTTTTAATTATTAGACTTTATTATTTTTTAGATATGATAGCAGCACAAATAGACTGGAAATATCATAGCAAGACTAACAATAAATGCTTTAAATGGACATTTTTGATCCTAAATAAGACAATTGACAACGGGAAAGGTGTAAAATTTAGTAAAAATAACAGAATAAATTATATCACAATAATATGATATTTATAAATAAATGAAAAATGATTAATAAAAAATTAATATTAAATCTAATTAATGTGAAAATTACAGCTACTAAAAAGTTTTAAATTCGAACCATCTTAAATTCAAGATAAATAAAACTATATACACATGAAAAACCTCTACATGAGTGCATTTACTTTATGCATAGGCTTAGGTCTCTCAGCACAAAATATAGTCTGGGAAAAGAATATTAAATCCAGTAGTCAGGATTTTCTAAGCCAAGTAACTACCACAATAGATGGTCAGTATTTGATTACTGGAAGTACTATTCAGGCCAATACTTCGACAGGCTCAGCGACCGCAAAACAAAATAACGGCTACGATTTTCATTTAGTAAAACTGAACCAGCAAGGTCAAGAAGTTTGGGGAAAGTTTTTCGTAGGAAGCAATCATGACTATTTGTCTGCAACAGTAGCTACACAAGATGGTGGCTTTTTGGTTTCAGGAACCTCATTTTCATCGGAAAGTGTTGATAAGAAAGAAGATTCGAAGGGTGGATCGGATATCTGGCTAATCAGAATCAATGAATTTGGTGATGAATTGTGGCAGAAAACATTGGGAACAAGTGCTGATGAAGAAGCCAGATCGGTTATTCAAACTACGGATTTAGGATTTTTTGTTGCAGGAAATGTACAAAACTCATCTAAAGATTATGGTTCAAAAGATGTTTTAATTATAAAACTTGACAAAAACGGAAAAGAACTCTCTCAACTCATTTTAGGTGGGAAAGGTTTAGACGAAACTGAAAAGATAATACCAACTAGAGATGGAGGAGCTTTGTTGGGGATTTATTCACGAAGTGATATTGGAGGATCAAAGAAAACAGAAAATTTCGGTGAAGGTGATTATTGGATCATTAAAATTAATAAAGATGGGAAAGTAGAATGGGAAAAGAATTATGGAGGCAAAGGAGATGACCATTTAAGAACATTAGCTTTAACTTCAAACGGCTTTTTAATTGGAGGAGAATCAAGAAGTGAAAAATCTGGAAATAAAACAGTAGGAACCACTGAAGGAACAGATCTATGGCTAATTTCACTTGATGATAGAGGCCAGGAACAATGGCAAAAATCTTATAGCTTTAAAAATAGGGATATTTTAATGGGAATGAGTACTATTTATTCTGCTGATGATAAAACTTCTAAAGGAATATTGTTGGGTGGATATACTCAAGCTGAAGGGAGAATAGAAGCAGAGGATGAGACTTTTTGGATGCTATATCTGAATCCAGATGGTAATGAGCAGTGGAGAAAATATGTAAAAGGAGAATCAAAAAGGAAAGAAGAAAGATTATCTGATATTAAGCTCAACAGAGATGGATCCATCATTTTAGCAGGAACCAGCGCAGAAGAATTAGGAAAAGAGAACTGGAAGATTATAAAGCTTGGAGATAAAGAAGTTGATCAGTTAATAGAAAAACAAGATATCAAAATTTATCCGAATCCAGTGTCAGATTATGCTTATGTAGAAATTGGGTTTGATTTTAAAGATGCTGATATTACATTGTATGATATGGGTGGAAGACAATTACAGAATGTAAAAACGAAAAACAAAATCACCAAGCTTAATACCCAATCACTTGTAAAGGGCGCTTACCTAGTTTCTGTAAAAACAAATGAGGGTAAAACGACATCCGCTAAACTCATTAAACAATAAATATGATGAAAAAGATATATAAAGATTTTTTTGTCCTGCCTTTCTTTTTATTATTGGGATTAAGTAAAGGATATGCACAGAGTGGTATGGCATTAGAAAAATCCATTGCCTCGTTATCCAGTTATATAGATGCACCTGTAAATGAAGCTACGGGACTTCCTAGTATTAGTATTCCTATTTTAAATGTTCCTATGCCGGATCATAGTGTAGATTATCCTATCAGTTTACGATATAATGTCAGAAATTCTGAAAATACATTCGGTATTAGTGATGTAGGCCAAGGATGGTCATTATTTGGAACAAGTCTTATTTACAGGGAAGAGCGAGGAAATGTAGGAGAATGTGATAGAGTGAATTATCCTTCTATTTCTCAAGAAGATACTTATTATTATAATGTGCTTGACTTATCTGGAAAACTTGCCATCAAAAAGACGGCCGGTGTTTATAAAGTGGTCAATCTAACGCCTACTAACAACATTAAAATAGAAGTTAATAATTCTAATACGAACCCGGGATTATTTACTCCTATCGACTTTACCATTATAACTGATAATGGTTATAAGTATAACTTTACTAAAATTGATACTTACCAATTTAGATGTTACGCATATGATTATCCAATCACTAGTGGAATAACATCTTCCTATTATCTTACAAAAATTGTGAGCCCATCCAATGTTGAAATCGCAAACCTTGATTATCAGTTACAAAGTAAGACTTTTCCGAATCAAGAAATCAAAAAATATTGCAAGATAAAATCAATAAAGACTTCAAAAGGAGAAGTTAACTTTGACTTTGTTTATGATGATGGTTTAGTAAATACCGTAAATGACCCTTTGCGATTAAATAAAATAAGTCTTAAAAATCCTGCAGGAGAAGTCTTATATTCTTTTTTAATTAACACATATATTTCATCTTTTCCTTCCAATGAACAGATGAAAAGAAAACGTATATTAAGTTTTATAAGAAAAAATGATAAAATTGATCTGAAAATAGAACAAACAGTTTTTGATTATGAAAATAGTGCACAGTCTGGGCAGCAAGAGGGCATTTTAAAGAAGATAACATTACCTGCCGGAGGAATTGTGGAGTATAATTATGAAGATCATGTTTATCCTAATCATATTTTTCCAGTTGCAAACCTGGCGAAAAGAATTAAAAACATCAACTATTACAAAAATAGTATTGATACTACTCCTGAAAGAACGATAAATTATGATTATAATTTCTTTGGCACGACATCTTCATCAGGATATAAATATTTTGGTGAACTGGATGAGTATTCTGACCAGAAAAATGTTGCTTATATTCTTTATAAAAATGTTAAGATATGGGAAGCAGGTAAAGGATATACACAAAAAACATTTATTACTCCTAATGATTATCCGAAATACTTGACTTCACAATTATATGTCAATTATTACTATTTCTGGCCTAATTATAATATTACAAGATGGGGGTTACCGTCCAAAGAAGAAATATATAATGAAGAGAGTGCATTACTTTCTCAAAAAGAATATAATTATTTCTTCGATCAATATCAGGACAGCCAGTATGATTTCAAAATTACACCGGAATATTCTGTGCAGATTTCAGAACATATTTCCAGTAAGATCGCTTACATTCTAAAAACAAACCAAACAGAGAAGGTGTTTGATCCTTTTAATAAAAGTATAACTAAAGAATCGGAGGTTAGTATCAATGCTGTGAATCTTAAGCCTAGTTATTTAAAATCGGTTGTTAATGGAAATATAAAAGAAAAATTCATTACATATCCTATTAATTTACCTGGTTATTCTCATTTGGAAAATGCAAATATGAAAGGAGTTCCAATAATTACCGAAGAAAAGGAAAATGGAAAACTACTCTCAAGATCAAAAGTACTATTTAATAATGGTTCTTTGTTACCCACTTCTATTCTTACTACCAATATCGCAGATGAGAGCACGAAAGAAAGTGTAAATATGAATCTGTATGACAACAAGGACAACCTTCTACAGTTTTCAAATGTTTCAGGAGTACCAACTGCCATGGTATATGGATATAATCAATCTTCTTTAATCGCTAAAATTGAAGGAGCAACTTATACTCAGGTCCAGAGTTTGGCACAAGCCATCATTGCTGCTTCAGACGTGGATAATGGTGCAGGAACTCAGGTATCAGAAGATGCATTGCTATCAGCATTAAATACTTTCAGAAATAATCCTTCATTATCAGGATATCAGATTACCACTTATACATATGACCCGTTAGTTGGAGTTAGAAGCACAACACTTCCATCCGGAGTGAAACAATATTATATTTATGACAATGCGGGCAGACTCCAATTTATTAAAGATAAAAACGGATATATCCTTGAGGATTATCAATACAGATATAAAAACTATAAAGATTAAACTATGAAAAAAACATATTCTATTATACTGATATTGGTGGGTCTTTTGCATTACGCACAGACGGTTCCGCCAATATTTAATGGACAAAATTCAGATCTTTCGGGAGTTAATGAAAATTATATCTATGTTCGTAACTATCTGGAGCCAACAACTATAAGTAATCCCCAAGCGAAGCAGATTCAGAGTATCCTTTTTTTTGACGGATTAGGGAAACCAAATCAAAATGTAATGATTCATGCTTCTCCGGCTGGTAATGATCTGGTTACTCATATTCCTTATGATAACTTCGGAAGACAAGTTGAAGATTGGCTTCCTGTGCCAATGAGCAGTCAAAATGGTAATATCCAGGTTCCACCTTCCACTTCAGGATATTATAAGACCTCTTCTGGCAGTGTGGATGCACTGATATATGGCAAAAAGAATTTAGAAAATTCTCCTTTAGATCGTTTGCGGTCTTATGCGGGTCCAGGAAGTGACTGGTCTGGTAAGCAGTCTATTTATAATTATTATATTAATAATAACGTAGAAGTCTACAAATTTACTACAACCTCAACTTTGAATAACGGAGTCATTTCCTCTGTTTTGAATTCTCAACTCATAAATTATCCTGAAGGAGCTTTATATAAAACCGTCATTAACGATGAAGATGGACATGAGGTTACAGAATTTAAAAATGAGCAAGGACAAACCTTATTGACACGTAAAAAGGAAGGTTCTTCTTACCTTAGTACTTATTATGTTTATAACGAATATAATCAATTAGCTTTTGTTATACCTCCCTTAGCAACCCAGAAGATTGTAGCAAATAATGGTGTTACCCCTGATATTCTGGCAGGCTTAATTTATCAATACCGATATGATGGCTGGAATCGTTTGGTAGAAAGTAAACCTCCAGGAATAGACTGGAAATATATGGTGTACGATCAGATGGATAGATTAGTCATGTCGCAGGATATTAGTCTACGTTCTCAAGGAAAATGGCTCTTTACAAAATATGACGCTTTTGGTCGTATTGCTTATACGGGGCTTCTGAACAGCTCAGGTGACAGGCTGGCTCAACAGGCTGCAATCAATACAAATCCTGGTGAAACGAGGATTAGCAGTGGCTTTACTGATTTAGAAGGTTCCACGATTTATTACACTAATGGGAATACTTATCCGCAAAATAATATGACGGTTTTAAGTGTTAACTATTATGATACGTATCCTCCGGGAAGTCCTTCAAACAGTTCAGGAGTGATTACCCAATCCAATCTTTTGGCTTCTTTTGTAAAAAATATAGAGAATAATAGCTGGACAAAAAACTATATATATTATGATGAGAAAGGAAGAACAATAGCAGAACATTCGATCAACCATTTGAGTGGTTATACCAAAAGAGAATCTACGCTTACCTTTTCCGGAGTGCCATTGAATATTTTGACGCATCATAAAAAAGACGCCAATAGTCCGGAAGTAACAATCAATGAATCCTTTACTTATGACCATCAAGATAGATTAATAAAACATATTCATCAGATAAATGGTGGAGCAGAAGAAACTCTCGCTGAATATATTTACAATGAGTTGGGACAGCTTCAGAATAAAAATGTAGGTAATGGTATACAGTCACTGTCTTACCGATACAATACACGTGGGGCTTTAACTCACGTTAATGACCCTAACAGCTTAAATAATAAGCTTTTCGGATTTGAACTTAAATACACGAATCCACAAAGCAATAATGCACTCTATAACGGAAATATCGCAGAGATCGACTGGGCAACCCAAAGTGATGGGGTATTGAGAAGATACGACTATAGCTACGATGGAGTCAACCGACTTTCGGGTGGACTTTATATGGAACCTAATGCCACAAATCCAAATGTTTATTACTTTAACGAAAGTGCTGAATATGATGGCAATGGGAATATATTGCTTCTATCGCGGTTTAAAAAGTCGCAAAACAGTACTTTTGCTGAGTATGCTGATGGATTAAGCTATACCTATGATAATAACAGCAACAGACTTGTAAGAGTAAAAGATACCACTAATAATGGAGCAGGCTATCCCATTGGAGGAAATACAATTACGTATGATGACAGTGGGAATATGAAAAATCATTTAGATAAAGGAATAAATACAATAACTTATAATTTCCTAAATCTTCCTGATAATATAAGTGTAAATCCGGGAACAAAAAAACAAGGGATTACTCAATATATTTATAGAGCAGACGGTACTAAAGTTGCTAAAACATATACAGGTATTTCAAACTCAATTACCACCACAGATTATATTGATGGATTTCAATATTCTTCTTATTCAGGTTTATTAACTCCAGTTATTCCATCAGGGCTTCAATTTGTGCCAACAAGTGAAGGATATTATGATTTTATAAAAAATAAGTATATTTACAATTATTCAGATCATCTTGGAAATGTAAGGGTAAGTTACCTTAAAGGAACCAATGGAGCAACAGAGATCATTGAAGAAAACAACTATTATCCTTTTGGATTAAAGCATGAGGGATATAATAATATAGGATTAGGTAATCCTAATTATAAATACGGCTATCTGGAGAATGAATTGCAGGAAACAGGAATGTATGATATGAATGCCCGTTCTTATATGCCTGATCTGGGAAGATTCGTACAGCATGATCCTTTAAGTTCTCTCTCATTAGATGCTTATGGATATGCTTTTAATAATCCTATAGCTATTAAAGATCCGACAGGGCTGTTTGGAGAAAGCGCAAACTGTCCTCCGGATTGTTCAATTTCTCCTAATTCTCCGGGCGGTGCTAATAATCCATACCCTATCCAAGAGGTAGTAGTAGGTAATAATCCTGGCGGAGGTTATCTTCCTTTTGGCTTTTATTATTCTCCTTGGGGTGGATATGGCTATGGCGATTATAGCGGAGGATCCAACAGCATTGGACCTGTATATAACATTACAAATGCACCAAATGAAGATTCGTTTGCATGGTTGCGTACAAGGAATATGGGTAATTTGCAAGATGGGAATGGAGGGAAAGTTGAAGATAAAGATTTTTTTACAAATTTGGCAAATGGCCGATATTTTAGTGCCAGTCATTTGGGAGTTAGTGAAGCTACATCTCGTTTTGGTAATTATGCTTTAAGTAGAGCGTTGAATCCTAATTATGTCAACTTTACTGTTTTGAATGATCTAGCGAGACCATATGTGGGAACAACTGTTGCAGGAATAAGAATGAGCTCTACGACTGCAGCTAATTTAAGCAAATATACTAGATATGGGGGGTATGGTTTAGCAGCGGTTGCTGTAGTTGCTACTGAGCTCCAATATGCAGATGGACAAATTGGAGATACTGAAAGATGGGCAAATCATATAATGACAGGTGTTGGTCTTATTCCCTCACCTTGGACTATAGGAGCAGCTTTAGTATATGGTGCAGTAACTGGAGGATATCAAGCAGCAACAGGTAGAAGTATTTTTAATGATATGGGACTCGGTCCTAAAAAGTAAACAGTATTATGATAAAAACTATAGATTATCTTATCTTTCATCTTAATTCTTTATATAAAAGGATGGATAGATTTAAAGATAAGGATAAGGGTATTGAGAAATTTTGGTTAGTCGCTGTTATTTCAATTTTTATTAATTTAAATTTTTCAAGTATTGATAATATTTTTTTTAATAATTATTTTCATCTACTTAATAAGTACATTTTTTTATTAATTATTCCAATTGTAATGTCTTTTGCTTACTATTTTTTTGTCAAAGATGAACGGTTTTTAGAATATAAGTTTAAAGAGAGTTATAAAGGATATTTAGCATTATTTATATTATTTGTGATAATGATAATATTAATGATTATGGTAAAGCCAATAAAACATTAATGGAGTAATATTACAAGCATATTAATTTCGTTTATTATCAATATTAGCAAAGAAAATTGATTTATAATATAATTTAAAAACAGGCAGTCTATTTTAGACTGCCTTGTTGGTGAGAGCATAATGCTCGTCTGGAAAAGATTAACCAAGTCTATAAATAAATCCGAGAAACTAATGTCTTCTCGGATTTTATGTATAGAATTTAAAGACTAAATGGAATCTGAAAGTATTTTTTTGTAGAACTTACTTATTGAATCATTATTTGTGATCTAAGTGTGCTTGGAAAAGGTTTAATCTGGAAGATATATCCAAAGCATCACAGAAAGCGGGGAAGCAGAATAGGTACATTTTATACTGGAAATAATTTATGAATTGTCAATGCCTGTGTAAAGGCTATTTTCGTAAATTAGGTGCATTAATCCTAACCCAATAACATGACTGTGCCAGGAGAGAAATCGTCTTTAGTTTTTTGGATGAACTGATCAAAAGGCAATCAAACAATGAAAGCCAGTAAAAGTAAACGACTTTCGAGTTTTGATGTGCGGTATACGTTTGATGGAAAACTATACAGACAAGTTTTAATGAATGAATGAGATGAATAAAGAACAATTTCAAGAAAAATCACAAAATATTTTTACGAGAATGGCTGAACTGGCATTCGAATTTGTAAATAGAAATAGTGTGGATATTGATGGTATATACATTTTTGTTTCATTGGAAAATGGTTATTTCTTTAATGTTTATTATAAGGTAAATGGACACTACACAGAAATAAATAATATTAATAACTATGCTGAAGAGCAATTTGACCTTTCAATGAATCGTATATTTGATATGCTTGACCTCGGAACTGAAGATGCAGAGGAACTGAAAGACGTTTTCGAAAAGTATGATGAGGAAGTCCCTAAGTTTGCTAAACTATATTATCATCCTAAAACTGAAAGCTTTAATGCAAAATTGGGGTATGATGCGTTATTTACTGGTGATGCTGAAAAAACGGCTGGAAGCGTTTTTGATGATTGGCTCAATGAATTGAGGGAAAGATAAATACCAGTCTGTGAATTTTGATGTAAGCTTTTTTAAATTAGGAAAGGCTCTATTGTATGAGTAAAATAGCCAAAGTAACTGACAAGAGTTATAAAAAGAAAGCTATAATTCCTTATAATATCGATATTTCTGACGGACGATTGATAGCAGTCAGGGTGTCTTTATTAGCTTCCTGTAAGAGTAAAATAATACTAAATATAATATACTATTAAAGGTGCTCACTACCGGTTGGAATGCATAATAAGATAGCACCTCAAGCTAGCCAGAAGATGAACGGAAATCTGGCAATATTTTCTAAATCTAAGGAGTGGGCTATTATTGGATCCCGAGATTGGGAAATAGCTGTAGTTGGATTCACTTCTTTAGTGATGAAAGAAAATTTTTAGAATCATTTGGAACAAGCTCTGATATGTTTACAACGTAAAAGAGCAAGTAGAAATTTTGGATGAAATGCTACATTTCAATGATGTTGCAAAAACTGAATATACAAAAATAGTTACTAATTATTCTGAGAGAATTTAATTTTGATTAACTGTAGTCTAAAATTTTGACCCAAGTCGTGAAGTGGTGTAATTTTCACTTCATTAGTTAAGATATTAATATACAAACAATCAATAATTAACAAATAAGCCACCTACAGGGTAGCTTATTTAGCTACAGGTAATGTGACAAGAAGGAGTAAGAGAAAGATGTGTTACGAGAGAGTATTAGCGCGATGAAATTAGAAGCCATGTACATTGGACAAGTGGAGGATCCAGAGTGTTGAGGTAAATGGTCAGAAGTTAGTGAGATTAATAATGTCGTATGGACGAACGGAATAAAAGAAAAAGGTGTAACGTTTTAGCTACACCTTTATATTGTTTATTTACTCTTTGAAGATATAAAATAATTCAATTTATTACTCCTCATTTTTTGGCTTAAAGCTTCTACCTGCTCCTTGTCTTAGGAATGTAATTTTCCCTTGTGTTTGCTTAGCTTTTTCAAGAACTTCCAAAGCTCTTGTTCGTTCGTTCATTTTTCCTGCATGTGTTATGCTGTGCTGACTTTCACTTTTTTTCATATATCAATATAGTGAAAATAATTGACAAAAACAAATATTAAATATTCCGGCTTACAGGCAGCGGTTGATTGCTGATTTTCAGAATTAATTTATTGTGTTAAATCTCTTGTTAGTTGAAATAACTAAGGTTTAACAAGCATTGCGTAGCTGATTGGATAATTTTCTTTTTCCACACTGAGAAGAATGCCTCTTCGTTTACTACTGAACTGCGAATAATGAAGAGAAATTGTATCACCGACTTCAACAGGGTATGTGATATTTGCATACGTGACGTCAAATCTCTCCGGACCGAAAAAAAAGATCATTTCCTCTCCAGGAGGCTCCTTTCGGGTGATTTTACCTGTTAATACAGTTTTTTGATTATTTAATGAGACTTCATGTTTATTAATACTGTAAAAAGCAGAAATATTATAGGCAAGGACGACAGCAAGGAAAATGAGAAAATACACTAATCCCCAAAAATAAATTAAGACTAACAGCGGCAGTAACAGAACATTTATCTGGTAATGATTTTTTATCGTCTTTTCAATTACTAGTTTGTCTTTTTCCGTTAAAGGCAGAAGAACAGTGGTGTATAAATTATTTGCGTTTTCGTAAAGCTGATCATGCATAATGTAATTGCCAGTTTAGTTTATTAAAATTAATTATTTTTCGATCACCCATCTTTTTTTATTCTGATTTTAAACAAAAAAGCTGATGCGGGACTTGGTGGGTTAAATTGGATCTATATAAAAATAATAATTGAAAAAATATCTACCAAATATCCAAAGTTTGATTTATTCATAGTAGAAAACTATAAAGCAAATTAATAAAGCCCCGTTGTAGGGCTTTAAATCTAGAACTCTTCTTTCAAAGTTTTTTAGCTAAAAAAAGATGCGAAAATCACTAAAAACAAGCAAACACATTTAAAATTTTATACTACAATTACATTTATTATGTGTACATAATCATGCATTAATAATGTAATATTAGAATATAATGATGTTAAATATCAATATTATGTGAAATAAATTACTTGTGTAATTAAATTTAATTATATATTAGTCTCAAACTAAAAACCAAAAAACATCACAAAATGAGCACTGAAAATTTCAGTACCCTTGAACTGCTACGCAAACAGTTCAGGTACCCCTTCCCTACATTAAAAAACCCCAACGCCGAACAGTTACAGGAACTTACAGAAAATCAATGGATTGATGGGGAGTATCTGTGGCTTTATCAGCAGAACCCTGATCTTCGGAAAAAGTACAAAAAAACGAAAACGGCACATATTGCTGCTCAATGGTTTCCTACCGCATCTCCAGACCGGTTTAAACCCATATGCCGGCTAATGCTATGGACGCTGTACAATGATGATCTTTACGAAGAAAGCGAGCCCGATGACATAGGACATGTGCATGCCCAATCGATTGCGATACTGAACGGTGAGATAACCGCCGAAGATTCAGGAATACCTTTAGGTCCTATGCTGGCATCATTAAGAGAGGAACTTTTACAGTTTATTCCACAGGAATCAGTTTTCCGTTTCACAAAAATGATCAGCAGGTATTTTAATGGATTAGAAGCTGAGTTAAGGTATAAGAAAAACAAAACCTATCCCACGGTAACGGAATGTATTGCTCTGCGTGAAAATTCAATCTGCCTCTATCCCTTTCTCCAGCTTACAGAAATAGAAACGGGTGTTGTTCTGCCCCCAGAAATACATGAGCATCCGGTGATCATTCGTTTACAGACATTGGCATGTCACCTGGTTACTTTTTTCAATGAAGTACAATCTGTATTAAAAGACGAGGCCACCGACAGTATTTATTACAATATTGTAAAAGTACTCCAACATGAGAATCAGATGTCTCTGAAAGAAGCCTGTCTCGAGGATCTTCGCCTTCATAATGAAGACCTGAAAGAGTTTATAGCACTTCAGTCCTCCCTTCCTGATTTTGGAATATGGCAAGACGCTGTTGTCAACTGGGTGCATTACATGAGTATGGTTCTGAGTGGATGGAAAAACATCTCTACGAAGCTGGATCGTTATAACGGAATGGAATTTCCAGATGCAGCTGAACTCAAAGAAAAACTGAACCAGATGCGATAAGCCGACAAGAATAAACCAGTACCATTCTATGATATTACAAAAATTAAAACTTAAACAAAATGAAACCCGAAGAATATAATTCAAAAGATTACCTGCCTCTTGGCCATTATCCCTGGCCTGATCTTATCAATCCTCATGCAGAACAAATGGGGAAAGATATGGATGGATGGATTGATAATGACTATACTTTTCTGACAGAAAAACAGCGGAAAATATACAAAAAAATGAAGCTCCATATGTGTACTGCACGTATGTGGCCTGATTTAACCTATGAGCAGAGTATTCCCTGTAATAGGTTCATGCTCCAGTATGTCGCTCTTGATGATCAGGTGGAGCATTCTTCCCTAGAGGAAATCCAACAGTTACGGATTCGTTGTGTAGATATTCTTAAGGGAGCGCAACCAAGGCAGGAAGAAAATGCACTCTATCAACATATGGCTTTGATAAGGGATGAATTCCGTGCATTGATGCCTGATATGTGGGTTGAGCGTTTTATTTACTATTTCTATCAATCCTTCAGATACGGAATCGAATTGGAATATCCTTACAAAATAGCGCAGCGTCCACCGTCTCTCACTCTTTTCAAAACCATTCGTGAGTATTCTGTTCTTATGCGTCCATATCTGATTTTTGGTGAAATTGAATCGGGACTTGTACTGCCAGAACATATTTTTGAGCATATTGTCTTTCAAAAGATGATATCTCATATGACCCTAGTTGTCGCTTGGCAAAACGACATTCATTCCCTACCAAAAGAAATGGCGAAGGGAACGGAAGTTTTTAACCTGGTTTTTGTACTGCAACAAGAATATAATTTTTCACTGGAGGATGCCTGTGCAGAGGCATTTCGTATTCATAATGAAGAATTGGCAGCTGCACTCGCCTTACATGCTGAGTATCGTGAGTTTGGTGAATATCAGGAGTATGTAGATAAATTTGTTTATTATGCAGGAGTTGGTCTGCAGGGTGTAAATTCTTTTTATTTGGAGACAGAAAGATACCAGCATGGAGGAGTAGGCTTTGCCTGGCCTGAAATTAATAAATAATATAAACTTAAATACTTAATTTACACTATAACCTCTTTTTCCCTTAGTGTCTGAAAGGACAATAGGGGTGATCAAACAGTATCCAAAGCTTAGAGATGTATATCTAAGTTTTGGATTTTATTGGTAAGAATGATGTTTATTTTATACAATTCGATTTAACAAAAATCCATTAAAATAACTATTTGACATCTATAATTCAAATTTATGAAAAAAGGAAAAAATTTTAAAATTCATCCAAAAGATTTTTTTCCTGTAAGTAATGGAACATTATGTAATGTTCCTGGATAATACTTTGGTCGAGATGTAAACAACGGTCAGGTTTAATTTCATCATAGTTAAATAATTCAAGAGCAATTTTAGTTTATATCTTTGTCAAGTATACTGTACATGGGAGTGATTTTGAAATGATTATGTTTTGCAATACAAATTACGACATCCCTTTCTTATTTGAAGAATAAGTTTAAATCACTTCATATTCAATTTTCATTTTTAATATATTTGTTAAAACTTTAGTTTATGAAAAGGTATGTAAAATGTAATCATGGAAGTTTTTTTAAGGACAAAACAATTACCTTAGGATATCTGGCGCTTTCAAAAGCGGAGCTATATATTTAACCATGGTTTTCGAAAATGACTCGAAGGAGTTTCTCAGTCTTACTGAACTTGATAGTGAAAATCAGGATAGTGTTTTTCATGCTCAGAAAATGGACAAGACTTTTATCTGGAATACGGCAGACAGTTTAGCAATAACCATTGATAATGTTCCCTATCAATTTTCAAGAAATGAGATTATCTTTTTAACTGAATTTCACAAAATTGATCATGTACAACTCTTTAGCGCCCGCATGATTAGGTTCAATAAATCTTTTTTTTGCATGATTGATCAGGATAGCCAAGTAGGGAGCAAAGGTCTGTTGTTTTATAGTACAACACACGTTCCAAGGTTGGTTTTAAATGAAAGTGAAGCCGAAGATTTTGAGATCTCATGGAAAATTTTCTGTAAAGAAATGCAAAAGGAAAATCTCCTGAAAAAAGAAATGTTGGAAACAATGCTTAAGAGAATGCTAATTCTCTCTGTTAGGATTTTAAGTAAATCCACTTATTTAAAAAGCTTGGAGAAAAAGCAATTGGATATCATCAGGGAATTTAACTATCTGGTCGATTCCTACTTTTTCAAACATCATGACGTTGCTTTTTATGCATCAAAATTAAACAAGTCACCAAAAACACTGGCCAATTTATTTTCAACGGTCTTAAAACGTACTCCTCGTGAAATTATTCATGATAGGATTATGATTCATGCCAGAAGGCAGATCAACTACAGCAATTCTTCAATCAAGGAAATTGCTTATCAATTAGGCTACAATGATATTCAGACATTTAGTCGGTTTTTTCGTAATAGAGAAGGTATATCTCCCATTCAATATCGTGATAAATTTGCATCGCAGCAGAAGTCCCACTAAAATTACTATAGTATTCCTCTTTACCCAGCGCAGGAAGAATTGCTAACTGTTAAGGAACATTTGCCTATCAATGGCCTCTTTTTTACTTGCACATTTGTCTTGTCAATAAAAAATGAGAAAAATTATGGATAATAAAGAAAAAGTTAGGATGCGTAGGCTGGGGTGGGCCGGGGTGGAAATCGAATGTGCAGGAGAAACACTTTTGATAGACTATGTTCAGGATATTTCGCCGTTGGCTGTGATACGCAATCCTGAGGAGCAATTTTTGGCATCTTCTAAAACTGGCGTGGCCTCAGTCGCGTTATTAACACATTTACACAGTGACCACGCAGATCCTAAAGCATTAAGTGTGGCACTTAGCAAAGATGCGATAGTTTTTAGGCCAATTGAGGCTAGAGGGAGCGATGCAGATATGGTATTGACGAAGGATGCCGAGATCGAACTTAAAAAATATGAGCTCAGGACTGAAATAGTCAGAGAGTGGGAAGAAAGAAAAGTCGGGCCATATCGGATTTTTTCGGTGCCTGCTGTTGATGGTTTCGGAGATCCTCAGTTGAGCTGGATTGTAGAGTTTGGAGGATTTAGAATTTTTCATGCCGGAGATACCTTGTATCATGGCTTTTGGTGGAAAATTTTTCACAGATTTGGTCCCTTCAATATTGCATTCCTACCGATAAATGCGCCAATTGTAGATTTTCCATCACTTAGGCCAATGAGTCCCGTTGAAGCTGTAATGACTCCGGAACAGGCTGCTGCAGCTGCAAATATCCTTAGAGCTGACTTTGTGGTTCCAATACATTATGGTACCATGCATCAACCACCTATCTATATCGAGACTCCACATGCATTAGAGCGATTGAGTGCCAGCTTAGCGGATCTAGATACAGGTATTATGATTAAAGAACCTGGTGATTGGTTTGAACTTTTAAAATAATCAGAAAATGCCTCAAGGTAGCCCAGTTGATTCTTGAAGCTGCAAAATCATCCGAATAAATTGACCCCAGGGACTATTCAATAGGTATGTAAACTTTAAAAATTTGGAATCAAATTAAAGTTCAGATTATCAATTTTTTATCAAGTAATCATTGGGGATTTCTAATTGACACCGCTACGGCTTTTAGGGGAAGGGTTACGGTTGAAAACTAGCAATTTCTGATTAAATTTATAACAATGAATCTTCTAACCAGACGAGAATTAATTAAAAAGAGTAGTTTAGCTTTAATGGGTATTTCGTTACCTTTAATCACAAAAATAAATCATTCATTTATGGAGATGCCAACACCTAGCAATATGATTAAACCATTTTCAGTCAAGGTTCCACAACAAGTTCTGGACGATCTAAAATTAAGGTTAAATCTAACCAGATGGCCTGATCAGATAATAGGATCCGATTGGAATTATGGTACTGATCTTTCTTATTTGAAAGAATTGACAACATATTGGCAGGAAACATTTGACTGGCGAAAAGTTGAAACTGAAATCAATTCTTATCCCAATTTCATGGCTGATATTGATGGATATCAGATTCATTTTATGCATATTAAAGGAAAGGGTAAACGATCAGTACCATTGATAATTACCCATGGATGGCCAGGATCATTTCTGGAAATGATGAAACTTATACCTCTATTGACTGAAGATCCTTATTTTTCTTTTGACTTAGTTATCCCGTCTGTTCCGGGATTTGGCTTTTCTGGTAAAATTACTGATCCCGGTTGCAACAGTGAGTTTGTTGCCGACATTTGGCATCAGTTAATGATGGAACTTGGGTATCAACGTTATGGAGCACAAGGTGGTGATATAGGTTCTGGGATCAGCACATGGTTGTCTTTAAAATATCCATCTCATATTATTGGTTTGCACCTCAACTATATCTCTGGTTCTTATAAGCCCTATATAGCAGATGGTGAACAGCTTTCTGAAGAAGTATTAGCTTTTCAGAAGACTGCAGCTGATTGGTCTGCCAGGGAAGGGGCATATGCTTATATACATGCTACGAAACCACTGACAGTTGCATACGGGCTAAATGATTCTCCTGTTGGATTATGTGCATGGATCATTGAAAAATTTAAGGGCTGGAGTGATAATAATGGAAATATTGAAAATAGTTTTACCAAAGATGAGCTGCTTGCCAATATCACCTTATACTGGATAACACAAACCATACATTCCTCTATGCGGATTTATAAAGAAAACAGTAAAAACCCACTAGTATTTAAAAAGAATGAGTTCGTAACGATACCAGTTGGCTTTGCTAAATTTCCAAAAGAATTGCCCACTCCACCCCGGTCATATATTGAAAGAGGTTTTAATATCCGATCTTGGACAACAATGTCTGCTGGTGGGCACTTTGCTGCAGTGGAACAACCGGAATTACTTTCTGAAGATATTACAGATTTTTTCTCAAAATTGAGCTAAACAACGTAATAAAAGATTGTGTGACAATAACTGTATGTTATCAAAAGCAAAAACAAATTTTAGCTTATAGCTTTAGATCGCGAAACATATTGTAACCCTTAAAACGTTAATTATTGTTAGAGTAAAGGTACGGGCTGAATTTCTTTCTTAAAAGTTCCAAAACAAATTACAATTGAAAAAGTTGATTTACATTAGAATCAGCGTGGATGGAGTATCGAAAAAATCTCCCACAAAAAGAAAATGAGAAGCTCTTAGATGTTAAGGTTGAAAGAAAGATGATTTACTTATATTTGCCCTGCAAAGCAAATTAAAATGTTCAAAAAAGTAAGCACTGTATTTATTCTTGGCTTTTATACGATTTTTTGTTCGGCCCAACAGGTTCGGCCTTCAAAATCATCTGAAATTTACCGCGAACTTAAGACACTTAAACACTTACCTAAAGTTTTATATCTTGCTGCTCATCCCGATGATGAAAATACAGGATTACTCTCCTGGCTAATAAACGACCAAAATGTAGAAACGGGCTATTTGTCTTTAACCAGAGGTGATGGTGGTCAGAATTTATTAGGCACAGAGCAGGGGGCTGCATTGGGTTTAATCAGAACGCATGAGCTCTTGGAAGCAAGAAAGTTAGACGGCGCCCAACAGTTTTTTACCCGGGCGATTGATTTCGGGTTCTCTAAAAATACTACTGATACCTTTAAACAATGGGATGCAGACAGCATTACAGCGGATGTAGTTTGGGCAATCCGCAAATTCCGTCCTGATGTTATCATTTGTCGTTTTCCACCTACTGCAGCGGCAGGCCACGGACAACATGCGGCTTCGGCTGTGGTTGCAGAAAAAGCTTTTAAGCTGGCAGGCGATAAAACTGCTTTTCCAGATCAACTAAAATATGTTAATGTATGGCAACCCAAACGCGTATTATGGAATACTTTCCGCTTTGGTGCAGTCAATACGACAGCTGAAAATCAACTGAAAGTTACCGTTGGGCAATATGATGCGCAACTGGGAATGGGCTATGGTGAATTGGCAGGATTAAGCAGAAGTTTACATAAAAGCCAGGGTGCAGGAACACAGTCTGTGGCCGGGACCAGAACCGAATATTTTACTCACGTTATTGGTGAACCTGCAAAAGCAACACTTTTTGATGGGGTAGTTAAAACATGGACCACAAAGGGAAACGCTGATATTGACCAATCATTAGATAAAATTATTTCCGCTTTCAATTTCAACGAGCCAGACCTTAGCTTACCTGCTTTGCTTGCTTTACGAAAAAAGTTTATGACGCTAAATGATATAGACCTAAAAAAGGATAAAATTAAAGCACTCGATAATATCATTTTAAGCTGCGTGGGCTTCATGGGTGAGGCAGTTACCAATCAAGCTGAAGCTGTTGCCGGAGATCACTACAATTTTAAGTTGAATCTGATTTCAAGAACTTTAAATCCTGTTATTTTAGAAGATGTAAAATGGTTAAGTAAGTCAGAAAGCTTCAATAGAAAACTATCAAAAGATTCTTTAATTACTATTGAACATAAAATTCAGATTCCTGCTGATGCAGCACTCACAGAACCTTACTGGTTGGAAAGACCAGCCACGAATGCGGCAACTTTCTCTGTTACAAATGATACTTTAATCGGTTTGCCTGAGGCAGAATCACCACTGAATATCTTACTTGGTTTAAGAATAGGTTCGGACAAGTTTCAGGTTAAACTTCCTTTATCTTTCAAGAAATTAGACCCTGTGCGCGGTGATGTGGTCGAAGCCTTACGCATTGTTCCTGCACTGGAACTGAAATTTACACAACCCCTTTATTTGGTCAAAGAAAATGAAGATTTACATTTGAGTTTAAATTTTAAGGTTAATTCTAACAAACAATACAGTAACGGTAATCTGAACCTGATGTATAACGGAGAACGGTTAGGCGGCACTGATGTAAGTTCAATCAATGGAAAAGATACTACCGTCGATTACGTTATTCCAAAAACTAAGCTTGCCTCAATACATTCGGATCGTTTTCAACTGGATGCAAATTATGTTGCAGATGGAGTAACTTACAATAAAAAAAAGGTGTTAATTCAATACCCGCATTTACCGTCATTACAATATTTTGCGCCTGCAACTGTAATCGTAATGAAAGGCAATATTCAGTCGAAAGTTAGAAAAGTTGGTTACATAGAAGGTGCAGGCGATTTCATTCCTGAGTTCCTACGCATTGCAGGTATTCAGGTAGAAGTCCTGAAAGACGAAGATTTTTATGGAAACCTAGATGAATCTGGCGGAAAAGCTAATCAAAACAAGCTATCGCAATATGATGCAATCATACTTGGTGTTCGTGCCAATAACACAGAGAAGAAGTTGGGTCGCTGGATGCCTTTTTTATGGTCTTATGTAAAAGGCGGGGGTAATTTGGTAATGCAGTATAACACCAATCAGGATACAGCAGTTGATAAATTGGGGATGTACAATTTCAGTATTACCAATAAGAGGGTTACCGAAGAAAATGCTGCGGTTACGTTTTTAAATCCCAATCATAAGTTACTGAACTTTCCGAACAAAATCACTGCGGATGATTTTAATGGTTGGGTACAGGAGCGTGGCGCCTATTTCCCTGCTCAATGGGATTCGGCTTATGAACCGCTTTTTGAAATGCACGATTCAGATGAAGAGCCTCTGCAGGGATCAACTTTATATGCTAAGTATGGTAAGGGTAATTTTATTTATACACCTTTGGCATTTTTCAGACAGTTGCCTGCGGGAAATGTTGGTGCGGCACGTTTGTTTTTAAACTTTTTATCTGCACAGAAAAACTGATGAACAAACAACTTAAAAATTGGAATACCTGGTACATATTATTAGCAATTGCATTAGTATTTCAGATCGCATTTTATTATTTGTTTACTAAATTCTGGGCATGAGTAATATAGATTGGACCGTTCTCATTTTTACACTTGTTGCTGTGGTTGTTTACGGCGTATTTATCGGTCGTGGACAAAAAAGCAATGAATCATACCTGAAAGCAGATAATAAAATGCCTTGGTACATTGTGCTTATAGGTATTATGGCCACGCAGGCAAGTGCAATTACTTTTCTTTCAGCACCAGGTCAGGCTTATACAGACGGAATGCGTTTCGTTCAGTATTACTTTGGTTTGCCTTTGGCGATGATTGTTATCTGTATCACTTTCATCCCGATTTTTCAGCGTTTAAATGTTTACACGGCCTATGAATATTTAGAAAACCGTTTTGACAAAAAAACAAGGGTACTTACTTCACTGCTTTTTCTTTTTTCCAGAGGTTTATCAACAGGAATCAGCATTTACGCTCCGAGTATCATCTTATCAAGCGTTTTAAACTGGAATATTTATTTAACCAATGTTTTAACAGGTGGTATTCTGATGATTTACACCTATGTTGGTGGTGCAAAAGCTATCGCTCACACCCAAAAATTACAGTTTCTTATTATTCTGGGAACAATGGCTTTTGCAGGTTATTTGCTTATCCAAAATATGCCGAATGGAGTTGGTTTTAAGGATGCACTTTATCTGGCTGGGAAATCCGGAAAGCTGAATGTAATCACCACAGAATTTGATTGGAAAGATAAATACAATATTTGGAGCGGGTTAATTGGCGGTTTTTTCCTGGCACTTTCTTACTTCGGTACTGACCAGAGTCAGGTCGGGAGGTATATTACAGCGAAAGACAATACCAATGCAAAAATGGGCTTGCTGTTGAATGGATTGGTTAAAATTCCGATGCAATTTGCTATTCTCCTGATCGGAGCTTTGCTTTTCGCTTTCTTTTCTCTAAAACCGGCTCCGATTTATTTTAACGAACGTTCTTACCAATATTTAAAGGAAACAAAACCTGAACAGGCACATGTCTTTGAAAAAGAGCATCAGAATTTGCAAATAAAATTTAATGCAGAATCGAAAGAAATTCTAAGGTTGAAAGAAACTCATTCTCCCCAACTCACAAAAACAATTCAGGATTTTAAAAATACACAAACCCAGGTAAAAGCACTTCACGGCAGAGTAGAAGAAGCGATCAATAATTCAAACTATAATGCGGAGAAAACGGATACAAATTACATTTTCCTGTATTTCGTAAAAAATACCTTGCCTGTAGGGATGATTGGTTTATTATTTGCCGTTATTTTTCTGGCCAGTTGGGGTTCAATTTCGGCAGCGCTGAATTCTCTTGCCGCTTGCTCATTAAAAGATGTTCATTTAATATTTAGTAAAGAAATTCCTGATGAGAAAACCGAATTGAAGTACAGTCGCCTGCACACTTTAGCGTGGGGTATTTTCTCAATCGGCGTAGCCATGTTTGCAACTCAAATGGGTTCCCTTATTGAAGCGGTTAATGTATTAGGTTCTCTTTTCTACGGCCCGATATTGGGGATTTTTCTTGTCGCTTTTTACTATAAAAAAATTACCGGTTCAAATGTATTTATTTCTGCAATTTTATCAGAAATCGCGGTTATTGCCGTTTATCAGCTCGATATCGTTTCTTTCCTTTGGCTTAATGTAATTGGGGCAGCGGCAGTAATTATATTTTCTGCAATCGGGTTATTGTTTTATAAGCCGAAAGCAGTAAATTCGTAAGCACAAACAAACAAAAATATTATGAAAACAATGATTAAATCTGTCACCGTACTTTTTGCTGCAATGACGCTTTCAGTGAATGCCTTTGCACAGGATACTAAAAAACCTGCCAGCCCTCCGGCTACTGCTACGGGAAAAATTAAAGATGCAACCATTACCATAGCCTATAGCAGTCCTTCTGTTAAAGGACGTACAATTTGGGGTGGTTTAGAAGCTTATAATAAAGTTTGGCGTGCTGGTGCCAATGAAGCAACAACTTTCGAAACAGATAAAAATATTACCGTTCAGGGTAAACCGCTGCCTGCAGGTAAATATAGCTTTTTCCTGATCCCTAAAGAAGGCGGAACCTGGACTGCGATTTTTAATAAAGAGCCAAAACAATGGGGAGCTTATAAGTACGAAGAAGCAAAAGATGCTCTACGTGTTGATGTAAAAACAAAAGCTTTACCAGCAACACAGGAAACTTTAGTTTATAAAATAAACAGTAATGGATTCACAATGGATTGGGATAAAATCTCAGTTCCTGTAGAGATCAAATAAATCTAAATATGACAAATTAAAATCCCGTTAATCCGGGATTTTTTTGTTTAAAATTTTGATATTGTATCAAAGATTACGATTCTTGTGAAAGAGTACCAATATTAAAATTAGATGAGGTGCCACCCTATGTTTATTTTAAATTATTTTTGAAATATCCATTATCTTTCTTAAAATAAAACATGATCATTATTTAGAATCAGATCTATCAAAATAAATTATGATTTTTCTTAATAAGCGAACGTTGCTAAAGAGAAAATTCCATAATATTAATCAGGGAATTAGCGCTGGCTATGAAGAAAATAAAGCAGACTATAAGTATTATAAGATACCCAAAAACATCAATACCAAAAACCAAATTAATATGACATCTAAAACATTATTTATAACAGCAGTAATTGCAGGAACATTATCAACAGCCACCTCATGCTCATATTTTGAAAGTGGTAAAAACCTTGAAAAAGGAACACCAATGGAATCGTCGAAGACGGCAGTACAAAAAATTTTAGCTGATAAAGAAACGAATGAAGGGAAACGTTTTTCTATCACAGGCTATTTGAATTATTCTGCAGGAATGACTGTTTATGTTGACAGACCCCAATCAGTATATGTAAATACAGCACCGGGTGATGACGGAGAAACTATTACTCCAATAGAGCTGAAGTGGGCAGAAAATGGAAATAACAGCGTTTTTGTCCCTGAAGATGCGGGACGGGGATCGGATAAAACAATATTTTATGATAATGAAGGAAAACCACTAACAACGAATGATAAGGTAGAAGTATCATTTGAGGTTGATAAAGCATCAATTTATCCAGTTAAAATAAGAGTAGATAAAGTAAAATAATACTGAGAGCGAGCTGCAGCGTTTAATGAATTTTTTATAATAAATAAACTGAAATAAGTAAAAAAAGTAGAGCAATTGTAGCTGAAGAACCTGATAACACATCACTAAATTTAAAATTATTATGCAGGTAAATTATTTTATACTCATATTTACAGGTCTTTTTTTAATGGGCACATACATTAATTACAGGTATACTCAAAAGAAAGGGATGGTATTCAGGTACAAACCTGTTTTTTTAATTATTGTAGTTATTTTATTTTTGGTTTCCTTGTATGGAATTATTTTTGGAAAGCCATATAATGAAATTCTACCTTTTATAAGGTAAAAACAAATTACTTTTGAATATACTTGAAGAGGATCACAAATTGGATTAACCTATTCTGGCTGAATAATTATAAACCAGACTAATTCATTAGGAATGAATTAAATTAAATAATTTTATGGTCAATTATACGAGGTTTTGTGATTTCATTGACTGTGAATGTCACGATTTATTATCACTCTAAGCAAAAGAAGTAATACACCATTAATAGACAAGAGAGCCTACCAACATAGGCTCTCTTATTTTGTATATTGCTAGGCTTTCAATAGAAAACATGATAACTATAACTCAGTATTAGTGGCTTATTATCACCATTTTCTGCATCTAATGTGAATAATTTAATTTAAATTCAAAGAATATGTTTTTTAAAAATTAATTTTGTTAGTACTATTTATAAAGTCTAAAATATCCCAAAAGCTAACAGTGATTATAACTTCAAACTTCAACAAGATTATGACCAAAAAATTAATAAGCCATTTTAGAAAGTATGTTGAAATAGACCCTAACGATGAGCCTTTAATTTTATCATATTTCGAACCTTTAGTTTTTGCAAAAAAGGAAAATTTAACACCTGACAATTCTCAATGCAAGTTTCATTATTTTGTAGAAAATGGGTGTCTGCGTATGTTTTTTATTTGCGATAAAGGTATTGAACAAACTATTCAATTTGCGATCGAGAACTGGTGGATTACTGACTATCTCGCGTTTGAAAAACAAGCTCAAACAGAATTTATTATACAAGCGGTTGAAAAAACAGAGGTTTTAGCAATTAGTTATAAAAATCAGGAAAAACTTCTCAAGAAGTACCCTCAGCTTGAACACTATTTCAGACTGATTTACCAGAGAGCTTATGCTGCAACCCAACATCGCTCTAAATATTTGCATACTCTTTCCAGTGAACAACTCTATCATCTTTTTAATAATAAATTCCCAGAATTTACCAGGAGAGTTCCTCAACATATCCTTGCATCCTACCTTAATATGACCCCTGAGTACCTAAGCGAGATAAAAGCGAAGAAGCGTTCTACCTCTTAAACTCAAATTTTGGTAAGACATATTTAATTAATTACAAGATAGGATTCTTTGACCACCTGCCATCTTTCTGATGAATATTCCCAAATCAATGTAAAGAATTTAGGGTCAGATTTTCCATTCAATTCCAAATCGCGGGTCATCACTACCATACCCATATTACCATCACAAACAGCATAGTGAATTTCTGCCTTGGTTGAGAAGGGGGTAACTTTTGCATCGCTGTTGCTTTGAACAAAACCAACAAGCTGTTCTTTGTTCATAGTATCTACCGTTCCATTCTTTTCAACCTTTACAATCAGTAAATTCTCCGCATAGACTTGCTTTACATAAGGTACATTGAAATGTGTTGCTTCATAAATTAGTTCTCTTGTTAGTTTAATTAAATTTTCGCTGTTCATTTTTTAATTTTTTTTAATTGATACAAATGTTATGATATACTTGGATACAAAAGTGAAAATAGTTCCATTGTAAAATCTTAAACTGGTTTAAGATTATACTTTTTTTTTATCCTCAATTTTGTTTTTATTAATAGCTAAAACAAAAATCAAATGAAAATTGTAATTATTGGAGGTACCGGACTTATTGGTAGCCAAGTGGCAAACATGTTGAAAAATGAACACGAAGTAATTGCTGCCTCACCTAATACAGGAGTAAACACGATCACGGGAGAAGGTCTTGAAGAAGCCATTAAAAACGCGAATGTTGTCATTGATGTTTCTAACTCACCATCATTCGATGATGGTCCTGTAATGGATTTCTTTAAAACATCAAATCAAAATCTACTGCCTGCGGAAAAGAGGGCAGGGGTACAACATCACATTGCCTTGTCAGTTGTCGGAACGGATAAATTACAGGATAGCGGATATTTTCGTGCCAAGCAGATCCAGGAAAATTTAATCAAAGAATCTGGTATACCCTTTACTATTGTACATGCCACACAATTTTTTGAGTTTGCAGGCGGTATTGTTGCAATGAGCACATCCGAAGGAAAAGTTAAACTTTCGGATGCATTTATTCAACCCATTGCAAGTGCTGATGTTGCAACATTTCTTGTAAAAGTAGCAGTAGAAACCCCAGCAAATAAGATTCTGGAAATTGGCGGCCCCGAACAGTTCAGAATTGATGAGTGGATAAAGCAGTATCTCTCATCAACAGAAAAGACTTTGGAGATTGAAACTAATAGTAATGCGCCATATTCAGGTGTTGTACTCGAAAGGAAAACACTTATTCCTCAGAATCCTGTGTATATAGGAACTAATGAATACAAAAATTGGATAGCTAAGCCCGAAAACAAACGTTGATATTTGCGACTGGTTAAAAACGTCTTTGTATCAGTGGAGAACTTGATAATTAAAATAGATAAATAATTGAAATATGTATATTGGCAAATCATACAACCTTTTTGAATTTGTGATATGGACTAAGGGGAAAATATATATGTTGCTCCTCTTAAGTGCTATCCCTGTCATCTTATATGATGTACTCGAAATAAAATGGATAGCAATTCCCTGGTCAGTTATCGCAATGTTAGGGACAGCTACAGCGTTTATTTTAGGGTTTAAAAATAACTTAAGTTATAAACGTTCTCTAGATGCTCAAGATGTTTGGACATCAATTTTATCAAATAGTAGGGCTTGGGGGTTAGTAAGCAGAGATTATTTAAATAATGAGATTTCAAAAGACCTTATTTATAGGCATATAGCTTGGGTTACTGCTTTACGTTATGGAATGAGAACACTCAAAACATGGGAGTCAACAAATGAAACAAATAATGTAGCATATCGTAAATTATTTAAGATTCCTGAACAAGAAACAAACCTTGAGGAGGAATTGGCAAAATATCTTATAGCCAGTGAGTTGCAAGCCGTTTTAAAATCTAAAAACATTTCAACCCATATTTTAAGTTTACAAAGTAAAACTTTGAAATCTCTTTATGACAAACAAGAAATTACAGTTTTACAATTTGTTGATATGGAAAAATCAATAAAAGACTTTTATAATTTACAAGGAAAAAGTGAACAGATAAAGAATTCACCATTTCCAGGCCAGTATAATACTATTAATAATTTGTTAGTCCGGTCTTTTACATTTTTGTTGCCTTATGGAATGTTGAATGACTTTGATAAGCTCAATGAAGGTATGGCTGGATTTATGAAGGGAAATATGATTTGGCTAATTATTCCTTTCAGCTTTTTAATTTCATGGCTATACTTTTCTATAGTTCAAGTGGGGGAAAATACTGAAAATCCATTTGAAGGAGGTGCGAATGATGTTCCAATATCTCAAATTAGTTTCCAATTAGAAATCGAATTAAGGCAAATGATCGGAGAAATTAATTTACCAGACTTTAGCATGCCTCAAAACAACATTATTTTATAAAAATCATGAGTACTCAGAAGAACATATTTAAAATCCGGCAAAGTCTAAGGTAACCCTGGATGAGAGCAAGTTTGTGAATGTTATTTTCATAAAAAAAATCACTTAAATATCTCTCAATGTACATTTTTTTAGATTATTCAAAAATCAAAATCTTTTTTTCCACTTAAGGATATCAACCTCTTTACTGAAACATCCTTCGCCATTTGGTCATTGTATTTCTACTTAATCCAAAGTGTTCGGCTACCTGAAGATTGTTCATTCTATGATTCTTCTGGTAATCAAGGATACGCATTATATCTGTTTCATTGTAGGAGCGAAGTTTTTGATTTATCTTTTTTGCATCTTTATTTTTGGTGCCAAAAATTCTGTTATTCAGGTCCGTAATGTCCATGGCAGAAAGTATTTTTTTGCCCAATATCTTTTCGCACTCGGCTTTCTTATGAGGAAATCGTTGGTCAATGATGTCTGAATATATTCGTTTATAATTAGGTTGATTTTGTTTTTTCATTATATTATTTTAAAGATCCAGATAAAGTGATCCAATTATGGATGTTTCTAACTTTTCATTGCTAGATGTCTTTTGATCATTTATTATGTTTTGCTATCCATTTACATAGAGTGGTATAAGGTATCCCATACTCATTCGTAATTTGACGTTTGGTTTTTTCTTGTTTCTGTATCAGCTCCAAAATGAAATCTATTATCTCCTGAGTATAGATACTCTTCCTGAAACGAGGCAGCTTTGAAGAATCCTGCTCTTTTATTGGGGCTGAAGGAGGGGCGTAGAGTATCAAATGCTGAGAATATAGTCTGAAGAAATCATATTCAAGCAATTTACTCCATCTCAATAAAATATTGGTGGGTAGGTTTTCCTGTATGTACATTTCATTGATTTCTTCATCTGTACATTTCATGAAGTTGCAGATACGTAATAAGTCAATATTGCTTTCTTTAACCCGAAGGTGGATGAATTTCCCAATATGAATATTCCTGAAATTTGAATTCATAACTTATATTTCTTTTAAAAGAGACGATATTATGGTATTAATATTTTGATCGCAGTTGACAAATACCCAATAATATGGTAAATACATTGAGGCTTTGTTGGACGATGTTGAAACGTTTTTTATCATCGTATTGTTTTTCTTTATTTTAAATGTTGGTTTATTTTTTAATTGATAGTCTTAGCCCCGTTCCGTACAATACTTTCCGGAGCTAAGTTTCTATCAATTATCAAATCTGTACTTTTCTAATCAGGACAAGTTTGTGTGGAGATACAGTGCCAATTCATGGTTGCATCACCTTCCTTAAGGGTGTACATCTTCATACATTTGTTGGTAATATCATACACCATCATACCCTCTACAGGTGTTGTAATAACAGGAGTTATCCCATCAGCGGCAACAGGTTGGTTTGATGTATTAAACTTGACTCTGTTTGGAACAAAACCTTTGGTTTTTGCTTCCAACACCAGCCAGCCACCTTTTCTTACCATTGGCCAGTTGTCTGTACTTCCTGCTCCAGCTCTTCCAAGAGAGGTAACTCCTACTTTTGTAGGTAATGCTGGATTGCCAGTTGTAGCAATAGCACCTGGCTTATAGCAGTAAGCCTTTCCTTCAGCAAACGTGATGTACCTTATGGTATTATCTGCATTGAAGTCATTCATGAATACCCATTTACCGCCTGCGAATATTCCAGTGATTGTTTTTACATTTGTTGTGAAAGTTGCATCATCTGCTACAATCATCTGAATGTTGTTTCCAGCTGAGAAAATAGCTCCATAAGCTGAGAGGTCTGCCTCAAAGTATAGGCTTCCAGAAGTATTTGAACGTTGAGATAGCCATGTTCTCTGGATTCTCTGCAGTGTAGTTCCGGCAATTGTGATGTTAACAAGCGGTGTTGCCGTAACATTGTTATCTCCAACCAGGAAGTATGTTTTATCATTCGTAAATCCTGTTCGCGTTGCAAGTTGGTTCGGAGAAGCAAAATCATTGATCGTGGCAACAGTGAGAATTGTTCCTGCATTGACACTTTTCGATACCTTTTGTTCTAACATTTCAATATCGTCACGAGATATTCCAAAAATGTTATTGTTGAACGTAATATTGGCTGCTCCGTTCCATACTGTGTTTCCATCTGTATTCAGATAATGGTCAGTATTTACTTGTCCCAGCGTAATACCATATTTAATAGCAAGATAGGAATCCACTCTTCTACGTTCAGCGGTGGTAAGGTTACCTTCTCCATAAACAATTGTTTCTCCCAGATTTCCAACAAAACCTCCATTATCACTTCCATTGGAGCCTATTTGTGTAGAACCGAAGGTATGCCCTCCGTTTAGAAAGCCTATGGAAGTATGTGCTCCAGTCATCGAAACAACACCTCCGTTGATTCCTTTACCAGTAGTGGTATTTAATAGATTGTGATATACAATGCTTGGAATCGTCGTTGACCTTATTCCTCCAGGATTAGCAAGAAATCTATACCCTTCATCAGCTCTTACTCTTTCTGTTCTATTGTCATACATATCGCCAAAACCATCCCAATAGTTGATGCTACCACTTAATTTAGAATTATCCAATAAAGAGCTAAATATCCTTCCATTTCCGCCAGGGTTTGATAACCCATCTTTTGTCAAGATAAAGATATCATAGGTATTGTTGCCAAAGGTTCTTACTGATGTATTTCCAATCGTTTGAGTATTTGCAGTAAAATTGACACCTGGATTGAAGTTAAAGTAATTGGCCGCACCCATCTTGAATTTTGGCAGGGCATTGGTTCCCAATTGTGCTGATGTAGTTCCTGAGAACTGATCAGTCCATGCTGTAATATCTGTCCCATCTCCTGTATTTGCAGCATCTTTATCAGCCCGGTACCAATAGGAAAGATTATTCACAACTCCACCCGGAGCAAGTCCAAAACCTGCAAAAGTGAAGAACTGCCCATCGGTTAATGTTACATTAGCTGTTTTGTAGATCTCACCGTTTATAGTTACTTCGGTCACCATTGGAGTGAAGGTAGAAGTTAGGTCAAATACAGGACCTGCAGACTGCACCAGGTATAGATTTTTTATTCCTTTAGGCCAGGCAACTGTTACAGTTCCTACACTATTGGTATTCTGTACCTTCCAGATGGCTTCAAAACGATAGTTCGTTTCCCCATTCGCTCCTGCAGTGTAAACTAGTGGAGTAGTCATTGATTGTTTAAGCCCATTGTCTCCTATGATCAGGAATTGTCCTTCCGTCAAAGAATTGGTATTGCCAATATTGGTATTGGCCAATGAATTTCCTACTCCAATTATTAGTTTTTGACCATCATTTACACTTCGTGATTGTTTTTGATGTAAAGCTGATGTATTATCTCTTGCTATACCCAAAATATTATTGTAATAGTTATTGGATGATCCATTCCAAACCACATTGCCTGCAGAGCTTAAATAATTTCTGCTTTGTTCTTTGCTCAGCGTTTGTCCATATTTAATAGCAAGATAAGATTCTACCTTATTTACCTCCAGATCAGTTAGCTTATCAGCAAAAACAATCATTTCATTTTCTTGCCCAATCAATTGTGCCCCGGCATCTGCTTTTCCTACCATTAAGGCACTACGGCTTACATCGGTATTTACATTTGAAATATTGATGTCGAAGGTCTGATGGAATCCGTTTAATGTGATGTTTACTGCATTGTTTCCTCCCGTTCCTGCGCCATTCTCCCAGGTACCGCCACCAATATAAGATCCATTGATCGTGTAGGTACTTTGAGGGGCATATTCACCTATTACAGGATAGAACAAAAATTTATTTCCTGTAAAGCTATACAGACCAGGGTCATCCATTGCATTTCCGGAACCGGCTGTTCCAAATCCCAGTAATGAAGAGGTTGCACTTGTTGTGTTTCCAGCTGAGAACAATGCTCCTTTGCTTCTATTCAACAGGTACCCTTGAGCATCTACCGGAGCATATTGCATCCATTTTTGAGTTCCATCGTAAATTACCGTTGGGTTGAAATTTGCTAAAGTAGTATTAGAAAACTTCGGACGATAGCCTGTTGTTGACTGTAAAAGAGGGAAAGGTTTGTTATTAAATTCGTTCCATTGCTGAACAGTAGCATTATCTACAGCGATCGTAGTTCCGGCGTCTGAGAATAGGTTTGAAGCAGCATCAGCACGATACCACGCAGCGGAAAATACTCCACCCGGTGCATATGCAAAACCGGCAAAGGTAAAATATTGACCGTTCGTTAATGTTGCGGTAGCTGTGTTATATACAATTCCGTTTACAGTAACCTCAGTAACCATTGGGGTAAAGTTGTCATTGCCATCAATTGCAGCATCTGAAGACTGAACTAAGTATATATTGTTCACTCCTTTAGGCCAAGCAACCGTTATGGTACCCACATTTCCTGAGTTTTGTACTTTCCAGATAGATTCAAAACGGTAGTTAACCACACCATTAGAGCCTGTAGTGTAAGAAAATGGTGTTTTAAGGCTTTGCTCCAAACCATTATCTCCTGTCATCAGGAATTGCATGTCATTAGCTAAGCCTGTACTGTTGGCTGCATTACTATCTGCAAATCCTGTTGTAGAAATGACAAGCTTCTGTCCGCTATTTGTACTTCCCGATTGCTTTTGATGTAATAAGGTGAGATCATCTTTGGCAATACCGAAAATATTATTGTTGTAGCCCGTATTAATGGTTCTGTCCCATATCACATTGCTGGTTGTTGAAAGATAATTCTCGCTCAATGTAGCCCCATTCTTGACAGCCAGATAGGAATTTATCCTCGACTGTTCATTCGCTGTTAAGGCACGTTTGAACCATAAAATTTCCATAATATCTCCAGGGAAAGCACCTGGTGCATCCCAGCCGGCCTGGCCTACTCTTAGATTACGACCATATAACTGAAATTTATTAGATCCGGTAAATGAAGTTGTTTCATAAGTACCATTCAGACCCAATCTTTTTTCTCCTCCGGATGAAGCCGAAGATCCTCCGTTGGCAACAGAATTATTAGCTATTACCGAGAACACGTTGGATGAACCGATATTGAAATTTGTAGAGAAATCTGTTGAGGTAGTAACATTATAATATTCATAATGTCTTGGCTTCCCATTGGCAATTGATGCTGCAGGTTCAGAAGCATAGGTTGCATCATCATCAATCCCTGTAATGCGTCCGGTTCCCGAAGTGCTGGGTCTTACTGCAGAGAAAATGGAATGGGATATATTAGGCAGTTCACCATTGGTAGGGTTCATTACAGAAGCCGTATTATAAAAGAATTTAGAAGTGGTATAACCGGTAGTATAAGGATTGAAATTATGGCTTCTGTCTGCAGGAGATAATGTTACCCCTCCCACATTCGGTATATTATCTGCATTTAAGGAATGATCCTTCCATGCCGTAGCAATACTTCCGGCATCATCCGATTTTACCCAAAATTCGGTTCCCTGCACTCCACCGGGGCCAGGAGCTGTAATGGTAACGGTAAGATCGCTGGTACTTGTACAGGTACCGGTGGTAACAGTCCATCTAAAAGTATATGTCCCTGAACTGGTAAGTCCTGTAACATTGGTATTATATAGGGATGGATTGGTGATTATAGGATTTGGAGCTCCGGCTGGTTTTGAAATCACGGTCCATAAACCTGTAGATGATGCTCCTGGATTATTCCCATTGAGAGAGGTTTGTGAAGCTCCTATTCCCAAGATTTGATTGGATCCTGCATTGGCATTTACCTGTGGGGATACGAATATTGAAAATGTACCCTCCGGAGAAGTTCCCGAGCATGCATATTCTTTATCCAGAAATCTGGAATCCACTCCACCTGCATTAGGAACAGCCCTTATCTTGAATACATACTCTCCCTGCTTATCTAAATTACTTATCGTGGTAGAAGTATTTGTCAATGTCCTGAGATTACTGGATTCGTAAGCAGGATTGGCAGCTCCGGCTGGCTTGGAAACCAGAGTAAAGTTATATACACCAGAAAATTCCTGAAGGTAGCTAGCGTTGACTACTCCTTGATATACAGCAGGTAAAGGAATCGTTGCCGTTACAATACCTGATCCTGTATAACATATTGTAGTATTTGGGACAGCCACATTCGGGCGGCTACCGTCTGAAATATGAATATAATAATCCTGACTATTACCGCAGGTGCCATTTTTAACTGCTAAATTAACAATGTAAGTTCCCACTCGCCAACCTCCGGCAGGTGGTGTTACCACTACGTTCCTGTTCATCGTCCCGGCTCCGTTCAAAACTAAAGTGGGATTTCCTCCGGAAGGAACAATACCCGAATTACCAACTGTCGTGGTAAGTGTTGCTGGGTCTGAGGGATCAATTTTGAAATAGATGGTAATAGGTGCCGTTGTACCTGCCTTATTACAATACACGGCACCCCCGCTACCGGTTGCACCATAGTACTGCATTTGTTCAGGATAAGAGGAATCGATAAAACTTACTAGTTTGGGATCTGTTCCATTATAGTTATAGGTTATCTGAGGAGTTGTGTATGTTCCATTGGCATTGGTAACGGTGATGGTGAACACATAGGCTCCTGTAACATTTACACCATTGAAGTAGATAGAACTATTTCTTATTTGATAAAATGAAATATTTCCACCTGCTGGTTGGCTGATGGCATTTATGGTAACTGTTGTCCCAAATGCCTGGTTTCCAGATGAGTTTGGCGTATTGGTTGCCAACATAGGAGAGGTTCCGCTCAAACTGATATACCGGTTGGTGTCTGTCGATGGATAGCATCTGTTATGGGTTGCGGGAAGACTTATTTGTGGATTAGGGATGAACCTGATGATTGCATCATCTTCGTACCAACAGTTTGGATTGTTGATAGATGTTATCCTTAATACTGCACGATAAGCTGGGTCAATGTCATGATTAGCTTTCTTTGTAAGGGTTAGGGTAGGGGTTGCGGTTGTCGTATTAGACATCGTTGCATTCGTGGTGGTGGTCTGATTATAATATTCTTTATTATAAATGTTATAATAGGTCCACGATGCGGTATACCCTGCAGGAATTACTGCATTTAAGGTTGCAGTACCGGTAATGGCAGAAACATTGGTGATGTCAGGTCCTGCGGTAAAAGATGAAACCTCTCCTGGGGCAGTAATGGTTATTTGTGAGGTTGCCGTGCCTGTAGTACAGTTCTGGGCAATCTGAAACACATAATTTCCAGGAGAGGTCATTCCTGTGACATTGGTATTATAACCTGAAGGGGTTACAATAATTGGGTTGGGGGCACCGGAAGGTTTGGATATCAGTGTCCACACTGGATTTCCAGCTGAGCTTCCCCCGGAGCTTCCCGATAAATTGGCAGACGTGCCACAAATGACGGCATTGGCTCCTGCATTGATGTTGCAGCTTTGTGCCAAAATCATCATATTACCCATAATGAGGAATATGAAGAAAAAGACGATTTGTTTTTTCATAATATATTAGTTTTTAGCCGGATTTCCGGTATGTGCGTTTTTATACTGTGATTTTTTATAAATATGACGATGTGTTTTATGAATTGAACTTTATAGAGATATCCAATATGATCTTTGAACACTTGATATTAATACCTACTTGAGTAGAGACAGTCATGTTTATAAAAAATGCGCTAATAAAAGTGTATTTCTTCCATATTTCATTCATTTAAGGTTTCCAGAAAGTCCAGACTTTGCCGTTGTATATGGCAAGTTGTCGTTTAACAGTGTCATAAGCCATCATTCCAGGAGCAGGGTCGATGATGTTAAGGTGTGGACTGGCTACTTTGGGTAATATCATTGCCTTGTTGGTGTCGGATAAAACCAACATACCAGGTGTACTGTCTGTGGCAGCTGCTGATCCGATGACTGATTTTGCGGTCGTAGATTCCGTTTTATTGGTCTGGATCAAAATATCCGCTGTTCCGGTGTTGTCAACACTTAAATCAGTCCATGTTCCGGAGTCCTTCAGGTATTTTACTTTGTGGTCGGTCGTATCATAAATGATGGTACCGTTGTCTGTAATTCCTGTTTTTGTTTCTACATAGGGAAGTACGAATCCCCGATTTTCTGTATCTGCAAATTCCAAAGATACCGAAGCATTGGTTACTGTCGGTTTTCCTATGGCAATCTGAGATTTTACAGTACCCGTTACAGCAAGTAAAATTGCTATGGGTAGAAGTTGTTTTTTCATGATTTTTAATTAGGTTTTATTTGAATTGAATGTTTTATTTCCAAAAAAGACGCCTGAAAAGAAAATAGTCGTTGACTGTATTCAGCCCAGGATTATCAGTAGCCTTTGGTTGTTGCCAATGATGGTTTCTTCTCCTTTTTTGTTTGAGTCAAAAAAACGACGTTATCTGTTCACATCGGACAAACCGGCGAATATGGATACATATGTTGAAATTTTCGTTTAATAAAGAGCTATCCGATGATTTGTTAAGCGATAGCCATACATAGAAATGGGGGAGGTCGGTTGAAATTTCTAAAGAATTCTAAATTTGAAACCCCACGGTTTTTATAGTTTTTTTTCAGGAAAGTATCTGGTAAATGGATTAGAATAGGCATCCTGTTTTCGGACCCAAAAAAAAGGAATTTCATCGTTCGTTGATTGGGTCTTATGATTTGCTTATCATTGTCGGAAACAGCCAGTAAAGATTTCTCTGATTGTGTATTTCCACTGAAAATTAATGTGGATCTATTGCTGTTTTTAACGATTTGAGAAATAGCCTGTCTTTTTTTGTATTTCCTTTTATTGGATACAAGTGTATTTTTTCTTTTGAGAATTTTCTTTATTTTATCCTTTTTCGGATGGGAAACATATATTCGTTCCATACCTGAAACGATAGTACCCTCTGATACAACTATAGCAGTTGATGCATGAAGAGTATCTGATGAAGGAGCTTCGTTACGTATACAAACAGCCTGTATGATCTGAAAGTTGATTAACAACAAGATGAATAAGAAAAACCTCCTCCCTCCAAGTGAATGCAGAGAGAAGATTTGGTTCATCATGTTATTTTCAGAATCGGTTGTCATTTTGATGCAATATTATGAATGCCACAATGCCTGTACAAGGCTGATGCATGAATAATTCGGAAAGTTTCATGTGTTGTTTGATTGATTTTACAATTTTCATATACTGAAAATCAGTTTGTTGAAAAATATCAAGGTATTTGTTTAAAATTTTAGAAATCCCAAATAGGTATTTGATTTTTGGGATATATGTTAAATATTAGTACTGAAGTTTACGAAAGATTTCCACAGCAAATGAACTCTGATTTGAATTTTAGCTTAGATTGAGATAATCAGGGAGAGGCTTTAGAAATGGATATCCAACTGAAGGGGTAAAATACTTCCAGACCAATAATTTGTACATTTCAGTTCAACCAGATGATAGTATAAATTTTTAAGGAGCTATAGTACAATGACTTTTCTTTTACAGAATGTAACATCCTTCAAGAGCTTGGAATGGTATCCAGCTAAAGTAATATTTGCCGCTATAGGTACGGTTGTATTGTGCTCATGGATTGAATAGACTTTTTTTGCAAAGGTATATTGATGCTATTCCTTTTTAAAATTATTTTGTATTACAGTATTTCCAGTTCAGTCTTCTTTTTCAGATTGTTAATAAAATCTGAGGGAGTTAGACCTGTTTCTTTTTTAAATGCTGTCTGAAAGACCCTATGATTGGCATAGCCACATAACTCTGCCAAAGAAGTAATCTTATATTTTCTGTATACTGCATCCTCATACAGTTTCCTGGTAATGTATTCAATTCTAAGGCTGTTGATGTAATGATTGAAGTTCTTGTCCTTATAGGATTTTATGACTTCTGAAAGATATTTTGTATTGGTGCCAAAATTACTTGCCATACTGGCTATTGTAATATCACTTTTCAGGTATTTCTCTGTTTTTTCAAATTTGGATATCTTAGTCAATAGTTGATTGACCGTTTCCTCAGCAATTGTTTTCGGAGCTTTTACTGCTTTTTCTCCATCCTTCTCCATTTCATTCTTTTGGTTTTCTGACTCATGCTTTATTTTGGTAATGAGTTCCTGAAATCTCTGTTGTAAGACTTTATTCCTGCTTTTCCAATAGTACCAAACACCACCACATCCCAGCATTATTATAATGAAGAACACATATAAGTAGTTTCTAAGGCTGCTGCTTTTTTCCTTTTCCTTTTCTTTTTTAATTGCTGTGGTAACTTTATTCACCGAATGTTTTTCTGCAATTTTAATACTGTCCCTGAGCTTTGTAAGAAGTTGATTGTATTTTTTTCCCTCAAGAGTATTATTTTTAGCCAAATAGGCCTCTGTCATGATTTCGTAGAAAATTTCCCGACTGGAAGGGGATGAAATTTTTTGCTCAAGTTCTAAGCCTTTCTGAGCATAGTGTATGGCCTTGTCGTTATCTTTTTGGTCAAAGTAAAAATCACCAGCCGTTCTGTATAGGTTCATTTTATTGAGTGAACTTATTTCCCTATTTTCTGCAATCTTCAATGATTTTAAAAGATATGTCTCTGCTGTCCTTGGTTCGGTGGGCTGAATGATCCATAAATAATACAATGTCAGGTTTGCCTGTATGGAAAGAATCAAATCATATTTCTTTTTTAGTGATATACTTGATGTTTTTTCAGATATTTTTTCTGCTTCGCTTAAGCCTTTTATGAGATATAGACGTACGGAATCAGGTTGTTTTTTGCTTTGATCAAAATAACCGGAATAGTTAGAATAAAATAAGCTGCTGTAATAATGACGTACATCATTGTCCTTGATTTTTGCCAAATATCTTTTTGAAAGCTGATAAGCTTTGTGGGAATCTTCCAGAAACCCCAAATCCCCCAATGAACCTGCTTTCATCTTGTACATATTGGATACTTCCTGTGGCGATGAATCTTCATTGATGTGGTTTTCCAGGTCTGTTGCAACCTCAATAACTTTCTCCGAATTATCCAATGTTGAATATGTTCGTATCAGTTCAGTACCAATGGAGAATGCAACATTGTATTTATTTTCCTTTGCAGTTCTGTAGCTTTTTTCCAGTTGTTTTATGGTATTGCTTACGATACTTGTACTGCCAATCTTGTGTTGTATGTCGTGTAATTCGTCCTTTAATTGTTCTTCGGATATTTTCTGGCTTTTTCCTAAGGTAAATAGATGTAGGATGATAAGGAATAAAATGGATTGGTAAGCTCTCATTTGACTGGAATTCAATGGTAATTTTGTTTGAAAAAGTGTTTTTACAAATGTATGATATTTCAAGCAAGTTAGCTGTCGTAAGATGGTTGAAAATGATATAATATTAATAAGTAAGGGTAATTTGAAATATTTTTAATGCTAATCTTTTTCTGAAATACGAATAAGTAAAATTACTGTCATTATAGCTTGATTTACTGCATGGATAAGCGGTTTTATACAAATTATAGGCACTTATATGGAGTATGGACTTGTAAAAGAGTAGCCAGTAGATAACAGATTGGATGTTAGGGGAATTTAGAAAGAATATTTAAGAAAATGTTCAGATAGCTTTTAAAAATGGATGAAAATAAAAAACCGCCCTTGGGAGACGGTTTAAGGATGATAATACCTGATAAAGTTAATTTTTGATAAATTTTTTAATTATAGTAGTTGCATTTTTCTGATCCACCTTCAGAAGATAGACCCCTTTTGTAAGACCGGAAATGTCAATGCTAGTTTTATTTTCTGATGTTGAAACTAGCTGCCCTGTTGTGTTGTAAATCGTTACTTTAAGTTTAGATGTATTTTTAACTAATTTGATATTGATCACATCCTGAGCAGGATTGGGATAAATACTGATATCATCTTTTACGATAACAGGATTTGAAGTTCCTAACGTTGAGAAGTCTATAACGTCTTTCAGGATGCCTAATGAATTTGTCATCAAATAGACTTCTGCTGTAGTAGGGCTTACAAAACGCATTGTACCATCGATAACTACTGTGTTAAAATAGTTGGATGCCGTTCTTACCTGCCAGTTTGTTCCGTTATTATTCGTGTAAATCACTTTTGGAAGCGTAGCTAAATATGAATTTCCAATACCTATAATTTGTCCGTTTTGTTTTGTGGAATGTTCAACTTTATGAACCATTTCGTTATAAATTCTAGACCATGTATTTCCTCCATCTAAAGAAGTATATATTCCGTTTGATGCTGCCATTGTATATTGGTTTGCATTCAATGGGTTTTGAACTAAACTTAACGCGATGTTTGGAAGGATTAAATCTTGCAAGCCGACTGTGATTTCCGTCCATGTTGTTCCTCCGTTTGTTGTTTTAAATAATCTGTTTCCAACAGTTACTAATACTTCATTAGAATTACTCTGATTTACTTTGATTCCAAAAATATAATCACCATCATAAGGCAGGGTTATGACATCGTTTATTACATTATTGATATTGGTGAAATCAGACCTGATCAGGCTTGCATTTACCCCATTAAAAGTGGCAATCCATGCTATGTTTTGGTTGGTAGGATCTGTTTCGGCAGCAGTAAAACCAGTGTCAAAAGTATTATAAATTGATGTTGATGTTGCACCATAATCATCACTTACCTTAACATTATTTCCCATCCCAAAAGATTCTTCATAACTGTAAGTTCTTCCCGGTTTTTTTTTATCTGCATACATAAGCGGAATTTGCTGACCCACCGGAAACTCGCTAAGAGGATAAACATTAATAGGAGTTTCTTGGTTATTGACTAGGTTTTTGACTGTATAACCATATTGCACTCCATATATCAATTTGTCTGTACCATTATCATCTATAAGATTTATTTTACCCATTCCCATAAAAAACGGGTTTACAACAGAGGTAAGTGTTATTCCTTTATCTGTTGAGAATTTTGCATAACGATTATTTGAAATTAAAACATGGTTTAAATTATTAGGATTAAAGGCTGCATCTATCCCATAGAAATAGGAATGACCATCTATCAAACCATTATGAAAAGTTGTAGTCCACGTACTCCCAGCATTGGTGGTTATGGCAATTCTATCATCACCCATTACAATAACATGGTTGGTGTTATTGGGATTTATCTGAATTTTAGGAACATTTCTTAATCCCTGTGTACTTGTTGACCAGGTAATTCCTGTTTGTTCATTCCACGTAGTTCCTCCATCTGTTGATTTATAGACAGCCTGATGTTGGTTAAGATATGACCAAAGAATACCACTTCCGGCATAAAGAATATTGGTATTTTCAGGATCAATTGCTATTGACTGTAAAATAAGACCATTTAATGTTTCTGTCCACGTAGCTCCAGCGTTAGTGGATTTGAGTAAGCCGCCGTCAATATTTCCAGGACCTCCATTACGCACAATGTATAATGTTTGAGGATTCTGAGGATCCATGACAGCATCATTTAAAAGTACATCTTCATGATCCTGCCCATCATAAATTTTCGTCCATGTCGTACCACCGTTTGTTGTATAAAAAAATTTATTACTACCACCATTAGTAAGCATTGTGGCAGTAGTCATGTTTCCATTATCATAAATAGAATAGTTGGTGATAGCTTCTATAGACTGATTTGAAGGAAAATTAAATTCTTTTACAACATTTAATGTTTGCAGATTCAGTACAATAATTTTGTTTAATGGACTGCCTAGGCCAAAATGCTGAATAAAACTTACAGCAGTGCCATTGTTGGTAAGATGCATCTCTTTTATATCCGCAGTATAAGCGGGATAAGGAAGAGTGTATAGTATTTCCCAATGTGTGCCATTGTCGTTGGAAACCACAATGTGTTTATCAACATAAGTAGTTGCATAGACTCTGTTGGGAACATTTTTGTCATAAACAAAATTTCGCAGCTGTCCATATTGCGGGTCTCCAGCAAAGCTCACTTGCGCGAAAGCAAGCTGCAGAAACATAATAAAAAATAAAGTAAATACAGTTTTCTTCATAATACTTGTTTAGTTGTTAAGGAATACAAATTTATTTTTTGAAGAAAACTTTCAATACAATGAAAAGGGAAATAGTGAGACTGAAAATGGAAAAAACGTGACTTTTTTATTTAAACATTTGATATATAGCTATATAAGTCATTTGAATTTTGAAGGTTTAATCTTTTTGAAACCCTTTCTTTTCTTTTTCTACATGCTTCAATGGTAATATTAAATATTGATGAAATTTCTTTAGTAGAAAGATTCATGTAGATATAACTGATGTATCGAATGTCATTCAGTGTAAGATCAGGATGTTTCTCTTTAAGGTTACTAATGAACTTGCTGTTGATTTTTTCAAAATGAGATAAAAAGTCGTCGTTATTTTCCTCTTTAGTGAGTATTAATTTCAATTGATCCAATTGTTGAGAGAGCTGATCATTTTTGATCATTTCAGGGTTTCTTTTTAATTGAAGAATGTATTGTTCTATTTTATCATTTCTCTGTGCGATATGGATAGCATTGGCAGCTAATTTTCTGTTTCTGTTTTCCAATTCGTTTCTGAGCTTTTCTTTTTCTAAAAGAGTTTCGGTCTCTTTTTCCTTGATTTGTTTTTCTAATAAGAGATTGTCGGTTTCTTTATTTTTTAATTCTAAGGAAATAATCTGCTCGTTTCTTTCAGCAATAGTTCTTTTTTGTCTGTTCTTTAAATAAAGAGTTCTGAATAATAAGCTTAGTAATCCGAGAATCAAGATGCAGAATCCTGCGATGTAAAATTTTAATCTTTTTTCACTTTTAAGTTCTTTTTCTGAATCCTGAAGTTTTAGTTTGATTTCGCTGTTTTGATACATTGCCTGATTTTTAATGGCACTAAGGGAATCTTTAACAATAATTACCGAATCTTTATATTGTAAAGCCTTGGTATGATCTCCCATGCTGAAGTAAAGGCTTGAAAACTGATTGTAAATGTCTTTATTATTGCTGTAATTCAGATTCTCTTGCTGGGATTTTTTTATATAGTAGAGCGCTTTTTCGTTTTGGTTCTGGCCTTGATATGCCTGAGAAAGAATCAGTAATATTAAAATTCTATGATCCATGGATTCTTTACTTCTTAGTGTGTTTAGTAAAGGTTCAAGAATAGTTAGAACTTTATTATATTCTTTTCTTTCAAGGAAATTCTTGGCTTCTACAATAGATAGATCAATGGTAATTCTCGGATTATTTTCTATAGATAAAGCGGTTCTGGAAATTTTTACATACTCTAAAGCACGGTCTAATTGATGGGTGATATTATAAAGATCAGCTAAGTTGGCAGAGTATATCCCGATCCCGATATAGTCCTTATTGGCAACTGCTAACTCATAAGCTCTTTTTTGGTGCTTTTCAGACTCTTTATATTTTCCCTGTTGTAAATAGACGAGTGCTACATTATTTAATACCGTCATTTCGCGGTCACTTTTCAAATGTTTAATAGCGATAGAGTAGGCCTCCAAATAATAATCGAGTGCTGTGCTGTAATCATACATCTGATAATAATTGAGCCCGATACAGTTGGTCGCAATAAATTGCTGCTCATATAGTTTATTTTGTTCTGCAATTTTTTTTGCTTCTGCAAATGTTTCTAATGAAGTGCTGTGATTTTTTTTGTACAATGCATCAATCCCGTTTTTGATTAAATTGTTACAATATTCTGTGGAGTTAATTTTTTGAGCAGTAATAGTAACTGATGATAGAATAAACAAGAATAACAAAATAAGATGTTTCATCATATAGAATGTATCTAAAAAATAGTTTAATTAACATTAAGTCCTAAATGTTATTAAATGTACATAAAAGCTGGAAAATAGATGCAAATATTAACTGTAATATTCAAAATTAAAGAGAAATAAAAAAAAACATCTGCCGTGAACATAGGATTTCTGTACCTGCTTTCTACCAATGGAAGCAGAAGCATGTAGGAATGAAATCAATTATAAAAGATCCATTTATTTTCATAGGTAACTTTAGTTTTCTTTGGCCATTCCATCGGAATAGATAGTTTTGGGAATTTTTGTTGTAAAGCTCTATGATCATTAAATAATTCTTCTAAATAGAATTTGTATTTTTTTGATCAGTAAATTACATTTTTTTGGTATTTTTGATAATAATAAATGGTGCTTTTGTTAATTATATTTATATGAGTAATCGATTGCATATTGTGAATTTATTGTATTAATTGCATTATTTTATTAGAAAAAATAAATTAAAAAAAATGAAAACGAAACTGTATATTTTAGCGTTAGTGTTGACTGGTTTTAATGGTTTTAGTCAGGTGAAAGATACTTTAGCCGAGAAAATATTGATTTATCAGCTTCCAATAGGTGGCTGGGGAAAGCAACTTGATGATAAATCAGTTGTTAATTATAATTTACCGATTGATGAGGTACTTTTAAAGAGAATAAAAAAGACCGGAAATGATCATGCTACAATAGATAATAATGCGACTTCAAAAGAAATTAATGCATTAATAAAAGCTTTTAAAATTACAAAGAATCCCGATTATCTTAAGTCTGCAGAAAAAGGGATAAAGTACCTCCTATTAATGCAGTATAAAAACGGAGGCTTTCCACAATATTATCCAAATACGGGACTTTATAGAAAGCAAATTACTTATAATGACAACGCTATGATAAATGCTTTAACGGTTTTGTATAATGTGGCAGTGGGTAAAAATGATTTTGATGTTATTGTTGATTATCATATAAAACAACAATCAAAAATTGCTGTTCAAAAAGGTATTGAATGTATTTTAAAAACCCAGGTTTTGCAGAAAGGTATTCTTTCTATTTGGGCTGATCAATACAATGAAATAACCTTGCAACCTGATAAAGCAAGAGCTTTTGAACCTATTTCTTTAGCAACAGGAGAGTCGGTTGGAATCGTAAGGTTTTTAATGATGCAGCCCATTACTCCCGAGATTGAAAAGTCGATACGGTCAGCAATAAAATGGTTTCAAGAGAATAAATTAAATGGCTACAGCTACAACGTAGCAAAACAAAACGGTAAAGCAGTAAGAATTTTGGCTGAAGATAAAAGTTCTGTGATCTGGGCAAGATTTTATGATATTAATAATAACAAACCTCTTTTTGGTGACCGGGACGGAAGTGTAAAATACAATTATAATGAGGTTTCAGAGGAAAGGAGAAATGGCTATAGCTGGTTTGGTGATGCACCTGTAAAACTGATAGATAAAGAATATTCTAAATGGATTGGCGAAAACAACCTGCCAGAATAATGAATTGAAACATTAAACAAATAGGTTATAAGATCGAAATTAAGATGATTAATCTATTAATGATAAAAAGACCGAGATTCCTCCCGGTCTTTTTATCTTAGTATTTTAATTCCCTGTAGTTATAATGTATTACAAACGTTCCCCGATAATGTGGCTCCTGCGTTTGCTGTAACATCAGATTTTACTGAAGAAACAGATAAAGTAGAAATAGAATACGGAGGTGTGAATGCTGTTCCACTTCCTGAAGTATTTCCGGTGACATTTGTAAATGTATTTCCTGTTGCTGTAACGGCTGTATACCCGCTCATCAGGTTGATTGGTTCTTTTACGTTTTCAAAAACATTTTTGTCGACAAGGATATTTGCCTGAACTCCAGCTGCAATGCATTTATTGCTCGATGAACTGTTAAAATAACTGTTGACAATGTGGATTTTACCAAATCTTACCCTCGGCATACGTTCTCTGCATCCCGGAGCCCACCAGCAACGAACAAAGGTCACATTCAATTTTCCCGCATCAGCAGTTGCTCCATCGCTTGAACCGATAAGGTTTGAAAATCTGTGATCATCGGTTCCTCCTGAACCACCTGGTTTTGGAGCCTTTAAATAATGGAATTTCGTGTAAGAAACAGTGACAAAATCTGATTTGTTTTTAATGTCAAAATTTCCATCAACACCATCTCTGAATTCACAGTGGTCTATCCAAACATTTCTGCAGTCATCCAAAATAGCATTATCCCAACCATCTGTGTCATAAGCTCCAGGTCCTTCGAAAATCAAATTTCTGATAACGATATTGTTACATCTTTTAATATTGATAATGCCAGATCCATCCTTTGTCTGATCGGTTGAAACCAGTTTTGCACCGCTTGCGCCATAAATTGTTTTTCCGGTTTGATCCTGAAATGATAACCGGGTGGTAATGGTAATAGTTCCTGTGACTTTAATAACTTTTACAGCTGTGTTTTCAATAGCTGCTTTTAATTGTGCATAGGTTGTTACTGTAGTTTCAGCAGCAGTTCCTCCACCTGCTGTTCCTCCGTTTTGAGAAGCCCATCCAGGAGCAACACAACTGGCTAAAGGGACAACAGCATTTAGCATAATTGCATTTTTAAGATTGAGTTCGTTAGGGTTTCCTGATAACTCGGTCTTGATGTCTTCCTGACCGCAACCAGTTAATGTAAAAGCTGAGCTTAGAGCTACCGCAAATAGGGTGGCTTTGATTTTTGTTTTCATAGTTTATATTTAGTGATTTGTTCTTTTGTAAAATTATATATTTAATATTAAATTATTTTATATTTTAATATATTCATGTTTATATAATTATAATGTTAAATATTTATTTAATTCAATCGGTTGCACTTTATTATATAGATAATTTGTTTGAATATCTGTTTTTCCGGATAGGAAATCAGTGTAAGGGAAAATGAAATACCTTCTATGTAGGCTTTGTAAGTTTGCTCTTTACGATCCTTTAGAATGATCTTACTTCAAAAGAGTATATCCTATTCTTTTCTGTATTAAAATCAAAAACTTGTGTTTCGGGGATAGGAAATCCTTTTAACTGTGCTTTCTCCGAAATTAGCGGCGTTTTAATAGTATTTACCTGATAATATTCATTTGGATTTTCTCCTTTTGAAAGCTTGAATTGCGTTTGAGATTTTAGCTCAGTATTTTTTGCAATTCTGATTCTACAATTTCCTCCTAAAGCTGATTTAATTACCAATTTAGTGAGCTTGGTATCTTTCCATTCAATATCTACTTCAAAACCACCTCGTGCTTTTAAACCTTTAACAGAACCGTTAGGTAGGGCATCGGGAAGAGCGGGTAAAATATAAATATAGCCATCATAACTTTGTAAAAGCATTTCTGCAATTCCGGAAGTACAACCGAAATTTCCATCAATTTGGAAAGGAGGATGAGCATCCAACAGGTTGGGATAAGTTCCTCCTGATTGTCCTTTCTGTTCCATTGAAGCAGGTGCTAATTGATCTGAAATTAATTTAAAAGCTTGATTTCCATTCAGTAATCTTGCCCACCAATTGACTTTCCAACCCATCGACCAACCTGTGGATTTGTCACCTCTATATATCATAGAATTTCTGGCGGCTTCTGTCAGATTGGGATTTCTGAAAGGTGAAATCTGTCCTGAAGGAAATAGTCCGTATAAATGCGAGATATGTCTATGTTTATCACCAGTTTGATCCATATCTTGTAACCATTCCTGTAATTGTGTATGCTGACCGATCTGCATTGGTGGAAGTTTACTTAAGGCTGTTTTCACTTCATCTGAGAGATTTTGTTCCGTATCAAGAGCTTTTGAAGCATTGATGAAATTATTAAAAACATCAAAAACCAATTGATTATCCATTGTTGTTCCTGCCGTAATTCCTACGTTTTTTATATAAGTATTTTCCGGTGACATAGAAGGAGAGACAACCAGATATTTTTTAGAAGCATCCTGTTGAAGAATATCTAAATAAAATAATGCAGCTCCTCTTAAAGCTGAATAATATTGTTTCAAAAATACCTTATCTCCGGTGTATAAATAATGATTCCAAAGATGTTGTGTCAACCAGGCACCACCCATAGGCCACATCCCATAGAAGCCACCGTCGACAATTCCTGTGATTCTCCACAAATCAGTATTGTGATGCATGTTCCAACCTCTGGCATGATACATTTCCTTTGCCGATTCTTGTCCGGTCAATGATAAATCCTGAATCATATCAAACAATGGCTCATGCATTTCACTCAAGTTCGTGCTTTCGGCAGGCCAGTAATTCATCTCTGTATTAATGTTGACTGTATATTTGCTATCCCATGCTGGATTCAATTGATAATTCCAGATACCCTGAAGATTGGCTGGCTGGGTTCCTTGTTGAGACGAAGAAATCAAAAGATAACGGCCAAATTGAAAATACAACGCTACCAAATCTGGGTCTTTCGAACTACCAAATTCTCTAATTCTTACATCTGTTGTTTTTTTCGCTTGTTGAGTGGTTCCAAAATTAAGACTGACACGCTTAAAATATTTCTGATATTTTTCAATATGTGCTTTTAATTCGTCAGTATAGCTTTTGTTTAAAGCAGAATTTAAATATTGTAAAACCCCAGTATCAGGATTTCCTGAAATATCATTGTATTTTTTGAAGTTCGTAGCAATAGATACATAAATAACAACTTCATCTGCTTCTGAAATAGTCAATTGATTTTCAGTGGTGGTTAATTTTCCGCCTGTTAAAATGGGAACTGTAACAGTTTTGAAATTTATTCTTCCTATTTTATTGTCAACAGAGCTGCTTGTTCCGTTAATAATCAATTGATTTTTCTCTGTAAAAATTGAATTTTTTAAATGTGGAATAGAAGCATTAATAGAGAAATTTAAGCTTCTTTTTTTGTTGGAAGACAGTTTGATTACAATAACATTATCTACGAATGAAGAGAAAATCTCACGCTTGAAAATTACACCATTAACTTCATAAGAAATGGTAGTTATGGCTTTTTCAATATCTAAAGTCCTACTGTAATTTTTAATATTTTTATGATCTTTAAAATTCAGAAATAGATCACCCATTGTCTGATATGGCATTCCATAGTTCAAATCTTTCGGAGCTGCTCTCGGATAGGTAGTATTTGATAAATTCTGAGCTTTCTCAAATTTATCTTCATTTAAAAGTTTTCTGATTTTCTGAATACTGTCGAAGGTGTTTTTGGGAACATTGTTTCCCGGTTCTCCTGCCCATATCGTTTCTTCATTAAGTTGAAGATGCTCTTGTGAAGATCCTCCAAAAACCATTGCTCCTAGTTTTCCGTTTCCGATAGGCAATGCTTCGTTCCAGTTTTCTGCGGGTTTATCGTAAGTTAGTTTTAAATTTTGTTGAGCATGAAGGGTAATGGAGATTGTTGCTCCAAAAAGCAATGCGAAGATTTTATTTTGATTGATTTTCAACATTTTATATTTTATTAAAGTGATTTGCGTCGGCGATGATCCAAAAATGTTTAATTGTCAATTACGGAATACTAATACTTTTCAGCCAATCTGAACATAGTTTTTTCCAGTTGTCAGTCAATTCGTTTTTATTGTTAATTCCGATTTTATGCTGACCTTCAGGGAAAATAAACAATGCGCCTTTTACTTTATTTTTAATCATTTCCTGATAATAAAGAATGCTGTTCATCACAGGAACAGTCCGATCATTTTGTGCATGAAATAATATCGTGGGCGGGGTTTTTTCAGTGACACGGTTTTGCATAGAATATTCTTTGATTTTTTCCCTGGAAGCATTTTCGCCGAGCAAGCTATTGCGGCTGTCTACATGTGCAAACTCTCCCAAATCAATGACTGGAGAAACAAGAATGGCGAAATCAGGAACAGTGGAAAAATTCTCCCAATCTCCTTTTAATGCTGTGTAATCTGTGGTTATATTGCTTGCCATTGCAGCTAAATGCCCTCCTGCAGAGGTTCCTAGAACTCCAATCTGGTCTGGTGAAATTCCCCATTGTAAAGCATTTTTTCTGATATATTTTATTGAGGCCTGAATATCTTGTAGAGGAGCGAGTTCTTTTTGTTTTAAATCTGGTGAGGTGGGTAACCTATAGTTTAAAACAAAAGCAGATATTCCAAGGGTATTGAACCATTTTGCAATTTGAAAACCATTTAGGTCGTAGGTGAGTTTATAATATCCACCACCGGGAATGACGATGACAGCCATCTGCTTTCTTTCTTCTTTTGGAGGTAAAAAAGCAAAAAGTTCAGTTTCCTGAATTTGGATAATTCTTCCCTCTTTTTCTTCGGTTTTTAATTCCAGTCCTTTAGAATTAGGCATTTGTCCTTTTGGCCAGACCATCAGTTTTTCCTGAGTTAAAAGATGATTGTAGAGGAAAATTACTAATATGAAAGCAAATTTTTTCATTCAATTATGATTTTAGAAAATCCTCTCTGAACGGAGTGAATGCATCAATTAATTGTCCTTCTTCCAAACATTTTACACCATGGAAAATATTGGGCTGAGCAAAAAAACCATCACCCTTCTGTAAGATTTTTATCTCACCATCCACGGTTACTTCAAATGATCCTGATGCAACATAGGTGATCTGTGAATGGAAATGTTGATGTAGAGCTCCTATCGCATCTTTTTCAAACTTTACGATCACCATCATCACCTGAGAATTGTAGCCCACAAACTGTCTGGAAACGCCATTTCCTAAATCTTCCCATTCGGAATTTCCATCAAAGAATGGTTCTTTTTTGAATTTCATTTTTATTTTTTTAAATGATTAAAAAATTTCGGTTAGTTTATTACTATGAATAAAACGCATAAAGCTTTGATTATTTAATATACTTTTCCAAACCGGTTTTTAAATTTCTCAAAGAATTCAGTGCTAATTTCGCAACAGATTCAGCACCGAATTTTGATAAATGCGTATCATCAGATTTTCCTTTAGGATAATATTCAACATCGCCTTCTTTGTAATGCAGATGAAGCTGTTTTGATTTTTCTGGACCATAAGAAATCTCCATTTGTTCGGTTAATAACTGTAAATCAACGAATGGAACTTTAAGATCATTAGCAACCATTCTTACCACCAAAGGATATTCTTTGTGAGTGTCTACTAAAACACCATTCTCAGTAAAGTTTCTTCTTACTATTGAAGTCATCAGAATTGGTGTTGCACCTTTTGCTCTGGTTTCATTAACGTATCTTTCAAGGTTGGCTCGGTATTGAGTATAAGGGTTGGTAAATTTTGAAGAATCCTTGACCTTCTGATCGTTATGACCAAATTGGATAATTACAAAATCACCTTTTTTAAGTTGTTTTTCAACTTTATCCCATCTTCCTTCTGTTCTGAAGCTTTTTGAGCTTCTTCCATTCATTGCGTGATTCTGAATTTCAATTCCGGTTGTAAGAAATAATGGAAGCACCTGACCCCAACCGTGTTCAGGATTTTTATCAGGATTTTCCTTATTGGCCATTGTGGAATCGCCGATTAGGAATAGAGTAGGTTTCTGCTGGGCAACAATAATTGCAGAGATAAAAATGTAAAGAGTTAAAAATAGTTTTTTCATAATTAGGATCTTCATAGATTAGGTTTCCAGCCATCAAAAATTTTTTCAAGAGTGTAATTTTTCATATCTTTTTTTGTAAGTTGGTGTGACCAGCTTACACGATCTATTGTATTTCCACCTTCACCGCTACTTCCAAATTCTCCATAGAAAGCGGTTTTTTCTTTGTCAGGAAACATTTTGTCTCCTTTCCAAGGATTCCAACCTTCCGGAAGAATATGCTTTCCCATTTCGGTATTTAAAAAAATTGTTTTTGCAAACGGCCTCCAAGGTCTTCCCAGGTATACTTTTGTCACACCTTCTTTAGCAATTAATTTACAGTCAAGAAATACAAAACCATATTTTCTGTCAGCTTCTGTTGCAGCTGCGGTGATATAAGAATCGGCTAAACTTTTTATAGTACAATTCTTAAAAACAACGGTCGCCTGTCCGAAAATGAAATCTGTAGTTCCTTCAATACTACAGTTTTCAAAATATTGCCTGCTGTGGTTGGTTGCTGAATAAAGAGTGTCCTGGCAACCCAGAATTTTTGAATTTTTAATGATAAAACGATCGCCTTCCACATGGAGGGAAACTGCCTGTCCTTCGTTACAAGAGCTGTTTCGAATCGTTAAATTACTAATTGTAATATCATCACCCATTACCAATAAAGTATAGGAATTGAAAGTTGTCATTTTTTCATTAAACACGTCTGGTTTTCCTGAATAATCATTATTAATGATAATTGTATTCTCCTTATTTTCACCTTCTAATATAATTTTATGTTTTGAAGAAGGGATTGTGATTTTTTCATTGTAAGTCCCTGATTTAATAGTAATCAATGCTTCTGAAGGACCAAGGTCTCTTACTGAATTAATAGCCTTTTGAATAGAAGTAAAATCTCCCTTTCCGTCTTTGCTGACGGTAATTTTTATATAGGGTGAGTTTCCTGCCAAAAGAAAATTGGCAGCCGAGATAAATAGAATTAAGAATAATTTTTTCATGAAGTTATTTTAAAACATTATTTAAAAAATCTAAAGTATAATGTAATGTTTCTGTGAACCAGGGTTCAGCACTCCAGAATGAATGTGGTGTATCTTTAATTTCATGAGATTTTGTAAATATATTGTAGCTTCTCAATTGATTCATCATATCATCTCTTCCAGCATGAAAACGAGGTTGTGAGCTGTTAATGAAAAGAATAGGCGGCGTATTTTTATTAATATATTCCAAGGGAGAGGCTTCGGTCCAGTTTTTAAGATTTACATTTCTATCTCCACCCAGCCAATAAGAAGCATAAATACTTTCTTCAGCTTCCGGATGAATAAAGGAAACGATTCCATCAATATTTACAATTGCTTTAATTTTATTATGTAATTGTACCCCAACCAGAGTGGCCATCTGTGCACCTGCCGATTCACCCAAAACGGCGACTTTATTTTGATCTAAAGAGTACTTTTTTCTTTTTTTCTTGAACCATTTAATAGCTGTTTTAACATCTTCTATGCCACCTGGATATTTTGCCACATCCGCAAGACGATAACCAACTGCCATTGCTATATATCCTTTTGAAGCCAGTTCCATAGCCATATATCTTTCATTTTCCTTACTTCCTGAAACCCATCCACCACCGTGAACCATGGCGATTCCCGGATGTTTTTTGGATTTATCGAGGGGATAATAAATATCAGCTTTTAATGAAAGTCCATCAATATTAGAATATTCTACATCTTTATCGATGCCTATATTTTGCGGAACAGGCCTTTCCAAAGGGGTGATGAAAGGATATTTTTTCTTTAATTTATCATAAGTTCCCTCATTAGTATAAGGAGTAGCATTCGGTCGTGGAACTTGACCGAATGCTGATATTACTCCTACTAAAAAAAAGGAAATATAAGTAAGTTTGTTAATGATCATTCGCTTGTAGAATTTTTATTTAACTGAATCTTCAGCAACTTCTGTTGAAATAGAAAGAGCTGCTTTATCAGTAGAAATTTCTTTTGGTAACAATACAGCTCCGGTTTTATGGCCTAAAATTTTAATGAAAGGTTTATTTACTGATTCAAATTTTACAGTAGACAGATCAATTTTTTTGCTGTTGTATATTGTCGCTCCTGTTCCTTCAGAATATTTAAGTTTAACATTTTTCAACTGGATTCCATCGGCATCTACTATCGTTAAAGCTTTTTTTGTGTCAAACTGTGAATCTTCAATTACAATATTTTTAAGATTCATTTCGGCTAATCCGAACAGGGTAATCGCTTCGTAAGAATTAATAGCATTAATGTTTTTAAAGAAAATATTTCTGAAAATCGGAGTTTCCTCTGTCACTGGATAAAGTTTTTCGGGTGCTTTATTTCCTTCCTTTTTCTGACCGTCTTCTAAAACCGGCGAGGCTCCTTCATAAAACATATTGAAGCCAATAACCTGTGTTGGAATATTAATCATATCGATGTTTTTGATGTAAATGTTTTCAACAATTCCGCCTCTTCCACGTGTTGTTTTAAAACGAAGACCGATATCGGTTCCAATGAACGTACAGTCAGAAACGTGAATATTTCTTGCTCCTCCTGACATTTCACTTCCGACAACAAAACCTCCGTGACCATGATAAACGATATTGTTTTTTATGATCACATTTTCAGTAGGCATATTTCTTTTTCTTCCGTCTTCATTTTTCCCGGATTTAATACAAATCGCATCATCACCCACATCAAAAGTATTATCGTAGATCAAAACATTTTTACAGGATTCCAAATCTACACCATCGCCATTTTGAGAAAACCAGGGATTTCTTACCGTAAGGTTTCTTAAAATCACATTGGAACACATCAATGGGTGAAGATTCCAGGCCGGTGAATTCTGAAAGGTAGGACCATCTAAAAGAACTTTATCACAACCTATCAGACTTACCATTACCGGACGAAGGAAATCTTTAACCGTCTTAAGCTCTTCTTTAGAAATTTTATCAGGAACATTGAAGCTTGAACTGCTTTCAAATCCTTTTTTATAGCTTTCTGAAGGGTACCACGTTTTTCCGTCAGAAGATAATATTCCACCTGAGGAAATGATTTCTTTCCATTCAGATTCTGCCACTTTACCTTTTTTGATGGCTCTCCACGCATCTCCGCTTCCGTCGATTACTCCTTTTCCGGTAATAGCGATATTATTTGCATTTTTTGCAGAGATCGGTGATTGACAACGGATGGTATTTAACCCTTCAAAACTTACATCTACTAATGGATAGTCATTTTTATCTTTGCTGAATATAATGAAAGCTCCTTCTTCTACATGAAGATTGATATTGCTTTTCAGTTCGATAGGACCTGTTAACCACATTCCGCGTGGAACGATCAGTCTGCCACCTCCTTTTTTGGTGAGACTTTCAATTGCTTTTTTGAAAGCTTCTGTATTTTTTACATTTCCCCCCGCAACACCTCCATATTGTGTGATGGAAACTGTATTTGCAGGAAAAGAAGTTTCCACAACCTGAGGCATTTTAAACTCAATATTTTTATAAATATCCAGATTCTGAGCATATATCTGCCCTGAAATCATCATTGCTGCTACTGAACCAATAATTTTGATAAACTTCTTCATTCTATTTTTTTTGAGTTTTAAGTATATTTTTAAATTCTTTATAAACAATCGCTGCAATTACTTTTGCCCCTTCGGGCTGGAAATGGGTATTGTCTCTTTGACCGCCAGGATAAGCCTCATACATTCCAGCAGGAAGATTCATAAAATAGTGACTGCTGGTAAAATCCTGCCCTTTTTTTGTGAAATATTCCATAGACAGTTTATTTAAATCAATGTACGGAACACTCATTTCTTTAGCAATATCGATTGGTGCCAGCCAGTAATCTCCATGAATATTTTCAAGTTTTCCCTCTTTCCATGGATAGTTTCTTGCAACTGGTGTTACAATAATCGGATTTCCGCCCTTTTGTCTGGTTTGCGTAATGAATAATCTTAAAAATTCTTTATATCCATCAATATTTACATATCGTTCTGTATGCTTTTCTGAACCGTCATTATGTCCAAACTGCATGATTACATAATCGTTTGGTTTCAAATGCTCGTAAACATATCTCCATCGTCCTTCCTGGAAGAAAGTTCTGGTGCTTCTTCCGCCATAAGCTCTGTCGATGATTGTAACAGAATCAGTGGTAATTCCCGGCCTTAAAGAATATAAACTGTCTTTTAGGAAAAATGGCTGAAAAACCTGTCCCCAACCTGTAATAGGGTAGCGGACTTTCATGTAATCTTTACCGGGTTCATAATTTCCTGTGTAATCTGCCATCGTGGAATCACCGATGAGATAAATATGTGTGATATTTTTATTCTGTTTGGCAGATGTATTCCTTGTAAGCTTTTGTGATTGGCAAGATGATAAAAACAGGATTATTAGTAAAGCAAAAGATGTTTTATAGGATACTTTTCTCATGATTTATTTTTTTGTCATTCTAAACCAGTCAAAATCTGCATATCCACCGCGGGATGCTTTTGCTGTACTTATACTATATAAACCGATTTTAGCCCCAATCCATTTTCCCGGTTTTGACTGAAAAACGTCACCGGCTTTTATGAAATCTTTACCATTTTCACTATAGCTGAATTGGCATAGACCATTAGGTTCGTTAACATTTACTTTTAAGAATACTTCGTTTGCTTTCAATTTAGTTTCAAATATTACTTTTTCCTCACCACCTTTATCTGCTTTTTCAGCTTTTCTTAATTGAAGGTAATATCCGTCCGGTTTATTGGTGATAACGATCGATTCATGGTCTAATCCCATTACCAAAAGACCTGCTGTTTTACCCTCTTTGGCATCCTCAGGGGTTAATTTAACTTTAGTTGATGCTACAAAATTCGGAGCAGGGAATTTTTGGGTTAATAAATTTGGGATGTTCCATAGATTTTTTTCATCTTCAGGAACTTTCATTGAAAACAATCTTAGAAATTTCTGTCCTGAAAGTTTTGAAGACCATACGATATTTTCGTTGGCGCTCCATTGCCACTGAATACCCAATCTATCGCCATCAAATTCATCTGTTTCAGGAGGTGTAACGATGGGGTAGGATTGTCCTACATCAGGTTTTTTAGAAGTTAAAACAGGTTCGCCTATTCCATTTTTATTGGTGTCGATTCCGATAATAGGCCAGTCTTTTTCCCATTTCATAGGTTGAAGATGAACGATTCTTCCGTAGGCGTCAACATCCTGAAAATGATAAAACCAATCTTCGCCAGAAGGTGTATCTACCCAGGCTCCCTGATGAGGCCCGTTTATTTTTGTTGAACCTTGTTCAAGAACAATTTTCTCTTCGTAAGGGCCATATATATTTTTTGATCTTAATACCAATTGCCATCCTGTGGCAACACCTCCTGCAGGAGCGAAAATGTAATAAAAGCCATTTCTTTTATATAATTTGGGACCTTCAACTGTTGGATGGGCATCATGCCCGTCAAAAACATGAACTCCTTTATCCAAAACTTTTGTTCCCTCAGGATTCATTCTATTAATGGAAAGCAAACTTTTTACACCAGCACGGCTTCCAGCCCAGCCATGGACTAAATATGCATTCCCATCCTCATCCCAAAACGGACAGGAATCAATGAGACCTTTTCCTTCCATCACCAAAACAGGTTTCTCCCAAGCTCCAAGTGGATCTTTAGTCTTTATCATGTAAATTCCGAAGTCAGGATCTCCCCAGTAAATGTAGAATTCACCCTTATGGAATCTCATACTCGGAGCCCAAACTCCGTCGCCTCTTTTAGGAGTAGAAAAATGTTCAAAAGGAAGAACGTCAGGAAGAGCATAATTCACTAATTGCCAGTTCACCATATCTTTTGAATGAAGAATAGGTAAGCCGGGAGCTTCATTAAAACTTGAAGCGGTCATATAAAAATCATTTCCAACACGAATCACATCCGGATCTGAATAATCTGAATACAAAATAGGGTTTCTGAAATTTTTCCCCTGATCTGCAGTCCATACTTCAGAAACATATGGTTTTTCCTGAGCGTTTATATATGTTGAAGCAACTGCTAGAGTTGTAACTGTTGCTATTCTTAAAATATTTTTTATCCTCATAAAGATCAAATTCATTGTTTTGTGATCAGAATTCCTGCTTTAATTTTTAGAGTTTTCAAATTCTAAACTTGCCAGGATAAATGGGCCAGTTCCTTTTGCGTCGTTAGAGCGGATTTCTTCGTTTACGTAATATTCATAAGACCCATCTCTGTAAGGCGTTCCACCTAATCCTGCAACAGCACAGCATTTATTAAGATTTACAATACCGTTTTCATCTACAGAAATAAGATTTTTGATGATTCCATTATACCCTTTTTGAGCAGCTTTTTTATATGATTTTGGAAGGTAACCGTTGTTAACTGATTTTATCATTGTATATACAAACATTGAGGAAGCTGTTGCTTCGGTATAGTTTCCTTTTTCACCCGATTTATCCAAAACCTGATACCAAAGTCCACTATCTTTGTCTTGAACTTTAATTACGGCATCGCTGTAAGATTTTAAGTACGAAATTAATTTCGCTCTTCCGGGATGATCTTTTGGAAGAAAATCAAGAACATCTACCATTGCCATTCCATACCAACCCATTGCTCTTCCCCAGAAAATAGGTGATTGGCCGGTTTGTTTATCTGCCCATTTCTGTTCGCGACTTTCATCCCAGGCGTGATAAAGCAGACCTGTTTTTTTGTCCAGAAGGTTTTTCTGAATAAGATCAAATTGGTTTATAATATCGTCATAAGCTTTTGTAGCCTCTTCACCGTTCACAAAATCTTTGGTATAATGTGCATAAAACGGTTGACCCATATACAAACCATCGAGCCACATCTGGTTCGGATAGATTTTTTTATGCCAGAAACCGCCTTCTTTAGTTCGTGGTTGTCCGTCGATTTGGGAACGAAGCATCTGCAAGGCTTTTAGATACTTTTCTTTTTTCTCTTTTTCATAAAGATAAAGAAGTACATTTCCACTATTCAGAAGATCGATATTATATTTTTCCCGTTCATAAGTAAGGATGCTGCCATCTTCTTTTATCAACTTTTCACCAAAGCTGCTTACATAATTGTAATATTCTTTTTTGCCTGTTTTTTGGTACAGTTTTTCAGCGCCGTCTAAAACTATTGCTGAAGGATAGGTCCATTTTGGACTTTTGCTGAAATCGAGCATCCAGGACTCCGGAAAACGGTTCATTTCAGAAAGTAACATTCTTTCAGACCAATTCAAATTTGTTGGAACAACTTTTCCAGACTGTGAAGCTGCATTTGATGATTTTAAGGCTGGTGTCGTTTTTGTTTGAGCACAGGCCAGGAACATTCCTGAGCCTAAGATTGCAACTGCATATATTTTTATCTTTTGATTAATAAAATTCATTGTAATTAAATTTTAAAGTTGATTGTTATTAAATACTTCTTCCATAGTCAAACTATTTATGATAAACTGAATCTTATAATACTTTTTACATAGCCGAATTTAACAAAGAGTTTTCATGGTTATTAGTTTTGTCCTTCGGTTATTTTTTCTACAATATCATTCATGTAAATTTCAATATTATCGTAATTTTTATCTAAATCCCGTCCATTGGCATTGGCAATTTTTGGATTTATTTTATTTTTAATTTCCCATTCATCAGGCATTCCATCATTGTCTGAATCTGATAAATATTTTCCGGGTTTTAGATCTGGAAACCCACCCACATCGGTTTGAGAATCAATAATACCGTTAGTACTTCCTTTTGAACCCTTATAAGTAAAACTTCCATTTTTTATATCTTGCAAAACATGACGATCAATGGCATCTCTAACTAAACTCGCTCCTCCAAACTGCAGTGTTTTTTCGTAAGCTTCTTTTGCAGAATGGGTTTTTATATTATTCTCAATATCGTGTGGCTGATTGATTTTAATTGAATTTTTATCTTTATCCGTTAAATTGTAAGTAGGTTTCATTTGGGCAAAAACGCCTTCGGTCCAATTGTCTTTGGTAATTTCTGGATTCCCTTCCATTACATTTCCATTGATGTAGTATTTTCCCCAGATGTTATAAACTTCGGTCTGCGGTTTCTCGTTTTTATCGATAGCAGTAATTCGTTGCCTGGTCATTGTAGCAGGACCGGGTTTGTAGTAATTATTGATGAGATTCACGTTCATTCCTTCACCACCATAAATATTGTTGTGACCCCAATTGTAAATAACATTATTTCTGAAATCTGTAAGATCCGTTAGCGCAAATTTACTTCCGGCATATTCTCCTAATCTTGGATTTCTGCTATCATGATGTGCATAAATATTGTGATGAAAAGAAGCGAATTTTCCTCCTGCAATTCCACCATATCCATGTGCGCCTTTCTGATGAACAGAGTTTCTTAGGCTTTCTGCGATCAAACACCATTGGAGTGTTGTCTTTTCGTTGACGTAAATGGAAACTGTCTCATCCGTTGACCAGCTCATCGAGCAGTGATCTACGATTAGATTCTTTATGAATCTTGCTCCAAAAGCATCTCCTTCAAATTTCTTCTGATCACCCATCCTGAATCTCATGTACCGTATAATGACATTGTCTGCAGCTACAAAAGTTTCATAATTGGCTATAGTAATTCCATCTCCGGGAGCCGTTTGTCCTGCAATAGTAACATTACCTTCTTTTATTCTGAGTGGAGATTGAAGATAAATGGTTCCTCCGGTTTTAAAAACAATATATTTTGGACCTTTCTGATTCAATGCATATCGCAAAGTTCCATCTGATCCGTCATCAGTCGTCTTAGTCACAAAATATACTTTTCCACCACGACCCCCAGTTGTATATTGTCCGAAACCTTCTGCTCCGGGGAAACTCAATACATTTTGAGCATCAACTAAAATCTGAATACTACATACAATTCCTATCGTCAATATTTTTGTTAAATGCTTTTTCATGATCGAAAGATTTCTTTGGGGTTGATGGTTGGGTTTAAAATTATTTGAGATCCTTTTGCACTCTCCAGTTATCTTTTCCTTTGAGAACATAGTCTCTTGTATAGTTTTTTCTTTCAGCTTTGGTCAGCTGATGAGACCACGAAACTCTTTTTGAAGCATTTGCTCCATTTCCTTTAGAATTATATTCTGCATAAAAAGTTGTTTTCTCTGCCTCCGGTTTATTCCAATTATGCCAACCTTCTGGTTTTATGGTTGAATCAATTGTACAATCGATATAGACAGTTTTAGCAAAGGGTCTCCATGGTCTACCCAGATATACTGAATGTTCTACTGCATGACCAGTTATTTTGCAGTTGATGAAAACGAAGCCATAAGCATTTTCCTGTGGAGTAGAGGCAGCGGTTACATAGCTGGCACTTTCTTTTGAATAGATTGTACAATTTTCAAAAACAGCTGTTCCCGCACCGAAAATATAGTCTGTTGTACCTTCGATATAACAGTTTTTAAAATAATTTCGGGAAATTTTTCCCTTGGCACCCGCTGGTACATCCTGCATTCCTTTAAGATAAAGCGTATCCTGAAATCCTAAAAATTTACAGTTTTCAAAAGTAATTCGGTCACCACCTGTCAGAACTGCCACTGCCTGACCTACTTTTCCTGAGCTGTTTTCAAAAGAAATACTTTTTGCTGTAAAGTCATTGGAAAAAATAAAGATCGTAGAAGAACCGGTAGTTCCTATCTCTTTACCTTCAGAATTCTTTTTTGAGGCATAATCATTATATGTTATAATGGTATTTTCCGGGTTTTCTCCCTCCATTACGATTGCTCCTTTGGTTTCCGGAATGATAATTTTCTCTTTGTAAATTCCTGGTTTGAGAATGATTACAGTCTTCGCAGATAATAGATTTGAAGTGGCGTCAACTGCTTCTTGTATGGTCGTGAAATCACCCTTTCCGTCCTTTGAAACCACAAACGTCTGATCAGTGGTTTTGAAAGAAAGAATGCATATTAAAACTATTAAAACCAATATTAGTTTTATATTTCGCTGACAATTAAACATTTTCATATCTATTTTACATTTAAAAATACAGACTCGCTTCCGGAGAAGAAAGCCTGTACTCCTGTTAATATAAATGTATATTGTTACTAGTACCCATAATCCTGGGTAAGATTGTAGTTTGATTGAATAATATCACTGTAGATAGGCAGTAGTTCTCTTTTATTAGGTTGGAAATACTGCGCAAAACCTTTTACGGGATCACTTATATAAGTCTGCAGAACGGAAGCTCTCCATGCAATTTTTGTATATCCTGCAGGAGTTGCATCCTGTGAAGGAATGTAAAAAACTTCTGATTTATCCGATACTGTAGAATAAATATCAATATCAGTGATATTTTGCTGAGCCGTTTTGGTAGGATCATAAGGAGATTTCTTATAATACATGTTTAAAGGAACATTAGCATAAGGTCCGGTTCCATTCATAAAGTCAGTAAGTTTCTGTCTGGTCTCCGTAATTTTAGCATCTAAAAGATTCCAGCGGATAAGATCATACTTTCTGATTCCTTCACAACCCAATTCCAATAATCTTTCTTTTACAATAGCATTAAAAAATCCTGCTTTATCGGTAGGTATAGCTCCCACCTGATCTAAGTTCCCGGCAAAGGCTCTGTTTCTAACCAGTTTTAAAGCATTTAGAGCTTCTTGTGAAGGAGCGCCGTGAATTTCATTGTCTGCCTCAGCAAACATTAATAATACATCTGAAAAACGGATCATAGGCCAGTCTATAGCTAAATTTTGAGAAGGGCCGGTCACGTTAGTCCATGACTTTCTGTATTTTGAATCCGTAAACGAAATTGCTGTTACCAATTCTGCCTGGTTGGAGTTATTTACTTTAAAAATTCCCACATTCATATCCCTTCTTAAATCATATTTACTGAATTCGTAGAAGTATACGGGAAGGGCGTTGATCCCGCCGCCACCTTTCCATGAGGAATTATCATCATGCTTCAAACCATTATAGTATCCAATTTTACTATCTGTTCTCGCGTTACCTCCAAATGCTCCAACAGCGAAGATTACTTCATTGGTAGCATCCTGAGTGTTATTGTGTAGAGCTTTGAAAACAGCTTGATAGCTTGGGTTTAAACTATGTTCTCCCGTATGGTTCATAATATCTCTACACTCATCATAAGCAATCTGATAGTATTTTTGAGGGTTAGAACCTTGTGCCATCTGCTGGGGATTTCTTCTTAAAGAATATCCGGCCCTTGCCAGCGCAATTCTTGCTCTAAGACCTTTTACAGCTCCCTTAGAAATTCTTGCTGAATTTGTACCTTCTTCGGATCTCCATGGTACTAAATTACCTGCTTTGGCAAGGTCATCAATGATTCTTTCATATATAACATCTCTATCAGTCTTTGCAAGATAAATACTTTCCATATCTGCAGAAGGCTTATCCTGGAAAGGAACATCACCCCAGTTTTTGATCAGGTCATAGTAGAACTGTGCTCTGAGAGTGAGAGCTTCACCAAGATAGCGATCCATTTGTTTTTTCTCGGCAGCAGATCCTGTTTTATAAACAGGAGATAAGGGAATGTTTTTAATACAAAGATTAGCACGCTCTATTCCTGAGTATAATTTTAAGAATGGTTTATTAAGTTCTGAATTTGTGGTACATGCTCCAAATGTAGCAATCCCTCTTCTGTCATTACAGTTATAGTCTCCCGATGTTCGGAAATCATCACTGGAATGAGGATAAATTAGTGCTAATCTCTGCCCATAACCATCATCACCTGCTAATTGACTATACGCTCCAACCAAAGCAGTGAATGTATCTGCAGTACTGTCAAACTGTTGCGCTTCAGATACACTTGAGAGGTTTTCGGCATCCAGAAAATCGTCGCATGAATTAAAAGTAAGTGAGGCAACGACACAACTTAAAATTAATATTGTTTTTTTCATGTCTATTTTTTTATTCAATTAAAAGGTGATATCAACTCCCGTTAAAATAAATCTGCTGCGAGGATAAGCGGCATAATCTACACCCGGAGTCAGAGGATTTCTCCTCGTACTTGCTTCAGGGTCATATCCTGAATATCCTGTAATGGTAAATACATTATTAACAGTGGCATAAATTCTTAGATTTTTAATAAATGCGCTTTCCAGTGCCCCTTTTGGAAGGGTATATCCGATCGTAAGGTTATTTAATCTTAAGAAAGAGCCATCTTCAATAGCATAAGAATGCAGAATATAGTTACCGGATGGGGGAGTCCACATTGTTGTATTGGCATTCAATGCAGCTAATGCAGCAGGATCTGTAACTTTTACACCGTCTGGCCCAAACCATTTCCATCGGTCAGCCACTTCAGCAAGCATATTGTTATCTCTATATTGAAACTGTGTTGAAAACTCAATTTTATTGGCATTATACACTTTATTTCCTACAGAGAAATTAAAGAATAAACTCATATCCCAGTTTTTGTACCGGAAAGTCTGATTGAACCCTCCAAAGAACTTAGGCTGGGAACTGCCCAAATCGGTCTGGTCATCTGTAGTGATCTGGCCGTCACCGTTAATATCTCTAAGTTTCAAGTCACCTGGCTGTACTGCTTTAGAACCTAGTGCAATAGCACTGTTACTTGGGATTCCAGCTTTTAATGTATATACATGAGTTGAAGGGTTATAATCGAAATCATTGAGCTCATATCTTCCTTCCGTTACATATCCGTAATAAGTTCCGATAGGGTTACCCACCTTTACGATAAAGTCATATAAACTGTTTACCCATCCTGAAGCAGCAAGATAATAACTATTACTTGCAGAGGCGTTGGAACCTAAACTTTTGATCACATTTCTATTGGCAGAAATGTTGAAGTCTGTCTTCCATGAGAAGTTTTCTTTATTAATGAGAATTCCTCCCATGGTAAATTCAATACCTTTATTCTGAGTTTTCCCTGAATTCTGATACTGATATTCATATCCTGAGGTCTGAGGAATTTTAGCTAAGATTAAAAGATCTTTAGTGTCTGTAATATATGCATCCACACTACCATATAATCTGCCCTTGAAAAAACCAAAGTCAATACCTATGTTTTTAGATACCGTTGCCTCCCATTTTACATTTTGATTTTTCAATGTGTTTCCTGTCGTTGCTCCTGGAGTTACACCACTTCCGAAAGTGTATCCATAATCAGTAGAAGTGGTAAAGAATGTATCATACAGGAATGCGGGAATTCTGTTGTTTCCTGCTAAACCATATCCAAAACGCAGCTTAAGTTCTTCCAGCCACTCTTTATCCTTAAGGAAATTTTCCTGTTTAAGCTTCCATGCTAATGAGAGGGCAGGAAAGGTTCCCCATCTGTTTTTTGGGGCAAAGACGTTTGTTCCGTCTGTTCTTATGGAAAGGGTGGCTATATATTTATTATCGAAAATATAGTTGGCTCGTCCAAAAAATGAAACCAATCGGTCTGGTGCCAGCGCAGCTGTTCTAGGGGCATCCTGAATCATTCCTGATGGTGGGATGGCGGACTGGATGTTAGCAAATGCTTCATTAGGCAAAATAGAACTCGGTAGCCATTTTACATATGTATTGGAAGATTCACCGTCTGTCTGAACAGTTTCTTCACCCAATAGTAAATCGATTTTATGATTTCCGAATTTTTTTGTGTAATTTAATGTATTGGTGTTCGTGATTCTCCTGGTTTGAGATCTGGTTAACTGTACAATAGGCTGGTTATTATTAGCTCTTGCATCGTTTGTAATGCTTCCCCAGAATTGATCAACAGCATTGTCTTTTTGTACATATCCTATGACCGATCGGAAGGTAAGATCTTTTGTAATATTATAATTAAAGTAAGCGTTTAACAATAAGTCGTTTGTGCTGTTATTTCTTACTTCACTGTCGTTAAGAAGAAGAGGATTAACAAGATTGGTATTTGTTGCATAATTAGGATCAAAGTCATCTACAGGAACATTGCTTCCGCCCTCAAAAGGCTGGTATCTTACTGCATTTCTCAACCTGTTGGTTCCTTGTGACCCGGATGCTGAAGTTCCTGCACCCGAAATTAGGGATCGGCTGTATCTGGTGTTAAATCCTATCTTAACCTTCTTACTTACATCATAATCATATTTAAAATTGGCCATGCTTCTTCTAAAACCTGAATTAAGCATAATTCCGTCTTCTTCTACATGATTTAGCGTTAATGAAAATGCTGATTTATCAGAACCGCCTGTAATATTGATATTGTGGGTAAAGTTGAAGGCTTCTTTTCCAAAAAGTTCTTTTTGCCAATCTCTTTTTTTGATGGAGCCATACTTATCCGCAAGTTGGTCATAGGTTCCATATCTTGCGTCAAAAATGTCTTTGTCACTCTGAATATCTCCTTTATAATAAAGTTCATACTGATACATTACAAAGTCCTGTGGGCTTAATACAGGAATTTGATTCATAATCTTTCTAACTCCAGTATATCCACTGTAGTTAATAGACGTTGCTGCTCTTTTACGACCACCTTTTGTGGTGATCAGAACAACACCATTGGCACCTCTGGCTCCATAGATCGAAGTGGAAGCAGCATCTTTCAGTACCTCAATTGATTCGATTTCTTTAGGAGATAGAATAGACAATGCATTATCCATCTGGATTCCATCTACGATATATAAAGGAGAATTGCTTTGTGTAATAGAAGTTCCACCTCTTACCTTGATATCTACCTCTGCTCCTGGTGAACCCTCACTTGCCGTAATCTGTACGCCAGCTACTCTTCCCTGAATGGCCTCTGCAGCATTGTTTACAGGCATATCCTTCATATCTTCAGCCTTTACTGAGCCTACAGCATTGGTAACGTCTTTCTTAGAAACTTTGGTATATCCTACCAAAACCACTTCATCGATTTTGGTTTCCTTTTCTTTATTCTTTTCTTTTTCTTGAGCCAGACCAAGGACCGGAAGTAGAAAAACAGTTAAATATAACCACTTTATAGATTGTACTCTTTTATCCATTTTGTATCCTTATAGTTTTAATTCTTGGTTGAAATTCTTTTCATTCTTTTGTTTGTTTGGATTTTTTGTAAGTATTCTATAAATGAAGTGACCGATATTTTAATAAACATACGCTTTAAGGAGTGCAATCGATTGCGTAATTATTTATTAAAAATATCTAGGCTCCTAAACTAATATTATTTTCCAATATGCAAAGAAAAAAATATTATTTTTCTGTTAAATTCTTTTTTTTAATTGTTAATATTAATTATAATAATGCATAAATTACGTAATTAAATGATTGATTATTAGTAATTTAAATATTATGTGTTATTTCGATTAAAATTTAAGGTAAGTGAAATTCAGGCAGTATTTTTCTATTTAAATTTTATTATTTCTTTAAAGAATACTTCATTTTAGGCACTAGAAATTTCCCAAAAATGATACTTAGAAGTTGTTTTTTTTCCATTTTTCTGATTTTTATCACATTTTTTTGAACCATACAAAACGAGTTTTTGCTTAATAATAAATAAATCACGAAATAGTCGTACTATTATTATATAAATGCTATTATTATTGGTAATTTAATATTGTTAGTTAATCATTATTATAATACACCATTTGGCTTAAAAATTAAAATAGGATTCTATTTTAGGGAATTGAAATCATTGGATTATAGTAATTTGCCTAATGATTTTATTGGAATAATTGTTTTTATATTGTTGATTTACAGTTGTTTTTTAATTAAATGTATTTTTTTGTTTACTAATTAAATAATAATTATATATTTATCAACAAGTATTTCTATCAAATGTAAGTGTAATTTAATGCAATCGATTACGCAATGTTTAACTGGTTTTATTAAAACCGTAAAAAGAAAGTATAAAAAAAAGAAAGTATGACGCAATCAGAATTTCGATATGCCCACCATCCTGAAGATGTTAAAAAGTACACAACTGAAGATTTAAGGAGGGAGTTTTTAATCGATGATTTATTTAATGAAGATCAGATAAAATTAGTCTATTCTATGTATGACAGACTTATTGTAGGTGGAATACTACCTTTATCGAAGTCCTTAAAACTTGAACCAACAGATGATTTGAAAGCAGAATATTTTCTTGACAGAAGAGAGTTAGGAATTATCAATGTTGGCGGAAAAGGAAAAGTAACAGTAGATGGTGAGGTATATGAGCTTATGAATAAAGAAGCCTTGTATATTGGGAAAGGGGCAAAAGAAGTGATTTTTGAAAAATCGGGTGATGAACAACCTTATTTTTATATCAACTCTGCTCCGGCACATCATTCTTATATGACAAGAAAAATAACGAAGAGCGAGGCTGAGATTGTGGAACTAGGGGAGGAAAAATACGCCAACAGACGTACGATAAACAAACTGATTGTTAATAGCGTCCTTCAAACATGTCAGCTTCAAATGGGAATGACTGAACTTCACCCTGGAAGTGTTTGGAATACAATGCCTGCACATACTCATACCAGAAGAATGGAAGCATATTTCTATTTCGATCTGCAGGAAGATCAAACGGTAAGTCACTTTATGGGACAACCTGATGAAACACGTCATATTTTTATGAAAAACCGTCAGGCTGTTTTATCCCCGGAATGGTCTATCCACTCTGGAGTTGGAACTTCTAATTATACTTTTATCTGGGGTATGGCCGGTGAGAATATGGACTATGGCGATATGGATGGTATCAAAACTAACGAACTAAAGTAATTTTCCAATGAATTTATTTGATTTATCCGGTAAGGTAGCAGTCGTTACAGGGGCTACTCACGGATTGGGAATGGCAATGGCTGAAGGCTTAGCTTCTGCAGGGGCGGAACTGGCCATCACAAGTACAACGCCTTCAAAGTTAGAGGAAGCTTTAAATTATTATCGCGAAAAAGGATATCATGCAACGGGTTATCTTTTTGATGTAACAGACAAACTTGAGGCTGCTCAGAAGGTAGCGCTTATGATTGCTACACATGGGAAGATTGATATCCTTGTGAATAATGCAGGAATCATCAAACGTATTCCGGCGATTGATATGGATATTGAAGATTTTAGAAAGGTAATCGATGTAGATCTTACAGGTCCTTTTATCATGTCACAACTCGTTGGTAAGCATATGATCAAAAGGAAATCAGGAAAGATCATTAATATATGCTCAATGATGAGTGAGCTTGGCCGGGATAATGTAGCGGCGTATGCTTCAGCAAAAGGAGGGCTTAAAATGCTTACAAAAAATCTGGCAACAGAATGGGCGAAGCACAATATTCAGGTAAATGGAATTGGCCCGGGATATTTTGCAACATCACAGACAGAGCCAATCAGAGAAGACGGTCATCCTTTCAATGATTTTATCATTAGCAGAACTCCGGACGGAAGATGGGGAAACCCTGAAGACCTTGCAGGGACAGCTATTTTCTTAGCTTCCGATGCGAGCAGATTTATCAACGGGCAGATCATTTATGTGGACGGTGGTATTCTGGCGACTATCGGGAAACCTGCAAATGAGTAATAACAGAATTAAACTACAATGAAATCCTTTATAACAGATCAATTTTTACTACAAAATAAATACGCTGAAGAGTTATATTTTAACTATGCAGAAAAGTTACCGATCATCGATTATCATAATCATCTGATCCCTAAAGATATTGCAGAAAACACTGCGTTTGAGAATATTTCTAAAGTCTGGATTGCCGGAGACCATTATAAATGGAGAGCTATGCGTACCATGGGAGTGAATGAAAAGTTCATTACAGGAGATGCTTCTGACAAAGAAAAATTTGAAGCATGGGCAAAAACAGTGCCTTACACATTAAGAAATCCATTGTATCACTGGACACATCTGGAATTGAAACGTTATTTTGGGATCGATGAACTTCTTAACGAAGATAATGCAGGTGAAATTTATGAAAACGTTACCGCACAATTACATACTCCTGAAAAATCAACAAGAGGTCTGTTAAAAATGATGAATGTAGAATCTTTATGTACAACCGAAGATCCTACAGATATTTTAAATTACCATCAGGAAATAGCAAAAACCGATTTCAGTATTAAAGTAAGTACAGCCTTTCGTCCTGACAAAGCTATTTTGATTGAAAACCACAATTTCGCGGACTATCTGGCCAAACTCGGACAATCGGCAGGAATTACAATCGATTCCTATCAAAGCCTTTGTGATGCTTTATTAAAAAGAATTGAATACTTCCACGCAAATGGTTGCAGATTATGTGATCACGGATTGAATAATATTTCTTTTGAAGAATTTACAGATGCTGAGATCAATACAATTTTCAGTGATAAGTTATCAGGAAAAGTGATTGCCGGAAAGCAGGTTAATCAATTCAAAACAGCGATCTTATTATTTTTAGGTGAAACCTATCATCAATTCGGATGGGTTCAACAGTTCCACCTTGGCGCTTTGAGGAATAATAACGAACGTATGCACAGGGTTTTAGGACCTGATACAGGCTGGGATTCTATCGGAGATTTCGTTCAGGCTGAAGCACTGTCTAAATTCCTGAATACGCTGGATGGAAAAGATAAGCTGGCTAAAACGATTCTTTATAATCTAAATCCTGCCGATAATGAAATTTTTGCAACAATGATCGGAAATTTCAATGATGGCAGTGTGAAAGGAAAGGTACAATTCGGTTCCGGATGGTGGTTTCTGGATCAGAAAGATGGAATGGTAAAGCAGATGAATGCCCTTTCAAATATGGGACTTATAAGCTGTTTTGTAGGAATGCTTACAGACTCGAGAAGTTTTCTTTCTTATCCGAGACACGAATATTTCAGAAGGGTATTGTGTAATCTTTTCGGCGAAGAAATGAAGAACGGTGAATTGCCAGATGATATTGAGCTTATTGGAAGAACGGTTTCAGATATCTGCTATCATAACGCTAAAAATTATTTTGATTTTTAAAGTGAAATTATGAGCAGTAAAATAGTCACATTCGGTGAAGTAATCATGAGACTTTCACCTCCCGGAAATAAAACTATGAAGCAGAGCTCTGAAATGGAATTCTATTTCGGAGGTACGGAGCTTAATGTTGCTTCATCACTGGCAACTTTAGGTTGTGATGTAAAGCATATCAGCAATGTTTCTGATGATTTTGTGGGTGAATCTGCAATTTCTTTCATTAAAAGTTTTGGGATTGATACTTCATTTATCAATACAAACGAGCATCCTCTGGGATTATATTTTCTTGAAGTAGGCTCGTCGGTTCGTGCAAGTAGAATTACTTACAATAGACTCCATGGTTCTTTTTCTCATATAAAACCAGAACAGGTTGACTGGAAAAAAGCTTTGGAAAGCTGTGAATTTTTTCACTGGACGGGTATTAGTCCTGGGATTTCTGAAGGAGCGTATGAAACTTTGAAAGAAGGTTTAAAACTAGCCAGGGAAATGGGTATTCAGATCACAACCGATCCAGCCTATCGCTCAAACCTTTGGAAATACGGCAAAAATGGAAATGAAATTTTAAAGGAGCTGGTTTCCTATTCCACGATTTTTATTGGTGGTGTAAATGAAATCAACGAAATTTTAGACACTCAGTTTTCAACAGATCAGAAAGGCTTCATTGAAGCTTGTAAAGAATTAAAAAAACAAATTCCTTCTATTCATAGGATTTTCGATAAAGTAAGAATCGGTGTTACGGCAAGCTCTCAGCAAACGCAGGGAAGAGCCTGGGTTGAAGAAACTTATTTTGAAACTGAACTTTTAGAAGTAAGCCCGGTGGTTGACAGAATAGGAACCGGAGATGCTTTTGCAGCAGGCCTGATTTACGGATTGTTAAATTTCGATGATGAAAAGGCATTGAAATTTGCCAATGCAGCCTGTGCTATCAAGCATACTATTTTGGGAGATACCAATTACTGCAGTGCAGAAGATATTTTGGAAGTAATGAACGGAAATTCTGGTGGAAGAATAAAAAGATAATTATGGCAAGATTTACACGTATAGACGTTGCGTTAAAAGCTAGAGAAACGGGAGTTGTTCCTGTCTTTTATCATGCTGATGCCGAGATAGGCAAGAAAATTTTAAAAGCATGCTACGATGGTGGAGCACGTGTTTTTGAATTTACGAACAGGGGGGATTATGCACACGAAGTTTTTACCGAACTTACAAAATATGCAGCCAAAGAACTTCCTGAGATGATTTTAGGGGTAGGTTCAGTGGTAGATGCCGGAACAGCCTCGCTGTATATTCAGTCCGGAACCAACTTCATTGTTTCCCCTTTATTGAATGTAGATATAGCAAAAGTATGTAACAGGAGAAAAATTTCCTGGATGCCAGGCTGCGGGTCAGTTTCTGAAATTTCCTATGCTGAAGAGTTGGGTGCTGAAATTATTAAAATATTTCCTGCATCCCAGGTGGGAGGACCGGAATTCATCAAAGCAGTAAAAGGACCGATGCCGTGGTCAAATATTATGCCTACAGGTGGAGTTCTTCCGACAAAGGAAAACCTTACAGAATGGATATCTGCCGGAGCGTATTGCGTGGGTCTGGGTTCACAGTTGTTTGTAAAAAATAATGACGGAACGTATGATTACGGGAAAATTACAGACGTTGTGAAAAGCTCAATTGAACTCATCAAAGAATTAAGATCGTTTTAAAACAATTCTTAATACCGGTTTAAACGGAAAAGGTTTAATCGAATAAAAATTCTTAGTTAAAAATAGCTTGGAAGGGTATTTTATACCCATTTTGTTTTTAAAATTAATAAAAAATCAATACTATTAAAGATTGATATGAAAAAAGAAGTATCCTCTAAACCTACTGGTTTTAGATGGACAATATGTTTTTTATTGTTCATTGCCACTACCATTAATTATATGGATAGGCAGGTATTATCATTAACTTGGAAAGATTTTATCGCTCCGGAATTTCATTGGAACAATAATGATTACGGAAATATCACCGCATTATTCTCCATTTTCTATGCAGGAAGTATGCTTTTTGCAGGAAAATTTGTTGATTGGATGGATACGAAAAAAGGCTTCCTTTGGGCAATTGCTATTTGGTCTGTAGGTGCTTGTTTACATGCATTTTGTGGGATTGCCACATCTGGTATTCTTACCGGAAGCTGGTTCGTAGGATTTAGAGAATCTAAAGAAATTATAGGAACAGTAGATAATGTCTCAACTGTAATCAGTACCAGCGTAACCTTATTTATTTTTGCACGTTTTGTATTAGCAGTTGGAGAAGCAGGAAATTTTCCAGCGGCAATTAAAACAACGGCAGAATATTTTCCTAAAAAAGACAGGGCTTTAGCGACAAGTATATTCAATGCAGGAGCGACAGTGGGAGCTTTAGCTGCACCCATTACTATTCCTTTTATAGCAAAATCGATGGGCTGGGAGTGGGCATTTATTATCATCGGAGCTTTAGGTTTTTTATGGATGGGATTGTGGATATTCTATTATAAAAAACCCCATGAGCATCATAAGGTTAATGAACATGAACTAGTGTATATCCAGCAGGATCAGGATGATGAATCCAATGTGGATTCAAATATTCCTGAAAAGATATTTTCTTTTAAAGAATGTTTCAGTTATAGACAAACCTGGGCATTTGCTTTCGGAAAATTTATGACTGACGGAATCTGGTGGTTCTTCTTATTTTGGACACCTGCTTATCTAAGCTCTGTCTACAAAATGGACAGTACCCAAAGTGCATTACCCCTGTTTGTATTGTACATGATTACACTGTTTTCAATTATTGGCGGGTGGCTTCCTAAATATTTCGTGGAAAAAAGAGGGATGAATGCTTACACAGGAAGAATGAAAGCCATGCTAATTTTTGCATTTTTCCCTCTGCTGGCGCTTTTTGCTCAACCTCTGGGCTCTATAACCTATTGGATTCCGGTTGTGATTATCGGGATAGCAGGTGCGGCTCATCAGGCCTGGTCAGCAAATATCTTCTCGACAGTAGGCGATATGTTTCCCAAAAAAGCCATTGCTACGATTACCGGAATAGGTGGAATGGCAGGTGGTATTGGTTCATTTTTAATTAATAAATCTTCTGGGGTACTGTTCGATCATGCTCATAAGGCATGGACAACCATTAATGGAACTCCATTACTGGAACTATATCCAGAATACGTCAATCAACGTTTACCGGAAGGTTTTTTTGAACAGTTGGAAAAGTCAGGAGCCATTGTATCAGACGGAATAGATAAAGGATATATGATTATTTTTTCAGTATGTGCAGTAGCTTATCTGATTGCATGGAGTGTAATGAAAGCATTGGTTCCTAAATATAAAGTAATAAGTAAATAATGATGGAAAGACAGTTAAAACAAAAATTAAACCGTGAATTGCTGGATTCTCAGGAAAAACTTCCTATAAAAATTGTACAGTTTGGAGGTGGAAATTTCATGCGGGGATTTACAGATTACGTAATTGATAAGTTAAATAAAGAAAAAGGTTTTAATGCTGGAATAGTAAATGTTCAGCCCACAGTGGGGGGGGCTGTTCATAAACTGGAAGAACAGGGTAATTTATATACACTTTTCTCAAGAGGAGTAAAAAAAGGAAAAATTATTGATACCAAACAGGTGGTTTCTGCGATTCAAAAATCGATCAATCCTTATACAAATTATGATGAATTCTTAGCACTGGCAAAAGAAGAAGAATTAGAATTTATTTTTTCAAATACAACAGAGACAGGAATCACATATGATGAATCGGAAACCGGTTATCAAGGACCACACAAGAATTTTCCCGCAAAATTAACCGTTTTACTTCATGAAAGATTTAAATATTTCAATGGAGATACAAAAAAAGGACTTCGGATTATTCCTTGCGAACTGATTGAAGATAATGCATTTGCTTTAAAAAAAATTGTTTTAAAGTATGCTGATCTATGGAATTTAGGAGAAGGTTTTATAAAATGGATTGAACAAAATAATTATTTTCACAATACATTGGTGGACCGAATTGTTCCAGGATATCCAAAGGATGATTTAGAAACTTACGAAAGTCAATTGGATTACGAAGATCAGATGATGGTGGTCTCAGAAATATTTTTGCTTTGGGTGATCCAGGATGCTGGAAATTTGAAGGAGAGAATTCCTTTTGATAAAATTGACGAACAGATATTGGTGGTAGATGATATCCAGCCATACCGTTTAAGAAAAGTCAGGATACTGAACGGAGGCCACAGTTTGATGTTAGCTCCAGCTATTTTATCTGGCAAGGAGACGGTAAAAGAATCTATAGATGATGAGTTTATAGGCAGATTTTTAACCGAAACTATATCAAATGAAGTTAATCCTACTTTAGGGTTAGATGAAATTGAATTGAAAGAATTTGCAGAAGAGGTTTTCGACCGGTTCAGAAATCCTTTCATCAAGCATTATCAGGCAAGTATCGCTTTATATTTTGTTTCTAAATTTAAAGTGAGAATTGTTCCGAGTATCTTAAAATATTTTGAGATCAATAGCAGATTACCGTTGAACCTAATTTTTTCTTTAGCGAGTTTAATCAGATTCTATCAGGGAAGTTATGGTGAAAAAACACTGCCGTTGAACGATGAGGAATTCATTATAAACAGATTCAAAGAAATCTGGAAAAATGAAGATTATGAGATAGTTGCTGAATTGGCACTTAGTGAAACGCATTTCTGGGATATTGATCTTACTAAAGTTCAGGGTTTAAAATCAGCGGTAGCAAAAGCATTATGGGAAATCGATCATAATGATATTGAAACTGCTTATAAAAACTTTATCAAATTTAATTCTTAAGAAATTATGCAAAAGAAAGTACTGAAAGTAAATCCCGTGGATAATGTAGCAGTGGCGTTGGTAGATTTAACGGAGGGGGAAACTGTTACTTTGGGTAATCTTACTTATGATATTGTAAAAAATACAAAGGCAAAACATAAATTCGTGACCGAAGATCTTGCAATTGGAGATGCGATCATTATGTATGGTGTTCTCGTGGGAAAAGCCAACCTTCCTATTCAGAAAGGTGAAGTTATCACTACGGAAAATGTAAAACATCAAAGTGCAAAAGTTGAAGGGAAAACGGAAATAACTCCATGGACCGCTCCGGATATTGAAAAATGGAAAGACAAAACATTCAATGGTTATCATAGAGAAGACGGACAGGTTGGAACATCTAATGTATGGCTTTTCTTTCCACTGGTTTTTTGTGAAAACAGAAATATCGAAATCTTAAAGGAAGTTTTTGAAAAAGAGCTTTTGTTTGAAAAAGTAACAAAGCATCAGTTATTATTAAGATCATTGGTGAATAACTCTGAAACTGAAACTGCTATTGAAGATGAAAAGGACTCGCGGATTTTTAAAAATATTGATGTTAAATTTATCACCCATCAGGGTGGTTGTGGTGGTATTCGTCAGGATGCAGAAGCTTTGGGGCGACTATTGGCAGGCTATGTTAAAAATCCGAACGTAGCCGGAGCTACCGTTTTGAGTCTTGGGTGCCAGAATTTACAGGTTGATCTATTTAAAGAAGCTTTAGAAAAAATAAGTCCGGATAACAAAAAGCCTATTATTGTTTACGAACAACAAAAATCAGGAACTATAGATGAAATGCTGAATGGTATCATCAAAGATTCTTATGAAGCAATAAAACAGGCCAATGAAATCCAAAGGTTGCCCGCACCTCTTTCAAAACTTGTTCTGGGATTGGAATGTGGCGGATCAGATGGTTTCTCAGGGATTTCTGCGAATCCGGTTTTAGGACAATTATCAGATTTAATGGCCGGAATCGGTGGTTCCACCATTCTTTCCGAATTTCCCGAACTGTGTGGAGTAGAGCAGGAGTTGGTTAACCGTTGTGTGAATGAAAAAGATGCTGAAAGATTTTTAACATTAATGCAGGATTTTGAAAAATCAGTTGTTGCTGCAGGATCAGGCTTTGATATGAATCCTTCACCTGGAAATATTAAAGATGGATTGATAACAGATGCTATGAAATCAGCCGGAGCAGCTAAAAAAGGAGGTTCATCTCCGATTCAGGATGTTCTTGATTTCACAGAGTATATTGAAAAACCGGGGCTGAATTTATTATGTACTCCCGGAAATGATGTAGAATGTACCACAGCACTTGTGGGATCCGGTTCAAATATGGTTTTATTTACTACAGGTCTCGGAACGCCTACTGGAAACCCTGTTGTACCTGTTGTTAAAATTTCTTCCAATACATCACTTTCTGAAAGGATGCCCGATATCATCGACTTTAACACCGGAGACATAATTACCGGTGAAAAAACAATTGATGAAAAAGCTGAAGAATTATTAGAATTTATAATTGAAGTAGCCAGTGGTGAAGTAAAAACAAAAGCTGCTATTTTAAATCAGAATGATTTTATTCCCTGGAGAAGGGGAGTTTCTTTATAAAATTTTAATTGTAAATAATAGATAACAAAAGAGTTCAATACCATATTGAACTCTTTTGTTATTTTGGAGAAAATAGAGGCTTTAAAGCTATTTCCTTTTAGAAGATTTTCTGATATAGAGCTGAGGTGCTAAAACCACCTTTTTTTCTATGGAAACACCTGATCCATTTTCTTTTACACTTTCAATAAATACCTGTCCTGCCATTTTTCCCATTATGAGTGGAGTTTGGTCTACGGAACTCATTGGAAGCTCCATAAACTGAGTAAAGGGCTCATTAGAAAATCCTATAACCGCAACTTCTTCAGGAATTTTTATTTTGCGTTTTTTTAATTCCTGACAGGCTCCCAATGCAGCAAAGTCACTGGAAGAAAAGATAGCATCTGGAACCGACTTTTTGTCCCATAGTTTTTTAATAGCATCAATTCCTGCATCAATTGCACTTCCGGTAGAAATGATATTATCTTCTTTTATTTGGAACTTATGGTCAATTAATGCCTGTTTATAACCGTTAAGACGGTTTTGATAGATCTCAAGGTTAAGATCTCCGGCAAAATGACAAATATTTTTATATCCTTCTTTGATCAGATGTTCTGTCGCCATATAACCACCACGGTAGTCATCAATTGTTACCGTACTTATTCCCGGAATATCTTTTTTCCTGTCAAAGAATATAATCGGCGTATTGCTGGTATCTAAAATACTCTGAATATGCTCCGTATTAATGGTTGTTTTTGAAACAGACATAAATATTCCATCTACCTGGGCATTCAATAAAGTATTGAGATGTCTTTTTTCAATAGTAACATCTTCATGACTCTGACAGATGATTACATGGTAACCATGTGGAGAAAGTTCTTCTTCAATGCCGCGAATTACAGATGAGAAAAAATTAGTATTGATATAAGGAACAATAATCCCTACGTTTTTTGTTTCTCCGCTTTTAAGAGCTTTGGCAAGATTATTCTGCTTATAATTCATTTCTTTAGCGGTTTTCTTTACCAAATCTTTTGTTGCCTGGCTGATTCTCGGATGATCATTAAGTGCTCTGGAAACAGTAGCCACACTCACATTAAGCTTCTTTGAAATGTCATATATTGTGGCACTTTTTTTATTCATAAATGTTTTTTTTCTGCTGTTTTTTCTATATCAAAATGATATACATCGTTGACGTAAATTTAATCAAATTATGTCTAATCACTAGGAAATAAAATGTATTTTATACTTAAAATAAAATTAAACTATTCCATAGACTATCATGGATTAAATAATCATATTATAATAATTTTGTTAAAAACAAAGAAGTAGAAAATTGTAATTAAAAAAATGTCTAGCAAAGTTTATTTTTGCCATATTTTCTCTATTTCTTCTAGCGATTTACTCTTGGTTTCCGGGACCCATTTCCAAACGAAAAGAAGAGAAAGAACACTCATTACTCCATAAAATCCATAAGTAAAAGCTCCGCTGAACTCCATCATAAAAGGATAGGTAGATGAAATAAGATAGTTAGCTGCCCATTGTGCCGCTACGGCAATAGCTATTGCACTTCCCCTTATTTCATTCGGAAAAATCTCTGAAATCAGAACCCAGCATATCGGCCCCCACGACATCATAAAAGAAGCAGTATAAACAATGATAAATATCAAAGTGGCAATACCAATGATATGGAAATAGGAAAAAATAGCAATCGCAAACATGCCTATGGCCATACCTACTGATCCAATAATGAGAAGAGGTTTTCTTCCCCATTGATCGACGGTAAAAATTGCAATAACTGTAAAAACTACATTCACCAGTCCCATCACTACAGTCTGCAGCATAGAGGCATCCTTATGAACACCCATGCTTTCGAAAATACGGGGTGCATAATAAAGAGCTACATTAATCCCTACAAACTGCTGAAAAACGGAAAGTAAAATTCCAATAATGATTACTGTTTTTCCAAAAGAAAAAATGTCACTTTTATGTTCTGCAACAGTCCCTTTTATTTCCGAAAATATTTCTTTTCCACGTTCCTGGCCGTTTATTTTTGTTAAAATTTTAAGTGCCTCCTCGTCTTTATTGATAAAAGTGAGATAGCGTGGCGTTTCCGGAACAAGAAATAATAAAATTCCAAATAAGGCAGCCGGGATGGTTAGTGATAAAAACATATATCTCCAACCGATCTGGTTGATCCATTCAATACTTTTCCCGTCAGCAATTCCCCAATTGACAAAATACACAACAAGCATTCCGAAAATGATGGCAAACTGATTTAAAGAAACAAGTCTTCCACGAATTTCAGCTGGTGCAATTTCCCCAATATACATTGGGCATACTGCTGAAGCAAGACCGACTCCAATCCCACCTATAATTCTGTAAAGATTGAAAGCCAATAAAACACCCATCAAAGTTTCTCCTTTCTTAAAGAATAAAAACTCTGGATAGGCAGCTCCCAAAGCACTTATAAAAAACAGAAATGCAGCAAGCATTAAAGCTTTCTTCCGGCCTAACCGTGTGGAGATAAGTCCTGAAATTGCTCCTCCGATTATACATCCGATTAAAGCACTGGAAATGGTGGCTCCATGTGCCAATGAGCTTAATCCCAGAGGAGTAACTAAATGTTCTTGTATTGATTTTTCTGCTCCTGAAATCACTGCCGTATCATAACCAAACAAAAGCCCGCCCAAAGTGGCTACTAGTGTAAGCATAGTAACATACACCATATTGATTTCCGCCTTAGATCCTGAAGAATATTGCGGACCGGAATCTATTATTTGCATAATTTCATTAGTTTTAATTATAAATATTGATTAATCAAGCTCTCTAGATATTCCTGTTTACCACTTTCTCTGCCTACTTCTCCAAGTTCTTCAGCATGTGAAGCCAGATCAGCAAGTGATAATTTTCCTTCTTCAAAATCTTTCCCTTTACCGCCATCGAATGATGAATATCTATTTTTTCTGATTTCGGAATACTTTGATTTTTCTAAAATAGTATCGGCTGCCATAAAAGCTCTTGCAAAATTGTCCATTCCACTGATATGAGCGATGAAAATATCTTCCAGATCCGTAGAATTTCTTCTGATCTTAGCATCGAAATTTACACCTCCCCCCTGAAGACCTCCAGCCTGGATGATCACCAACATCGCCTGAGTCATTTCATATAAATCAACAGGAAATTGGTCTGTATCCCAGCCGTTCTGATAATCTCCGCGATTGGCGTCAATGCTTCCCAGTACATTGTTATCTGCAGCAACCTGCAGCTCATGTTCGAATGTATGTTGTGCTAAAGTAGCATGGTTCACTTCAATATTCAGTTTAAAGTCAGCCAACAGATCATATTGACGAAGGAAATTTAAACATGTTGCTGCATCAAAATCATATTGGTGTTTTGTAGGTTCCATTGGTTTGGGTTCGATGAAAAATGTTCCTTTAAATCCTTGGGAACGAGCATAATCTTTTGCCATATGTAAAAATTTTGCCATATGCTCCTGCTCACGTTTCATATTGGTATTCAATAATGACATATAGCCTTCGCGACCACCCCAAAAAACGTAATTTTCACCACTTAATTTAATAGTTGCATCCAACGCGTTTTTTACCTGGCCTCCAGCGTAGGCTAACACATCAAAAGAAGGATTTGTTGCAGCACCATTCATGAATCTGGGGTTAGAAAAACAGTTCGAAGTTCCCCATAATAATTTTACCCCTGAAGCTGACTGCTTTTCTTTGGCATAATCTGTTATAAATTCTAATCTTTTTGTTGACTCTTTGAAATTTCCTGCCTCATCAATTAAATCATAATCATGGAAACAGTAGTAAGGAACACCTAATTTTGTGAAAAATTCGAAGGCTGCATCCATTTTTTCGACAGCTCTTTGTTTTGCATCTGATGCTGTGAGCCAGTCAAAATGTTGCGTTCCCACCCCAAAAGGATCTCCTCCTGTGGCACAGAATGTATGCCAATAAGCTGTAGCAAATTTGAAATATTCTTTCATGGTCTTTCCACGAACTACTTTGTTTTCATCATAATATTTAAATGCCAGGGGATTATCAGATTCCTTTCCTTCAAACTGGATTTTTCCGATTCCTTTAAAATACTCTTTGTTGCCTGTTGTAATTGCCATTGATCTATTTTTTAGTTTAAAATTTATTGTATTCATTTAATGCAATCGATTGCATTAAATGAATCAAGAATTTAATTAATTATTTAAAATTTGTAATAATTTTGTTTTCCATCTTTCATAGCTTTCTTTATATTGATCATAATAGATGTGCTCAGGATAATAGCTTTTTAAAATATCTTTATTACTAAGTATATCATCAAAACTATCAAATGCTCCAGCTCCCATAGCAGCAGCTCTGGCTGCACCAGTAGACCCTGTAGAATCAATAATCCTGATTTCAGTATTCAGTAACGAAGAAATCGACTGTGTAAATAAGGATGAACGGAATAAATTATCCCCACCAGCTTTAATAATTCCATTTTGCAACCCATCCGATAATAGAATATTTGTTCCATACACAAAAGAATAAGCGATACCTTCCAAACCTGCTCTGAATAAGTGCTCACTTTTATGACGGTTAAAATTGAGATTAAAAACAGATGCACCGATATCCCTATTATTTAACACCCTTTCGGCACCATTCCCAAAAGGGAGTACAATAATTCCATCTGATCCTATAGGAATTTCAGAGGCAATTGCATTCAGATCATGATAAGAATGTCTTTTCTGATCCACCTGGTGGCGAAGCCAGCTATATTGAATACCTGCACCGTTTAAACAAAGCATTTTTCCAATTCTTGGGGTTTCTTTGGTGTGATTGATATGCGCAAAATTATTGACACGCACAGGTTCGTTGGATTGTATTGTGTCTGTAACACCATATACAACTCCGGATGTTCCTCCTGTAGCAGCTATCTCGCCTGGATTCATCACATTAAGTGCTAATGCATTATTGGGTTGATCTCCTGCACGGTAAAAAATAGGAATTCCTACAGGTAAGCCACTTTCCTCAGCACCTTGCTGCGAAACAGTACACTGTATTTTGAAGTTTTCAACTACATCAGAAACCAGCGATTGATCAATGCCTAAGTGAGTAAGCATTGTTTTGGAAACTTCATTTCTCTCAAAGTCCCAAAGAATGCTTTCGGAAAGCCCAGTGATGGAAGTGGTGGCCTCTCCACTTAATTTAAGAGCGATAAAATCTCCCGGAAGCATAAATTTCCAGATTTTTTCATAGACTTCAGGCTCATTTTCCTGTACCCACTTTAACTTTGAAGCGGTAAAATTTCCAGGAGAATTTAGTAATTCTTTCATACATATTTCTTTACCAATTTCCTGAAAAACGGAATCACCAACTTCAACTGCACGGCTATCGCACCAGATAATAGAGGGCCGGAGAACCTTCCTGTTATTATCCACCAATACGAGGCCATGCATCTGGTACGAAATTCCAATGCCTTTGATTTCATTTTTGTCGATATGGCTCTCTGCAATTATCTTTTGAGTCAGTATCCGTAAATTCTGCCACCATTCTTCAGGATTTTGTTCTGCCCAACCAATTTTTGGTGAATCAATAGACATCTCATTTTCCGGATATTTGGCATGAGCAATTAATCTACCTTTGTTATCTACGATAGAAGCTTTTATTGATGAGCTTCCGACATCATATCCTATAAATTTCATTGTAGTTAATAATTGTAGGGATTTAAAAATAGTAATTTTATACAATATTTGATTTATTTTTGAAAATTTAATAAATTATATGGTTTCGGATATTTGAGTGCTTCAATATCAGTTATTTACGGATTTAATCTCTTATTATAAACATGGATTTTCTATAAGCATAACTGATAAATTTATTCTATATTGCTCCCAAAATTGATTCGTAAAGTTGAATTTGAGCAATCGATTGCATAAATTTGTTTTTTTTGTTTGAAATAAACAGAGATTATAAAAAGAATTAAAATTATAAGATGAGTTAACATGAAAGAGCAGGATACCGTAAGCTCCTAAAATGTATATTTTTATGAAGATGAAATTCAGGATAGTTTTGTTACTGTCTTACTGAAGAAGAGGAATTGATTTAAGAGGAAATTAATGTTGAGGTTCTATATTATCAATCAAATGGGTTGCAGAACCCGGTTTCATTACACTAAAACGAATATATTTTTGTTAATAGCTATAAAAATCAAAAATTATATAGCAAGAAAGAATAAATTATGAAATTTCAAAATACATCAGTTTTTTATTGGTTTCTGTTGATAATGCTTTTCTCTTCATCGGGAGTAAAAAGTCAGGATCTGTTCCCGGATGGAACCCGGATTCCGGAATGGTTTAAAGAAAACAAACCTACGGACATTAATACATTAGGTAAAAAATATATCCTTACAGATTTTGGAGTTGTGAATGACAGTACCATTCTTCAGACAAAGAAGATCCAAGCCATTATTGACCAGGCTGCTAAAAGTGGCGGTGGTGTCATTATAGTGCCTAAGGGAACATTCCTGATAAGTTCTATCTTTTTTAAACAAGGTACCCATTTGCATCTAGAGAAAGGGGCTGTCTTAAAAGGGAGTGATGATATAAGCAATTATCCGGTAATGAAAACCAGGATGGAGGGACAGACTATCAATTACTTTCCAGCCCTTATTAATGCAGACGGATTGGATGGTTTTACCATTTCAGGTATAGGAACTCTAAATGGAAATGGACTAAGGTTTTGGAAAGCATTTTGGAAAAGACGGGAGTGGAATCCTAAGTGTACGAATATGGATGAAATGAGACCCCGTATCATCTATATATCAAATTCAAAAAATATTCAGATTGAAGATATTACCGTAAAAAATTCTCCTTTCTGGAGTACCCATTATTATAAATGTGAATTTGTGAAACTTCTGCATTTAACGATTTTGGCTCCGAAAGAACCTGTAAAAGCACCAAGTACAGATGCCGTTGATATTGATGCATGCAAGAATTTTTTAATTAAAAACTGTTACCTATCCGTGAATGACGATGCTATAGCTCTGAAAGGAGGAAAAGGTCCGAATGCCGATAAAGATGCTCAAAATGGTGAAAACAGGAACATCATCATTGAAGATAACAGTTTTGGATTTTGTCACAGCGTGCTTACTTGTGGCAGCGAATCTATTCATAATTATAATATTGTTTTACGAAATTCTAAGGTGAAAGATGCCTCCAGACTCCTGCATCTTAAAATGAGACCTGATACACCACAGCATTACGAATATATTACCGTCGAAAATATAACAGGAAATGTTAAAACTTTTCTATACGTAAAACCCTGGAATCAGTTTTTTGATCTAAAAGGTGAGGTAGGGCCAAAAATGTCACATGCCCATAACATTCTTCTGAAAAATATAAATATAAGTTGTGAAACTGCTTTTTCGGTAGATCCGTCCGATCAGTATCAATTATCAGACTTCACATTCGAAAATCTTACCATAAAAGCAATGAAGCCCGATCTGGAAAAACTAAACTTCATTAAAAATTTAAAGAAAATAAAAGTAAACGTAGCAAAAGTAGAGTCACCTGACAAACTGTATGATAAAAAGGACGATTCTGATGAAGCTCGGAAATAAAGTTTTCTTCTGACAGTACAGAGTGATCGAAATTACATAGGGAACCGTTTTGGACAATCATCAGTTTATGATGGAATGTGAATATTTTAACCGATTGATTATGAAAAATTGGATAATCATTATGACAGTATTTATCTGTTCATCTATTTCTGCACAACAAACTACTTTCAAATTTGATTTTGGAGGAAGCAGAACGAAGGACGGTTTTATTGCCATCACAGAACATTCTAAATTTGACAGAAAGACAGGTTATGGATTTATGGATATTTCCAATATAAAATCAGTTGACAGAGGAGGAGATACTTTGAAAGGAGATTTTATCACAAGTGACCGACCTTTTTATTTTTCAGTTATATTATCTGAAGGGAATTATGACATACAATTGACATTGGGGGATAGTAAAGGAAGTTCTGAAACAACGGTACGCGTAGAGAATCGCCGTTTACTATTGGATGACGTGAAAACAAAAGATGGTGATGTTGTAGAAAAATTAATAACCGTCCATGTTAAAGACAGTATCATCCGTAATCAAAATGGAAATGAGATTGGGATTGTGAAATTAAAACCGAGAGAAAAAAAATATTTACACTGGGATAATTTGCTGACTATCGAATTTAATGATAAAGCTCCAAAAGTTTGTGCTGTAGTAATCCAACCCAATAAAGTCGCAAAAACGATTTATCTCACAGGAGATTCTACGGTAGTAGATCAGCTATATGAACCTTGGGCATCATGGGGACAGATGTTTCCTTATTTTTTAATTCCGCATCAGGTTGTTGTGGCTAACTATGCGGAAAGTGGAGAAACGCTGAAAGCATTTGAAGGCCGTCACCGTATTGATAAAATCTGGAACAGGATAAAACCTGGGGATTATCTGTTTATTGAGTTTGGACATAATGATCAAAAGCCGGGAAACAGCCATCTGGAAGCAAATTCTGGGTATAAAGAAAAATTAAAAGAATGGATTCATAAAGCCCGGCAATTAGAAGCTATTCCGGTTTTGGTAACTTCAGTAAACCGTCATGTTTTTGATGGAAACAAAAAAATTGTCAATACACTCGGTGACTATCCTTCCGCAATGCGGGAAGTAGCAAAAGAAGAAAATGTTTTTTTAATCGATTTAAATGCAATGAGTAAAACACTGTTCGAAGCCATGGGACCTGAGCTCTCTAAAAAAGCATTTGTTTACTATCCGGCAAATTCTTATCCCAATCAGGCAGAAGCTTTGGCCGATGATACTCATTTCAATACTTATGGCGCTTATGAATTGGCAAAATGTGTTGTAAAAAGTATTACTGAACAAAACTTGCCTTTGCAGCAATTTATTTCAAAAAATTACCGGAATTTTGATCCGGAAAAACCTGATGATGCTGAAAAGTTCCATTGGCCTGAAAGTATTTTTATGGAAGCCTTGAAACCCGATGGAAACTAAATAAAGAATGGGAAAATGAATATTCAATCTATTATCAAGTTAAGTGTATTTTGTTTGGCGTTTGGAAATCTTTCTGCACAAAATCTGTGGCCGGTAATGACGAACACCGCTAAACCATGGACACGGTGGTGGTGGATGGGAAATGCAGTTGATGAAAAAGGATTGGATAAGCAATTGACAACGCTCAGTAACGCTGGTTTTGGAGGCGTGGAAGTCGTTCCTATTTACGGGGCAAAAGGATTTGAAAATCGATATATATCTTATCTCAGTCCGGAATGGATGAAGATGCTGCAGTTTACTGTGAATAAAGCAAAAAGCTTACAGATGGGTGTTGATATGGCTGTCGGAACCGGGTGGCCGATAGGTGGACCTCAGGTAAATGAAGAGGATGCGGCCACAAAAATGATCGTTCAGAAGTATGCACTTTTATCAGGTGAAAAATTAGCCGAAAAGATATTCCTTAAAGACGAAAAACTTAAAAACTTACAGACTGTAAAATTAGATATTGTAACGGCGTACAACGAAAAAAATGAGGCGGTTGTCTTAACAGATAAAGTTACAAATGATGGTGTTCTCAATTGGAAACCGGACTCCAGGAAATGGACAATATATGCAGTTTTTACTGGTAAAACACTTCAGAAGGTAAAAAGGGCCGCTCCCGGAGGGGAAGGATTTACATTAAACCATTTTTCAGGTGCTGCAACGGTTGATTATTTTAAAACATTTGATAAGGCATTTGGCAATTCCAATTATGGTGTCCGTTCTTTTTTTAATGATAGCTATGAGGTCTATAATGCAGACTGGACCCCTGACTTTAAGAATGAATTTTTAAAAAGAAGGGGATATGATATTAGTCCTTACATCAAATATCTGATCAACGATGAGGAAAACGGGACTACGAGAAGGGTAAAATCAGATTATAGAGAAACCCTTAGTGAATTGATATTATACAATTTTACTGATCAGTTTACAAGCTGGGCGCATTCCAAGAACTCTAAAAACACAAATCAGGCGCACGGTTCACCCGGAAACTTACTGGATCTTTATGCAGCAGTAGATATTCCAGAATCAGAAACATTCGGAAGTACTGTTTTTGATATTCCGGGTTTACGAAGAGACAGCCTGGATGTGCAAAAAGCAGATCATCCGGATATAAATATGTTGAAGTTTGCCTCATCGGCGGCCAATGCTAAAGGGAAGCAATTGATTTCAAATGAAACTTTTACCTGGCTTACTGAACATTTTAAAACTTCCTGGTCGCAGGCCAAACCAGAAGTTGAGCAGGTTTTTTTATCTGGGATCAATCATGTTTTTTATCATGGTACAACCTATACGCCTGCTGATGTCCCTTTTCCAGGGTGGTTATTTTATGCTTCGGTTAATTTTGTTCCAGAAAATAGTTTATGGCCTCATATAAGTGGCCTCAATTCCTTTGTTATGCGTTCTCAAAGTATTTTGCAGAGCGGGAAATCTGATAATGAATTGCTGATATATTGGCCGGTTTATGATTCTTGGGCATCAGCAAAAGGGAAAGATGTTGCCTTTAAAGTTCATAACGTTGAAAAATGGCTGCAGCCAACTCCGTTTTATGAAGATCTGACCAAACTGGATAAAATGGGATATTCTTTTGACATGACCTCGGATAAAATGATTGGTGAAGCAAAATCCTACAATAATAAAATTCAAATTGCAAAAGAAGGATCTTCCTATCAGGTTTTGATCGTTCCCGAATTAACGTATTTACCAGAAACAACGTTGAATAATATTCTGGAATTAGCGAGAAATGGTGCTTCAGTTATTTTTCAGAATGAACCAAAAGATATTCCGGGTTACTTTGAGGTTGAAAAAAGAAGAAATCTTTTAAAATCTTTGTGGTCTCAAATTCTATTTAATAATCAGGGTGAAAATCTAAAAACTGCAGAATTTGGAAAAGGAAAGATTATTTTGAGTTCCGATGTTTCAAAAGCGCTTGAATATCTGAAAATAGAAAGAGAAAAACTAACAGAAACGGGATTGAAATTTGTAAGAAGACAGTTTGAGGGTGGAAAATACTACTATATTGTTAATCATACTTCAAAAGAAATCAATCAATTTCTTCCCATAAATTATACAGGAAAGCAGACCATTATTATGAATCCGGAAAACGGAGATTTCGGAATGGCACAAATACAGAATAATTCTGCAAGAATTCAGTTGAAATCAGGACAGTCTTTAATTCTGAAAAGTAGTAAAACTATTGATTCATCCGTACAGAAATGGAATTATACTGAAAAGACAGGGACTCCGATTATTTTAGATCAACCCTGGCAGTTAACCTTTAAAGAAGGTGGTCCCGAACTTCCCAAATCACGACAACTAAAGAAACCTCAACCATGGACCAGCTTTTCAGAAGATCCTGCAACACAAAGTTTTTCGGGAACAGGTGTGTACACTACTTCACTGGATCTGAGGAAAAAGAATGCAGATGATTATGTCTTAAAACTGGATAAACTCTATGAAAGTGCGAAAGTGATTGTAAATGGCCAAGATGCCGGTATTGTCTGGAGCATCCCTTTTGAAATCAGCATTGGTAAATATTTAAAAAAGGGTACAAATACCATTCAAATTGAAGTTTGTAATCTGATGGCCAATAGAATACGGTATATGGATCAGAAAAAAATACAGTGGCGTAACTACCATGAGATTAACTTTGTAAATATTGATTACAAATCCTTTGATGCCTCCGGTTGGAAGGTTCAACCCTCTGGTTTGGATGGGCAGATTCAATTGATTCCAATCATATATTCAAAATAAAAATTTAAAAATAACATCGAAGCTTAACAAATATTGTAAAAATAAAAGTTATGAGTAAACATAAAATAGTAAAGTCATTAGCAGTTGGAACCTTCATGTTGACATTCGGATTTTCGTATTCACAGAAAAAACCAAAAGTAGTTTTAGATAATTTTTTCAACAATGAAAAAAAAGAAAACAAAGAAACGAAGGAAATAGAATCCTGGCATTACACGTGGAATGATAAGACCAATGGTGGGTTTTCATTATTAGGAGAAATCTTTATAAAACAGGGTGCATCAATCAGTTCTCTTAAAAATGCTCCTACACAGGCAGACCTGAAAAACGCAGATATTTACATTATTGTAGATGCAGATATTGACAAAGAAGCTTTTGAAGGAAAGGCCAATTTAATAGATCCTACGACCATTAAAAATGTGGTAAAATGGGTAAAAGCAGGTGGGGTATTGGTTTTGTTAAGTAATGATCATGGCAATTCTGAATTTGAACACTTTAACCAGCTGGCGGGAGAGTTTGGGATTTATTTTAATGACGATAGCTACAATAGAGTTCAAGGGAAAGAATTTGAACAGGGTGCAGTACATGTTCGAGAGGGAAATGAAGTTTTTTCTGCACAAAAATTATACATGAAAGAAGTGAGTTCAATCACTGTAAAAGAGCCTGCAAAAACTTTATTATCTGCGGAAGGTAAAAACATTGCAGCCATTGCGAAGTTTGGAAAAGGAACCGTTTTCGCTCTGGGAGATCCGTGGTGTTACAACGAATATACGGACGGTAAAAAATTACCTGCCGATTTCACCAATTTCCAGGGAGCTGAAGAGTTTGTGAAATGGCTGATCAAACAAAGTAAATAAATCAAAATATGCAATCGATTGCCTTATCTATATTTAAAACAATACTGGAATTATGAACTTAAAATTTAATTTTATCTTAATTACAGTTCTTTTTTCACAAGTACTCTCAGCACAAAGACAAATGGAGTATTTGAAAAGAGGAATTATAGCCATACCTGCAGAATCAGGGGTTTTTGTCAGCTGGAGGTTATTAGGTTCGGAGCCTCAAAACACTCAGTTTGACCTATATCGTGTTGAAAATAACAAGAGCAAAAAATTGAATGAAAAGATATTGCTCAACGAAACAAATTTTTTAGATAAAACGGCAGATAAAGCAAAGAATTATACTTATTTCGTGAAATCCAATACCCCAGATAAAACCTTGGATATGGACTCTGCCCGATATGTTGCTTCTCAAAAGCCCTATTTTTCCATTCCTTTAAAAACACCAGCCGGCTATACACCAAATGATATATCTGTAGCAGATCTGGATGGAGACGGTGCTTATGAAATCATCCTTCATCAAACCGGACAATCCCGTGATAATAGTCAGAAAGGCTTTACAGATCCCCCGGTTATTCAGGCATATAAGTTAAACGGTGATTTGTTATGGGAAATTAATTTAGGTAAAAACATCAGGGAAGGGGCTCATTATACTCAGTTTCTGGTATACGATTTAGATCAGGACGGTAAAGCGGAGATCGTGATGAAAACGGCAGATGGTACCAAAGACAGCAGAGGGAAATATATTGGTGATCCCAAAAAAGATTGGCGAAATGAAAATGGATTTATACTTTCAGGACCTGAGTATATGACTGTTTTCGATGGTCAGACTGGTGAAGAAATAAATACAGTAGACTATGTCGTTCCAAGGTTTCCGAACAATCTGAATCCATCTCCGGAACAGCTTACAGAGACCTGGGGCGATGCAAAAGGCAATCGTGTAGATCGATTTCTGGGTGCAGTGGGTTATTTAGATGGTAAGCATCCGAGTGTTATTATGTCAAGAGGTTACTATACCCGTACAGCGATGGCAGCCTGGGACTACAAAAATAAGAAGTTGAGTTTACGATGGTTATTCGATACAGAAAGTTCAGAAGAAAATAAAAAATTCAGAGGACAGGGAAACCATAACCTGAGTATTGCAGATGTTGATAATGATGGAAAAGATGAAATTATTTTTGGTGCAATGACTATCGATGACAACGGAACGGTATTGAACAGTACCGGATATGGTCATGGAGATGCTCTGCATGTCGGGGATTTGGATCCCTCTCATCCCGGATTGGAAATTTTTGATATTCAGGAAAGGTTTGATGATGCCGGTGCACATTTCAGAGATGGGGCAACAGGAAAAGTATTATGGAAATTGCCATCCTTGATATACAGTAAACAGGGCAAATTTCAGGGTCCCGGGAGAGGATTGTCTCTGAATATAGATCCCCGGCATGAAGGTTCTGAGTGTTGGGCCGCAGGAGCTGGAGTTAAAGGTCTTTATGATGCCAAAGGAAATAAAATCAGTGATAAAAATCCAGCCTGTAATATGGGTGTCTATTGGGATGGAGATTTTCTAAGCGAAATTTTAGACGGTACTGTAGTGTCAAAATGGGATTGGAAGAAAGAGAATACAAATATTATATTTGACGCCAAAGATTTCCAATGTGAATCAAATAACGGAACGAAAAAAAATCCATCTTTAGTTGCAGATTTATTCGGTGACTGGCGGGAAGAATTAATATACAGAACGTCAGACAATCAGGAACTCCGGATCTTCAGTTCAACACTTCCAACACATCACCGTTTGTATACCCTGATGCACAATCCACAATACCGGTTGAGTATCGTATGGCAGAATGTAGGCTATAATCAGCCTCCACATACTGATTATTATCTGGATGAATCTGTTTCAAAAATTCCAAATCCAAACATCATTACTGTAAAATCTAAAAATTAACAAACTTTAAATCAGTAGAGAAAAACTTTAACTAATACTTAAAAGTTTGATTACATCGGATCGATCTTCAATCTATTGTTTGACGTTAAATTAGAAAATTAATAAAAAATAACTTACCAATTATGAAAATGATAGTAATGAAAAGTGCCTTTTGTATATTGGCTTTTGGACTTTTATCCTCATGTTCAGTTCAAAAACAAACAGCTGCTAAAAATATTGATCTTCCAAATAAAAAAGAGGTTCTGGAAGTTTCGCGACGGGCCAACCAATATTTCATGAACAAATGGCCGGATACCGGAAAAGAAATTGTTGGTAAAAAGGTATGGCCAAGTAATTTATGGACCCGTGCTGTTTACTATGAAGGATTAATAGCACTCTATAAGATAGATCCCAAAAAAGAATATTATGAGTATGCCATTTCCTGGTCAGAAAAACACAATTGGAACATGATGCGTGATACCTATACCCGTAATGCAGACAATCAGGCTTGTGGACAAACATACTTAGACCTTTATGAACTCGATGGCAGAAAGAATCCTGAGCGAATAAAATTGGTAAAAGCATCGATAGATAGTATGATCGCTTCCAATAAAGTAGATGAATGGTGGTGGATTGATGCACTCCAAATGGGAATGCCTATTTTCACAAAACTGGGTAAAATTACAGGTGACAAAAAGTATTTCGATAAAAATTACGAAATGTATGCCTATACGAAATACAAACATGGAGATCATGGTTTATATAATCCTAAAGACAAGCTTTGGTGGAGAGACAAAAGTTTTGTTCCACCTTATAAAGAACCAAACGGTGAAGATTCCTACTGGAGTCGCGGAAACGGATGGGTAGTTGCTGCTTTAGCACGTACCCTGGAAGATACACCCAAATCAGATCCCCACTATAAAGAATATTTACAGGATTACAGAGATTTATTATCAGCCTTACTTCCTGTTCAGAGAGAAGATGGTTTTTGGAATGTAAGTCTGCATGATCCCAATAATTTTGGTGGAAAAGAAATGACAGGAACGGCCCTATTTGTTTACGGAATGGCGTATGGACTCAATAATGGACTAATTGATAGAGAAACTTATTTGCCGGCTGTCGTAAAGGCTTGGAATGCTATTGTAAAAGACTCTGTTCAGCCAAATGGATTTTTAGGCTGGGTACAGGGAACAGGAAAAGAACCTAAAGATGGTCAGCCTCTCGCTGTTGATAAAGAACCTGATTTTGAAGACTATGGTTTAGGATGTCTGTTGCTCGCAGGGAGTGAGGTTTATAAGTTGAATTAAATTATAAAGAAGAGCAGATTCACAAAATTGTTTATAAAAATAAAAAAGGTTAATGGTATTGGATACTGCAGAAATGCTTATTTTCTGACATATTGAAGACATGACACTACAAGATGCGCAATCGATACCATATTATTAATTTTCAAATTCAATATCAATAAGATAAAATTATGAATGCATTGTTAGGAGTTTTTTTTCATTTCCTAGGAGGATTCTCTTCAGGTAGTTTTTATCTACCTTATAAAAAAGTAAAAGGATGGTCCTGGGAAACATATTGGCTGATAGGAGGGGTGTTTTCATGGATCATTGTTCCGCCACTTGCTGCATTTATTACCATTCCAGGGTTTTGGGAAATCATACAGAATGAAAGTTCTTCTATATTGGGATTGACGTTTTTGTTCGGTGCTTTGTGGGGAATTGGTGGGTTTACTTATGGTTTAGGGGTAAGATACTTAGGAGTAGCACTTGGAAGCAGCATAATTCTTGGGCTTTGTATGGTTTTTGGTTCGCTGGTTCCATCTGTATATTATGAATTTTCTCCACATACGGGAAAGGACAATATTGGGTTAATGCTTTCCAGTACATGGGGACAGATGGTTTTATTGGGACTTTTAGTTTGTATCATCGGAATCATCATTAGTGGGAAAGCGGGAATGATGAAAGAAAAAGAACTGCAAACTGAATCTACAGATCCACACGGTATACAGGTGAAAACGGAGTACAAGTTTAGGTTGGGCTTAGTTGTTTCCATTATATCAGGAGTTTTAAGTGCCTGCTTTAACTTTGGGTTGGAAGCTGGAAAACCGATGGCAGTCGTAGCAAATGAATTGTGGAAAAATGCAAATCCGGGACAGGGAGAATTCCTTTTTCAAAATAATGTAACCTATGTCGTTGTACTCTGGGGTGGAATGGCAGTAAATCTTATAGGCTGTTTATATTTAGCTATTAAAAATAAATCGTATACAGATTATACAAAAAGAAAAGTACCGGTTGTACGTAACATCGTTTTTTGTGCACTTGCCGGGACGATGTGGTTTTTACAGTTCTTCTTTTATGGTATGGGAGAAAGTAAAATGGGAAATGGCCCTAGTTCATGGATACTACATATGGCGTTTATCATTTTAATTGCCAATCTGTGGGGCGTTATCATTAAGGAATGGAAAGGAGTTTCTAAAAAAACTATTTCTACCATTCTTATGGGAATGGTTGTGATGTTCATTTCTATTTTAATTGTCGGATATGGAAATTCTTTGAGATAGAGTCTTTCTGATCATAATTAAAAATTTTTCTTCATCATTCATATTCAATATACAGTTTAGTTTTTGTAAGGCACTGATTTTTTCAGTGTCTTTTTTTGTGTTGATGGATATCCGACGTTCCCGATAAATATATTCGCAAACAATTCATAGAGTGATTTGGGTTTCAGATTTCAGAGTTTATTTAAAGATATTTAAGCAAATTAATAATATTTATAAAATTTGAACTAAGTATAATTATACATTATTAGGATGGGTTAAGTATTTTATAATTAATGCAGGATATTGCAGGATGCTAAAAATTTGGTAACTGTGTAGATTGGGACATAATAATTAATGTTACTAAAATTTAATATATGTCTTTGATAATTAAACACAAGAATATAAAGCGAATAGTGTTTCCCGCATTTATGCTTTCAACAAGTTTTGTCTGGGGGCAAAAGACTGTAAATGATACTGTGAAAAGCACAAAAGATATTGAAGAAGTAGTGGTTATTGGTTATGGTAAAGTTAAGAAATCAGATTTAACAGGATCGGTGGCTTCAGTATCTGCAAAGGATTTAGCAGCTACACCAGCAATGAATGCATTACAAGCCTTGCAGGGAAGGGCTTCAGGATTAAATATCGTTACTGCAGGTGGTGCTCCGGGAGCAGGTGCCAACATTACGATTCGTGGTGGTGCTTCTATTACTCAGGGTACAGAACCGCTTTACATTGTAGACGGTTTCCAGCTGGATAATGCATTAAACATCATTAATCCTAATGATATCGAGAGTATTGATGTATTGAAAGGAGCTTCTGCCATTGCCATTTATGGTGCCCGTGGTTCCAACGGTATTATCGTTATTAAGACAAAAACCGGAAAAAAAGGAAGAGTAACCATCAACTATAATTCTTTCATGTCTTTTGATATGCTTTCAAAGAAGTTGGATATGGTTTCCAATGCAGAACAATATGTGAAATATCAGTATGAGTTAGCTCAATTAGGAGGAAATGCAACAAAATGGAGTAATGTATTTGATAATAGTTTAGGAACAGATTCTCCGGGATTTTATACAGGTGCATTTAATAGGATCGGCAACCGGTATGGATCAGCACCAGTATTAGACTGGCAGGAAAAAATGCTTGGTGGAACAGGACTTACGCAGAATCAAAATGTGAGCGTTTCGGCAGGTAATGATAAAACACAGGCATTTATCAGCTACAACTACAACAAACAGGAAGGTTTATTACAAAACTTTAATGAGACCAGAAACTCATTACGAGCTAATATTAATTCAGAACTGTATAAAGGAATACGTTTAGACTTCAGTTCAATGTTTACTTCAAATTCTACAAACGGAGGTGGGGCCTATTCAGGAATGAAAAAGATATTGCTTCAACCTATTACAGGAGGAACATTATTTACACAGGATCAGTTATTTAATACTCAGACTTTCCCAGATTACTCTGCATTGGATTCGAGTTTTGATACAGAAAACCCATATATAGAAACGGCAGCATCTACTCAAAACAAACGGGCAAGAACATTTTTAGCTAATGTAGGTCTTGAATTTGATTTGTTGAAAGATTTTACATTCAGAACTGCAGGATCTTATAACTGGACGAACACTAAAGCAACTTCATTTTCAGATAAAAATTCCCGTGCATATCTTACAGATCCTATTAATACAGGAATCAACGGAAGTATTGGGAATTCTGAAGCATACCGATATCAGATCACAAATACATTGACCTATAATAAGGCTTTAGGTGAAAAGCATAAACTTACTGCTTTAATTGGTAATGAAATAATCTATCAGGAAACTGAAAGTAACAACATAACATTGATAAAGTTTCCTTCCATCTTAAATTATGGATTAGATGATATATCTAATGCTACCATTGCCGATAAAGATACAGACAGATCTTCACTCAGCTTACTTTCATACTTTGCCCGTGTAAATTACAATTACGATAATCGTTATTTATTAACAGGTACTATTCGTCGTGATGGATCCTCAAAATTCGGTCCTGATAACAGATGGGGTGTATTTCCATCAGTAGCTGCTGCATGGAGGGTTTCAGAAGAAGGCTTCTGGAAAAATTCTAAAATCAAAAATTATATCAATGATCTGAAGTTCAGATTCGAATATGGGATCGTGGGGAATAACAGTATACCAAATAACGTATTCAGAACCAATGTGGTAGGGACCGATTATCCTTTGAATAATACAGTGGGTAATCTTGCTCTGGTAACAAGTAGTGTTTTGGGTAATCGTATTGTACAATGGGAAGAAATGAGATCTACCAACATTGGGGTAGATTTGGCTTTATTTAATAATAGAATAAAATTAACTTCTGAATTTTATAATAACAATGTAAGCAGTATGTTACTGGAAACTGTACTTCCTGCCTCTACGGGATATAAAAGCAAGTTTGTAAATATCGGTTCCATGAAAAACACCGGTATGGAGTTCACGTTAAACTCAATAAATTTAAAAACTGAAAACTTCAGATGGTCTACCGATGCCAATATAGGTTTTAACAAGTCAAAAGTATTGTCTCTTGACGAGGGAAGAACCTTTAGAACATTCAGTGTAGGCAGCAACAGAGCAGGTATGGTAACATATTATGCCACAGTTGGAGAAGAATTAGGGGATATGTATGGATATGTTTACCAGGGAATTTACACGACTGATGACTTTAACCAGGATGCAAACGGAACATTGACCTTAAAACCAGGCGTTGTGAAACCAGCATCGGGAACTCCTAAACCTGGAGATATGAAATTTGCCGCAGATAATGAGGCTGGAGATCAGTTTACAAGAAAGCTGGTGAAAATAGGTAACGGTACTCCTGACTTTATTGGAGGTATCAGTAATAACTTCTCTTACAAAGGTTTTGATCTTGCAGTATTTCTGAAGTTCAGCGTAGGTGGTGATATTTATAACGCAACTAAACAAAGTTTGAGTCCCTACGGGATGTATCAGAATGTTCCTTCAGAATTCGGAAACAACTATTATCATTTGATCGATCCCAATACGGGACAGGCGACAACGAATTTGGTGAGATTAAAAGAACTTAATCCTAATGAAGATTCAAGCTTGTGGAGTTTAAGTAATACAAATACTGCTAACATAACGTATCCTTCTTCATATTACGTGGAAGATGGCTCATATCTAAGGATTTCCATGGTAACTTTGGGTTATTCTTTTCCCAAAGAATTTTTGAACCATATTAAATTGACTAATGCGCGTATCTATGCTACAGTTAATAATTTAGCAACTATTACAGGTTATTCCGGTTTTGACCCTGAAGTTTCAGCGGCAAGCGGCGTTACAGTTTCTCCTGGATATGATAGTTCTTCATTCCCAAGATCTAGAAGCTATGTTTTAGGGATCAATCTTACTTTCTAATATTTAAATGTTCCATCATGAAAAATATATTCAATAATCATAGTTTTATTAAAAAACTAATCATCGTTCCATCAATCTTAATTGCAGGATTGGGTGTCAATTCCTGCAGCGAGGAGTTTTTAGATCAGCCTGCTTATAATTCATCTGATACAGAATCGGTGTTTACAAATTTAGACACCGCAGACGCTTTTGTTCAGGGTCTTTATAGAGGTCTTGTTCCTACCGAAATGTTTTACCAATTGGGAGCAGGAGATACGGTTACTCATTCTGCTGAAGACGGAACAACTAATAATTCCAAATACAACATCTGCAACTATCAGTATGATGCCTATACTCCGAATACTGTTACAGGAATATATTCTGCAATGTATGCGGTTATTGAGAGAACCAATATTGCTATCGACAGGCTAGGTGAGATGGCTATAAGTCCAAAGCGTGATGCCTTACTGGCAGAATCAAAAGCAATTCGTGCATTTTGCTACTACAACCTAATCAGAGTGTATGGCGATGTACCAGCCATTTGGATTCCTTTAGAAGATGCAGATCCCAATGATCCGAATACATTTTACCCGAAACGGTCTTCCCGAGACGGAATATATGACCGCATCATCACCGATATTCAAGAGTCAGTAAACAGTTTACCGGCTTCGAATGGATCACCGGAGAGATTAAACAAGCAGTCAACCAATGCTCTTTTAGCAAGAATTGCCCTGTATGCTGCAGGATATTCTCTTCGTTGGGACTTGAATACCGGATCTGCGGGTACAATGTCTCGTCGTCCCGATAATAACAGGGTTCAACAACTGTATCAAATTGCAGATCAAGCAGCAGCTTCTGTAATTAATGGAGGTACTAATAGCTTGGTACAGGCTCAGGGAGGGAAAAGTGGTTTCGAAGCATTGTGGTTTAATTTTGACAGAAGAAATTTTGCAGCTGTAAATCAGGAGATGCTTTGGCACATTGCTGAATACGGTCCAAATACCAACTCGGCATTCGGAATATATGCACATCCAGGTTCCAGAGGGGGTACCTATGGTTCTCGTAAAGCTTTACAGTTTTTACTTCCAAGTTATTATCTTTCTTTTAATAAGACAGATAAACGTAGAGATGTGGCTTGTACTTCTTACAGTATTTATTTCTTAAAAACAGGTTCTGCAACCGATACTTGGGTAGATGTAGGAACTACATATTCTTGTATTATGCCGGGCAAGTTCAGAATTAGCTGGTGTGTGGAGCCACAAGCTGCAGATGCACGTAACTTGAATATTCCTATTATTCGATATGCTGATGTATTATTGATGTATGCAGAAACACAAAATTATTTAAATGGAGGACCAACTGCTGCAGGTATTACAGCTTTAATGCAGGTAAGAAATCGTGCCGGAATTGGATCATTACCTGTTCCAAGTGGTCAACAGGCTTTTGAATCAGCAATTGTTCAGGAGCGTAAGTGGGAATTTTCGGATGAATTTATGCTTCGTACCGATTTAATCAGGATGAATCGTATTGCTAGTGAAATTGATGCTACAAGACAGGCAATGAAAAACTTATCTGATCGTACAGGTCAATTCGCATCAACACCAATTTACAGGCTTTACAAATATCACAAGAATGCACAGGTTTATGGAGATCCGTTCTTAGCTGTTACTTATATAGATTTAACAGATCCTGCGCAGATTGCACAAGTGCAGGCTGTGCCTACCAATTCATCAGGATATGAAGCCTATCAGACGACTCTGAAGAATATAGCATTAGCGAACGGGGAAGCTTCAACAGCAGAAGACAAATGGTATCCTGCCAATATGTTCCAGGCATATACGAGTACCTTTAACGGTAATGCAAGAAAAGCGGTAGGTTTTGTTGAAGGTTTTAATCAGCTTCAAATCGGAAATATCATCTACACAAAACCAACTGGTTCATTTGAAAACGGAGGAGCATATCCAAACTGGATCGAGGGCGGAGGCGAAGGTCTTTTCTATGGATTTGTACCTAATAAAACGGAATTACTTCCGCTTGCAGCGCAGTCTGCCGGTCATCCGCTGGTTGATAATCCTAATCTTACTCAACTTCCTGGATACTAGTGAATAACAACATAATCATTGAAAATAAATTTATAAATAAACTCAACGGGATTGTATATCAGTTGTAAAGATGAATTGAGTTACAATGGAATTTAAGTGTTAAAATATCTTTAAATAAGGTGTTCATCAGTATAGTACGGGATACTGAAAAAAATATAACAATCTAATTTTGAGTTAAAATTCAGAAACAAAAGAAAACAAATGGAAAATGTAAAAACATTTAAATACGTAGATTATTTATGGGATGAAAACAAAGCAGCATCTTTAAAAGATGATCAGGTCGCTTTATTTTTATACCGTTCAAACATATTAGGGGCAGATTTAAGAATCACGAATTACGGAGGTGGTAATACGAGCTGCAAAACAATTGAAAAAGACCCCTTGACGAACGAAGAAGTTGAGGTAATGTGGGTAAAAGGTTCAGGTGGTGACATTGGAACATTAACACGTAAAGGAATAGCCGGATTGTACACAGAGAGATTGAGAAACTTAAAAAATGTTTACCAGGGTCTGGCAGATGAAGACAGAATGGTGGGATTATTCAATCACTGTATTTTTGACCTTGACAGTAAAGCTCCCTCCATAGATACACCATTACATGGCTTACTTCCATTCAAACATATTGATCACCTTCATCCTGATGCTTTAATTGCTGTCGCTGCAGCAAAGGACAGCGAAAAAATTACCAAAGAAATATGGGGTGACACAATGGGTTGGGTTCCATGGCAGCGTCCTGGTTTTGATCTGGGACTGCAGTTGGAAAAATGTTTAGATGACAATCCGGGAATCCGCGGGATCATTTTAGGGAGCCATGGATTATTTACATGGGGAGATACTTCCTATGAATGCTATATTAATAGCTTAGAAGTCATCGAAATGGCTTCCGAATATATTGCTAAAAAAATAGAAGAAGACGGGCAGGTTTTCGGTGGACAGAAAATTGAATCCCTGCAGGCTGATGAGCGTAAGAATAAAGCGGCTCAACTCATGCCGTTATTACGTGGTCTGGCTTCGTCTGAAAATAGAATGATAGGTCATTTTACTGACAGTGATGCTGTATTGGAATATATAAACAGCAATGATCTGGAGCGTCTGGCACCAATGGGAACATCTTGTCCGGATCACTTTTTACGTACCAAAATTCAGCCATTGATTCTTAATCTTTCGACCAACGAGGATCTTACGGATTCTGCGGCTATTCTTGCTAAATTAAATCCTCTGTTTGAAAAATACAGAGAAGAATACAAGGAATATTACGAAACCTGCAAGCATCCAAACAGTCCCGCAATGCGTGATCCAAACCCGGTGATCATTATTTATCCGGGGGTAGGGATGTTCAGTTTCTCTAAAGATAAACAGACCACCCGTGTGGCAAGTGAATTTTATGTAAACGCGATCAATGTGATGCGTGGAGCAGAAGCCATTTCTGAGTATACTTCTTTACCAAGACAGGAAGCATTTGATATTGAATATTGGTTGCTTGAAGAAGCAAAATTGCAGAGAATGCCTAAAGAGAAACCTCTTTCCCGGAAAATAGCTGTTGTTACAGGAGCTGGTGGTGGAATAGGACAGGCAATTGCAGACAAAATGGTTCAGGAAGGTGGAGTAGTTGTTTTTACAGATTTGAATCAGGAAGCATTAGATTCTGTTACAGCAAAATACAGCAAAGATCAGGCGGTAGCTGTTCCGTGCGATGTAACCAGTGAAGGTGCTATTGCAAATGCTTTTAAAGAAGCAGTTCTGGCATTTGGAGGAATAGATATTATTGTTCATTCGGCAGGTTTGGCAATTTCTAAATCTCTGGAAGATACCACAACAAAAGACTGGGATCTCCTGGAAAATGTTTTGGTAAAAGGTCAGTTTTTAATGGCAAAAAATGGTGTTGAAATAATGAAGAAGCAGGGATTAGGGGGTGATATTGTAAATATTGCAAGTAAAAATGGCCTGGTTGCCGGACCTAATAATGTGGCGTATGGAACTGCTAAAGCGGCTCAACAGCATATGACCCGACTATTGGCAGCGGAATTGGCAACGGATAAAATTCGTGTCAATGTCGTTAATCCGGACGGAGTTATTGTAGGAAGTAAGATATGGGAAGGTTCGTGGGCAGAAGGTCGTGCTAAAGCGAATGGAATTTCTGTAGAAGAACTGCCTGCATTTTATGCAAAGCGAAATTTATTAAACGAAATCATTCTTCCTGAAGATATTGCAAACGGTGTTTTTGTATGTGTAGCTATTTTAGATAAAACGACAGGAAACATTATTAATGTAGACGGAGGGATGGCAAATGCATTTCCTAGATAAATATTATTCTCAAAAGTATATAATTTGGTAAATTTAGAGCCAGTTTTACTGGATCTGCAATGAATTAATTTAATCTTTTGGTTTGAATAATAGTAAACCTTAAAAGTTTAAATGTTTCAATTAAAAAGTTTTAAAAATCAAATCATGATTATAGGAAAAGATATCATTGAACAAAATAATAAAGGAGAAATTGAAAATTTCAATTCAGATTTTGATTTTCTACAAAATAAATTAACAAAATCAGGGTTAAATGTTGCAGAAGTAGTCAATAAGATTGCCGATTTTCAGGTGGCAATTCCAAGCTGGGCTTTAGGAGCAGGCGGAACCCGTTTCGGAAGGTTTTCTTATGGTGGTGAACCGTGTACTTTAGAACAGAAATTGGATGATGTAGGCTTGATTCACGCTTTAACGCACTCTGCAGGAGCTGTTTCACTGCACATTCCCTGGGATATTCCGGGTGACGTAAAAGCAATAAAAGAAGTCGCGGCTTCTCACAATCTTGTATTTGACGCAATGAATTCCAACACTTTTCAGGATCAGCCGGGAGCACAAAAATCATATAAATTTGGTTCTCTGAACAGCGTGAATGAAGATTCCCGTGCTTATGCAGTGGAACATAATAAAGAAGTTATCAGAATTGGAAAAGAACTGGGTTCTAAAAGTTTAACCGTTTGGTTGGCAGATGGCTCTAGCTTTCCAGGTCAGTTAAACTTCCAGACTGCCTTGTCTAAAACTGAGCAAAGTCTAAAAGAAATTTATGGCGGTTTGCCTGAAGACTGGAAACTGTTCATCGAGTATAAGCCTTATGAACCTAACTTTTATTCTACAACGATTCAGGATTGGGGAACCTCTTTGATGTTGGCAAATGCCTGTGGAGAAAGGGCTTACACTTTAGTGGATTTGGGACATCATTTACCAAATACCAATATTGAACAGATCGTTGCTACTTTAATGTACCAAGGGAAACTAGGAGGCTTCCACTTTAACGACAGCAAATATGGAGATGATGATTTAACCGTAGGATCGATCAAACCTTATGCATTGTTCTTAATTTTCAATGAGTTGGTATATGGAATTGAAAATAATCCTCAAAATCCTTATCCGGCATGGATGATCGATGCTAGTCATAATATAAAAGATCCTTTAGAGGATTTAATACAATCTCTTGAAGCTATTTTAATTGCTTATGCCCAGGCACTTCTTGTAGATCAAAAAGCATTAAAAACAGCACAATTGGAAAATGATGTAGTGCTCTCTCAGGAGATTTTACAGAATGCATACAGAACCGATGTACGCCCATTGTTAAAAGCTGCAAGGTTGCAGACTGGTGCAGCTCTGGATCCGATAGCTGCTTACAGAAAACTAAAGATAAGACAGCGTTTAATTACCGAAAGAGGTTTAGAAACAAAAGCAACCGGATTATAAGACTTATTTAAATTTTGATAATTTCAACTTTCAGGTGCAATCGAAAGTTTAATTATATGTATCCTTATTTTTTACCGTTAAGGTAGAGTGTTTAGTATTAAGCGAAACTTCGTTTATTAAGAAAATTATTGGATTTTTTTCTTATTCTTCCTTAATTGCTAAACACTCCTTAATGGTCTTTAAAAGAATATTTAATAAAATTTAAAAAAGCGTGCACAGATCTTAAAAAACTGATTTGTCCTATAAATACATAATTTAATTCATCTCGAGAATGTCCAAAAAAAAGGTAACCATAGTATTTGATATTGGAAAGACCAATAAAAAGTTCTTTTTATTTGATAAAAATTATAAAGAAGTTGTTCGTGAGTATACAGAATTACCGTTAACTACTGATGAAGATGATTATCCTACAGAAGATCTTGCAGCACTGCAAAACTGGATCAAAGATAATTTTAATGCCATTCTTGACGATGAAAATTTTGAAGTAAAAGCGATTAATTTCTCCAGTTATGGAGCAAGTTTGGTGCATTTGGATCACAAAGGAAATGTTTTGGCTCCACTGTACAATTATACCAAACCCATGGATCAGGAAATACTGGATTTGTTTTATGAAAAACATGGGAGCAAGCTGAAAATTGCACGCGAAACAGCATCACCGCAATCAGGTATGCTCAACTCAGGGATGCAGTTGTTTTGGCTCAAGTACAAGCATCCGGAAACATTCAGAAAGATCAGGTACAGTCTTCACTTGCCTCAATATTTATCTTATCTGTTTACAGGAATTTGTGTGTCGGAATTTACTTCAATAGGTTGTCATACCAATTTATGGAACTATGATAAATCCGATTATCATGACTGGGTGTATGAAGAAGGGATCGATGTTTTACTGGCACCCATCGTTCCAACTTCAGCAAGCATAAATACTTCCTACAGAAACAAAAAAATTAAAATAGGTGTTGGAATTCATGACAGTTCTTCAGCATTATTGCCTTACATTTTAAGTAAAAAAGAACCTTTTTTATTGCTGTCAACAGGAACGTGGAGTATTTCTTTAAATCCATTTAATGACGAAAGTCTTACCGATGAGGATATCGAGAACAATTGTCTGAATTATATGCGGATCGATGGTAAACGCGTAAAAGCTTCCCGCTTTTTTATGGGAAATGAATATAAGATTCAGGTAGAAAAATTATGCGCTTATTATGGAAAAGAATATGGTTTCCATAGAGAAGTACATTTTGATCAGGATGTGTATTTGCGTTTGATGAAAAATAAGAATATTTATTTTCGGTTTGAAGGAATTATTTTAAAACGAAAAATGATCACTGAAACAGATCTAAAATCATTTGCAACTTTTGAAGAAGCCTATCATCAATTGATGATAGAATTAATGGATCTGCAGATTCATACCATTAAAAATGCAATAGGAAATTCAGAAATTGAAACAATCTACATTGATGGCGGATTTACGGATAATGATGTATTTATGAAACTGATGTCTCATCATTTCCACCACTACAGCGTGATGTCAACGCATTCACCACTAGGCTCTGCATTGGGGGCTTCTATGGTAATTTCTAACAAGAAAATAGATGAAACCTTTTTACAACAGCATTATCAGATGAAAGTGCTTCAACCTTTAATTCTTAATTTATAATCATGTCATTTCCATTCGATACCCGATATGCTTCCCTTGAGCTTCTGATTGAAAGGGCAAAAAAAAGAATGCCCCGTTTCGCTTTTGAATATCTGGACGGAGGCTGCAATGAAAACATAAACAGAGACCGGAATACATCTGAGCTGAGAGAAGTTCTTCTTCGTCCACGCTATTTGAATAATTACAGTGAAACCAGTATGGAGACCGAATTATTCGGTGTGAAATATTCTGCGCCTTTTGGAATCTCACCTGTCGGTTTACAAGGATTGATGTGGCCTAATGCTCCGGAAATTTTAGCAAAAGCAGCTTTCAAACATAATATTCCTTTTATTTTAAGTACGGTAACGACCAGCAGTATTGAAAGAATTGCAGAATTAACGGAAGGAAAAGCCTGGTATCAATTATACCATCCAAGGGAAGAATGGCTGCGTGATGATATTCTCAACCGTTGTGAAGCTTCCGGATATGACGTACTCGTTGTTTTAGCAGATGTTCCTACTTTTGGTTACCGGGCCAAAGAAATCCGAAATGGTTTGGCAATGCCGCCTCAGATTAATTTTAGAAATGTTTCTCAGGCTTTGGTAAAACCACAATGGGTAATGGAAATGGTAAAGCATGGTGTTCCCCGTTTTGCAACCTTGGATAAATACATAGATAAGAGTATGGGCGTAAAGCAGTTGGGGCAATTTATGAACTCTACTTTTTCCGGCAGGCTGAATGCAGACAGGCTAAAAGTGATCCGTGATCAATGGAAAGGTAAATTAGTGATTAAAGGAGTTGCGTCTGATGAAGATGCTGCTGAAGCAGTACGTCTGGGATTTGATGGAATGATTATCTCCAATCATGGCGGAAGACAGCTGGATGCCGGGGAATCTACCATTGCGGTAGTGAAGGAAATTAGTGAAAAATATAAAAATCAGATAAAAATAATGATGGACAGTGGTGTAAGAACAGGTCCGGATGTTGCCCGTGCTCTCAGCTGTGGTGCTGAATTTACATTTATGGGAAGAACATTTATGTATGCAGTGGGTGCTTTGGGTGAAAAAGGGGGCGATCACATCATTGAAATGCTTAAAATGCAGTTCAGACAGGTAATGGAACAGCTTTGCTGTGAAAAACCGGAAGATCTGCAAAATTTTAGAGTGAAATAAAATCTTTAAGACTTATTAATGCTCAATAAAAAAAAAAAATGGGCTTTAACCAAAACTTAGAATAAATTCTAAATAAAAAATTCGCAAAGCTACCTTTGCGAATTTTGTTTATCATAATCTTGATACTTATTTTTTCTTTTCAGATTTTACTGCCTGTCTGGCCAGTAATTTCCAGTCGTTTTTGGTTTTTACCCAAACCAGTAATACATCCAACGTTACATCACCCGGAGTTTTTCCAAAGTCAGCAGTTGTTGCATAAAAATGGTGACGGACAATCGCTGTGTTACCAACAAGGTCGATCCTTTGATTGGTAATATCAATAGTTACAAAATCTGATTTTTTACTGACTAATTTCTCGACAAATTCCACTGCATTGTCAATGTGACCTCCCGAATGTCCATAAGTTAATCCCGGTAAGATCAATGATTCTAATGTTGGTTTGTCACCGCTTATCATGGCCGATCTTAGCTTTTCAGCGGCTTCAGTAACAGCGTCTTTATCATTCTTTTTCTGTCCTGACACAGCAAGTACCATGAAGAAAGCCATGGCGAAAATTAATTTTTTAATCATAGTTAAATAAATATTTTTTAGTAGGTTTTAAATGCTGTCTATAATTTAATTGTTAGAGGTGTTAGTCTAATGACAAGCGCAATCGATTGCATTATTTAAAAAAAATAAATGACTTTATAAAGAATCCCTTTGAATAAATTTAAAGACATTGTTGACCTGTTCCCTTTTATTTTTCAGGATCATGTAGGCAGCAGATTCTCCCATTGCTTTAAAATCTGTAGTAATCACTGTGATTCCCAGCAATTCTTTAAGAGGAGTTTCATTGTAGGAAATAATTCCGATGTCTTTGCCCAGTTCAAGATTTTTCTGTCTGATCTGCTTCACCAAATTAACAAGATCCCGTTCGCGGATTGTGATGAAAATATCTTTTTCCTGTAATTCCATATCAGGATAAATTTCATCAAGGATTTCATAATCAAGTTTAAAATCTTTGCAGAAATTCTCAAAACCGCGTACAATACGGAAAGGATAGGGGTGGATTGATTTATCAGGATAGACTAAGATGATTTTCTCATATTTCTTTATCTTGTCTAAACCTTCCAGAAGGGCATTGTAAATATCATGTTCGAAGTCCTGAAAAATAGTACCATATTCTCCTGAAACATTGGGTTTGGTATTGTCCAGCAACAGCAGTTTATTTTTTGGTATTTTTTCAATCATGTCAATCACTTCCTTTGTAGAACTGGTATGTTTAGACTGTTCGTCCCGAAAGTGAGGCATAATGACATAGTAATCAAATCCGCCCAGATTCTTTTTCAAAGAATTAATGAAAAGTGTTTCATCACAATGGTAAATATACATCTCAACATTGCCTTTGGTACCGATTGCATTGACGAAGTAATTATAGATCATCATTTTATAGGTACTCGGTTTGTTGATCAGAAAAAAGATATTAATAATATCATTTTTATTGATACGTGAAATATAATATCCTTTACCTTTTACGGATTCTATGATCTGTCTTTTCCTCAATTCCTTATATGCTTTTTCCACAGTATCTCTCGAGAGAAAGCAGGATTCGCTGAGCTCGTTGATGGAAGGAATCTTCTCTCCAATCTGAATTTCTCCACCATCTATTCCATTCAGAATAGAATCAACAATCTGCTTATATTTAGGAACTCTGGAGTGTTCATTGATCTGTATTTCAAATGTTTCTGCCATGTTTTTCAGATAGGATCGGTTAAAACGGTTTAAAGAAACTAATTTATAAAAAATTAACCAATGATCGTAAATAAGTCGTAAAATTTATGTCAATAAATCTATATTTATTTTTAATTAATTATAATAAGTCTATATATATGAATATTTTACTAAAAAATCTTCATTCTGAATCATGTTGAAACAGAATGAAGACGAAAATATAAGTATTTAGAAGTGAATAGTAAAGGTGATTCTTACTTCATAATGTTGTTCAAGTAAATTTCAATATTTAAATAATTTTTACAAAATTTACTAACCTTCAGGGCATCTGTTGAGTCTCGCGGATTAAGTCCCATATGAACTTCAACAGCATCTGGTATTCCATCTTTATCGCTGTCCTGAATGCTTTGATAAGCAGGGTAGTCTCCTAAACCACCGTTAGCAAGAGGAAGATTGTTTTCAGTGTACACATAGAGTCCCTGAGTTCCTTTGGAACTCACTTCAGAAATGATCAAGTTATCGACATCATCACGATGAGGAAAATTAGCTCCTGAATTTTGTATAACATGATAAAATGCTTGAGTAGCAGACAGGTTAGTTGCATTGAAAGGGTATGCAAATGGGCTGTTCATAAATTGAACCGGTGTATTTCCGGGAAATGCCGTTGTATTCTGAGGAACCAGATTTCCGTCCAAAACCCCGTTTTTATTAGAGTCGTAATAATTTCCCGATTGATATAAATGGAATGTGCTGGTACCTCTGCTGAATGGTGTCGATTGATTATCCACATTTAAAGGACCGGCAACAAAATAATTATTGATAATATTCACTTCCGAAATTCCTGCTGAATCACCCATAATATAGCCATCTCCAGAAACGGTATGCCCATAAGTATTTCCCAGGTTACCATAATTGTATATGACATTATTTACAAATTCATTCTTCCCTTTTACTTTAGGATTTCTTGTTTTGTTACTTTCATACAGAGATTTTAAAATACTGATATGCCCGTCGGTTGTCTGGATCAGGCCACCTGCAGAATGGTTGTGACGATGCAGACCCTGTGCTATAATAGAATTCTGTATGGTTATACTGTCGGGTTCAAACCCTTTATTATCCCAGTTGATGGAAAAAACTTCGTCGAGACCCCACGAAAAAGACATGTGGTCCAGCATAATATTTTTACCATTTGCTACTCCTGAAGCATCTGTATTCTTGGATAATCCGTTTACATTCCCCAGTCGGATTCTGAAGTATCTTGCAATGGTGTTATTTGCGCCCGTAAAGGATACTTTCTGGCCATAGAGAACGATTCCCTTCCCGGGAGCTGACTGGCCAGCTATGGTAAGATTTGGTGACATCGCTAAGGAAGATTGCAAATTGATAATACCACTTACAGAAAATACGATAAACCTGCCGGGCTGACTCACAGCGTCCCGAAAGGAACCCGGACCACTGTCATTCAGATTACTGACAATATAAACGCTGGGATTCGTCACCCCTCGTGCTCCTTTAGAAAATTTTCCAAAACCTTCCGCTTCAGGAAAAGCCAAAGCCCTTTCAGAATTGCAGCTTTCAGTAGTTGGTGGATTGCTGTGATCATCATGATTACACGATAACAGAAATAAAGAAAACAAAAGTGTTGTAGAAATTTTTTTCATGTTTAATAAGTTTTGATTTTTTGATTGTATTAAATTAAAAGCTTAACACCATAAAATCATCCTGCACTATGCTGTATTGTTAGTTTTATTGTTATTATCTTAAATATTATAATACAATTACGAATAAGGATTGATTAATGTTTCTTTTTTGTGTTTGAATATTGACGAAAATATAATTTTAAGCATAAAAAAAAGCCTGCCGTTTCCGGACAGACTTCACTATATATGAATGTGAGTTTTTAAGGCATTTTTTTGAAACCTTCTGCTTTTATTTTCCAGGATCCATCTTTTGGAAAACCGGGAAATTCACCTTTTGAATTATCCCAACCTTCGAGCATCATAGCAACAGTAGTTAAAACACCTCCGTTTCCGGGAAGATAGATACGCAGACGTTTATCCTGGTAGTTATGGCCGTTTTTCAAATAGGTATTGGTCTGAATGTTCATAAAAAGAGCATCCAAAGCTTTTGATGGAAGACCTAATCTTGCTGCATTCATGGCAGTCATCGGGAAATCCCAGCCCCAGGTATGTTCCCAATTCCATTTTTTCCAAACGGTATCCAACGTATTTTTCATAATTTTTTTGTCCAGTTTTGGAGATTCCGGAACCATTCCCAAGGCTCCGAGAACAGCTGGATGATCGGTCATCCATTTTTGAAAAGTATACGAATCTTTTGCAGATTCTGTAGCCAGATAAACACCATCCTGAACTGGAAGCGGAGATAATTTTGAAATGACGTCATCCCATTTTTTATCTCTCGGTTCTCCCAATCTTTCTTTCCATTGCTGTGCTGTTTTTAGTGCCCAATCCCAATAGGCTACTTCATAAGTTGGGTTGTAAGTATCCTTAGCCGGGAAAACTTCTTGAGCAGGGATCACTCCTTTGCCTAGATTATAACGGTTTTTTTCTTTATCATAGGTTGCAAAATCCGCCATAAAATCTGCCGTTGCAAAAATCAGGTCTTTATATTTTTCCAATACTTTTTTATCCTTTTTATCCCGATACAGCAGTTCCGTCATATAAATGATATGCGGTTGTTCCCAGATTAAAAAGGCAGCCACAGAAGAAGGACTTTCATTACCCTCATTATCAGACATTTTAATCCATCGAACACCTTTATATCCCTGTCTTTCAGCTAAAGCCTTTGCTTTTTCAAAAGACCTGAAATAATAATCCAGTTGCTTTTCTAAAATTTCGGGTCTTCCCCATAAAGCGTAATGTACACCATGCCACCAATGCATTTCTGTATGTGGTTTTCCATACCAGCTGTTAAAGGTTAAACCGGTTTCCTGTGGTGGATTGCTTCCTCCACACTGTACTTTGGTTAAATATTCTGAGAGAACAATTCTGCGTTCAAGTTCGTTTGCTCTCGGATCTGTGCTTCCATCAAAATCAACGGCTGCACCGCTTTCCCAGAACGATTTCCATCCTAAGGTACTTTCGCTTTCTGCATCAGTAAACAGACTTTTACTGCTTTTCGGATCTTTAGCAGAAAATTCAATACTCAATTCTATTTTTTTTGTTTTAGAAGAGGGTTCATACACGAAATAATGTTTTCCGGCTTCACGTAATATTCCTTCTGAAAAATAAAACTGAGTGTAATAATCGGAACTCTGTAACTGATGATGGATCAGTCCGGATGTTGGCTGTGATGATAGAATTTTTGTTGTGTGATCATTTTCATTACCATAAAAAGCGGCATCATCTAAAAATTGACCGGTAGGAGAGGGATAACGTGTAAAAACCTTAAGCCTTTTTTGCGTGATCAGATCAGATTCAATTTTAACTCCGATTTTATCGGAATTCTGAAAAGAAGCGGTCTGTACTTTTACCACTGTTCCTTCCAGAGAAAATTCACTTTCTATAATTCCTGTCCAAAGATTAAGGGTTTGATGAATATTTTTGAGATCAGCTATTTTTGCTTTCTGACCGTCTTTTTTGTATAATTCAATACCCACATTTCCCAATTGCAATCGGTGTTGGTTTACACGATAATAATCAACGGCTTCTTTATTTCGTTCGGGTTCTTTAAGCTGTACACTGTATAGTGCCTTACGTCCGTCATTGTTAAAGTCATAAGCTTTCAGGGTTTCATCAAATTTATAATTTTGAGGATTTGGAAAACTGTTCCATCCCCATTCAGACTGTGTGCCTAGGGAAACTCCATTCTTATAAAATTCAGGAAATGACTGCATCCCGGTAATATCTACAGTATAAGCAAATTTTCCGTTGCCAACAGTCAAAGTAGATAATGTATCAATTTTTGTATTGATAATATTATGACGCCCGACAACCTTTTTACGATCAATTTTTTGAGCGTGTAATGAGGAGAATCCCATCAAAAACAGACCAAGATATACGACTAATTTTTTCATTATATTTTTATTTAAGGACAGTAGCACTCATCATTCCGATTACAACATCATTGCTCACTGCTGTTAATTTAATTGATTTCAATTCCTTTTTGGGGTCAATTGGCAGATCAAGAATGGTGGCTGCACCACCTTCGACTGCCCGATTGGTAAGTCCTTTTATTTCTGAATATTTCGTTAAACTTCCACCTTTATACAATAGGCCGGTTTTTAACTGTACCCGGTAGGGGATTTTATCATCCGGGATTTCAAAAGCAAAATTATCATCAAACAGATCCTGCTCAATCGGCCACCAGTTGACGGGGTTTTTTAGCTCCAAATTGGTGTACGAACCATCGGAATAATTAATTGTAATCATTCCATTTACAATCTGCGACTGCATTGGATTAGTAGAACCTGACAAAAGAAAATAGATCTTTTTACCCTTTCCTTTCAGTGGTATTTCAACGGATTTTGGATAATTATCCCATTGACTCGTAAAAACAATATTTTTTTCTTCGTTATTGATTAAAAAAGGAATTCCTAAAAACGTAAGCTTTTCATTTTTCCGAATGGCAATCAATCCGGTATCATCAATTTGAGTGGTAGACAATGGATAGCACCAGTTTCCAATTCCCTGCCATGGAAGCTGAAGAGTAGGAACTGTTGGTCGGGGTGAAAGGTATTTTTGGTTAAAAATGTGGGTCACCCGATCATTATATTGTGACTGCAGTGAAATGGGATTAAACTCTCCTTTATTTTCAATCTCCCAATCTGTTATTTCTAAATTTTGTTTGATTCCATTGTATTCGAGTTCAACAGAATTAGTTCCTTTACTTAAAGCATTTGTCGGAATTTCAATGAATTTCATCTCATCTTTTTTAATAGAAAAAGTATCGGAAAAATCATTAATTTTCAATTTTCCACTAATCTGAATTGATGATTGTGATTGAATTTGCAGACCTTTCATTCTCCAATTAATTTCTAAAGGATATTGAATGTCAACATTTACAGGTTGCCACCATTTTGTTCCATTTTGCTCGAGTTGAACGAAAAAAGTTCCTTTCCGTTCTTCTTTTACTAAGTCAAATTGATTTCCGTTTCTGAATTTTATTAATTCCTGTGGATCGTAAATCTGCTGAATCTTCTTTTTAGAATCTACATTAAGTTGAAGACTTTCAGAAATATAATTTATATAATCAGTCTTCTCATTTTTTAATTCTTCTCCTGAGTAGGTAATTTCAATGGCAAAATCTTTTCCTTTTGCTGTCTCCAGCTTTACAACAGGTTGTGAAATAGAATTCGGTTGTATGCTCCAATGTATTTTTTTACCATTTACTTTTACAGATTTTATTTGGGTATGATTTATCGGAATTAACAAATCGAGTGAAACCACATTGGCAAAGTTTGATTTAAACCAATAATTCGTTTTTTTAGAATTTCTGCTAAATTTAAATTCCCAATCCGGAAGTTTCAATTCTGCAAAATTCCAGTCTTTTGGAAATCCCGGTTTTATGTTAATTTTATTTTCCAACAATTTTGGATAGACACCAAACAGGCCTTCTGTTAAAGTTCTTGCCGCAACTCCGATCGGATCTGCAAAATCCCGGTACAATTCACCACGAAAGGCATCATAATTGGATAACTGTTCAAAATTTCCAGGGCTGATTCCATAATACATACTTTCCATCAAATTACCTTTCCAAAGTTGGAATGCATCTTCGTTTCTTCCGGATTGCCAGTAAGCTAATGCGGTCTGCAGATTTTCTGCCAAGGCGACATTGTTGATAGACCAGGTGTATGGTTGCCAGTTTGTGGTTGCTAAAGTATAATAGTTTTTGGAAGCTTCACCTTTCACTGTTACCGGAATGTGTGGTATATAATTTTTGATGTATTGAGTATTCTGATAATCTTCAAATTCGTTTAAAATAAAAGCATCTGAAACGTGATAAATTGACCAGACTCCCGGTTTATCATGAAGGATTTTGTTACCCAAAGCATCTTTAAATTCAGCAAAATAACCATTCTTTTTTATCCAGAGTTGATCTTTCATTGCATTCAGAATTATATCAGCTTCTTTTTCATAAGGCGTTGGATCTGCACCTACTATTTTCGCTAATTTCGCCATTTCACGGTTGGCTCTATAATTATAGGCAGAAGTATGAGTGACACCACCACCAGAATATTGTAAGGCATCACTTGCCCAAATCGCTGCATAGGCATCGTAAAGGTTATTTCGTTTAAAATTTCGTTTTTCCCAATCCATATGGCGGACCATTGTCGGCCACATTTTCTTTAAAAACTCAACATCACCTATATAGTTAAAATGAGAAAATATCTGGTCAAAGAAAACGAGATTCATATCATAATGATGGGGTTTGGAATTGTCATTGGGATTCCTTGAAATATATCCACTTGAAAATACTGAAGTTCCCATATTTTCTGCATGTCGAGCCAAATGTAAAAGGGTATCCATCTTAACAGGTGCTTTTTCAGGAACCAAAACCTGAGAGTTTGCATAACTTTCAAAATGCTCTTTTGCCCGGTCGTGCCAGCTGAGAACGTCTGCTGCATAAGCACCGCGCCATGCATTTAACCTCATTCTCCAGGCTATTGCTCCGTGGAGAAATGTAGGGCTTTCCCAAATGCCATCCGCAGCTATAGCAAGGGTAGCTCCAAAGCTATTCAAATCCAAATCCGGTGTTTTTAACTGAATCCGATTGGCCAATGCGGATCGGGCTTGTTCAGCTTCATCAAAAATAGCTGTAAAATGTTCTTCTGTGGTCGTTTCAGAAATTGATTCTCCTTTTGTAATCTGAATGTAAACAGGTTTTTTTTGTGCTGAATAGGTTGTGTAAATTACAGGAGATCGTTCAACCATATTTTGAGTAAGATCAGAAAGATTTTGCAGTGTTTTAGCATCAGCTAATTGTAATAAGTTGGTATTAGAAAAACTTCCATTAACAACTTGAGTTTCCTTTTTTTTGTTAAAGTAAGAGAGCTGGAATTGGTTTTTATTAATTTGAAATTTATTATCGATACAGTATTCAGGAAGTAAATAGAATCCTGATTCCGGATCAGCACCAATATCACCATTTCTACTGAAGGCTTTTCCGCTTGCTCCCCCATAAACAGCATAGATCTTGGTATCAGTATCTATATGATCCATTTCCATTTTTAAAATCAAACCTTCCTGCTTTGATTGAGCTAAAACAGTTAATTTTAAACCTCCATTCCCAAAAAGCGGATCTTTGATGGTATAAAGCATTGTTCCGGGGCGGTAGCGGGTTTCAATTTTTTCTGCCTGAATTAATTTTTTAATGGAACTTCCTTTCTGAATAACAAACTGAAGATTGCCACCCATTCCGGGGAAATACAAGGCAAATTCCGGCAAGTCACCAGCTTCTACGCGGGAAGCCAGGTGGTTTCCATAAAGTGCACGATTGAATCTGTATTTTCCATTGACCAATAAAAAATCACCGTTGTCTTCTTTATAATGCAGTTTCCGCTCACTTTTCTGCCAGTGTTTTGATTGGGAAAAAGAAAGTGAAAAAGCAGATAAGACGATAAAGCAGGCCAGAATTGATCTTTTTCGCATCTTATTTAAAATTGGTTACAGGTTGGCCATTCACAATGACATTTTTTAAAGTCACATTTTTTAAGAAATCAACTTTATAAGGAATTTCAACACCATTGATTTTAGCATTGATCATGGTGAAATCCGTTACAGGAGAAGTTTCATAAGCATCAGAAAGGACAGCATATTTTCCCCCTCCTTTCACCTCTAAGTTTTCTACCCTTATATTTCGAATCGTCGGAATAAAATTGCCGGGTTTTTCATAATGCATATTGAAACGGACGGCTGCTTCTTTATAAGAGCCAACTTTTGTGTTGTAAAAAAATACATTTTCAATAATTCCACCACGGCTCGAACTGGTTTTAATACGAAGTGCTCTTTCAAGATTTTTACTGTCCATTACATTTCCTACTGCATAGATGTTTTTGGCACCACCTGCAATTTCACTTCCGATCACAACGCCACCATGTCCGTCTTTCATTTCGCAATTTTCAATGATATGATTTTCTGCAGGTTTTCCGATATCTCTTCCATCTTCATCTCTTCCGGATTTTATGGCAATACAATCATCTCCGGTATCGAAATAGGAATCTTTAATCCAAACATTTTTACATGCCTCCGGATCGAAACCGTCATTATTGGGACCATGACTTATTATTCTTACTCTTTCGATCAGAACGTTTTCACAAAGTACCGGATTGAGGTTCCACATCGGGGAATTTTTTACATGAACATCTGCCATCCAGAAATTTTTACTTTTGTAAGGCTGAACGAGATTAGGTCTTAAGTAATATCCATCTCCAAACACTCTTTCTCTAGGATCTTTTTTTTCAGCCATATATTGATGGAGCTTTGTACGTGCAGGTGTTTGCTTTCCGGGACGTGACTCATTCCAACCGTATTTTCTTGCACCACACCAAAACCACCAATGATCTTCATCTGCATTTCCATCTAATGTTCCTTTTCCTGTAATGGCGATATTTTCTTCCTCGTAAGCGTATATCAGTGATGAATAATTCATACATTCCATTCCTTCCCATCTTGTGAATACAATAGGATAATCATTACTGTCCTGACTGAACAAAATTGTGGCACCCTCACTTACATGAAGATTCACATTACTTTTTAAATAAATGGCACCCGTCAAAAAAATTCCTTCTGGAACTACAACTCTTCCTCCTCCTTCAGAATTGCATCTTTCAATAGTTTTTCTAAATGCTTCAGTATTTTTTGTTTTTCCATCTCCAATGGCACCAAAATCAGTAATGAGATAATCTTTTTTTCTGAAGTTGGGTTTTATAATTTGTTTTTTTAATGCCTGAATTTCTTTTAGTGGCTCCTGTGCTGAAGTCCAGGCTTTATATTGAGCCGGGATCTGGATTGATAATAACAGTGCAAAAAGGAATAAAGCATACTTTTTCATAATATTATAAGATTGTTTAGTTTTAAAGAGGAATGCTATTCTATAGTTTTCTTTTCTTTTATCGCAATCTAAAATAATTGCAATTAGAAATTATCCTGCACTGTCGGCGTAACTGATTTCTAATTTTTTCTGAAATATATAATTTTTTATGTAATCGATTGCATTAATAAATAAAGAGAAATTAGATTTACCCAAATTAAACGATATGTAAGAACTCAAAATGTACTTTTTATAATGATTAATAAAGAATAAAAGAAATTTCAAAGGTCTGTTTTTTTTAATAGATAGAAGTTAAAATATTTATTTGTCCTACAAACTTTATCGGAAGTATTAATTTGCAATCTTTGGAATTTAAAACAGGGTTTGATAAAGATTAATTCTCTTTATTAAATGTTTTCATGTAAAAAAGGCAAAAATAAATGCAAAGAGTTTACTGAACAGTCATTACCTATAAGTTTAAAAAAAACAGCTGTGAAATTAATCTCACAACTGTTTACATCATTTTACCTGTTTAATCCTACAGGATTTTTTAAAAATCAGTGATTAATTTTTAATAATTTTTTGTGTGGTTTTTTCTTTACCATTATCTAATGATAGAATATAAACTCCTGAAAGCAATGATTCTACATTAATGGATTGAGATCTTGTTTCTCCTGATAATACCACTTTTCCAAGAGCATCAATAAGCTGATATTTGAACTCCGAACCGGAAGCAGATTTAATTTTAATTATTTCTTTTACCGGATTTGGATAAATACTGATGGTATTATTATCTGCTAAAGATTCAGAAACCAATGAGCTGATACCAGCAGATGAAGCTATTCTTAATGTATAATCTTCAACCTGACCGTAATCAAATGTTCCACATGATGAAGTTGGCAATGAATTGTATCTCATAATAACTCTCATTCTTGTATCACCTGTAATAGCTGTTGTTGGAATTGTTATATTTCCTGAAACAGGAGATGTTGTGCTGCCTGTTTTAGACCATGCTAATTCCCCAACATCAGTAAAGTCGCCGTCACCGTTATAATCAATATAAACAGCATAAGCTTCACTAAACTTATAAAATGACCAATATGGAGTTATAGTAATGGAATAGGTATTTCCTTTTGCAACATTTCCTATAGAAGAAGTAAAGTTTTCATATCCCGTTGTTCCTGTTGAAGCTTGGTTGATATTCGCAAATTTAACATTAGCAATGCGTTCATCTGAAGTAGAGTTTGCAGAAGAAGAACAGTAAGTTGTTGTCGTTCCACCTGATTGGGTAGTTACATTTACTGTATTGCTAGCTGGAGAAACATTCCCTGCAGCATCTTTTGCTTTTACCGTAAAGCTATATGCTGTAGAAGGCGAAAGTCCTGTTACCGAATATGTTGTCGCTGTAGTAGTAGAACCTAAAAGACTTGTTCCTCTATAAACATCATATCCCGTTACGGCAACATTATCCGTAGATCCGCTCCATGATAATGCAGTGGAATTCTGTGTAGTAGAAGACGCTGTCAACTGAGGTGCAGTAGGAGCCTGAGTATCTGTTGTCGGGTTTCCACCTCCAGTATATGCCTGTCCTAGACCTACTGCATAAAATGCATTTTGAGTCGCTATATGTTCTGCCGAATCAGCACCAAAAAGATCTTTAACGGCTTGGATTCCATAGGTTAAAGCATTATTATAAGTGGAGTTGGATGTGAGATAAGAAGTCTCCAATCTATACACAATTTTCGCAGCTTTTTCAAATCCTATTCCCGTAACATTAAAGCTATTTCCAATATCATTGGTACCTGTACTACCCATTACCAAAAGATAAAACCAATAGTTCAGGACACCACTATTGTAATGAACACCACAATTATCATTGGTGTTGGGGTTAGGAATACAATTGTTACTTGCATCTTTCCAATAGGTTCCTTTATAAGTGTCCGGTTGTTTTGATAATCCTGAGTTTGGATTACTAAGTGATCTTAAATAACTAGGAGATACTTTGGTAATATCTTCTCCAATTAAAAAGTTCTGTTTATCCGGTGCATATGTATTTTCAACCACGGAACCCCAGATGTCAGAAAGTCCCTCGTTTATAGCTCCTGATTCTCTTTGGTATACTAAATTGGCAGTTGTTTGACATACTGCATGTCCTAATTCGTGAGCTGTAACATCAAATGCACCAAGTGGTTTGAATGTACTTGCGCCATCACCATATACCATTTCGCTTCCTGTCCAAGCTGCATTTTCCCAAGAATTTAATACATGAACATAACTGTCAAGTACAGCACCCTGATTATCATAACTATTTCTATTGAAAGCTGTTTTGAAATAATCATACGTTTTTTCTACTCCCCAGTGTACATCCAGTGCCACATCATTACCGGTAGAAGAATGTTCTGCAGTGGTCCAGTTATTATCTGTATCCGTGATATTGTTTTTTACAAGGTTGGTATAATTCGCATTATTGTTATTATAAGTATTTACTCCACCACCTCTTGTGTTATCTTTTAATACATATTTATTATTCAAAAGAGTGGTTTCAATAGACTTTGATCCACTGTATTTTGTTTGGGCTGTTCCTGCAACAAAAATTGATGCAAAATCCTGTTTTGCCTGATTTTCTACTCCAATAATTGGGATGCTACTCAATTCTTTTCCATGGGCATTTTCTCCCGCATGTTTCATGATGGGATCATTAAGTATTATTGCTCCGGATTTTGCATCTACATAAACATGAGATCTTAAAAATGGTTCAGCTGAAAAAATATCAAACTTATATGATAATAAAAGTCTATACTTTCCATTAGAAGCCTCAACAGGGATTAAAACAAGTTCTCCTTTTGGCTGATACCCAATTTCTTTTCCATGCTCAGTTCCTGTCATTAAAGTTTTTGCACCCAGATGTTTTATGGCTTTTTGAAGTGCCACAGATTCTGAAACATCGGGTTGGGTATTCACATTGTCAGTATCATACATTTCACCGTTCATGCTTACCAGATTGCCTTTTATATAATGCAATATGTACTTGGCAAATTCAACTTTAATCCCATTGTGATAAAGCTGGTATTTTTCGTCCGAAAAATCACTGAACAGTTTTGCAGATTCCGTTTTAACCATTTCAGATCCTGCAGGGAGGTTTAAAAGCTCTGAGAAAAACTTTTTGTTGTCTGATAAGGCCAGGTCTTTAGCGGCTGTTCCTGAATTGAACTTAATGAATGATGATCTGCCATCATCACTATTGATCTTTTGCTCAACATATCTTTGAGCTTGTAGAGAAATACCACTTACTAAAAGTGGAATAAAAAACGCAAAAATTAATTTGTTTTTCATAAATAAAATCTTTTGTTTGGTTTGTTTATTAAAATTCAACAGTTAGAGTAAAAGTTATGTTTTTCACAATTCACTTTACAATGACCATTGATTTCACAAGTATACAATCCAAACCATTATACGCTGTAATTTGAGGATATTACATAGATATAACATGTATTTAAGTTGTTGTAAATCAGTTGTTTAAAGTTATTTGTAAATCTGGGAGATGATGCAATATTATTATTTTAATAAAATTAAAGCAGATATAAAATCTATATTTTTCAATTTTAACATGCATTTTGTATACTATTTTCCAGATATGAAGTATTAAAAATTGGTAATCTGCAATTATAGATTCTGAAAAGAATATCATTTATACAAATCAACTCCATTATATTCTCGTTGTAACAGATCTATTTTTTGGTTTAGGAAATCTGATATTTATTGCTATTATTTTCTCTTTTTTGAATATTTATTGTGATACCAATAATAAAGAAAACTTAAAATGAAATACCAAAATCGGGATGTTATGTCTCCGTAGGAAATGTTTTTCCTTGTGATTATTAATTAATGTTGAATGTAGTGAGGTTCTAAGGTTCTGTTGATTCCTATTTTTACTCATACTTTATCTTTTAATTAAGGTGCTTAATTTTTTTATTATACAATTGTATTTACTGTAACTGTAAAGTTTATGTTGAATAGGTGAATCGGCTGTTTTATTATTTTGATTGACATTCTTCATCCAGATGTAGATATCAACGTTTGATGGGATCCCCAATTTTTTTCTTAATCTATGCTTTCTTATTTGTATGGATTGTGGTTGTACAAGCGTATATTGAGCAATATCTTTAGTTGAAAAGTTAAGGAATAATAAAGCACAAAATCGTAATTCGTTGATGAGCATATTAGGTTCTATTTCTAAAAGTCCTGGAAATAAATCAGGATATACCTCTTGAAAGCGGTTTAAAAATTCCGAATCATTGTTTTTAGCTAATCTTACTATTTCTTCAAAATCAGTATTTAGCTTTTTGTTTAATAATTTAGTTTCTTGATTTTTTTTATTTAAAATCTTTCGCTCTTTACGGATCTTTGTAAAAATGTATATAAAAAAAGCTATAACCAATATAGCGATTATATATATAATATAAATTAAGGATCTGGTTTTGGACTTCAATTTCTCCTCTTTTTTGATAACCAACTCTTTTACAATGCTTTCCGTTGAGTCTTGAGAGCTCGTATTTAAACTATTATTGGTAGAATTATATTTCTGGAGAAATGTTTTGTATAACTCTTTATTATTAATTTTTAAATAGGCCTGAGAAATTAATTGATAAAGATCTGACATGACATGTATATTCTTAGTTTCCTTAGCCAATTCTAACGCCTTTTGATAGTTGTTAATGGCTAATGAATATTTTTTCTTTCTGTCATAAATTTTGCCTTTAACCTGATATAATTTGACATTACAGCTACCTACTAAAATTCTTTTTTGTACTTTCAATAATTTAAAATATATATCTGCCGAATCAATTTTATTTTCGTCAATTTTAACTTCTATCAATGTTAAATGAGCCCAAGCTGATATTGTTTGTAATCTTTGATTTTTTTTCTTCTGTAATAGAGCAATTGCTCTTTCGAGATAGAAAGTAGCAGAGTCAAATTGTTTTTTACCTCTATACACGACACCAGTATCAATGAATGCCGATGCTTTAGTATATATTTTTATTGAATCAACAGGTATTTTATCTGATAATACAGCTATTTCTTTAAGTTCAATTATGGCATCTTTATAAAGGCCTATAGCAATATAATTATAACTGGTAAGTTGTTTTATTTTCATCTGAGTACAGAGATCGTTTTTAGCATAGTTCTCTGTTTTTGCCAAATTCAGATACTTCAGACTTTTTTTATAATTCGCTTCAAAAATAAAAGTATTGGATAGATTTAAATAAATCAACGTAATTCCTTTAGAATAGCTGATTTTTTTTGCTTCTTTCAAGACCAACATATTTTCTCTTATATATTGATCATGTTTTCCATTTAGTCCTAAAGTACTTAGCCTTTTAAGTTTCGAATCAATATATTGAGAAGTGATCTTTTCCTGGGCAAATATAAAAGTTGAAAATAAAAAGAATAGAATTTTTAGCATAGATTAATGAATTATTAAATAGCATTATTAATGTTCTTCATCCAATTGTAAATATCTTGATCAGAAGTAATGTTGAGTTTCTTTCTCAATCTGTTTTTTCGTGTTTGTATGGATTGAGGCTTTACGAAAGTATATGTCGCTATGTCTTTGGTAGAAAAATCGAGAAATAGCAAAGCACAAAACTTTAACTCACTGTGAAGAAGCATGGGATCAATATTTAAAAGGCTTGAAAAGAAATCAGGGTATACTTCTTGAAACCTGGTTAGAAATTCTGAATTATTATTTTTCGCCATTTGTATGATCTCTTCATAAGCAATGGGAAGTTTTTCATTTAATAATGTAGTTTCTTCATCTTTTAGATTAAATTTTTTTTTCTTTTTATCTCTCTTTCTTATCATGAAAAACATAAAAATAAGCAAACAGAAAGTACATAAAATCAAACTGCCTAGTAAAAGTTGGTTTGTGGTCTCTATTTTACTTTCTTTTTGTATAATTAATTCTTGTACTATTTTTTCAATTTCCGGTTGCTTTGTCCGTATTAATTTCTCATTTATAGCAGCCGACATTTTAGAATATTTTTGAGCAGAATTATTATCCCCTTTCTGCTTGTAAATTTCAGACATAGCATGATATAGCCATTGTAATTGTACTATATTATGGGTGTTTTTAACCAGTTCAATTGCCTTTTGATAATTTATAATGGCAAAATCATATTCTTTTTTATAGCAATTGACTAAGCCTTTTACTTTGTATAGCCTAAAATTATTGTTTCCAAGAATTTTTTTTGATGGAATTTCTATCGCCTGGAGCAGTATAGTTGCTGAATCTATTTTTTTTTCAGTGATATTTACTTCGATCAAACCCATAGAATACCATAATAAAATTGCCTGAAGTCTGGGAGTTAATTTTTTTTGATCTTTTAGAATATTAAGTCCTTTTCCTAAATATAGTTTACAAGAATCTAATTGCTTTTGGTTCTTATAAATAGCTGCTATATCACAGTATGCTGAAGATTTAGTATATACCCTGAGAGTATCAGCTGACATATCATCAGCTAAAACTATTACCTCTTTAAGCTCATTAATAGCTTCCCGATAAAGTCCTATATTAGAGTAGTTAAAGCCCAGAAATCTTTTAAAGTTGACTTGAAAATCAAAATTATCTTTAGCATATTCTGCATTTTTAGCAAGTTGTAAATATTGGAAGCTTTTTTTGTAGTTTCTGGAGTATGAATATCCATAAGAAAGATTCAAATAGCTCAGTGCAATGCCTTTAGAATAATTGATCCGTTTAGAGCTTTTCAATACCGACATATTTCTGGACATAAACTGATTGTAGTTACCTTTTCTAGCTAAATTTTCTATATTTTGAAATTCTGAATCTATATATTTAGGTGTTATATCTTGATGATTAAATATGAAAATAGCGATGAATAATGTGAAAATTTTCATTTTGTACTAGTTATTTTGCGAATTGTGGTGTGTAAAACTAGGGAATATTTTGATATTTTACATTAATTAATGAATTAATTACTGAAGATATTAAATGAGTGCTTTAACTAAGTAATTAAAATAAATTACTTAGTTCTCGGCGTTTGAATTAATATTGATTTATGATTATGTGCGGCAATAATAAGAATTTGTATTACATAATCCTTTAATGAATGTATGACATAGGTATTACATGTTGAATTTAAATGGAATTATTCCAGGAAAAACAACTAATTCAGTTTATAAAAATAAATGAATACCAAGTGTACTTGTATGTGTTAAGAAAATGAATAAATAGAACGATGTCATTCTATATTTTAGGAATTTTTTTTTATTGCTTAAAGTTTAAATGTAATTGAATAAATAATGAATTCTTATGAGGTTTAAGTCGTTTTTCATTATTCGTTCTTTATTCTCTGTTATTATCTCTAATATAGCCTATTTTAAGATTTTAATTGTTGATTGAGAAAAATTGAAATAGAATATTTTGTTATATATCCTATCAACGTTATTTTTTTTCACAAATTTCTCACTACCAATCAAATCTTTTGAAAAGAAGCTTTCTACAACAATCACAAACCACAGTTCTTCGATCTTTAACTGATTTTTTAAATTCTGTAAATTACTTATTTGATACATCCATTTGTCAATAGAGTATTGTATGTTATAAAGGAGATCACAGAAGTAGATTCCTTTTCGTATACCATTTTCTTCAATGACGTTAATTTTATGCTCATAATCGATTATTTGCAATGATTGATTGTATATATGAATAAAATGACAAAGATCAAAAACCTGGATCATTTTTTCCTCTTGCTGTATCCCTGACAAATGGGGTTCATCCATGATGTGAGTCGTATATTGCTGAAGTCTATTTAATAAATTCATCGTATTACAAAAGAAATTATAATCGGGCGGTTATTTTTCTTTATTATACAAGAAGACATATTTTTTATACTAAATAATCTTCTAGTAGGGTTTGTATAAAATAAGGTACTGTTAGTATAATTTCTCATTATTAGAAATGCGGATGCTTTATATTTGTTAGATACTGCTAACCCAAAAGATAAAATAAAACATAAAATATTGTTGCAGCCTAACAAACCTCAGAGATCAAAAACAGATAAATTTTAATGGATTATGAAATTACGTATGTCCATTGGTATTATCTTAGTATTTCTAGCAATCCCCGGTCAAAGTTTCGCCTATTTATATGGGGAACATAAAAAGATCGGGGATGCTGCTTTTAAACGGTTCAGATTTATGCATTTGGATCAACCTGGAGGTGGATTCTTTTTTAAAGCGATACTAAGTGGAGAAGATCCTGAAAATTTTGGTTTTTTATCTTCTGGCGGCAGTAAAATCAGTTATGGTATATTAAACGGGCTTAATGGAGACCATGAAATAGATCCGGTATTGCTTGAAGAGCAATTGCGTAATAAAGAATCCGTGATCCAACAGATCATCACTATGCACCAATTATATATTGATCAGGGACAATTGGCAGCACCCGATGCAAAGCTGGCTGGGCTCGATATGCGATATGCGCTGTTAGCAGTAGCTAATATGTCGCATTTTTATCTGTATGGCAAAGACCTACGCTCGCAGCTTAATGCTTTTAAACCGGCTTGGGTACAGGATGCACAGAATAAAACCAAAGTGAAAGCTGTATTTCAAAAGTTGAAAAAGACAAATGCACTAACAATGTATGTGACGGTGCACTTAATAGCCATGGATCTTGCTGCAAAAGCTGGTAAGCTTAAGGAATTTGATCAGGAACGTGCAGAAACATGGTTACAACAGGCTATATTGTTTAACAGTTTTGCAGACCATTTTCTGGAAGATGCTTTTTCATCAGGGCATCTTGTGGTAAACAGGAGTCCATTGGCATCTTTTACCAATAATAAAGCATTGCATGATTTTTATTCGATGAAAGGAAGTATGGTGGTCAATAGGCGAGGAGAGGTATGGAAAGCTTATGGTGATGGATCATTGGAAAAGAGTGGTGCTGACAGGATAATTGAGGCCGTTCAGGTTTCGCTTTCAGAAGTGTTTGATGCATATTCAGGGAAGTTAATTGGAAGTATGAAGGCTGATGATTTGTTAGATTCTATTAAACCTCTATGGCTGATACCGATCCCCTATAATACCGATTTAAACAATCTCCTTCCTGACAGCCTGATTACAGTAGAGGCCAGGAAGGCGAGTCAGATATTACCAGACCGAAACTTCATCAGGAGTAGGATTGGAAATTCTATAGTCTTTGGTTTTAATTCGAGAGCATTTAAAAGTGCTAATTTGGAAAGCGGTGAATTCAGGTTGAAGTTTGGGCTTTTCTCAAAACGGTATGAGTATAATGAATTGGGAACAAAAAGAGGAATGTTGGATTATTTTAATGGTTATACGCTGAGTTATGGATTTGGGAGTATTGGCCAATTCGGTTCTGAATTGCCCAGGCAAAGAGTTTATTTGTTAAAAGGAGGTGTCAGGAGCAATTATGATTATTGGATCACGGATAAAAAGTTTTTGGGTTTTATCAGTTATATGGAAGGTGGGGTTGAATTTCAGGAAGGAAAAGCTTCTATTGTATTTGTACCCTCTGTGGGCATACAGCTAGGACCACTTTTTAATATCAATTATTACAATATGCCCTTGTGGTTAAGGATTCCGGCACAGATGATATTACCTTTAGAGGTTAGATTAGGGAGTGTGATTGGTAAAGGAGAACCGGTAATGTTTTCAGGGCTTGATCTTAATTATGTTTTTTAAAAGTCCTTCAACAAAATTGGCACATATAAGCTTCTGTCAATTTTTATAGGAAAGCAATCTCTCGTTCTTTTCAAAATAGATTTTTGCTGGAAATTGATTTATTTATATATTTTGTATCCATATAATTTGTTCGCTATTTTACAATTTTTAGTGAGTAAAGATGATTTACTTTGAATAAAAAATTGAAATGAAAAAAATACTTGTTTTAAGTGGATTGCTGACATTAGCTTTTTGGTGTAATGCTCAAACCAGTGATGCCTTTAGTTCTGTGAGAAAGACAATTGAAGCGAGCAATGCTATCTACGCTGACCTTGCTAATAAAAATGATGGATCCATCCTGACCCGATATACCGATGATGCCTGTCTCTTTCCTCCAAACGCTACACCAGTATGTGGGAGTAAAGAAATAGGAATATTCTTTAAGTCCGGACCTAAAGTACATGTTAAATTTTCTATCCAGAACCTTTATGGAGACGGTAAAACATATGTAACAGAGGAAAGTTATTATGAGATGACAGATCTGGAGGGTAAGAAACTGGATGATGGAAAAGTAATTGTTATCTGGAAAAATACAAACGAAGGTTGGAAGATGCATCGCGATATGTTCAGCAGTAACCACCCGGTGAAATAGATTCAGAAACCGATGTTGACGGCTTGTTGAAATTCAGCATCATTTTTTATCAGTGAGTTCCTGGATGCAAATGGAGTAATAGCTGTAAATTTTCTGAACTCCTTAATGAAATGTGCCTGATCGTAATATCCACATGCATAAGCTATTTCAGTAAGTGATGCTGCTGTATTCAGTACCATCTGTAAACTCTTATTAAACCGTATTACTCCAGAAAAGGCTGATGGACTAATACCCATATTCATCATATAAAGCTTTTGGATATATCTTTCAGACAGTCCTGAGTTCTGCGCAATAGTAGAGAGGGCTAATGGTTGGTGATCGAGAAAAAACTTTTGGCTGAGGGTCTGGATAATTGAAATTTTCTTTAACCGCGTTTCGTTTTTTTTCAGTTGCTTAAGAAAGTGAGTTTCCAAAATACTGATTTTAGAGATGAGTCCTTCTGTCAGCATTATGCGATCATATAATTCCTTGTTTTCTGCATTGGCCACATCATACATATCTGTGGCATAGTTAGTGAATTCGGATAAAGGGGCTGAAAAGAATAATGATGCAGCATACGGGTAAATACGAGCAATAAGAATAGATGTATATTTTTTTACTGTGAGCCTGGTTGGAAGGGTAAGATGTCCCAACAATTCTATATCTGGAGTGTTCTTCCGTTTACCATTGATAATAGTGGCGGCTGCCCCTCCAGATAAATTAATGATTAAATCTACATATCCACTTGGATAAAATACCTCATTATCAATATCCCTGTCAATCGTAACAACAGTAAAGTTCTTTATGTAGGGTACTAAAATTGTGGAAGGTAAAATCTGCATATGATGATTTTATTAAAACTTATAATATATCTTTTTGCAACTTATCTGACTCCGGTTACAATTGGTGATTGACATTATCTATTTTCCGGAAATTAATACCAGGTTTTACTTTATGTTCCTATATATCAAAATGGTAACTACTTACAAATGTAAAGTAATTTTCAAAATATTTTTAATAAATACTTTTAACGGTGAAAAGAAAAGGATTGATGTTGAGAGAGAAGAATACAGAAAAATCAAAGAAAAGGGTTTGATAAAGATTGTATATTTTGATAAAGTAAACATTTCTATGAAGCAATGAATTCTGGCAGTAAAATGGGAATAATACATTTTTTTAATTATTAATGGTAGGATATATGGTGGAACTGGATAATAAAAAAACATGTTTAATTTTTTCTTTTTTTTTAAAATATAGAAAGATCTGCTTTTCTTAGGTCCTTTATAGCTTCAAAATAAAATCTTGCCTTATGGTAAGTTAATTTTCATGATAGATTACTAATTTTGGTTAAACAAAATCAAATATAATTATGAAAAATCTATTAAATTCCTGTAAGTTCCTTACGCCATTAGTAATGGTTGTTATTATGATGTTTACAGCATCGCAATTATATGGGCAACAAATAAAGCCTTCTAACAGTGGCTACGTACCGGTTAATGGTATTAAAGTTTATTATGAAGTATATGGTGAGGGTAGACCCATTGTTCTATTGCATGGCGCTTTTATGACCATTGACACAAACTGGGGGCAGTTAATTCCAGAGCTGTCAAAAACAAGGAAAGTCATTGCAATTGAATTGCAGGGACATGGACATACAGCATTTTCAGATAGAAAATTGTCTCATGCTACCTTAGCAAGTGATGTAGTTGGAGTCATGGATTATCTGAAAATTGAAAGTGCCGATGTAGTAGGGTATAGCTTTGGAGGTGCTATAGCATACGAATTTGCTATCCAAAGTCCTAAACGACTTAAGAACCTGGTAATCATTTCTGCGACCTATAAAAGTAGTGGTTGGCTACCTGAGATAAACAATGCTTTTAAGAACATGAAGCCAGAACTTTTTGCAAACAGCCCTATGCAGACTGCGTATGATGCAGTAGCACCTGATAAAACAAAATGGACAAAATTCTTAGAGCAGATGATTGCTTCCGCTGGAGTTCCATATGACTTTGGAGACAATAATATTTCGAAAATTTCTTCACCTGTATTAATTATTTCTGGAGACAATGACGGACTGGATAAAGTAGAGCTGGCAAAAACATATAAATTGTTGGGAGGTGGCATTTCTGCAGATTTTAAACCTATGCCAAAATCTCAATTAGCCATCGTTCCAGGACAGAGCCATGTCAGCCTTATGATGCAGACTTCAATTATTTTGGGTTATTTGAACAGTTTTTTAAAGTAATTAAATTCAGATTTAGACTACGAAAAAATAATAAGATGAGGAAAATAACTGTTTTATCAATGATGACATTGGATGGTGTTATCCAGGCTCCTGGTGGACCTCAGGAAGACGTATCCGGAGACTTCAAATATGGTGGATGGACGGTGTCTTACGGGGATGAGCTTTTCGGCGAGATCATGAAAGAAGAAATGAAGCCATCGGATTATCTTTTGGGTAGGAAAACCTTTGATATTTTTTCATCCTATTGGCCTCAGCATGCTGACTTCTGGCCAGGTATCAATGATGGTAATAAATATATTCTGTCTCACACCATGGAAGAATCAGATTGGGAAAACACCACTTTTATCAAAAGTCTTGAAGATATCAAAATGCTCAAGAATTCGGAAGGCGCTGATATTCAGGTTTGGGGTAGCAGTAAGCTTGTCCAATTGCTGCTAAAACATGATCTCGTTGATGAAATGCGGCTCAAAATTTACCCCTTAATACTTGGTGAAGGGAAAAAGCTATTTGAAAATAATATGATTCCGGCGGCATTTACATTAACGGAAAATCAGGTAACATCAAAAGGAGTTATTATAGCCACTTACAAACGTGATGGAAAAGTGATAACTGGTGATGTTGAAGTTTAGATTTTGATTTTAAGATTATTAACTTTTCTGTCATTTTCTAATCGATACTTTTCAACATATGAATTGTTGTAGCGTAATGTCCTGAATTACCGAGTGAGTCATCTAAATGTTTGTAACCCAGTTTTTCATATAAAGATACTGCACCTTGAAATACCTCGAAGGATTCCAGGTAGAGTTGATGGTAACCAGCTTTTTTTGCTCTTTCTTCAATCATATTAAGAAGATATAAGCCAATACCATTTCCCCTTAATTTATCTGAAAGGTAGAACTTGACAATCTCCGCACATGATGAAGGTAGTCCTGGGGTTGGATAAAAGCCACACCCTCCTAAAATTGTATGATTACATTCTACTACCCAATATTCAGCAGAAGGATGTAGAAAATGTTGATATAATATATCTGTCTGGGGATCATCATACACGCTTCCTTTTTTAGAAGCATTGAATTCATCAAATACCTGACGAATAAGAGCCGCTAATTGCTCATTGTCCTTTTCTTCAATCGGACGAATAATGATAGGGTCAACTGGGTCATGATCATCCTTTTGGTGAAGAAGTGAATCGATGGTATTCATACATCGAATGATGGTTTTCAATTTCTCTTTGGAAAAGTCAGTAAATAAATTTTCTATATGATTGTCCGAATCAAGATTTATTTTTTCATACGTCATACGACCTACATCTGTAAGATTAATAATATTTGAGCGATGGTCTTCTCCAGATTTCTTTTTAATAGTGAGACCCAATTTTTCAAAACGTTTAAGTATCCGGCTTAAGAAACCTTTATCTAATTCAAGAGTACTGGCGATTTGTGTTGGTGTTATATCAGAATTGAAATAAATTTCACGCATAACCCTAACCTCCGAAATGCCAAGGTCCCCATCCAGGATACCTTTGTTAAGCAGCCCCAGTACCTGCGTATAATTCCTGTTAAAGGATCTTATTTGGTCAATATATTCTTGTTTCATAATGTAAAAATACACAATAGTTGACTAAGTCAACTATTTTTAGTGGAAATATTATTTCATTATTATTTTACATTAAAAAAAAGCTGCCCAAAAGGACAGCTTTTATATGATCTAAAAACTTGTAGTATTTAGCTCAATATCTCACATGGTGCAAAACAATACACCCAAGGACATCTTTTTGTTCCTGGAGGAGGACAACATGCTTCAGAGCACGTCACGGCACCACCATTAATATTCTTCAGGTGATCTCTTGAAATTTTCTTAAAATTTTTCATAATAAAGTAATTTGGTTGAACTTAAGAATTACGGTTGATTTCCGCCACCACATCCGTCATATGGCATACACTGCCATTTTCCGTTGATCAAACACAGTTGTCCACCCATGCAGTTAATGCCGCCCTGGATGGTTTTCATTTCTTGTCTGTTGATTTTTTTTAAATTTTTCATAAGAATTTAATTTTATAATTTGCTATTCTGCTTTAGTTTTGCAGATTACGTTTAGTTCATTCTAAATTAATCAATTTTGGTTAATTGAAGTGAAATTATTATTAAAATATTAATATTCAATTAGTTTACTTATGGAATGTAGGTTTTGAAGTATTATTTTATCTGTAATTTGATTAATCATTGTTAAGTTCTAAGTATTTATATTCTTGATTTTCATTTATTTTTTTGATTTTAAATTAAACTTCGATAATTTTTGAAAATTCTGTCTTTGACTATTTTTCTATAAATATTTCCTTAATATTGAAATGAAATTACCTAATGTTAACTTAAAGACTGATTTAAGACCTTTCTTAAAAATGGTGTCTTGTGATGAATGATTATGATTTTCTTATTTTTTAAAACTAAAATAATGCAGTACCTACAAAAGATATTTCTTAGTTTCATTTTATTTTCTTCAATAGCATTTTCCCAAACCTATACAATTACTTCTACAGCCTTGCCTGGAAAAGCATTTCCTAAAATAGATGCAGAGAGGAAAGCGAAATTTCGTGTTTATTTTCCAGATGCAAAATCGGTGACCTTAGATGGTGGTGATGGAATGAAAAGTATAAAATCCCTTGTTTCAAAAGATAAAGATGGCTTTTGGAATATCTCAACAACACCGTTGGAAATAGGGTTTCATTATTACTGGTTGAATGTGGATGGCAAACGGGTAAATGATCCAAATACACAGCTGTATTTTGGCTATGGCCAACCTACCAGTGGTATTGAAGTTCCCTCAGGAGAAGATTTTTTTATGGAGAAAAATGTAAAACATGGGGAAATAGTTGAGGACAGCCTAAATTCGAATATAACACAGGGTAAAAGAAATTTTAAAGTATATCTTCCCCCGAATTACGGATCGGAGAAGCTACCTGTTCTGTACTTATATCATGGTACAGGAGAAGATATTACAGGATGGGAAAAACAAGGTTTTATCCGCCAAATTCTTGATAACCTTTTTGCAGAGAAAAAAGCTAAGGAAATGATCGTGGTTATGGATTATGGAGTTGCGTTAAATCCAGAAGAAGAAAAGATGGCAGATGATTATCCAAGAACTGTTCTTTCTTCCAAAAACCTTGACAAAATCCTTACTCAGGAGCTGATTCCCTATATTGAAAAGAAATATAAAACGACTGATAAAAAAGCTATTGCCGGACTTTCTCGTGGAAGTTATCAGGCTATGCTTATCGGAGCTAGTCATCCTGAGATGTTTTCAGCAATTGGGGTATTTAGCCCAGTGATTTATGAAGGTACCGAATCCGACCCTTTTAAAGAACTTCCAATCGGAAACTTATTAAAATCAAAGAAAAAGCCTTACTTTTTTATTGGAATCGGGGAAAAAGAAGAGGCAAGGTTTTTTGAATTTAATAAAACATTGAATGATTTTTTTAGCCAAAATAAGTATTCTTACACTTTATACAGTTCTGCGGGCACTTATCACGAATGGCTTACCTGGAGAAGATCTCTATATCAGTTTGCTCAGAAGATTTTCAAATAAAATCCCCGGCCAGAACCGGGGATAAACCATAACTAAGAATGCAGGCCAAGATACTTTAAATAAGAATCGAGGAGTGGTTTGTCGAACACAGGTTCTTTAATATCAGAATCTTTGAGGAACTCCTGTACATTTGAACAGTCCCAAATGTAAGTATGCTGATAAAGTTCCACCGTAGACAAACCTTCATGCATATTATCTTTAAACAAACTTGTCAATGGGTATAATCTGTTTTTGCTGTCATTCTCCCAATGTTTTCGCCATTCTTTATAGGGAAGGGGGCTAAGGTGGTAGGGGTAATTTTTTTTAAGCAGGTCAAAGAAACCTTCCAAGGTCAGATTGGTCTCCGGGCTGGCAATCAGATTGAATTTCTTTCCGATGGCATTTTTATTTTTTGTAATATAAGCCATTGATTTAGTCATATAGTCGACTGTTATCAAACCTTCTCTTAACTCTGTTAATGCAGGGTAAGACTTAAATTCAATACAGTTTTTCACCAGACCCGACCACCACTGATAGGGCGCACTTGCTCCGGATTCACTATGGCACATTGCATATCCCAGACGATAAGTAATTAATGGGAGACCTTCTTTTGCGGCCAGATCGGCTATGGCTTCCATTACGTACTTACTTCTGACGTAGCCGATATCTTTACTTACTGATACAATGTTTTGTTCAATATCATCAGATTCCAGCATTACTTTTTTTCCGGTAAACACATGTCCCCAACTGTAAACAGAAATAGTAGATAACAAAGCAAGGCATTTTGTTCTTTGAGCTCCTGCAAGTCTTATAATTTCTCTGAGCCCATCAACATTGGGAGCTTTCATATAAGAATAAGGCTCAATAAAGTTTACGGAACTACCGGAATGATAAATCAGATCAATAGTTGTTGCCAGCATATTAAATATTTCCTCTGATAATCCGAGCGAAGGTACTGCCAGATCACCTAAAACAGGGATAATTCTTGATCGCTGTTCATGGTTTTGAGGGACATGAAATTGAATAAAACACTTGTCTATTTTTTCCATTGCATGAAATTCATCCTGGGCTCTTACCAGACAATAAATATCTGCGGTAGTTGTATCTAAAAGTTCCTGTAAAAGATGAATTCCTACAAATCCTGTGGCACCGGTCAACAATATTGCTGATGGATCTTCAATTTTTTTTGGATCAAAATTATCCTCAAAATAGGTTCCGGGATTCAGGTAGACATCTTGCTGTAATTCAACATAAGGCTCCACATCTTCGAGAGGAATTGCCTCCCTTACTTCCTTAGCACGAGCTATCAGTACATTAGCGAGATTTCGTAATACAGGATATTGATAAATATCGCGTAGGTATACTTTTACATTTAATTTTTCCTGTAATGCAACAGCTACAATAGCTACTAAAAGAGAATTTCCGCCAATATCAAAGAACTGATCTGTCATATTAATGATGGGAAGTTCTAGTTCTGATGACCAAATATCTGCGATAATTCTTTCGGTCTCATTTGTTGGTGGTTCGTGGGAGATAAGTTCCTTAGCTTCCTTATCAGCTAAGCTCTGTAAAAGATCAGTATTTGTTTTTCCATTGGCCGTTAATGGTATTTTATCAATAGCAATAATCTGTGCGGGAATCATATACCCTGGCAATTCCTCTTTGAGCTGATTTCTGATCAGTGCAATGTTTTTTTCCACATTAGGTTTTAAAACAATAAAAGTAGTTAGGTATTTGTTATCTCCTGAAGTGTTTTTTGTGATTACAATCGCTTCCTGTATTCCCTCCAACCGGTCAAAGGTGCGTTCTATTTCTCCTAATTCAACACGGAATCCTCTAATTTTCACCTGATTATCAATTCGTCCAAGAAATTGAATATCTCCCTCTGAAGTCCATCTGGCAAGATCTCCTGTACGATACAATTTTTCAGTTTCCATAAAAGGATTGACAATGAACTTTGAAGAGGTGAGTTCTTCATTATTAAGATATCCTTTAGCTAATAAAATTCCACTAATATACAGTTCTCCAGTTGCACCTATCGGCAATAGTTCCATTTGGTTTCCCAGAATATAAGCTTTAGCATTTGCTATAGGTTTACCAATTGAAGAAACATATTCTCCATTAATATCTTTTACCTTTTTAAAAGTAGCATAAACTGTACATTCTGTAGGTCCGTAATAATCAATAAGCTCATAGCTTAATCCGTTAGTAAGTACCGGTTTAAGTTTTTCACCTCCTGTGAAAAGATATTGCAGTGCAAGGTCACCGTAATTTTTAGTCTGTGCTACAACTGCCGGAGCTAAAACAGTAGGTACGAAACCGTGAGTAATTCTGTTCTTGTGATAAAAGTTAACCAATGCCGAAGCCGCAGTCCTTTCTTCACTATTTGTTATAAAAAGAGTTGCACCCGCAGTAAGGGCTGACCAGGTTTCCCATACTGATATATCAAATGCTAATCCTGCAACCAGAGTTAGGTGAGAAGTATGATCTACATTAAAATGACTGTTATGCCAGGATACTAAATGCTGGATGCTTTCATGAGTAATCATTACTCCTTTAGGATTTCCTGTTGAGCCAGAGGTATAAATTGTATAAGCAAGGGCATAGTAATGGGGGATAACCTCCGGTTGTTGAACGGATAAATTTGTGAGATCTTCTTTTTGATCGAGATAAAAAATCTGGCAGATTTTACTTCCTGCAAATGATTGGCTGAGGGTATGATTGGTAATAATGATTTCTGCTTTAGTATCATTAAGAATATATTCTACACGTTTTACAGGATACGCCGGATCTATAGGTACATAAGCTGCACCTGTTTTTAAAACTCCGAGAATGGCAATGATCCATTCCAGTGAGCGGTCGAGCCAGACGGGAACAAACATACCTTCTGTTACTCCTTTTGCGATCAGGATATTGGCAAGCTGATTGCTTTTCTGATCCAGCTCGCGGTAGGTTATTTGTCGATTCTGATAGATGGCTGCTGTATGATCTGCATGAAGACTGACTTGTTTTTGGAAAAGAGAAACCAAAGTTTGTTCTTTCTGGAAGCTCCAACTGGTGTCATTAAACTCATTTAGAAGTTTATATCTGTCTTCCGGAGATAGAGAAACTGAGGTTAAATTTTTTTGTGTTTCTGATGTTGAATTGATGTTTGACATATTAGTTTTTTTGATTTGGTTAAAAGTTTAATATTGTTTTTTTTATTTGTTAAAATTCATGAAGTGTCTGATGATAATTTATTCATAATGCAATATGTTTGGTAATAGAATAATAAATTTAAAATAATAAATTGAATAGAGTATGTTCTAAATGTTAAATTTTCACATCAGAGAGAATTAAATATTCATTGCAAAGCTGCTTTTGTAATGAAAGAAGAAGTAATACCTTCCTGTATTGATCTCCTGTGTATTTTGATTAGTAGGTATTGAAACAGTTTTTGAGTCAATAATAGAGACAAAGGAAATTTGTATTTTTAACTCATCTTTAAAGCAAGCAGAAATTGTAAAAAGAAATGGAATCAGTCACGAAAATTAAAATCTATCATTTAACCGGATCAATTTATCGTTTTTATTTTTCATTACATAAATTTGTAAAAAAACTTATGACAAATTGATTACCATAAGTTTTTGGTTTAATGAATTCCTACCACGGAAGACTGTTGTTTACTCCCGAAAAATTGCTGGGTCCTGTAAAGCTTCCTGTTGGGATATCTTCTGCCAAGGCCACTCTTATTGGTTCAACCGATCCTTCTTCCACTGTATCTGTTCCCTGAAAATTATTGAGTGCCGTAGCGGTAAAACCAGGACTTACAAGATGGACTTTGATGTTGGTGTTTTCCAATTCTATGGCTAGAGAAAGAAAAATCCCATTGAGTGCTGTTTTAGAAGCTCCATAAACCGCATCAAATGCCGAACGGTAAGGGTTTTCCGGATTTGAGTTCAACACGAGAGATCCCAATGCACTGGAAACCGTCACAATACGCGCAGCAGGTGCATTTTGTAATAAAGGCAAAAAGGCTTGCGTGATTTCTAAAGTACCGAATACATTTGTCTTCCAAACGGTTTCTATTTCGTTGATAGGTACAATGCTTGCCCGTTGTGCTCCCAATACTTCTTCCATTGTACGTCCGGAATGGCCAGCATGTGAGATGGCTGCGTTATTCACTAACAATGTAAGGTACCCAAATTCATTTTCTATTATTTTTACTGCCGCATCGATGGAATTGGAATCAGTGATATCTAATTGAATAGCTTTTGCTTGACCGCCAATCTCTGCGACAGCTGTCATGCCCTTTTGAAGATTACGGGAACCTACATAAACTGCGTATCCATTATTGGTGAGGGCCTTAGCAATTTGAAAACCTATCCCAGTATTCGCACCTGAAACCAATGCTACTTTTTGTTCATTTGTCTGCATAATTTTAATTGATTTAAATTAATACAGCAAATTTGGATATTAAAATAGCAGGATTTGTAGTTAAATCGAGACTGTTTGAAGCCATATTGAGGATAGACTTTCTGTAGTCATCTTTTTTTTGTCGAGAGGCAAGAATTATAGTTTCAGTATTTCGAAATTTTATTTTAATATTAATGAACTTTAATGATTACCTTGAAAGAGAGGCACTGATGCTTACTATTTTAAAAATTTATCATGATGAAATGCCTGGTTTTAGATGGGCTGGATTAAAGAGATTGTTAATTGCCTCGGCATAGGTAGGATGGGCGAACATGGTATCGCGTAATTGGTCATAAGTCAACCCGCCCAACATAGCGATCTGCAATATAGACATGAACTCACCACCTCCCGCACATAGTGCTGCAACTCCCAAAATCTTCTTAGTATTATGGTCCACAATCGCCTTTACGAAACCTATTGTTTCGTCAGTTTCTACAGCCCTTGCTATAGAGGATGCATCCATTTTAGCTACAGAAAAATTCAGATTTCTTTCACGGGCTTCTTTTTCCGTGATCCCAATTCTTCCAAGCTCAGGATCAATAAAAACACAGTAGGGAATCAATCGATCGCGAATAGTAGAAGTTTTTTTGCCAAATAAATGGTCGGCCACAACAAGATAGTCATGATATGACACGTGAGTAAATGCAGGTCCACCCTTTACATCTCCAAGAGCATAGATGCCCGCTTCCGTTGTTTCCAGATAATCGTTAACAGGAATAAATCCCCTTCCGTCCATTGGAATATTTGATTTTGATAGATTGAGTGTTTCAGTATTGGGTATTCTACCGGTAGCGACTAAAACATGGGTTCCTGATATTGTAAAAGGTTTCTCTCCTGATGACAGTTCTATTTGAATGGATTCATCTGCATTTGAGCATACACTATTAACCACTGCATCCGTGATAATTTTTACCCCTTCTGCTGTAAGAATCTGTGTGATCATAGATCCAACATCATCATCTTCTTTAGGTAATAATTTGGCTGACTGCTCTATAATCGTGACCTGACTGCCCAATCGACTGAAAATCTGTGAAAATTCAAGCGCAACATAACCACCCCCAATAATAAGTAACTTTTTGGGTAAGTGTTCAAGGGTTAAAAGAGTCTTTGATGTAAGGTAATTTACGCCTGTTAATCCCTTTATTTCAGGAATCCGGTCTCTTGTTCCCGTATTAATAAATATCAATGATGCTGTAATAAAAATATCGCTTGAATCTGCAAATTCTACTCGTATCTGTTTATGTCCTGAAAAGCTACCTTTTCCATGAAAAAATTTAATATTGGGATCTTCAAAAAGTGATTTTTCCAAACCTTCCCGGGAATGAGTTACAACCTTGTTCTTCTGCTGATTAATTAGTTGAAAATCGGGTGCATTATTATTTAATGTAATGCCATATTTTGTGGCATTTTGGGCCTGAAAGATGACTTTGGCTGATCCTACTAATGTCTTGGTGGGTGTACATCCGTAGTTCACACATGTCCCACCAACAAAATCTGACTCGACAAGTGCAATACGCTTACCTTCTTTAGATAACCTTTTTGCAAGTGGAGTTCCTGCCTGTCCTGAACCAATAATAATTACGTCAAATTTTTCCATAATGATTTTGTTTGATTAAATGCAGTTTATGGCTTTATTGCTAGACTAAAAATAATGAAATAAATCGTATATAAAATTAAAATTCAGAGTTTTTGTTGTATAAAAACGCTCGAAATAAATTAATAGGGAGTATTTTAAATTAGCTTTTTAACATTTTAAAAAAAATGAAACATAGCAGTTCTTTGGCCTTACTCCTCCGTCAAAATGTTTGGATACTTACCTATGTTTTGTGAATTTTTAAAAACAAAGTGGCTGCCCTTTAAGACAGCCACTTGTTAAATCTTGTAAAATGAGGGATTTCTACATGTTTGAGTTTCCATTGTGTTATTAGAATCTATAAACGATGAATAGCATATCTATGAATGATTCTCCTAGTATGATATATTATTAATTAGCGATTTTATAACCATATAAAGAGCTTACAACCACTTGGTAGACATTACCACTTGTTACTGCAGCTGCTGCTGCCATGCTTACTGTTTCACCTGCATTTAAATAGGCAATACAAGAGACATTTTTACCTATTAATGTGCCTGGATTAGGATGATAAGACTGAACTAATATGTTATTGGGATTTGTACTGTAATTCTTTATAAGATATAAAACCACCCAGGCAAAATTGGGAGCACCTGGAACAGAGCCATTATCGAACTGTGTAGATCCGTAGAACATATAATATCCATTGGTAGGTGCTGTGAATTTTCCATTTACAGTGTTAAGAACATTTCCTGTATTTATTACCGTTCCTTCAGGATAATGTATTTCAGATGTAATATAAGGGCCTGTGCTTGCTGTAAGGTTTTGCCTGGTTGCAGTACTTACCGTTGAAAAGGGATAGGTAGAAGCTGCTACCGGTAAATTATCAGAACTCGACAGTAAAATAAGTTCCCATGTTGTTCCTGTGATCGTTCCTTTGCTAATAAAAAATGCATAGTAACCAGGAGGTACATTTACTGTTGTTATACCAGTTCCACTTTGATTGTCAATTAATTCAGTTCCATTGGCGGTGATGGAAAGTTGGGCAGTTCCTGTATTTTTAAAATGGTAGGTCCTACCCATAAAATTTCCGGATCCATTTATGGCTGCGGGCAGAGTTAAAGTTCCATTACTGTTACCATTATAAGCTATATAGTAATCTTTGGGATCTACAGTTCCACTTGTCGTAACCGATCTATACGTGGCTGCAAATGATCCGCTCACCGTTAAAGTACTACCGGGAGTAGTGGTATTAATGCCTACATTTCCAGCTTGTGAGTAGATTAGAATACTATTTAAAATTAGTAATAAGGTAAGGAAAATTGAATTTCTTCTCATATAAAATTGTTGTTTTTAAATGGTATTTAGATCATTAGTATTTAAATAATTTCTGTTGTTCATTTTTATGAACTGAAAGTTTATATTATATTAATTTTGGAACTTTACAAAATCTAAGTAAAAAGAAGGGTTTCCACCATTAAATCCCGTCGGAACTACTAAATTCGTTTTGTGAGCAACTATAGGATAAATTCCGGGAGCTGCGAAGTATAATACTCTGGTCTGATCTCTTGGTACAAAATTAATAGGATCAGGGCTGCCGGTTCCACAATATGCTTTCCATACTTCTCCTATACCACCTATGTAAAACCAGTAATCATTACAAGTAGATGTGATTGTAATTCCAGAACGGAAAAAATACCATCCTTTGGCAGGAATGTTTACGGATATTCCTGTGGCTAGATTATCTCCACCTGCATTTCCGGTGAAAGGATTGACCAATGTTCCTGTATAAGATGTCCAGTTATTGGCAAAAGCGGTGGTAACTGTAGATGACCACGTCGCTAATCCATTGGAATCACTGGTTAATACATATCCTAATTGTTGTGTACCATCTTTAATTTGTAATGCTCCGTTTGTTGTTCCATTATCAATAACTATTTTCGCATTGGCAGCTCCTGCCGGAACTGTATTTGTACCTAATAAAACTTTACCTGTACCGGTTACACTTAAATTGTTTCCTGTGGTAGCAATATCTGTAGCCTGGGAAAGAGCGCCTCCTAATTTTACATCATTACCCGAAAGCGTAAGTCCATTACTGGCAGTAGTTGCACTACTATTGGCTGTTGTAGCCTCCCATGTGCTCGTTGCTCCCGTTAGTCCTGTATTGATCAACTGTACGCTTTGATTGGCAGGTACTGAAACGTTTGTATTTCCGTTAATTGTTTCTGGAGCTGCAGAGTTTACTGTTATTGTGAAATTGGTATTATTCTTAATCGTATAGATACGTCCTTTGAAGTTTCCAACTCCATTAATTGCCGGGGGAAGACTGAATACCGCATTAGCAGTGCCATTATATGAAACATGGAAATCGGTTGCGGTCAAATTGTAAGATGTTGCACTAACTGCCCTGTAACTGGCAGCTACAGATCCATTGATATCTATTGTCGATCCTGGGGTTACCGTATTTATTCCAACATTTCCTGTTTGTGCAAAAGTGACTGTTGAAATGAATAATCCTATTGTTTTCAATAGTGGTGTAAAATTTCTACGCATTTATTAAATATTTTAATGGTTATGATGCTTTTAAAAGTCCTTCATTACTAGAAAATAAGCAGGTACATTTATATTTCATTTGTTGGTGTAAAATTATAGGAAATACTGCTACAAGGGATCTTATAGTATGTAGAATGAAGTAAAGAATGATGTAGAAAATTTTCTACATCATTCTTTTTAAGTTGATAATTTTAAATAGTGTATTTTATAACTGCAAAAGAAGAGTTATTTAATGAATAGCAAAAAAAGAATACCATTATGGAAAAGCTTTATTCTAGGATATATAGGTTTGGTAAAGCTTAATCAGGTCAGCAAGGTGGTTGGTTTTTAGCTTGTTATGGATTCTTTTTTTGTAAGTACTGATTGTACTCATCTGAATATTCAGTTCATTTGAGATTTCTAAATTCCCATATCCCTTTACCATGAGAATAAAAATTTCATATTCCCTTTCTGAGAGATTTTTTATAGAATCTAAAGGGGAAAACTTTAATAGTTGGTGGACAATACTGGATGGATAATAGTAGCCTTCTGAAAATATTCTATTCACTGCTTCTGAAATCTCATCAACTTTACTCAGCTTACTAAGATATCCATTGGCTCCTTCTTTTATATATTGTACCGCTATTTCTTCCTCATAGGCTGAGAATATAAGAATTTTTATATCGGGATCAAGCTCTTTAATTTCAGGGATCATTTTTTTATTTTTAGTCTCTGGCATATTGATATCCAAAATAATAAGATCGTATTTTTGTTTTGAGATCTTATCTAAAGCTTCCGGATAGTCTTCGGCCTGATCAATTGCTATATTGGGTATCCTTGATTCCAGTATCAGGCTTGTTCCTGTTAGTACGACTTGGTGATCATCAGCTATAAGAATGTTTCTAATCATCTTTTTTATTTTTTAAAATCAATTGGCAGGAGGTTCCACCGGAGTCATTTTTTTTGAAGATAATTTTACTTTCTATCATTTGTAATAATTGCAGTACCAGATGCAGGCCCATGCCATATTTTTGAAGTAACAATTTTTCACTTTCAATATTATTCTGTAGCCTTGTATAGTATTTTATTTTTTGCTCGTCCATTCCGATGCCAGTGTCACTTATACGTAAAATAATATTCCCACCATCCATATGGCTATCTATTGTTATCTCACCATTTTTTGTGTATTTCACCGCATTATCTAAAAGATTGTGAACAATGGCAGCAAGTATATTTTTACTGATCTGTGTCATTATATTCTCTTCAACAAGATTGCTAATAGATGTGTTATTATTTTCGGCTATGGCATGGAAAAGCACTTTTTTCTCTTCAATTAGCTTATATAAAGAATAGACCTCTGTTTTATCTGATCGGTAATGACTGTATATATCTGCATATTCTTTTAATGTGACTGTAAAATTGTACAGTTGATCTGATGACTTGTAAATGGAATCAAGTATTTTTTCAGTCCTCTGTTGATCAAATTCTTTTTGACTCAGTATTTCCTTTGCTGTTAGGGCAATGAATTTTACCGGAGTTGTTATGTCATGGGTAATTGTACCGATGAGTTTTTTTTGTTGTTCAATTTCCTTATGAAGCTGTGTTTTTGTTATTTCTAATTTTTCTACAGTCGTAGAAAGGCTTTTAGTACGGATATTAATAATTTCTTCCAGATCATGATTTTTCTTTTGTAGAAAATTGATTCTCCATTTTACCAAAAGGAATAATAGGAGTAAGAACATTGAAAAAGTAAGAATCTTAAACCATAGCGTCTGGTAAAAATAAGGCTGGATAATTATATTAATTTTTTTATAAATGTATTTTCCATCATCAGAAACAAGCATTTTTGCAATCAGTGAATATTTTCCGTACCCAAGATTGGAAATAGAAAATTTTCTGTCTTTTCCGATAGATTCCCATTTTGCATTTTGTATGCCCATTATTTTTGCTTCTATAACAATATTGTCAGGATTAGCATAATAAGGGACATCGATAAATAGATCGATCCTGTTAGATTTTTGCTCCAGATGCAGATCATTTTTAAAACATTGCTCCTTATTATCAATCAGAGCTCTTTCGATGTATATATTCTTCGGATAATAACTTCGGATCTTTAATGGATTAAAAAAAACAAGACCATTCAAAGAAGGAATGACAAAATCACCATTGTCTAATTGATTACCACATACATTACTGCCGCCATTAAATTCATTGGTATTGAAACCTGAATCTTTTGAAAATCTATAATAATTTACTTTAGAGCTTTTATTTTGAGCATATTGCAATAGCTGACTTTCTAAAACCCTGTATAATCCATTATTGGTAGGAATCCAAAAAAAACCTTTCATATCTTCCAAAATAGTATGAGAAGAAGAAATGTTATTATTAAGATCATAAGGCATTTTAATTAGCCGGTTATTTCTTAATAAATAAAACCCCTTTCCTAAAGTAGTGACCCAGAAATTACCGTCTTTTGATTTTATAATACTACGGATTGATAACTCCTTATCTCCGGTAATGTTGTATATTCTGTTTGTTTCTGTCTGTATCCTGTATAATCCTTTTATAGTACCGACTAAGATATTGTTCTGATCAAGTGGTATTAATTTTGTCGGTTCATTATCAAATAAAAATCTCTTTTTTAAAGATCTGAATGACCGATCTCTGTATATTTCAAATACGCCGCTAAAGTCGGGAGTGCCATTTTTTTTTGGTTTTGAACGTAATACATAATATTTTTCCCCGTCAAAGAAAAAGTCCTTTAAAGAAAAATCTTTTACAGTAGTGTAATCGGTATAGGATGTTGTTTCTGTATATATGTTTAAATCGTCATCCTTTCTTACTATAATATTTCCAGATGGATCATACGCCATAAAAAAAGGAACCGTGTTTCTGAAATTTTTGTTTTTTACAATGCCATTTCGATTATAGATCTCTCCATATGTATTCATGACCGAAGAGCTGTCATAAGGTAAAGTAGCATAAAAAACCGACTCTGGTTTTGATGGCGGTCTTTTTATGGTAACGAAATCTGAAAAATTTATAATTTGTAAACCTTCCGTACTTCCTCCAAGATAAAGCCTTTTGTAAAATTGGTCATAGTAAACACTAATAAAACTGTCACCTTTTACTTTATCTATCTGAATGATCTTAGATATTTTTAGCTGCTCATTTTCATAAGTGCAGCTATAGAAAATATTTTTATTTTGAATCAGAACCTGATTATTTATTCTGCTCCAGAAAACTTTACTATGAATATCAGTTAATAGTGGCGCATCATATGAATCTATAATCTTTCCTTTTTTTATTTTAAGTACCTTTTTTGAACTGAAGTCTATATAAAATAAGTCTTCATCTATAGTGAAAATTCTGGGTATATTTTTGTAGATAGATCTGATCTTTAGATTTTCTTCATTTTTTGAGTGGAAGTCAATAAATGTTAAATTATTTTCCTTTATGTAGTATCTCCCATCTTTAAAATTCATATAAAAATATACACCTGGAGATTTTGAGTAACTATAATTAGAACCATACAAAAAGTAATTGATATTATCTTTAAGTATCAAATTAGGAAACCGTTTTGATGGAGCAGTGACTTTTGGAAATTTTTTGTGTATAAGTATAACTCTTCCATAATCTCCGGCAGTAAAAATACTGTCTTTATCCGTGTTTCCAGAGAAAAAGGTAAAACGCTGACTGTTTAATGGGAAGTTTTTATAGACCAGGAATTTAGCACCATCATATCTTACAATTCCGTTTTCGGTGGTCAACCATATAAATCCGTACTTATCTTTTATAATATCCTTAACGCTGTTTTGTGGAAGCCCATTATCAGTATTATATAACTGAATGTTATATTTCTGACTGCTGACTTTGAAAAAGATGAATAAGAGGATTAAAAGTATATTTTTAGGCAAATCTCATTGTTTTAAGAATGAGACAAAGATATAACGGAATAAATAATAATAAAATAATGATAATTAAATTTACATTACTTTTTATTTGTCATGAAATATAAATTTTGCATTTATTTCACGTAGTATATTTGCTGAATGTTTAAAGATTAAAGTAGTGGAATAGGGCTAAATAATGATTTGTTCTGCCGTCCGCAAATGGGATTCAGGAAACAAGTTTCTCAAATGCACTGACAAATCTTTCCAGATCAGTTTTAGTTAGGCTATCGGTTATATCTCCCTGTTCATTTATTTTTCCTTTTATACCCTGAATTAAAAGTGTCGTATCAGTAGTGAATTTTGCCATTAAAGTATTCATTATCAGCTGTAATTCTTCATGTCCTTTTTCACCACTTGCAGAAGCTGTAATAAGTCCTGTGGGTTTTTCAGATAATATTGTTGTCGCTACACACCATTCAATAGCATTTTTAAGTCCGCTTGGAATGCTGAAAACATATTCAGGCGTACAGATTAAAATTCCATCTGCGGTTTCAATTTCTTGTCTGAAATCTAAGATTGCCTTTGGTGTCTTATCTATGGAAAGTTCAGGGTCAAAATGCGGAAGTGCCTTAAGTGCGTTAAAAACTTTTAGATTAAAAAAATCTTTTGTCAGACTCGCGAAGTTATCTATAAGCCTCTGATTTGCTGAGGTATTGCTTGCGCTACCGTTTATTACAAAAATTCTTTTCATGAGTTTTATTAATGAAATAATTTTAAATCAGTTATAAATGACTTTGAAAAACCCGCTTGATATTTATTTGAATAGATCTTACTTTAATATCAAAACTGGCTGGTTGACATTTTGATAAATTCCCTCAGAAATACTCCTGTTTGCCAGATAATACAGGAAACTATGTCTTCCCGGTAAAGCAATGATCAGATCCGTTTCATTAGATGCTGCGAAAGTCAGGATTCCGTTGATGATATTTTCATCATTATAATAATGAATACTGCTAGGGATTTTAGTAAGATATTGACGGATATATTCTTCGAGCTCTTTCTTTTTATCATCATCACCATCAGCTCCTTCTTTTGTAATATTTAAAAACATCAGCCGAACATCCTGTTTTTCAATAACGGATTTGTGATGAAATAACCGGTCTAATTTTGTTATACCATTTACATCGCATGGAATCAGGATGTTTTTTATTGTACTGTATATATAGCCATTAGGAACTATTAAGGCCTTGACAGGACTTGTTCTGGCAATGCTAATAATATTCTCTGAAACAAAACTGTCACTGGAAGAGGCCTTATCATCACTTCCCAAAATAAGAAGTTCTATAGAAGGCTGATTCTTTACAAGATCATGGATACTTCTGGTCAGTGTCCATTCACTTACGGCTTTTAAAACTTTTAAATCAGGTGCTTTTTCAACTATGATATCCACTAAGTTATTAAGGAGTTGTTCTGTACTTTCGATCAGGCTATTTACATTTTCCTCATTAACTAATACATGTCCTTCTGAGATATGCAGGTAGTCGAATTCAGATTCCTGTGAGGTTTTTAAAAGAATAATATGGGTGTATTGATATTGTTTTGCCCATTCTGCAGCAAGCTTTACTGCATTTTCGGTAGTTGATGTAAAGTCAACCGGTACAAGTATGGTTCTCATATTGATTAATTTAAGCTTAGTTATTCGAGATTCGCTGTCATTTTTTTTACTAGGAAAAGTGCATTTTTTATAGCATCTTTACTAATATCATCAGCCGCTTTTTTATAAAGTTCCAATGCCCAGGGATAAACGATTTCTACAATTTCCTTTCCTTTTACAGTAAGGAAGATCTGTTTGTTTCTTCGGTCATTTGTATATTCCACTCTTTCAACTAACTCCCTTTTTACAAGATTGTTAATCAGGTAGGTTACGCTTGATTTATCCTTGCTGATTTTATTACTTATTTCCTGTTGGTTTATTCCGTCATTACGGGAAAGTAGGCCAAGTATTTCAATAAGTTCAAAAGAAAGATCAGGGTCATATTCATTAACTTTCGTTTGGATCTTTTGCCGTAGACGATTTTTCATTTCACCCATTGCCAGACCTAGTTCTAAAGCTAATTCGGATATGTTATTTTGTTTTTCAGACATATGTAATGATTAACTAACTGTAGGTGAGGATAGATCATAAAGTTTATTTAAAATCTTTAAGTCATCACTTGTATAACAAATATAGTAAAAATTAGTTTGAATTAAAACTAATTTGTCATAAAAAGATATCCTCTTTAAAGGAAATTTTATTTTAATTTTTAATAATTCTTTAATACAGCAATTTTAGATGATAAAAACCGTTTAAAATTAATATTTTTACACCAAAACGTACAACAGTTGATCAGGCATGTAAACATACTTAGATCATTTTCAGGTTCGTTTTGCAAAATGATTAGAACATATATTTAATAATGAAAAATTTTAAAATTGCGGTTACATTTGGATTATTCTTACTTTTTGGCTTTACTAATGCCCAGAAGATAGGGGTTATAGACACCAGAGCAATATTGGATAAAATGCCTCAATATAAAGAAGCTGAAGCGAGACTTAACGCACAGATAGATACCTGGAAGTCTGAACTTCTGGCTATACAGACGGAATATGCAAAGAAGAAATCAGCTTTAGATAACGAAAGAGTATTATTAGTAGGAGATCAGCTAAAGCAGAGAGAAAAAGAAGTAGCTGATTTGGATAAAAACATTAAAACCACTACCAGCTTAAGATTCGGAAATAATGGTGAAGTCAGTCAACTGAAAAAAAACCTGGCTGTACCTTTTGAGGAGCAGATACACAATGCTGTTATGACAGTTTCTGAAAAAAACGGATTGGGAACCATTATCGATAAAAAAGACAGTAATGTCCTTTACCATGAGAAGAAATTCGATTATACAGAAAAAGTATTGGATATTCTCTTAAATAGAACACCTGAACCTGAAAAAAAGGATAGCCCGACTAAAAAAAGTAAAAGATAATTCCATCTAATCTTATTTGAACTATTAAAAGGGATAATGAAAGAGGCAAAAGTATTTTAGCTGACCTTTTTTTTATAAGTAACTGAATCATTTCCTTTAAAAAATAAAGCCTTGATCAATGATGATCGAGGCTTTAAGTTTATACATGCAATTCAAGTTTATTTTCCAACAACAGATTTTATAGATTCCCCAACGGGATGATTAGTCTTAAAAGTAAATCCAAGTAAACTGGCAATGGTTTGAGCAATCTGATCCTGATAGATCTGTGAAGTATTTTTCATTTCTCCCGATGGGGGAGTATCAGGTCCTAGTGCAATCAACCATGTTTCGTTAGAATGTTCTGATGATGATCCATGACTTGTCCACTGACTTTCTAAACCTCTTCCATGGTCGGGACAAATAATAAAAGTGGTATTGTCTTTATAAAAAGGATCCGCCTGCATTGCCGCCCAGAGATTTCCAATCATAGCATCCAGATAATGTGCGGAATCCAAATAGTAATCATATTGTCCTGCATGGCCAAGATCGTCAGGATCAGCGAAATCAATATAAACCATTTTAGGATGATTGGCGGCAATATATGTTTTAGCAATAGCATAAGTACCCACGTCCCAACGTACAGATCTGCCAAAATAATTAGGAAGGTAATTTTGTATTTCATTAGCCAGTTTCTGGGCTTCAGTTAGGTTTTTACCTTCTGCATTTTCAAACGGATTGATTACAGGCATATGATTCCGATCACGATTTACAATTTTTGATACAGCATCCCAGCCAGCAATTGTAACTACCTTACCCTGATAGTCCTTCTGTTTATTTATAAACTCCAGTACATTTTCGTTCGGGTTATTTGGATATGAATTAGAATTTATCTTTTCATCATAAAAACCGGTTACTGTTTCACTTCTTCCGGGGTAAGAGAACCAGTATTTATTTTTTACATTCACCGGGCTGCTTAGGTTCCTGTTGCCATATAATTGTCCTTTTTTTGAAATTACATTCCAGAAGAAAGGCATTAATTTTTTTCTACGTTCATCTTCTGTTTCAGCCCAGAATTTTTTATACACCTCAGTAGAATCCTGCTGACGGAATTTTTTATTTTGTAAAAGAGAAGAATCAGCTCCTTTAAAGATTTCCTGCCAGCGGTAACCATCAATAGAAATCAATACGATATTCTTGGTTTTTGTATTTTGTGCACCGGCCAATTGTGCAAACAGCATGAATATCAGGAAAAATTTAGTTTTCATAGAACAAAGACAAATTTATCAGTTAACAAAACTAAACTTTGTTTAAAAATAAATCAACAAACTCTTATTAACTCTGTGTTAATCTTAGAGTAGTGATGTTTTTGTATTACGGAAAATTAAGAGAAAATAATTTCTATAATTAATAAATATTCATTAATTTTACGCCTTGAAATTTTAGAACATTTGAAAAATGCGCATAAAAGACACTGATAAAAGGGAACTGATTCAGACAGAAGCAATTAAGATGATCATAAAAGATGGATTGGAAGGATTCAGTATGAACAAGCTGGCTAAAGCCTGCAAAATTTCTGTTGCAACTCCCTACATCTATTACAAAGACAGGGACGATTTAATTTTAACGATCGCGAAAGAAGTAGGGCAAAAAATGTCTGATGCCATTCTTAAAGATTTTGATCCGGACGCACATTTTGAAGAAGGGTTGAGAGTCCAATGGAAAAACCGATATAGTTATATAACAACAAATCAGGATAAACATCTGTTCTTTGAACAATTGAGAAATTCAAGTTATCAGGAAGAATTTCTTCATCATTTTTTACGCGGATTTAAGGAAATTCTAGGAAGGTTTTTAGAAAATGCTGTTAAGAGAGGTGAATTAGACCAGATGCCTTTTGAAGTTTACTGGTCGGTTGCTTTTTCGCCTATGTACTCTTTAGCACGTTTTCATAACGAAGGAAAAAGCCTTGGTGGAAAAGTGTTTAAAATGACTGATGAGATTTTATGGCAAACATTTGATCTGGTAGTCAAGGCGCTTAAGAAGACCTAATTAGAAATTTCAGTCACATTTTTTATTTACAACAGAAACTGATTAAAACAACTTGAATGGTCAGTTTAAATTAAAAAATAACGGCGATAACCGCTGTAAATTAATTTTAAAATTATGGAAAAACAACAACCTTTGCCCTTTACGGGCTATCAAAAGTTTGTCATATTTATTTTAGCTATTACGCAGTTTACGGTAATATTAGATTTTATGGTGATGTCTCCGCTTGGCGACATGCTGATGAAATCACTTAGTCTTAAACCGTCGGCTTTTGGTTTTGCGGTTTCAGCTTATGCTTTCAGCGCAGGTATCTCAGGTTTGCTAACTGCGGGCTTTGCCGATAGGTTTGACCGGAAGAAGCTTTTACTTTTCTTTTACATCGGATTTATAGCTGGAACCATCTTTTGTGGAATGGCACAATCTTATCCGGTATTAGTTGCTGCCAGAATCATTACCGGTCTTTTTGGTGGAGTAATAGGTTCTATTTCTATGGCCATTATTACCGATTTATTCGCCCTTCAGCAGAGGGGTAGAGTGATGGGATTTATTCAGATGGGATTTGGTGGCAGCCAGGTTTTGGGTGTGCCTATTGGTCTTTATTTAGCTAATCAGTGGGGTTGGGAGGCTCCTTTCTGGATGGTAGCAGCTTTGAGTATCATTATTGCTGTTTTAATTTTTATGAAACTGCAGCCTGTAGTAAAACATCTTTCTGTACAAAGGGATAAATCTGCCTTCCAGCATTTATGGCATACCATTGCAAAAGGCAATTACCGGGTAGGTTTTACAGCAACAGCTTTACTTTCCATTGGTGGTTTTATGATGATGCCTTTTGGAAGTGCCTTTGCGATCAATAATCTGGGGCTTACAAACGAGCAACTTCCGATGTTATTTATGGTGTCCGGGGTAAGCTCACTCGTGATCATGCCGTTAATAGGAAAATTAAGTGATAAGATCGATAAGTTTAAAATATTTGCCGTTGCCTCTTTGTGGATGGTGGTCATGTGTGTGCTGTATACCAATTTATCTATAACACCGCTATGGTTGGTTATGATATTCAATATCCTGATGATGATCGGAATTATGAGTAGGATGATTCCTTCTTCAGCTCTGACAAGTGCCATACCAGATTTACAGGATAGGGGAGCTTTTATGAGTATCAACTCTTCATTACAACAAATTGCAGGTGGAGTTGCAGCAGCTGTTGCTGGTGTCATTGTTACCCAAAAAAGCAAAGGAGCACCTCTAGAACATTATGATATAGTTGGTTATGTGATTGTTGTCATCTCTTTTATCAGTATATTTTTAATGTGGCGGGTTAGCAATTTAGCTAAAAAAAAGGCAGCTGCTGATATGACTTCCGTTGAAGAGCCTGTTGTCCCTTTAGCAGAGTAAATAAGATAGAAATTCAATAAAAAATTTAAGAGTTTAAAATGACCCTTGTTTATTTGCCTTTCGCTGCGTTATATACTGATAAACAGAGCCTGCAATAAAAAGAATAAAAAGAACAAGGAGGGTTTTACCTATAATTGGATCAGTGATATCTTTAGCCAAAGGATGCCCTAGTGGAACACGGGTGAATGTTTCATTAACTGTTGGAACAAGGGAAAGGAAAAAGCTAAAGGAAAGTGAGAAGTTTTCAAAATAGCGGGCTCTTTTACTTTTTTGCTTTTTTGAAAAAAGGAAATAGGCCACGGATACCAAAATGATGATAAAGATCGAAAAAGCATGCCCTGGATTAAAGCCACCATGTTTTGAGATACCCAATGCGGTGAGTGATGTAACAAGGGTTCCATAGAAATATACTTTGCCATATGGTTCACTCAGATTAATCCTTCCATATTTAATAAACGATACTAATGCGCCTATTATAGCAGCTATACCTATAATTGTGTGAAAAATTCCTAAACTTGATAGTCCCATTTTATATTATTTTATGTTATAAATTCTATTGTTTTAAAGACGACAGGTTGATAAAAAGTCATCTGTCCGCTTTATTGTTTCTCTAAGAGGAACACTGCAAAATTGCAATAGAAAAGAAAAAATAACTTTGTGATTTCGTTCAATTATTTGGGATTTTGGTTCATAAAAAAAGCATTCTTAAATTAGCTTTAAGAACGCCCGATCCTGTTGGGGAATATTGTAAGAATTATCGAGTAATAGAATATTATTTTAAATGTTTATTTTTCAGTTCCTGACGATAATTTGTAGGACTTAAGTTATATTTATCACCAAAGCTTTTTGTAAAATTTGCCAGATCATTAAATCCACAATCAAAAGCAATATCGGTGATTCGCTGATCCGAAACCAGAAGTAGCTCAGCTGCTTTTTCGAGTTTCTTGTTTTTAATGTAGTTGGCGGGAGTATCATTGTATAGTTTGGCAAATTCTCTTTTAAAAGAAGATACACTTAGATTATTTTGTTCTGCGAGCTGTTCAATTGTTAATTGTGAAAACAAATTAGCTTCAATGATCTGCTTAAAAGTATAAGTTATTGGAGAAAAGAGCTGCGATAATATAACCTGTATCGCTTCTGCATTTTGTGTTTGAGCTAACAACAGTATGATTTCCTTTAGCTTCAGGATCAGGATATCCTCATTAATCAAAGATGGATTCTCAAAATAAAATAATAAGCCTTCAATGTATTTTTGAATTAAAAATTCATTATTTATTTTTTTATTTGACTGATTTGAAATGATATTCCTTGGTGGATGAAGCAATGATGGGAGTTCCCGGTCATAAATTTTCTTTAATATATCCGGATAAAAAGTAACAATTACAATTTCACAATTGCTTTCGGGGTGTGAATTATGTATTTGCTTTCCAGAGCTTATACAATTCAGGAACAATGAATAATTTGTAGGAATATTAATATCCTCGTTATCAATCTGATATTGAAATTCACCTTTTAGAACATATAGAAAACAGGCCTGTTCAGTAACAGGGAAATCAAAATTAAAAGGTGGTGTCAATGCAATTTTTTGCATTAAAGTCTTTCCAAAAAGATCATACTTTTTATAGTCATTTACCATACATTCTATTTATTTGGCCTCTCAGCAGGATTTCAGTAACGGATCCTTCTACTAAGATAGTTTGTTCTTTGCAATTAATAACCCTATTGTTTTTGATTTTAAAACTTGTAAAACTTTCTGCTTACTTTAAAGGCACTTTCTGTAATTGAAACCTATTTGAAGAATTGATGCTTGCCTTCAGGGAGCTCTAATTTTAGGGTTGACGAATTGATCAATAAAAGAAAATGAGGTAGAATTTATATCTACCTCATTTTTGTTTACATTTCTCATTTTCAAATAATACAAGGGAGATTTACCCTTCTGCATATTTTAGCAGAGCTTAAATTTCTGAGCCGAGTTTTTTTTCTGAAGCAGAGCCTTCTAATAAGGTAGTCAACTCATCACAATATATTACCTTATTGTTTTTAATAGTAAATTCCGCGAAGACCTTATGTTTTACAATTTCCCCATTTTTGAGAACGCTTGTGACAAAATGTTTGGTAAATACTGAAGTTTCATTACTTGCTATATTTTCGAATACCACATTTTGCTGATCTGCTTTTTCTTTTAATTTCTGAATATGCTTTTTAAAAGAATTAAAATCCAAGGTTACATTGTCTACGCTCTGTATATAATCTTCACTAAAGTATTTATTGATCAATGATTCATCGTAGTTTTTATTTTCAATGACATCGGTAAATACTGCTTTTATTAATTTTTCCATTGTTGATATTATTTTCAACAAAAGTACTTAGCATCCGGGTGGCCAATCGATAACAATTGTAAAGAAATATACACTCAACGATTTCTGATTCTACTTAAGCTTACCGGAGTAATACCCAGATAGGATGCAACTAAATGTTGAGGAATACGAAGAATAATTTCAGGATTTGCTTCAAGCAGTTTTTTGTATCGTACCTCCGGTTTGTCCTGTATTTTTGATATCAGTAGTTGCTGATAATCATTGATTCTGCTGATCAGGTATTTATTGAATAAATTTAAGAAATCATTGTTTTCTGATAATTTGTCTATTACCGTTTTTTCTATTGATAATACTGTACAGTTTTCAATTGTTTCAATGGTGTAAGAACTTGGTCTGTTATAAAAAAAACTTTCAGAGGAGCAGAAAATATGATCTTCGAAAAGAAATTGGAAAGAGATTTCTTTACCATCGTAATTTGTCCATCCTCTAAGGATTCCCTTTTTCAGATAATAAAATTTTTTTGAAATGATACCTTCTTCAATAATAATTGTTTTGGGTTTATATTTTTCTTCTTTCCCTGATTTAAATAAAATATCAATTAACTGATTTAATTCCTGATTTTTCATAAGATACAAATAATGATTGGCCTTTTATTGAGGAAAAACGAACTTTTAATTTTACACTGTAAAAAGCCCTTTATAAAAGATGCTTAAAAATACAAATGCAAATAAATTCACAAGCATTTCAAATTTAAAAATAATCCACAAACATACAAAAGCCAATCAAATCCTTCGGTATAGATATTGCTCATTAATTTCTAAGCTAGGTGAGTTAAGATTGTTAAATACTATTTGAGATCGAAAAGCCGAGCCAAACTAACCAATCACACACATTAAAATGAAATTACACTATCGTAGTCTAATAACGGTTTCTATATTAGCTTTATCTTTAGTTAGTTGCGACAGAGATAAATCCGATTCTTCAGATCCTGGTGATGCAGAGATACCTGAAATACCGGTCTCTGAAATCTATGTCTCTGGTTATGAAAGCGGAGATGCAAAATATTGGAAAAATGGTACTGTTACCAATCTTACCAGTGCATCGAGCAGTGGCGGATATGCAACAGGAATAACGGTTGCAGGCAACGATGTATACGTAGCCGGATGGGACGATATTCCTGGCGGAAGAAAGCTCCAATATTGGAAAAACGGTGTTCCAACACAACTTGCTGTTGGCGATCATAACACATTAACAGGCGGCATTGCTGTAAGTGGTAACGATGTTTATGTCACAGGAGCACAAACTGACAGTAATGGAACTAAAGTTGGAAAATGCTGGAAAAATGGTGTGGCTACGAATCTCTCCGACGGTACACCTGGTCATCATACCAATGCTGGTGGAATAGTGGTGGTAGGAAACGATGTTTATATAGCCGGTGGTGAATTTAACGGAAGCCGGGGTGTTGCCAAATATTGGAAAAACGGAGTAGCCGTACCTCTTACCGATGGCACCAAATCAGCACATGCTTATGCCATTGCAGTTGATGGAAGTGATATTTATGTTGCAGGATATGAAGCTAAAACAACTGACGGTGGAAGTCTTCCTATTGCCAAATACTGGAAAAACGGAGTCGCTGTGTCACTCACTGATGGCGCCAATTATAATATTGCAACCGACATTGCCATTTTGGGGAAAAACGTATACGTTTGCGGATATCAAAATAATGGCAGTACCGGAAATACCGCGAAATATTGGAAAAATGGTGTCGCCAGAGATCTTACAAACGGATCACAAGGAGGATCCCAAGCGAATGCTATTGCTCTTTCGGGAGGTGCAGTATATATTGCGGGATATGAAGGGAATTTTGTAACCTATTGGAAAAATGGTGTAGCAACACATCTTTCTAATGGAGGCAGCAGCAGTTCTTCGGGGCTTGCAATCTTTTTGAAAAAATAGAATTATAATTAAAAAGCCTCTTATTAAAATCTTTTTTTTGTATTCTATTTGCAAAATAGCAATTATGACATGAATCATCAGATGTAGTCAATAATTTTTTGTTCTTTTGCAAAGCGTTTAATTTTTAAATAAAAGAATGTCGAAATTTGATGATATAAGGCCTTTTTACGACCATGAAGTAAATGATGCATTGCAAAGTATTGCTAAGCATCCTATGATGAAGGCATTGATGCGTTTTACTTTTCCCGATCATGATGAAGAGTTTTGGCTTAAAGAATTTACAAATATCCATTCAATAAGTGATTTTCAACATCATTTTATCTCACAAACTGTCCGCCAGATTCTGAAACAGAGTTCCGAAGGATTAAGTACATCGGGATTTGATCAGTTGGATAAAGATGCTGCGTATTTGTTCGTATCCAGTCACAGAGACATTGTTTTAGATACCTCTCTGCTTAATTTAGTATTGCTGGATCAAGGACTGATTATGACCTCTTCAGCCATTGGTGATAATCTTGTACATAAGAAATTTCTGCATATACTTGCAAAACTCAATCGTAACTTTTTAGTTCAAAGAGGATTACCTATTCGCGAACAGCTGAACAGCTCAAAGGTGATGTCTGAGTATATTTACGATTTATTAACGAAAGAAAACCGTTCAGTCTGGATTGCACAACGTGAGGGCCGAACCAAAGATGGCAACGATGCTACCCAGCAGGGTGTCTTAAAAATGCTTGCTATGGCGGCAGGTGACCAACCGTTAAATGATTTTTTTAAGACATTGAAGATAGTTCCTCTTTCCATTTCATATGAATATGATCCTACAGATGTTCTTAAAATGCCACAACTTATGGCAAAATCAAGAAATGAATTATATGTAAAAGAGAAAGATGAAGACTTTATGACTATGCTCAGTGGAGTATTGGGACAAAAAAAACGTATTCACCTGCATGCAGGTCAAGTTCTTAATACGGAATTTGATGAGATTGTTTCAAAATTCGACAATAAAAATAAACAACTGCAAGCGATCGCTCAGGTCATTGATAATTCCATTATAGAAAATTATAAACTTTGGCCGACCAACTTTATAGCTTATGATTTACTAAATGGAACAAATAAATATTCCGATTACTATACAGAAGATGAGAAAATGCTTTTTGGAAGAAGAATGGAAATGCGTATCGATATTTCTGATTCGGTTCTGAAACAGAGCTTCCTGGCTATGTACGCTAATCCTGTGATCAATAAAATGAAATATTTATAAAGTTTGTTCGCTTCTAAGTAGCCAGGTCTATAATATTGTAGATTTTAATCCGCTACAAGCTACTTGCTGATACACCGAATTCTTTTTTAAATGCAAAAGAGAAATGCGACAGATCCTCAAAGCCTAAATCAAGATATATATCTGTTGGCCTTTGTCTTTTTTGCTCTATAAGAAATCTTGCTTCCTGCAATCGTCTCCTCGTTAGCCAACGATTAGGTGTTTCATTGAAGATGGTTTTAAAATCCCTTTTAAAAGCTGACAAGCTGCGCCCGGTAAGGAAAGCGAAACGTTCCATACTTACATTGAACCTGTAATTTTTTTGCATAAATTCTTCAAGGTCCACACGCCCAGGGAAACCAAAATCAAATAACACATCTGATAATTCGGGATGCAACTGCAACAGGATAAGAAGTAATTCTTCTCTTTTTAAATCAGAGAATGTTTTACTGATGTCTCCAGAACCATTATAATAGGGTTCTAATGAAAGAAGGAAGCTATTGATAAGGTTATCTTTTCTGAGTCTGATAAATGTGTCCTTTGATTCATGATTAAGAAAGCTAATGCTATGCTTCTTTTGAAAATCTCTCAGAAAAATTTCATCGAAGAAAAAGATAATTTTTTCAAATTCATTATTCACTCTCACTTTATTGTATCGTGCCAGTCTATTTTTACGGACAACACAGCTTTCGCCGATTTTGAGTGTATAATGCTTGTTTCCATCATAGCCATTCATGTTGCCTTTTACCAGGAATAAAAAGAAATGTTCGGTGATGAATTCTTCTGCTGAAATGGCAGGACCTACGATACAGGATTTTATTTCTGATATTTTCATGATTTTGCTTGTGATTTTATGTCTTTTACTTCCAAAATAGGAGCCTTATATCCTTTGGATACGCAATTGATCATTGCCAGACCGACTTCCCGCATTGTACAGATCCAATTAGGGAAAAGCAAGTACCATAAAGGAGATAGTACTTCAAAAATACGGTAAACAGATCTTACATTTTTTTGACCTTTTACCGGTTTCATAAAACCGGGACGAAAATTATATACTGCTTTAAAAGATAATTTAAGCAAAGCATTTTCGGTTCGTCCTTTTACTCTGGCCCACATCGCTTTTCCTTTTTCTGTACTATCAGTACGGTTGCCAGAAACATATATAAATGTCATGGCAGGGTTAATTTGAGATAGTATCTCAGCAAATGGAACGACAAAGCCAAATGTTTTTCTGGTAAATGATTCCTCATTTTCACCAACAGCACTTGCTCCTGCGCAAAAAAAGCACCCATCATAGTTTTCCAGATCTTGACGGTAGTTTTTGATGGTTGCAAAATCTTCTACGATCAGTTCTTTTAATTTTTCATGTGTGAGAGTAAGAGGTTTCCTGCTTATGATGAGGACCTCTTTTACCACTTGATTTTCCAGGCAAACAAGCAAAACGCCTTCACCTACTAATCCTGTAGCTCCGGTAATAATTATTTTCATCTATGTTTATTTTACAATATCAAATTTAATCAAACTATTGGCTGTCGCTACAATAGCTTCTTCGGTAGAACGTGGTTTCCATCCTAACACTTTGATGGCCTTTTCACTACTTGCATTCTTTATCATTCCTAAATAAGGAGCAACTGATTTCAATTTAGGATTGAATATGGCCAAAACTTTAATGAACCAGTTGGGTAATTCTTTGGTTGGCACTTTTGATGCTTTTTCACCCAGGTTTTTTCTAAGGACATTTGCTGTATCTATCAGAGAAAAACCTTTCCCTGCAACCGCTATAAAACGTTGGCCATTGGCCTGAGGCATTGTCATCGCCTTAAAGTGCAAATCAGCAACATCACGGACATCCACATATCCAGAAATTATTTTGGGACAGGCTTTCATATCTCCATTAAGCATTTGCTTGATGTTTTGAATAGAATGTGAAAAGTCATCTCCTAATACAGGGCCCAAAACTCCGGTGGGATTTACCACAGACAATTCCATTCCTTTGCCTTCATTTTTTATAAAATCCCAAGCTGCTTTTTCAGAAATTGTTTTCGATTTTTGATAAGGGAATACTGTTTCATTAAGTACTGTCCAGTCTTCTTCTGTATATGGAGTGGTTTTTACAGTACCAAATCCTACAGCACCAAAAGCTGAAGTAAGAACAACTCTTTTTACACCTGCCTTTTTTGCCGCTCGTAATACAAATAGAACACCATTTTTAGCAGGAATTACAAAATCATCTTCAGTCTTTGCATCAGTATGAGGAGTTGGTGATGCAACATGAATGACGTACTGGCATCCTTCGGTTGCTTTTTCCCAACTTGATTCATTCTGTAAATCCGCTTCTACAAATGATAAATCTTCGAATGAATGAAGACCGGCTTCTTTTAACATTTGTTTTACCAATTGTGATTTTTTTAGTGAACGGAGCGTGGCTTTTACTTTGTAGCCATTTTTAAGTAAAGTAATAATGCAGTAAGAAGCTATGAAGCCTGAACCGCCAGTTACCAATACTGTTTCTTTATTTTTCATTTTTGAAAGTTTTGATAGGACAAAGTTCCATCATAAAATGAAGAATAAATTTGTTCAAAAGTCCAAAATTAATTTGTTCAAAAGCTCAGATGTTTTTACAATATCTCCTTTAACTTATAATCTATTATTCACGTTTGCCTTTAAGATAGGCATACATTGCTGTTGCATGTCCGTGCCCTAAATCAAAATCTTCCTTTAACCAGTTGATAATTTCAGTCGCTTTGATATTTGTATTAATAGCACCGTTTTTAGTGAAACCTTTTTCATCTGCAAGAAGTTGGAAGTCTTCCGGTGATTTGCCGGTTTTTTCTTCAATGTTTTTCATGTAAGTTGTAAATGACATAATTATTTGTTTTTAATATTCATAAAATGTTTTTAGCGATGATTATTGATTATGAAACTTCTTCAATATAAGTAATTACAAGGAGAAATACGAATCAATCAAATCAACTTTCCGATCAATACCAAATCTGTAATCGTGGCGCCATCCTTATCAGTAGATTTAAAACGTTTTGTTTGAATAACCTCAAAGTTATTTTCCTGAAATGCTTTGGTTAAATAATCTGCCTGATGATAATAAAGATACACCTGATCACCTAAACTGGATGTGATTAATCCCGATTTATTGTAGTCATCCTCCATAGTGCTTAGATAAAATACACCACCAGGTTGTAATAATCCGGAGACATTTGCGATTAACTCAACAGCTTCCTCACGAGATAAATAAGGAAGGCAAAAGCCGCAGATGATTCCATTAAATCTCTTTTCAATCTGATTTATTTCCCGACAGTCCATAAGCTGAAATTGAGCAGTAGGATTATTGATCTGGGCAAGATCGAGCATTTTTGATGATAAATCAATTCCCAATATATCGTAATCGGGTTTTCTATCCAACAGGTATTTTGTAATATTTCCAGGACCACAGGCGATATCCAGAATGTCTGCATGATCGGCTGTTATATGATCGCAGAACAAATTAAAAGTGTCAGCAAAGGAACTGACATCCATAAACTTATCCTGGTATATTTTTGCCGCTTTGTCAAATGCTTCAACGGGTTTTAATATTTTCATAATGTGATATTTAGGTATTTAAATGATACTAATTTAACAAATTATAAGTATTCCCAGCTAAATTTTAATAATGAAGAAATAAAGATGTCATGATAAATTAAACTAAAAAAAGCTTCTTATTGACATTTATATAATCAAAATTCAAAATCTAGAAGTAACTTGGAGGCATTACAATGGATACCCAATGAATTATAGAAACTGCCTGTCAATCCTCTCCATAACATCTCAACTTCAGAAATTGGAAGTGAAAATTATTACGACTATTATAGTATCTGCAACTTTTCCCTGTTACATTGGTGCACAGACAACGGAATTTAGTAAAGATAAAGCTGCTTTTGGTAATTGGGGTGTTGAAACTCAGTTTATAAGCAAGTCAATATTGCCGGGCAATGATTTTTATGCTTATGTTAATGACGGATGGTTAAAATCAAAAACCATTCCGACAGGATCCTCGGGGCTAAGTAACTATAGTGAAGTGGGCAATCAGGTTAATGAGAGAATAGCCAAGGTGATTCATGAAGGATCAGACGCAAAAAGTGGGGCAGATAATTCCCAAAAACAAATAGGTGCACTTTACTTAGGTTATCTGGATACTGAAAATATGGATAAACTGGGTATTAAACCAATTCAAAAGGATTTAGAACAGATATTTGCCTTAAGTAGCTATAAGGATGTTGCTAAATGGATGGCAAATCCAAAATCTTTCTCCATTATAGGAATTCGGACGGGACCTGATTTAAATGACAGAAGCAGGTTTCTTGTTACATTAAGTGAAAGTGGTATTGGTTTGCCTGCACCTGAGTGGTATCAAAAACAAGATGGACCTTATCCGGGTTATCGCAAAGCTTATAAAGATTATATTATTCATACTTTCCAGCTTGCAGGTATAAAAAATGCTGATAAAAGAGCCAATGATATTCTGGAGCTTGAAACTAAATTAGCATCAATGCAATGGACACCAGCACAAATACGTGATAGTAAGATTAATTCACATCTGTTGTCTACTTCAGAACTGAATAGGTATGCTCCGGGTTTCCCTTGGAAGACCTTTCTGGCAAGCAGACAGGTAGATCATGTAAGTGAAGTGATATTGCAGGCAGATTCAGCGATAAAAGCAAAAGCTGCTCTATTTGCAAAAACTCCTGTCGAAGTGTGGTCATCTTATTTAGCATTTCATTGGATCGTTAATCATTCTACTATTTTATCAGAAGACTTTCGCAAAAGTCAGTTTGATTTTTATTCTACTGCTTTAAATGGGATTTCAAAGGATATTTCAAGGGAACAGAAATCAATTCGATATGTTAATAATAGGTTGGGGCAAATAGTAGGGAAGTTATATGTAGAAAGGTATTTTCCTCGCGAAACGCTTAAAAGAATCGAGGATTTAGTTGGATATATCCGTAAAGCATTTGCAGTCAGACTTGACAATCTGGATTGGCTCGATGAAAGCAGTAGAAAGGAAGCAAAAGCTAAATTAGATGCAGTAACTGTAAGGATAGGGTATCCTGAAGTTTGGCGGGATTACTCATCAATCAAATTTGACGCTAAAGATCCTATTGGTAATGAGCAACTTATTGCAAAAGCCAACTGGGATTATGAACGTTCACTCCTTCAAAAAGTCTTTACTAGTAAAGATTGGTATCAGGTTCCGCAAACTGTTGATGCAACCAGTAGTAAATTATATAATTCCATAGAATTTCCTGCAGGTATCTTACAACCACCGTTTTTTGATCCATTTGCTGATCCGGCTGTAAACTTTGGCGCCATTGGTGCTATAATAGGACATGAATTGGGACACTGTTTTGATGATGAAGGGTCAAGATTTGATGGACAGGGACTGGTTCATGATTGGTGGACTAATCAGACCCGAAAACAATTCGAAGAGCGAACTAAACTACTTATAGAACAGTATGATTCATTTTCACCTTTAGATGGAATCCATATCAATGGAAAACAAACGCTAGGAGAGAATATTGGGGATCTTACTGGGGCTGAAGTTGCCTATGAAGCTTATCAACTGTATTGTAAAGATTATGCCGATCAACAACGTGTTTTAAATGGATATACTGGTGATCAGCGCTATTTTCTATCTTTCGCTCAGGTTAATCGTAGCCTTTATACTCCGGAAGCCTATCGGATGAACGTATCACAGAACTATCATGCGCCTGCAGAGTACCGTGTAAATGGCGTTGTAAGAAATATGAATGCATGGTATAAGGCTTTCAATATAAATCCAGAAGACAAGTTATACCTATCGCCTGAAAAGAGGGTGCGTATTTGGTAATTCTTACTAGTGTGGGCAGTATAAGTTGTAATAAACATAAATGTTTTGTTATATTGTACGTGAAAAACACACAAAGATGCTTGTTAAAAAAAACATTACTCTAAAAAAATTATTCGAATTTGCAGGACACCATTTATGGTGGCTGGTCCTGTATATGCTTTTTATTGCATTCCTATACGATATTTTGGATTGGAAATGGATTTCTATCCCATCGTTGCCATTATCACTTATTGGAACTGCGGTAGCTTTTTATGTAGGATTTAAAAATAATCAGTCCTATGACAGAGTTTGGGAAGCCCGTAAAATATGGGGAGCTATTGTTAACAGCAGTCGAAGCTGGGGAGTACTGGTGAATGCTTATGTAGGTCATAGCCAACTTTCATCTAGTGAACACAGGAACATAAAAACCAAACTAATATATCAGCATATTGCGTGGCTGTATATTTTAAGAGAACAATTATTGGTACCTACCCAGTGGGAGCATGCCAGTTTGAAATGGTTGTTTGGTAAAGTTGGAGTAAAGCGAAGAGAATTGTATGGGATTGGAATGTATAAGGACTATTTAAATGAAAAACAAAAATTAGATTATTTTTCAACTGCTGACCAATGGAAGGATGCTGCTAATGCTGCCACACAAATTATAAATCTACAATCGCAGTATTTGGCAGAACAGGAAGAGAAAGAACATCTGCACATGAGGAGACAACTTGATATGCAGAAGGTTCTTTGTGATTTTTATGAGCATCAAGGTAGGGCAGAACGCATAAAAAAGTTTCCTTTACCCCGGCAGTATGCCAGTTTAAGCTTTATCTTTATCTGTATTTTTATTTTTTTACTACCTCTTGGTATTGTAGCTGAATTTGAAAAACTGGGTGAGGCTGGTATTTGGTTGATGGTTCCATTTGGAACGGTTGTGGGCTGGGTTTATGTAATGATGGAACTGATAGGTGATTATTCTGAAAATCCATTCGAAGGATTAGCAACCGATATACCCATGCTTTCTATTTGCAGGACCATTGAGATCGATCTGCTGCAGATGTTAGGAGAAACCGAACTTCCTAAGCCCATACAGCCAATCGATGGTATATTGATGTAGAAAAAATAATAATACCTGAAAAAAGGTTATGCTAAAAAAAGGAGATAAAATTTATTGTCTGAAAAACAGTGAATTTTAGAACCATTTAGTTTTGATTTTTTTTTGATTTCAGCTTAGTCAATCCTTGCAATAAAACCAGGAACTCCGGTTTTCACAACCTGATTATATCTTTGTCGGATCTGAATGCTGTTAATCTCATCAAAAGCATCTTGTGGCAGGAAATCCACATCAAAATTCTCCTGTGCACGAGCCTTAGTTTTTGGTGTGGTAAGCAAAGCTGTTCCACGTTGGGCTGCCCAACCTAATAATACCTGTGCTGGCGTTTTTCCAATTCGAACAGCAATCTTTAAGATGGTAGGATCTTCAAGTAACCCAGGTCTTATTCCATGACCTAATGGTGCAAAAGCCAAGAACACAATATCATTTTCTTTGCAGAAATTTAGAAGTTCTGTTTCCGGTAAATAGGGGTGTGATTCGATCTGAACTACAGTGGGTTTGATTCTTGCTGATTGGTAAATAGAGGAAAGTATTTCCAAGCTGACATCAGACAATCCGATATGGCGGACTTTACCATCGTCTACAAGATTTTCCATAGTCCTCCAGGTGTCTGATAACGTGATTTCATGGTCATAAATTGTATGGCCATTTTCATCCCGTGGATCCTGATCATCTCCCGGTTGAAAGGCAAATGGAGTGTGAATAAGATAGGCATCCATATAATCAAGACCCAATCGTTCCAAGCTTGCTTCAAATGCGGCCTCAACGCGATCGGGACGATGGTTGGTATTCCATAACTTTCCTGTAACAAAGATCTCTTCACGTTTAATACCTGTTGTCGCAAGTCCTTCACGTAACGCTTTCCCTACTTCGCGTTCATTTTGATATCGCTCGGCACAGTCGAAGTGTCGAAATCCAGCTTCTAAAGCATCTATAGTTGCACTTACCGTAAGAACGGGATCAGGAATTAATGTTCCAAATCCGAGTACAGGCATACCAATTTTATTATTTATTGTTTCCATTTTATAAAATGTATGATGGTTAATTAAGGCTTCAAATTTTTCACCTCTTTCTCATACAAATGTCAACAGAATTAATAAGATAGTTATGTGACCCACATCACATAAATAGAAATTTGGTAGACTTTATGACCAACTGAGTAATGATGCTGTTTGCCAGATTTTCATTCCTTTTTTAGCTTTTCTTCTTTCTTTTTATACCAAAGATAAGTTTCCTTTTGGGATGCGTTTTGTAATTGCTCGGGCTGATATTGTGAGATACTTTGACCTTTGTTATTTAATATCCTCTTTTTGGTGTTATCATTAAGTTGCATTTTTATGATCGTATCGATCTCTTGCATCATTTTTTTATCTGTAATCGGAAAAGCGACTTCTATCCTACGGTTCAGGTTTCTGCTGAGCATATCTGCAGAAGAAAGATAAATTTTTTCTTCACCATCGTTATGAAATTTATAAATACGTGAATGCTCCAGAAAACGGTCTACGATCCTGTAAATTTTGATGTTTTCGGTATATCCCTTGATTCCAGGTAATAATGTACAGATACCTCTTACAATAAGGGTAATTTCAACTTTTGAATTATTGGCTTCAATTAATTTACTGATAATATCTTTGTCATTCAATCCGTTAACCTTTAGAAATATAGCCGCTTTCTTACCATTTTCGGCGTTTTGGATCTCAATATCAATATGTTTTAGAATATTTTCTTTCAGATTAAATCCTGCCACCCATAAATTAGAAATAATGTATTTTTTCTCTTTGGTTCTAAAAAAACGAAATACCTGTTTTAAGTCTTCTGTATATTCTTTTTCAGAGGTGAAAAGACCAAAATCAGTGTATGTTTCTGCAGTGTTTTCATTGAAGTTTCCTGTGGAAAGGTAGGCGTAATTTTTTGTTTTTTTTTCGTTTTTCAAAGTAAACAATGCTACTTTCGCGTGTACCTTCAGGTTGGGCATGCTGTAAATGATTTTAATTCCTGCCTTTTGCATCTCATTAGCCCAGAACAGATTGTTATTTTCATCAAATCGTGCTTTTACTTCTACAAAAACAGTTACTTTTTTTCCGTTTTTTGCAGCACTGATAAGGGCATTGGCGATGAGTGATTGTGAGGATATTCTGTATAACGTTACCTTTATTTCCGTGATGTCTTTATGAATAGCAGCTTCATTAAAGAACTGTAGAACATAATGATAAGATTGATAAGGAAAATGAATCAGTTGGTTTTCATTATCAATAATGTCAAACATTGATCTTTTACTTTCAAAAGGGATATGTTTTGCCGGTGGAAAGTTCTCATTTTGAAGATTTGGAAAATTGGGATTCGGGAATTTAAACAAATCAAAAAAATTATGATGGGTCCCACCCACAATCATTTCATCCTCTTTAAGATTAAAGGATTTTTTACAAAGAATCAATAGATCCTCAGGCATATTGAAATCATATAAAAAACGTGTTGATGAACCTGATTTTCGCTCAAGAACCTTCTTTTTTATTTTAGATACTAGATTTCCGCTTGCTTCGTCATCGATCTGGTAATTTTCATCCCTGTTGAGTTTAATGGCAAAGGCTGTGATAATTTCCTGATCGGTAAATATGTAGTGCAGACACCGTTTGATAATGGTATCTATAGAGATGATATAACTTTTTCCTTTATGACTGCTTAATATTTTGTACCGGTTCAGTTTATCTGAAGGAATATTGATATAGCAATATCTGATTTCACCATTTTTTGCCTTTAATTTAATAAGTAAATAAAGCTGCCGGTTATTCAAAAAATATTCCTGCTTTTCGTCTTCAGAGAGATAAACGATCTGTATGTAAGAAAGAATGGTTGTTTTAAAATAACTTTCAATCTCATCCGAATGCAAAGGAAGTAATGGTTGCTTTTCGTAATAGATAATTTTGCTATCCTCTAATTCCGGAACGATTTGTTCCTTCCATATGGAACCAAATTTATTCTGTTGACGGTTTATTTCCTTTTTCACTTTTTCAAACAATGTGATCTTTTCAGGAATTGAATGCAGATCACTGATCTTTACACGATAAAATTCATCCAGATTAGAGGAATGAATGGCAAGAAATTTTATTCTTTCGTATAAAGGATTTGTTTTATCAGCGGCTTCCTGTAAAACACAGTCATTAAAAGATAACCAGGATAATTCAGATGGTAGGATATATTTTTTAGGCATTTTGTACTAGTTGGATTGAAACACAAATAAAGATAGAAGTCAATAACTTCTAAGCTTATAAAGTTGTCTTTTTTTAACCTTTCTTAAGCTATATTTTAATGTGAAATTAGCATAATTTTTTCTATCGAAACGATAATTAACGGATACTTTGCAAAATGTTAACAATAGAGAATGATATTTTCATAACGGTATTCTTTAATAAGTATAAACCCAAATTAGTAAAAACACCAATATTTCAAATAATGAATAAAAAATGAACACAGTAACTGGATTTCTTTTTTGAGTTCCTCTTCTGGTTTTGTATTTTTAAGGTCAGAATATATAAACCATGAAACTTAAAATAAAGGAAGAAAATACGGGTGGCGAATTAATGTTCTTTAGAGACGAACCTGGTTTTGACCGGTTGTTTTTTACCAGAGACAGGTTTAATAAATACTTTACTATTGCCTGGAATCCTGGAAAAAGTCAGCAGGTTACAGTTGATGGAAAGGAATATGAATTTCCTTCCCATTCTTTGCTGACCCTTTTGTTTAATCAGACTTTCAGTTTTGAAGACTCTTCAAATATTATTGTATGGCAGTTTAATCGGGAATTCTATTGTATTATTGATCATGATAGTGAGGTGAGTTGTGTTGGATTTTTATTCAGCAGTACAGATCATATGCTTGTAAAACTGGATGAATCTGCTCAGAAAAAATTACAGTTGTTATCGGATATTTTCATCGAAGAATTCGGGACTTCTGATCTTATTCAAAATGAGATGCTGCTCGTGTTACTGAAGCGACTGATCATTTATGTGACAGGGCTGGCCAAATCAGAGTATATCCCGGTTCTGAAAAGTCAGGAAGACCGGTTTCATATTGTGAGGAAATTTAACCTATTGGTAGAAGCGAATTTTAAAGAAGAGCATTCAGTAAGTTTTTATGCAGAACAACTTTTTAAATCCCCTAAAACCTTATCTAACCTATTTGCAATATACAATCAAAAAACACCTTCACAGATCATCCAAACGAGGATCATCCTGGAAGCTAAAAGACTTTTACTGTATACCGATAGATCTGTAAAGAATATCACTTTTGAACTTGGCTTTGAAGATGTATCTTATTTCTCCAATTTCTTTAAGAAAAATGCCGGTGTATCTCCTTCTGACTTCAGAAATTCACTTGAAATATCAAAAGACGGGAAATAACTACAACTAACCGGGGAATATGCCCACAGGTTGCACCTCTTTTTCAGCGCATCTTTGTGGTGTTGATTCGAACAAAAACTTCAACAACTAAAGAAATGAAAAAGCAAACTTTTATGAGTACATTAAAAAGCGGTATCATAGCATTGGCAACCGTTCTTTTTTCCACCACTGCATTAGTAAATGCACAGACTATAAAAAATGTAGTATTGGTACATGGTGCCTTCGCTGATGGTTCCGGGTATAAAGGTGTTTATGACGTACTTACAAAACAGGGTTACCACGTTACTGTAGTACAAAATCCATTATCCTCTCTGGAAGATGATGTAAAAGCAACAAAGCTGGCACTGGACGCTCAGGACGGACCAACGATTCTTGCTGGGCACTCATGGGGTGGAGCAGTTATTACTCAGGCTGGAAATCATCCAAAAGTAGCTGGACTGGTTTATATTGCAGCATTCCAACCTGACAACGGAGAAACGGCCTTACAATGGTTTCAGACCATGAAACCTGCCCCTGAAAATGGAGTATTGCCTCCGGATGAAAAAGGGATTGTTTATTATGATAAGGCAAAATTTCATGCAGGCTTTTGTGCAGATGTCAGCAATGAATTAGCTGATTTTATGTATGCTTCACAAGGTGCATTCAATGGCCAGTGTTTTGTAACACCAATTACAGATGCAGCATGGAGAAATAAACCAACTTACGGGATAGTAGCTACTGAAGATAAAAGTATTCATCCGGACATCCAACGTAATATGTACAAACGTTCTAATACTAAAGTTACAGAGATCAAGGGAAGTCATGCTGTTTTTATCTCTCAACCTCAAAAAGTGGCTGCAGTAATTATGAAGGCCGCGAAAGAAATAGCAGAAAAATAATTAAGGACACTGATATAATTTTACAAAGTTCTTGTCTGATTTTAAACAAAAACCGGGTGTATATACCCGGTTTTTTAGATAAAAAGATTTAGATGATGTGATTTTTCTTTAATTTAATAATCTAAATGCTTTTGGTGAAACACCCGTTTTTGTTTTAAACAATTTGGTGAAATGAGACTGGTGCTCAAATCCTAAGTCATAAGCGATTTCACTGATGGATCTGTCCGAACCCCATAACAAGGTCTTTGCTCTGTCAACCAGTTGCAAGTGAATATGTTCCATAGTACTTTTTCCTGTATATTTGCTTAATAGATCCGACAGATAATTGGTGGAGAGATTTAATTTTGAAGCAAAATAACTAACAGATGGTAATCCTGTCTCAATAAGACTTTCTACAGAAAAATATTCTATAAGTAATGCCTCAAATTTCTGTACGATATCTTTGCTTACCTTCTCTCTTGTTATAAACTGGCGGTCGTAATAGCGATTGCAATAATTCAATAACAATTCCAGATTGTTTACAATTAGAGATTGGGTATGCTTATCTATATTTTGTGAATACTCTTTTTCAATTTTTAAAAAACAATCTTTCAAATCCAGTTTTTCATTTTCTGATACATGAAGGGCTTCGTTTATATCATAATTAAAAAAAGAATACGTATTGATCTGTTTGCCCAGATTTGTTGAGTGGATCAAATCCGGATGAAAGAAAAGTCCCCAGCCTTCCTCGCAATTAATATCAGGATCTGGTGATATTGCCTGATTTGGTGCCGTAAACATCAATGATCCTTCGTCAAAATCGTAGTGGCCTTTGCCGTAATTTAAAATACCTCTGAAGGTCTTACAATAGATAGTATAAAAACCTAATGTATAAAAGATATCCTTACTTCGGTAGCCTCTGGTGACATTTTTGGAAAGTTCAAAAACAGAAATTAACGGATGTCTTGGTGGAGATAATCCTATTAATTGATGTGCCTCGCTAATGCTTGCTATGTTTTTGTATGTTGGCATATGAATAATATCAATATAAAGGTACAATAAACAGATAACTCCAACAATAATCAAATTGGTTGATTATCATAAACCTATATGGCTCATCATCATTTTTTTGAAGTCTATATCTCCAGATTCTTCTTTTGCCCGGATAAGCTGTAGTGCATCGGCCCCTACAGGATACCGAAGCTTATCTGTGCGGTCTGTTGCCGCTTCATAAATAGCTTCAGCTACTTCATTGATGTTTTTGTTCCCCCGATCCGGAGTACTTGCAAACGCGGTTAATTTATCAAAACCTGGTTTGTAATCCTCAAGTCCGTCAATTCCGAACATGGCTAGAGAACGGTTACCAAAATCAGTTCTGTAACTGCCAGGTTCAATAAGCTTTAGTTTAATACCTAATGGGTTGAGTTCATATTGCATGGCTTCTGTAAGTCCTTCCACAGCAAACTTTGTAGCATGATACAAGGAACCAAATGGAAATGTTATTTTGCCGCCCATAGATGATATGTTGATGATAACGCCCTCTTTGTTTTGGCGCATAAAAGGTAAAACAGCTTTTGTTACATCGATAAGCCCAAACAGATTTACATCGAATTGTTGTTTGATCAGTTCATCTGTTGCCGCTTCAATAGCACCAATAGCACCATATCCGGCATTATTAAGCAGGATATCAATTTTTCCAAACTGACTAATTCCTGCATTTACAGCTTCCTGAATACTTTGTTTATTTGTTACATCAAGTTGGGTAACAAAAACATTATTAAGTTTATTTAGCTCATTTTCCTTTTCAGGTGACCGCATGGAAGCAATAACATTCCATCCGTTTTTTTGAAATAGCTTTGTTGTTTCTCTGCCGAAGCCAGATGAGGCTCCCGTGATTAATATGGTCTTTTGCATTGTGATATTTTTTAAATTCTATACAAAATTCCTAAAAACGAGAGGATATTATTTATACATTTCAAGGAGCTTCTTATACATTTCTCTGAAAAGGTAAATTGTTGTCTTTCATATAATATGATGAACCTGTATGCTCCTTTGCCAGACTTATCATTCCTTTTGTTGGTATATTAATGAATAGAATATTATATATCCTGATTTTCGCTGAAGTCTGTTTCTTTTAAAAGCAACAGCCAGATATTGTCTTTAAATTTTTCCCTGAAGATTCCAAAATGTCCAATATCATTGGTATTAAAATCTTTTGAAGCAAGATGAATTCTTGTAATATCTGCATCTTCATATCTTGCCGTTAGCCAGTCTACTGCTGCAACAGGAGCGAAATAATCATTTTCAATGCTGATAGAAGTCAGAGATACCTTTATGTTTTTAAAGAACAAGTCTTCTTCTGCTGTGTTTTCAAAAAGATATTCTGGAGATAAACACCATTTCATCCATTGTTTTGCAACATTTTTAGGAAGATTTTCCATTCCGCTGATTCTCTTTGAGGGTAAATAGCCAAAAACTTTAATAAGGACTGGAAAGAGAATCGTCCAATAGGTCCATAATTTATATCTTTCAAATCCATTCCAAAATTTCCAGTATCCACTTTGTGCGGCCACGAGAATGATTTTATGAGCTTTTGAAGCTGATTTTGATAATCCAATCAGTTGCCCACCTATACTGTGTCCCAATAAAGTGATCTTAGAATCCGGGTAATTTTTTTCTGAAAACTCTATAACAGAGGTCAAGTCTGTATTACCCCAGTCGACAGCATTATTGTTTAAATTTTTAAGAGGTTGTTTAAGAGATTTTCCAATTCCTAAATAGTCAAACGTAATAACTGAAATTCCTTTTTCGCATATGAATTGGGCAAATTTTTTATAATAGGATTGTTTTACTCCGGTAGCAGAAGATATGATGAGGATGGTACTGTTTCCTGGAGAATCAAAAATATTTGCAGAAATAGAATGGCCTTTATCAGTAAGAATTTCTACTGTTTTCATCGTATTGAAAATATTTTATCAGAATAAATAATAATCTTTTTCTTCTCGTTTTTTGTAAAAGAATAATACATAATGTTTTATAAATGTAAGGTTTTATTTTTTTGACAAAAGAGAATAAAAGCTGATTTAAAGAGGGATACATAATTTTTCTTGAAAGTAATCTGTTAAAACCTTATTTTTAGTATCTGCTTAGTCTTATATTGTTTTATTCAAATAACTTTTTTCAAAAATATGCACGAATTATTACCTTTCATGTTGGCACTTATTGTGTTAATTGTATTGATCGAAATGCTGGCAGGAAAACTAAAGATTGCCTATCCTATACTTCTTGTTGTTGTAGGATTACTGATCAGTTTCATTCCGGGGTTACCAACGATACAGATAGATCCGAATTTGATTTTTTTCATTTTTTTACCCCCACTTTTATTTGAAGCAGCATGGAGTATTTCTTTTAAGGAAATGAAAAAGTGGTGGCGTATTATCAGTAGTTTTGCTTTTGTCGTTGTCTTTTTTTCGGCACTCACTGTTGCTTTACTTACCAATTATTTCATTCCTGGTTTTACATTAGCATTAGGCTTTTTACTGGGTGGGATTGTATCACCTCCAGATGCTGTGAGTACTGGAGCCATTATGAAATTTGTAAAAATTCCTAAGGCAACATCGGCTATATTAGAAGGGGAGAGTTTGCTTAATGACGCCTCATCACTTATTATTGTTAGGTTTGCCTTAGTGGCTGTAGGTACCGGACAGTTTATTTTTCAGACCGCAATTGTTGAGTTTTCATGGATGGTAATTGGTGGTATTGGTATTGGTCTTATTGGTGGTTGGTTATTTATACAAGCACATAAAAGGTTACCTACAGATGCACCTTCTGATATTGTATTTACCCTTGTTGAACCTTATTTACTTTATTGGGCCGCTGAACAGGTACACAGTTCCGGTGTACTGGCGGTTGTAGCGGGCGGTTTACTTTTATCCAGTAATAGGCTTTCTTTTTTAAGCAGTTCCAGCAGGATTAAGGGCTTTAGCTTCTGGGAGGCTTTAATATTTATTCTAAATGGAATCGTATTTATGATTATTGGTTTAGCCCTTCCTGAAATTGTGAAAGGATTACGGGCTGATGGAATACCTTTAAGTAAAGCTATTTTTTATGGCGGCTTGGTTACTGCTATTTTAATTGCCACCAGAATGATTTCATCTTATGGAGCAATGATCGCTACAATCTTATTTAGGCCAAGTGTAACTCCTGGAAGAGGCTTAAGCAGGCGCAGAAGACTTGGGATGCCTTTATTGCTGGGTTGGACAGGAATGAGGGGAGTGGTATCTTTGGCTGCTGCCTTATCTATTCCTTTGGCTTTGCCTAATGGGGAGCCTTTCCCACACCGAAACCTTATTTTATTTATCACATTCACCGTTATCTTACTGACTCTTTTAATTCAGGGGCTTACGCTTCCGTATTTTATTAAACGTTCCAAACTCTTTGATTATGGCAGGGAACTGTCTGAAGATGATGCAAAGATGAAAGTAAAAAACCACCTTGTGGTAGAAACGATACGGGTGCTGAAAGAGAAACAAAAAAAAGGTCTCTATAACGATCCTCATCTGCAAAAAATGATTGATCAGTGGGAATATAAAATAAGTCAACCTGAGCATTTGAGAATGACAGAATCTGCCAAACAAAATTATTTAGAACTATTGGAAGGTCAACGCCAGTTCGTAGCAGGCCTCAAGGATGATCCTGAATTACACGAAGAATATATAAACTGGCAAATCTATCAGATCGATTTAGAAGAAGAACGGATAAGACTTTTATAATAGAATATCCAATCAATGATTGGATATTTTGGTTTATCGTTATTAAATTTCATTTAAATATTCATCCGTGTTTTTAACCGTAGAATAAAAGTAGCTTAATGCTGCCAGGAAAGATTTGTGTACTTCGCCAGCCGCGACATTTTGCCCTTGGATCTCGAGATCTTTTGTTGCACAGGCATCACCAATTAACGTACAGGTAAAATCAAAATCTTTTGCTGCTCTGGTCGTTGAATCAACACACATATGTGTCATCATACCGCAAATGACCAATTCTATGATCTCATTTGTTCTGAGATACTCGAGCAAGTCTGTTTGATGAAAGCTGTTAGGGTAATTTTTAACAATTATTTTCTCTCCATCTATTGGGGTTACATTTTCATGGATCTCGACACCTTTAGTATGAGGGATGAAAAATGCCGAGCCGGCTCTGGTTGAAAAATGTTGAACATGAATAACAGGAAGTGATTTTTCCCTGAAATTCTCCAATAATTTTTTAGCATTTACACTCGCTTCAAGGCTTCCCTGTAAAGCGTTGGCACCGCCCTCAAAATAATCATTTTGAAGGTCTATGATAAGTAATGCTTTTTTATCTTCCATTTTGTTAATCGTATTGTTTATCAGATATGTGTATTGCTAGTCTGTATAAAATGCAAACATTTTATTTACTTTCCCTTCTTCATTAAAAAACATAACCTCCATTGCTTTTTTATTCATGATTGATTGATAATAGAGTGCAATAGAATTAATCCCGTACGTTACTTCATAAAGCTCAAAATGCAAGTCCGGCACTTTTTCCAGGGCTTTCTCCCAATACCTTTTAACAGCTTCTTTTCCTTTCAACGTATCCTCACCAGAAGTAAATGTTTTGATCATGGGCGTTGTGATCTCAATATCATCAGCGTAATGACTTAGTATATCCTCCAAATCATGAGAGTTCCAGGAATTAATCTACTGAGCGGCAAAGTTCTTAATATCCATTATAAGGTTTTTTAATAGATGTGATTTTAATTGACTAATTTGAAGGACCAGAAAGTTTAACAAAGCTTACATCATCTAAAATAATCGCTCCTTCCGGACTCTTATCAAAAATAAAAGAAATAGACTTCAGACTGTTTAAATCCATTGTTGGATATTTTTTTTGAAGGATATCAAGATCAAAATAGAAATAATCCGGAATTGATTCTGCATCTCCATTATCATTAAAAAAGCTAAACTTGGTCAGGTTCTTTTTCAGCTGAGGTTGCAATGGAGCGCATTCACTCAAAAGAAAACGAACATGTGTGCCTTTTTGATCTGTAAGCTCAATACTAAAGTCGATCGCCTGTTTTTGCTGATCTCCTTTTACAGGATTTTCCTTTTTATCTTTTTTGTTCTTTTGTTCCTTTTTAGGCGCTACAGAAGGCTCATCACTTTCTGCCAGATTGAATGCCAATGCTCGTCCTTTTAAATCCTGACCAATATTTTCATTAAAATTAAAGGTATATCTGCCGGGTTTATTTGATGTTTCTTTATGATTCCAGCCGATATAGGCTGCCCTGGAAATCTCACTATTCCAGATCAGCTTCTGTTGTGCTTCTCTCCATAAGGTTAGATTTTCTATGTTAATGCTTACACCCTGTAAGGTTGCAGTAGATAAATTAAGATCTTCCTCATAACGGGCAACAAATAGAGTCTCACTATTTTCAAATTGATTGAAATAAATATGATTGGGAAGCCATTTACGACCATAACGGTAATCAACAAAAAGAGGTTTATATACCATTTCTCCTTTTAGATTCACATCTAAAAATGCACTGATATAGACTTTGGCAATCTGTTGCTGTTCCTTTTCAGGCATCAGATGGGTCATATTAAATTGATTAATATATGGACTGCTTGAATCATAACTTCCCCAGGAAGTATTGAATTGGCCATGGTTAGCCTGATTGACATATAAGCCAGCTTTAAATCCTTGGTAATCTGATGAATATTGAATTCGTTTGTAAGTAGCGAGGCCACCGTAAGATTGCATATCCATATCATGAACGCCCTGAATAACGAAATAATTAATGTCCTTTAAAGGCGCTAATATAGATGCGGGTTGGTATTGTCCATCAACCGGAGCAATAGCTACATATGCTTTTATATTGAAATTAAAATCAAATACTTCATTAGCGTTATCTGGAAAGTAAGGAAGCTTATTAAATAAAGCAGCATGCGACATCGCTTCACCACCTCTTGAATGCCCAATCAAAGCAATCTGATCCATATTGATACGGTTGAAAAATGGATTTGCCGGGTCTTTACTCCATTTTCGCCAGAGTTCAAGGTGTTTAAGCATAAGCCAGCCACGCGCACCATTTTCATCCTTAAAGCCTTTTTGATCCAGATCAGTAATGCTGGTATTTAAGAAATTTTCGTCTACAGAAGCAACAATATAGCCTTTACTTGCCAGTAGTTTCCCCAGATAATCATATCCTTCTTCTGACCAATCCTGTGCTAGATGATTGCCGTGAACAATTAATACTAAAGGAGCCTGCCCTTTAAAATTTTCAGGATACCATACCATTGCATTTAACGGCAATTGGGTCTTGTCGAATCCAAAATATCGGGTACGTAGTTTACCTGAAATACCATCCCATGATTTAAGAAGAAGTGACCCGTCAACAGAAGGTGTTATAATACGTGCCTCTTGGCCATAAATTGCCCGATGTTTATCTTTTCCTGATCCATAGGTTAAAAAAGCAACCTTATATTTACCTGGAAGCGCTGGATTAACAGCTTCAATAGGTGTTGGAAGTTTGCCGGACATTTTATAATTTTTTACAACAGGCTGTACACTTCCGGTGTATAAATAAAGATAACCGCCTATACTTAATCCTAAAATTCCAATTAAAAGTGAAAGGCTAGTGGTTATTTTCTGGCTCAAAGACCATGATGTTTTAGATTTTGATTTTGATTTCCAGTAAAATAATGCTCCAAAAGTGAGTGCCGGAAATAGGATAAGAAAAATGACAAGCACCCAACGGAAAGTAGTAGTGATTAGAATTAAATAAAAGAAAAAGAATAATAAAAAACCTATAGCCTGCCTGAAGTTTGGGGGTGTTTTGCCGATTAAACCGGCTATCCAGCTAAGTATACAGCCTATAAAATAACTTACTAAAAAGGAAATCAGTATAAACAAAATGAAATTACCAAAACCTATAGCCGGTAAAAATTTGTCAGCCGATACCAAAATAAAAAAGATGACTGAACTGATAAGAATGCCAAAGCCAGCGGCTTTTAATGTTGCTCGGTTAGGAGTTACTGAAGCTTTTAATGGTTGAAGCCAGTTTTTTAATTTTTTCCATAGTTGATTGTCTTCGTTCATGATATATGGTGATTGGTGTTTAGATTTAATCCTTCTTGCTATTCTTTTGAACTTAATTCATGGAAATATCTGGGATCCGGATATTTAAATACGAAATCCAATTCTGAAATTAATTTAGAAGATGAGATTTTTTTCCCTATGGGCTCTCCGATTTCTTTTATACTGTCAATGCTTTTTTGAGCGTTGATCACTTCTGATTTTGTAGGATGGAGTGGTGCAACTACATTGTAAATTTTGGATTGTGATTCCTGCTCGATCATTTTTTCAATTACCGAACATACATCAACATAATGAATATGATTAGCAAAAAACTCTAAGTTCGACACATGATACTTGCTTAAAAGTCTGTCACCTCCCATCAGCCCCGCTAATCTTAGAATGTTAACCTGTGGATATCTGTTTTTTATCGTTCTTTCACCTGAAATATCATCAGGAGATATATTTTCTTCTGTAAATTCCTGGGAAAGATCAGGATAAACACCGGTTGAGCTCATGAGGAATATCTGGCCACTAAAATCCCCGATAAAAGAAAGCAAATTTTGAATCCTATTGTACAATGAGCTGGGGCAGCAGCTTTTTCCAGAAAGTGGAATGGTAATAATTAATACCTCAAGATCATTAATAACCTGCCATTGTCTGTGTTTTTCAGTCAGTAGATAATCAGGGAAGTTTATAATATGAGGATGGAAGCCTCTTGATATCAATAGTTCTGCTTTATCCGGAGTCGTCGTAGTAGTATAAATTTCAAAGTTTTCTGAGAGTACTTCGGCAATCTTTGAACCTAACCAACCACAACCAATAATTCCTGCTTTTTTCATCTATTTAAATAGTTTGAAGTAATAATAATTTGTTTACAACTGATACAACTTTGAATATTTTGCCAATCCTTTTTATCAGTTAAATTTTTGATAAAGGTATCATAAACGAATTATTTTTAGAAGAGTGAAAGTAATAAATTTATTTAGTATACAGATATCAATGAAAAGTATTTAACTAGACAGAATTAATTGTAAAATGTGTAAACTATTGTTTGTCAGTTTGTTAAAAATTTATTTTTTCACGACTACCTGATATCAGGTAAAGAATTATACACTGCTACAGGTATTGGATCGCGGTCTTTATCGGGATAAATTTGTCCTATAACTTATGAAACAGTAAGTAACATCAGAACCTGTTCCTATTTTAAATTTTTAGAATAATTCAGGATATAAAGTTATCTAATAGAACACCAAAATAAATACATAATGAAAAAATTAATCTTTACTTCTTTAATATTAATGGGAATTGGGACTGCTGCACAGCCTACTGTAACCAGGCTTGCTCTTGATAAAATTAATGTTACCACTAATGTTTATCATGCTGATGTTTCTACAGGCACATTAAGTCCTGGACCATCGGGAGCTGGACAGACATGGAATTTTTCTTCTTATGTAGGAACTCCTGTCATAACAACAAAAATTTATCCATGTCCAGGGCAGACAAATTGTTCAAGATTTCCAACTGCTAACAGACTTTCTGAACTTGTGGGAAGCGATACTTACGACTATTTACTTAATAGCGATGCCGAAGCAACTACGATCGGTAATTTTAGTGGAATGGGAAATGTAACCATGACGTATTCAGATCCTTTGATCAACTATAAGTTTCCTGTAAATTATCTGCAGGAGTTTACAGATACCTATCAGTTTAGCACACCAGGAACAACTGAAACAGGACAGCAAAGTTTTAAAGTGGATGGTTATGGTACCGTTATCACTCCAAATGGAACCTTTCCCAATGCGCTTAGAATAAAAAGAATAAGAAATGGATCTCAAGCCAGTGGCGGAGCAACATTTAACTATGTTAATGAGTCCTATCAATGGGTTACTGAAAGTAATGGTCCCGTTCTTACTGTCGCATTTAACACTTTTACAATTAATGGTCAGACCACCACTCAACCATCTTTAGCTTATTTTACATCTTCCTCTACGCTATCTACTGTAGATTTGGATAGCACAAAAGATGAGATTGTTATTTATCCTAATCCGGCAACACAATCTATAACCATAAAATCAAATGAAGACATCAAAAATATTAACATTATAAGTCTTGATGGAAAAGTTGTTCGAAAAACACCAAATCACAAAATAATTGATGTGGCAAACCTTCCCAATGGAATATACATTGTGCAAGGAGAGCTTAAAAACGGAAAAACTATTTCGAAAAAAATCAGTAAACAGTAATTGTTTTTATTTATGGTGGTGAAGTACTATCCCTTGGATAGTACTTTTTTGTTATATATTCTGTGAAATAGAGTAGTGGCCTTGGTAACTGCAGAGTTACAACCCATTATCTTTAGCGAATTTTAATAGTTCAACAACATTCCTAACTCCATACTTATTCAGTAAGTTTCTTCTGTGTGTCTGTACGGTGAGATAGCTTAAAAATAGAATGTCAGATATTTCCTGAGTTGATTTTCCTTCCGCTAAAAGCTGTAAGATTTCCTTTTCCCTTTGGGTCAATCTGGGAACAGTCTTTAGATCATAGATACTGGTCTTTTCAATTATTTTTTCAACCTCATCACTGAATGCTAATTGTCCGGATGCAGCCTTATTGATGCAGTCTTTAAATTCTTCCATTGAGGCGCTTTTCAACAGATATCCCTGAGCTCCGTTTTTTATCATTTGCAAAATAATACTGCGCTCTGACTGGCTGCTTATTGCTAAAATAATAGTTTTAGGATGTAATTTTTTAATTTTCAGACACAGATCGATACCATTGATATCAGGAAGAAATATATCCAGCAGGATAATATCAATTTTATTTAGATTGTCATATTTTAAAAGCGCTTCACCAGTTTTAAAACTTTTGACGATCTCTATATCTTCTGAGTTTGAAAAAAGCAGCTGTAGCCCTTCAGTAATTATGGGATGATCATCAACGATTATTGTTTTATATGGTTTTGTCATAGTCATCGGAATTTAAATAGATAGTTCAATATTAAAGATCGTGCTGTTTTTCTGTGAAGAATGAATATCCATTTTTCCACTAAGCAACTCCACTCTGTTTTTAAGATTTTTTAAACCCTGTCCAGTAAAGTCATTGATCTGTGTGGTATCGAATCCAATACCATTATCTTCAACAGTAATATAAAACTGAGATTCATTCTGGCTACAATCTACTAGAATTTCTGTACACGAAGAATGTTTCAAAGCGTTATTAAGCAGCTCCTGAACGATCCTGTAAATCATGATCTGAATGTTTTCAGGGATATTGTTCTTGATCTCATTAGACTGGAAGTAGATACGAATTTCGTCTGTTTCCAGCATATGGCATAAATCACTTAATGCATGTTCAAGCCCCAATTTAAGAAGTGTCTCTGGAATAAGATTAAAAGAAATCTGTCGTAATTCTGTAATGGAATTGTTCAAAAGATTATTTATGTTTTCAATTTCGATAGGTGGGGCAGGTTCTGAGGATTTACTTACCTTCAGAAAACGAATCTTCAATGAGGAAAGCATACTTCCAATACCATCATGAAGGTCTCGCGCTATTCTTTTACGCTCATCCTCTTCTCCCCGGATCATTGCCTGCATTACATCTATTTCTTTCTGATTTTTCAGAGACTCTATATTCTGGGTATAATTTTGAGACTGCTGGGCAGCTATTTTTTTCTGATTTTTTGAATTGATCCATAGGAAAATGACCAATAACAGCAATATCACTAAAATAGCAAACAATAAACTATAGTATAGTTTGTTGTTTTGGGCTACCAAGCGGTCACGTTCACGCTGTGCCTCGAGCATACTGATTTTTTTTTCGTTTTCAACTTTGTTGAATTTAGCTTCCAGTGCTGCTATTTTCCCCTTTGATTCACTAATATTCAAACTGTCATTAATTGCTGTGTATTTTGAAAGATATTTATAGGCATTTTTAGTATCTCCCAGACCTTCATAAATAAATGCCAGCTCTTTAGTAAAGTTTCTCTGATCAATAGCAAAATTAGTTGTAGTTCCAATAAGATCGAGCAAAAGATCTTTAGCATCCTCCAGTCTGTTCATTGCTTTCAGAGGCAGATATTTGGAAAACTTTAAACGGTTAGTTAAAAGTACATCCTTATGAAGGGTACTGTTAACAATACCTTTATCATAACTTTTTAGAGAATTGTTAAATTGTCCTGTCTTATAAAAATAATAACCTTCAGCAGTATAATAACTTCCACTTAGATTTGAATTAGGATGTTTTTTTATAATGTTATATGCCTTATCAAGTGATTTTTTTGCTTCGGCTGTCATGGTAAGAAAACAAAGATTTTCAACGTCTACGATATAGATGTCCGCCTTAGTTTCCAGATAGCTGTAAGAAGAGGTGTTTGCTTGCTCGATATATTCTTTAGCTGTTTTCAAATAGCTGTTAGCTTTAACCCTTTCCTCACTATTCATAAAAATAACGGCAACGGATTTGTATAAAATACTTAGAACCTCCAGATCACCGCCTTTTTTTGCCAAAGGAATAGCCTCATTAACCAAAACTTTCATTCCCTCCACCTCATTATTTTGAAGGACATAGACAAGGGATAGATTTTTTAGGATGAATGCCCGCAAGACATACGAGTCCTTGGTTTTATATTTCTTAAGCTCACTATCAGCCAGTTTCAATTGCTTTGCATAGTTGTCAAAATCACCTTTACTTACTAATCCTGCCGCATTATAATATATGGCAACGGCTTTTAAAAAAGGATATTTTGGGGCGATCTTGTTGGCCATAAGAAGATACTGATCTGATAATTCATTTTTCTTACTTCTTCTGAACAGGTCAGCCAGCTTGAAGCTGCTAATTCCCCTTATGCTATCTGACTTTGTTGATTTTATTACCTGTGTAAGACTATCGATATATGGACCGTCATCATCAAGAGTATAAAACCTTTGGGCATATAATCCATAAGAGAAAAATAGTATAAGCAGTAGGCAAAGCTTCTTTTTCATAATTGTAAAATATTAACTCAAATATGACAAAAACATAAAATTCAATGGATACAAATATACATTTATAAGGCTTAAATTTGTTACTATCGGATTGTAATCCAGATACTTTATATTAAAGTTTCCTCTACGAATTTTTTTATTCAAGAATAGCACTTTTGTACGAACGTTTTCTATTGATATAGTAAGCAAACATCAGATTGGGAATCCAACATAACCAGGCAACGATATGATATGACAGTCCCGGAGTTTCTATGGCTAATTTTAATAATGGTGATAATATCCTTAATGTTACAGCCGCAAAAGTGCAGGCGTAACTGTAGGTCATAAAATTCTGATGTTGCCTGACATCTCCATTTTTAATTTTTAAAAATGCAATAACAGTGGTTATAAACCAAACGATTCCCAGGCTAACAAATCCCATTGATGAAACAATTCCTCCATGGGCAAAAATGCCAATATAAATTCCTGATAATGAACTTATAATAACCGATAGTATATATGTTTTGCCAATTAATCGGTGTAGTGAAAGATGCTTATTTCGAAATTTAGCCCCAAACTGTCTCCATCCGATGAAAAGGGATACAGCACCAAAGATGATGTGACAAAAAAATGAAAATCTCCATACCGGGTTGTTTAGAATTTCTAAAGGTTTAGAGCCTAAAAAGGTATGTTTGTGATCAACAAATACATAAATAAGAGGGTATGCACCTACTAACAATGCGCAAATAACGAGAATAATAAATAAGAGGTTTTTCATGACAAAAAGTAATTTAAATGATTCAACTTCAGTGCTTTTAACAGATTAAAGTTTTAGCAAAAATGAAGAATATTTAAAAGGTACATGCTCCAAAACGTAAGGTGGAACTAATTTTATGAAAATAAAAGACTAATTTCTATAGACTTGTTCCTTCCATAGTTAAAATAAGAATTCTTAATTGGTAAGATTGATGGTAAAAGAAAAAAATGATTCCTATGTTGATATCAAAAAAGAAAAACGATGTGATGATGGAAAGGAAAAGTATCAGAATGGAAGTTGATACTAAAGTAACAGTATAGCAGAAAAAATCCCTTGGTGGATGGAAATTAATTATTCCATATCTAAATTTTGTTCCTTTAAAAAATCACGGGGTGAACATTTTACATATTTTTTAAAGTTTCTATTAAAAGAAGTCTTAGAATTGAATCCACTTTCCAAAGCTAAAGAAAGAATAGTGAATTTTTGATTCTCGGGCAAAACCGCTATTCTTTTGAATTCTTCAATTCTTTGTGTGTTGATGTAATCATAGAAGTTTTTATTTTCAATAGAATTGATGACCTGGGAAAGAATGTTGGGATGGATTTCTAGTGTAGATGCAATCGTATTTAAGTTGAGTTCCGGATCTTTAAAAAGCTTTTCAGATTTCATTTTATAAGCCAGATTCTCATAGATCATCCGTATCGCCTCCTCACTTAATGAGGATTTTTGATATTTAACAGAAATCTCACTTTCTTCAGGAATGTTTTCTGTTTCTATATTGGTTTTTATCTCGGGTAAATTCAGAATACCTGCTTTACTAATTCCAAAATAAGCAGCAAGCAATACAAAGACAACTACTGATGTAAAGGTAATGGTATCATCTTTTAGAATAATTAAGATCCAGACTACTGAAATTCCTATAATAAGATAATATACCCAGTTTAAATTGATCTTTTCAATATTTGAATACTGTTTTGCAATGTTCTTTTTATATTTCTGCAATGAAAAAATACTTAAGCAGATGTATAAAAATCCTGATAAATAAATTAATACATTAATGTTCTTTCTTAACTCCTGATACATAAGACCTCCATTCTGATAAACTGAAATTTTTTCTTTTGGAGGAAGTCTGAAAAAATCCCATAAAATAAGATAAATAGCCAGCGCAGGTAAAAAATGTAAACTCCAAAGATATCTACGGGGTCTCTGTTTTGTCAGACTCAAAATGTAAACATATAAAATAGGCCCATGAATCAAAGGTAGGGGTATTTCCAAACCAAGTAGATAAGGAATCTGTATATATTTTCCGGAGAAAATTAAAAAAAATAAAGTCAGATGGATACCAATAATTAAGAACCATAATGATAATATATAATCGGCACTTACTTTCTTTTTCTTTCCTAAAATGAGAAAAGAAGAAAAATAAGCAATAAAGATTCCCGCTAAATAGAACATGCTATAAATATATAAGAATTGTGCATCGAATTATAGCGCTAAAAGTAAAATATTAAAACGATATTTTAAATGTATATACTGTTTTTATTTTAGAACCTTATTTAGGAGCTCATATTACTGTTTTCTAGATAATTATTTTTCAAAAAGGTAAGATGAATAATACTGTTTTTGCAGGCTTTACTTTTATGATTGATATTTTAAATTTTCATGATTTTCTTAAAAAGACTAAAAACGGAATTGCTAAATCAAAAAATATGTATACATTTAATTATAATGATATAATTCAAGCACAAACTTTTATGAGGAGTAATGTAGATAGCGGTAAATAAGTAGTGCTTACCGAACTATAATGAAAACGTAAAATGAATTTAAACACCAATTCTCAAATAAAAAATAATCACAATAAGACCGAAAACTTTTTCCTCGATGTAAAAAAAGGACTGGAAAGTGATCCTAAGAGATTATCTTCAAAGTACTTTTATGATGAAATTGGGGATCATCTTTTCCAGAAAATAATGGCAATGCCGGAATATTATCTTACCCAATGTGAACTGGATATATTTCAAAATAAAACATCGGATATTGCTGATCTTATTGCCTTTGATGATCAACCATTCGATCTTATTGAACTTGGTGCCGGTGATGCCATGAAATCAACGCACCTCTTGAAATACATGGTAAAAAAAGGCTTGGATTTTACCTATATGCCTATTGATATTTCAGGTAATATCCTTTCAATTCTGGATCAGAAATTAAATGAAAGCATACCGGAATTAAAAGTAGTCTGCTTAGAAGGTGAGTATTTCGAAATGTTAAATAAAGCAGCTTCACTTTCCTCAAGAAGGAAGGTGATATTGTTTTTAGGTGGTAATATCGGAAATATGGAACTTGATGAGGCCCGTTCATTTTGTTCAGGTCTAAAACAACATCTCGCATCAGGAGATCGGGTATTGGTAGGTTTTGATCTAAAGAAAAATCCACATACTATTTTAAATGCCTATAATGATAAGACTGGTATAACAGCGTCATTTAATCTTAATCTTCTTACCCGCATTAATCGTGAACTTGATGCCGATTTTGACCTTAAGCAATTTCAGCATTATCAGACATACGACCCTGTTAGTGGGGCATGCCGAAGTTATCTTGTAAGTCTTATCGATCAGGTTGTAACCATTGATCATGCAGTAATATCGTTTAAAGAAAATGAGCTGATTGATATGGAAGTTTCACAAAAGTTTTCAGAAACAGATATCGAAGAATTAGCAGAAAAAGCGGGTTTTGAGATCAAGGGAGAAATAAGAGACTCAAAAAAATGGTTTATAGATTCCGTTTGGAAAGTGAAATAATAATTAAAATCTAAAAAGATGATAGCAAATCCTAAGATTATTGATGTAGTAAAGAAATATACGGATGTTCGAAACCATTCCGTAGCAATTTGTGCCCCATTGGAAATTGAAGACTTTGTGGTGCAGCCTATTGTAGATGTTAGCCCGCCAAAATGGCATTTAGGACATACCACCTGGTTTTTTGAAACTTTTATATTGTCACCCAATTTTCCAGGTTATGAGGTTTTTGATCCCCAATATAATTTTGTTTTCAACAGTTATTATGAAACCATCGGAGCACGTGTTATCAGGACCGATCGAGGTAATCTGAGCCGTCCCTCAGTTGCTGATGTTTACCAATACAGAGAATATGTTGATCAGCAAATGAAAGCTTTCCTTCAAAGTGAATCAATGAGTAAATCTATTGAGTCCCTTTTGGAACTTGGATTAAATCATGAACAGCAACATCAGGAACTTTTGCTTACCGATATCAAATATATTCTTGGACATAATCCTTTATTTCCTGCTTATAGAAAAGATTCAGGTGTAAAACAGGAAAACCTAAGTATAGGGAAAATGATCCATTTTAATGAAGGGATCTATGAAATTGGTTTTAATGGTAATGGTTTTTGTTTCGATAATGAGTTAGGGAGACATAAAGTTTATCTTCAGGATTTTGAAATAAGTGATCGGGCAGTTACCAATGGTGAATACTTGGAATTTATAAATGATAGCGGGTATACTGATTTCAGGCATTGGCATGCTGAAGGTTGGGACTGGGTAAAACAAAATAATATAAAATCTCCTTTGTATTGGCATTTTATTGAAGGCCAATGGATGTATTATACTTTAGATGGTTTACAGGAATTAGATCCCGGAGAAGCGGTCTGTCACATTAATTTCTACGAAGCCGCAGCTTATGCTGCCTGGAAAGGAATGCGTTTACCTACCGAAGCCGAGTGGGAAGTCGCTTCTGAAGAATTTCCGTGGGGAAACCGTTGGGAATGGACTGGAAGTGCCTATTTACCTTACCCGGGATTTAAAAAAGAAGCTGGTGCAGTAGGGGAATACAATGGAAAATTTATGGTAAACCAAATGGTCTTACGAGGTGCCTCAGAAGCAACACCAAAGGGGCACAGTAGAAATACATATCGTAATTTCTTTCATGCGAATCTACGCTGGCAGTTCACAGGAATCAGATTGGCGAAATAAGTCTTAAACTATGATTAAAGTAGAATCAGTAACTAAAAATTTTGACGAACGAACTGCTGTCGACCGCATTTCTTTTCAAGCGAATGACAAGGAAATATTAGTACTTCTGGGAACCAGTGGTTGCGGAAAAACAACGACTCTAAAAATGATCAATCGTCTGATAGAAGCTGATTCTGGTAATATATTTATTAACGGAGAAAATATTCGCAATAAGAAGGTTGAAGAACTCCGGATGCATATAGGTTTCGTTATGCAGCATTCAGGGTTGTTTCCCCATTATACGATTCGACAGAATATAGCTGTAGTTCCGGAGTTGCTGAAATGGGAGAAAAAAAAGATCCAGAGCAGAACCGGGGAGTTAATACATAAGCTTCATTTACCCGAAGATCTTTTAACTCGTTTTCCTCAGGAATTAAGTGGGGGACAGCAACAGCGTGTTGGCATTGCCAGAGCTTTAATTGCAGATACTCCCATACTATTAATGGATGAGCCTTTTGGTGCATTGGATAATATAACAAAAGCAGACATTCATTCTGAATTTAAATCACTTGAAGAGCTTAAAAATAAAACCATCATTCTTGTTACTCACGACGTGCAGGAAGCGTTTGAACTGGGGCATAGGATTTGTTTGATGGATAAAGGGCAAATTATTCAAATAGGAACTCCGATGGAAATGCTTTATCGCCCTGAGAACGATTTTGTAAAAGATTTTTTTGCAGAAAACAGGCTTTTACTGGAGTATAAAGTAGCCAGCTTAGAGAATGTCCGACCCTTTCTTGCCGATTCTCAAATACTAAATGGAAGGTTTAATAAAACTGAAAACGTATGGAATATTTTACAAAAGCTAAGTGCTGATAAAAGCTATACAGAACAGTATGAAAAATTAACAGAAGCATTCAATATTTATAGAAAAGTGCAGACCGAATGACGCAACAAAGTCTATGGCAATTTATTGTCGAACAACAAGATAAACTCCTGATTCAAATTGTACAACATCTTGGATTGACTTTTGTGTCATTACTATTGGCGATCGTAGTTGGAGTTCCCCTGGGAATATTGATAGCAAGGAAGAGATTATTTGCCAATCCTGTTCTTGGAACTGCAGGTATCTTACAAACTGTTCCCAGTATTGCTTTGCTTGGATTTATGATTCCTGCTTTTGGGATAGGAGCAACCCCGGCAATTGTAGCTTTACTGATCTATGCGCTTTTACCAATTATCAGAAATACTTACACAGGAATTACGGGAGTTGACCCTGCAGTTATTGAAGCGGCGAAAGCAATGGGAATGAGTAGGAAACAGCTTCTTTTCAAAGTTGAACTTCCTTTAGCAATGCCCGTTATCATTGCAGGAATACGGACCGCTGCTGTTATCAATGTTGGAGTGGCTACATTAGCTTCATTTGTTGCGGCAGGAGGATTAGGTGAATTTATATTCGGTGGTATTTCACTGAATAATACCAATATGATCCTTGCAGGTGCCATTCCAGCGGCTTTACTTGCTATTATATTAGATCAGCTGATTGCTGTTTTACAAAAGACAGGTTACCGAAGACTTCGTAAGATCTTATTTATCATTCCCTTAATACTGATTGTCGTTGTTGGATTCTATGTACTAACTTCAAATTCCGGGAACAAACTTAAAGCAGGTTTTACGCCGGAGTTTATGGGACGACAGGATGGAGATATCGGTTTGAGATCAGTGTATGGACTGAATGCGAAGCCTACCATTGTAAGTGATGCTATTATGTACAAAGCTGCTTATGATAAAGAACTGGATGTTATCAGTGGTTATTCTACAGATGGCAGAATTAAGGCTTTTGATCTCTATGTTTTAAATGATGATAAAAAAATATTTCCACCTTATTTTGCAGCACCAATCATCAAAACAAAAACATTACAAAAATTTCCCCAATTGAAGGAAGTTTTAAATTTGTTGGTTGGAAAATTTAATGATTCCGTTATGACGGATCTTAATTACAGATCGGACTATTTACACCAGACGCCGGAAAAAATTGCTAAAGATTTTCTAAGAAAAAATGGATTATTAAAGACCCCAAGAAAAGGTAGCGGCGGAACCATAAGGATCGGATCAAAAATTTTTGGCGAGCAGTATATTCTTACAGAAATGTATAAAATGCTTATTGAAGGCTATACCGATTATAAGGTTGAAACGAAGACCGGATTGGGAGGAACTAAAATATGTTTCGATGCTCTGACGAATGATGCGATCGATTTTTATCCTGAATATACAGGCACCGGACTTTTAGTGCTTCTAAAGCCAACGGAATCAACCATTAAAAATGTAAGTCAGAGTGCGGAAAAAACCTATGATTATGTCAATTCAGAATTTAAAAAACAATATGGAATTGAATGGCTGAAACCTTTGGGTTTTAATAATTCTTATGCTTTAATGATGCGTAGAGAACAGTCTCAGAAATTAAAAATAAAAACTATTTCAGATCTTAAAAACTATTTAGACACTCCTTAATTACATGAACTATAATTTTGACGAAATAATACCAAGACGAGGAACGAACTCTATAAAATGGGATAAGGTTGCTGATGAAAATGTATTGCCAATGTGGGTAGCTGATATGGATTTTAAAACACCTCCTGAAGTTATAAAAGCTCTTTCAAGGAAGGTTGAACAAGGAATATTTGGTTACAGTATTATTCCTTCAGCATTTTATGATTCTATTATCAATTGGTGGGAAATAAGCCATCAGCTGATCTTGAAAAAAGAGTGGCTGTTACCAGTTCCCGGAATGATCCCCGCACTTTCAGCTATTATCAGAGCCCATCTTCAACCGGGGGATAATATTATTGTTCAATCACCTGTCTACAATCATTTCTTTACGCTTATAGAAAACTGTGAATGCAATACAGTTGAGAACCATTTGATCTATGAAAATGGAAATTATCAAATAGATTTTGTTGATTTGGAATTGAAAGCTTCAGATCCACAAACTAAAATGCTGTTAATCTGCAGTCCTCATAACCCTGTGGGTAGAGTTTGGGTACGTGAAGAACTGGAGAAAATAGCTTCCATATGCACAAAACATCAAGTAATGGTAGTTTCAGATGAAATCCATGCTGATCTGGTTTATAAAAATCATCGGCATATTCCGTTTGTTTCTGTTGCAGGAAATTATGATCTGGTTTCTGTTACCTGTGGTTCGCCCTGTAAGACATTTAATCTATCCAGCCTGCCTGTATCTTATGTTATCTCCAAAGATCAGGAGATCTTAAAACGGATTGAGAAAATACTTACAATACAGGAAACAACTACCATTAATCCATTCGCCGTTGAAGCTTTAATAGCAGCTTATAATCAGGGTAGAAATTGGATGGAAGAACTAAAAGAATATGTATATGCCAACTATTTATATCTAAAATATTTTTGCAAGGAATATCTGCCAAATGTATTGGTTAGTGACTTACAGGCGACTTATCTTGTATGGCTGGATTGTCATACTTTAGGTAAAGGATCAGATGAACTTTCCAAGTTTTTATTTAAAGAAGAAAAGCTTTGGTTAAATTCAGGTACCATGTACGGAAGCTCTGGAGAAGGTTTTTTACGCATAAATATCGCCTGTCCAAGACAAGTTTTGGAGGAAGGTTTACACCGATTGGAAAAATATGTACATAAAAAATAATATTGATCCGGTATTTCTTTAATACCTCTTATAATTCTGGGCGGCTTTTTTATCTTTTATAAATTTCTATTCGCCTTTTCTTTTTTTAATTGATTCCACTTGTTAATATTTAGGATTAAAATAGGGAGCAGGGCGATAGGAATTACAGTGAGGGCAGTAAATCCATTTTTGAATATTAAAAACATATTACTTAAGAATAGTATCGGGATTGAAACCATCAGCAAGGTGGTTACTGCTTTACTTTTCTTTTCATTGTTGATGAGTTCCTCGTTTGTGTATTCGGTTATAGGTTTATTTTTCATTTTATTTTTTTTTGATGACTTCAAGGTTATTAATTTTTCCGACAGGATCTATTTTGATTTGTTGATCTCCTTTTGTTACATAAAAATAGTAAGTACTATTAATGTCGATCATATAGATGTCAGTCGGTTCACTGGATTCAGAAGTGATTGTATAATTGTATTTTAGGTTTTGGGCTTCTATTCTTTTTTTAATAATGCTGCCTTGTCCTATTCCCAATCCAACGAATAAGGCAAGAAGTTCAATGGCTACAAGTATAGAAAAGATCGGAATCATGGTTTTCTGCAACTCTTTTTTATCACTTTCAGGATTTATTTTATAGCTTCCTAGTAGCTTCTTGCCCCAGTTTTTATCTCTGTTCCTGATCAGGACTACCTGAAATAAAAAGAAAAAAAGGACGACAGAAATTATTATTATAATCAATATAGGACTTGATGTCATATCAGCAATCGGACTGATGAGGATATCTGTAATAGATGAGTATTTTAAAATATTTATTCCCAATTGATAAAAAAGAATACTTTCCTTTAAAAGTCCAAGAATAATAAGATATAAATACCCTAATGGTAATAATCCTTGAATTTTTTCTAAATATTTCATTCAACTAAGATATTATTTTTCTCTCAATTTTTTGATCACTTAAACAAAATACCATATGTTCAGCTATTCATAAGTTCTTATGAATAGTAATAAATTAAATTTTAGATTATAGTATCCAGAAAGATATATTAAGTAGAGGCTCAGGATTTAGCTTCAGTATTATGCAAGTTATAAATTACTCTTGATGAAATTCGCCAGCATTTTGGTATTATTTCCATAATGATGATTTCCAGCTATATGTTTCATCCTGTAATTGGCTCCCAGGGTTATTGTCCGGTAGGGAAAACGGGTAAATTCAAAATCACTTAAGACAACCATTACGGGAACTGTGCCCATTTTATTGATTTCAGGGATCACCTGGAGGCTGCCTTTAGGTTCAAATCCGAAGTACTCATCAAGATGGATCTTGAAATCATTACTTTTTGAAGGGCCCATAATAAAAACTTTTTGAATCTTCTCTTTTAAGCTGGTGGTAAAACGGTTATATACAAAGGGAGTAACATCAGCACCAAATGAAAACCCTAATAAAACGACGTGTTGATTTTTTCGTCCATGTAACTTCTCCTTAATACAATTCTCAATGTCTAAAGAGGTTTGTTCCGGAGTTTTTTTGTTCCAGAAATAAGATTTTGTATCTAAAGCAAATACATCATAACCCAGTGTATGAAGATTCGTCCCTAAGCTCTTTGTGAACGTATTAAAACCAGCATCCCCACTTATAAAAAAGATGATGGGCTTATTGGTATTGGAGTCCCATTCCGTGATCCTAAAATCATTATCTTTCTGACAGCCGAAAAAAAAGGCTAATGTCAATACAGATAAAATTCTTATCAGTTTTTGCAGCTTATTCTTCATTTTTTTGCGGTTTCATCACTTTACTTAATGTCGTCGGGATTTGAAGTAGTTCAAAATCATTGTTGTACACCAGATACTTGTTTTCCCAGATATCAGCATACTTTTCTTTAAAGTTTCTCAGTGTTTGATAATGCTTAAAACTTCCTACTCTTTGATAGGCAAATTTCATAATATCTTCAGCCGTATTGTTGGTCTGTTCTATTCCTGCCATTGGGGTCATTCCCATATTGACAAACTTTAGATTTTTACTTTTAGCATATTCTATAAGTTTCACAATTAAAACATCTACACTGCCATTCGGCGCATTTTCAGTTTTTCTGATCATATCATAACTGCATTCATCAGGGGCACAATGTGGAATGATATTTAAAAATGCAACACACATACCATCGACATCAAAAATGGTAATAAGATCTTGATTTTTTACAACTTCGCGATCAAACATCCCTTCAGCGAATACGATTTCTTTTTTATCAAACTCTCTTAACCATTCGTCGGAAACCCTTTGAATATGATCTATCATATCCTCATTATGAGGAGCATAGCGTATTGTTGTGGTATAACCTGATTTTTCAACAGCATTAATTCCATTTCTAATCGTTTTCCTGTCTTTCCCACTCAGACTAAACTTTTCTGTATCTACAATTGCATCCTGACCAATAAATAATTTTTGTTTTTTTAAAGGATTAAAATAAACGATTCCATTTTCACCTACTCTGTAATAACAGGTCTTTAGGTTATTATTCTTACAGTATTGATCAAATTCATTAATCAGATCTGTCTTATTTTGCTCAGCACAAACAGGATCTTCTAATACGACAGCGAATCCGTTTGCTGTCCGGAAGGATACCATGCCATTGATTTCTTCTGAAAAGTAAAACTGTTTTTCCTTGGTCAGTTTAAAATAGTCCAATGAAGAAGCTCCAAACTCTTCTACAAGATGTTGGGCATTCATATGGCTCTCTTTGTCATCTTTTTCAATACGGGAGTGGGTCCTGTAAAATGAAAAGATAAGTACCAACCAGGAAATAACCCCAAGAATATAGTTGAGGTTCTGAAAATCCCTTGCAAACCCTGTAAGCGGGGTAAGTCCGGAATCTTTGAATAATAAAAATGTATGTAATGTATAATACAGAGCCTCTTCTTTTGTAAAATCTATACCGAAATGAGATTTGCTTATAAAGTAGAAGCTAAGGTAATTGAAAATTAAAATGACGGTAAAGATCCCTAAAAACCAGCTAAATCCTTTTTGTAAAGAAACGATTTTAGTCGTGAAAATATATTCTTTTCTGGTATATAATAACAGGCCTAAAGTGAATGCTGAAAACAAGGCTTCTTCATAATCCAGAGCTTTTGATAAATTAAAAACAATAGAGAAGATGGTAAGGATCACAGCAAAATACCAAGCTCTTTTATAACCTCTAAAAAGATTGGCAGAAGTCGCCAAAAGCAATACTCCTGAAATAAGTGTGATCATCTTGGAAATATGGATCAATTCCCAGGGTAAATAGTTTTTCAGAATATGAAGACGATCTGTTAATGCTGGTGTAATTACAGAAAGGATATTAATAATACCTAATAAAAAGATCATGATTACAGGTAAAATACGAGCAAATAGTTTTCTTCCACCCCATAGGTAGGCTACTATTCCCAGAATCAAAGGAATCCAAAATTCAAAAAAACGATAAAGCAATGTAATTCCTAAACCATCGGCATGCTTATATCCGAAATTGGCAAGGATATAGGTGAGAGAAAATTCCACAGCCCCCAAACCACGAAGAAAAGGAGATACGATCATTAATAAAATTGAAACAACATACGATATTGCTGCCGCAGAAAATGAAGCAGGAACTCCAAATGCATACATGGCGATCAGAAGATGGAAAACACCACAAAATTCAATAAAAATAGAAACCAGAATAGTAATCCAAAAGTACTTTTTATCGATTTCATTGGTAAATATTTCATCAACTGTGCTGATAAATTTTGGGAATTTCTTATCAAGGAATTGGTAGAAGGAATTTTTCTTCCGGAAAGAAATGAAAATGAGATAACTTCCGATAAGTATTGCCACTAAAACTAAAATACCAACCCAGCTGTCATTAAAGTTTTTATTGATCAAAACTGCATAAGCGATTAATGGAATCCCAACCAGTACTACTGTCAGTAAGCCTACAAATCCATATATGGCACTGGCCTGATGGATTTTCGAAGACTTATAACCTTTCGTTCTAATGTTTCGGGGAAGATAAGCAAGTGAACTGACGCCACCGGCAGGAAGAAATACACTTAGGAAGTTTCGTTTTAAAAATAAACTTGTAGCATCTGATATACTTACATTTAATTTTGTAGCGCGAAAACTCGTTACATACATTAAACCTTGAAGAAGAACATAAATGAAGGCTAATAATACTCCAATTAAGATCCAACCTAATTTTGCATTTTGAAGCTCAGGACCAATAGTAGCCAGCTCATGTCTTTCACTTCGGAAAAATACAAATGCCAGTAATAAGATAGCAACTGCTAAAACTTCCTTCCAGCGAACCAACTTGAAGATTTTTGAAAAATTTATTTTTTTCATATTTGTGACTGCCATACTTTTCGGGTACTTTCTGTACTGAAATGCTTTAAATCAAAAATAGATAAAAAAATCTTTAACAGCTGATAGATATTTTACTTTATTTACGTTATCAAAGGTTAATTTTGATAACATTTCGGACAAATTCCGCTTACTACGAAATTGTAACTTTTTGCAACAAAATGCTTAGGTAGTGTTATTTCCGGAACTATATTTTCTATACAGGTAACCGACTGGCATTTCTCACAATTGAAATGGATATGATTATGGGAGTGATCATTCTCTGTACAATGATGACATTTGGCATAATTCACGACACCATCTACATTCACAATCTTATGTATTTTCCCTTCCTCTTCCAAACGGTCCAATACTCGATAAGTAGTAACACGATTGCATAGATCCCCAACTTTCTCCTGAATAGCAGTGTGGGATAATGCGCTTTCTGAGTTATTGATAATGTTTAATATCTCAGTTTTGGCCTGGGTATTTCTAACTTGCTTCATGATTTTATTGCAACAATGTTGCATTAATTAGATTTAATATTTACATTTGCAACAAAGTTACGATAAGTATTTTAAACTTAAATATCCATTTATGAAATCAAAAATTTTAGATGCAGTAGGAATTTCAGCAGCAGTTTTATGTTTGATCCATTGTATTATTTTTCCTTTATTAATGATTGTTCCTCTGGGAATCTCTCATAATCCTTATGTTGATCTTGCTTTTCTTTTCATTGGAGGAGTGGTTGTGTACAGAGTAACGAAAAAGGTTTCAAAACTCTGGTTGAAATCGTTGTTCTGGATCTCAATTCTATTAATCTCTATATCGGTATTGGTTGATCTCATTTATGAAATCCATATTCCATTGATCTATGTAGGAGCTGTAGGATTAATTACCGGTCATATTCTCAATTTTAAAAATCATAAACATTAATTCTATTATCATGACAAAGGAAAAACTTCCTGTAACTGTACTCAGTGGTTTTCTTGGTGCAGGGAAGACCACATTACTCAACCATATTCTGCATAATAAAGAAGGTTTAAAAGTAGCTGTAATCGTTAATGATATGAGCGAAATAAACATTGATGCACGTCTTGTGGAAAATCAAAATACACTGTCCAGAACAGAAGAAAAACTGGTGGAAATGAGTAATGGCTGTATTTGCTGCACACTTCGCGAAGACTTAATGATAGAAGTAGAAAGGTTAGCGCGTGAAAAAAGATTTGATTATCTGTTAATTGAAAGTACGGGGATCAGTGAGCCAGTTCCTGTGGCACAGACTTTTAGTTTTATAGATGAAGAAAGTGGAATTGACCTTTCATCCTTTAGCTATGTGGATACGATGGTGACGGTAGTAGACTGCTTTAATTTTTTTAAAGACTTTGGTTCCAACGAACGATTAATGGATCGTGATCTCACCGACATGGAAGGAGATTTCCGTACCATTGTAAACCTTCTGACCGATCAGATAGAATTTGCCAACGTTATTATCCTGAACAAAACGGATATGGTAAATACGGAAACTGTTAATTTTTTGAAAGCAACGATCCGGAAATTAAATCCTGTTGCAAAACTGATCACTTCTGAATTTGGAAAGGTACAACCCAAAGAAATTATGAATACGGGATTATTTGATTTTGATGAAGCTCAACAGTCGGCAGGATGGCAAAAAGAACTGCAAGCTGAACATCATACACCGGAAACTGAAGAATATGGAATTGGTTCATTTGTGTTCAGAAATAAAAAACCTTTTCATCCAATGAGGTTATGGAAATATCTCAATGTACAGTATCCAGAAGGTGCATTACGTGCTAAGGGGCTGTTCTGGCTCGCTTCCCGTCCTGATGATGCCCTTAATTTTTCCCAGGCAGGTGGATCTTTTAGATTGGAAAAAGCTGGAGTATGGTGGTCGAGTATGCCCATGAGTAATCGTGTACAATATCCTTCATTTATAGAAAATCAGGAATTTATTGAAAGCCGGTGGGATAGAAGTTGGGGTGACAGGATCAATGAACTGGTTTTTATTGGAAAGAATTTAGATCAGAAAAAAATGATGAATGATCTTGAAAATTGCCTGATCACGGTAGAGGAAAAGATAATGTTCGATGAGTCAATAGTTTTTCAGGACCCTTTCCCCGAGAATATCTGATAGTTTCCATTTAAACTAAATTCATAATTATTTAATGCAACATTGTTTCATTATTGGTTTTTATTATTTATATTGCAAAGCGAAATTTTAATACAGATGGATAGACGTAAGTTTCTAAAAGGATCAGCATTACTTTCCGGGTTATTAACAATTAATCCGGTAGATTTACTGGCAAATCAAACCCTGATAATTCCAAAATCCAATAAGAAGGCCAAAAACATCATTTTTATGGTAAGTGATGGGATGAGTTCCGGAACGTTGGCAATGGCTAATCTGTATTCTGAGAACATTCTTGGTAAAACTGGAAACTGGGTTAATCTGTATAAAGAGAATAAAGTATCGAGAGCATTAATGGATACTGCTTCGGCGAGTTCTATTGTTACAGATTCTGCAGCAGCCAGTTCATCATTTGGAGGTGGATTCCGGGTAAAAAATGGAGTTTTGAATGTAGGAGCAAATGGTGAGAGGTATGTTCCAATCTGGCAAAAATTTAAAAAGGCTGGTAAGAAAGCCGGATGTGTAACCACTGTAACAATCACACATGCTACTCCTGCTGGTTTTTGCGTGAATTCTGACAGTAGAAATGCCGAACCTGAAATAGCCGAAATGTACGCTGAAATAGGCTTTGATGTAATGATGGGTGGGGGAGATGAATTCTTCAATCCTTCAAAAAGAAAAGATAAGAAAGATGTATATGGTTTGTATCAGCAAAAAGGATATCAAATTTTAAGAGACCGTTCCGATTTGCAGAAGATTGAAAAAAGTAAACAGGTTTTAGGGGTTTTTAATACGGGAGCACTACCATATACGATAGATCGGGAAAATACAACTGCTTTACAAAACACACCAACACTTGCAGAAATGGCAAAAGCGGCTATCGATCAGATGAAGGATCATAAAGAAGGTTTTGTCCTTCAGATCGAAGGTGGGAAGGTGGATTGGTCAGCTCATGCTAATGATGTTGCTGCACTTATCCATGATCAGCTTGCTTTTGAAGATGCTGTAAAAGTGGCGATTGACTTTGCCGAAAAAGATAAAAATACATTGGTAATCATCACAACGGATCATGGAAATGCTAACCCAGGAACGATTTATGGAGCTGATGCCACTAAAAATTTCAATAGTATAGCCAATTATAAATTTACTAATGAATATATACTTAATGCTATTCATCCTGATTTCAACCTTCAGCAGACGAAAGACTGGATCTATGAAACCAATCAAGTAAGTCTGGCAGATGATGAAGCAAAAAGTCTTTTGGGTTTCTACACCAGCCTTGAAAAAGAAGGTGGGTTATATAATTATAAAAAGCTCCCATTTAAGCTCTATTCAGAAATTCAGAAAAAGCATAATTCTGTTGGCTGGATCAGTATGGATCATTCTGGCGATTATGTTGAACTTGCAATGTTCGGTCCGGGAAGTGAATTGCTAAAACCTTTTGTGAAAAACACAGACTTACATTATATAATGCTCGAAGCAGCAGAACTTTCAACTAATACTAATAGAAACTGATATTATTAGTATTTCAAATTTTTGAATAAATATTTTTTCATATTTATATCTTTTGGTGGAAAGAAGCCTTTACTTAATAGTAGAGGCTTCTTGTTTGTTTATAATTAATGGGCGAGTTTTTCGTATTTTATTCTTGCATCCTGGTCAGTAGGTTCCTTCTCTAAATAGTACTTTAAATAGGCGATAGCTTCTTTTTTTTGCCCGGAAATTCTATAGGCTTCACTTAAGTTATAATAGCCGTAGCTGGAATCGGGAAATTGGGAAATGTTAGTTATAAATAAATCTATGGCCAGTTGATTTTTCCTTTCAAATAGTGATTTGTAACCATATCTTTCTATCAGGTTTTCTTTTAACACATGCTTACCGGAATCATCTGATATCATTTTCTTGCCAGACTCATATCCGTGATCAGAAATCTGCCTGATCACTTTTCTGGTGTAAAAAAAGTTATCCAATGCAGGTGTTGTACCAGCCAATTGTTGTTTAATGAAATTACCTGCTTCCCAATAGTTTTCGACTTCTCCGTTGGTCAGTATTACCACGGTGTATCCCATATCTGTAAAGATCATCAGTTCATTGGCAATGCCATAATGTCCTCCAGTATGTCCTATAATGCGATGACCGTTGATATCGCTTTCACTGATTCCATAGGCGTACCTGGCATCACGGTATTTTAAAGAACCTTTGGTGTAGATTTCGGTATTTTTTTTATTGAGTAAAACATTATTCTGTAACGCATCCGCAAATTTGAGTAGATCTTCAGCAGTTGAAAATCCACCTCCTGCTGGAGTTCCTTTGATAACATTTAAAAAGGTATTATTTTTCCATTGACCGGGCTTTTCCACTGACATCGTATATCCTGTTGCCATATTGAGGATGGCATCATCGAGTTCATAAGCGTCTGTATCATACATTTTTAATGGGACAAAGATCTTTTCTTTTACATAATCAGAATAATTTTTTCCGGTTAGTTTTTCTATAATGAGTCCCAATATCATATATCCCGTATTACTGTAAAGCATTTGTGTTCCGGGTTTAAAAATCGGTTTTTTATCAACAAATAAGGGGCGGTAATCGGAAGTATTTCTAAACTTTTCCTTCGCGAGTTTAGCGTGTTCATCCCAAAAACTTTCCAGCCCTGAAGTATGTGTCAATAACTGATGAATGGTCACTGAATCATGAACAGTCTTATTAGGATAATCTGTGAGGTACTTGCCTACATAATCCTGAACTGATATTTTGCCTTCCTGTACCAATTGCATAACAGCCATTGCCGTGAACATTTTATTCATGGATGCCAGATTGAATTTTGTATTGATTTTGTTGGGAATATGATCTGCAATATTTGCCATCCCATAGGCTTGTTTAAAAATAGGTTTACCATTTTTAGCGATCAATACGACTCCGCTTAAATTATTTTCTTTCTCAAGTACAGCCAATTGTTTTTCTATATTTTTAACCGCATTACTGTTTTCCTGAGCAAGAACAAAAGAGATATTAAAGAATATCAGGATCATTAAGATCTTTATTTTAAGGTACTTTTTGAACATGAAATGTGATTGTTTTTACAACGTGTAAAGTAAAATGTTCGCAAGGTTTAGAAATTGTAAATATGGAAACTTTATAAAAAAACCACTGCAACTAAGTTACAATGGTTTACAAGATTAAAAAAAATGTAGATTAATTTATTTCATGGTGGTCTTGATCTTTTCTTCCAGTGTTCTCCAGTCATAAATATGAAATGCTTTACCATTGCTCATCGCTACAAATATCCCTTTTGGATATTTTGGTCCCAGGTTCACATTTGTTACCTCTGAACCATCACTTTCACTGGTTGATACAGGGATTTCTGCAATTTTTCCTTTCGAAGGATTTTCTCTCAGGTAAACGTTGAATGTGTCTTTCTGTTGATTCGAGACCAGTATGTATCCTGTTGTTGGAGAGGTGGCATAAATAGAAATTCCTTCTACATCGGATTTAAAATCTCCTTTTCCAAAAACCAAAAGCTCTTCATTGCCTTTTGAAGGGTCAGCATAATACTGATGGACACCAAATAGCTCATCAGAGTAATAAATGTATCCCAATTCATCATCCACAGCAATACTTTCGATTTCTTTCAGACCACTGTATTTTCCAAATTTCCGTACAACTTCTCCGGTAATTTTCCCTTCTTTTTCTGTTAATTTATATTGCCAGAGATAACCGTCACTAGGCCCTGACTTTCTTCCAACAATAGCAAATATTTCATCTGTTGCAGGGTTCTTATAAATAGAAATTCCCATTGGAGACCGCTCTGTTTCACCATCAAAAACAGTGAATGAGCCCACTTCCTTGAGATCAGGAAGTGAATAAAGTTTTACACTATTGGTTTCTCTTTCCGTAACGGCAGCAAAATCTATTTTACTTCCATTTAAAGATAAACCATATTCAAGATCTACATTATTTGGACGCTTTAATCCCAGAACTTTATTGATGATCTTTCCATTCAGATCAAAAGCATATAATCCACCATTAGAATCTTTATCAGTTCCTATGATAATGCTTTTTGACGCATCCTGATGATTGATCCATATGGCAGGATCATCGGTATCATAACCTACCTGCTCTGTGATAGCAGTAGGCATTATTTTTTTTCCTAACTGATTTTGCCCAATGCAGTTGATCAGTAAAGGGAAAGTTAATATAGCTATACCCTTATTTATTTTTGTCATTTTTTCTTTAATCATTAAAAATCAAACTTTACACCCATTGTAAATCTGGGTCTGTAATACTCAACCTGAGTTGTTCTGCTTTGAATTCCCTGGTAGTATCTCAACGGCTGATTAGTTAAATTATTAGCTTCTGCAAAAACTCTCAGCTGGCTGGTAATTTTATAGGAAGCATTAGCATCAAGGAACAACTGCTTATCATAGTAACGGTCATCAAATGAGGTGCCACCCAATTCGTCGATATAAGAAGATGCATAGTTCATAGAAACTCTGGCTGAGAAACGTTTATTTTCCCATGAAAGAGATCCGTTGAACATATGGGGAGCAGCTCCCGGTAATCCTACATCTGTTCTCTCAACGCCTTCTTCATTAGTGATTCCTTTAGCTTTTGATTTGGTATAAGTATAATTAACATAAACACCCAGGCCTTTCCAAAATGCCCCCGGAATAAAATCCAATTGTCTTTGTAAGGCAACCTCAAAACCGTAAATATCTACATTATCACCATTCCTTTGCTGGGTAAATCTCCAATTGCCTTCTCCCTCAGAAATAGGATTGGTCTGACCCGCAAAATCTCCTGAAAAATCTGCAGCAGTATAATTTTTTCTCGAATAGGTATAAATAAAGTCTTTCAGGTTTTTGTAAAATACACCACCGGAAAGAATACCCACAGATTTGAAATACTTTTCGGCCATGAAGTCAAAGTTATAGGCGTAAGTAGCTTTCAGATTGGGATTTCCTGCTGAGATCAGTTCATCTGCTGAGATGACACTTAGAAAAGGAACCAATGCATAGTAATTAGGACGGGCTAAAGCTGTAGTAAAGGCAGCACGAAGAACAAGGTTTTGTTCAGGAACATACTTAAAGGAAACATTCGGTAGAATATTCGTATAGGTATTCGTATTATTGATTTTTCCTACAAGATCGTCTTCATCCATCACATAATTTCCTGTATAATCTATTGTTGTAGTCTCAATTCGAGCTCCTGCGATCATAGAGAATTTATCACTAAAATCCTGATCCCATCTGATATATCCTGCATAGATATGTTCTTTTGCACTGTAATTATTGGAAAGAAACTCTTCAGGTTTAAGTTCTCCTTTAAACAAATTAGGATTGAAGAGGTCAAGACCTCCCATATAGGCTGCACTGGCAAAAGTTCCCGGAACATAATTGCCCGCCTGAAAGTTGTGTCCATCGAAATAAGAAGTAGGAACTGTTAAAAGGCTTCCCATACTATTTACCGGTTCAAAAGCATAGTAATCATTGTTTCTTTCTTTTTCTTTCAGACGTAATCTCGCTCCTACACGCAATCTTCCTTTTTGATCCTCAATTACTGAAAAAGGAAAACGAAGGTTCACTTTTGCGCCAAATTCTTTTTCCTGAGTGAAACTATTTGCATCTGAAAGATCACTTAGTTTGTAGCCGCCCAGGTTATCTGCTGTTGTCGGTGTGATCATTGGCCTTTCAGGGTCACTCAGATCACTTAGAAAGTTTACGTTTTTACGTTCAAATTCTATATACCGTTCATGAGGCTTTTCTTCACTTGCCATTGCATAATTCATGGACCAGTCAAGATCGATCTTAGAGCCTAATACATGTTCACCTCTCAAAGCATAATTCTGAACTTTTTGTTTTTCAAGACGGGTATTATCATTATCGGCATCTCCACCTTTGTCCTGTCTTGTAATACTTCCCGTCCAGCCTGTGATTTCTGTTTCATCCGTATTATAAACCGGTTTTATTTTATAACCTAAAGCATATCGGTTTTCCTTATCATTCCTGAAATTATACATTGCTGAAGCATAGATCTTATTTTTTGAATTGAATTCGTAATCCATATTCAAATCAAAGCTGTGTCTGATGCGATGTTCATTATAATAACGAACACCCATCTTACTTATATATGCTGTTTTTGCTACATCATCCGCAAGACTCCAGGTAGGCTCAATATTATCTGATCCAAAATTGTTATTGTTATAAGAAAAACTGAAAACAGCGCCCAGTTTTTTATTAAGAAAACGGTTTCCATAAACGAAACCTGCAGTATAATTTCCTTTTTCACGAATCGGATTATAACCACCTGCCAGCGTTGCAGAAAGCCTTTGTCCGTTTGGAGAAGCTCTTGTAATGAGATTGACAGATCCTCCAATAGCATCAGCATCCATATCCGGAGTCAGTGTTTTGTTGACTTCAATAGTTGCTATCATATCAGAAGGAATTAAATCCATCTGAACATTTCTGTTATCTCCTTCCGCAGATGGAATACGGTCACCATTTAAGGTTACCGAATTTAAATTAGGAGCCAATCCCCGGATAATCAGATTTCTGGCTTCACCCTGGTCATTTTGTATGGTTACTCCAGGAACACGTTTTAGTGCATCTCCAATGTTAGCGTCCGGAAAACGTCCGATCTGATCAGAAGAGATCACATTTGTAATATTGGCATTGTTCTTTTGTTTGTTTAAAGCTCTGGCCTGATTACGAAGGGTAGCTCCTGTTACTACAACTTCTTGGATTTCCGTTTCCTTTCTTGTGAAAACAATATTTTGCTTTGTATTTTTATCAGCTTCAACAAGAACATTGTATTCGTTGCTTCCATAGCCGATGTAATCTACTTTCATCGTATAGTTTCCTGCGGGAACATTCAGGAATATAAAGTTTCCATGTTCATCTGATGTAGTATAAATATTTCCTGGAGTCAGGGAGATCTTAGCTCCGGGTAATGTAATTTTTGAATCATCATTGATATTTCCGGAAACAGTTCCCGATTGTGCATAAAAATAGATCGATGCACACAATAAAACAGATGTAAAAATTTTCTTCACTTTAGTATATTAAATTTCAGCGTAAAAATAATGGTTGACACGATGGAAGGCATCAAATTAAGATTAAGGTTGTTTTAAAAAAATATGAACAAATTGTCAATTATGAGAGAAAATTTTAATGAATATATAAAGTATTTAAGTTGCTTTTTAATTTATATAAGCTCACGATTTGAAAGAAACTTTTGTTGAAACAACGTATAGCTGTAATCATAAGCATTTTATCTTTTTCTTTTAAATTATTTAAACGAAGGAAAATTTTATAATACCCAATTATTTCAATTAAATTTGTTTTTGTCTCTTTTTGAGATATTATGTCTTTCATAAATCTTTTAATACCATGAATCAGTTAAAAAATATCATTATACCTGCATTATTACTACTACCAGTTCTGCTATTTTCGCAGCGCATCAAACAAAGCATGAATACTTCATGGCAGTTTCACAAAGGAACAGGTGGAAGCGAAAGTGATAAAGACTATTGGAAAGATATTAATATTCCTCATACATGGAATGCCGAAGATGTAATGGATGATGAAGCTGGATATTATCGGGGGATTGGCTGGTACCAGAAAGAAATTTACATTCCCCAGGGCTGGAAAGAGAAAAGTATCTATCTGTATTTTGAAGGGGCGAGTCAGGTTGCAGAAGTATTCGTAAACGGGATAAGTGTGGGAACTCATTTAGGCGGTTATCTGGCTTTTAGTTTTAATATCACTAAAGCTTTACATGAAGGTAAAAATGAAATTAAAGTAAAACTTGATAACAGTCATAATTCCGATATTCCCCCACTAGGAGGTGATTTTAGCGTTTATGGAGGTATTTATCGTGATGTTTATCTTATTGCCGTCGATAAAAATCATTTTGATATGGATAATTATGCGACTAATGGTGTATTTATCAGTACTCCGAGTGTTAATGAAGAATCAGCTGTAATACAGATAAAGGGAAAGATAGTCAGTGATAAAAAGATCAGAATTAAAACTTCAGTTTATGATAAGGAGGGAAGAAAAATAGCGTTTTCAGAAAGCAAACCTGATAAAAATGGAAACTTTACTACACAGATAAAAAATATCAAAAAACCCGATCTGTGGAGTCCGGAAGATCCTAATCTATATAAGGTTGTCAGCGAATTAGCAGATGAATCAAATAATGTAGTTTATGATGAAGTCGTTAATCCACTAGGATTCAGATGGTACCATTTTGATGTGGAAAAGGGATTTTATCTCAATGGAAAACCCTATAAAATTATGGGAGCGAGCAGGCATCAGGATTTTAAAGGAATGGGTTCTGCTCTTACTGATGCTTTGCATATCAATGATGTGCAATGGCTTAAAGATATGGGCGGAAACTTTTTAAGAGTTTCACATTATCCACAGGATCCGGCTATTATGGAAGCTTGTGATCGTTTGGGAATATTAACAGCAGTAGAAACACCAGGTAATAATCAGATTACTGAAAGTGAAAATTATACCCGTAATATGCTGGACATGCAACGTGAAATGATTCGCCAGAATTATAACCATCCCAGTGTAATAATGTGGAGCTATATGAATGAGGCACTTATCCAACCGCTGTATAAAGATAAAACGCCTGAAAGAGAAAAGTATTGGGGAAATCTTTATGAGCTCGCCCAGAAGATGGAGGCTTTATGCAGAGCTGAAGATGGTGAAAGATATACCATGATTGCATTTCATGGCGATTTTGATTTATATAAAAGGATAGGTCTCATCGATATTCCAAAAATTGCAGGATGGAATTTATATCAGGGTTGGTATGGTGGAAAGTTTGAAGATTTTGAGACTTTTGTTTTAAAACATCATAAAGAATATCCCCTAAAACCTTTGATCATTTCAGAATTTGGCGCTGATTCAGATTATCGTCTTCATAATTTTAAACCTACAATTTTCGATAAAACCCAGGAATACGCGAATCTCTATCATGAAGCATACATTAGAACAATTAAAAAATATCCTTTCATTGCAGGGGCAATCGTTTGGAATCTTGCAGAATTTGGGAATGAAAGCCGTCAGGAAGCCGTTCCGCATATTAATAACAAGGGTTTGCTAACTACCGACCGCAAACCCAAAGACAGTTACTTTATTTATAAGGCTTTACTGGCAAAGGAACCTTTTGTAAAAATCGGAGGGTCGGACTGGTTATATCGTGCTCAGCAGGCAGATCAGGGAAGTGATACGTATGCAACACAGCCAGTCACAGTATATACCAATCAGAAAGAAGTAAAACTCTGGCTTAATGGACAGTTGATAGGTGCAGAAAGTATGAGTGAAGGTAAAGCTGTTTTTACCTGTATTTTCAAAAATGGAAATAATACACTTAAAGCTATAACCAATGATGGCCAGGAAGATTTTGTTAATATTGATTTCCATGTTATAGCCAATCAGTTAAAAAGCAAAGAAAATTCTTTTTCTACTTTAAATGTAAGCATGGGAGATCAAAGAATGTTTGAAGATGATTTGACAAAAGAAGCCTGGGTACCGGAAAAAGAATATGAAGCAGGAAGTTGGGGATATATCGGTGGGAAAATATATAAAGAAGATGAAAAGGGTGAGCGTTACGGTTCAAGGAGAAATATATTTGGAACTTCATATGATGCGATGTACGAAACACAACGTATAGGTTTGAAGACCTTTAAGGCTGATGTTCCTGATGGATTTTATGAATTAACATTACACTTTGCTGAACTTCTTAGCCCGGAGCAACAGGAAAAACTGGTCTATAATCTGGAAAACAATGCCAATCAGAATACCAAAACCGGAATAGGACGCAGGTTTGATGTAGCTGTTAATGGACTTACCATCCTTGAAGACCTTTCTGATGATAATTACCTGAAACCAATAACAGCATATAATACTAAGACAACATTGTTGGTGAAAGAAGGACAGGGTATAACGATAAATTTTATTACTAAACAGGGCGAGCCTATCCTAAATGGTCTGCAAATAAGAAAACTTTATTAGATAGAATAAATAAAAAGCCCGGATTGTGATCTGGGCTTTTTCATACCCCTCTTTACTATTGAGAGGTCAATTCTTTTTTGTATAAAAAAACGATGTATATGTATAAAAAGTAAGCAGGACTTATTTTTGAGTATATATATTTGATCATACAAGATGGGCTGATAAAAAAGATTTTGTCCTATTTGTATAACTTCGAATTTTTATCGATACTTTTCAAATATGAATAAAATTTTCGTAGTACTGAGTTTGTTTTTAAGTTTAACCTGCGTTGGACAAAATCAAAAAAATATCATAACAGCTGATGATGCTGATTTGTGGAAGAATAATGATAAAATTATTCTGACGAAAAATTATTTTAAAGACTGTGGTATTGGTGGATCTATTGTAATTTTTGATAACCAGAAAAAGAAGTGGTTTGCTTCTGATACAATGAGTGTCCGTAAAGAAACATTGCCGGCTTCCACATTTAAAATCATCAATTTGTTGATTGCTCTGGAAACCAAAACGATTAAAGATGAGAACCAAGTAGTGAAATGGATTGGAAAAACCGATACACTAAAGTATGGTTACAGGCCGGATATCTATCATGATATGAGTGTAAAAGAAGCTTTTGAAGTATCAGCAGGCTGGGTATTTGTAGAATTGGCAAAGAAAATAGGTAAGGAGAAATATAAAAAATACCTGGCACTCAGCCATTATGGGAATGGAGATCTGTCACAAAAGGATGCTGATTTCTGGAATTTTGGAGCATTTGAAATTTCAACCGTTAATCAGGTAGAGTTTTTAAAGAAGCTCTATGATGAACAGCTTCCTTTCTCAGAAAGGAATATACAGATTGTAAAAAAAGTAATGATCACAGAAAAAAAAGACAACTACATCATTCGTTCAAAAACAGGATGGACCAGAGATAAAGGAATAAATACCGGTTGGTGGGTAGGCTTCGTAGAAAATCCAAAGGGAGTTTATTTTTTTGCAACTCGTCTTTTGCAGGATAGAAAATTTAATAACCCTGATTTTGGAAAATGCCGTAAAGAAATTACTAAAAATGTTCTTCGGGATCTGGAGGTCATTAATTAAAAAAATGAAATTTATATAAAACAAATAATTATGAAATATCAACTTGCATTGATGCTTTTTACATTTTTGTATTTGTTTGGCTTCGGCCAGGAGCAGCAGCTTTCTGTCGATAAGACAAAATATGAAATAAAACAGAAAACAAATGAGTATTTTTCAGCATTAACAAGCTTAAAACAGTTTAATGGAAATGTGATCATTGCAAAGGATGGAGACATTATTCTTAAAAAAACCTACAACTTATCCGGTGGACCAAAAGGTTTAAAGGTGAAGAAGAATAGTAGATTTATTATAGCATCTGTATCTAAAGTATTTGTAAAATATGGAATACTGAAGCTTGTTGAAGAAAAGAAAGTATCTTTAGATGATCCACTGTCTAAGTTTATTCCCGATTTCCCCGAAGGAAATAAAATCACCATAAATCATTTAATACACCATCAGTCAGGACTGCCTAGAGAAATTAAGGATTATGAAAAATTTGATAAACTAACCGGTGAACAAATCATTGAACTGGCGAAAAAAGAAAAACTTTTATTTGAACCGGGAACTAAAACACTATATTCAAATATTGGTTTTTTAATCCTCCATTATATTATTGGTAAAACGGCACCTAACGGATATCTGGCATTTATAAAAAAGGAAATATTTGATCCTATTGGTCTAAAGAGTACAAATGAATACAATAGTAAAAAGCTTTCCAAAAAATTTGTACGGGGATTTGATAATGAAGATGGTAAAATAGTAATGGCTTCAGCAAAAGATCTTGATCGGTTTGAAACAGGTAATTACGTTTCAACAATTAATGATCTGTACCTTTTTTCTAAAAAAGGTTTTAACGGGAAACATCTTCAGAAGGCTCTTATTAAAGAACTATTTGATGAAAATGAAGTATTGGCTCAAGCAGGAGGCCGGCCAGGATATAGAGCTTATTTTTATAAAAATAGGAAAACGGGCTTCGACTTTCTTTTTGTCAGTAACTACACCGGAATTCCAATTCAGCAGGTTACAGAAGATATTGTGAAGATATTTGATGGAAAGCCATATCAGGTTCCCACTGCAATAAAAAGAGTAAAGATCAACCTTTCAGAAGCAATAATGAAAAGATATGAGGGTAAATATATCTTAGAGGTCGACCAAACTCAATATCTGATCATTAATGTAAAAGACGGAAAATTATACATTACAGATAAAAATGGTGAGGTAACTGAAGGGGTTCCTGATTCTGAAACCACTTTCTTCTTTGATCCGGCTTCAAATGATGGACTGATATTTACTTTGAATAAAGATACAGGAGTTTACGAGCTCGAGATGATATCAGATGGACTTCACCTGAAAACTAAAAAGGTAAATTAATAGAAATTCAAGGAAAAGAAAAATCCACAGCATTGAAGTTGTGGATTTTTTTTTGGACTAAATAATAGTGGTCGTTACATTAATATTCCCATAGATTGCCTTGGAATAAGGACAGGTCTGATGCGCAAGATCTGTTAATTGCTCTGCAATATTTCTATCTAAACCTGGTAGACTAACAGTGAGGCGAGCCTGTAAAAGAAAATCTCCACCATTCATTCCCAGATCAACCTCCGCATCAACGTGAGTATCAGAAGGAATGGCTGTGCCTAATTTTTTAGCAGCTAATCCTAGTGCCCCAATGTAGCATGCTGACCAGCCTGCGGCAAAAAGCTGTTCTGGATTGGTTCCTGGAATGCTTGATCCCGGAGGAGATAGTAGGAGATCTAAATTTCCGTCATCACTTTTGGAATTTCCCTGTCTCCCTCCTGTAGTGTGTGTTTTTGCAGTGTATAATACTTTTTCTATTCCTGCCGTTTTTTGATCGTTGTTCATTACTGTAAATTTTAGTTAATAATACATTTAAAATGCTTTGCAAAGGAAGCCTTAATCCTAAATGAAAACCAATGAAAATAAGATGAGGTCGTCATTTTAAAAGGTGAAACAGACAATTGGAAACGGCAATGTTTTAAAAGATAATTTCAGACAATTATTTCTAATAATGGTAATGCTAAACAAGATAGATATTCTTCATCATAATCATTAAAAAGAGCTCTGTAGATTTTAAGTTTTGAAATGACCGGTTCAATGTCTATTTAGTCTGATTGAAGTAAGAGGTGATTGATTAGTGCTCGTAAGCAAAATACATTTGCCGAAGAAATAATTCTAAATCAACTTATTTAAAATCAAAACAATGGAAACAAAAAGAAACAACCTAAAAACAACACTTACAACAGGTGTATTTTTATTATTATCAGTAACCGGCTTTGCGCAGAATACAACAAAAGATGCTGATGCCATTCGCCCTTATCATGTTAGTATTCCTGAGGCCGCTATTAAAGAACTCCGTCAGCGGATCAATGCCACAAGATGGCCGGAAAAGGAAACCGTTGCGGATCAGTCACAAGGTGTAAAGCTACAGCAAATTCAAGACCTGGTACAGTATTGGGGAAGCACCTACGATTGGCATAAAGCTGAAAACAAACTGAATTCATTGCCGCAATTTGTTACTAAAATAGATGGTTTGGATATTCATTTTATCCATGTCCGTTCAAAACATAAAAATGCGATGCCTTTGATCATTACTCATGGATGGCCGGGATCGGTATTTGAAGTTTTAAAAGCAATCGATCCTCTTACAGATCCAACGAAATACGGTGGAAAAGCTGAAGATGCCTTTGATGTTGTTATACCATCCATGCCGGGTTATGGTTTTTCTGAAAAGCCAAAAGGAACAGGGTGGGGTGTGGAAAAAATAGGAAAAAGCTGGGATGTATTGATGAAACGTTTGGGGTATCATCATTATGTATCACAAGGAGGTGACTGGGGTGCTGTAATTGCTGATGCTATGGGACGTCAGGCTCCGGATGGCCTTTTAGGAATTCATGTAAATATGCCCGCAACAGTACCGGCGGAAATCGCAGATGTTTTAAAAGCAGGTGATCCTGCTCCGGAAGGCTTATCCGATAAAGAAAAAGCAGCTTTCATTTCATTGAATAAATTATATACCCGTGGTGGTGGTTATGCAGGAATGATGGTTACCCGTCCTCAGACGCTGGGATATGGACTTACAGATTCACCGGTTGGGCTTGCTTCTTTCTTCCTTGATAAGTTTAATGAATGGACTTATAGCGGTGGGAATGCTGAAAAGTCACTTACAAAAGACGAAATGTTAGATGATATCAGTTTATATTGGTTTACAGATACTGCCGTTTCCTCTGCACAGCTGTATTGGGAAAATAATAATAACAATTTCAACGTGGTAGAACAGAAAACAAGAGAAATAAAAGTACCAGTTGCCATTACAGTATTTCCTGGGGAGATCTATCAGGCGCCAAAGACTTGGGCAGAAAAAGCTTATCCAACCCTTACTTATTTTAATGAAGTCACAAAAGGTGGACATTTTGCTTCATGGGAAGAGCCTCAGATCTATGCCAGGGAACTTCGCGCAGCATTTAAATCTTTAAGAAAATAAAAAGATTTTAAATTTAAAAAATTAATAAACCCACAACTTTTTAAAGTTGTGGGTTTATTATAGTTGTCCTTGTAATCCAATTTATTGATGAATCTGAATTCGTGTGAAGGCTTCTTTTCCAAATAAACATGAGAATATATTTTGAAACTCGTGGATATATTTACATCGGATAGAATTACCATAAATTTTTAGTCCCTCAACAATCTTCTTCGGACTCAAGTCAATATCATACTTGATAAACTCTTCCGGTCGTTCGTAACGAATCCGTTGTTCCGAACTGTATGTTCTTGAAAATCCAAATTGCTCCAACCACTCTTCAGTGATCTGGATAGGGTTGATGGCATCTGCCGGAGCAGAAATACTATGAATATCATTTTCAATTTTTACAAAATAATCTTTCGTATTATTTTGAAATATCTCTGTGATAGTGAAAATTTGATTTTTGTACTCTACTAAATTTCTAATCTTAAGGTCTGCAACGTTCATAATATTTAGTGTTAAGGAGGTTATTAAAAATGATGTGGTAGTGAATACAGTTGCAAATACTATGCCTTACAGAATATATTTTATTTAAATATTTGTTAATATATAGGGTTAATTTTTATGGATTATTAAATATAGCTTAAAATAAATCGTTTTTAGGGTTGAATTTTGTTGATTATGCTAAATTTCAGTGATGTTAATGAATATGCCGCAAGTATTGCAATGATAAGAAATATAATAAAATAACTCCAAGAAGTAGCATGGAGTAGGTAGCCTGTACCACTTCCTAAGATACTAGACCCAAAATAATAAAAAAGCCAGTACATTGAAGTAGCAGAAGATTTTCCATCCTTGGCACGAAGTGCCGTCATCTGACTGGCCATAGTATGGGCAGCGAAAAATGACAATGTAAATAATCCCAGTCCAAAAATTACGATATATATATTTTCAGAAAGTAATAATAAAATTCCCGCAACCATAAATAGAATTGACGCTTTTAATATACTTTTCTGTTCCATCCTTTTTGATAAGCGACTGGTGATCATCGTTCCAAAAACGCCAAAAGTATACATCAGAAAGATAAATGCAATATAAAAATGATTAAGAGAAAAAGGAGCTGCCTCTAAACGAAATGTGAGATAGTTGTATACACTTACAAAAGCTCCCATCAGAAGAGCTGCAACAAAATACAATCGACGCATATAAGGATCTGTAAGGAATTTCTTCATCTGTTTTATTTTCAAATGGTAGTCAACCTTTTGTGGGTTAAAGAATTTTGATCCCGGAAATAATTTCCAGAATATTAATCCCAGAATAAGGCTTTCAATCCCGATGATAAGTACAGCATTCTGCCAGCCCAGCTCTCCGGCAAGAAGTGTGGCGAATATTCTTCCACTCATGCCGCCAATCGTATTTCCACTCAGGTACATACTGATAGCAAGAGCCACAACAGAAGCATGAACTTCCTCTGTAAGATAGGCAAGGGCTACCGCAGAAACACCCGAAATAACAAAACCTTTTAAAATACCAATTGCAATCAACAGACTCAGACTGGGAATCCATGCCGAAATAATGGTCAGTAAGGCAGAACATAGCAGTGAAAATGCCATAAGCCCCTTTCTTGAATAGCGATCTGCATTAAAGGCAAAGAAAAAAAGACCGGCAGCCATTCCTATTGTAGATGATGAGACAAGTAAAGAGCTATCTCCAACAGTAGTATGAAAATGATCTGCTACAAGAGGAAGAAGAGGTTGAAAAAGGTAGAGTTGAGCAAATACAGATAATCCGGATAGAAAAATACATAATTTGATATATTGAAAACGTTTGTCTTTTTTATGTGCTTTTTCAGGTAGGTTCATAAGTCTAATATCCTTTTGATTAATGTCTGTAAAGGGTTATACAAATTTCCTGATAATTTTTTAATCTATAAAACGTTTATTTTCGATAATATTGATCGTTGAAACCGATCAACTGTAAAGATTCGGAATTTTCGTAGTTTTGAGTTTATTAATTATACAAATGGAGGAAACCCTGATAGAAACTGGTGGTGATCTTGGAAAACAAAAGTTGTGGCGGTTATTTTTGTTATCGAAGAAATACCGTATTTTAAGACATGCGCTTCTATTTACTATTTTTCTTTTACTGTATGTTATCAATCCGCAAGACCGTGGATATACGGCTGAAGTTAATTTCTACGCAGGTATTGTTGATTTTATTTACATTATGCTTGTTTTCTACTTTAATATTTATTTCCTTGTTCCGAAGCTTTTATTAAAGGGGAAAGTATATCAATATGTCCTTGCTGTACTTATGATAGGTGTGATAACATTTTTAATCATTTGCTCTGCAGAGATTTTACTCTCTGACTACAGGGTTTCAAAAGATTCAACTTTAGGCCAAAATTGGTTATCAGGACTGATCTATTTCTTAACCACTTTTATCATTTTAATTTCTTTTACAACGGCCATAAAAGTTTTTCAATATCTGATCATACACCTTGAAAAACTAAATCAGATCCAGAAGCTTAATTTTCAAAATGAACTTTCGATACTTAAAAATCAGATTTCACCGCATTTTTTATTCAATACCCTGAACAATATTAATATTCTCACAGATACTAATCCCAAACTCGCCTCCAAGCTCATTATCAATTTATCTGACTTATTAAGATATCAGATTTACGATGGGGTTGAAGATTCTATTTTACTAAGTGCTGACGTTACTTTTATAAAGAATTTTCTTTTTGTAGAATCATTGAGGAAGGATAATTTCAAATATGATATTTCATTTACGGGATCACAAAAAGATATCTTTCTTCCACCTTTGCTTTTTATTCCTTTTGTAGAAAATTCTGTAAAGCATATCGATAATGAAAACCCTCTTGTAAAGGTAAATTTCCATCTTGAAAATAATAATTTGAAGTTTGTATGTATCAATTCCACAAATTCAGATACTAATCAAAAACAAAAGAATGAAGGTATTGGACTTACGAATATCAAAAAAAGACTACAATTGCTTTTTCCCCAGAAGCATGATCTTAAGATAGAGAACAAAGATAATGTCTTTAAAGTGGAATTAAACTTAACATTATGAACTGTATTATTGTAGATGACGAACCTATCGCAAGACAGGGAATACTGAATTTAATTGCTAAGGTTCCCGATCTCATTGTGAAAGGACATTTTAAGAATTCTAATGAAGCTAAATTATACATGGAAAATAATTTAGTTGACCTGGTTTTTCTGGATATCGAAATGCCTGGAACAAATGGAATTGATTTTGCGAAGAGTATTCCAAAAAAAACACTGGTTATCTTTACCACAGCTCATGCCCAATATGCTTTAGAAAGCTATGAAATTGATGCTGTAGATTATCTCTTGAAGCCTATTAAAGAAGATCGATTTTTAAAAGCGGTGGCTAAGGCAATTGAATTTAGTTATTTTCTTTCCGAAGATTATGAAAAAAGCAGCTTTGAATCTATTGAAGAAAACAGTATTATTATAAGAGCTGACCGCAGAATTTACAAAATACTACATAAAGATATTCTCTTTATTGAAGGGATGAAGGATTATTCTGTCATCAACAGTAAGGATAATAAAATTATAACTGCAATGAATCTTAAAACAATACTTTCTCATCTTCCGCCACAGTTTTTTAAAAGGATCAGCAAATCATATATTGTCAATTATCACCATGTAACTTCTGTCTCTTCACATAATGTTCATCTTAATGGAATTGAACTGCCTTTAGGAACTACCTATCGAAATGAATTTATAAATAATTTCATCAATAAATAATACCTCTCGGTTTTGTATAAAAAATAGCGGCCTAAGTATAAAATGAGCTCTCAGTTTTGATGTCAATTGATATTTTTGTTCAAGAACCAAAACGATGTCATGAAAATTTTCGGAGGTTATATTTTATTTATTATGCTGGGAAATACCTGCTTTTCTGCACAAAATTGTTCTGATTTTTATTATTTCAGAAAAGATGGAGTAGTCACATTTATACAATATGATTCTAAAGGAAATATCTTAGGAAAGAATATAGAGATTATAAAAAATGTAAGCTTAGGAAAAGGTATTGCCTTATCTGATAATTCGATTGTCAATTATAATCCTGAGGGTAATGTAAAAGAAGAATTGCCAAATCGTACTTTATGCATCAGAAACAATCTTAAAATTAATGTTCCTATTTCTACCCTGCCTGGTATTGAAACTTATCTATCCTATCCTTCAGATATGAAAATCGGGCAGAAACTTGGTGAAGATATTAACAAATCATTTGAAATAAGTGTTAGTGAGAGAAAAATCGAGATTTTCTATAGCATTATTGATAGAAAAGTGATCGGGCAGGAGATCATTAAAACTTCCACCGGAGATTATAAGACGGAAAAAATACAATATAATTTAAATGTAAAATACAATATAGCAGGGATTTCAATACCTTTAAATAAGAAAATAATAGAATGGTTTACGCCTGGATACGGTATTGTAAAAAAAGAATCTTATAGTAAGGGAGGAGTGCTGGAAGAATACGCTGTTCTATCTTCAATAGAGGGAGAGAATGGGCAAAAGTGAAAAATAAAAGATGTAAATTAACATGTACAGATAGTAAACATGAATACCATCAGAACCCGAATTTATGTTATATTTTCTTTATTTTTTTTCAGTGTTTCGTTTTTGAAGGCCTGTACCATTTTTATGGCTAATGATGGAAAACAGGTATGGATAGGAAACAATGAAGACGAAAGCCCCGATATGAATTATAGGTTTTGGTATTTCCCTGAAGAAAATAATTCATTTGGATATATGCTTTGGTCCGAAAAACATGAAGGATATGATCCTGTGATGTGGCAATATCCGCAGGGAGGACTTAATGAGTATGGACTCTTCCTTGATTATACAGCAATTGATAATATTCCTGTTATTGCTGATCCCTCAAAAAAGACACGAGAGCAGGAGGTAGTCAACGATATTTTGAAAACCTGTAAGACTGTTAAAGAAGCATTAATGTTTATCAATCAGTTTAATCTTGTCAAACTTTCCGGAGCTCAGCTTTTTATTGGTGATGCTACTGGAAACTATGCTACCGTTCATGGTAATTACGTGATTAAAAAGACAGACCGAAATTTTACATTAACAAATTACTGTATCGCTAACGGACATAAAGAAGCTTGCTGGAGAAGAGAAACAGCGTACTCGAAATTAGATACTTTCAAACACTACAATAAAAATAATATTTCCGACATTCTTAAAGAATCTTCTCAAAAGTGGCCTGGCGATGTGGTCACCAATTATTCAATGGTTGTTAACTTAAAAAACAGGGAAATGATCCTTTATTATAAAAATGATTTTAAAACCCCCAGGATCATTAATCTTACTGAAGAACTTAAAAAAGGAAAACATTCTAAAGATATAACAGCTTATTTCCCTCTTGGGCTATCCAAAATATTGAAGGATCAGTACGAACAAAAAGGAATCACAGGCGCTATTAATGAATATAATGAACTGAGAAAAAGCGCATACAAAGCTTATAATTTCAAAAATAATGAGGCAGTACAGTTTGGTGTCAATTTATTGAAAGAAAACAAAACAGATGATGCTATTCAGTTTTTTTCTAATCTACAGAAATATGAGAAAAAAAGTGTTGACATCAGCAACTGGTTAGGAATTGCATATAAGTCCAGACATGATTTTTCCATCAGTAATTCATACTTTGATACAGTTCTTAAACATCATAAGGATGATTATCTTGCCAATCTGTTTTATAAAAGACAAGATCAAAAGGTGATATTTAAAATCAATGAATGGAGTGGAGCACAAAATGTAAAGCTTATCGGCGATTTTACAGACTGGCTTAAAAGTCCTGTAAAGATGGAAAAGAAAAATGGATACTGGTATTGCGAAGTTGATATACCGGAAGGAATTCATCAATATAAATTTTTAGTAGATGATGTGTATTACCTTCCAGATCCAGTTAATTACTTGTATACTTGGAAAGGAGATCACATTAATTCTCTTTTATTCCTTTAAAATATTCACTTTAAAATCGATTAGAAGATTAAAATTAATCTATTGTGTAAATTCGTAGTAATTTTGCAAAATGTAAAGATTTTTTTGGATTAAAAGTCTGCAAATCATTATCATTGCAATACTGAAAACATAACACAAATGATAGAAAATTTCCCATTTTACTTATCACTAATTGTAGCCATTATATTGCTGATTATGTTGGCTAACAAAATAAAAGTTGCCTATCCGGTACTTTTAGTGATTGCTGGATTATTAATTAGTTTTATTCCTGGCATTCCGGCTATAAAGATTGATCCTGAACTGATTTTTATTATATTTCTTCCTCCTTTATTATATGAAGCAGCATGGTCCATTTCATGGAAAGAATTATGGAAATGGCGACGGGTTATTGGAAGTTTTGCTTTTATTGTTGTCTTTCTTACAGCAATTACCGTCGCTTTTGTTGCTAATTACTTTATACCCGGATTTTCTTTGGCTCTTGGTTTTTTATTAGGAGGAATTGTCTCTCCTCCGGATGCTGTAAGTGCAGGTGCTATTCTGAAATTTGTGAAAGTTCCTAAAAGGATGTCATCTATTTTAGAAGGTGAAAGTCTTTTGAATGATGCATCATCACTTATAATTCTTCGGTTTGCAATGATTGCTGTCGCTACCGGACAGTTTATTTGGCATGAAGCAGCATTAAGTTTTTCCTGGATGGTTATTGGTGGAGTGGGAATTGGTTTACTGATAGGATGGGTTTTTATGAAAGGTCATAAGTATCTTCCTACAGATGCCAATATGGATACTATCCTTACGATTGTTGCTCCGTATATCATGTATATCGGTGCTGAGGAAGTACACAGCTCCGGAGTTTTAGCTGTAGTAAGTGGTGGTTTACTTTTATCTAACCATAGACATCGTATTTTAAGCGCCTCATCACGGTTACGGGGAATTAATGTATGGGAAAGCTTTGCTTTTGTACTGAACGGTTTGGTGTTTATGTTGATAGGATTAGATCTACCTGAAATTACTTCAGGATTAGAGGGGGTAAGTCTTTCTGCTGCAATTGGATATGGATTATTAATTACCGGGGTTTTGATCTTTGTGAGAATTTTGTCTGCTTATGGAGCTGTAATCATCACTTTAATTGCCCGTAATTATATCACGGTAGCTGATGCCAGTCCCGGTTTTAAAGCTCCAATTATTTTGGGATGGACCGGAATGCGTGGGGTAGTATCTTTAGCTGCAGCACTTTCGATTCCAATTCATTTATATCCGGGTGGGCCAGATTTTCCACAAAGAAACCTGATCTTATTTATTACCTTCATTGTTATATTAACGACCCTGTTACTCCAGGGACTTACTTTGCCTTATATAATTAAAAAAGTGAATATGCCATCTTTTAATGATCACCTACCCGATGAAGAAGCTGATGAATTGATCAAAAGGAATATGGCTCAATATACTTTAGAACACATTACTAAAAATTACGGTGAGATGCTTGCTATAAGTCCTTTCTTACAGAATATCCATGATAAATGGCAAGGGAAGATTGGTGATGATGCTCAGATCAAAGTTTCTCCGGAAGTTAAACTTGCATATTTGGATATCCTAAATCAGCAAAGGATGTGGCTTGTTGATCAGAATCATGGTGATAAGTATGATGAAGATGTCATCAGAAAACATTTAATGAGAATAGATCTGGAGGAAGAAAGAATAAAATACACCCATTAATCAATCCATATTGATGATTGATAAAAGTCTTTGTAGATATTCATTTTCTTTTAAAACTTTATTGTAAGATTGTCTCGCATAGGCAGGAGACAGTTTATAAGTTTCAGGTACTGCATTGAGGTCTTCATTTTCTATGTATTGATTTAAATGCTGCGTGTAATCTTTAATATACTTATCAATTATTTTTTTCTTTAATTCACATAATGTACAATTCTTTATCTTTTGTAAAGAATTTAATATTAATGATTTATCTCCGTGAAAATTAATAATATTTTTTACAAACGATAAATTATGCTTGTCCTGCAATACTGAATGTGATTCGTCTTCAAAAATCATAATTTGGCAATAGTTTTTAGTTATTAATAATTTTTTCTAACAGATAATTATATATTACTTTAATTTTTAGACTTCAAAAAGTTAACCAAAATACTTAAATAATTTAAAAGATGTTATTTTTTTGAAAAATTCTTGTTGAATCACTACCAATGAACTAGCAAATTTCAAATAAAAACTATCCTTTATGTAGAACTATTTCTACCTGTTGTGATTTTTATTCTATAGAAATAATTTTCTTCTATAGCCTTATCATTATACTTTTGTATTATTGCTTCTGCTATTAAAACAATGTCATTTTAGAGGGATGGTATATTAATAGAAAAGCAAATCACTTAGATAAACTTTTCTAAAAGTACAAATGTTTAAGGCTGAAAATTACTTAGTTCCCCATCGAAATTTTTCAGCCTTACTTTTTATTCAATAAAAAATTGATTTTGAGTAAAATAATTCATCCATAATATTTAATAAAAGTAAAAAATTAATTATTTAAGAATGAGGTATTTATTGTCGAATTGAGAGGTGATGTCGTATTTATTTTGGTCTCTTTTTTGATAATGATTGGCAAACACACAACAATGATGAGAGAAAAGTTCAAGCATTTGCTTGGAAAGACACGTAATGAAATTACCCAAGAAATAGGAGACGGCTTTAATTTTCCAGCTAATGAAATCTGGACTTATGAAGTTGGAAAAACATGGATAGGAAGAAGAATTATTCTATCCATTAAATTCAAGGAAAAAAAAGCTTCGGAAATCATATTTTTTAAAAGTTTCAAAAAATGTTAAACGTTTTATTTTGATGTAATCTACAATTATCAAAATTTATTTTCTAAAATATGTTAAAATAAGTCTAGGTAAAAACATCGTCCAAAATGACCAATAATCCACACTTTTAACAATTTATATCTTTTTTAATTTATTTTTTTTTAACATTTTTATAAAAAGGTTAATCAGCTGTTTTTTAGTAATTTAATTTTAAAAAAATTATTATAAAAACTGGTATGTTATGCCCTGTTGTGGTCTGTGTTTTGATGATCCAAGGCAAAACACTATGATGAAAAAAGAACTATTTATTAATTTAATTGGTATGACCCGTTATGAAGTTGGACAAGAAATGGGGTATGGTTTGAATCGTTTTGAGGAGGATGTCTGGAACTATGAAGTTGGAAAAACCTGGTTAGGGAAAAGAATTATTTTAACACTTACATTTAAAGACGATAAAGCTTCAGAACTATCACTTTCCAAGAGTTTTAAAAAACGCTAATTGTTTTATTTTAATGAAATAGATTTGTAAGCTGTCTATTTTCTAAATTTGTAATTCTTTCTTAGAAATATTCATTCTAAAATCAATTGTAAATGGAACTTAGACAGCTGCGATATTTTTTAAAAGCTAAAGAACTACTTAATTTCACGGAAGCTGCTAATCATTTATATATCAGCCAAAGTACTCTTTCACAACAGATCAAACAGCTGGAAGAAGAATTAGGAACTCCATTATTCAACAGAATTGGAAAACGGATTACACTTACAGAGGCGGGTAAGGTTTTTGGAGTATATGCTCAAAAATCTCTTTTAAAGTCTCAGGAGGGCTTATTGGCACTGCGGGATCTGGAAGAATTGAAAAGCGGAAAGCTGACGATTGGCGTTACTTATGGTCTGCGGTCAACTTTGATTAAAGCACTGATTCGTTTTTCAGATACATATCCCTATGTTAAAATTAACATCGTATTCGGAACTACTTCGGAACTCATGGAAAAGCTTCATCATGTAGAGCTTGACTTTGCCCTTACTTTTGCGAAAGGGACAAGAGAACAGCTCTTCAGTTATATACCCCTTTTTACTTCACCAATGACTTTGGTTGTTTCTAAAAATTCTGCTCTCGCAAATAAAGAAAATGTGACCCTTAAAGAAATTGTAGGCCTTCCTCTTGCTATGCCAACAAATGGATATAGTACCACAAAGTTTGTAATGAAAGCATTTGAAAGTAATGAACTTAAACCTGATGTTTTAATGGAAATAAATGATGTTGCGGCTTTATTAGAGGTTGTTAAAAGTGGAAATTGGCATACTATTTTAGCAGAAACTACTGCAATAGATCAGGATCAACTGGTTACCATTCCCATTAAAGGAAAAAATATGATACGGACTGCTATGTTTGTATCCTTAAAAGATGCCTATACAAAAAAGGCAGCAAAAGTATTTTATGATTTCTTAAAGGCAGATCAATAAAAAACCTCCCAAAAAGAGAGGTAATTAAAAAAAAAATTGACTGTATATTGAAGTGTAATTCAATCGTTATTTATTGTTCTCAAGCCATTTTAAACGACGCTCATCAGGCAAATGTTTTACCTTGAAATTTTCAAATGTAGCGTTGAAACCTGTTCCGTCCGGGCATGCAGCCATGAGTCCTACCATAACAGGGATATTGTCCTGAAGGTGGGCATTACGCATCAGGATGTAATTTTTATCATCAAAAGAATAAAAAATTTCTACAGCATCCAGCCTTCTTACTGCTTTTATCCAGACTGCTGATGGTGTTTTGTCTAAAGTGATCACACTCCAGTCACTGGTTGTATGAGTTACCACAGTACTTAAATTATATTTTCCGTCTACAAATTCAATTCCCGCTTTGATATAGTTTTCTTTATCTATTCTAAGCATCAGGCCCATCTGATCAAACCTTGCTTTATAATTTCCGCTGATCTTTACCTTAGCCTCAAATTCTCCACCATAGGTTGTATAATAAAAGGGAGCATCATCTACTGTGAAACCGTAGTGAGAAATCCTCCAGTAATCACTTTGTGGAGTAACAAACATTGATAGAGTATTGTTTTTAACTTCCCATTTTTCAGGTTCATTAAACCATGTCATTTTTTCTAATGTCTGAGCGAAACTCTTATTTATAAGAAGTACTGCACAAAAACTTAAAATTATTCTCTTCATCTTTACAAATATCTATTGTTATAAGTATAACTGGATGTAAATTATTAATTTAGCAAAAGTATAACTTAACCGTATTATCATCAATACTGATAAATAACCATTTTATGAAGATTGTAGAAACGTTGAATGAAAAATTGCTAAACAAAGATCTAAATAAAAGCAATGAATGTTTATTGGGTATTGATACTTACAAGAATACTGCTCTGATGTATTCTCAAATCGAAAATACAATTTCAGTATTAAGCGACATGCAGGCTAATAAGAGCTATGTTTATAAATCCAATACAGCTTTCGAATTAGGTTTAAATGTGGATGAAAATCCTATGCTCATCGATTCCATTTGGGAAGAGGAGATATTAAAAAAAATACATCCTGATGATAAGCTTAAAAAATACATTCACGAATTAAGATTTTTCAAACTCATGGATTCATTGAAACCTAAAGCACGACAGGATTATAGTGTTTTGTCGAGAATACGGATAAAAGACAAAAATGAGGAATATAAATTTGTGCAGCATAGGATGTTCTATGTGTATTCACCATACAACGGAAAACTTAGATTTGCATTATGTCTCTATAGTATCTCCATAGATCAGTCAATTCTTTTACCTTCAGATTTTCTCATTGTAAACTCTGTAAAAGGAGAAGTAGTAGTAGAGGATAAACTTAACTACAGGAATATTTTGTCGCAAAGGGAATTAGAGATTTTGAAATTTGTAGGCGAGGGTTTTACCAGTAAGGAGATTGCAGAATTCCTATTTATAAGCGTTAATACAGTTAGCCGCCATAGACAGAATATTCTTGAAAAACTGAAAGTAAAAAATTCAATAAAGGCCTTTAATGAAAGCTTTCATTAATTAATAGAGTGTTCTGATCTTCATAAAAGTTCACCATATATATTCGGTATATTTTTTTTTAATTCGTACTTTTAGTAAAAGACATAAAGCTACGTATATGAAGAAAAAAGAAAAAAATGTAAAGAGAGGAGAGGAAATTACCAATAAGTATCTGGCATTCTTAGATGAGCATATTCAGAATGTTATTTCTGGTAATACTTCTGAATTTATGGAACTTAACGAAATAGCTGTACATCTTGCGATTTCTCATACACACCTTACCGATACGGTTAAAAAAGAAAAAGGAAATCATCCTTGTCATTTTTACGATACTAAAATTATTGAACAGGTTCAGATCATGCTGTCAGAAACTGATCGGTCCATTGCAGAAATAGCCAGAATATTTACTTATGATCCTTCCAATTTTTCCAAATTCTTCAAAAAATGGACGAATCTGACTCCAGGAGAGTATAGAAACATAAATCAGAATAAATTACCGAAAAGTTCACCATAGAAACATCATCGCTAATAATCATATTTGTAAGACATACTAATTAAAAAATACATAATTATGTCGAAAAATGACCTAACAGGAAAGGTGGTATTAATAGCTGGTGGTGGAAAGAACCTTGGTGGCTTGCTAAGCAGAGATTTTGCCAGAAAAGGAGCAAAGCTTGCTATTCATTACAACAGTGAAAGTTCAAAACAGGAAAGTGAGAAAACGTTAGCGGAGGTCAAAGCTTTAGGAGCTGAAGCTTTTCTTTTTCAGGGAGATCTTACAAAAGTTGATAATATCACTAAATTATTTGATGAAACCGTAAAAACCTACGGTGGGATTGATATTGCCATCAATACAGTTGGAATGGTTCTTAAGAAACCCTTTGTAGAAACTACTGAAGCAGAATATGACTCCATGTTTAATATTAATTCTAAAGTGGCATACTTCTTTATTCAGGAAGCCGGTAAAAAATTAAATGACAATGGTAAGATATGTACAATTGTAACATCATTATTAGCTGCTTACACAGGGTTGTACTCAACATATGCAGGAGCAAAAGCACCTGTAGAACATTTTACTAGAATGGCTTCCAAAGAATTTGGTGATCGTGGGATCTCCGTAACAGCCGTAGCACCCGGACCAATGGATACTCCTTTCTTTTACGGACAAGAAAATAATGATGCTGTAAACTATCATAAATCTGCTTCTGCATTAGGAGGCTTAACTGATATAAAAGATATAGCACCATTAATAGAATTTTTAGTAAGTGATGGCTGGTGGATTACAGGCCAAACCATATTTGCAAATGGAGGATATACCACCAGATAAGTGACCAAAAAATGATGAAAAAAGCGATTGTGAAAACTGTCGCTTTTTTTATTATACCTGTTTAAATGCCCCTGGATAGACCTCAATAGCTGTTAATATAAATTAATATAAATAGGTTATGTTGTTAAATTATTTGATTTTCAATGAATAAGGTTAAAATGTTATATACATAATATATTTTCGATGAAAATTAAAAGTAATCGATGTGAAATATTTATATATTTGTTTACTAAACAACTAATAATTTAAAGGATGAATATTAATTTTGCAACAGCAACTTTTAAGGATTTTGAGAACATTCCAGATTACGATATTAATCAAAGAGCAGAGTATTTTTATGAATTTCTAGATCATATGAAGTCCAGAGGACACATGAATTACAGATTGAAAAATACGTCGGGAACCAATGCAACATTAAATATAAATATTGCCAACCAAAATAAGGAGTATGTAAGCTTTGTTTCCAGTGACTATTTAGGGTTTACACAACACCCGAAAATAAAGCAGGCTGCTATTGAAGGGATTGAAAAATATGGAACAGGCACAGGAGCCACACCGCTTATTGGTGGATACTTCGATTACCACTATGCTTTAGAAAAAAGAATTTCAAGTTTTTTTGGGAGAAATGAAGATGAAGCAGTATTATTTACGACCGGGTATACGGCGAATAGTGCAACTTTACAGATTTTAATGCAGAAAGAAGATATTGCAATTTTAGATATGGCTGTACATGCCAGCGTTCATGAAGGATGTGCTTTTACAAATAAAAAAACATTTCCACACAATAATTTAGAAGCTTTGGAACACATTTTGAAGATATCTGAAAATATGTACCGTACGAAGCTTGTTGTTGTGGATGGTGTCTATTCACAAGATGGTGATACTTCTCGCATCAATGAGATATATGATCTTGTGAAAAAGTATAACGCCTATATCATGGTAGATGATGTACATGGTGTTGGAATTTTAGGAGAAACAGGAAGAGGTACCCTTGAGCAGGCAGGTTTGCTGGATAAAGTAGATTTTATAACTGGTACATTTAGTAAAACTTTCGGTAACCTTGGAGGATTTGTGATCGCTAATAAAAAAATAGCATCATTTCTTAAATTTCAATCCCGACAGCAAATTTTTTCCGCAACAGCACCGCCTTCTTCAGCAGGAATAGTTAAAGCTATTGATTTGATAGATGAAGAACCGATTTGGAGAGAAAAACTTTGGAATAATATCAATTATTTTAAAAAAGGACTCGATGATTTGGGATTGGATACCGGAATTACCTGCTCAGCTATTATTCCTGTGAAAATAGGAGATCAAAGTAAAATGTGGGATATCGGTAGAATATTAATTGAAAAAGGAGTTTATACGAATCCTATTATGTATCCCGCTGTGCCGAGGAAAGATGCACGTATCCGAATGAGTGTAACGGCAAGACATGAAAAAGAACATCTAGATAAAACACTCAATGTATTTGATGATATTAATAAAAAATTGCATATTGCGAAAAAATAAATAATTATGCCTAGAAAAGTGGTGCAAGGTCCCATTAGGGACAAAGAGAAAACAAAACAAAAACTGCTTGCAGCAGTTGGTAAAATTTTGAGAGTAAAAGGTTATTCAGGCCTGAAAGTAAGTAAAATTGCAGCTGTAGCCGGGTTTGATAAAAAACTGATCTATGAGTATTTTGGTAGTACTGATAAACTTATTGATGAATATATAAAGTCTCAGGATTATTGGAGCAAGTTTAGCCCCAATATAGAAGAAGAAAAAGCCACTACTATTGGTAAAGAGGCTTTAACACAAGGGATTCTTACTCAGTTTGAGAGCTTAAAGAAAAATAAAGAACTTCAGAAAATCATCCTTTGGGAGCTTTCAGAAAGTAAACCGATCCTTCGAAAACTAGTACAGGAAAGAGAAGATGTAGGAGCTAATTTATTCGAAAATGTTACAGATCCTTATTTTGGAAAAAATGCAAAGAGATTTAGAGCAATTATGGCTTTGATTGTTTCAGGAGCCTATTATTTAAATCTGTATCCTGCATATAATGCAACTGAATTTTGTGGACTTAATATGAAGACCGATGAAGGAAGATCTGAAATTGAGAAAGCTATTGTTGATATTATAGATTTTGCTTACCAGAAAAAAGATGATCAATAAGATTTACCGGTTTGATTAAAAATAAATTTGTGGATAATTTGAAAACTTTTGGCTTTCAGATTAGAAGTATATTTCTTATTTTTGACCAATGGAAAATTTCATAGTATCTGCAAGAAAATATCGCCCACAAGAGTTTGACACTGTTGTTGGGCAGTCCCACATTACAGATACTTTAGAACATGCAATTGAAGAGAACCAATTAGCGCAGGCTTTGCTATTTTGCGGGCCTCGTGGTGTTGGTAAGACTACATGTGCCAGAATCCTGGCCAGAAAGATCAACGAAAAAGATGGTTCCGTTTCAGAAGATGGTTTTGCTTATAACATTTATGAGCTTGATGCTGCCTCTAATAACTCAGTTGATGATATTCGTGAACTGATCGATCAGGTTCGTTTTGCACCTCAGGTTGGCCAGTATAAGGTATATATTATTGATGAGGTACATATGCTGTCTTCTGCAGCCTTCAATGCTTTTCTTAAAACACTTGAAGAACCTCCTGCACATGCAATTTTTATTCTGGCAACCACGGAAAAGCATAAGATCATTCCTACGATTTTATCCCGTTGTCAGATTTATGATTTTAAAAGGATCGTTATAGAAGATATTCAAGGGCATTTGAGGACTATTGCCCAAAAAGAGAATATTCAATATGAAGACGATGCTTTATATCTTATTGCACAAAAGGCAGATGGTGCGTTAAGAGATGCCCTTTCTATTTTTGATAGACTTTCTACATTTTCCCAAAAGAACATTACACTTGCTAAAGCAGCAGAAGTACTTAATATTCTGGACTATGACCAATATCTGAATATTTTAGATCTTGCTAAAGAAAATAAAATTCCAGAAGTCCTTTTTGCATTTAATGAAATTGTAAAGAAAGGCTTTGACCCTCATATATTCATTGCAGGATTAGGAAATCACTGCAGAGATCTTATGATGGCTCAGAATACTTCAACAATCGACTTAATTGAAGTAGGTGAAAAAACAAAGATTAAATTTGTTGAGCAAAGTCAGAAATGGAATGCACAACAATTGATTGATGCTATTGAGATCTGCAACCATGCGGATATTAATTATAAAAATTCTAAAAATCCCAGACTTACTGTAGAAATTGCATTAATGCAATTGTCTTCTCTGACGGCTCAAGGAGACGTTGCTAAAAAAAAAAGTTTATAATATTAGCTCCATTTCTTAGTGAAAAACAGGAAATAAAACTTCCTCAGAAAGAGAAACCACAGCCAATTAAAGAAGAAAAAACTGAACAACCTTCTGGTTCAGGTGATATTCCTCAGGAAATTGTTGTTAAAAAAACATCCAAACCCTTGTCAAAGCAAGGTTTTTCATCTGGATTCAGTATTAATTCCTTCATTAATAAAGAGGAAAAAGAAGAGAAAGAAGAAACGGTTGTTACTAAAACAGATAATCTGCCACAACATCATTTTACGGAAACAGATCTGCTAATGGAATGGAATTTGTTCTTGAAACAAATCCAATTCAAACAAGCTGTTGTTTATAATGCTGTTAAATCATTTAAACTGGTTAAAATTGACGAGAGTAATGTTCAGGTTTTATACCCCTCGGACTCCGCAAAAGTTGAATTTGATAAAATAAGTGGCGAATTCTTCAATCATTTTAAAAGAAAAGTACTTAATTATTCTATTGAAATTGATTATAAAAAAGACATTCAAAATCTTAAGATAGAGGTTGTTACGAAGAAAAAGATATTTGAAAAGTTTATAGAGAAAAATCCTTTACTAAAAGATCTTGATGATTTAATGAAGTTTGATTTGTCATAATTTTATATCTTTGTCAAATATTTTTGTTTAAAATAAGTTTTTGACAAAAACAAATTATTAATTGTAAAGCTAGAAATAGACGATTCACAGTATAAAGTGGAAAAATTATTTATCCCATATCTGTCTACTTTAAACCTTTTTGGTTTTATATCCGCTGATTATTTTAGCGGCTATTTTAGCTTTTCGGCTACTTATTATAGAAATTTTAGAAGTTATTACCGATTTTATTGGTATTACTAATTAAATTTCTTTCCAAAAAATAGGAATAAAAGGTCTTCTCATTTTAATTCCTGATCCCATTAAAAATTTTTAAACGGCATTTTTTGAAAAGAATTATAAAGTAAATTTTATAAGGGAAGAACTATTTGTGTATAATATTAAAAATAAAAAATATGACTTTAAAAGATTTAAAAAACGATTGGATTAATGAGTTTTCACAACCATTAATGATTGCTGGACCTTGTAGTGCTGAAAGTGAAGCTCAAATGTTGGAGACGGCAAAAAGAATTAGAGAAACAAATGCTCAGGTTCCTATTTTCCGCGCTGGTATCTGGAAACCCCGCACCAAACCCAATGGTTTTGAAGGAGTAGGAGTGATCGGATTAAACTGGTTGAAAAAAGTAAAAGAAGAATATGGCTTTAAAACCGCTACAGAAGTTGCTAATGCACATCACGTTTTTGCAGCATTAGAAGCAGATGTAGATATTCTTTGGATCGGAGCACGTTCTACTGTAAATCCATTCACAGTTCAGGAAATTGCAATGGCCTTGAGAGGAACTGAGAAGACAGTATTGGTTAAAAACCCGGTAAATCCAGATTTAGCTTTGTGGATAGGAGCCTTAGAAAGACTATTAGGACAAGGAATTCAAAATCTTGGTGCTATTCATAGAGGTTTCTCAACATACCAAAAAACTAAATACAGAAATAATCCTAACTGGCAGATTGCTTTAGATTTTAAAAGTCAGTTTCCAAATATTCCAATGTTAATTGACCCTTCTCATATCTGTGGAAACAGAACAGGATTAGCAGATGTTACCCAGGAAGCTATGAATGTTGGTTACCAGGGAGCTATTATCGAGAGTCACTGTAATCCTGACGAAGCATGGAGCGATGCTTCACAGCAAATTACTCCGGAAGTTTTAGCGGAATTAATAGGTAATTTGAAAATAAGAAACTCTGGATTAGCAGGATTTGATGGAGAAATGGGTAGACACAGAACATTAATTTCTGATCTCGATTTTCAATTAATCGAACTGCTTTCTCAAAGAATGAAAGTTTCTGAAAAGATTGGTAAACTTAAAAAAGAAAATGATATCGCTATTTTCCAGCCTGAACGTTGGAAAGTAATTACTGAATATGCTACTCAGAAAGCTAAAGAAACAGGAATGTCTCAGGAATTTATTGAGAAAGTTTTCAAAGCGATTCACGAAGAATCTATTGAAGTACAGAATAATATTATGATCGACAGATAATTAGAAACAGGATTAATATTTTTAGGGCTTAGGAACTAGGGATGGAAAATAATAGTATTATATGTTATATTTCTAAACCTGAATCCTAAGCCCTAATTCCTTATATTTGCAGTCAATAAAATATGAAAGGAAAAATAATTAAATCTACAGGAAGTTGGTATCAGGTTTTGGAAATGGAAACCGGTAGAATTTTCGAGGCCAGAATTCGCGGAAAATTCAAACTGATAAAAACACGTCTTACCAATCCACTTGCTGTAGGAGATTATGTGGAATTTCAACTTGAACAGGATGATATCGCATGGATTACTAAAATAGAACCACGTAAAAATTACCTGATCAGAAAATCTGTTAACCTTTCAAAAGAAGCTCATATTATTGCATCCAATATTGATATGGCATGCTTTATCTTTACACTTAAGCATCCTGAAACATCCCTGGGTTTTTTAGATAGATTTCTGGCATGTTGTGAAGCTTATAATATAACACCATTAATTTTATTCAATAAAATAGATGTCTTAAATGAAGAGGAAATAGAGATCGTAAAAGATATCGAATTTACTTATCAGGAAATTGGATATGATTCATTAGAAATTTCTTCTTATTCAAGACTTAATTTAGAAGATTTAGAGGAGATTTTAAAAGATAAAACATCGGTGTTTTTTGGGCATTCAGGATGTGGGAAATCTACCTTAGTGAATGCTTTACAACCAGGACTGAATTTAAAAACTTCTGAAATATCAGATTCTCATCTTAAAGGAAAACATACTACCACCTTTGCTCAAATGCATTTTTGGGCTTTTGGCGGGAATGTAATAGATACACCAGGCGTGAGAGAGTTTGCGATGATTGATATCCAGAAAGAAGAAGTACAGCATTATTTTCCTGAAATTTTTAGAAAAAGAAAAGAATGTAAATTTCACAATTGCATGCATGTTAATGAACCAAAATGTGCCGTTCTTGATGCGATTGAAACTGGAGAGATTCAGTATTCAAGATATTCTACATATATAAAACTGATGGATGAAGCAGAAGAAGCTTCTCAAAAATAATCTTCTTCATGAGCCAGGAAAAACATATTCCTATCCATAATCTAACATATCAGGAATTTCAGCTGACAACCCTGGAAGGGGGACATCCCGAAAATTTTGATGATATTCACCGGCATAACTTTTTTGAAATCCTCTGGTTCAATAAGGTTAAAGAAGACAGCCAGCTGGAGTTGGATTTTGAGCACTACACGATCAAAAACAATCAGATATGCATTATAGCTCCGGGGCAGGTATTTAATATGAAGCTTCGTGGTGAGAAAGGCTATGTTTTTGCCATCAGTAGAGAAATTTTTCAGGAAATTTGTGAGATAGAGGTTATTTTAACCAGTGGCACGCAGCCTTTCTTTTTAGATACAGCAAGTCAAAAGACCTGTCATGGTCTGATAAAACTCCTTGAGCAGGAATATCATGGAAGTTCCCGTATGAATTTGATCAAAGCTTATCTTAAAGCTTTTTGCATCATTATTACTGAAGATCTTACCTCGCAGGAATCTTTAGTGAATGATAAACTGCGCATTCAAAACCTGATTGTTCTGATTGAAGAATATTATATCACAGAAAGGGAAACCAAGTTTTACGCAGAAAAACTTAATGTAAGCACTCATCATCTTAATGATATTGTTCGTATTTCAAGGGCAACTACAGTGAAAAAGATGATTGCCCAACGGATTTTACTGGAAGCTAAAAGAGAACTAAGCTTTGGAGCTTTAACGATAAAAGAAGTTGCTTTTAAATTAGGATTTAATGAAGCTTCTTATTTTTCAAGGTTTTTTAAAAAGCAAACAGGATATAATCCGGAACATTTTAAAAGTATAAAAGATCAATTCTAAGGAAATCTTCAGTTTGTGCTGGTATCCCCTCAGTTGTTTTATTGGGTCTTCCTTTTTTTTATAAGAATTTTGCACATCGTAGAAGTCATAATGTTGGCGAATAATGATTTAAAAATTCTTTATGAAAAACCTGAGTATTATTGTATTTATTTTAGCTCTTTTGAACACCCTTGAGTCCTTGAGTATCGATTTATATTTACCTGCTTTTCCAAGTATGGCAAAAATCTTTCAGACAGATATTGGCCACATACAAATTTCTATTTCCATTTTTTTTGCAGGTTTTGCTATTGGACAGCTGTTGTGGGGACCATTATCCGATAAAAAAGGAAGAAAGCCAATGCTTTATTGTGGTTTAATTCTTTTCATTGTGGGAGCAGTTGCTATTATTTTCACTGAAAATATTTATGTATTGTGGATGATGCGTTTTCTTCAGGCCTTTGGAGGAAGTGCGGGTATCGTTATTGGCAGAGCAATTGTGATCGATTTATATGACAAAGAAAAGGCAGTAACTATTTTTTCTAAACAATCACAGATAAGTGGGATCGCACCCATTGTAGCGCCGCTTTTGGGAAGTGTATTTCTTAGATTCTGGGGGTGGAACAGTGCATTCAGTTTCTTAAGTATTTTAGGAGCCTTAACCTTATTACTGGTCGCTAAGTATGTGCCGGAAACCAATTCAAGGATAACATCGCCTGAAACTACATCGTCCGAAACTAAATTAAAACATCACTTAAAAATTATCATTTCAAATGGAGATTTTATAAGCAATACCATCATTGGAAGTATCGCTTTTGCTTCATTGATTATTTATATTTCCAATGCTCCGTTACTATTTATGGAAATTCATGGGTTCTCCAGTGAAGTATTCAGCTTTATATTTGCTTTTAATTCGATGGCGTTGATATTTGCTGCATATATAACACCGAAATTAGCGCAAAGGATAAGGGATACGAAAATTTTATTATCTGCAGCAATTTTGCTTCTTTCTATGAGTTGCCTACATTTGATGGTATCAATAGTGCAGTTGAATGTAGGTTTGGAAGTAGCAGTCTTATTTTCCTCCCTTATAGCAATAGGTCTTCTGTTTCCTATTACTACGGCACATGCATTGTCTCCTTTTAAAGAAGGACGTGGAACAGCTGCGGCATTAATGGGGTTTATGCAGTTGATGGTTACTTTCTTAATGTCAGCATTAGTTGGTCTTTTAGAATCTAAATCGGTCATGCCAATGATTATTGCGCGTATTTTACTTGCAGCAATTGCAGTATATTTTGCTTATTATACTTTTTCCCGGAAAAAAGTTTTGGCATAATACATAAATATTAATTCAAAATGAATAATTTATGACAAAATTGAGTAATTCTGAATGAAATTATGCCATTTATGCTATCATATTTGAGAGCATTTTTTGAACAATAAATTGTTGATTTTTACCTTTTTTGGATTTTAGGCGAAGATTTTGGGGATTTTTTCGCAAAGGTTAGTAGGAAATTTTATGAGTATTCATAATAAAAAACCCAGCCGAAGCTGGGTAAAAACTAATAACCATGAAAACTCAAATTAAACATGAGAATCGCAATAAAATAAACAATTACTGTGCCAAGATTTATTTCGCATTTCTTAATAAAAGTTATTTTTATGTTAAAAAAAAATTAAAATAGAAGTAAGAATATTTTTTTGTAATTTTGCGCCATTAAAAAAAATATACATTTATGTCTAACATTACATTCACTATGATTAAGCCTGACGCAGTAGCAGATGGACATATCGGTGCTATATTAGGTAAAATTGCAGAAGGAGGTTTTAAAATCAAAGCTTTAAAATTAACTCAACTTACTGTTGCTGATGCAAAAAAATTCTACGAAGTACATGCTGAAAGACCATTCTATGGGGAATTAGTAGAGTTTATGAGTTCAGGTCCAATCGTAGCAGCTGTTTTAGAAAAAGACAATGCTGTTGAAGATTTCAGAACTCTAATTGGTGCTACTAACCCAGCTGAGGCTGCAGAAGGTACTATTAGAAAAATGTTCGCAAGAAGCATTGGAGAGAACGCGGTTCACGGTTCAGATTCTAATGAAAATGCTCTTATTGAAGCACAATTCCATTTTTCTGGAAGAGAGATTTTTTAAGATAAAAGATTTTTTCAAAATATAAAATCCGGGGATTATTCTCCGGATTTCTGTTTTACAAAAAGGTAGGGTGTGGATAGCCTCAGCCAGCAATGTTGTTACAGGTTACTTTCGATAGCACCTACTTTTTCCCTGTATAACTCAATAGGTTTATCAAGTAATACGGCAATAATAGTCATATTCCTATCCAATCTTTCTTTTGGAGCATCAATATAAATAATTCCCGGTCTGTCACTCCAATATAATTTATTAAAAATATGATGGCTGATCATAGAACCTTCACCAACAATTCTGATTCTTGAGATCCCATTTTTAATTCCCTTCAGGGCAATAGGTCCGCTGGGAATTCCTTCTACAAAAAGATAAAGGGTTTGTTTATCCTTCGAAAGGGTGCTCATTCCTGAATAGTGGCCACCTGGTAATCCTTTGCCGGTATCGAAAAGAGCTTCAGCATGTTTACTGATCCATGATAAAACTTCAGGGTTTGTATTAGTTTTTGGAATGGTCATATCCATACCATCATTAGTAAGTCCAGAATGATCTAATACATTGTTTCCATCATTTATTTGGTTGGCAATGTTATAAATTGTCTCTTTTGTATTTTTATTGTTTATTACATCTGAGAGTGATTTTTTTTCTAGTGGGAAATCTTTTAATATTTTAAGTGGATCATTAAATGTTAATTGAACTACTGTTACATCCTCGTCAAATTGTGTATTTGAAAGATTAAGGGTTAAAGTATTGTTTTTACTAAGATCAAAGTTTATTTTTGCTTTATTATCTCCGATGATTTTTGCAGAAATAGGTTTAGTTTTTATACCATAGATTTTCATGAGATCTTTTGCTTCCTCCAGATACAAAAAGAGGGATTTTCCATCAGCAGAAAGTGCTGATTTTCCTTTATAATTTTCAAAAGGTAATCCGCGTCGGGTAGCATAAATGGCTTCAGGGTATTTTGAAGTCCATCGTCCCATATTCTTTAGAATTTTAACCTGTTCTTCAGAAACACTTCCATCAGCTTTCGGACCCATATCAAGTAGAAGGTTTCCACCCATACTTATTACATCTGCCAAAGTTCTTATCAGCATATTCGGGGTTTTATAATGAGTATCAAAAGGCTGATACCCCCATGAATCATTCATAGTATAACATAATTCCCAATATTTATTTTGTGGAGCAATTACGGGAATACCCTGTTCAGGAGTTTCATAATCTCCATGATTGTTTAATCTTGAATTAATGATAATATTCGGATTGAACTTTCTTAGATTTTCCAACGTCTGTGAAGCTTGCCATTCTTCCGAAGTATGTTCCCAATCCCCATCAAACCATAATAAATCCGGCTTATACTGATTTGAAAGTTCATTTAATTGACTTTGGTAATACTGAATAAAACTTTGCCAGCGTTTAGGATCATTTTTAATTTCATACCTTTTTTTAATTCTTGTATTGATATCATAATAGGGATGACTCCAATCCGGAAGAGAATAGTAGAGTCCCGTTTTTATTCCTGATTTTTTAAGTTCATTGACAAAAGGTGTTAAGACATCCTTTTTTGCTAAAGAATTTTCAGGAATGGTAATGGCTTTTTCAGCTTTAGAATCCCAGAGTGAAACGCCATCATGATGTTTTGTAGTTATCACAGAATATTTAGCTCCGGATTCCTTAATTAGCTTTGCCCAATATTCAGGATCAAATTTCGATGCAGAAAACCCATTAAGCTGCTTCATGTAGTTTTCATGGTTAATATAATTATTAAAAAAGGACCATGATTCCGAAATTCCATCTACAGAATAAATTCCCCAATGGATAAAAATTCCAAGTTTAGCATCCTGAAACCATTCCATTTTCTTATTTTCAGTTGATAGGGATTGGGCATTCATATGGGCAGCTAATGACAATCCTAACAGGAACAATCCGGTAAATCTGCATTTCATGTTTTTTATTTTAATCTCAAAAATAGGAAAAGTGTCTTACAAAACCCCTATTGATAAAGTGCTAATATGTTTTTCTCAATAAAAAAGTTTCAACTATAATCTTATCATAAAATAGATGGGATAATTTTGTTTTTATTATAGTATTTTTGATATAATGCAATGGAATAATTCTTGTAACCATTCATTAAAATATAGATTATGAAAATACCAGCATTATTGATGGCAGGTTTAGTAACGGTAAGTTTATCTGCACAGACTACTACACCTACTGTAAAGAAAACTAAAAAGCCAATAAAGAAAGTAAGAAAAGCAGAGGTTCCTAAAAGTAATACAAGACCTATTGCTAAAAAAGATACTATTTTAAGAGGAAAGAATTATCCTTGCGTAGCATGTGGTATGGGTTAACTTATGAAAAAACCGCTATTAGGATTATCAATGATGGCTGAGGCAGATTTTGTTTCAGCTATTTTGCCTTTATTTGAAAACAACCAAATAGAAATTTTAGAATGGTCTTTTGATACTTTTTATGATGTAGAAGAACCTGAATGGCTAAAAGGTTTACTGGATTTTTATTCTCAAAATAACCGTCTGATCGGTCATGGTGTCTATTATTCCCTTTTTGATGCGAAATGGACAGAAAGACAGGAAGAGTGGCTTAATAATCTAAAAACTGAAACTGAAAAGCGCCATTATAATCATATAACTGAGCATTTTGGTTTTATGAATACAGAAAACTTTCATCAAGGTATTCCTTTGCCGGTTTCCTTGAACTCCAAAACACTACAAATAGGAAAGGACAGACTTTTAAGGCTGCAAGATGTTGTAAATGTTCCAATAGGAATTGAAAACTTAGCTTTCTCTTTTTCTATAGAAGATGTAAAACAACAAGGACAGTTTCTTGATCAGCTGATTACGGATATTGATGGGTTTTTAATTCTGGATCTTCATAATATCTATTGCCAGGCCTATAATTTTGACGTTCAGCTCGAGGAAATTATTAGTGCTTATCCTTTAGAAAAAGTTAAGGAAATACATCTCTCCGGAGGAAGCTGGAATCAAAGTATTTACACTAAAAATAAACTAATTCGCAGAGATACCCATGATGATGCTATTCCTGAAGAAATATTAAATATTCTTCCTTTTGTACTTCCAAAGTGTGAAAACCTGCAATATATTATTATTGAAAGACTGGGGGGGGACCATAAAAACAAAAGATGAAAAAGAAGCATTTTTTGATGATTTTAGAAGAGTCAGAGAGATTATCGATAGCATTGAATATCATGAAGATAATTATCCGGCGATCTGGGAGAAAAAAAATGTTAATTTAGTTTCACCGCTCGAGGATCTACAATTATATGAAGATCAGACACGCTTAACAAAGCTGCTGTTTGATGATAAACCGGAATTGATTAAAAGTCAAACATTTCACTATTTTAAAACAGATGATTGGGATATAGAGATGATCAATACTGCTAAGAGTATTATAAAAAAATGGAATCCTTATTAAGGGCGTTACTCATATATCAACATTAGAACCATAAAACAAAAACTATGAAAATGACAACAATTCTATTAATTTTAACTGCTGTATTAACGGCTCTTATAGGTGGCCTTTTTTACGCATATTCCTGCTCGGTGGTATTAGGCCTGGGGAAATTATCAGATGCAGAATATCTGAAAGCAATGCAGTCTATTAACAGGGAAATTCTAAATCCTGTATTCTTCCTGAGTTTTATGGGGACAGCAGCGATGCTTCCCATTTCTACTTTTTTATATAGGGCACAAAACCCTGTATTCATGTTATTGTTATTGGCAACAATAATCTATCTCATTGGGGTTTTTGGAGTTACGATAGTGGGAAATGTTCCTCTAAATGATCAGTTGGATCAGTTTAATATAGTAGATTCTACAGCAGAAGGATTAAAGAAGATGCGTGAAGTTTTTGAAAACAGATGGAATTTTCTAAATACCATACGTGCTATATGCTCAACCTTGAGTATACTCTTGGTTATATGTGCCTGTGTCTGGACTAAAGCAGAATCATAGATTCAGTATAAATACTTATTGCAAATTCAGTATTTCTACGGATGCACCGTTTTGTATTTATTGAGATCTTTACTTCAGCATAGAACAAAGAAAATTTAAGCATTAAAGTCTAAAAGACTGAAACTAATAACCATCGTAAGCTCAGATTTTCAAAGAAGAAAGGCAGCCTAACAGCTGCCTTTTGATATGATATAGTAATTTCTATATTTAAATTTTTAAAAGCTCTATTGTTCTTTCAGGACTTTCAGATGAGAAAACAGCGTTTCCGGCTACTAAAACATCAGCTCCGGCTTCAAATAATTTCGACGCATTATCCAAGTTAACACCTCCATCCACTTCAATTAACGCAGTAGAGTTGTTGCTTAAAATTAAATCTTTAGTTTCAGCAATCTTCTTATAGGTATTTTCAATAAATTTTTGTCCTCCAAATCCTGGATTTACACTCATTAATAACACCAAATCGACATCCGCAATAATATCTTCCAGCATTAAAACCGGAGTAGAAGGATTAAGCACAACTCCTGCTTTAGCTCCTCTGCTTTGAATAAGGTGGATCGTTCGGTGTAAATGCGTACAAGCCTCATAGTGGATAGAAATTAAATCAGCTCCGTGATCAATAAATTCTTCAACATACTTTTCAGGTTCAACGATCATCAAATGAACATCAACAAATTTTTTAGCATGTTGCTGAACAGTCTTCATCACAGGAAAACCAAATGAAATGTTTGGAACAAATCTCCCATCCATGACATCGATATGGAACCAGTCGGCCTGAGAATTGTTCAACATTTCAATGTCTCTTTGCAGATTCCCAAAGTCTGCGGATAATAGGGAAGGAGCAATTAGCTTAGTTTTCATTTTTACTTTTATATTAGATTTACTAAAGGTGTCAGACGTAAGATACCCGATGTCAGACTTGGTTCTTTTCCCAAAAGTCTGATATCTGACATCTGTTATCGAGTATCTTTATTAATGATATTTCAGTTTCATTTCCGGTTTTATCTTCAAAATCGTTTCGTAGATTAATGAGATAACGTTTCCGACATCTTCTTTTGAAACCATTTCTACCGTTGTATGCATGTAGCGCAAAGGTAGAGAAATCAAGGCACTTGGAACACCGCCATTGGAATGTGCGAAAGCATCCGTATCCGTTCCTGTTGCTCTGCTGGCAGCCGCTCTTTGATAAGGGATCTTTTTAGTTTTTGCCGTATCAATGATTAATTCTCTGATCGTGTGATGAACACTAGGGGCAAAGAAAATTACAGGCCCGTCACCACATTTTTGGTCACCTTCTTTTTTCTTCTCGATCATAGGTGTTGTAGTGTCATGGGTAACATCAGTTACAATAGCGATATTTGGTTTTATCGTATCAGCAATCATGTCTGCTCCATATAAACCTACTTCTTCCTGAACGGAGTTTGTAATGTATAGACCAAAAGGAATCGTTTTTTTATTTTCCTTTAAAAGTCTTGCTACCTCTGCGATCATAAATCCACCAATCCTATTGTCTAAAGCTCTGCAGACAAAATAACGGTTATTCATTTCAAAGAATTCGTCTGGATAAGTGATCATACAACCTACGTAAATACCCATTTCTTCAACTTCTTTTTTGGTAGTGGCTCCGCAGTCGATGAAGATATTTTCGATTTTTGGTGTTGGTTCGTTTTGATTAGCGCTTCGGGTGTGAATGGCTGGCCATCCGAAAACTCCTTTTACGATGCCATTTTCTCCATGAATGTGAACAACCTTTGATGGAGCGATCGTTTGATCTGAACCTCCATTTCGGATCACATAAATTAATCCGTCATCCGTAATATAATTAACGTACCAGGAGATTTCATCCGCATGTGCTTCGATAACCACTTTGAACTCTGCTTCAGGATTAATAATTCCATAGCAGGTTCCATAATGATCGACTTCAATTTTGTCTACATATGGCCGAATATAATCCATCCAGATTTCTTGTCCTTTATGCTCGTAACCGGTCGGTGAGGATGTATTTAAGTATTTTTCTAAAAATTTTAAAGATTTCTTTTCAAATTTCATAAAAAGGAATGATTTTTGCGTTCAATTTTTACTCTAATACGCGTAAAAATAATGAATTTTAGCAAGATTATTTGTCTTTTTCTTTTCTTTTTTGGGATTGGTGTTTTTGGACAAACAGATTCTATTATTGCTAAACCCCTGAGTCAGTACCCTCCGGAGGAGCTAAAAGTAGATGAATTTGGAAATAAATATTATTATGATGAAAGACAGAAAGCCAAGTTCTATGAAATAAATGGAGAAACAGTAGTTGTGATGGATGAGTTGATATTACTCAACAAGCCAAAATTCAATAACCAACTGGACAGAAATTATTACTATTTTCTTAATAAAAAACTTTACAGGGTATATCCTTTATTTGTAGCTGCTTTACAACAGTACAGAGATATTCAGAAAGAGATGACTAATCTGGATAGTAAAGCAAAAAGGAAATATGTGAGAGACCGGCAGAATATGTTAGCCGATCAATACGAAAAGCAGTTACGTGATCTTACTACGACAGAAGGTCAGGTTTTTGCAAAGCTCATGAACAGAGCGACCGGAAAGAATGTATTTGAGATCATTAAAGAATTAAGAGGTGGATGGAGTGCTTTCTGGTGGAATGTAAAGGGAAAAATGGCAAGTATAGATCTTAAAGATCAGTATGATCCTCATAGAAACAGAACGGATGAATTTTTAGAATCACTATTGCAGTCAAATTGGAACTCTGGTTATCTTCAGCCATATCCGGGAGCTGGTGATTTTAAAGTAAAGAAAAAATAAAAAAATACCTGTAAGCAATTACAGGTATTTTTCTTTTAGTTTATCAAATACAATTTGATCTATAGGTAAAGGAAAAGGATTATCTGGTCTGTCGATTGCTATCCATTCCGTTTTTTCAATACAAGGATCAAGAATAAGGAAATCTTCTTCATTAATTATATTGACTATATAATATATGGTAAGGAGTTGTTCATTTTCGCGGAAACGCGAAACTAAAAAATTCTCCTGCGTATAAAAATGTTCTACAACATCAATTTTTACATTAAGCTCTTCATCAAATTCACGATGAAGACATTCTAATAAACCTTCCCCATATTCTAAACCACCACCAGGAAATTTTATTAACTGATCTCCGGCATATTCTTCAAATAAGGTTAGAACTTTTTTATCCTTCACAGCACAGGCATAAACTCTAACGTTGATGTTGTCTATCATATATACTATTTTGTATAGCTAAAATAAGGAAATTTGTTAGAAATTAGAAATTAGAAGTTAAAAGTTGGTGGTGAATAATAAAACAATTTAATTTTAAAAATTTTAACCAAATACATCATATATAATATAGTATATCAAAGTTTATTTTTCTAATCTCTAATCTCTAATCTCTAAGATCAACTATAATTTAACTGCATTAAGCATTTCTCTCTTACCCGGTGGACCCTGTTTCTTTTCTACTTTGAAATTCAGTTCCTGAAGAATTCTTCTTACACTCCCTTTAGAAGAGTAGGTTGTTAATAATCCGTTAATATTCATTTTGTCGGAAACCATCTCAAACAGGGGTTTTTCCCAAAGATCTGGTTGTACACGCGCACCGAAGCAATCGTAATAAACTAGGTTTATTTTAGGTAAATCGAGATCTTTTAGTTCAAAAAAATCACATTTAATCTTTTTTAGATTAAAATTGTTAATGATTTCAACTGGTTTTTCCCATTCTGCTTGATGAATTTTATGATAAATTTCTTTGAATTCTATGTTATCAAAAAGTTCAAAATAGGCTAAATTTTTGATTTCTGATTCATTTATGGGATATTTTTCTAGTGAAAAATAATTAATAACATGATTTTTGTCAGTTTTTAAATATTCATTAATTGTAACCAAAACATTCAAACCTGTTCCAAAACCGAGTTCTAAAATATTAATTTCGTAATCATTTATTAAATTTAGTCCATTTTTGATAAACACATGTTCCGCTTCTTGTAAGGCTCCATGGTGAGAATGGTAGTTTTCATTTAATTCATTGATAAACAGTGTTTTACTTCCGTCATTAGTGGTCTTTATTTCTCTTTTCACCCTTTTTTTTGTCAAATTTAGTGTAAAATTTTTATATTTAGAAAATTATGTTAAATTTGTAGAACATCATAAAAAATTTTAGAAATGATAATTCAAAAAACTGAGAATTCCAGACTTTCTTCATTCGACCCAAATAATTTTTCTTTTGGGAATACTTTCATAGATCATATGGTGATATGTGAGTATGAGAATGGAAAGTGGGGGGACGTAAAATTGGTGCCTTATGGTCCTTTGGCATTTACGCCTGCAATGATGGGTGTAAATTACGGGCAGGCTTGTTTCGAGGGAATGAAAGCTTATAAAGACGAAGATGGTCAAGTTTTCCTTTTCAGGCCTGAAAAGAATTTTGAACGTATCAATAAGTCGGCTGCGCGTCTTGCTATGCCTGAGGTAACGGAAGAAATGTTTTTAGATGGTTTGAAAGCGTTAGTAGATATCGACAGAAACTGGATTCCTCAGGGAGAAGGAATGTCTTTATATATCAGACCTTTGATTTTTGCTACAGAAGAAGCTTTAAAAGCGAGAGTATCTGAAAAATATATGTTTGCAATTGTTGCAACGCCAGCGAAAAGTTATTATACAGAACCTGTTTCTGTAAAAATCTCTGATCATTATTCAAGAGCTGCTAACGGAGGTGTTGGTTCAGCTAAAGCTGCAGGAAACTATGCTGCATCTTTTTATCCTACTCAATTAGCAATGGCGGAAGGATATGATCAAATTATCTGGACAGATGATTCTACTCACGAATATTTTGAAGAAAGTGGAACAATGAACGTTTTCGTTAGAATTAATGATACGGTTTATACACCACCAACTTCAGAAAAAATCTTAGACGGAGTAACAAGAGACAGTTTCATCCAATTGGCTAAGAAAAGAGGAATTGAAGTTAAAGTTGAGCCAATTGCAGTAAAAACTGTTGTAGAAGCTCAGAAGAACGGGACATTAAAAGAAGTTTGGGGTGTAGGAACAGCGGTTGTAACCACTATTTTCCAGGCATTAGGATATCAGGGAGAGAAATTAGACTTACCTAAATTATCTGATGAGGAAAGTTTTGCTGCAATTCTTAAAAATGATTTAGTTGATCTACAGACTAATCATTCTGATGATTCTTTCGGATGGAGAGTACTGGTTGAGAAAAATGTATTGGAAACAGTTTAATTCCAACTTAAGAATTTATATAAAAGCCAAGACATTCTTGGCTTTTTTTGTTTTTTATATCCTGTGAAATGCTTATTTTCGCAAAAGTTTATGAAAAAAATACTCTTCATATCAGTATTGGGGCTGTTGAGCTGTAACAGAAATACACAGACACATCCACCTCTAGGTGGGGTTTTGAGCCAAAAAGATCTTGATGTTTCTAAAGCAAGGATGAAAAATCTTAATGCTTCGGAAAGAATGCATATTCAGGAATGGATCAATGGGCAGTCTGTGAAATTTTATCCAACACAGCTTAATTACTGGGTAGATACTGAAGGTTTTGATACAAGAGAAAGAAGACCGGATAATTCCCTGATTTCTTATTCTTATGATCTTTATGATTTCGATCAGACGAAGATCTATGATGAGCCTTTTGAAAGGAGAGATGCCAAATTCGGGCACTTTGATGAATTAAAAGCGGTAGAAAATGCTTTGCGTTTTATACGTGATGGTGAGGAAGTTACGATTTTGGTTCCATCTTCTCTTGCTTATGGCACCTATGGAGACGAGAAAAAAATAAATAACGATATCCCATTAATCATAAAATTAAAAGCTCTATAAATGAAATTGTTTAACAAGAATATAATTCTGGCAGCGGCAAGTATTTCGCTGATGAGTTGTACACCAATTTATAAAAAAATGAACGTAGACAAAGAAACTTACGAAGGTCTTAAAGACGGACTTTATGCGAATCTTCAAACATCTAAAGGAAATCTTATTGTAAAGTTTGAAGACAAAAAATCGCCTGTTACTGTAGCTAACTTTGTTGGTCTTGCAGAAGGGAAAATTGATAACAAATCTAAAGCAAAGGGAGTTCCTTTTTATGACGGAACTATTTTCCATAGAGTGATCAAAGATTTCATGATCCAGGGGGGAGATCCTCAGGGAACAGGAATGGGAGATCCTGGATATAAATTCGAGGACGAAAAAAATGACCTTCAACACACTGGGAAGGGAACTTTATCAATGGCTAACTCTGGACCAAATACCAATGGTTCTCAGTTTTTCATTACTGAAGTAGCTACTCCTTGGTTAGACGGAAGACACACTATTTTCGGAAAAGTAGTAAAAGGAGATGATGTGATTGATGCAATCGCTAATGTTGAGAAAGGTGCTCAGGATAAGCCTAAAACAGATGTTGTTTTAGAAAAAGTAAGCATTTTCAGCAAAGGAGATGAATTCAAAAACTATGATGCTGCAAAAACTTTCAATGAAGGGAAAGCTAAAATCCAGGAAAACAACAAAACTTATTTAGCAAAAGAAGAAGCTGAGAAAAAGAAAAAAGAAGAAGAATTTAAAGCAAACCAGGAGAAGTTAGTAGAAAACTTAAAAGCTGGAATGCAGAAAACCGAATCTGGTTTATACTATAAAATCACAAAAACTACTGACGGAAAAGCTCCAAAATCTGGAGATAATGTATCGGTACACTATGCTGGTAAATTAGTAGACGGAACCGAATTCGATTCTTCTTTCAAAAGAAATGAACCTATCGATATTCCTATCGGAATGGGGAGAGTGATCAAAGGATGGGATGAAGGTATCCTATTGTTAAAAGAAGGTGAAACAGCTACTTTATTGATTCCATCTTCAATGGGTTACGGAGAAAGAGGAGCAGGAGGAGTAATTCCACCAAACGCTTGGTTGATCTTCGATGTTGAACTTGTAAAAGTGAAATAATCCAAATTTTATTATACAGAGAGCCGGCTTTTAAGCCGGCTTTTTTTTGTAATTTAAAGCTATGTTAAGCATGATTTTAAAGAGGATACAATATCATTTACTCATTTAGGAAGACTGCATTTTATTTCTTAATCAATCACAAAATCCCTATTTTAGCCCAAAATAAATTCATGAAGAAGATTTCATCCCTATTATTTCTATTTTTATTAATTATATCTCCAGCTCAGGGAAAACGCTTCTTCGAAACCGGAGAAGTCGAATTAACCAATCCTATTGAGAAGATCAACTTAAATTTCACTAATGATCTGCCTCTTGTAAAAGTGAGTATCGACGGTAAATTATATAATTTTCTGTTTGATTCCGGTGCTCCTACGGTTATTTCTAATGCGATCTATACTGAGCTTAATCTTCAGAAAGAACATACAAGTAAAGTAAAAGATTCCCAGAAAAATAAACAGGAACAGATCTTTACCAAATTGCCGGAGATGACTGTTGATCATGTTATTTTTAAAAATATTGGCGCAATAGTAATGGATCTGAGTGCTTCCGAGTTGGGATGTTTTAAAATTGATGGTATTCTTGGCGCCAATCAGATGGCAAAACTATTCTGGAGAGTGAATTACTCAGAAAATTCTTTAGAAGCAACAAAAGATCTGTTGAATTTTAAGTTTGATGATTATGAAACAGTTGTTCCATTTGATCCGCAAACTCAGAAAACTCCCGTTATAGAAACTAAAATTTTAGATAAAAAAATTAAACTTACTTTTGATACTGGATTTACAGGGAGAATTAAAATATCAGATAGCGATTATGACCCTAAAAAAGTAAAACAAACTGTTGAAACATTTGGAATAAGTTCTGTAGGAGCTTTTGGTGCTGGAAAACCGGTTTCAGGTTTTATTTTTAAAATTTCTGAGCTGGGATTTGGAAATAAGGCATTTGGAAACGAAATGATCATGACAGGAAATTCAAGACTGATTGGAAATGATTTCTTTAAAGATTTTACGTTTATTATGGATTGGCAGAATAAAAAGATCTATATGAAGAAGATTAAAAATAATCCACCTACATTAGAATCTTTTGGGTTTGGATACCGTTTTATTGATGCGAAACCAGTGGTAGCATTTGTATTTAAAGAAAAGGGTTCTCCTTTAGAAATAGGAGATTCTATTCTAAGTATTAATGATGTGGATTTGGATCATTTGAATCAGGAATCTGCTTGTCATTATATGATGAATAGGGTAGAAAGGGATTATAAAACAATCGGAATCAGAATAAAAAGAGCGGGTAAAGTAATGGATTTAAGACTTGATAAAAAAGAATATCTGAATTAATTGAAAAAGACTTTTCATGTCTAAGCAGGCATTTGAAAATGATTTGAAAAAATCTTTAGCTGATCTACTTAAATTAGTAGAAAAGTTCTGTTGGAATAAAATATCTCAAAATTGCTTGTACATTGTATCAGATTATAATGAGTTTGATTCTCCTGACCACAAAGACTATCGTAAAATCAGAAAGACAATTAACAATAAAAAAGCTCCACAAGACTTACAATTGGCCGTAAAAGAATTGTATAAAAAATATAATGATCTGTATGACATTACGCTTTATGCATTCAAAGTAAAGAGAAATTTGACCATCATTGAAATCCAATACTTTAGGAAATCTAATTTAGATCAGGAGTATTTTAAAACAATAAAGGATAATCCTCCCATGTTTCATACAAAGATTTCACGTCCAATATATATTGGAGATCAAGACATAAAGTTTGATGTAAATTGGGAATCCATGAATATAAGGCATAATCTCAATCTATTGATACATCGATGGAAATACCGAAAAATAATAAAGCAATTTAAAAAATAAAAACCGCCTATCAGGCGGTTTTATTATATTTTACCAATTCTTATCAATCATATAAATAAGTTGTGTCATCGCAACTGCTCCTAAAAGAAGCTCTCTTCGATTAACCTTTTCAAAAGTATCTTCGTTTGTATGATGGATATCAAAATATCTTTGAGAATCCGGAACCAGTTCGGCAGTAGGAACACCCAGATCATGAAGGGGATAAATATCCGTTCCAGAATATTTTCCTTCAAAATTGTAGACCCCATAAGGAATAAATAAGTTAGCCCAGCTTTGGATCTGTTTTCTTTTTGAATCATCCATTTCCAGAGAAATTCCTCTGGGAGAAAAACCTCCGGCATCGGATTCTATAGCAAACAGGTGTTTTTCATTCTTTTCTTTAGCAGTCTTTCCATATTGTATACCGCCTTTTACTCCGTTTTCTTCATTAGCAAAACAGACAACTCTGATCGTGTGGTTATTTTGGATACCCAGTTTTTTAAAAGTTCTTAACACTTCTATACTTTGAACAATTCCGGCTCCGTCGTCATGAGCTCCTTCACCTACATCCCAGGAGTCCAGGTGTCCGCCTACAACGATAACACTTTTATCTTTCTTACCTGTAATCTCTCCGATCACAGAGTGGGAGAGCTTTTCGCCTTTCATGCCACAGTTAGAATTCAAAGTGGCCAGGACTTTTTGGGTTTTTAAAAGTTGTTCCAGTTCATCTGCTGTTGTATTTCCTATCGCAACAGCTGGTATTTTATCTACATTATCTTCATATCGCATTGCCCCTGTATGAGGAACATCATCAAATGCTGACGAAAGAGATCGGATGATAGCGAATTTACCTCCTTTTTTAGCTGTTAAAGCTGCTGCGGTTACTCTATACTTAGCTGCATCCCCATAACCCCTGAACGTCTCTATAAAAGACTGGCTGAAGGGGTAGTTAAAAAATACAATTTTATCTTTTACTTTTTCTGGTGGAAGACGGTCATATTCTTCCATGGATTTAACCATAATGACCTCCCCGGACATATCTTTTCCGCCAGTACCTTCAGAATTCCCCAGAGAAAGCATTTTCAGGGTCTTCCATCTTCCGCTGTTTGCTGTGATTTTTAATGATTCTTTTCCTCTTTCCCAGACAGGGACCATCACTTCCTGAAGCCATACTTTATCAGCTCCAGCATCACGCAGCTCTTTAGCTGCCCATTGTACAGCTTTTTCATAAGCGGGTGAACCGCTTAAACGATGTCCTATATTTTTAGTTAAATCTTTTAATTCAATATATCCTTTTCCATTATTAAGAATCTCCTTCGAGATTGTATTGAATTGTATAGAATCTTCTTTAGCCTGGCCAAATGAAGCCATACTGAGAAGTAGTAATAAAGTGCTTGTTATTTTTTTCATATTTACCAATTTTTATCGATCATATAAATAAGTTGTGTCATTACTGTAGAACCTAAAAGTAATTCTCTTCTATTTACTTTTTCAAAAGTATCTTCTGCTGTGTGATGGATATCGAAATAACGTTGTGGATCAGGAACTAATTCAGCAGTAGGAACTCCCATTTCATGAAGTGGAGCAATATCCGATCCTGAATATTTTCCATCGAAATTATAAACTCCATATGGCAAAAACAGATTAACCCAACTTTGGATCTGTTTTCTGTTTTGTTCATTCATTTCCAGAGAAATTCCCCTTGGAGAAAAACCTCCTGCATCAGATTCTATAGCAAAAAGATGCTTTTCATTAGTGTCTTTTGCTGTTTTTCCGTACTGTTTTCCCCCTTTAGTCCCATTCTCTTCATTTGCAAAACAAACTGCTCTTATGGTATGATTATTTTGAATTCCTAATTTTTTAAATGTTCTTAAGACCTCAATACTTTGAACAATTCCAGATCCGTCATCATGGGCACCCTCACCAACATCCCAGGAGTCGAGGTGTCCACCCACAACAATAACACTTTTATCTTTTTTACCAGTAATTTCTCCGATTACAGAGTGGGAGAGTTTTTCACCCCTCATTCCACAATTGGAATTAAGTATTGCAATTACTTTTTGGGTTTTTAAAAGTTTTTCGAGATCATCAGCTGTAGTATTTCCAATACAGACTGCAGGAACTTTAGCTATATTGTCTTCATACTTCATTACACCGGTATGTGGAACATCATCAAACGCAGATGATAATGAACGAATGATGGCATATTTACCTCCTTTTTTGGCGGTTAGAGAAGCTGCGGTACGTCTGTAAGCTCCCCCTTCCCTATATGCAATGAAAGTTTGTGCATAACTCTGATCAAAAGGATGGTTAAAGAAGACAATTTTACCTTTTACTTGCTCAGCAGGAAGACGGTCATATTCTTCCAGTGATTTTACCATAATAATTTCTCCACTGACATCTTTTCCACCTGTTCCTTCAGAATTTCCAAGAGAAAGCATCTTCAGGGTTTTTGATTGCCCATTGTTGGTTTTGATCTGTAAAGATTCTTTTCCTCTTTCCCAGACCGGGATCATTACTTCCTGAAGCCAGACTTTATCAGCTCCTGCTTCACGAAGCTGTTTAGCTGCCCATTGTACTGATTTTTCATAGGCTTCAGAACCACTTAAACGCTTCCCAATGTTTTTGGTCAGATCTCTGAGTTCTTCGTAACCTTTTCCATTATTTAAAATTTCTGTAGAAATCTTATTAAACTGTATTGAATCTTCTTTGGACTGTCCAGATATGGTGATACCCAGAAGAATTAGCGAGCTGTATACCAATTTTTTCATATTACCAATTTTTATCGATCATAAAAATCATTTGTGTCATCACTACGGCACCCAATAAAAGCTCTCTTTTATTGACTTTGTCAAAAGTATCTTCAGAAGAGTGGTGGTAATCAAAGTATCTTTGAGTATCAACAACCAATTCTGCTAACGGAATATCGAGTTTCTTTAAAGGAGAGATGTCCTGTATTGCGTAAGTTTGGTCAAAATCATAAACTCCGTAAGGAAGGAAATAACTTTTCCAGTCAAAGATCAGCCTTCGCCTTTGAGGGGCCATATCTAATGAAAATCCTCTGGGAGAATAACCACCGGAATCAGTTCCCAGGGCAAAAATATGTTTCTCATCTTTCTTTTTAACATAAGCTGCATAGCTTTCCCGTCCCTGGCCGCCATTTTCACTGTTAGCATAAAGAACAACTCTTATCGTATGGTTATTATTGATATCTAAAGCTTTAATAGCTCTCAATACCTCAAGACATTGTACGACTCCCGATCCATCATCATGAGCACCCTCTGCGAAATCCCAGGAATCCAGCTGTGCTCCCAAAACAATCACCTTGGAATCTTTCTTTCCGGGAATTTCCCCAATAATATTATGGTTAATAGCATCTCCTTTTGATTCAGCAGACATATTCAATCTCGCCTTGACGGTCTGTTTTTTCAAAAGCTTTTCTAATTCATTAGCTGATTTTGCACCTATTGTTACGGCAGGTATTTTTATTCGGTCATCAGGTTCATAGTAAATCATTTTGGCATGTGGAATATCATCAGAAGCGGTTGTCAGTGATCTGATAATTAAACCTTTTGCTCCTTTTTTGCCAATTACAGATGCGGATAGTAATTTTGATTTTGCTGTAATTAAGTAGGAATCCACTGTATTGATGATTTTTTGATCTATAGGGGAGTTCACAAAAATAATTTTATCTTTTACCTGAGCGGAAGTCAGTGTGTTAAGCTCGGGAATATCTTTAACCAATAAAATGTCTGCTGTAAGGTCTTTCCCGCCTGTTCCTTCAGAATTTCCAAAAGATAACATTCTAATATTCTTCCAATCACCATTACCTGTTTTTATCTGTAGAGATTCTCGTCCTCTTATCCAAACAGGGACTCTGACGTCCTGTTTCCAGATGTTTTCAGCGCCGGCTTCCTTAAGTTTTCTTTCTGCCCATTCCGTTGCCTTAGCATAACCCAAAGTGGCACTAAAACGAGGGCCAATGCCTTTAGTTAGTTCTTCTAAATTTTCGTATGCGGTACCGTTGGTTAAAATTTCATCAGAAATCTGTTTAAATTCATCATGATAGTTGAATTTTGCTGTCGTCGATTTTTTCTGAGGCTTCTTTTGAGTTTTTTTTTGAGAAAATAAAAATCCACTCAAAAAGAGTGGAAGTATGATAATGAATATTTTTTTCATTTTTTGATTTACCTTTTCTTTTCCGTCTATAAAAGTAGGAAAAAAATAGAAATAATCTAAGGTTTCATGTCGTACATTAATAGTGCTGTAACTAATTTAGGCTCAATAAATGTACATTTCGGAGGCATGCTTAATTTGAGATCTGAAATTTTAATCATATCATTAAAACTTACAGGATAGATCCCGAAACCTACACGACCTTCGCCATTGTCGATTTTTTCTTTTAATAGACTGATTCCTTCAAGATTAGAAGTACCTTTTACGTATGAAATTTTATCTGAACTGTCCGGATCTTCAATTTTCAAAATATCTTTAAAAATATACTTATCCAAAAGATGGTGATCAAGATTGTCTAATGACATCTCCTGAGAACGAAGATCATGCTTTACGTGTAAAGAGTAGAATTTACCATCCAGATACATCGACATGTGGAATTTTTGCGAAGGATAGTAAGCCGTTTCTTCCTTTTCATGAATTAGAAAATAATGTTCAAGCTGCTTTAAGAAGTCGGCAGTCGATAAACCATTAATATCAGCTACAATTCTATTGTAATCATGAATTTTAATAGACTGATTGGAAACGATAAAACTAAATACAAAATTGTATGCTTCAGTACCGTTATGTCTTTTATTTTTATCCTTATGATGCTTGGCATTCAATGCAGTAGAGCCAATTCTGTGGTGACCATCAGCAATGTAGAAAGAATCGATCTGTTCGATCACTTCCTTAAACTGCTGTAGTTTTAGACGGTTATCAATTCTCCAGATTTTATGTCTGATTCCTTTAGAATCGACATGATTGAAAATAGGTACATTTTTCTCCTCGTGATTCATCAATAGCTCAACTTTCGAATTTGATGGATAGGTAAGGAGTACAGGTTCAGCCTGTAGGTTTACTTTTTCAAGATAATGGGCCAGTTTTTCTTTTTTCTGAGGAATGGTACTTTCATGTCTTTTAATCTTCCCATTCCAGAAATCTTCAAGACTGGTTAGACCAAGCAATCCTCTGAAAACCTGTTTGCTGGGATAGATCTGCTCATAAAGATAGTATGCTGAACTGTCCTGGACAAGTTTTTTCTCGTCCATAAGTTCTTCAAAAGTAGAACGGATCTTTCTTAAATTCCGGTCAATATCTTTAGATTTACTTACAACATAAGGTTTTATCATATTAATGTAAGTGTTCTCAACCTGAGCTTTTTCGGCAATTTCCTCTTGAGTGAAATTGTCTAATGGATGTGTTGGAAAAGTCTGCTCAAAGTCTTTATGAGGTCTAATTCCGCGAAATGGTTTAAAAACAGGCATATTTATTTTATAGTTTCTTTTTGTAGCTTGATAATTTGTTCTGCAAGTTCAACTCCGATTTTTTCCTGAGCATCTACTGTATTTCCACCAATATGGGGAGAAAGAGATAATGATGGGTTCATCAATAAAGTCAGTTCAGGGCTCGGTTCGTTTTCAAAAACGTCCAATGCTGCGCCTGCTACCTTACCGGATTCGATAAAATCGAGTAGTGAAACTTCATTAATTACACCGCCTCTTGCAGTATTTACAATATAAACACCATCTTTCATCTTTTCAAATTGTGTGGTGTCTATGATATATTCATTTGTTTTAGGTGTATTAATACTAATGAAATCAGTGTCTTTGTAGAAAGTATCTGCATCATTGGTTGATTCAATATCAAAGTTTACCGTCTGTCCGTCAAAAAAAGATAAAGAAAGAGTTTTAGTCTTGGGCTTTCGTGTTAAAACTTTCACCTTCATTCCTAATGCTATTCCCATCTTCACAACTTCCAGACCTATACTTCCGAAACCAATTACTCCCAATGTTTTTCCTGAAAGTTCATACGCATTACTGAACGATTTTTTCATCGCATCGAAATGAGTTTCTCCTTCCAAAGGCATCAGTCTATTGGATTCGTGTAAGAATCGGGCTAAAGAAAAGAAGTGAGCAAATACCAATTCGGCAACAGATTTTGAAGATGCTGTTGGTGTATTGATTACCTGGATGCCCTTGCTTTTAGCATAATCAACATCAATATTATCCATTCCGATGCCACCTCTTCCTATGATCTGAAGACCAGGACAGGCATCAATAAGATCTTGTCTTACTTTAGTGGCACTTCTAACCAAAAGAACATCAACATTATTTTCGTTAATGAAATTAATGACGTGATCCTGTGCAACACGGTTATTCAGAATCTCAATTCCTGCTTCTTTTAAAGCTAATTCTCCCGCTTTGGAAATTCCATCGTTAGCTAAGACTTTCATACTTTCTTTTTATTTAAAAAATTTAAAGATTGAAGAATTTAAATATTTAAAATTGGTTTGCAAATTAATAAAATTATTATTAGCACTACAATCTTTTAATTCTTTAATGTTTGAATTACTTGATAGATTTCATTACATCAACCAAAACCTGAACGCTTTCGATAGGGAGTGCGTTGTATAAACTGGCTCTGTAACCTCCTAAACTTCTGTGTCCGTTTAATCCATTAATTCCTGCTGCTTTCCATGCATTGTCAAAAGCTTCTTTTTTTGTTTCGTCTAATAATTTGAAAGAAACGTTCATTAGAGAGCGATCTTCTTTTACACAGAACGTTTCAAATAGGGGATTGTTGTCTATTTCGTCATAAAGAAGTTTGGCTTTTGCCTCATTTCTTTGCTCTGCAGCTGCAATTCCACCATTTCTTTCAAGATATTGAAGCGTTAATAAAGAAGCATAAACAGGGAAAACCGGTGGTGTATTATACATTGATTCTTTATTGATATGCTGTTCATAATCAAAATAAGAAGGCATATTTTCTCTTCCCGTTTTTCCAAGAATATCTTTTTTTACAACAACCAATGTTACTCCTGCAGGTCCCATATTCTTCTGAGCTCCAGCATAAATCAAATCAAATTTACTGAAATCAAGCTGTCTTGAGAAAATATCAGAACTCATATCACAAACCATTAAAGTATCTACTTCTGGAAATGACTTCATTTGAGTTCCATAAATGGTATTATTTGATGTGCAATGGAAATAATCATAATCTGAAGAAACGGTATAATCTTTTGGAATGAAAGAATAATTCTCTTCTTTTGAAGAACCTAAAACATCTACAGTTCCAACTTTTTTCGCTTCTTTAATAGCTCCTGCAGCCCAAGTTCCGGTATCCAGATAAGCAGCTTTTCCGCCCACTTTCATCAGGTTGTAAGGAACCATTGCAAACTGTAAGCTAGCACCACCGCCTAAATATAATACTTCATAATCATCACCAAGGTTCATCAGTCTTTTTACAATGGCACGCGCTTCATCCATTACAGCAACAAAATCTTTGCTTCTGTGAGAAATTTCAAGGATCGATAATCCGATACCATTGAAATCAAGAATAGCCTCTGCTGATTTTTGAAATACCTCTTCTGGTAAGATACATGGTCCTGCGCTGAAATTGTGCTTTTTGCTCATATTTTTATTTTTTTGGTTGTTACAGGCTTTTGAAAACCTGTGGTTTCACTTTTAATATTTTTAATAGATCTTTCAATTTATAATTAAAAAAACCGTCCCATAATTGATGAGACGGCATTTTTTATTCACCGTGTAAGAACGCTTTTTTATTAAGTAAAGCTTCTTCAGACTCTACATGATCCTCATCTGGGACACAGCAATCTACAGGACAAACTGCGGCACATTGTGGTTCTTCATGGAATCCTTTACACTCTGTACATTTATCAGTAACAATAAAATAAACATCATCACTTACAGGTTCCTGAGGTGAATCTGCATCCACTGTTAGTCCTGATGGCAATGTTATAGTACCTTTTAATTCAGTACCTTCGGAAGCTTTCCAATCTACGGCTCCTTCATATATTGCAGTATTTGGGCACTCTGGTTCGCAGGCTCCACAATTAATGCATTCATCAGTTATTTTAATAGCCATCGCTAATTTTTTTTAAATTTGCACAAAATTACAAAATATTCCCCAATTTTACAGTAATTATGAATATCGAAAATCAAGTTTTAGGACTTATTAAACTAAGTGATTATATAAGAGCGTATTTAGCAAAAAGTACGGAAGAATTTAATGAAGATGATTCTGAATTTGAATTATTATTAAAGAAGTCTGAAATAGAGAACCCATGGTTTACTATTGATAATCAGAAATTTGCTTTCAAACAATGGGCAGATTTACTGAGGGAAGAGAATATAAAGAATTGGCTTAAAGATTATTCTGCTTCCAAAACTCCAAAAAGAGTAGGGTTAATCTTAGCTGGAAATATTCCGTTAGTTGGATGGCATGATGTGATTTCTGTAGTTTTAAGCAATCACATTCCGGTGATCAAACTATCTTCAAAAGATAAATACACGGTTCCTTTTTTATTAAAGAAATGGAAAGAGTTTTCAAATGACCAAGTGGAGTATGAGTTTGTTGAGAGACTGGAAAACTTCGACGCCGTTATTGCTACAGGAAGTAACAACACAGCAAGGTATCTTGAATATTATTTTAAAAATCATTTGAATATCATTCGTAAAAACAGGACTTCCGTTGCTGTTTTAAAAGGTGACGAGACAGAAGCCGAATTACAACTTTTAGCAAAAGATATTTTCCAATATTTTGGATTAGGCTGTAGAAATGTAACCCGGATTTTTATTCCTGAAGATTTTTTAATTGACAGGCTGTTTGAGAGCTTTTTAGAATACCAGGATATTATCAACCATCATAAATATGCCAATAATTACGACTATAACAAAGCGGTTTATCTTTTGAACAGAGATCTGTTTTGGGATAATAATTTTGTCATGTTAAAAGAGGATGATAAATTATTCAGTCCACTTTCGGTTATTAATTTTAGCAGATATTCTTCTTTAGATGACGTGAAAAATTTTATTACAGAAAATGAAGAAGACATTCAGTGTATTGTAGCTAAGGATGAATTGGGATTTGATTCTATTCATTTTGGGGAAGCACAAAATCCGGGCTTAGATACTTATGCGGATAATGTGGATACTATGAAGTTTCTAGAAATAGTCTAACTTTATAGAACCAAATCTCATTATATGAAAAAAATATTTTTAGCAGTAACACTTTTTTTAGCTCAATTTTTCTTTTCTCAGAAAGTTGTGGATGTAAAGGTTGAGAACAATGATAAAAAGGAAGCATCTGTAGAAGTAAGTAAAGAGAAGATCGCCCTATACAGTGAAAAGTACTTTGCATTTATAAAGGCTTTAAAGACTCCTACTGATCGTAAGGCAATTGATGATCTAATTTCTGAAAAGGTAAAAACTCTGGTTACGGATAAAGTTCTGGAAAAATTATCGAATGGTATTCAATTGGATAGAAAAATGGAAGTTTTTAAATCAGATCATCAAACACTAATGGATGGGGTTAGTTATCCTATGATCCAATATAAATATTCGGATGACAAATCCTCTCTACCAAAAGATCTCGTTAACGTTTTATTTGAGGACGATGGCAAGATTATTGGAGTAAAACCGGAAGAGAAAAATAAATAATTTCGTTATATTTAAAGAAAATATAAACTATGACTAAAGATATTTTAGTAGCTCAATCTACGGACGTAGAAAAAGCTGATTTTTACAAGAAAACGTACTTACACGTTGCACTTTCGATCCTTGCATTTATCGGGGTTGAAACTATTTTATTGAAAACCGTTCCTGCTGAGTTAATCTATATGATGTTTGCTCAGAAATACGCATGGTTACTGATCATCGGGGTTTTCTGGATTGCCTCTATTTTAGCTTCCAAATGGTCATTATCACAAAGCAAATCAACTCAATACTTAGGACTTGGATTTTATGTATTGTTGGAAGCTGTTATTTTCCTGCCACTGATTTATATTGCGATGGTATATTCCGGGCCCAATGTTATCTTTCAGGCCGCTACTTTAACTGTTGCTATGTTTGCCGGGATATCAGCTGTTGCATTTACTTCTAAAAGAGATTTTTCATTCCTGAGAAATGTCATCGTAATTGGTGGATTTGTTTCAATAGGTCTTATTGTAGCGGGAATGATCTTTGGATTTAACCTTGGACTTTGGTTCTCTGTTGGAATGGTAATTCTGGCTTCTGCCACCATTTTATATCAAACAAGCAAACTTAAAGATTCTTATGGTACAGATCAGTATGTGGGAGCAGCTCTTCAGCTTTTTGCTTCGATCATGCTTTTATTCTGGTATATCTTAAGCATCCTGATGAGCAGAAGAAGCTAATCAAGATACTAAACAAGTAATGATAAATATAATCCCGGTGAAATTTCATCGGGATTTTTAATTTCTGTTCAATTTGTGTAATTTGGAAAACACTTTAAAAACAAAAACTTAATTATGGAAGCAAAATTTGAAGGCGGACTTAATATTGCCATAAAGATCCCTAAAAATAAATACGAACAGACGGTATCTTTTTATAAGGATATTCTAAAGCTGGAAGTAGAAGAAAAGCCGATCAGTAATCCAACAGTATCAAGAACTCATGAAGTGAAGTTTGGTGGTAATACGGTCTGGTTGGATTGTGTTGATAATTATACCCATTCTGAAACATGGTTAGAACTGAACGTACCTGATGTAGCTGCTGCAATATCTCATCTTAAAGATAACAAAGTAGAGACCTGTGATGAATTTGAAAAAATTCCTGATAATATGCATTGGATCACAGATCCTGCCGGTACCGTTTTTATTGTTAAGCAGCGGGATTGATAAAATAATTTCTAAAAAACAAAAAAATCCTGATGTAAGATCATCGGGATTTTTTTATTATTTAAGTCTCAGATTTTAAATCTTTACTTTGAGTTTTGAATCTTACGATTCAATATTATTTATCTATAGATCCTAAAACCTTTTGTGCAAAAGAGTTTAAAGCATCTTTTTCGCTCATTCCGTTTTGAACATTAGCATGAACTTCTAAAGCCCCACAGATGTTGGTGATTAATTCTCCGGCAACATTTAAGTCCTCTTCACTTGTTCCTCTGAATTCACTGAAGCTTTCTAAAACTTCTAATGTTTTTTCAAGGTTTTCAGGGGTCTGATTTTGATAAAATTGTCTGATTACAGGTAACTTCATTATGCTAATTCATTAAAAAGGTTAATTAAACTTTCAGCCTGATTAGATTGAACCTGATTCACCAATTCTCCATTTTTGAAAATGGCAAAAGTAGGTAAGTTATCAACTTTAGCTAATTTTCTACTTTCTGGTAATTTTTCTGCATCTACATATAAGAATGGAATCGCGTCATTTTCAGAAGCTAATTTTTTGAATTTAGGTTTCATAATTCTACAGTTCCCACACCATGTAGCGCCATATTGAACGACTACTTTTTCATTGTCATTAACGATATTTTGTAACGTATCTTCTGTTAATTCTGTATACATAATTGTTGTGATTTTTAATTAAAAAAAATAGGGTCTGAAAAATTCAAACCCCATTGTTATTTTTAGTTTTTAGCTAAATATTCAGCGGTTGAATTTCTGTCAGCTTTCATAGCTTCTTTACCTTCTTCCCAGTTTGCCGGACAAACTTCTCCATGCTTCTGAACGTGAGTATAAGCATCAATTAATCTTAAATATTCTTTTACGTTTCTTCCAAGAGGCATATCGTTTACAGACTCATGGAAAATCTTTCCTGTTTCATCGATAAGATATGTTGCTCTGTAAGTTACGTTAGATCCTGTAAAGCTTTCATTTCCTTCATCATCATAATCGAAATCCTGATCTACAATTCCTAAGATATTTGCTAATTGTCTGTGAGTATCAGCTAAAAGTGGGTAAGTTACTCCTTCAATACCTCCATTATCTTTTGCAGTATTTAACCATGCAAAATGTACTTCGTTAGTATCACATGAAGCTCCGATTACTTTAGTGTTTCTTTTTTCGAATTCACCTAAAGCATCTTGAAAAGCGTGAAGCTCTGTAGGGCAAACAAAAGTGAAATCTTTTGGATACCAGAATAAGATAACTTTCTCTTGATTTTTAGTTGTTTGTTCTAAAATGTTGATTCTTAAATCATCACCCATTTCAGACATTGCATCGATTGTTAGATTCGGGAATTTTTTTCCTACTAAAGACATAATTTTCTGTTTTTATATTTAATTTTCTGTTGCAAATATATGAATGATTTATCTATCAAACAAACGTATTTCGATAAATAAAATCTATAATTGTTTTCATTTCGATAGAAAGAAAAAGCCCTGAATTCAGGGCTTTTTTCTTATTTTTAGTAACCGAATATTTCAGTTAAGTTGAGTTTTTTCACCTCGCCTAACTTTTGCATATCGGCTTCATTTACTTTGTCTTGAGAAGCGACCAGACAATAGGTATAGTTTTTACCTTTCATTTCCTTATCGTGAAAACTGTTGATGTCGGTAAATGCTAATTTTGGAGCCTGTTCATATACATTCCTTCTTATATCACTCATATTACCAAGCTTTTGAGCTCTTAAATAGGTGAAGATGATCCCGTCCTGAGTGATTCTTTCAGAAGCAATAGATTTCTTCAATCCACTTTTAGCAGTTTCAAATAATTGCTGAGACTGTGGCAGAGTAGTAAGAAGTTCATTCATTGCAGTAGTAGATTCATTGAATTTATCTGCCTGTGTTCCTACATAAGCTGTTATAATATCTTTATCTTCTTTTTTGCTTGGAAGAGAGAAATAGCTATAAGTAGAATATGCTAAAGCTTTAGATTCTCTGATTGTTTGAAATACAATAGAACCCATTCCACCACCAAAGTAGTTATTGAATAAGCTTACGGTAGGTGTAATTGCTGAATTGTAGGCTTCTCCATTTCTTACCCAGAAAACTTCAGCCTGAACCATATCGTAATGAGCAAACAATACTTTGTTCTTATCTGTTGCAATCTGTGCAAATGTTTTAGACTTCGGCATCTCTTTTAAAGTAGCAGGAAGTTTGTGGATCGGGTTCAGAGATGTAACTGCCTCACTTCCTGATTTTGGACCGTAATAAAGCACTTTATGCTTGTAATTAAACAGGTCATGAAGTATTTTGATAAGATCTTCAGCCTTTAAAGCGTCAAGCTCTGCATCACTTAGTACATTGTTGAAAGGGTTTTGAGCTCCATACTGTGCGTAACTTCTTAAGCCGGACATAATAGTTCCCTTATTTTGTTTAGCATTCGCTCTTGACTTTTTCAATCTTGCTTTATAAGAATCTAAAGCACTTTGATCGGCCTCACAGTTTTTAATTAAATCCTCAAACAACGCAGCTGTTTTGTCAAAGTTTTCATTTAAACCTTCTAATGTAACGTATGTTTCTTCATTACCGGCACCAACACTGAAACTTGATGCTAATTTGTAAAATTCTTTACTGATTGCCTCAGAAGATTTATTTTTTGTTCCTAAATACTGCAGATATTCCGCAGCTAAAGGAAGCATCTTGTTATTCCATTTTCCGGAATCAAAATAATAATAAAGTCTGAACAGCTCATTATCAGTATTTTTTACCGAAAGAACATCGACACCTCCTAATTTATTCTTGGCAATATCTTTGTCGAAATTCAGCCAAACCGGAGAGATAGCCGCTTCAGGCATCTCGTTGATTTTTTTTACAAAATCAGATTGATCATCTCTGTTTACAGATACCGGAGTAATTGTAGGTTTATCAACTTTTACAATATTTTTATCTTCTCCTTTTCTTTTATAAACAGCAACATAATTGTTGTCCTGTAGATATTTTGAAGTGAAATCCATAATATCTTTTTTCGTAAGCTTGGATATTTCCTCCACATATTCCAAAGCTGCCTTATGATCAATATCAGAAGTGAATTCATCCATTAATGTACTCGCTCTGGAAGAATATTTTTCGTTATTCTGAATGATATTTTTTCTTTCGTTATTTACAATGGACTGAATAAGATCATCAGAGAATTCTCCTTTTCTTAGTTTATCAATTTCCTGAAGTAATAAAGCTTTAACCTGATCCAAAGATTGCCCTTCCGTAGGGTTTCCCTGTAAGAAAAGAACAGAATAATCTTTTAAAACATATGGAAAAGCATATGCTCCCAACAGTTTTTGTTTTTTTATCAGATCCAGATCGATAAGACCTGCCTGTCCGTTTGTTAGCATACTTCCTATTAGATTAAGAAGTCTGGCATCTTTTGTAGTAGCACCCGGAAATCTGAAACCTATTGTTATGTTTTCAGGATTCGGTCCAAAAACCTCTTTCGTAATAGGCGCTGTAATTGGTTTTTCCTGACCAATATTATATACTGGGATTGCTTTAGACTTCATATAAGAGAAGTCCTTATCAATTTTTGTAATCATTTCGTCGGGATTAAAGTCTCCGGACATGATGATTCCCATATTGTTAGGTACATAGTAATTATCGAAATACTCTCTGATCGCTTTTAAAGATGGATTTTTTAAATGCTCAACAGTTCCTATTGTTGTTTGTTTTCCATAATTGTTATTAGGGAAAATAGCAGCAAACATTGCTTCAGAAACTTTTCTTGAATCACTGTCCAGTCCTCTGTTTTTTTCCTCATAAACAGCTTCAAGCTCAGTATGGAAAAGTCTTAAAACCGGTTGTCTGAATCTTTCAGCCTGAACGGCTAAGAATTTATCTGTAACATTCGCTGGAATGTCTTCAGTATACACTGTTTGTTCAAAAGAAGTAAAGGCATTGGTTCCGTCAGCTCCCATTCCGGACATCAATTTATCATACTCATTGGCAATGGCATATTTTGCTGCTTCTCCGGAAACTTTATCTATTTCTTTGTAGATTTCCTTTCTCTTGGATTCATCATTAGTCTGATTGTATTTTTCATAAAGAGCATCAATTTGATCTAATAAAGGTTTTTCTTTTGCCCAGTCTTTAGAACCAAACCTGTCAGTTCCTTTGAAAAGCATATGTTCCAGATAATGAGCAAGACCTGTATGATCCGCCGGGTCTGTTTTACTTCCTGCTTTGGTAGCAATATAAGCCTGGATTCTCGGATCTTTAGTGGTAGGGCTTAAAATAACTGTTAACCCGTTTTTTAATGTATAATATCTTGCTGAAGTAGGATCGTTGGTCACATACCGATAGGTGTAACCTTTGGATGTAGCTTCCTTCCATTGGAAATCCTGTCCGAAAGCATAACCACTAAAACTTGCAGCAGCAATACTGGATGCAATGGTAATTCTTTTGAAAAAATTCATTTTATGGTGTTTATTAGTTAAATTTCTGTAATAACTCTTTAATCCTTCTCATCGCTTCCCTTAAATCATCTTCTGATGCAGCATACGAGAATCTGATGCATTCCGGACTTCCGAATGAAACACCACCTACACAACCTACATGGGCATTTTCTAAAATGAACATCGCAAAATCATCGGCATCTTTGATTTCATTTCCATCTAAGGTTTTACCAATATAATGGGAGATATCAGGAAAGAAATAAAACGCTGCTTTTGGTAAAAGAACTTTGAATCCCGGAATTTCAGTAATTAGACCATACACAAGATCCCTTCTTTTTTTGAAAGCATCGATCATGTATCTGTATTCTGAAGGGTCGGTTTTTAATGCTGTTATAGAGGCTCTTTGTGCCATTGTATTAGCTCCACTGGTCATCTGTCCCTGAACTTTTTCACAAGCTTTTGCAAGCCATTCCGGGCATGCAGAATATCCGATTCTCCAGCCTGTCATTGCAAAAGCTTTTGACATACCATTGATCACGGCAGTTTGTTCATATATCTCAGGAAACTGAGCAATAGATGCTGTTTTAGTTTCATAATTGATGAACTCATAGATCTCATCAGAAATTACTGTAACCTGTGGATATTTTGCAATAACCTGCGCTAAAGATTTCAGTTCGTCATAAGTGTAATAACCTCCAGAAGGATTACAAGGTGAGCTGAATAGGATAGCCTTGGTTTTATCAGTAATGGCCTCTTCTAATTGTTCGGCAGTGATTTTAAAATCAGTGACATACGAAGTGGATACCATCACAGAATTTCCACCCATCATTTTTACCATTTCATCATAGCTTACCCAGTATGGCGTTGGAAGAATAACTTCATCTCCATCATTGATAATAGCTGCCAAAACATTTAAAATGGCTTGTTTTGCACCATTGGAAACACAAATTTGGGTAGGCTTGTATTCTATATTGTTATCTCTCTTTAACTTGTAAGCAATCGCTTCACGAAGTTCCAAAAAGCCGGGAACGGGAGAGTAGTGACTGAAATTTTGATTAATAGCGTCGAATGCCGCTTGTTTTATGTTGTCGGGAACATCAAAATCCGGTTCGCCGAGAGTTAAACTGATAACGTCTATTCCGTTGGCTTTCATTTCTCTGGCCTTATTAGACATTACGAAAGTTTGGGAGTAACCTAATCTTTTTACTCTATCTGAAAGTTTGTCCATGTAGTCTTTTTCTATTGTAACAAATATATAATAAAAACTTAATGTGACTGAGGTGTGAAATAAAAAACTGCATTCAAAAAAGAGATTTAGTATATTTGGATTGATCGGCTTAAAAGATTTTTGATTATGAAATATTTTCTTTTTTTAATGTTGGCTCCATCTGTTATTTTTTCACAGGTTAGTTCAAAAGATAGTGAAATAAAAAAATACGTTTCTGAGGTGAGCTCGGATTCTTTAAAAAGTTATATCAACAAACTTGTCGGTTTTAATACGAGACATACGCTAAGCGCCATTGATGATCAGAATAAAGGAATAGGAGCAGCGAGGAATTGGGTTCTTGGTAAATTCACAGACTATGCGAAAAATTCTGAAGGAAGAATGGATGTGTATTTACAACAGCAGGACATTCAGCCAGACGGAAAACGGGTAGATCAAATAACGAATCTTGGTAATCCTATTGCTTATTTAAAAGGAACAGATTCTAATGATAAAAGAATCTTTTTGATTTCAGGACATCTGGATTCACGGGTTACGGATGTCATGAATAGAACATCATTTGCTCCCGGGGCAAATGATGATGGCAGTGGAGTAAGTGCGGTAATAGAAGCCGCAAGGATTTTGAGCAGATCCAAATTTCCGGCATCTGTTATTTTTGTTGCTTTTTCCGGAGAAGAGCAGTCTTTACTCGGGTCTAAACTATTAGCAGAAAAAGCTAAGAATGAAAACATGCAGATCGAGGCTGTATTAAATAATGACATGATAGGAAATGCTAAGGCTGGAGAGACTAATGAGATCAATAATAACACCTTGCGTGTGTTTAGTGAAGGTCTGCCTTATTTAGATTTAGATAAAAAGGCAATGGGAATAAGAAACTTAGGGTTGGAAAATGACGGTGAATCCAGGCAATTAGCCAGATACATTAAAGAAACTGCAGAAAAATATGTAAAGAAACTTGAGGTTAAATTGATCTATAGAAATGATAGATTTTTGCGTGGCGGAGATCATTCAAGTTTTGTTAATTATGGATTTCCTTCCGTAAGGCTGACTGAATATTATGAGAACTATGACCATCAGCATCAGGATGTAAGAATGGAAAATGGAAAACAATATGGTGACCTTCCTGAATTTATTGATTATAACTACCTGAAAAAGAATGTAGCTGCAAATATTGCGGTGTTGGCCAGTCTTGCTAAATCTACGGCAAAGCCCGAGAATGTGGAAATAGAGGTTAAAGCGCTTACAAATTCTACCACATTGCATTGGAAAAAGCCAAAATCTGGGCTCCCAATTGGATATTATGTGCTTGTAAGAGAAACGGATAGTCCGGCGTGGCAGAAAAAAATATTTACCAAGGATCTTTCTATTAAAGTTACATTGTCAAAGGATAATTATATTTTTGCAGTACAGGCAGTTAACCAAACTGGAAATTTAAGTATCCCTGTTATTCCAGTTATTGCCAGATGATCAGAGTTGTGATTGTTTAAATTAAAACCCTGATTTGAGCGACTTAATTTGAATACAATGTTAAATAAACTTATTTTTGCAAATTATAATAATTCTTATGTCTATATCGTTACTATTAAAATACTTTCCCGATCTTACAGAAAATCAGATACAACAGTTCACTCAGTTAGAAAATCTCTATACAGAATGGAATGAAAAGATTAATGTAATTTCCAGAAAAGATATGGAATCTTTGTACGAAAAGCATATTCTACACTCATTGGGAATTGCTAAAGTAATGGAATTTACACCAGGAACCAGAGTTTTAGATATTGGAACAGGTGGTGGTTTTCCAGGAATTCCTTTAGCTATTTTATTTCCGGAATCACAATTTACTTTAATTGATTCTATAGGAAAAAAGATAAGTGTTGTGAATGCTGTTGCAGAAGGGGTGGGATTGAAAAACGTAACTGCCATTCATGGAAGAGCTGAGAAGCTTAAAGAAAAATTCCATTTTGTGGTGAGTAGAGCAGTAACACAAATGCCGGAATTTTTAAAATGGTTAAAAGGGAAATTTGAAAAAGAGCAGTTTAATGCCAAACATAATGGAGTTTTATACTTAAAAGGTGGAGATCTGGCTGAAGAGCTGGGTGGCATTAAATCTGAAATCTTTAATCTTAAAAATTATTTCGAAGGAGAGTTTTTTGATACTAAAAAAGTGGTTTATGTATCAAAAGGTAATTTTAATTCTTAATTTATCTTAATTAAGGAATAGTTTTTGCTAATTATTTGTTAATAATCGAAATTCTATTGTGTTATGAAAAGACTTTTAAATATTGGGTTTTCTGCAATAATATTAGGAGTAGTACTTACTTCTTGTAATGATGATGATTATGAAACAATACAATCTGTTGATAAAGTAAAAATAGATAGTGTAAGAATTACTAATGATACTATGAATGTTTTTGATATTCAGCATATTAAAACCTATTCTTCCTACCTTTCGCAATGTGAAGGTTTTTATGGCTACGACTACATACATAACGATAATTTAACCAGAACTGTGACTGCATATAAATTTCGTACTGATGCCGCTTGTGCACAGTCTACACATCAAGGCATGAATCAGATTAATTTTAATCCACAGCAGACGGGAACATATACTTTTAAATTCTGGACAGGTACCAATAGTTGGATTACAAAAACAATTGTAGTAGAATAATGAGATGGAGCGTCATTTGTCTTTTGGTCTCCATTCAGTTATTTAGTCAGAAAATAATATGGAAAGAAGACCAAAAACTAACATGGAATGATTTTAAAAGTTCTGTAAACAGGAAAAATAATAAAGATGTAGTAGCCTATACCCATTGTGGATGGGAATATTCTGTTATAACATCCTCTAATCCTTCATCCCCAGTGAAAATTGAAATTTTGACTATTTTTAATAAGGATAAGTCATGGAAGGATGTAAAGAGGATTAGTGACTATGTGCTGCTCCATGAGCAAAAGCACTTTGATATTGCTGAAATTTATGCCAGAAAGCTTCGAAAAGAAGTATTGGAAAATATTAAAACTTCCAGTGATTTCGATAAAAAATTTAAAGCTATTTATTCCCGGATTTTAAATGAATATAGAGACTTCCAGATGGCTTATGACAGAGATACACAAAATGGGATGGATAAAGAAAAACAGGCTCAATATAATACCATTATATCTGAAGCATTAGAAAACCTAAATAGCTATAAAAAGTCTTGAAATTTCTCAATAAAATTATTCACGAACTCTTAGCTCAAAATACAGATTTATCGGTATTTAATATTGTTATTCCCGGTAAACGGCCTATTGTTTTCATCAGACAAATTCTTGAAGAAAATAATTATTCAGGGTTTCTGCCTAACTTTTTTACCATTGAAGAACTTATTGATAAAATAGCTGATAAACAGCCAATTCAGGGGATCTCTCTATGGTTATTTGCATTTGATGTATACAAAAGCCTTAATCTGATTCCCAACGATAGTTTTTCGGATTTCCTGAAATGGTTTCCTACTTTACAAAAAGATTGGGATGATATTTTAAAGTTTTCTGAAAGCGATGAAATCGTTTTGCAATACATGTTTGATGAAGAGAGGATTAAAGACTGGGCCCAGAATTTAGGTGAAGATGATGATGTTCCAAGAAAGAAATTTCTGAACTTCTGGAGAAATATGAATATTTTCCTTCCGGTATTAAAAAAGAAATTACAGGAAAAAAATTGGGCTACCTCAGGAATGATTCATGAAACGGCTAAAGCAAAAATAATTGATTTCGCTAAAGCTACCTCTGAGCAGTTTGTTTTTTGTGGATTCAATGCCTTTACACCCGTAGAAGAAAAATTAGTTAGAGGCTTGCTGCAGTGGAATAAAGGACAGTGTTTTTTTCAGGCTGATCATTATTATTTTGATGATGAAAGGCAAGAGGCGGGAAAATTTCTCAGAAATCATAAATTATGGAAGGAGTTTAATGATAGTCGCGCCTTCCAGTGGATTGAAGATGATTTCAATCAACCAAAAAATATAAAAGTATACGAGGTTTCCGGGAATGTAACTCAAACTAAAATATTGCCTGAAATCTTTAATGAAATAGATAATAAAACCTATTCAAATACAGCACTCGTTTTATTGGATGAAAATTTGCTTCCTGCAAGTTTAGATGTAATGCATGGGATTGATAATCTAAATATTACGATGGGTTTTCCTCTGAAGAATTTATCTTTTTCAAATGCCATAAAACAATTATTTTATCTGCAGAAGCAATTAGAAAAGAATAAATCTTCTTACTATTACAGAGATTTATTTCCTATCCTCGAAGAACTTCCGAAGTCAGCTGAAGATCAAGAGGTTATCAATCGATTTAAGTCTAAAATAGAAGAGCGTAATATTGTTTATATATCCAAAAAGTTGCTTTATGAACTTTTAAATGATCTGTCTTATTTTCATCTGCTTCAAAAAGCTGACTCTACAAGCATCTACCTCGATATGCTTATTGCGTTCTGTCAGCAGATCAAGTGGCTGGAAATAGATGATATTCAGTACGAAAATATCTCGCATTTTGAAAGTGCTTTTAAGATTATTAAAAATCAGGTTACTCCCTATGATTTTGAGATCAAGATGGAAACTCTGGAAATTCTTATCAATCAGCATATTAATTCTGAGAGTATTGACTTTCAGGGTGAGCCATTGAAGGGATTGCAAATTATGGGACTTTTGGAAACCAGGCTTTTAAACTTTGAAAATGTGATGCTGTTATCCGTAAATGAAGGGAAGCTGCCATTAGGAAACTCACAAAATACCTATATTCCTTTTGATATAAGGAAATTCTTCGATTTACATACTTTTCTGGAAAATGACAGTATTTATGCGTACCATTTCTATCGATTGATCCAGGATTCCCAGAATGTTCATCTGCTTTTTAACGCTTTAAGTTCAGGCGTAAACAGCGGTGAGAAAAGTAGATTTATTACCCAGATAGAAATGGAGAGTTCTCATACTATTGAACACCTGATTATCGAGAATTCTTCTGAGCCTATTATAACACAACCTATTGAAATTTTCAAGACTGATATTGTTCTGGAAAGACTTGAAAAATGGAAAGAAAAAGTTTCAGCTTCACACCTTACGAGCTATCTTTATAATCCCATTGATTTTTACTTATCAAAGATTTTAAATACGTCTGAAGCAGATGAAATTGAAGAGGAATTATCTGTGAAAAATTATGGAAATCTTGTTCATTATTCACTTCAAGAAGTATATGAAGTATTAAAAGGTAAAGTTTTAAAGGAAAATGATTTAAAGGATTCAATTAAAGCAATAGATTACTATATTAATGTTGCTATTGAAAAGCTAAAACATCAGCCGGAGTTTTATGAGAAAGGGATGAATTTTATTCATCGGGCAATTGCGAAAAAGGTAATTGAAAATATTTTAAATCATGATCTTGATCTTGTAAAAAGAGGAAATAAACTGGAGATTATTGCCATTGAAAGGAGGTTTGAAAATGTTGATTTTTATCTTGACGAAGCTGCTAAAGACAGGATCTCTTTTTTTGGTTTTATAGACCGCATAGACCGTCTGAATGGTACAGTAAGAATCATTGATTACAAAACGGCAAAAATAAAGAATCTTGTTGTAAAAATAGACGCTGATAATGTAGATGGATATTTCCATAATAGTGATAGGAAACAGGCACTTCAGCTTTGTATCTATCAATACGTTATTCAAAGTCTTCCGGAATTCTGGGGGCTTCCCGTGGAAACTGGAATCTGGAGTTTTGCAGAAGCTAAAAAAGGTGTTGTTTCTCTTCAGTTTGAAAAAGGAAGTATTGATGAAGCAATGCAGTCTGTTCGAAGCCTTATCCTTGAAATTTTAGATCCAGATATTAGTTTTATTGAAAACATTAAGTCTTTTGTAAGCTAATAATTATGGGTAAGCCATCTCGTACGTAGTAGAAATTTTATAACTTTAGTATTGGTGGCTGAAACTCTTGAAGCTATCATAAAAAAGGTTGTCCTTGCTATAAGACAACCTTCCAATTAATATAATTGATATGAAGAAAGTTATTGTTATAATTTTACTTTTTTATTAATTATTTTTCCATTGCTTAGTATAACTTGTGTTACATAAATTCCTGATTCTAAAGGTTTAGATTCAAAATTAGAAGCGTTAATTTCTTGTTTTTGTATCAAAGCTCCGGAAATGGAATAGATATCTATAGTTTTAATATTATCCTTTGACTTCACTTTAACCTGGTTATTTTGAGTAAATATATTTACGTTGTTCTCTGAACCATTATTAATTTCAATACTTCTATTAAACTGTAGATTATAAAATTCAGTAACGATTTCAAATGTTTGGGTTTGGTTTCCAATGTTATTTAAATTAATTCCACCTTCTTTTATATATTCCTTTTGTGATATAGTTTTAACCAGATTTTTATTTTCATCAAATATATTGATGGATAACAATTCATCCTGATTAACTTTTAAGCTTAAAATATTGTTGTTTTCTGAAGCAATAATCTCATTTTCTGCAATAAGAGTTGGGGTGTTTTTAATATAGGGAATAAGCTTGTTTTCATTATTCTGTGAAACTTTCAACAAATAAACACCATCTTTTAAAGAACTCAAATTGTTACTGGCTACTGACCTGGTGGCTGTATCTTCTTTATTAAAATCTTTTATTTCAACGAGTTGCATAGAACCCAGGCTTGGTTTTATTTGAGATGAATAAAGAGAATTAATTTTAGGTGGTTCGTTTGTGGATTGTTTTGAGGTCAACATTGCCCATTCATTCAGTAAACCACCGCTTCGCAGGGTATTAAATTTAGCATTAGATGCTAAAACAAAAGGAACTATACCACCAATATGCCCAAGAGGCCCCCAGTAAAAAGATTGTAGCTTGAATTTATCTAAATTCCACCATGGATAATATCCCCTTTGTACATCAATCGTTTTCGAAGTGTTTTCCGGTGGAATAGCCAGATCTACTGTGGAATGACCCAATGTCATTGGGGTCTTATTGTACCAATCATACACATCATTTGATTTTAAACAAAGTCTGAGTTTATTACTGGTATTATTGGTTACATCGCTAATAAAATTATTGGTCAAAAGCTTTCTCCAGATAAGAGGTCCCCATAGTAATCCGCCATTATCCTGTAGAACATGATAATTGTATTTATCCATATACTCTGCAGAAATAACCTCTGAAATATTATTGTTGTACGTTTTGTAACCTGTATTGTTACAGGTATTGATTACATTGGCAAGGAAAGAAGTAAATGGATAGACGTCTTTTTCCAAAACACCTTTTTGAAGGGTAACTCCTGAAAAATCATATGGACCATCACCCATGTAAGCATATTTGAATTTCAATTGTGTGGGATTGGAAATATTTAATTTTTTGAGTGTGGACATGGCTGCGTGAGCACCTTGGGAATAACCTGTTAAAAAGTATTCATCATATCTTTTTATCCCTAACTGTGCGATAACTGTGTTAGCGGCAGTAATAAAATCGATAGTTGCGCCAGATTCTGTAGGGTAGTGTACATAAGGATGAACTCCATCGCCACCACCCATCCCCACATAATCAGGTGCCATCAGGATATAGCCGTTCAATACATAGGATAATTCAACAACAAACCCGGCATATAAGACACCTTTTAAATTAGAGGGAACATTACTTCTGCTGTCTGTTGTTCCATGATCAGAAACTACCGTTGACAGTTTGTAATTGACATTAGGATACATAATAAGCCCTGTTGCTTTAACCAGTGTATTATTTTCATTTTTAGTATAATACGTTATCTTATATGCTTTTATACCAACATTAAAGCCATTTAGATAATTAACAAAATCAGGAGTATTCTGGTCTCCCAGATTGTTAGATATGAAATTGATAACACCTTGCGGAGTTAAATCGAGCTTTTGCTCAAAATTTACAACATCTCCTGCCTGCTGGGAAAAGTAAAAAGGCGCAGAGAGGCCAAGTAAAAAAAGAGTAATTTTTTTCATAATGGTAATTTTTTGTGGAGTTAAGATAGAATTTTTTAATATTAAATTCACTCTATTGAGATATTAATAATTATTCAATGAATAGTACTCTATTGATTTAACGCAAAATAAAAGCGTCTGGTCAACTGACCAGACGCTTTGTATATTTATCTGCTTATGGATTAGAATGCGTTGATACCAGTAATATCCATACCTGTAATTAACAAATGAACATCATGTGTTCCTTCATACGTAATTACAGATTCTAGATTAGCGGCATGTCTCATCATCGGGAATTCACCCATGATTCCCATTCCACCAAGGATCTGGCGGGATTCTCTTGCAATATCAATTGCCATTTTTACATTGTTTCTTTTTGCCATTGAAATTTGAGCCGGAGTAGCTTTATGATCATTTTTAAGACTTCCTAGCTGAAGACAAAGCAACTGAGCTTTGGTAATTTCAGTTAAAAATTCTGCTAATTTTTTCTGTTGCAACTGATAAGAACCAATTGGATTTCCAAACTGCTTTCTTTCTTTAGAGTATTGAACAGCAGTACAGTAACAATCAATAGCGGCTCCAATTACTCCCCACGAAATTCCGTATCTGGCAGAATTAAGGCAAGAAAGAGGTCCTTTCAATCCAGTAACTCCCGGAAGAAGATTCTCTTTTGGAACTTTTACATTATTAAATACCAATTCTCCTGTTTTAGAAGCTCTTAAGCTCCATTTGTTATGAGTTTCAGGAGTGGTAAACCCTTCCATTCCCCTTTCAACAATCAGTCCTTGTATTTTTCCTTCTTCATTTTTTCCCCAAACAACAGCAATATCACATAAAGGAGAATTTGTGATCCACATTTTTGCACCATTTAAAAGATAATGATCGCCCATGTCTTTAAAATAAGTCTCCATAGAGCTTGGATCAGAACCATGGTTAGGCTCCGTTAATCCAAAAGATCCGATCATTTCTCCGGAAGCTAATTGCGGAAGATATTTCTTTTTTTGCTCCTCAGATCCGAATTCATTAATAGGAAACATAACCAAAGAACTTTGTACAGAAGCTGCAGAACGTACAGCAGAATCTCCTCTTTCCAGTTCCTGCATAATAAGACCATAAGAGATCTGATCCAATCCTGAACCACCATATTCTACCGGAATATAAGGACCAAGAGCTCCGATTTTCCCTAATTCTTTCATTAAACCAGGTAAATCCGTATGATTTTGTGCAGCATGATCTATTTGAGGCATTACAAAACTTTCAACCCAATCTCTTACAGATTGGCGAATTAGCTTGTGTTCTTCGGTAAGTAAGGCATCAATTCCGTAATAGTCAGGAATACTTGTAAGAGGATAATATGACATTTTTATAATTTTCCTAAAAATAGCACTTTTCGTGATTTCAGAAAAATTTTTTTGCCTGCCTTTTTAAATAATATTTTTTTTGATGTATAAAGCTGATATGGAGAATTAAGCTATCTTTTTTATGGATAGAATATAAAGATCACTTTATGAGGATTTGGTATTACAGTTCTTCTTCCTCCTCATTGGATATTGGGTAATGATTCGCCGAATTATGAATTTTATTTTTGAATTTATAGAGGTAAGGCGCTTTGTTCGCAGATCCATCATACAACTTTTCCAGTCTTTCGAGGATATTTAAGCTTAAAATTTTTCGCTGAAAATTATTTCTTCTGAATTTCTGACCTAAAATTGTTTCATATAAGGATTGCAGATCCTTCATCGTGAATTTTATAGGAAGTAAATTACTGGCAGCTACTTCCGTATTAATATTCATTCGAAGATACTCTAATCCGGTTTCTATAACTTTATCATGATCAAAAGCTGTTTTTGGCAGATTATTCACTTCAAACCACTCACAGGTTTCATTGAAAGCATCGGGAAAAGTATTTGCAATAGAAAAATCAATAAGGCTGCAATAGCCTACCGTCACAAATCGCTGAAAGATCCAGTGGTTTTTAGGAACTTCTATTCCTTTGTTTTTAAGTAATATCTGATGTACATTGTTTTCTGTACGGTCTATTCTTCCAAATGTATGAAATTGTTTAAGGAAAATATCTTTAAGGTGTGTTCTTTCATACAGGACACGCGCAGCAGCTTCTCTAAGGTCTTCATCATTAAAGACAAATCCCCCGGGAAGTGACCAAAGATCTAAATCATGGTATTTTAATAATAAAACCTTCAGTATATTATTGTGAAAACCAAATATCGTGCAGTCCACTGAAAGATGGGCTACAAAGTCTTTGGTGTCTATAAGTTCCTGAAGTGTTTCTTTGTTTTTTGAATCCTTGATTTCCATGGGAGTAAAAATAAAATTATTTTCAATATGTTTTTTTAATAAGCTTAAAATAAATTAAACTTATTGAAAAAAGGACAGTTACAATAAATAAGATGTATAATGGGTAATATCTTAGTAATTGATTTTCAAATAGTAGTGAGATAATAATTGAACTTACTGAACTTCCCAACGACGAAAAAATAACGATCAGGGAGGTAAAAAGGTTTGTTTTTTCTTTATCAATCTGTACAATCATCTTGGAATTAATAACCGGATAGAGTGGTGACAAGAAGAAACCAATGATCGGGAATAAAAATAAAATGGCTTTTGAATCCTCCGATTCAAAATATTGGATTCCCAGAATAATACCTAATACGAGAATAATAGCCGATAAGCAGTATACATAATATTTTGAAAGTGGAAACCTATGAATAATGTGGGCTGTTATCGTTCTTCCTACATATGAAAAAAGGGCTAAGAAAGATGAAGCCTGCAAGGCGAAAAAGGAGTTAACTTTTAAATGGTTTTTATAAAATGACGGTAACCAGGAATTGAAACTCTGTTCAACAAACACAATGGAAAAAACAACAGCCAGAAATATGATAATTGATGGATTGACAAATCCCGACAAATCTGAAAGAAGATCTTTCTTTTGATCAGTCTTTTTGGGTTCAGCTATTTCCAATCTTGAAAACAGGAATATTGTAATTAAAGAAAGAACTGAAATTGCAATAAATCCAAATTTCCAATATTCTGAGTATTTACTGGAAATTAACCATCCGAAAATGGTATTGACCACAAAAATTCCAATCATAAAAGAGGCTTCTACATTACTCATGGTCTTGGTAAGGGATTTTTCATCTGATATATTATTCCGGATAATTCCGAAAACGCATATTTTCCCTATAGCGAAACAAGTCCCAATAATAGCAAACCAAAGCTTATAAAACCAAAATACTTTTACAAAAGGGAGGATAGATGAACAAATCCCAACAATTATTAATGCAAAAATTAATGCCTTTTTTGTCCCAATCCGACCAATAAAATTAACAGCAAAAAGAGAAATAAATGCAATAGGTAAATCTTTGAAAGATTCTAAAAGTCCGAGTTTTTCATAGGTGATATTTGCCTCCGAAAGTTGCAATATTACAATGCCCATGCAGTTTAGAACCATGGAAAAAATTAAGAAGGTCAGTTTTAATGGAAGTGAAATATTACGAAGCTTACTCGACATTTTGGGGATTGATTTTATTAATTTTTTATGAGTTTTTATGAAATTTTAGTCAAAAAAAAGGGCTTTCAACCCCCAAAAATAAAAGAAATATTAAAATATTTATTAATATAATGTTAACTATTTAAAAAAAAATATATTTTTATTGTCTCAAAATGAGAATTAAAAAACTAACTGTATATGAATATTAGAATATCAAGAGGTTTGGGAATGGTTGCTGTACTTTATTTTACAGCTAATTTCAGTGCCCAAAAAACAGCCAATGATACTCTTCCAAAAGAACAAAAAATTGAGGAAGTGGTAATGATTGGTTATGGTACTCAGAAAAAGAGTAATGTGACTGGAGCAATATCAAGCATCAAGGCATCTGATATTGAAAATTCTCCTACTGCGGGAAGGCCTGAGCAAATTATGCAGGGTCGAGCTGCTGGTATCAGTGTAATATCAAATTCGGGGCAACCTGGGACTGCAGCTACTGTGAGGGTGCGTGGTATTACCAGTTTTGGTGCCGGAAGTAATGATCCTTTATGGGTAGTCGATGGAATCGTAGTTGATAACATTGGTTGGTTGAATCAGTCTGACATTGAAGGAATGGAGATTCTTAAAGATGGTGCTTCGGCAGCAATTTATGGAGTTTCTGCAGCAAAAGGTGTTATTTTGATTACGACTAAAAAAGGGACGAAAGGAAGGTTAAATCTTTCATACAATGGTTTCTTTGGAGTTGGAAGTGCCGCAAAAAAGCTTGATCTTTTAAATGGATCGGAGTACGCTACAATTATGAATGAGGCATATACCAATGAAGGTAAAACACCAGTATTGGGAAATCCTGCATCTTATGGAGTAGGTACGGATTGGCAAAAACAAATTTTCAATAGTGCACAACGTCAATCTCATGAATTCAGCATCAATGGGGGAAGTGATAAGTCTACTTATTATGCTTCTTTCGGATATTATGATCAACAGGGTATTGTATTGAGAGACATTTCTAATTATAAAAGAGTTAATGCCAGATTAAATTCAACACATAAAGTATTTGATTTCTTAACGGTAGGACAAACTTTTGCTTATACGCATACAAAATCTCAAGGGGTTACTGATAACGGAGAATTCGGAGGCCCGTTAAGTTCTGCTATCAATCTGGATCCATTGACCCCTGTTATAGTAACCAATGGTATTGCTAATCAACCTAATGCAAATGATTATATTAATAACCCTAATTATGTAAGAGATCCAAATGGGAATCCCTATGGACTTTCACGTTTTGTAAGTAAAGAAATGACAAATCCACTGGCTTTCAGACAAGTTCAGTTGGGTAGATATAAATGGTCAGATGATCTTATAGCAAATGTATTTGCTGAATTGAAAATTAATAAAAATATCAGTTTTAAATCTAGTATAAACGGAAAGCTTTCCTACTGGGGAAATCAGGCCTTTACTCCTACTAACTATTTGAGTACAGCAAATAAAAATGATTTTAATAGTTTATTCAGACAAACTGATAAAAAATTTGAATGGAGTACTGAAAATACCGTTACTTATCAAAATAAGTTTGGACTGCATAACCTAAATGTTTTATTAGGACAGGGGTACTATGAGTATAATATTTCTTCAGGCCAAAGTACTACATTTACAAACTTACCAGTTAATAACTGGGAAGATGCATCTTTTAATTTCGATATTTCTCCGGAAAATAAAAAAGGCGATGCATGGGATGGAAAACAAACTCACAAAGCTTCTTACTTTGCCAGAGTAGTATACGATTATGATAACCGATACTTATTTACAGGAACAATTCGTAGAGATGGTTCTTCCAAATTTGGAAGTAATAACCATTGGGGAAACTTTCCAGCAATGTCTTTGGGTTGGAATGTTTCAAATGAAAGTTTCTGGCCGCAAAATAATATTATAAGCAGCGTTAAGTTAAGAGGTGGATATGGTGTATTAGGAAATGATGGTATTACAGAATTTCAGTTTGCCAACTTTTTAACTGCAGGGAGTAATTATACTTTTGGAGATAATATAATCCGTGTTGGATATGCACCAAGCACACTAGAAAATCCCGATCTTAAATGGGAAAGAACATCACAGTTCAATATCGCCGCAGACCTTAAGATTCTCAAGAACTTTGATTTAAGTGTTGATGTTTATAGAAAGAAAAGTACAGATATCTTAAGACAAGTCGAAGTTCCTGGTTATTTAGGATTGATTAATAACCCGTGGAGAAATATTGGAGATATGAACAATGATGGAATTGAAATAAGTCTAGGTTATAAAAAGAATTGGGGTGATTTTGGGTTTTCTGCAAATGGTAATGTTGCTTATTTAAAAAATGAAATTACAAGATTAGAAGGTAATAAACCATATGTGAATTTTGCTTCTTACCAAACTTTGGGTACCGTATCGAGATTGCAAGTTGGTGAATCATATGGCTCTTTTTATGGTTTCCAAAATATGGGAATTTTCCAGAATCAAGCTGAAATTGATGCGTATAGAAATACAAATGGAGGGCTAATTCAACCCAATGCTAAACCTGGAGATTTTAAACGATTAGATGCTAATGGTGATGGGAAAATTGATGAGAAGGATTTTGTGAATTTAGGGAATTCAGTACCAAAATATACATTTGGTTTAACATTGAACATGAATTACAAAAACTTTGATTTGATGGTATTCGCACAGGGACAGGCAGGAAATAAAATTTTCCAGGGGCTAAGAAGATTGGATATTCAGGAAGCGAATTACCAGACTTCTATTTTAGACCGTTGGACTGGTGAAGGGACATCAAATACTGTAGCAAGGGTTACAAGAGATGATCTTAATCAGAATTATACCAGAATGTCTGATTACTATCTTCAAAAAGGAGACTATTTACGTATAAAATTGGTACAGGTAGGATATACACTTCCAAAAAATATTTCTGAAACTATAGGAGCAAGCAAAGTAAGATTTTATGTTACAGCAGAGAACTTAGTTACTTTTACAAAATATACTGGTTATGATCCTGAAATTGCAGGAGCAGATACTTTTGGTATAGACAGAGCTTTCTATCCCCAAGCAAGAACTTTCCTTTTCGGTGCTAATGTTCAATTTTAATTAAAGAAAAAATGAAAAATAAAAGATTAATATATAAAAGTTTATCTGTTTTATTATTAGCAGGTATTAGTTTTGGAGCTGTATCTTGTGATAAAGGTGATCTTGAGAATGTAAAGAATACAGGTACTTTTGATGCAAGTAATTACTTTCAAAATGAAGAACAGTCTTTTACAGGATTGGTAGCAACATACGATATGTTGAGAAAATACTCTGGAGGGTTTGAAAATATGGTAACCTTCTTTAATGGTGCTTCTGATGATTTCTATTCAGGAGGTGGAAATTCTTCAGATGGTGCAGGAATCCAGGGGTTCTCGAATTATACCATTAATCCGATTATCATGCCTGCTAGTTACTGGAAAAATTACTATCAGGGAATTGCAAGTGCAAATCTTCTATTAGAAAGAATCCCTAATGCAAATATGAATGAACAGACAAGAAAGAGATTTATTGCTGAAGCTAAAGTTTTAAGGTCACTGTATTATTTTGAATTGTTAAAAATGTTCAAAAATATTCCGCTTATTTTAAAGCCTGTTTTAGCTACAGATGATTATTACAATATTCCACAAGAAGATCCGGCAAAAGTATATACCCAAATAGAAGGTGATATTGTTTCTGCACTTCCAGATCTTATGATGGTAGCTTCTGGAGCATCTGAAAAAGGAAGAATTACGCAAGGTACTGCTCATGCTATTTTAGGAAAGATTTATCTATATGATAAAAAGAATACCGAAGCTGCTGCTCAGTTTGAAATGGTGAACGGTACACCAGGGCAAACCAGCCAGTATGGTTATAAGTTAGTTAGTAACTTTGCAGATTTGTGGAAAGTAGATAATAAATTTACCACAGAGTCCATTCTTGAAGTAATGCATACTAATAAAAGTAATGCGGATTGGCCATTTTGGGGTTCCGGAAAAGATGAAGGAAATTCAATTAATGTGATGCTTGGTATTATATCTTATGGCCGTACGACAGTACCTAATAATGACGCGCCCGATATTTATGCAAGTTGGGGCTTTAATCCAATGACGGATGATCTTTTTAATTTCATGCAGGGAGATCCTCGTTTGGACGCTACAGTACTTAATTGTAAAAAATTAAAACAAGAAGGTAAGATTACTTATTCTCCAGGCTTTAAAGACACTGGATATTTCTTAAACAAATATGCACCAAGAAATGCAGATAAAAGTAATTTGCCAGGTCCTACTGAATTAAACTTCCGTCAAAACTATATTGCCATCAGATTAGCTGATACCTACTTGATGGAAGCAGAAGCACTAGGTGGTGCGGGAGCAAGAGCTCAGGCATTACTGGATGCGGTAAGATCGAGAGTAGGATTAGGTTCAGTTCCGGTTTCTATGCAGGCGATTAAAGATGAAAGAAGAAGAGAATTGGCAGGAGAAGGTCACAGATGGTTTGACCTGGTAAGATGGGGCGATGCTCCGGCTAAATTAGGGGCAAGAGGATTTGTAGCAGGTAAGAATGAAATTTTACCAATTCCTTTCAACGAATTAGTAAATACTGCTTTAAAACAAAACCCTGGCTATTAAAAATGAAGTTTCACAGTTTATATAGTTTCTTTTTTAGAAGTATCGCACCACTTTGTGGTGTGGTACTTTTATCTTTATCAGCGTGTAAGTCGAGTTCAGCAAATAATAGGAACGAAGTTCAGGTATGGCTTACCAAAGGTGATGAGAGCATAAAATTACAGCAGCAACCTTCAATCAATTTTACGAACAATCCTGATAACGGTCAGAATATTGAAATTGACGATACTCAAAAGTTTCAATATATTGATGGTTTCGGATATACATTGACAGGGGGAAGTGTGGAAGTAATTAACAGACTTTCAGAAGTAAAAAGAAAAGCTTTATTAAATGAACTTTTTGGAAATAATACAAACTCAATTTCTGTCAGCTACCTTAGATTAAGTGTAGGAGCCTCTGATCTTGATGGCGAGGTATTCTCTTATGATGACCTACCTGAAGGAAAAACAGATATTTCACTGGAACATTTCAGTTTAGCAAGAGATAAAGATCTGATTGCTATGTTAAAAGAGATTTTAGCGATCAATCCGAAGATTAAGATTATTTCTGCTCCATGGTCAGCTCCGGTTTGGATGAAAGATAATGGAAAGTCAAAAGGAGGAAGTCTAAAACCTGAATATTACGGGGTATATGCGAATTATTTTGTGAAATATATTCAGGGAATGAAAAAAGAGGGTATTAATATTGATGCTATTACACCTCAGAATGAACCGCTGCATCCGGGAAATAATCCAAGTTTGTATATGACCTCTGATCAGCAAAAAGATTTTATTAAAAATCATTTAGGTCCGGTTTTCCAATCTAATGGGATTAAAACTAAAATTGTCGTATATGATCACAATTGTAACAAACCAGAATATGCTACCAATATTTTAAGCGATCCTGAAGCTTATAAATATGTTGATGGTTCTGCATTTCATTTATATGAAGGAGACATTTCTGCATTAAGTACCGTTCATAATGCGTATCCAAATAAAAATCTTTATTTTACAGAGCAGTGGACAGGAGCTAAAAGCAACTTTAATGAAGATCTTAATTGGCATACTAAAAATGTGATCATTGGTTCCATGAGAAATTGGAGTAAAATAGCTTTAGAATGGAATCTGGCTAATGATCCACAGTATAAACCTCATACTGATGGTGGTTGTACGGAGTGCAAAGGAGCGATTACTATTTCTGACAAGGAAAATTTTACCAGAAATGTTTCTTATTATATTGTTGCACATGCAGCAAAATTTATTCCTCCTAACTCGCAGCGAATTGGTTCTTCTCAAACAAACAATCTATCTTCTGTAGCTTTTAAAACTCCAAAGGGAAAAACTGTTTTAATAGTACAGAACAACAGTAAAACGGAAGAGGTCTTTACTCTTAAGTATAACCAGAAAACAGCTCCTGTAAGTATATCAGGAAATTCTGTAGCAACCTATATTTTCTAATTAATTATGAAAAAAGCTTATTTCTTATTAGCATTTGCAGCATTTGGATTGAATACATACGGACAAAAGACAATTGATCAAAAAGTTTCTGATCTTTTGTCTAAAATGACATTGGAAGAAAAAGTGGGACAATTGATGCAATACAGTGGCTTTGCATATGCTACAGGACCCCAGAATTCCAATTCAGCAACCGTTCTTGAAGAAATAAAAAAAGGTAAAGTGGGCTCTATGCTAAATGTAGCTGGCGTAGAAGAAACAAAATCTTTTCAAAAATTAGCTTTAGAATCAAGATTAAAAATACCGTTATTATTTGGACAGGATGTTATTCACGGATACCGAACCACCTTTCCTGTTAATCTTGGACAGGCAGCAAGCTGGGATTTAACATTAATTGAAAAATCTGAAAGAATAGCTGCTACGGAAGCTTCAGCATATGGAATTCACTGGACTTTTGCTCCAATGGTAGATATTGCCAGGGATCCAAGATGGGGGAGAGTAATGGAAGGCTCTGGTGAAGATACTTACTTAGGAACACTGATCGGTTTGGCAAGGATTAAAGGATTCCAGGGAAAAGGTCTTGGAAACCTCGATGCAATAATGGCTTGTGCGAAACATTTTGCGGCGTATGGCGCAGCAGTAGGTGGAAGAGACTATAATTCTGTAGATATGAGCCTCAGACAACTGAATGAAACCTATTTACCTCCTTTCAAAGCTGCGGCAGAAGCAGGCGTTGCAACATTCATGAATTCTTTTAATGATATTAATGGGGTTCCCGCGACTGCTAATAAATACATTCTTAGAGACTTGTTAAAAGGAAAGTGGAACTACAATGGTTTTGTGGTTTCAGATTGGGGAAGCATTGGTGAAATGGTTAACCATGGTTATACGAAAGATAAAGCGGAAGCCGCTGAAAAAGCTATTTTGGCAGGAAGTGATATGGATATGGAAAGTCACGTTTATATGACGGAACTTCCAAAACTGGTTAAAGAAGGAAAAGTAGATCCAAAATTCATTGACGATGCGGCAAGACGAATTTTAATCAAAAAGTTTGAAATGGGATTATTTGATGATCCTTATAGATTCAGTAATGAGAAAAGAGAAAAAGAGCAGACCAATAACTTGGAGAACAGAAAATTCGGAAGGGAATTCGGGTCAAAAAGTATTGTTCTTTTAAAAAATCAAAATAATATTTTACCACTTTCAAAATCTACGAAGACGGTAGCTTTAATAGGACCTTTTGGAAAAGAAACGGTAGCCAATCATGGATTCTGGTCTGTTGCTTTTAAAGATGACAACCAAAGGATCATTTCTCAGTTTGACGGAATTAAGAATCAGTTGGATAAAAATTCAACTTTATTATATGCTAAAGGTTGTAATGCTGATGATCAGGATAAATCAATGTTTGCTGAAGCAGTAGAAACGGCAAAGAAAGCTGATGTTGTTATTATGACTTTAGGGGAAGGACATGCAATGAGTGGGGAAGCGAAAAGCCGGAGTAATATCCATTTTTCTGGTGTTCAGGAAGAACTGTTAAAAGAAATTGCAAAAACCGGAAAACCTATTGTATTGATGATCAACGCGGGCAGACCTCTCGTCTTTGATTGGGCAGCGGATAATATTCCTGCGATTCTGTATACGTGGTGGCTAGGAACGGAAGCAGGAAACTCAATAGCTGATGTTCTTTTTGGAACTGTAAATCCGGGAGGTAAACTTCCCATGACTTTTCCAAGAACCGAAGGTCAGATTCCTGTTTACTATAATCATTATAATACAGGAAGACCCGCAAAAACGAATAAAGAACGAAGTTATGTTTCTGCTTATATCGATCTAGATAACGATCCTAAATTTCCTTTTGGATATGGATTAAGTTATACTCAGTTTAAATATTCTGATATGACGCTAAGCTCAACAAGTCTAAAAGGAAATCAAGCTTTAAATATTAAAGTGAATGTTTCTAACAACGGAAATTATGACGGTGAAGAAGTAGTGCAGTTATATATCAGAGACTCATTCGGAAAAGTAGTAAGGCCTGTAAAAGAATTAAAAGGTTTCCAAAAAATACTTCTGAAAAAAGGAGAAACTAAAACAGTAAACTTTACACTAACTCCAGAAAATTTGAAATTCTATGATGACCAATTAAATTATGATTGGGAAGGTGGAGAGTTTGAAATTATGGTAGGAACCAATTCTCAGGATGTTCAGACAAAAAAAATTAATTGGATTAAATAATTAGATCAAGAGGAGCGGGTTTTAACCCGCTTTTAATAAAACGGAATAATTGCCGGTTCACTAAACCACCATATTGTATGAAAATTAATATCCGAAGACATTTTTATTTATTAATAACAGGGGGGATTTTATCTCTTTCTATATCAAACTGCACAGCTCAGAAATCTGATTCCAATAGAAATCTAATCTGGAGTGATGAATTTAATGGGAAAGGATTGCCAGATTCTTCAAAATGGAATTATGATGTTGGCGGAGATGGTTATGGAAATAAAGAAGCCCAGTTTTATACTAAAGAACGTCTGGAAAATGTAAGGATGGAAAATGGGAATTTAATCATTGAAGCGAGAAAGGAAAACTGGGAGAAAAATAAATATACTTCAGCAAGGCTTTTAACCAAGGGAAAATTTTCTTTTCAGTATGGAACAATTGAGGTAAGGGCAAAATTACCGAAAGGACGTGGAACATGGCCTGCCATCTGGATGATGAGTGAAGATATGAAGAAATGGCCTGATGATGGCGAGCTGGATATTATGGAGCATGTTGGGTTTAATCCCGGGTATATCCATGCTTCCGTACACACCAAAAAATATAACCATATTCAGGGAACACAGAAAACAGATACTTTAATCATCAGTGATGCAAGTGATCGGTACCATGTATATAAAGCAGATTGGACACCAGAGAAAATAGATGTTTATATTGATGATAGGAAGTTCTTCACGTATGAGAATAAAGAAAAAAACTATGAAGCATGGCCTTTTGATCAGCCTTATTTTATCATTTTAAATCTGGCTGTTGGCGGATTTTGGGGTGGAAAGGAAGGAATAGATGATTCCATTTTTCCACAAAAATATTATATAGACTATGTACGGGTTTATCAGAATAAATAATGAAGGGAATAAAACCTCCATAAAACAGGAAGTAATACAATGAAAAAACTAATCGTAAGTTGTTTTGTTATAGGGATGGCTTGTAATGCTCATGCACAAAACTACTGGAAGAAAAATGCCGGAAAATCAGCAAAAGTTATTGTTACCAATTCTAAAACCAATGAGAAAATGGTTGACAAAGGAATGGTAAAATTTGAAAAATTTGATCAGCCTAAAGAAAATGAAGCCTGTGTTTTCGTAGATCCGGATTTTAAATATCAAAAATTAATAGGAATTGGTGGAGCAATTACAGATGCTGCAGCAGAAACTTTTTATAAATTACCGAAGGACAAACAGAAGGAAATTATCGAAGCTTATTATGGGAAGAATGGTTTAGGTTATACCATAGTTCGAACCAATATGAATTCCTGTGATTTTTCAAGTGATTCTTATACTTATGTAGATGATAATGACGCGTCATTAAAGTCGTTTTCGGTTGCCCATGATGAAAAGTATAAGATCCCAATGATTCAGGAGGCTCAAAAATCTATAGGAAATCAATTTAAGCTTTATTTTTCTCCATGGAGCCCACCAGCGTGGATGAAATCTAATAAAGATATGCTGAACGGTGGAAGGCTGGAAAATCAATATTATCAGACCTGGGCAGATTATTATATCAAGTTTATTAAGGAATATGAAAAAAGAGGGATGAAGATTTGGGGATTAACGGTTCAGAATGAGGCAATGGCAAAACAAAAATGGGAGTCCTGCCTTTATACTGCGGAGGAGGAAGGTGCATTTTTGAAAAATAATCTTGGTCCAACCTTGTGGAAGAATGGATATAAAGATAAAAAAGTAATGATCTGGGATCATAATAGAGATTTGATCTTTCAAAGGGCAACCACGACATTAGGTGATCCTGAAGTTTCAAAATATACATCCGGTATTGCCTATCACTGGTATGAAACGTGGCACAACAAAACACAGTTATTTGATAATGTTGGAGAAACACATAGGGCATTTCCAGATAAATTCCTGGCTTTTACAGAAGGATGTAAAGAGGTATTTAATATGTCAAGGATCAATGATGTCAGTTTAGGGGAGCTGTATGGTAAAAATATGATCAACGATTTTAATCGTGGAACTTCTTTATGGACGGACTGGAATGTACTTCTGGATGAAACAGGAGGTCCCAATCATGTTGGAAATTTATGTTTTGCACCAATCATTGCCGATACAAAAACAGGAGAGGTACATTATACTTATGAATACTATTATGTTGGGCATGTTTCAAAATATATAAAACCTAATGCTCAGAGAGTTGGAAGCTCTACAAATACATCAGGTTTAATTTCTACTTCATTTATGAATGAAAATGGAGAACTTGTGACTGTAATTATGAATAATTCGGATGATGATATAGATACTCATCTTTGGATTGAAGGAATGGCGGCCAAACTTTCAGCGCCTGCACATTCCATACAGACTGTAATTTTATAAACACTTCATATTAATATTTTTTTATTAAAATAGGCTGTCTCTAGAGACAGCCTATTTATTTTTATCATCGAAAGTTTGTTAAACAAATTATTCAACATCATATTTTCTGATTACCTTCTGAGTTACTCCAGAGCTGCTGAAACCTCCATCATGGAAAAGGTTCTGCATGGTTACTTTTTTCGTAAGATCAGAGAAAAGGGTCACACAATAATCTGCACACTCAAGAGCTGTAGCATTTCCAAGAGGAGACATATCTTCAGCATATCCAAGGAAACCTCCGAAACCTTTCACTCCGCTACCTGCAGTAGTTACTGTAGGAGACTGAGAAACCGTGTTTACACGTACTTTTCTCTCACCCCAATAATTTCCAAAAGTTCTTGCAATACTTTCCAAATAAGCTTTGTTGTCAGACATATCATTATAATCCGGGAACGTTCTTTGAGCAGCAATATAAGTAAGTGCTAAAATACTTCCCCACTCATTCATACAGTCTTTTTCCCAAGCCACACGCATTACTTTATGGAAAGAAACAGAAGAGATATCCCAGCCTTTTTCTAACCAATCGTAATTCATTTCTGTATAATGTTTTCCTTTTCTTACATTTACGGACATTCCTATAGAATGAAGGATGAAATCGATTTTTCCAAATTTTGCGATGGCAGTATCAAAAAGCTTTTCAAGATCTTCAATAGAAGTAGCATCTGCACCAACAACTTCAGAACCTGTTTTTTCAGCTAAACCATTAAGTTCTCCCATTCTCAAAGCAATAGGAGCATTAGATAAGATAAATTCAGCACCTTCTTCATGGCATCTTTCAGCAACTTTCCATGCGATCGATTGTTCATTAAGGGCCCCAAAAATAATTCCCTTTTTGCCTTTAAGTAAACCGTATGACATAATTTTTTAATGTTTATTAATATACATACAAATGTAACGATAATTTGTGTTCAGAACATAATAAAAAACAGAGCCTTTATAAAAAGACCCTGTTTTTTTTGAAAATATTTATATAACTGAAATTCTAATTGGTTTTTTTATTCCATTCTGCTTTTACATCTTCAGCGGCATCATTCGCCTTATCTTTCACATCTTTTGCAGCATCCGTTGCTTTATCTTTTGCATCTTCGGCAATGTCTTTCGTTTTTTCCCATGCATCACCCGCTTTATCTTTAATATCTTCCCAAGCATCAGAAATATTAGCTTTTACCCTGTCTAACCAATCTTCCTGGCTAGCTTCCTGGTCGTTGTTTCTCTTTTCATTAATATAATCCCTAGCTTTATCTGCTAAATCGTTGATTTTCCATTTTGCATCGTTAGCTGCATTTTTTAAAGAATTTTCTGTGTTATTTACAGCGTCTTCCGCTTTGTTGTAATCTGAATTATTCATAAGATTTATTATTTAGTGATATTTGTAGTAAAACAATAACCATTCCTAAAGCCGGGATACGCTGTTAAATTTTTCATAATCTTTTGTTATAGTTTTCCAAATCAGTTTTATCTTTAAAGCTAAATAAAAATGAATATTTATGGAAAAGATACGCTGTGGATGGTGTGAAAGAGATGATCTGTACAGAAAATATCATGATAAAGAATGGGGGAGTCCTGTTTATGATGATGAAACTATTTTTGAATTTCTGATATTGGAAAGTTTCCAGGCTGGCCTAAGCTGGTATACCATTTTAAGTAAAAGAGACAATTTTAGGAAAGCATTTGATCATTTTAATTATAAAAAGATTGCAAAATATACCGATGATAAGGTGGTGGAACTTATGGCAGATTCTGGGATCATAAGGAATAAACTTAAAATTTTAGCGACCATCACTAATGCACAGCGATTTATGGAAGTTCAAAAAGAGTTTGGCTCTTTTTCAAAATATATCTGGAGCTTTGTAGATGGAAAACCTATCGATAACAAACCAGAGACTTTAAAAGATATTCCTACTACTACCGATATTTCTGATGCTTTGTCAAAAGATTTGAAAAAGAGGGGTTTTAAATTTATGGGCTCTACTGTAGTATATGCACATATGCAGGCAACAGGTATGATGAATGATCATATCAAGGATTGTTTTACCAGACAGTGAATATTTGTCTTACTCTATGCTATAATATAATAGTATGATCATTAAATATCTATTATCAGATACATTTCCTTAGAAAACCAGTAACACGCATGTTACTGCATTCGTTTTTTGGAAGTTTTGAAACATAATTTTGTTAAGAATTTAAAACAAAAAATAAAATTATGTCCATATTAAAAGGAAAAACGGCTTTTGTAACCGGAGGAACAAGAGGAATGGGAGAAGCCATTGTAAGACGTTATATTCAGGAAGGAGCAGAGGTAGCATTTACCTATGTAAATTCTGATGAAAAAGCAGAAGCACTTGTTGCTGAGATTGCAAGATCAGGAGGAGTTGCCTATGCAATAAAAGCGGATGCTTCGATTTCTGGAAATACAGAAAAAGCGATCATAGAAGCTGCTGACAAATTTGGTAAAATAGATATTTTAGTAAATAATGCTGCCATATCAATTGCCGGTCCTGTAGAGCAGGCTCATACACAGGCAGATGATTACAACAGACAAATTGATGTAAACATAAGGGCAGTAACGGAGGCTGTGCGTACAGCTTTAAGATTTATGCCCGACGGAGGACGCATTATCACTATTGGTTCAGTTGGAGCAAAACGCATAGGAGGACCTACTATGAGTGAGTATATTGCTACAAAAGCTGCTGTTGGCGCTTACAGTCGTGGATTAGCATGGGATCTGGGATTAAGAAATATTACAATAAATACAATAGAGCCTGGAGTTATTGATACAGATATGTTGAAAAAAGCAGATAATGCTACCAGGGAATTTTATATGAATGCTATGGCATTAAAAAGGTTAGGAACACCGGAAGATGTAGCTGGTTTGGCAAATTTTCTGGCAGGTCCCGATGCAGCTTACATTACTGGAAGCAGTATCGTTATTGATGGCGGTTTCTCTGCTTAAATCCTTTAATATAAATATCAGATTGATGATCCACTCTGTTTTCAAAACAGGAGTGGATTTCTTTATCACTGCCTTGTTGGCATAGAATTCCTTTGGTATTATTATTGATTTTTTCTAATCATTAAAAACCTAATTTTTTACGAACCATGAAAAAATGCGTTGTTATAGATCACACTGAGGAAAACCTGCGTGCATTACAGGATACCATATATGTTATTGGTGGTAAATGGAAACTTCCTATCCTTTTTGCATTGGGTAATGGCAAAAAACGGTTTCTTGATATTAAACGCGATATTTCCGGTATTTCTACACGAATGCTTTCCCTCAATTTAAAAGAAATGGAAATTAATAAATTAGTAAAAAGGTCAGCTTGTGAAGATACCAGAGAGGTAATCGAATATGAATGTACCGAACATGCTAAAGACTATGCAAAATTAATGAAAGATATGATAGAATGGGGGAAAGAGCATCGAAGAGTTATTATAGCATAAAAAAGAAACCGTCATAGTAGACGGTTTCTCTTTTTATTTAAAATTGTTATTTAATAATTCTTTCCAATACCCATTCGATAAGGTTCTTTTCTGAGGCATGGTGATCAGAGGAGAATTCTCCACGTCTTCTGTTAGCAATAACGTTATTTACAGTAATCGCTTTATGTCCCAATAATTTTGAGAATGCATAAATGGCAGAAGTTTCCATTTCAAAATTGGTGATCCCAAGATCATTTAATGTTTCCAGGAATTTGTCATCTAGAGCTTTTAAACGAAGCTGTCTTCCCTGCGGAGCGTAGAACCCTGGAAAGGTCGCCGTATTTCCGTGATATTTGGCATCTTTATAATAATCTGCCATATCTTCAGCCCATTCTGCGAAATAAAGCATCGGCTTAATCTTATCATAAGGGAATTTTTCTAAAAAGCTTTTAGAAAACTCATTTTCGAAATGATAATCCTGATAAAAATGCATTAAGCCATCTAAACCTACAACATTCTGAGTGACCAACATATTGTCAACCTGCACATCAGGGTTTACACTGCCACATGTTCCCATACGGAAAAGTTCAAGTGTTTTATGTTCTGTTTTAAGTTCTTTGTTTTTAAGATCGATATTCACTAAAGCATCAAGCTCATTCATTACAATATCAATATTCTCTGTACCGATCCCTGTAGACATTACAGTAACTCTTTCACCTCGTAATGTTCCGGTATGTGTATAGAACTCTCTTTTGTTTTTTTTGATTTCTACTTTATCAAAATATTGAGATACTTTTGGTACCCTGTCAGGATCACCAACAAGGATGATTTTATCAGCAATATCTTCAGGTAAAAGGTTTAAGTGGTAAACACTTCCGTCTTCATTTAATACAAGCTCTGAGGCTGCAAGTTTATTTAGCATAATATGTTTATTTTTTTGTGTCGATGAATATAGCATCTTTATAGGGAGTAGGCATAAGTTCTATAAGTGAACCATATTCTTCTACAATTCTTTTTTGATTGTTTACAACCTCATATACAGTAATGGTTGTTTTTTCGAAATTTTTAGGATCCTTTCTTTGAGAAGTGATTTCATAAAAATGATTATCCTTTTTCATGACAGAAACCAATTCTTCTTTGGTCGAATTATTGGATGTCATCATTCCTGGAAAGTCCATTACGATTTCTTTTAATTCTGTATAATTCTTATAAGGCTTTATCAGTCCATTTGAGTAAACGTAAACTTTAGGTACTTCTACACCTTCTGCCAAACGAATCAGATAGTAGTCATTTCCTTTTTTTTCCGCATAAACAGCCATTTCCTGAGTTGATTTTTGTGCAAAAGAATTTAATGAAAAAAGACCTGCTATAAAAGTCAAAAATAATTTTGTTTTCATAATAATATTTTGTTTTGATTTGTTGAAAAATAGTTTTAAAATCCTCTTCCCATCATTCCTTCATCATTTTTTTTAAAAGAACCGGATCTGTATTCGGATTTTCAGTATAGTGAATTTGGTTTCGGGGCTTAAAATTAATAAAATTCTATGAATTAAAATATAAACATTATTTAATCCAGATTTAAAACTGGGATAACATCGGAGTTGTAGCTTTGCAGCTAAAAATTTCATGAGATATTCTCTATCATTTATTATCATCTTATTATTCGGTTTTGCAATAATGTCATTTAATCCAACTGACAAAGGCGTAGAAAAAGAAAATACTGTCATAAACAAAGGATTAACTGATTTCAAAAATAAACTCGAACAATTAAAAACAGACGTATATCTGTTTGATGATGATAAAATATCTCTTGAAGATCTACAAAAATCATTAAGAAGTACAAGAAATTCTTTTAAAGAAATAGAATTCTATATTGCTTATCATTACCCCGAATTCACCAAAACCCATCTTAACGCAGCACCACTGTTTCATATAGAAGCGGCAGGAACTTCTGCATACACCTTGCCTCCTGAAGGGTTACAGGTATTGGATGAATTGATCTTTTCTGAAGAGGCTGGTGAACAAAAGGAAAAGATAAAATCCATTACCGATTTCTTGTATAATAGTTATGCGAACTTTTATTTAAGTTCAATTAAAAATGGATTGAGTAAAGGAACCAATAAAACCTTACCTCTTCGAATAGAATTAATCAGAATTTACAGTTTAGGAGTAACAGGATTTGATACCCCAGGTTCATTAAATATATCAGAAGAAGCTGGTTATGCACTTTTGGGAATTAAAAAATACATCAATGATGATCCTTATTTTAAAAATTATAATATTCAAAAAGTAAATACAATCCTTTCTGCAGCTGGTGAGTATCTATCAGAACATAAAGATTTTGAAACATTTGACCGTATAGAATTTTATAAAAAATATGTACAACCTTTATATGAAGAATTTGGTTCTTGGGACGGAAGATCAGATGATCTCAAAGAGTTTTCAGGATGGAATGTGGGTAATAAAAACTTCTTTAGCAGTGATTTTCTGGATCCTTATTTTTATACATTACTACAATCATCGGAAGACAGCCCTGAGCTTAGAGAACTTGGAAAAGATATTTTCTATGATCAAAGTGTAAGCGATAACACAAAGATGAGTTGTGCAACATGTCATTTACCTGAAAATGCTTTTACAGATCTAAAAGTAAAATCACCTAGCAATGTAGAAGGAAAGACAGTATTGAGAAACTCGCCTTCTCTATACAATGCTGTATTTGCAAAAAGATTTTTCTATGATATGCGCGCATTCTATATCGAACAACAGGCGGAACATGTTATCTATAATGAACAGGAATTTAATACGAGCTACGAAAGTATCATCAAAAAATTAAAAACAAAACCTGAATATAAAAAAGCCTTCCGTTCGGCATTCAAAGATGGTAAGATCAATAAAGAGAACTTCTCCAAGGCATTAAGTTCTTATGTCGCTTCTCTGTATTCTTTTGAAAGTGATTTTGACCGCTTTATGAGGAATGAAAAAGAAATTTCAGATGATGCTAAAAAAGGTTTCAATTTATTTATGGGAAAAGCCAATTGTGCAACATGTCATTTTGCACCTCATTTTTCCGGTCTGGTTCCTCCTTTCTATAATGAAAATGAATCTGAAGTATTAGGAGTTACAAAGGCACCAATCAATAAACTGCCTTTGGAATTAGATTCAGATCCGGGTAGGATAAAAAGTCCCGTGAAAAAAGAAAATTCATGGATCTATGAAAACTCTTTTAAAACAGTAACGGTGAGAAATATTGCCCTTACCAAGCCTTATTTCCATAATGGAGCTTTCAGTACTTTAGATGAGGTTCTGGATTTCTATAATGAAGGTGGTGGAGAAGGATTAGGCTTGAAAATGAATAACCAGACTTTACCTGCGGATAAACTCAACCTCACCAAACCGGAAATCAAGCAGATCATTGCATTTCTAAACACACTTACTGATATTAGCCGAGCAAAGAAGTAATAAGTGTTGTGAGTTTCGAGATGTGGGTTGAGGTTGAGACACGAGGTTATGGAATTTGGCTTTCAGGATTGGAAACATCAATATTGCTTCCAATAACTTTCAATTTCAATTGTCAACCCACACAAATCCCACATCATAATTTAACAATAACTTAATTCCCTTAATATTGGGTTTTTAATTTTGTAACATTGGATGATGTTTATTTAAAACTGTATTAATAGAGGGCTCGTGATTATAAAATAGTTTTGCAACATCTAATAAATCGAAACTATTATGAAGAAAAAACTACTTACAATTGCAGCTCTTGCATTAGTATCAAGTTCTGTATTTCAAGCACAGACTTTTGTTTTCAATAAGAATGCCTCATGGAGGTATAAAGACAACAACCAGGCGCAGGTTGCTCAATGGAAGGATACCAACTTCGATATTACTTCTTGGTCAACAGGAAATGGTCCTCTTGGATATGGTGATCCTGTAACTACAACGATCAGTTCAGGTCTTACAGCTGCTTATTTTGCAAAAGATTTCACTGTAAATTTAGCCGATCTTTCTGATGCAATGGAATTAGGTATTATGAGAGATGATGGTATTGTAGTATATCTGAATGGAGTAGAAGTTGTAAGAGATAATATGCCAACAGGAGCTATTGCTTTTAATACACCGTCTGTTAACACTATTGATGGTGCTGCGGAAAGTGTTTACAATATTTTCTCGATTCCAAAATCAAAATTTGTAAATGGGAACAATAGAATATCTATTGAATTGCATAACAGAACAGGGCAAAGCTCAGATTTAAGAATCGATGCCTATCTTAAAACGACAACGACTCCAACGAATCCGGTTAGCTGTAATATTGCTCATATCAGCTGTTTTACTTCTATTGTTCCAACATCGCAAACGAATAAGCTTATTATCCCAACAGAACATAAATATCAGCTTATTTTAAAAGAAGGTGATAACTATACACAGGGAGGTGGATTAGTAGGAGGTCAGAATGACTTTACAGCTTATGTACCTAAAAACGGAAGTGCTACTAATGGATATCTTTCTGTAAACCATGAAACAAACCCTGGTGGAGTTACCATGGCTGAAATCAACTATAATGCTTCATCGAAACTTTGGCAGTTGACAAAGTCGAGAGCTGTAGATTTTTCAACACCTAGTTTAGTACAAACGATCAGAAACTGTTCTGGAGGTATTACACCTTGGGGAACAGTAATAACTGCTGAAGAATCGGTAACATCAAGTGATGTAAATGCTGATGGATATAAAGATTATGGATGGTTGGTAGAAATTGATCCTGCAACCGCTCAGGTGATCTCTCAAAATACAGATGGTTCTAAAGGTAAGCTATGGCAAATGGGTATTATGAATCACGAAAACGTAGTGGTTAATAATGCAGGAACTACCGCTTATTATGGTGAAGATGGTGGAACACATTTGGTTTATAAATATGTAATGGATACCCCAAATAATCTGTCTTCAGGTAACCTTTATGTATTGAAGTTAGATCAGGGACTAAGCAGTGGTGGAGATCCTGTAGGAACTACTGCAACATGGATTCAGGTTCCTAATAAATTTAAAGCTGACCAGAATAATACCAATAATTTGGCATCCTCATTAGGGGGAACTTCATTTAATGGAGTAGAAGATGTTGATATCAGTCCATTAGATGGGAAAATTTATTTTACAGCTAAAGGTTTAAATAAAGTATATCGTTTACAGGATAATGGAACAACTGCTTCATCAGTAGAAACTTTTGTAGGTGGACTTTCTACCGTATACTCTTTCAATACCGCACAAGGAATGAAATCTGAAGTTTGGGGAGATGGTAATGACAACCTTACCTTCGATGAACTGGGAAATCTTTGGGTATTGCAAGACGGGGGTAAAAATTATATTTGGGTAGTGGCACCAGATCACACGGCGGCAAATCCTAAAGTAAGACTTTTCGCTTCCATGCCTACAGGATCTGAGCCCACAGGACTTACATTTACGCCAGATCATAAATTTGGATTCTTCTCTATTCAGCATCCGGATGGTACGATCTCTACAGATGTTGATGCAACAGGAAATGTGATTGATTACCGTGGAAAATCTGCAACGATTGTTGTAGCGCTTAAAGATAATTTAGGACAAAACGGAACTTTAGGAACTATTGATGCTAAGGCAGAAAATACAGTTACTATAGCACCAAACCCTACTTCAGGAATTGTGAAAATTAATTCTCCTAAAGGTCTGAAGGATATTTCAGTAATAGCTTACAGTATCGATGGTAAGATTGTTTACACAAAGAAATTCACAGGTTCTAATACTACATTGGATTTAGATTTTACATCACAACTTGAAGCATCTGGAGTGTTGATCTTGAATATTGAAGCTGTAGGTTTCCAGAAAACCGTAAAACTTCTTAAAAAATAATTTATTAATATTTTATAGCTGTCGGTAATTTTATTATCGACAGCTTTTCTCTTTCTATGAAAAAGCTATCTCTACTTCTTATTTTGTTTTCTATCAGCTTTGCTAAGGCACAGATCGATCCCGTAAAATATCCTACTTATACCAATGTAGAAGACGCATTGAAAAGTGATAAACCGGTTTATAGTATGAGCTTTAGAGGTAAGGGAATGTTTAATGTTCCCTCTGAAATTAAGAAACTAAATTCTTTGTTTTTTTTAAATATTATGGGGAATAATTTAGAAAGGATGGATCAGGAACTATTTTTATTAAAAGATCTTGAAATTTTAAATGCCAACGAGAACAGCATTAAATTTATTCCTGATGAGATAGGGGAGCTTACAAAATTGAAAACACTTTCCATAAATCTGAATAGTTTAACATCTGTTAATCCGAATATTGCTAAACTACAGCAGTTGAAGGCAATCCATCTTGATGCCAATAATCTGAATGTTTTCCCGGAAACATTAACTCAAATTCCAACCCTTGAAGAAATTAACCTTCAGGGTAATCAAATCAGTTTTATTTCAGGTCATTTAAAACAAATTAAAAATTTAAAATATCTGAACCTTGCTGCCAATCAAATCAATGACCTGGGAAGCCTTGAGTTTCCAAAGGATCTGAAATATCTTGAGCTGCAACAGAATGCTATTTCAAAACTGCCTGAAACATTATTTCAATCAAGAAATCTTGAATTCCTTAATCTTAGTCAAAACAACATTAAAGAAATTTCAACTAAAATAAAAGGATTAAAAAGTGTAGTAAGTATGAACCTTGCTAACAATGACTTAAAGGATCTTCCCATAGAAATTTCAAAATTGAAAAATCTTAAAACATTGATACTGACAGGAAATCCTATGGATAAAGCAACAGTTGAAAAACTTAAAAGCCTGTTACCGAAAGCGCAAATTTATTTCTAAATTATCCACCGACTCTTTTAGTTTTATAACCCATATCTTTAAGAATTTCCATGATCTTATCACGGTTGTCACCCTGAATGATGATCGTTCCATCTTTTTCCGATCCCCCAATTCCTAAAGTTGTTTTAATCTTTTTAGAGATTTTTTTCAAATCTTCTTCAGTTCCTTCCCAGCCTTCAATCACAGTGACAGGCTTTCCATTTCTTCCTTTTTTCTCAAACTTACATACTAAAGGCTCTTTCTGCTTGAATTTTTCTTCAGGCATTTCAAAATCCTGTTCTTCGTGCCCAGGAAAAAGGTTCTTCAATTGATCTCGTAAATCCATAGAGCAAAATTAAAAATAATAATTAATTCCTCACAGTGGTGGTAGAAAATATGTTCAATTTATTCTATAGTCCTCGGCAGGTCTTGCAGATAGTATAGGTTTTTCATCGTTATAAGAGAGCTAACCTAAGTATAGAATGAGATTTTAGAAATGTAATTAAGATGGCGTAATCTGTAATAACAAAAAAAGTATTTGCTTTAGAATTTTCTTCATTTAAAAAGGAAATAAATAAATTCTTTAATAAAAATTTAAGTGTTTGAGATTATTAGTTTCATTGGAAAATAGGTAAATTTGTATAATAAAAGTTACAGAAAATGTCGAAAAAAGCAATACTGGCAATACTTGATGGATGGGGATTGGGAAAGAATCCTGAAGTTTCAGCATTAGATAGTGCCAATACACCATTTATAGATAGTTGTTTTCATAAATATCCACATACAACCCTTGAGGCAAGTGGAACAGCAGTAGGGCTTCCTGCCGGACAGATGGGAAATTCTGAAGTTGGACATATGAACCTTGGAGCCGGAAGAGTGGTATATCAGAATCTTGTAAAACTGAATATGGCCGTTGAAAACGGGACTCTGGGTGAAGAAAAGGTTATTCAGGAGGCTTTTGAATATGCCAAAAGAGAAAATAAAAAAGTACACTTCATAGGATTGGTTTCCAATGGTGGAGTACATTCACATATCAACCATTTAAAAGGTTTATTAACAGCCGCGAAGAATTTCGGATTGAATGACAATGTATTTGTTCACGCTTTTACTGATGGTAGAGATTGTGATCCACATTCAGGATTAGGCTTTATTAAAGAATTGGAAGACCATATGCATTCAACGACTGGAAAATTAGCAACTGTTGTTGGAAGGTATTACGCGATGGACAGAGATAAAAGATGGGAGCGTGTGAAATTAGCTTACGATGCATTAACAGAAGGAGTAGGACTTCAAACAACAGATGCATTAGCAGCTATTCAAGAGTCTTATGACAATAATGTGACAGATGAGTTTTTAAAACCAATTATTTTAATACATACAACAGAAACTGGAAATGTAGTACCTGTTGCTAAAATTGTAGATAATGATGTGGTGATCTGCTTTAATTTCCGTACTGACAGAGGAAGAGAAATTACAGAAGTTCTTTCTCAACAGGATTTACCCGATTACTTCATGCGTAAATTGAATTTGTATTATGTTACACTGACCAATTATGATAAAACCTTTAATAATGTTCATGTAGTTTTTGATGAAGAAGTACTACAAGAAACAATGGGCGAAATCATTGAGAAAAATGGTAAAACTCAAATCAGGATTGCCGAAACAGAAAAATATCCACATGTGACATTTTTCTTCTCAGGAGGAAGAGAAAAAGAATTCGTCGGAGAAAGAAGATTACTTTGCCCAAGTCCGAAGGATGTTCCTACTTATGATTTGAAACCCGAAATGTCAGCATATGATATTACAAACGCAATCATTCCTGAATTGGAAAATGAAACAGCTGATTTTATCTGTCTCAATTTTGCCAATACCGATATGGTAGGTCATACCGGAGTATTTGAAGCGGCAGTAAAAGCGGCAGAAACTGTAGATAAATGTATTGAAAAAGTAGCTACAACAGCTTATGAACATGGTTATGCGGTATTTATTCTCGCGGATCATGGAAATTCTGATGTGATGGTTAATCCTGATGGAACTCCAAATACACAACATTCTACGAATTTGGTTCCTTTTATTATAATGGATAAAGACCATACATGGAATTTGAAACCAGGGAAGTCAGGGAAATTAGGGGATGTGGCTCCAACTATTCTAAAAATAATGGGAATAGATATCCCAAAAATAATGACTGGAGATATTTTAGTGAACTAGACAAATAAAAAAATAAAAGTGTCGTTATACTGATAATGGCATTTTTTATGATATATGTCATGCATATTATGAGAGGCATATGTTATTATGCGCTAAATAATAAATAAATCATATCTTTGTATATTAAATTATAATAAATCTAAATAACGGAAATGTATCAAACGCTGGTAAGGAAAGAAGTAATGGGTATCTTGGAAAAGGAAGTAAGTTCTTTTCTGGAAAAATTTTTGACGCCAATTGAAAAAATATGGCAGCCCTCAGATTACCTTCCAGATCCATCAAGTGCAGATTTTAAATATGATTTAGAAGAAATTCAGACCTTTGCCCGCGAAATGCCTTATGATCTTTTTGTTACTCTTATTGGTGACTGTATCACAGAAGAGGCATTGCCATCTTACGAATCATGGTTAATGGGGGTAGACGGAATAAATCAGGAAGAAAAAGTAGGTTGGGCCAATTGGGTGAGATCTTGGACAGGAGAGGAAAACAGACATGGTGACTTATTGAACAAATATCTTTATTTGTGTGGTAGAGTAAACATGAGAGAAGTTGAAATCACTACCCAATATCTGATCAGTGATGGTTTTGACTTGGGGACAAGTATGGATCCTTACAGAAACTTTGTGTATACAAGCTTTCAGGAAACTGCTACTAATATTTCTCATAGAAGAGTAGGAACTTTAGCAAAGCAATCCGGAAACGGGAAATTGGCTAAAATGTGTGGTGTGATTGCCGCTGATGAAGCCAGACATGCTAAAGCATATAAACATTTTGTTGCTAAAATTCTAGAATTAGATCCTTCAGAAATGATCCTGGCATTTGAAGATATGATGCGTAAAAAAATTGTAATGCCTGCCCATTTAATGAGACAGTCAGGACAAAAAGCTGGCGAGCTTTGGGGACATTTCTCAGATGCAGCTCAAAGATGTATGGTATATACCGGTCAGGATTATATCAATATCATGAAAGAATTATTGGATGAATGGAAGATAGAACATATTAAAGGGCTTACTGAAAAAGCTGAAAAAGCTCAGGAATATCTTATGAAACTTCCTTCCAGACTACAAAAAATTACAGATAGAGTATCCACTCCAGACTTACAATTTCAATTCAGTTGGGTGAAAAGTTAGGAAAAGGATACATAAAATTATAAAGTAAGAGTGCCAAGTGTTTTTTGGCACTCTTTTTATTTCTTATCTTTGCACTGCTAAAAACGCAAAAAAATGTTAAACAATAAAAAAATTGCTGTAGATTTCGACGGAACAATTGTTGACGATGCCTATCCCGGAATTGGTAAGGCAAAGATCTTCGCTTTTGAAACATTAAGAAAACTTCAGTCTGAAGGCTACAGATTAATTCTTTGGACATACAGACACGGAAAAACATTAGATGAAGCGGTAGAATTCTGCAAAAAAAACGGAATAGAGTTTTATTCCGTTAATGGCAGCTTCGAAGGAGAGGTTTTTGACCCTGAAACACAATCTCGAAAAATAGATGCCGATTGGTTTATTGATGATAGAAATCTAGGCGGTTTTCCAGGTTGGGGAGAGATCTATAATATTATCAATGAAAGAATAGAATTCCGTGTTGAAGGCAAAGAAGTTTTAGCATATTCTAAACTTAAAAAAGATAAGAAAAAAGGATTATTCTGGTAAGAAAAATCTAACAATATAACAATGTAGCAGTTTACCAATTTTAATATTTGTATTGTTACATTGCTAAATTCATAAATTGTTACATTAGAACATGATTCAATTAAAAACAATAGACGAACTTCGTCTCATGAAACAGAGTGCTCAGTTGGTTTCAAAAACATTAGGAATGTTAGCGAAAGAAATCAAACCGGGAATTACTACTTTGTATTTAGATAAATTAGCGCATGATTTTATTAAAGACCATGGTGGTGAACCTGCATTCTTAGGATATGGAGGTTTTCCAAATTCATTATGTATTTCTCCAAATGAACAGGTAGTACATGGTTTTCCCAATAATGATATTATTAAAGAAGGCGACGTACTTTCTGTAGATTGTGGAGCTATTTTAAATGGCTTTGTAGGGGATCATGCCTATACATTTGAAATCGGAGAAGTAAAGCCTGAGATCAAAAAACTATTGCAGATTACCAAAGAATCTCTTTATAAAGGAATTGAACAATGTGTGAGAGGAAAGAGAATAGGAGACATTTCTCATGCAATTCAGGCTCATTGTGAAAAAGAAGGTTATGGAGTAGTAAGAGAGCTCGTAGGACATGGATTAGGAAGAAAAATGCATGAAGACCCTCAAGTACCTAACTATGGGAGACAGGGAAGTGGAAAAGTCATTAAAGATGGTTTAGCGCTTGCCATTGAACCTATGGTAAATCTGGGAACTGAAAAAGTGAAGTTCCATAATGATGGCTGGACCGTAACAACTTTAGATAATCAGCCTTCAGCACATTTTGAGCATGATGTAGCGGTAATTAATGGAAAACCTGTATTGCTTTCTACCTTCAAATATGTATATGAAGCTTTAGGTATTCAAAGTGATGAGGAAAAGCCTTTCCAAATGGATTTTTAATGAAAAAAGTAACCAAGCTTTTACTGAATACAATTCCGCGTCCGATGCTTATTACGATGAGTATCTGGGCGAGACCTCTTATCTATCAGTTTTTTAAGGGCGATGAATTTTTCGATCCTATTGATGGAAAATCATATCGTAAATTTCTTCCCTATGGCTATGGGAAGCAAAGAGAAAATGCTTTGTCCCCGGGAACCTTAAGCCTGGAAAGACACCGTCAGATGTGGCTGTATCTTCAAAATGAAACTGATTTTTTTATTAAAAATTATAAAGTTTTACATATCGCTCCAGAGCAGGAGTTTCTGAGGAAATTCAAGAGAATGAGAAATCTTGATTATATTTCTGCAGATCTTTTTTCCCCTATTGTAGATGTAAAAGCAGATATTCTTGATCTTCCTTTTGCTGACGAAAGTTTCGATATCGTTTTCTGTAACCATGTTTTGGAACATATTGAGGATGATGCCAAAGCCATAAGCGAGCTTTATAGGGTAATGCGACCTGGCGGATGGGGAATTTTTCAGGTTCCTATGAAAAATTCATTAGAGAAAACCTATGAAGATTTTTCTATTAAAGATCCTAAAGAACGTCAAAAACATTTCGGTCAGTATGATCATGTTCGTTGGTATGGAATGGATTATTTTAATCGGCTAAGAAAAGCTGGTTTTGAAATAGAACCTAATTTCTATTCGCAAAACTTCTCAGAAGAAGAAATAAGAAAATTCGGTTTAAGGCATAATGAGATCTTACCGGTTGTTTTTAAAAAATGAATAAAAAAATGTCTTCAGAACCTGAAGACATTTTTTATGATAAGATGTATACTTTAGTGAGAAGCAGCTTTTAACCCTATGATAGAACCAATAAGGGTAGAGATGAAGAAAATTCTCCAAAAGGTTACAGGATCTTTAAAAAAGAGCATACCCATTAAAGCGGTACCTACAGCACCAATCCCCGTCCATACGGCATAAGCTGTTCCTATCGGTAATGTTTGTGTAGCTTTGATCAGTAATAACATACTGATGGTCATCGTAACCAAAAAGCCCGCAAACCAATAATACATTTCTGATCCTGTTGTTTCTTTTGCTTTTCCTAAACAAGATGCAAAAGCAACTTCAAACAATCCTGCGATAATTAAAATAATCCAGTTCATTTTTATTTTTTTTCTCTTGCAAAGTTCCGCATTTATGAGGAATAAAAATTTTACAAATGTTAAAAAATAAGTTTTTCTTCTTTTAGGCTATATTGATAATCAATAAAGATTTTTTCTAATTAGAAATCTTACAAATTATTATCTGATCTCAGCTCTGATTCTACTCAAGCTTACCTGTGTAATTCCTAAATAAGAAGCAATATGTCCCAACTGAACCCTCTTCAAAAGATTAGGTTTGTCACGCATTAAGTCTTTATAGCGCTCAGTAGATGTTTTAAATTGTCTGGAGATAATTAATTCTTCTGTTTTTACAAGCTCTCTTTCTGCAAATTTCCGTCCCCAATTGGCAATATAAATATCCTCATTGAATAGCTTTCTCAGATTTTCAGTAGCCAACTGGTAAAGTTCGCAATCCTCCAACAATTCAATGCTTTCATAGCCTGGTTTATTTTCTACGTAGCTTTTCATAGAAATTACCGTTTCACCTTCGCTACCAAACCAAAATGTAATATCATTATCTTCCGTAGAAGCGTAGGCGCGAACAATTCCTCTTTTTATAAAGTACACATAAGGAATAATCTTATTTGCTTCCATGAGGCAAAAGCACTTTGGATAAGAAACTTCTGTAATATACATTTTCAAATTTTCCTTTGAAGCTGCAGGAAGGGGAAGTATACTATCAATAATTTCGTCTATGGTCATGAGGGTAAATTGTGATGGGTCAAAATTATCTGTTTTTCATGATTAATTAAAAAATATGAGAACTAATTTTATTTTATAACTAGTAAAGAATCTGAAAAATTACCGAAAATAAGTCAAAATAGAAAGGAGATGAAATGGATTTTAGCAAAGTATTACTCAAATGAAATAGAAGTTATGTGTTTTTAATTGATTTATTTTCAGTTGTTTAAGTTGCTGATTGGTGTCCTTTTTAAAAAGTTGCGAAACTACAATAATTTTATAAAAAAATTATGCTATTTATTATACATTTTTTTATATTTTATGAAATACTTTTGTATGTCAATCAATAAAATGAAAAGAGCTTCCATAAAAGATATTGCAAGAATTGCCGGTGTTTCCGTAGCAACAGTTTCATATGTATTAAATAGAAAGGAAGGAAGCAGGATCAGTGAAGCTACAAAAATTAAGATTCTCGAAGTAGCAAAAGAAATTAATTATGCTCCAAATAAGATTGCCAGAAGTCTTAAAATGAGCAATAGTAAACTTATAGGCTTGATTGTTCCTGATATTTCAAACGATTTCTTTTCTAATATCGCAAGATGGATAGAAAATGAAGCCATGAAGTTAGGTTACACGATACTTATTGGGAGTTCTGACGAAAATCCAGATAAATTCAGACAGCTTACAGAACTTTTTTCTGAACAGCAGGTTGATGGAATGATTGTAGTTCCAGTTGTTGGCTCAGATGATGCGATCAAAAAACTTTTGAATAATGAATACCCCGTTGTTAGTGTCGATTATTACCTTGAAAATGTTAATCTTCCTGCAGTAACACTGAATAATTTTGAAATCTCTGAAATTATAGTCGATTATCTTATTGATCATAATTTCGAGGAATTAATTTATGTAGGTTATAACACAAAATTGCCTCATTTACTTGACAGGCAACGTGGTTTTGAGCGAAAGGTTCGTGAAAGAGGTATTATAGCAAAAAAAGTTTTAGTGGATATGAAAGATGTTACACCTAAAGTTCATACCGAGCTTAAGAAGCAACTTAAAATTACTTCTAAAAAGACCGCCTTGTATTTTTTAAATAATAAAATTGGAATTGCCGGATTAAATTATCTGGTTAGAAATAAGATAAAGGTTCCTGAGGATGTTTCTGTAATCGCATTTGATGAAACAGATGCCTACACTTTATTTCCCACGGAAGTTACCTACATTAGACAGCCTTTGGAAGAAATGGCTGTTATTGCTTTAAAACTTCTTGATGATCAGATTAAAAACTTTTCCGAAAAGGGAACAAGAATAGTCTGTTCTGGTGAATTGATCAAAATGAAATCTGTAAAGTAAAATTTTATAAATAATTTAAACGTTTAACCATATGATACAAGACAATCAATACGTGGTATGTTTCGGAGAAGTCCTCTGGGACCTATTTCCTCAGGGAGCAAGAGCAGGGGGAGCACCATTTAATGTTGCCTATAATGTTTATAAAATGGGAGTAAATGTTAAAGTACTCAGTAGAATAGGAAGTGATGAGCTTGGAGATAAGCTTATTGATCAGATTAAAAATTGGGGAATTACCACCGATTATATTCAGGTTGATGATCAAAAACCTACGAGTACCGTTATTGCTACTATTGATGAAGATAATGAAGCCAGCTACGAAATTATTAATGATGTAGCCTGGGATTATATAGAATTTCTACCCAAATTAGCTGAGTTAGTTTCTAATGCCGATGCATTTATTTTTGGAAGCTTAGCTGCAAGGAATGAAAAAACAAGGAAAACACTCCTTAAGCTTTTGGAGTATGCAAAACTTAAAATTTTTGATGTCAATTTCAGACCTCCATTTGTGGATGTTGACCTTATTACAGAACTTTTATATCATGCAGATATCGTGAAGATGAATAAAGCCGAGATGAGACAGATCCTCGATTTCCTTGATGTAGAATATGTGAATGAGGATCAAAGTGCGGCCTTTATTCAGGATCACTTTAAGATAAAGGAAATTGTTCTGACTAAAGGTAGTAAAGGAGCAAGGTATTTTGTAGAAAATGAAAGCTATGACTGCCCGGCAGTTCCTATCACAATTGCAGATACTGTAGGAAGTGGAGATTCTTTTCTTGCAGGTTTTATTTCTAAAAGAATTCAACTCGAAGCACCTTATAAAATAATGAAAGAGGCTATTGCTCTGGGAGCTTTTATAACTTCAAAACCGGGAGCTTGTCCTGATTATGAATATGAGGAATTTCAAAAATTCAGAGACCAGTACTAAAGATCTAAATCTTTAAAATTAATCCTAAAGACCGGTTTTCTTTTAGTAACTTTGCAATCCGTAATATAATTTTTATGCACAAATCAGGATTTGTAAATATAGTTGGAAAACCTAATGCTGGAAAATCGACCTTGCTGAACCAATTGATGGGCGAGAAGTTGGCGATCGTAACGCAGAAGGCACAAACAACACGTCACAGAATTTTTGGAATTTATAATGAAGAGGACTTACAGATCGTATTTTCTGATACACCGGGAGTATTAGACCCAAAATACGGGTTACAGGAAAAAATGATGGATTTTGTAAAGGACTCTTTACAGGATGCTGATGTCTTTTTATTCATTGTGGATGTTACAGATAAAGCTGAACCTTCAGAATTTTTAATTGAAAAGCTGAATAAAATTCCTGTTCCTGTTTTACTTTTATTAAATAAAGTAGATCAGACCAATCAGGAGGGACTTGAAAAATTGGTAGAAGAATGGCATAATAGGATTCCTAAAGCTGAAATTTTACCTATTTCTGCACTGAATGCATTTAATACAGATGTTATTCTGCCTAAGCTTAAATCGATGTTGCCGGAGAACCCACCTTATTACGATAAGGATCAATATACAGATAAGCCGGAAAGATTTTTTGTAAATGAGGCAATTCGTGAAAAAATCCTTCTGAACTATGATAAAGAAATTCCTTATTCAGTAGAAGTTGTTACCGAACAATTTAAAGAAAAGGAGGGAATCATTTTTATAGATTCTATTATTTATGTAGAAAGAGATACCCAAAAGGGAATTATTATTGGCCATAAAGGGGAAGCAATTAAAAAAGTAGGAACAGAGGCAAGGATAGATCTGGAGAAATTTTTCTCAAAAAAAATTCACCTTAATTTATTCGTAAAGGTGAAAAAAGACTGGCGTAAAAACGACCGGGATCTGAAGAATTTCGGATACAGATAAACTAAAATGTCAATAATCATCGTTGTATAGAAAGATTTTATTATCTTTAAACTAAATTTTTCATACATGAATTATAGTAACTCAAATTCTAATCCTATATTTAGAGATATTATACTGTTAATTGTGAGAGTTTTTATTGGATTTTCCATGCTTTCTCACGGATTTCCCAAGCTTCAGATGTTACTGGAAGGAGGGAAGATCGAGTTTTATGATTTCCTGGGGCTGGGTCCACAGATATCTTTAATTCTTACTATCGTAGCAGAGTTTGTATGTTCTATACTTTTGATTTTGGGATTGTTTACCAGAGTAGCTTTAGGCTTTCTCATATTTACAATGGCTATTGCTGCCTTTGTAGTTCATGGTGCAGATCCTTTTGAGAAACGAGAATTGGCTTTCATTTATTTATCTGCATATCTTCTGTTAATGTGCTTTGGAGCAGGAAGATTTTCGATAGATCATATGATTGAAAAAAGAAAAAGAGCTTCAGATTGGTAAAAAGATCTAAAAAAATATAATAAAAAAGAGCATTAGATTAATGCTCTTTTTTATTTCTGTTAAGGTCTGCAAGGAAGTGTTGATGGTATGCAATCCCAAATTGGAGAACCATTTTCATCTCTTCCCGTAACACAAGCTCTATAACCTGATTCACACAAAAGGGCATTTCCTCCATTAACAGTCTTAAGGTCTTTCTTTGATAATTTGCGTAAATTTTTCATACTTTTTTGATTTAATTTGAATCACTAATGTAATATTTATTTTATTATATCACAAGATTAGGATTAAATGCTATTTAATTGTTCTTAATTTTATAAGCTGAAAATAGATAAAGAAGGGCATTTCAAAAATGAAATGCCCTCTCTTGATTTATTAAGGCTTACATGGTAAAGATGCCCAGACACAGGTCCATTTTGGTGTGTCGTCTTCACCAATTACCATACAGGGCTTGAATCCTTGTGGACATTCCGGAGCACTGCCACCATTAATAGCTTTAAGATCTTTCATTGATAACTTTCGTAAATTTTTCATAGTACTTTGATTTAATTTGAAAAACTAAAATACTATTTAATTGAATAACCAGCACGAATAGCACGGATAATTTTTCCTTATATAACTTCAATTTACTAAATTCGTGAAAAATGTATAAAATGAAGATAAAGTTAACTATCTGCCTTTTGGCGTTTCTTAATTTCTACGAAGCTCAGGAAAATGTTACTTACCAAAAACCATCTGCAGAAATTCTTAAGCTTGCAGATTATGAAAGACCTCCAAGTGTTTTGATGAACAGTAAAAAAGATTGGGTGGTATTTACCTATCGACCGACTTATAAAACATTGGAAGATCTTGGGCAACAGGAAATGAAATTAGGTGGTTTAAGAATCAATCCTGTTACTAATATTTCAAGTTCAGTAACCTATTCAAATAATCTTAAGGTTAGAAAGATAAATGATAAAAATGAAGTTCAGGTAAAAGGGTTACCGACTAATCCTAAAATTACCAATACCTCTTTTTCTCCAGACGAAAAGAAACTGGCTTTCACGAATACTACAAGTAAAGGAGTAGAACTTTGGATTGTAGATCTTGAAACTGCAACTGCCAAAAAGATTACAGATGATAATCTTAATGCTAACCTTGGTAGTCCATATATCTGGTACAAAGATTCTCAGAATTTATTAATAAAAATACTTCCACAAAACAGGCCTGCATTAATAGATTCGAGCAAAGATCTGCCAACGGGTCCTATTGTATCTACAGCTGATGGAAAAGTTTCTCAAAACAGAACCTATCAGGATCTTCTTAAAAACCCTCAGGATGAAAAGAACTTTGAAATTCTTACAGCTGCAGATATTTATAATGTAGACCTTAGTGGGAATCTCAAGAAAATAAAGGATCAGGATATGTATTCTGGTTTAAGCTTTTCACCCGACGGTAATTATTTAATGGCAACCACTATTAAAAAACCATTCTCATACATTGTCCCTTTAAATAGATTTCCAATGACGACAACTGTTTACGATGCTAAATGGAATGTAGTGAAAGTGGTAAATGAAGTTCCATTAAACGAAATCATGCCTAAAGGTTTTGCATCCGTAAGAACAGGAAAAAGAGATATGGGCTGGAGAAGTGATATGCCTGCAACCTTGGTTTATGCTGAAGCTTTGGATGGTGGGGATCAATCTAAATCAGCAGAATACAGAGACGAAGTTTTTACCTGGGAAGCACCATTTAATACCACTGCAAAATCTTTCTTTAAAACAAAACAAAGATATGAAGGTACAAGTTGGACGAACGATCATTATGCTATTGTTTCAGAAGATTGGTATGATACCAGAAATACAAAATCTTTCTTAGTTGATTTAAACAACGGTGAATCGAAAGTTATTGATGACAGAAATTATCAGGATGTTTATAGTGATCCAGGGAATTTTAATACGACAAAAAATCAATTTGGAAGAACAGTTCTCGATATGAAAGGAGGGAAAGCTTATCTTATCGGGGATGGCTTTACAAAAGATGGACAACATCCTTTTATTGATGAAATGGATATGAAAACTTTAAAAAAGAAAAGACTATATACTTCGAATTTAAAGAATGCCAAAGAGGATATAATAGATATTCTTAATCCTGCAAAAGGAGAGGTTCTTACTATTCAGCAGTCTGCAAGTCAGTATCCGAATTATTTTAAGAAAAATATTAAATCTAATAAATCAGAGCCCGTAACTAATTTTGCTAATCCTTTTGAAAGTATAAAAGATGTGTATAAAGAAGTAATTACATACAAAAGAAATGATGGGGTAACATTAACAGGAACTCTTTATTTACCGGCTAATTATGATAGAAAAGCAAAGAACGAAAAACTTCCATTGCTGATCTGGGCATATCCGACGGAATACAAAGACAAGAATACGGCAGGGCAAAATACGCAGAATCCTAATGATTTTACTTTCCCTTATTATGGGTCTTTTGTGTATTGGACAACAAAAGGATATGCAGTTCTTGATGATGCAGCTTTCCCAATCATCGGAGAAGGAAAAACTGAACCTAATGATACTTTTATTCCACAATTAGTTGCCAATGCTGAAGCAGCGATTAATGCTGTAGACCAGTTGGGTTATATTGACAGAAAGAAAGTGGCTGTTGGAGGACATTCTTATGGGGCTTTTATGACGGCAAATCTTTTAACACACTCTAAACTATTCGCTTGCGGAATTGCAAGAAGTGGTGCATATAACAGAACTTTAACGCCTTTTGGTTTCCAGAGTGAACAAAGAAATTATTGGGACGTTCCGGAAATTTACAACACGATGTCTCCATTCATGAATGCTGATAAAATGAAAACCCCATTACTTTTAATTCATGGTGATGCAGATAACAATCCAGGAACTTTTACTTTACAGACAGAAAGATATTTCCAGGCTTTAAAAAATCTTGGTGCACCTGTAAAAATGGTTCTTTTACCTAAAGAAGCTCACGGTTATGTAGCTAAAGAAAATATACTTCACCTTTTATGGGAACAAGATCAGTTCTTAGAAAAATGTTTGAAGAAATAAATTGAGAAACTCGTCCTTTTGGGCGAGTTTTTTCTTTGAATGCTGTCATTCAGAATACAAAAGATTTCTCACTTCATTACATTGCGTTCGAAATGACAATATTTTTAACTTTCATACAGAGTTTAAATATTTTACTGAACCAAATATTTCAATACTTCATCAATATTTTCCAACTCAATAAACCTTTCATGTTTCAACTGATGTTCATGCTGCTCATGTGCCCAGGTCGTATGAAATGGGATATGAGCTGCAAATCCACCAATTTCCAATACAGGTAAAATATCAGATTTTATGGAATTGCCTAACATCATAAAATTCTCAGGTTTACAGTCTAAATGCTTCAGAAGCTTTGTATAATCAGTATTTTGTTTATCACTCATGATCTCTATATGATGGAAATAATTCTCTAATCCTGATTTTTTAAGCTTACGCTCCTGATCCAGCAGATCACCTTTGGTTGCCATAACCAATCTGTATTTTCCTTTCAGATCTTCTAATGTTTCTGTGACTCCATCTAAAAGCTGAACAGGTTGTTGTAATAATTCGTGGCCAAGATCAATTGCTTTGTTTATTAATTGCATGGAAGCCGTTTCATTAGAAACCCTACAGATGGTTTCGATCATACAGAGCATAAAACCTTTTATCCCATAACCATAAAGATGCAGATTTTGCATTTCTGTTTTAAACAATTCCTGCGATACCGAATGTCGTGGAAGATAATCTTCAAGAAGTACACAGAATTCCTTTTCAGCTTCCTGAAAATAGGGTTCATTCACCCAAAGGGTATCGTCTGCGTCAAATGCTATTGTTGTAATATGATTTTTCATTTTATTTTGTACATTTCTCTGTGCAAAAATCAGAATAAATTATATAAAAGCAAAGGACATTTGTCCCGAATGGAATATGTTAAGAACCAATGAAACTTTTTTGAGCTATTTAGAACAACTTTACAGTAAGCAGGAACGTAAAGAAGATATCGTGATCAGATCATTTTCAAAAGGCACAAGGATATTTGTACAAAATGAAAAATCCCCGAAAGTAATGCTTATTAATGATGGTGTTACCAAATGCTATTTTGAAGAAGAAAATAATAAAGAGTATATTATGGAGTTTCTTGGGAAAGGTGAAATTATTGGTGAAATTGAATTCATTAAAAATATTAATTGCCTGTGTACTATTGAAGCAGTGACGGAAGTATCTGTCTATGCGATTTCTGTTCCTTATTTCAGAACATTAGTTGAAAATGATATAGCATTAAATAATTTATTATTAAATGCCTTTGCTGAGCGTATCATTAATACTTCTGCCAGGGCATCTTATCAACAACTTCATACCACTGAACACAGCTTAGCGAAACTATTGGAATTACAATCCAAACAAGAAATTGAAATTTCAAAAGAAGACATGGCAGCTTATTTAGGAGTTACAATAAGAAGTTTAAATAGAGCTTTGAAAAGGTTAAATAAAAAATAAAAAAGCGGCCTGTAAAGACCGCTTTCTATTATATATTCTGTTTTATTTTCTTAGCCGACATATTTAAAAATCTTTTTACAAGGAAGACCGCAGAGATCGTTAATCCCAATCCTAAGGCAATCCACATTCCAAAAGCGCCCATTTCTAATGTGACACAAAAGAAATACCCGAGTGGGATTGTAATTACCCAATAGGCTATAAAAGTATAAATAGAAGGGATTTTAACGTCCTGTATACCTCTCAGCATTCCCAAAGCTGTTACCTGGATTCCATCTGATAACTGAAACAGAGCAGCGATGATCATTAGTTTTGAAGCTAATGTAATTACTTCGATCTCTTCTTTTTTAGTGAAGAATGTAGGAAGGATATTTCTACCCAAAATAAATACAACTCCACAAATACACATGAAGATAAACGCAATTTTCAAGTTGTTTATTCCAACTTTTCTAAGTTCAACATAATTTTGCTCACCCATTTTTCTTCCGATCATTACAGTTGATGCAACACTAAATCCTACACAGAGGTTAAAGGTAAATGAAGCCATACTGAGAGCAATCTGGTGTGAGGCAATATCATGAGCAGAAATTAATCCACAGATAAAAGCAGCACCGGCAAAAGCAGTTACTTCAAAGAACATCTGTAAAGCGGTAGGTAATCCTAATCTTACCATTTTATCAAACATATTTTTAGAAAATACCTGGATCTTCAAGGAAAAATCTTTGATATAGCGTCTCGTTCTTTCTTCTTTTAGTAAAACGAAATATAAGAATACCACCATAAAAATTCTCGCAATTAAACTAGCCAATGCAGATCCTTTTACCCCCATTGGAGGGAATCCAAAAAGTCCCTTGATGAAAACGTAGTTTAAAACGATATTAATAACATTGGCAATAATGGTCGCTTTCGTAACTCCAATGGTGTAAGATAAGCCCTCAGAAACCTCTCTGAGGGTCTGAAATGCCATGAAAGGGATCATGCTTATCGCCATGATGCCTAAAAAGTCTACCGTATCAGGAACGATCTTAGCCGGTTGACCGGAATGATAGAGTAGAGGCAATCCTAATAATAAAATTCCCATTAAAATTATCCCCACGGTCATATTAATAACAAATCCGTGACTGAAAACAGAATTAATGGTTTTATGGTCATGTCTCGAGTGCGCCTCTGAAACCAAAGGTGGAATAGCAAAGGAAAATCCCAGTGCCAATACGAACATAGAGAAAAATACAGCATTCCCTAAAGACACTGAAGCTAAGGCATCTGCACCCAGTAATTTTCCAACAATAATATTATCAAATAAGTTTACAGAAACTTGTCCTACCTGCGTTAGCATTACGGGTAGTGCCAATGTAAGGCATTCTTTAGTATAGTTTTTATTTAAAAAGCTCATAGTTTTAACAAAAAAAAATTTGCAGTGTGAATACTGCAAATTTTTTATAATTTATTTAGGTTATAATTAAATTATTTTCTTACAAAATTTGCGACATCCTCTTTGGAAACAGTGCTTCCACCAAGGATAATTAATCTTTCAACAACATTTCTCAACTCTCTGATATTTCCAGTCCATGAAAGGGCTTTAAGCGCTTCAATAGCATCATCATCAAATTTTTTCACCGCTGTACCATGTTCATCGGAGATCAGTCCTGAAAAATGGTCCACTAATAATTTGATATCTTCTTTTCTATCATCCAATGGGGGAACATAAATTTCAATTACAGAAAGCCTGTGGTAAAGATCTTCTCTAAATTTTCCTTCCTCAATTTCTTTCTGCATATTTTTGTTGGTTGCTGCAAGTACCCTTACATCAACCTTAATTTCTTTATCGCTTCCTACAGGAGAAACTTTGCTTTCCTGAAGGGCTCTTAATACTTTAGCCTGGGCAATAAGACTCATATCTCCGATCTCATCAAGAAAAATAGTACCTCCCGTTGCTTGTTCAAATTTACCCTGCTTATCTTTAATAGCCCCTGTAAATGAACCTTTAACGTGTCCGAAAAGTTCTGATTCAATAAGTTCAGAAGGAATTGCAGCACAGTTCACTTCGATCATAGGTCCTCTTGCACGTTCGCTTTGATTATGGATAGCATGAGCAACCAATTCTTTTCCTGCCCCATTGGGTCCGGTAATTAAAACTCTTGCATCCGAAACAGCAACCTTTCCGATCATATCCTGAATTTTCTGTAAAGCCGGAGACTCACCAATCATTTGGTACTTTTTGTTTACCTTCCTCTTTAGTGTTTTATTTTCGGTCTGAAGATTTTTATTTTCTTTTTTTAAGGTCTCTTTAACCAAAGCATTTTTTACACTTGTAATCAACCTATTGATGTCGATTGGCTTAGAGATGAAGTCATATGCACCATCCTTTAAACAAGATACAGCAGAATCAATGTCTGCATGTCCTGAGATCATAATAAAAGTGGTTTCAGGTTTAAGCAGCAGAGCTTGCTTTAATAGCTCAGTTCCTGAAAGTTTTGGCATTTTTATGTCTGAAATTACCAATGCGAAATCTTCTTTTTCTAAATGTTTATAGCCTTCCAAACCATCTTCGGCTACAACAAATTCGTAATTGGTAAGTTCATCTGAAAGAATACTGTGCAGTACTCCTGAGATTGCTTTTTCGTCTTCTACTATAAGGATTTTTTGCATAGTTGCAAATTTAGATTTTTTGATTGAATTATTAGCAAAAACTATACCTAAATACTTTATTTAGTATAATCTCTTCTTCCGAAAATAGCGGACCCTACTCTTACAGAATTAGCACCGCATTCAATGGCAATAGGGAAATCATCACTCATTCCCATTGATAATGTATCTAGTTTTTTCAATTGATTTAATTCGTTAAAAACATTTTTTAATTTTAAAAATTCCTTTTTTACCTGCTCTTCATCTTCTGTGAAAGTTGCCATTCCCATTAATCCGGTTATTTCAATATTCGAAAAATCACCGTTTATGTATTTTTGAAAAATGTCTTGTGCTTCTGAAATTTCAAAGCCAAATTTACTTTCCTCAACCGCAATTTTTACTTGTAAGAGAACTTTAATTTTACGTTTGTATTTAACTGCTTCTTTATTTATTTCTATTAAAAGTTTCTCAGAATCAACGCTTTGAATGGTGTCGATGAATTCTGCGATATACTTTACCTTATTGGTCTGAAGGTGCCCAATCAGATGCCATTGAATATCTTTTGGCAGGAGAGGGTATTTTTCCATCAGCTCCTGAACTTTGTTTTCTCCAAAAACTTTTTGCCCTAAGCTATAAACCTCCTGAATAGCTGATACAGGATGTGTTTTAGAAACTGCGACCAGCTGAACCTCATTAGGAAGTTGTTTTTTTATGTTATTGTAATTTTCTTTAATATCCATAATTGCAAATTTCTGAATTCTTAGAGCAAAATACTAATGATTTTGTAAAATTTTAAAAAGAGTTTTAAGAACGGTTTATCCGCGATTAAAAATTTACTATTTCTCAATTTATTAATGATAATACTCTTAATTTAAAACGTCATTGATCTTAGGATAGGAAGAGATCTTTCTAAATACAAATCGATTACTCTTCTGTAATTTTTCAATAAACAGATCAAGTTCATTAATAGAGTCTGTATCCGCTAAATATTGATCATGAGTTAAAAAGACCAGGTGTCTTGACGTTTTTTCGAGATCATTGAAAAATATACTGTCAACCTTTTTAAGCATTGCTTCGTGACTGCCTTTTAATACCATCTTATTAGTAGGTTTCCATTCAAGGTCCCAACCAATTACTTTATAACCTGCTTTCTTCAGGCTATTTGCAGCCAGAGTAGAGCTTTTTATATCGGTAACATTAATATTGTTCAGTCGCCATATATTTCTTCCCGGAGTTCTCGCTATTTTATCATAAAGTTTTAAACTGTCTTTTGCTCTATCAAAATCATGAACCACAGCATCAGGATTTTGATAAAAATTAGAATATTTATTATGTGCATGCGTAAAACTGTGATTAGCCAGTTCAATCAAAGGATCCTGTCTTAAAAGATCCAGATCATCCTTTTGTCTATTACTGTCATAAGAATGTTTTCCAACTAAAAAAGCTGTTGCACATACATTTCTTTTACGTAAAATTTTCAGTAGATTTTCGGTTCCTCGATTCGGACCGTCATCAAAAGTTAGATATATAACTCTTTTGTCGGTTAGATTTTCATTATCGTCCAATAAGGGGACTGTTTTTGCGACGGGATGGTCTTTAGAAATCATCTTCTCAGAATCTTTCTCATCTTTTTTCTGATTACAGCTGTTAAATAAAATTGAAGTTGCACTCATCAATGCAAACATCCCAAGAAAAGTCGTATTTCGAGACTTTTCCGCAAAAAGTTTTTTCATGAAATAATTGGAGATTAATTGTTAAATATCGTTAAAATTTGTAAACTAATGTTAACAATATGTATGCCAATTTACTTTAAGTTTTGCTTTTTAATAATATTTTAATGTGCTAATTTTTAGACAGTTTTCAAAGTAAAATCTTTTTAAGATACATTGCATTTTTAATTGCCGAAACTCCCCATGTATTATTAAAAAATATAAATGTTTTATTTTGTGATATCTGTATTTTTTCTGCTAAATTATTGAGAAATTCTTCACTGTATTCAGATTTGTAAAGAACAGGTTTTCCATGTAATCTGTAATACATTACTTCATTATTGTTGATAATTACTTCTTCTGGTAAATTACCGGGAAAGCTGACACCGGAAAAAATAATATTTTTAGGTCTTAAAATATCAAAAATCTCATCACGCCACCAGGATTCATGTCTGAACTCTATGACATTTAAAAATGCTGAATCGATATTTTTTAGGATTAACTCTATATTTTCTGGAGTATTTTTAAAAGATGGTGGGAACTGATACAAAAATCCGGAAAGCTTTTCCTTCAAATTTTCATGGATATGCTGACAGAATTCTGAGATTTCTTCTTTGCAGTCCAGTAATCGTTTCTCGTGAGAAATAGTTTTTGGAATCTTAATGAAAAATCTAAACTCTTCAGGTGTTTCATCGAACCATTTAATTAGTGTTTTTGCTGTTGGCTTTCGATAGAAAGTAGAATTAATTTCAACAGCATTAAACTCTTTTGAATATAAAGTAAGAAAATCTTTAGTTGGTGTATTGTCCGGATAAAAAGAGCCTTTCCAATCATTATTGTAAAAGCCTGAACATCCAATATATAGATTTTTCTTTTTCATATTTTTTTATCTCTCGCAGATTAAGATTAGTAAATCTTTTTTTTCCGAAAACCCTGAATAATCTGCGAGAGAAAATATACTATTTAATGTCCAGATCAACAGAGTTTAATCGTAATGAATTTAAAATCACTGAAAGAGAACTGAAGCTCATCGCTGCTGCAGCAATCATGGGTGATAATAGAATTCCAAAAAATGGATACAATAATCCTGCCGCAATAGGTACTCCCAATACATTATAAATGAATGCGAAAAACAGATTTTCTTTGATGTTTTTTAATAATTTTTCACTTAGGAGTTTTGCTTTTGCAACTCCAATGATATCTCCTTTAAGTAATGTAATTTCAGCACTTTCAATAGCGACATCTGTTCCTGTTCCCATTGCAATTCCGATATCCGCTTGTGCCAAAGCAGGGGAGTCGTTGATGCCATCTCCTGTCATAGCTACAATTTTCCCCTCTTTCTGAAGTCTTTTAACCTCATTTAGTTTATCCTCAGGTAAACAGTTCGCTTTAAAATGTTTGATACCTAATTCATATGCAACAGCTTTAGCCGTATGTTCATTATCACCTGTCATCATAATAATCTCCAAACCTTCCTTCATTAAAAGTTCAACAGCCTTCTTGGAGCTTTCTTTAATTTTATCAGTAAAGCTTATAAATCCTAGAGCGGTATTATCTTCTGCTACATAAGAAATGGTATGTGCCTTTGACTGAACTTCAACCGCTTTTTGCTTTAAATGATCTGGAATAGAAATTTGATGGGAAGTCAATAGACTTTCATTTCCTACATATATAGTTTTCCCATTAATATTTCCTTTAACTCCTTTTCCGGATATATTTTCAAATTTTTCTACTTTCTCAGAGGTGAGATTCTGTTCTTTTGCTTTGTTGATAACAGCATTAGATAAAGGATGTTCTGAATTTTGATTTAAGGAGAATGCCAGTTTCAATATTTGATTTTGATCTCCATTATTTATACTTTCAATGTACTCTACAGAAGGTTTTCCTTCGGTTAAGGTTCCCGTTTTGTCTGTAATTAAAACATTTACTTTATTCATGTGTTCCAGAGCCTCTGCATTTTTGATCAATATTCCATTTTTTGCTCCCTTGCCGATACCTACCATTAAAGACATTGGAGTGGCCAGACCAAGGGCACAAGGACAGGCAACAATTAAAACAGCTACTGCATTAACGAAAGCAAATAGACTTCTTTTACCTTCAGGACCAAAGAATTGCCAGCCTACAAATGTAAGTGCAGCAATAAGGATCACTGTCGGAACAAAGATTTTAGAAACTTTATCAGTTAACTTTTGAATTGGTGCCTTACTTCGGCTTGCTTCATTCACCATTTTTATAATCTGCGAAAGCAGGGTTTCATCACCTACCTTTTCAGCTTTCATAATGAAAACCTGATTGCCATTGATGGTCCCCGAAGAAACTCTATCATCAATATTCTTCTCAACAGGAATCGGCTCTCCAGTGATCATACTTTCATCTACAATAGAATTACCTTCCGTAATCTTTCCATCTACAGGGATTTTTTCACCGGGTTTTACTTTTAGAAGATCTCCGATTTTAACCTGTGAAAGAAGTACTCTCTTTTCTTCACCATTAATCATAAGGTTGGCTTCATCAGGAGAAAGGTTCATTAATTCTCTGATGGCGTTTCCTGTTTTTTTATGGGCTGCAGCTTCCATTAATTGTCCTAAAATAACAAGCGTCAAAATCACACAGACTGCCTCGAAATAAAGTGGGATCTCATGGTTATGTCCGCGGATTTCATGAGGTATGATATCTGGAAATACCAAAGAAATAATACTGAATATAAATGCTGCGGAAACTCCCAGAGCAATTAAACTAAACATATTTAAATTCCAGGTTTTGAATGAAACCCAGCCTCTTTTCATTAAGAACCATCCCGAATAAAAAAGCACGGGAAGAGTAAGCAGAAGCTCAATAATCCCTTGAATTTGATGAGAGAAAGGGAAATTAATGAACATCCCACCCATTGAAAGAATAAATACAGGAATGGTGAACCCTAATGAAATAATAAATTTCCTTTTCAGTATGTTGTGTGTTTCATCATCTTCTTCACCTTCGGTATCAGGCATCCTTACCAGATCCATTCCACAAATCGGGCAACTTCCAGGTTCATCACGGATGATTTCCGGATGCATAGGACAGCTGTACTTTGCGGTTTTCTTTTCAGGATATTTTACAAGATCCATTCCGCATACAGGACATCCCACATTACTGTCATAGGTTTTATCCCCTTCGCAATACATTGGGCAATAGTATTTTCCTGCCATATCATCCGTAACTCTTGGAGCTTCCTGGTGATGGTGAGTATGGGAATGGGATTGCTGATGTGAATGTTGTGAAACGGATTTTTTAACCAAATCTTCTGTAATCTCCTCCATATGCATATGACAAACAGGACAGTCTTCTTTTTCATCATACACTTTATCACCCTCACAAAACATCGGACAATAATATTTTCCAATACTATCTTTGAAATTTTCCGGTAGATTGGCCGAAGAGTAGGTGGGTTTATAGTTTGGATCTTTAGATTGTTTTTCCTCAATAGGAACTAAATACATCTTGCAGACGGGACATCTTTCTCCTTGTTTGAAATATACTTTATCACCCTCACATTCCATAGGACAATAATATACTGACGACGGGGAAATGCGATCTTGAGGTTTTATAAAAGTTTTCCCTTGTTGAGTAGGGTCTTCTAACTGGTAATGACCAATTTCTCCCAAAACTTTATTGAGATTACTAAGATCAATGTCTTTATCAGAAGTAATAGTTGCCAGACCTGTTTCCAGATTAATGTCAGCTTTTATTCCTTCAATAGCATTAAGCTTTTCTGAGATTTTTTTCTGACAACCTGAACAGGTCATTCCAAGTATTTTATATTGTTGTTCCATGATCTTAAATGATGTTATTGTCTTTATATTCGCTTTCCTTCAAAGCAATGATATCTTCTAATTGATAGTGACCAATCTCCTCTAACACTTTATTTAGGTTCATAAGATCAATTTCCTGATTAGAAATAATAGTAACCATTTTTGTCTCCAGGTTAATATCGGCTTCTATGCCCTCCAAAGTGTTTAGTCTTTCTGAAATTCTTCTCTTACAGCCCGAACAGCTCATTCCAAGTATTCTATATTGTCTTTCCATGATCTTAAATTATATGACAAAGTTCCAAAAAGCAAAAGGATACCTGTTATAAATTTAAGGATAATAGTTATAAAATTTGGAAAGCCGGTAAGTTGTAGTGCTCGAAAATGAGAAGTTGTAAAGAAGTGATGATACAAGATTGTATCTTTATTTTAATAAATAATTACTTAAGAAAATGGATTGTTATAATCTTATCTTATTATAAAACTAAAAGTCTCTCACCAGCATCTAAAATACCTAGACAAAATCCAAAGGTTTTCTGTTATGAACCTTTAGTTTTTTAAATTCGGTGGGAGTAAAACCCGTACTGTTTCTAAATTGTGAGGATAAATGCTGTACGCTTTTATAGCCTAACTTTCCTGCAATTTCGGTTAAGTTAAATTCATTATACAAAAGAAGCTCTTTTACCTTCTCAATTTTTTGAAGAATGAAGAACTGTTCTAATGTAATATTTTCGTTTTGTGAGAATGTTTTGGAAAGTGAACTGTAATCTTTATGAAGTTTTGAGGTGAGAAATTCTGATAATAAGAAGTTTTCATCAATATCAAGTTCACTGATCTTTATGATAATAAGGTTTTTGATCTTTTCAATTAACTGATGTGAAGAATCTTTTATTCTTTCAAAACCAGTCTTTTCTAACTGCTCTTCGATGGAAGTTAATTCTTGATCTGAAATATCAAATTCGGTTTCAACTTCACCAAGATGTATAGATTTTATATCAATCTTAAAATCATTAAAAATAGCTGACACGGCAGAAATGCACCTGCCACAAACCATATTTTTTATAAAGATTTTCATAATGGATTATTTAATCGGTCTTTTACAAATTCAACCTGCGTTTTTCCATGTGGAATAGGATTGCCATCCTCACCCAAATTAACCATCACAATTTTGTCCACCGTAATAATAGTTTGGTGAGTCATCTTATTTCTTACCTCACATTGAAGAGTGATAGATGTGGAGCCGAATGCTAAAACTTCAATACCAATTTCAACAATATCACCTTGTTTGGCTGAGCTAATGAAGTTAATTTCTGAAATAAATTTGGTAACAACTTTTGTGTTTTCTAACTGGATAATAGCATAAAGTGCTGCCTCTTCATCAATCCATTGTAATAATCTTCCTCCAAAAAGTGAATGATTAGGATTAAGATCTTCTGGTTTTACCCATTTTCTAGTATGGTAGTTCATCTTTTAATAATTTGAGATACAAATTTAACGTTAAAAAATGGCTTAATCAAAGGAAAGGGATTTAGTTATCTAAAGAGAAATATTTATTTTCTCAATCAGCTTGTTTTGTTATTTGTTTTAAAAAGTAAAACGTATAATTTTATTATTTAATCCATTGTACACATTCTTATAAAGAAAATCATAAACTTGAACAGGGTATTTTTAGAATGTAAGGTTAAATTAATTTTAAAAATGTTTAACGATAAAGCGGAATAACTGTGGTTTTAATTTGAAAATATGTATTTTTACTGTATTAATTGCTATATAAAGGTTAATTTGGTGTTAGATTTAATGTTAAAAAATATTTAATTTTTGTAAAGAAATACCCAAAATATTATTTTATAACAATTAAAAAATATTGTTTAACGATAATTTTAATGCGTACATCAAAAGTGAGTGATAAAATACTTATAAAAAGGTTTTGATTTGAAATATTAAATTGTATCTTGCGAACGTTTATATTTGGAATCAATATTTGTTCATTTAATATATGTTGCTTTTCTTTTATATACCAAATTTTTATTAATTATTATAATTTTATTTAACAATGAACATTTTTGTTTCAAACATCAATTACTCAACTAAAGAGTACGAATTACAAGATTTATTCGCAGAATTTGGAGAAGTATCTTCTGCAAAAATCATTACAGACAAAGAAACTGGTCGTTCCAGAGGTTTTGGTTTCATAGAAATGGGGGAAGAAGAAGGAAAGCAGGCTATTGAAGCTCTTAATGAGAAAGAATTCAACGGAAAAACACTTAACGTTTCTGAAGCTAAACCTAGAGAGGAGAAGCCAAGAAGAAGCTTCGATAACAACAGAAGCGGTGGTGGTTATGGAAATAACAGAGGTGGAAACGGTGGCGGTGGCTACGGCGGAGGTAACAACCGTGGTGGAAACGGCGGTGGAAATCGTTGGTAAAAAATATAAGCGGCTTTTAAGCCGCTTTTTTTATGTCTTTTATTCTCGAAGTATTCCGTTTATATATGATATAAGATGTACTTTTTAAATATAGAATACTTTCTTTTTAGAAATTAATCCTTTTTCTTCTTTTTCTTCTTATCTCTACTTTTCTTATCTTTTTTCGGATTAAGAATCTCATTGGCTATTTCCAATTTCGGCGCTTTAGCTTTTACAGGTTTCATTTCAATCTTAAGATCAAAATACTCTTGTAAGTCATCCTTAGATATTAGTTTTTCATTAAATAAAAACTGTAGAATTTCTTTTCCAGAATCATGAAAGAAATTATGTGAAAGCTCTTTTAATAAAAACTTTTTATAATTTTCATGTGGAATTGTTACTGTATACTTAAAGATCCTACCTTCTTTTTGAGTAGAAAGATAACCCTTTTCAACCAGGATCTTTAAATAAGTGGAGACCGTATTTTGATGTGGCTTTGGTTCCGGATGCTGCTCCATAACATCTTTCAAATAAAATGAATCGAGCTTCCAGAATAGCTTCATTAAGTTTTCTTCTGCAGTTGTAAGGTGATTTATTTTCATAAAATATTCTAATGTTGAAAGTGTATATTGCAATAAAGATAAAGAAAAGAAATTAGAAAAGCTATTCCTCCACCCATAAATACTTCTTTTACGGTGTGTCTTTTTAATATGACTCTTGTAATCCCTACAATAACAGCTATACCTAACCATACAATGCCCATTTTCCAATCTAACGAGTAGAATAAAGAAGCAACAAATACATTGAAAGCAGTGTGCATAGAACTTTTAATGAAGAAATTACTTACTTGTAAAGCAAAAAGAAGAATAAGTATGAACAACATTAAAAAATCAAGCGTTCCGTTTTTGATGTAATGGAAAAGGAGATAAAGGATAACGGTAATTGCAGTGAAAATATAGAAAGTTTTTCTCTGAACTCTGTTTGAAACATCCATGTTGGTGTACCTTCCTGTTTTTACATTCCAGATGAGCCAGATAATTACAGGTAATATGATGATAAGGAGTATAGGAAGAAAGTATAATATTGAGTCTTTAAGGGAGTAATCCCGTATACTTTTATAAACGAAAAATAAAAATAACGATACCAAAGGATTAAAAAATTCTGAGATAATTTTAGAGATTTTATGTATCGATGATGTTTGTTTTTCTTCCATGTTTAAATTAAAAACTCAAATATAACATTATAACCAAAAAAACAATTGGTATGTATACAATAAAAACGAAGTTTTTTTTATAATTTTGCTCAACTATTTCATAATAAATAAGCAAGAGCTAGCACATGAAAGAATTTTCTAAAGAGGTATACCTTAAGTGGTATGAAGATATGACAATGTGGAGAAGGTTTGAAGACAAATGCCGTTCTCTTTATCTAAAACAAAAGATCAGAGGTTTTTTACATTTGTACAATGGTCAGGAAGCCATTCCTGCAGGTTTTACACATGCAATGGATTTAACGAAAGATAGTATGATTACTGCTTACAGATGTCATATCCATCCAATGGCAATGGGAGTAGATCCTAAAAGAATCATGGCAGAACTTTGCGGAAAAGCAACAGGAACGTCTGGAGGTATGGGTGGTTCTATGCATATTTTCAGTAAAGAACACCGTTTCTACGGAGGTCATGGTATTGTAGGGGGACAGATTCCTTTGGGAGCTGGTATTGCTTTCGCAGATAAATATTTTGATAGAAAAGCTGTAAATGTTTGTTTCTTCGGAGATGGAGCAGCAAGACAGGGTTCATTACATGAAACATTTAACATGGCTATGAACTGGAAACTTCCTGTAGTATTTGTTGTTGAAAACAATCAATACGCAATGGGAACTTCTGTAAAAAGAACAGCAAACCACGAAGATATTTATAAATTAGGATTAGGGTATGAAATGCCTTGTCTTGCTGTAGATGCTATGGATCCTGAGAAAGTGGCTGAAGCAGCTTATGAAGCTGTAGAAAGAGCAAGAAGAGGAGATGGGCCAACATTTATCGAGGCAAGAACTTACCGTTACAGAGGTCACTCTATGTCTGATGCTGAACCTTACAGATCTAAAGAAGAAGTATCAATTCATAAAAAGGATGATCCTATTGAATTTGTAAAAGAAAGAATTTTAGCAAATAATTGGGCAACTGAAGCTGAATTGGAAGCTATTGAAAATAAATCCAGAGATTTTGTTGACGAATGTGTTGAGTTTATGGAAAACTCTCCATACCCTACGCAAGAGAAGATCTATGAGTATGTTTATGCGCAGGAAAATTATCCATTCGTAAACAAACTGGAAAATAACTAATAAATAATATGAGATAATATGATAATGACAAAGAGTTAATTATCATGTTCCCTTTCATTATCAAATTATCAAATTAATTCATTATCATATTAAAAAATTATGGCAGAAGTAATTACAATGCCTCGTCTTTCCGATACGATGACGGAAGGAAAAGTGGCGAAATGGCATAAAAACGTTGGCGATAAAGTAAAAGAAGGAGATATTTTAGCTGAAATTGAAACAGATAAAGCTGTTCAGGATTTCGAATCTGAAATAGAAGGAACCCTTTTATACATTGGTGTAGAAGAAGGCGGTGCTGCAGCTGTAGATTCTGTTCTTGCAATCATTGGTAATGAAGGTGAAGATATATCTTCTTTAAAAGGGGGTAATGCTCCCGCAGCCGAAGGTTCGGAGGAGAAAAAATCTGAAGAAGAGGCTAAAACCGAAAATAAAGAAACCAGTGTAGAACAAACTTCTGCTGAAGTTCCTGCTGGTGTAGAAGTTATTACAATGCCAAGACTTTCTGATACAATGACAGAAGGGAAAGTGGCTAAATGGCATAAAAACGTTGGTGATACAGTAAAAGAAGGTGACCTTCTCGCTGAGATCGAAACCGATAAAGCGGTTCAGGATTTTGAATCTGAATTTAACGGAGTTTTATTGAAGCAGGGTGTTGAGGAAAACGGAGCTGCTCCAGTAGATTCAGTACTAGCAATTATTGGTCCCGAAGGAACAGATGTTTCAGGAGTTGGAGCTGCAAAACCTGCAACTCAGACTTCAGAAAAACCTGCTGAACAAAAACCAGAAGCTAAGTCTGAAGAAAAACCTGAAACAGAAGCAGTAAGTTCTTCATCTACAGACAGAGTTGCAATTTCTCCTTTAGCTAAGAAAATAGCGCAGGAAAAAGGTGTTGATATTCATGGTGTTCAGGGATCCGGAGAAAACGGAAGAATTGTAAAAAAAGATATTGAAAATTATCAGCCTTCTCAGGCAAAACCAAATACTTCTGCTCCAGCGGCAAGTTCAGCGGCAGCTCAAGTAGCATTAAGTTTTGTTCAGGGAGAAGATACAGAAACTCCAAATTCTCAGGTAAGAAATATTATTGCAAAACGTCTTGCTGAAAGTAAATTCTCTGCTCCACACTATTATCTGATGGTGGAGATCAACATGGATAAAGCAATTGAGGCCAGAAAAGAAATCAATTCTTTACCAGATACTAAAATTTCTTTCAACGATATGATTATTAAAGCAACTGCTGTTGCATTAAGAAAACATCCACAGGTAAATTCAAGTTGGGCAGGAGATAAGATCATTCACAGAGGAAATATTAATGTTGGAGTAGCTGTTGCAATTCCTGACGGATTGGTTGTTCCTGTTCTTAAGAATACCGATCAGATGAATTACACTCAGATTTCGGCTGCTGTAAAAGATATGGCTTCAAGAGCTAAATCTAAAGGTTTAAAAGCAAACGAAATGGAAGGTTCTACATTCTCGATCTCTAATCTAGGAATGTTCGGAATTGAAACATTTACAAGTATCATTAACCAGCCAAACTCAGCAATTCTTTCTGTAGGTGCAATCATTGAAAAACCAATTGTGAAAAATGGTGAGATTGTTGTTGGAAATATCATGAAGCTTTCATTAGCATGTGATCACAGAGTAGTAGATGGTGCTACGGGTGCCCAATTCTTACAAACTTTAAAAACATATCTGGAAAGTCCTTTAACTTTATTACTGTAATCAGTCCAGTTTGTATTATAACAAAAAACCTCTCATTTCGAGAGGTTTTTTGTTTTTAAAACTTTAACGCTGAGAGGATTTCTACTGATTAAAAAATTGTATTAACATCATTAGAATTTTATTTATATTCACTATTTTTGAACCATGATTATAGCAAGAAATATCCATAAGTCATATGGGAATTTAGAAGTATTAAAAGGTGTTGATATTCATATCAAAACGGGAGAAGTTGTTTCTATCGTAGGAGAGTCCGGAGCAGGGAAATCTACACTTCTACAAATTTTAGGAACTTTGGATTCGCCTACCAACTCAAAGAATTACGACACGGAAATTACTTTGGCTGGAGAATCATTTATCAATATGAATGATAAACAGCTTTCTAAGTTCAGAAACCAGAATATTGGTTTTGTATTTCAATTTCACCAGTTACTTCCTGAATTTACAGCTTTGGAAAATGTTTTGCTTCCCACCAAAATTGCAGGAGCCAATGAAAAAGAAGCTTTGGAAAAAGCTTACGCTTTATTTGAAGACCTAAGGATAGAGCAAAGGCTACATCATAAACCTAATCAGTTATCTGGTGGTGAGGCACAGAGGGTAGCGGTTGCCAGGGCGCTTATTAACTCACCTAAAACTATTTTTGCTGATGAGCCAACCGGTAACCTTGATTCAAAAAATGCAGATGACTTGCATCGTTTATTTTTTGATTTAAGAGATAAATATAATCAGACATTTGTGATTGTAACCCATAATCCGAATCTTGCTGAAATTACAGATAGAAAACTGGTCATGAAAGACGGAATGATTATCGAATAATGTAGTTTTAATGATGAGAAAAATTATTGTTCTTTTTGTGTTATTGTCTTTTACTTTTGGTTTTAAATCACAAAGCATATCAAATTTGCCAGAATCCAGAATTACAGAGATTAGAACATTTTTAAAAGGAAAGAACTATAATCAGGATCTTGCTGTATTTATCAATTTTAGAGTCTATTCGGGGAAGTACCGTTATTTTATTTACGATCTGAAAAATAATAAAATATTACAACAGGCTATTGTAGCTCATGGTTCAGGTTCAGTGATAAAGAATTCTGATGCACTCAATTTCAGCAATGTTGAAGGTTCCTATCAGTCATCATTAGGTAAATTTGAGATCCAAGAAAGTTATTCCGGAAGATTTGGAAAGTCTTATCGGTTAAATGGTCTGGACATTACCAATAATAATGCTATGGAAAGGGCTATCGTTCTTCATTCTTATAGTTGTATTCCTGATAATGAATCACAAAATCCAGCTTGTTTAAGTTTAGGCTGTCCTATGCTTTCATTTAATGCCTTGAAACAAACTGCCCGATATATTGATTCATCGAAACAGCCTGTTATTTTGTACGCTTTCTATTAAAAATTCGTACTTTGTACTTTTAATTTAAACTTCAGTTATGTCCATTAAGTTTCTTGCAGAGGATGATAGACCCAGAGAAAAATTTTTACAAAAAGGTAAAGATTCACTCTCTGATTCAGAACTCTTAGCAATTGTTATGGGAAGCGGAAGCAGAGATGAAACTGCTTTAGAACTTGCTAGAAAGATCTTATCTACAGTAAATAATAACTGGCATGACTTGAGTTTACTATCTATTAAAGATTTAATGAAATTTAAGGGTGTTGGTGAAGTAAAAGCGCTATCAATTGCCACCTCTCTTGAAATAGGACGTAGAAGGGGCAGACAGGAAATTTCTGAGAAACCAATAATTTCAAACAGTCATGATGCCTATGTTATTTTTAAAAATCATTTGTCTGATTTAAGAACCGAAGAATTTTGGGCTATTTTTCTCAATCAAAGCAATAAGGTGGTTCAGATTTCTCAATTAACGCAAGGGGGAATCAGCCAATCTATTGTTGATGTGAGGATTTTATTTAAAACAGCTTTGGATAATTTTTCTACAGGAATTGTTATTGCCCACAATCATCCTTCTGGAAGTTTAAAACCAAGTAGAGAAGACCTGGATGTTACTAAAAAAATAAAAGACGCAGGGAAATTCCTCAATATTCAGTTATTGGATCATTTAATTATTACGCAAAACGCATATTTTAGTTTCTCGGACGAAGGATTAGTATGATTAAGAGATTAAAATATAGTGAAATAGATTTTGTAAAGTATGCACAATGTTTGGAAAATTCTGAGCAAAGAAAATACTCGGCTTCGAAAGTCTTTTTAGATGTTTCTTCCAATAACCGTTGGGAATTACTGGTTTATAATGATTATGAAGCAGTAATGCCAATTCCATATGTGAAAAAATATGGACTAAAGATTGTCCATAACCCAATGTTATGTCAGCAGTTAGGTATCTTTTCAAAGAAGGAAGATATATCAATTAATGAAGCCTTTTATGCATACCTGAATAAAAATTATCTTGTTAGAGTTTATAAATTTAACGATTGTAATCAATTTCATTCCCAAATAGAATTAAGAAAAAACTTTCTAATTCTTCCGGATTCTTATGAAAATGTATACTCTAAATATTCACCTAAAAGAAAAAGGAAATTAAGGCTAGATAAAGATGTCTTAAATGTATCTAAAATAAAGATGGTAAGCTTTAATGAAGCTAAAGGCTTTATAGAGGCTAATATGTTGGGATTAGATAAAGAAGGGGATCTGAGTGGATTTTTAAGGATTTTCGAAATGTTTTATCACTTGGGACATCTTCAATTTTCTGCTTTTTATTATAATAATAGTATTATCAATGTTATAGCTATTTACGAAGATAAATATACTGTAGCTTTATTAGGAACATTTAATGATAAAAAATATGTGAAGATTTCTGGAGCTTCTGTGCTTATAGATAATGTTATTAAAGATTTTATAGAAACTAAAATATTCGATTTTGAAGGGGGGGAACTTCCTAATATAGAGGAGTTCTTCAGAGGTTTTCGTCCCGAATTTAGACCTTATGGTATTATCGAGAGTTCTGTAAAAAAACTTGTGAAAGATTTAATTGCATTCATTATTAAAGGAAAATTCTTTAACTTAAAATAGTAAACCTAATCATTGTTTAGATTGGTTCTAAATATTATTTATAACTTTACAAAGTTATTTTAACACCATATCTTATTTATGTTTAAACAGATTCGAAACTATAAATTACCATATGCAATCTATAATTTTTTCAATAAGAAAAAGTTGAAACACAATATTCCGTTGTATAAGAAATATGGTGTTAATAAAAGTTATTTTTCAAGTATTTCAAGTAAAGATTTTTCCCATCTTCCAGCAAGTGAAAGAGGGATAGATCATGAAAAATTGATAAATACCAATTTTTATAAAAAATTATCACAAGAAAATAAAGAAAGTACTATTCACTACAATAATAATGGATATCTTATCTTAAAAAATTATTTAAACACAGAAATAGTTGATCAAATTAATGATGAAATAGAAAAATTAATGACCGAAGGAACTTTGAAGTTTCGTTATGGTGGAAAATTAATGTTTGCAATTCATCATTCTGATATTATCAGAATGATTGGTAATGATAAAGATTTTCTTGACTTTCTTTCAGTTTTACTTGATGGGGAAGCAAAGCTTTTTCAAAGTATTAATTTTATTAATGGGAGTCAGCAAAAAACACATTCCGACAGTATTCATATGACTACTTATCCTCTGGGAGGACTTTTAGGAGTGTGGATTGCACTGGAAGATATCGATGAGAATAATGGAGCACTTCATTATATTCCAGGAAGCCATAAACTTCCATATTTTTTAAATTCAGATTATGATAATGAAGGAAATGCTTTTAAAATTGGAAAACAAAGTTATAAGGCTTATGAAGAGTTTTTAGAAAATAAAGTAAAAGAGCTTGGTCTGAAGAAAGAAATTTTCAGAGCAAAAAAAGGCGATCTTTTGATATGGCATGCTAATATTTTGCATGGGGGAGAACCACATTTGGACAAAGAGAGAACAAGGAAAAGTCTTGTTTATCATTACTTTGACGAAAATAGTGTATGCTATCATGAAGTAACTCAGAGACCAGCATTATTTGAGTTGTAATTCTAACTATTAGCTTAATGATTTATTGACAAATAATACATCTTTTCTCTGATTTTTTATAGAAAAGTTATAGGGTTCTATGTCGTTATTTAAACTCTTAGCATCATAAGGTGGGTGTATTTCGATTACAATATTTTCTACCTTCTGCAGCCATGAATTATTTTTACTAAGTAATTCGATCTCTGCTCCTTCAATATCAATTTTAAGCAAGTCAATCTTTTCAATATCATAGCTTTTCATGATACTTCCCATAGACAAAGCCTTTGTAAGAATACCTTGTTCAGATACTTTTTGATTGTATGAAAGTTCATCTCCTCCGAACTTTAATGTTCCATCTTCAAAATGAGCAGCAGCATTTAAGCACACAATATTTGTAAATGATTTTGTATTGGTTTTTAGGATTTCAAAATTCTCCTGAGATGCCTCAACAGAATATATTTTTGAATTAGGATATTTTAATGAAAGGTACATCGATGTCATCCCAATATGTGCTCCGAGATCAACAATGATTTTAGGGTCATTGACTAAAAATTGAAGGTGTTCTTTGTAAGTTTCTTTCCAGAATATCTCATAAAAAATATCAATATCTCCCTTGAAGGTTCTTAGATAAGTGTCAAATCTTTTGTTTCCATTTTTAAAATTGTAAGCAAAAATTTCATTATTACTGAAATCCAAACTACTTTTTTTGAATTTTGAACTATATCTTTTTGAATTAACAATAAATGCAAGAAACGTTTTCAGGTTTCCACTCATATTTTTATTAAAAAGTACCTTAGAAATATAGTTTTTTAAAGACATTGTAAGTAGTGTGATAGTTGATAACGCAAATTAAGAGTATTTATATTTATCTAACTATTTTTTAAATAAAAATTGAAAAATAAAAGGGCTAAACTTGCATACAGAACAGTAAATTATTAGTAATTTTGCACATCGAATTATGACAAGTTTTTCAGAATATCTACCGTATGCTTTTGCATTAATTATTGCAATTCCTTTTTTGGTTTTGCTAAGACAATTCGTACACACTTATATTACCCTTAAAAATCAGGAGATAAAACTTCTTTCTGTAAAATCAAATTCCGAAAATAAGACTCATTCATATGAAAGGATGACACTTTTTCTGGAAAGGATAAAGCCTTCTAATATTATTCAGAAGTTTGATAAGAATTTAGCGGTTCATGAGTTTGTATTTCTTACTGAAAAAACAATCAACGAAGAATTCGAGTATAATTCTTCTCAACAGCTTTATTTGACAAAAAATTCGTGGAAAAATATAGTCGATTGTAAGAGTGCAATTATTGATCTTCTTCATAAGACGTATGAAGATTTAAATAATAATCCCAATCTGAACGAATTTAAGACCGTTTTTATTATGAATTATATGAATGATGAAGACTATATTGCAACTACAATAGAAGACTTAAGGAGAGAAATTTTAATATTAGCATAACTTAAAAAAATAAAATATATATAATGATTCCAAATTTTAAAGCACATCCGTGGCATGGGATTTCTGCAGGGGAAGATGCGCCAAATGTTGTAAATGTATTTGTGGAAATCGTTCCTTCAGATACTATTAAGTATGAAGTTGACAAGGAAACTGGATATTTAAAAGTAGACCGTCCTCAGAAATTTTCAAATATTATTCCTGCTCTATATGGTTTTGTTCCAAGAACATATTGCCATAATGAAGTAATGAAGTTAGCTGTTGAGAGTGGAGCAGATGATGTAACAATGGGAGATCATGACCCATTAGATATTTGTGTATTAAGTTCACACAATATTCATTCAGGAGGAATGCTTATGGAAGCTATTCCAATCGGTGGTTTCAAAATGATTGATGGTGGTGAGGCTGATGATAAAATTGTAGCGGTAATGGTAGGTGATCACGCTTTTGGACATTTCAGAGATATCGCTGAATTACCTGAAGCTGAAGTAAGAAGACTGATGCATTATTTCTTAACATACAAAAACTTACCGGATGAGCCTGCTAAATGTAGAATTCAGGAGGTGTATGGGGTTGAACATGCTAGAAAAGTAATTAAAGCGTCTCAAAAAGATTACGCGGAAAAATTCGGCGGATAATAATTTCTTTCGATAAATAAATAAAGGCAGTTGAGTTTTCAGCTGCCTTTTTTCTTTGCAATAAGGGGAGTTTAAAATGAATAATTTTCATTTTACAGAGTATAATTCATTGTTTGGTGATGATTTTATTTATAATAATATGATTAATTAGGGTTGATTTTACAAAGCATTTGGAAATTTTGTTATATTTATAAAACTAATTACAATTTTTTAATATAAAAATAATAAACTATGAATTTGTTCTATTTGGTTCCGGTTTTTGGTGTTATCGCTCTACTATATACTTTTATACAAAGTAATTGGGTGCAAAAACAGAATGCCGGAAATGAAAAAATGAAAATTATCAGCGGACACATTGCTGACGGTGCTATGGCCTTCTTAAAGGCAGAGTACAAGATCTTAACTTATTTTGTAGTAGTTGTAGCTATTTTATTAGCGATAATGGGGATGAGTAATTCCAATTCACATTGGAGTATTGGGGTAGCCTTTGCTGTAGGCGCTGTCTTTTCTGCTACTGCGGGTTTTATAGGAATGAAGATAGCTACAAAAGCCAATGTAAGAACTGCAGAAGCTGCAAGAACGTCATTATCTAAGGCGTTAAAAGTTTCATTTACAGGAGGTTCTGTGATGGGGATGGGTGTTGCTGGTTTGGCTGTTTTAGGTTTGGGAGCTTTATTTTTAATCATTAAACAGATCTTCGCACCAGATGCAACTGTTGATTCCCATGAAATGGAGAAAACAATAGAGATTCTTACGGGGTTTTCTTTAGGGGCAGAATCTATAGCTTTATTTGCAAGAGTTGGTGGTGGTATTTACACCAAGGCTGCCGATGTTGGTGCTGACTTAGTGGGAAAAGTAGAAGCGGGAATTCCTGAAGATGACCCAAGAAACCCAGCTACGATTGCTGATAACGTGGGGGATAATGTTGGTGATGTTGCGGGGATGGGAGCTGATTTATTTGGTTCATATGTTGCAACGGTATTGGCTACAATGGTATTAGGAAGAGAAACAATTTCGGTTGACTCTTTTGGAGGCTTCGCGCCTATTCTTCTTCCAATGCTTATAGCTGGAACAGGAATCATTTTTTCCATGATAGGAACTTTATTTGTGAGAATCAACGATAACGATGGGGCTTCAACCTCTAGTGTACAAAATGCTTTGAATTTAGGAAACTGGGGAAGTATTGTAATTACTGCAATAGCCTCTTATTTTCTAGTTACCTATATATTACCTGAAACCATGGTATTAAGAGGACACGAGTTTACTAAAATGGGTGTTTTCGGGGCCATCATGGTTGGATTGGTTGTTGGTACGCTGATGAGTATCATTACTGAATTTTATACGGCAATAGGGAAAAGACCTGTTTCCAGTATTGTACGACAATCTTCTACAGGCCATGCAACCAATATAATTGGAGGTCTTGCTGTAGGAATGGAATCTACTTTGCTTCCGATTATTGTTTTGGCGGGAGGTATTTACGGATCTTATTTATGCGCTGGTCTTTATGGAGTTGCTATTGCAGCAGCCGGAATGATGGCAACTACTGCAATGCAGTTAGCCATTGATGCTTTTGGGCCCATTGCTGATAATGCAGGTGGAATTGCTGAAATGAGTGAGCTTCCAAAAGAAGTGCGTGAAAAAACAGATATTCTTGATGCTGTAGGAAATACTACCGCTGCTACAGGAAAAGGATTTGCTATTGCTTCTGCTGCCTTAACTGCCTTAGCTTTATTTGCTGCATTCGTAGGAATTGCAGGAATTGATGGAATAGATATCTACAGAGCTGATGTTTTAGCTGGTTTGTTTGTGGGCGGAATGATTCCTTTTATCTTTTCATCTTTGGCAATTACGGCTGTTGGACAGGCAGCAATGGCTATGGTTGAAGAAGTAAGAAGACAGTTCCGTGAGATTCCTGGAATTCTGGAAGGTACTGCGGAACCAGAATATGAAAAATGTGTTGCTATATCTACAGATGCATCAATCAGAAAAATGATGCTTCCGGGTGCTATTGCTATAATATCTCCATTATTGGTAGGATTTATCTTCGGACCTGAAGTTTTAGGAGGATTTCTGGCTGGAGCTACGGTATGTGGAGTTTTAATGGGAATGTTTCAGAACAATGCTGGTGGAGCTTGGGATAATGCAAAAAAATCATTTGAAAAGGGAGTAGAAATTAACGGACAAACTTATTATAAGGGTTCCGAACCTCATAAAGCATCTGTAACTGGTGATACTGTTGGAGATCCATTTAAAGATACTTCAGGGCCATCCATGAATATCTTGATTAAATTAATGTCTATTGTATCATTGGTCATTGCTCCAACATTGGCAACACTGCATAAAGACAAAATTGAAGCTGAAAGAAAGGCAACAATTGAAACTCTTTTAGGTAAAGTCGGAGCACATTCAGGTATACAAAACATCGGTTCTGCATCTGCTACAGCTGCTGTAGTATCAAACGAGATTAAAGGGCATTTAAATGAAAATGGAGATTTCGTATATGAAACAGGAAATATTCAGGACATAAAGCTTAGCAATGGAAATACTATTTCGATTGGAGAAAACAGCCGTTTGTTTGAAATGTATAATAACATTAAAAATAAAAACCAATCTGTTTTAGATCCTAACAATTGGTATACTGTTGAGAATCTGTATTTCGAGAGTGGTTCTAGTGATTTTAAAGCTGGTTCTGAAGCGCAGCTGAATACTCTGGCGGAATTGCTGAATGCCTTTCCTAATCTAAAAATAAAACTAGGAGGTTACACGGATAATACAGGAAATGAAGATAGTAATAAAAGGTTATCCAATCTGAGAGCACAGACGGCTAAATTGAAGCTATTGGAAATGGGAATCTCTTCAGATAGAGTGGAAGCGGAAGGATATGGCTCTCAATATCCTGTTTGTGAAGCAAATGATACTGATGAATGTAAAGCAAAAAACAGAAGGATTGATGTGAGGGTTCTTTCTCTTTAATTCAAAATAATATTTTTATAAAAGCACCACAATATGTGGTGCTTTTTTTATTGATATCTTATAAGTTCTTTCTTAAATGTTCCATTGCCTGAATGATCACTTCATCTTTTTTAATGAAGCTAAATCTAAGGTAATCAGAGTTTTGTCTCGAGTTGTAAAATGCTGAAAGAGGAAGACATGCCACTTTTTTTTCAATGGTTAACCATCTTGAGAATTCTACATCGGACATGGTTGAAGAAACTTTTCTGAAATTAACGATCTGAAAAACGCTACCCTCAGATTTATGCTCAACTTCTAATGGAGTGTTCTTAACCAGTTCATTAAAAAGATCCCTTTTTCCCTGTATTAGAATTCTATTTTCGGATGGGTCAAATACTTCTAAATACTTTGCTATTGCATATTGAGCTGGTGCATTGGCACTATAAGAAATATATTGTTGATGACATCTGAATTTAGAGGTTAAATCAGGAGTTGCCAACATGTAGCTGACTTTCCATCCGGAGGTATGAAACATTTTACCAAATGAAAAAATGCAGAATGTTCTTTTCATCAGCTCCGGATGAATAAAAGAACTGTAATGCTCTTTATCATCGTAACAATAGGTGTCATAAATTTCTTCTGAAATTAAATATATTTCCTGATGTTTGATCATATCATATAGTTGATCCCATTCAGTTTGAGACCATATTTTTCCTGTTGGATTCTGCGGAGAATTAACAATAATCGCCTTAGTTTTTTCAGATAAACAATTTTGAAGTTTATCCCAATTTATCGTGAAATCATTGTCAAGATCATAATAAACAGGAATGCCGCCATTAAGGACTACTGATGGGCCATAAGTGTAATAAGAAGGTTGGATGATAATAACTTCATCCCCTTGATTTAAAATGCATTGTAGGGAGGTATGTAAAGCAAAAGTTGCACATGGTACGATCGTGATCTCTTCTTTTTTTAAATGAATAGAGTTTTTACGGTTAAAATTAAACTTTATGATGGATTCTATAAGTAAAGGATTACCGGCAAGTGGCTCATATTGATGGTAATTAAGCTCTGCAGATTCTTTAAGATAGTATCTTAATCGGGGATCAATATCAAAATCAGGAAGCCCTAATGACAAGTCAAAACTGTTGTTTTTTGAGGCCAATTCAGACATATCCGTAAAAAATGAATAATGATTAAATCCGAAAATATTTTCCATTTATTGTGCATTTAAATCAAATATAAGGAAAAATGCAATTTGTTATAGATTAAATAAATTTTGTTACTTTTAAGAAAATTATATTATAATGAAAAAGATACTTATTCCTCTTTTTACTGTTGTGATACTATCAAGTTGTGAAACGGCTAAGGTTACTACTAATGGGCAACCTTCTTCAAAAGTATTATCAAAATCTGAAAAAGCATTTCAGTCTGCATATCAGGAAATTAAGATTGATGATCTAAAGAAAAATCTATATGTAATTGCTTCAGATGAAATGGAGGGCAGAGATACAGGAAGCCCGGGACAGAAAAAAGCGGGAGAGTATATGGTTAATTTTTATAAAGAGCATGGAATTTCTTTTCCTAAAACCTTAGGGTCTTATTATCAGAAAGTTCCGGCTTCTTTCATGCAACAAAGAGGAGGAAGGAATCTTCCGGATTCAGAGAATATCCTAGCGTTTATTGAAGGTTCAGAAAAGCCCGAAGAAATTGTGGTTATTTCCGGACATTATGACCATGTAGGTACAAAAAATGGAGTCGTATATAATGGAGCAGATGATGATGGTAGTGGAACCGTAGCTGTTATGGAAATTGCTAAGGCTTTTCAAAGTGCTAAAAAAGCAGGTAATGGCCCTAAAAGATCAATTTTATTTCTACATGTAACCGGGGAGGAGCATGGATTATTTGGCTCGGAGTATTATACAGATAACCCTGTTTTTCCACTTGCTCATACAGTCGTAGATCTTAATATTGATATGATTGGAAGAGATGATCCGGAAAACAGAGGAAAAAATTATGTCTATGTTATAGGTTCAGAGATGTTAAGCTCACAACTGAAAGTGATCAACGAGGCTGCTAATAAAAAAACCAATAATCTGGAACTAAACTACAAATATGATGATCCTAATGATCCGGATAGATTGTATTACAGATCAGATCATTATAATTTTGCAAAGAACAATATACCAGTAGCCTTTTTCTTTGACGGAATCCATGAAGATTACCATAAACCAACTGATGATGTAGAAAAGATTGATTTTAGCTTGCTACAGAAAAGAGCTCAATTGGTATTTGCTACTGCTTGGGAAATTGCAAACAGAACAGAAAGAATTGCGGTTGATAAATAATAAATTGTTATTATATAAGTTTAAAATATTTACATCGTTTACTTTAAATATTCATGTGTAAATATTTATAATATAATTGATTATATATTTTAATTAAAGTATTAAATTAATAATGAATATTAGAGAAGCAAAGAAAAGTGATATTCAGGAAATGCAGGTGATTAGAAACTCTGTTAAAGAAAATATTATATCTGATCCTAATCTTGTTTCGGATAATGATTACAAAGAATTTCTATTTGAAAGAGGTAAAGGCTGGGTCTGCGAAATTGGTAATCAGATGGTAGGCTTTTCAATCGTTGATCTGAAAGAAAATAATATTTGGGCATTATTTGTTCATCCCAATTTTGAGAACATGGGAATCGGACGGGAACTTCAAAATATTATGCTGGACTGGTATTTTGAACAAACCGATAAAAGTGTCTGGTTAGGTACTGCATTTAAAACTAGAGCAGAAGGGTTTTATGAAAAATTTGGCTGGCAGAATATAGGAATGCATGGAACTAAGGAAACTAAATTTGAGATGACTTATAATAACTGGAAAAAAGAAAAACAATGAAATCACCCGTAAAATCTATTCGCCCATTTGTCGGGGCTAAAAACTTTGCTGTCAGTAGAGCATTTTATACCGATCTGGGATTTGAAGAAATTGTTTTAGAAACCAAGTTGTCTCTGTTCAAAAAAGGGGATATTGCTTTTTACCTTCAGGACGCCTATGTAAAAGACTGGATTGATAATACCATGATCTTTGTTGAAGTTGACAATGTGGAAGACTACTGGAAAGAACTGGTATTTCTAAATCTAACAGAAAAATATACAGATGCAAAGCTGGTGCCTATCAGGACTATGGATTGGGGAAAAGAATGTTTCGTGCATGATCCCTCTGGTATTTTATGGCATTTTGGAGAATTTTTCACTCAGTAATTGAATATGATTTACGCTTTTGATACGTATTACTATGAAGAATATGCCAATACAATTTGCCTTGCATTTAAAGATTGGGAAGATGCTGAAGAAACGATAATTTACAGTGGAAAAACAAATATTACGTCTGACTATGAAAGTGGAGCTTTCTACAAAAGGGAACTTCCATGCATATTGAGTCTATTGTTACAAATAGATCTTAAAGAAGGCGATATTCTTTTGGTGGACGGTTATGTAACTTTAAATGATGAAGGAAAAATAGGGCTAGGTGGTTATTTACACCAAACCTTAGAAGAAAAATATCCTGTAGTTGGAATTGCAAAAAATGAGTTTTCAACTCCAGATTCTCAAAGGAGAAAAATCTATAGGGGTGAGAGTAAGACACCATTATTTCTTACATCAAAAGGAATGGATGTGGATCTTTTAAAAACCAAAATAGAACAAATGCATGGATCGTACAGAATACCAACATTACTTAAAAAATTAGATCAATTAACAAGGATTGAATAATCCTATCTATTTCTAAGAAATCGGTGATTGTAATTATTCATCTGATTTTTATGATATCAGCATATTACAAAAGAATAGGAAACAGAAATAAAGTTCTGCTTCCTATTCTTTATTTAGATAAACGATTGATTGCTAAATGATTAATATGGAATGCTGCCTTTTCGCAGTTTGAGAACAATATTTTGTATTCCCGGTAGAAATATTAAAATAACGATTACAACCAGTAATCCAACCAGCATCACATCATAATAATCTTTCGTTGAATGTATCAATATCTGTTCTTTTATAAAGTAGTTCAGATAGGCATTTGAAGCTCCTTTTGAAGTGTATATATCATTACCTGCATTCAAATAGGCCTGTTGTATATTTTTTAAAGTGAGTGATAGCTGAGGATTGATTTCTGTTATTGATTCTCGGACTTTATCGTTTGCTTCAGATCTGGTGTATAATTGCGTGTAATTGTTTACAGCCATACTGGTGCTAAATCCTAAGAACCGTGCAAATATACCAACCATGGATGCATTGAAAGCAACTTTAGGAGGTGCAGAGGAAGCCATAAAAGACACAATGGGAACAAATAATACCCCCGTAGAAACTCCATAGATAAACAACGGAAGAATAAAATCTTTAGTTTCACCTGTTGAAGATACAAAATGTAGCATGTAAAAATAATAACAAGCCATAATGATAAACCCTGTTATAATAATCCTTATTAAGGAAACTCTCATTAAGATAAAACGGGCTGTAACAAACATACTTACGGCTGTACCCAGGATTACAGCTAGCCAAATAGGGATGATATGAAGCGGATCGGTTCCCAGTACGACCTCTATATACCCGTATGTAAGTCCGGTTGTTCCCTTAAATATGTAAAAAACAAAAAGTAATAATAAGCCTTTTATAAAGTTTTTAGCTTTAAAAATCTGTAAATTAATTATTGGATGTCTCAACCTTTTTTCTCTGGCAATGAAAAGAAATAACAGAATAATAAAGAATATGGTCAAAAGAACAATAAGCGTACTATCAAACCAATTGAGTTGCTGACCATATATCAAAATATATCCAGCAACAGAAGAAAAAGTAAGGTAGTATAAATATCCGATCCAGTCCACTTTGTAGAGGGGCATCTTTTTATGAAACCTGGCTTTTGAATTCATTGTTATTAAAATCACAAATAACAAAGCAACCAGCATCACGATCAATCCGAAAAATAACCAGTTAAAGTCTGATACATCAAGTAGAACACTACTGTAAATTGCATAAACAGGCACTGCTATTTGTATGGCTCCATAGAAAATACTATAACCTATTACTCTTGCTCTTGTAGACTGCAAACGGGAGAATACCATATTGAGGACGATGCTGCAAATGAGGGCACAGGCAATTCCCTGAACGAGTCCGCAGATCAGAAAAACACCCCAGTTTTTAGAATAAAAGCATATTAATGAACTCACTGAATTTAAAGTAAGTCCTATAATCAGATACTTTCGGGGGGCAAAATATTTGGTGATACGAAAATCCAGAGCTAAAAATGTTACAGCTGATGCATAGGTTAGTACCATGGCATATTGTACATCAGAAGGTTGAACTCCGTAATAACCTGCCATGCTCATGGGTCTTCCATATAAGGCAAAATTGAAGAGTGAAGTCATCAATACTGCAAAAATTACGCTTCTGGCCAGCCATTCGGGTATCCAACTTTTAAATATAGGTATGTTGTGGGCTTGCATTGGATCTAATCTTTATTGATGTACACATTAGCATTCATTCCTGCTGACAGGTTAGCAAGTTTTTCTTTACTTTCTGTAAGTTTAATTCTCACCGGAATTCGTTGTATAACTTTGACAAAATTTCCTGTTGCATTATCTGGTGGCAGAAGCGAATAGCGTGAGCCTGTTGTAGGAGAAAGAGATTCTATGGTGCCTGAGAATGTTTCATCAGGAAAGGCGTCTACTTCTATATTTACTTTTTGCCCAATCCTGAATGTTTTGATTTGAGTCTCTTTAAAATTGGCTGTCACCCATTTCTCCTGTGATTTGTTTACAAGAAAAGCCAGAGTTTGTCCAGGCTGGATCAATTGCCCCTCCTGAATGGTTTTTTTGCCTATCTTACCGTCAAATGGTGCGGTGATCACCGTATATCTTATATCAAGATCCTGTCTTTCTATTGATGCTTCTTTTACTTTTATTTCCGCATTGATGGCTAAACGCTGTGCTTTAATATCATTAAGTTTTGATTCTGCTGCACGAAGTGCTGCAAGTGTTTCATCATAGTCGGATCTATTAGTGAGTAACGAGGTATGCACATTGTCAAATTTTTGTTGGGTAGTTGATTCATCAGCCAGAAGGTTCTTATAGCGGTCGTACTCTTTTTGCTGCTGATCCAGTTTGGCTTTAATTCCCAGAATATGGGCTTTGATGACATCTATATTTCTACTCTGGGTTTCTTCACTTGCGCTTAAGATTGGAAGTTTGGCTTGGGATGTAGCTAATTCGGCTAAAGCTGTTTCTTTTTTTAAATCATATTCATCCCGCTCAATAAGCACAAGAGTATCTCCTTTATGAACCTCCTGATTGTCCTGATAATAAATCTTGCTGATATATCCACCCACTTTCGCATTTACAGGTGATAAATAAGCTTCTATCTGTGCATCATTGGTTTGTTCACACCAATATCCTTTCCAGAAGTGAAGCACTGTCCAAATGATAATTGCAATTAATAATAATATTCCTAACCATTGTGTTGCTGCCACTACAATGTGATCTGTTTTATTTTTATTCATAATTTTATTTTAAAGTATTCCTGTGATAATCAATAGTTTTATATGACTTAATCTTAAATTTACCTGTGCAGATGTAAGATTGAATTTTGCCTGTAGTAAAATATTTTCAGCATCTAAAAGATCTGTCAGAAGAGACTGCTGATTGAGATAACTATTTCGTATTACCCTTACACTTTCTATACTTTGCCTGATGGTAAGTTCTGCTGTTTCTACGCTTTCGCTGGCTTGCTGTCTTTCGAGAAAAGCTTCTTTGACTTTAATTGATATTTCATCCCGCTTCATATCATTTTTCTCAATTTCCTGCTTGTTCAAATTATATGCGTGAGCTACAGAATGTTTACTCTTGTAAAGATTATCAATAGAGTAGGTCATTTTTAATCCTATTTGTCCAAACCCCCAGATATCGTTGGAATATGGATAGAATGAAATTTGGGGGTAGGTATAGCTATATCTGGAGTATAAAGAAACTTTGGGTAATAGGTTTGCTTTTACCTGTTTAATATTAAGTTCACTTAATGTGCGATTACTGTTAACGATCTTAAGATCAGGTGAATTGTTGAGTGCCGCCGCAAGATAATCTTCATAGTTTGATCCTTGTAGATCGCTAGGTTCTAAAATATCTTCTGAAGAAATTTCCAATGGTTCTGCGCTTCCTCTTCCCATCAGGATGTTGATGCGTTGTTTGGTAAGATCAATTTTCTTTTTTACATCAGAATAACTAAGCTCCAATTGTGACAGTTTAACAGAAATCCTTAATACATCACTTTTCAGTACAATACCATTTCGATTAAGACTTTCGATGGTAGAAAGCTGCTTTTTTTCTGTTGAAATCTCTGTTGAAATCAAGGATTCAAATTCCTGGAATTTGTATAGATCATAGTAAGAAGCGGCAATCATGTATTTAACATTATCTTTCTGTAGTTCAAACTCATACTGTTTACGTGTTTTCTCTTCTTTTTTGATTTCAATATTTCTTTTTTCCTTTCCTCCGTTATAAAGATTATAGTCTATATTGTAGCCCAATCCGTAGCCATAATCTTTTATTGGAACACTTTGAGGTGAAGAAAACAATCCGTTTTCATAAAGAAGAAACTTAGAGTTGATACGAAAGTCTCCTACCACTGATAATTCCGGTAACAATTTATCCTTTGCTTCTAAAATACCAATTTCACTTTCTTCATTACTCAGGCTGGCAAGCTTCAGCTGTTTATTTTGTGACTCGGATATATTCCAGATTTCATTCAGCGTTAATGTAGGTGGGTTGTACTGTGTTTGTGCCTTTATACCTACTGAAATTACAAGGTATAGAAGTATGATATATCTTTTCATTTTTAAGATTACAATTTTATACAGGCAAAATTATTGCGTAATAAAATGAGTCTTTTTATAATATTAGCCTTATTTTTGTTTATTCTGGCCAAAGAGTTTTAGCTCATCCTTTATTGATAGGTTATTATCAAGGATCGCGGTTTTGTAATTATTAAGCAATTCATACCCATGAATAACATAAAAGAAGTAAGAGAAAAAGTTGATGCCCATCCTGTATCGATATTGGTAATCAGGCAGCAGTGGGAGCAGAGGCTTCCTATGCACAGACACCAGAAAGGGCAGCTATTATTGGTTATTGGTGGGATGGCAAAATTAAGGACCAAAGAAAAGGATCTTTATATTCCACTCAATCACTATATCTGGATGCCGAAAATGTATTCGCATAATTTGATGTTCAATTCTAAAGATCTTGATATCATCAATATTTATTTTCCGGAAGAAGAAAAGTTCAAGCACCCATTTTATGATGATCTGGGGATATATCCGGTTAGTAATTTACTTTCTGAGCTTTTAAATTTTGGACAACATTGGAATGGTGATTTCTTTCCCGATTCGTGGGAATATGAGTTTCTACTGACAATGAAACATCTGCTTCCTAAAGAGAATTTAAAAAAATTTACGATACAGCTCCCCACCACCAATGATGAGCGTCTCACTGAGATAATTAAATTTATTAAGAACAATCTGGAAAATCCACTGACATTAGAAGAGGTAGCTCATCAATTTGGGTTTAGTGTAAGAAGTCTGACACGCGCTTTTACTGGCAAACTTGGAATTTCGTTCATTCAGTATGTAAAAATGTTGCGGATTATCCGTGCAATGGAACTGCTTAAAGACACCAATTTGACTATGAGTGAGATTGCTTATGAAATCGGTTATTCTAACATCTCTGCATTTAGCAATACATTTCAACAATTAACGAATATGAGGCCTACAGAGTTTAAATCCATGCTCTAAACGATAATAAACAATCTAACTTAGAATGATATTTCAGGCCTTTACTGATTGTAAATACGGTTAAGCATTTTGCTTTTTATTGAGATTTAATTAAAAAAAAGATAAAATATTTTTTTAATTGAAAAAAGTTTATACATTTGTCAGATCAAAAAATAGAAATGAATAGAACATTCAACAATATTATTACTATCGTTATTGTCATTATCGGATTCCGGTGATGAGCGATGGTATTGTTGAAACTCTATAAAAATATTAGAAAGCCATCCTCATCCGGATGGCTTTTTTTATGCCCAAATTTTAAAATTAATCTAAAAACAGAAATATGTATTACAACGAAAAAATGACAGTCAACAGCATTGGACAATTTGTGAAATCTTCCTTTGAATGTTCAAATACAAAAGGATTGCCGATTTTATAATTGCAGATATGAAGTCTTTCTATAATTCTGCTATTGTAGAATTAGCTAGTTTAAATATTTGATTATTAGTGTTTTATATTTGTTTTTTCATTATTTGAATATTGTAGTTTTAAATAAAATATGAAAGATAGAAAATATACAAGCCTTAGTTTTGAATCAAAATTAGAAAGAACTTCATGTATTGCTTTTGGAATCGGGATAGGTTAAATAAATTTTGCTGATCAATATTTAGCCTCAACCGATAAGAATAGCTTTTTTTATGTCTAAACTTAAAAATAATTTAAAAAATAAATATGTATTACAACGAGAAAACGATGCTTTATTATGACGGAAAGTTCCAGGAAGCTTCTACAGCTTCAACGGGTCTTTACGGACAATCACTTCATTATGGATATGCTGTATTTGAGGGAATTAAATCTTATAAGACAAAGAACGGGACGAAAATTTTTAAAGCAAAAGAACATTATGATCGTTTGAAAAGATCAGCTGAACTGATGATGATCCCTTTCGAATATTCCACTGAGGAGATGATTGATTTGACGTATAAGCTTTTAGAAATGAATAATTTAAGTAATGCATACATCAGACCGTTAATAATCTGCTCCCCTAACATGAGCTTATCAAAAGGAAACAAAAGTTCTTTAGTGATAGAAGCCTGGAGCTGGGATAATGGATATCTATCCGATCACGCAAGAATTATGACTTCATCTTTTGAACGCCCTAATCCTAAGGCTTTTAAAATAGAAGCGAAAGCAAGCGGACATTATGTAAATTCTATTCTTGCTTCTCAGGAAGCTAAAGATAAGGGATTTGATGAAGCTATGCTTTTAGATGGAAATGGGAACGTAGCTGAAAGTTCAGGGGCTAATATTTTTTACGAGAAAGATTCAAAATTATATACACCGGCAAAAGGAAGTATTCTGCCGGGGATCACGAGATCTACGGTATTTGAGATATGCGATCAGTTAGGGATATATTATGAGGAGAAATTCTTTAAACCTGAAGAAATGGAAGGAGCAGATGCCGGATTCTTCTGTGGAACTGCGGCGGAAGTAGTGGCACTAGAGTCCTTGAATAATATTCCATTTCAATTAAAATGGGAAAATAGTGTGTCTGCAATGATTCAAAAGGCGTACAGGCACTTGGTTCTTGATGAAGATTATACCTATTTAAAACAGGAACAGTATGTGTGAAACGCTTAATAAATATTCCAGAGTTCTTACCCAGGATCCTACGCAACCGGCTACTCAGGCTATGTTTTATGGTATAGGTTTTAAAAAGGAAGATTTTGAAAAAGCTCAGATAGGAGTAGCAAGTATGGGTTATGATGGTAACACCTGTAATATGCATCTAAACGGACTTGCTGAGCTGGTTAAAAAAGGTGTCAACGAACAAAACCTTGTAGGATTGATGTTCCATACCATTGGAATCAGTGATGGAATGACGAATGGCACAGATGGAATGCGTTATTCCCTTGTAAGCAGGGATATCATCGCTGATAGTATTGAAACAGTATGTGCAGGACAATATTATGACGGATTGATCACCGTGCCCGGATGTGATAAAAATATGCCGGGATCTCTGATGGCAATGGCAAGATTAAACAGACCGTCTATTATGGTGTATGGCGGAAGTATAGAAGCCGGACATTATAAAGGGAATGATCTTAACATTGTTTCTGCCTTTGAAGCCCTGGGAAATAAAATAGCAGGAAAACTTTCTGACGAAGATTACGACGGAATTATCAAAAATTCCTGTCCTAGTGCTGGTGCTTGTGGCGGAATGTACACTGCCAATACAATGGCTTCTGCTATTGAAGCATTAGGGATGAGCCTCCCTTATTCATCTTCTTATCCGGCATTAAGTAAGGAGAAAAAAGAAGAATGTGAGTTTGCGGGACATTATGTAAGAATATTATTGGAAAAAGATATCAAACCTTCAGATATCATGACTCCTAAAGCCTTCGAAAATGCATTAAGAATCATTATGGTTCTGGGGGGAAGTACCAATGCCGTTCTCCATTTTATTGCCATAGCAAAAAGTATCGGACATAATTTAGGCCTTGATGATTTTCAGAAAATAAGTGATACGACGCCCTTATTAGCCGATTTGAAACCGAGTGGAAAATATCTGATGAAAGACCTTCATCAGGTAGGCGGAGTACCGGCAGTAATGAAATATCTCTTGGACCTTGGTCTTCTTCATGGAGACTGTCTTACGGTAACCGGAAAAACGATCGCTGAAAACCTTAGAAATGTCACATCGATTATTGAACGTGAGCAGGATATTATACGTGATATCAATAATCCTATCAAAAAAACTGGTCATATCCGGATCATGTACGGCAACCTTGCTGAAAGAGGATGTGTTGCTAAAATTACCGGAAAGGAAGGGGATTTCTTTAAGGGAAAAGCAAGGGTTTTTGATGGTGAGAAAGAATTTATCAAAGGTATTGAAGATAAAATAATACAGGAAGGTGATGTGATCGTCATCAAGAATGAAGGTCCGAAAGGAGCGCCCGGAATGCCGGAAATGCTAAAACCAACTTCTGCATTAATGGGTTCTGGATTAGGAAAGAACGTAGCCTTAATTACTGATGGACGCTTTTCAGGGGGAACGCATGGTTTTGTAGTAGGGCATATTACTCCTGAAGCCTTTGAAGGCGGTTTAATTGGTTTGGTAAAAGATAATGATATCATCGAGCTTGATGCCGTGAAAAATACCATTAACCTTGTGATATCAGACAAAGAATTACAGGAAAGAAAATCCAGTTTTAAACAACCGGATTATAAAGTAAAAACAGGTGTTCTATACAAGTATGCAAAACTGGTATCAGATGCTTCTCAAGGATGTATAACAGACTTTTAAATCAAATATAATGGAATCAACATTCAGTGCATTACAGAAAGAAAGGTCTTCCCATACGGGAAGAAAATTGAAGGGAGCAGAAGTAATTTTAGAAATTCTTAAAGCTGAAAAGGTACATACGGTCTTTGGGTATCCTGGAGGTGCCGTCATTCCAATTTATGATGCTCTTTATGATTACAAAGATGATTTACAACATATTCTGGTTAGACATGAGCAAGGAGCGATTCATGCTGCACAAGGGTTTTCAAGATCTTCTAAAAATATCGGAGTTGCTATTGCTACAAGTGGACCTGGAGCAACCAATCTGGTGACGGGGCTTGCAGACGCTATGATCGACAGTACTCCAGTTGTTTGTATTACAGGGCAGGTTTATGCTTCTCTTTTAGGATCTGATGCTTTTCAGGAAGTAGATGTGATCAATGTAACAGCCCCTGTTACGAAATGGAATTGCCAGGTAACTGATGCTGAGGATATTCCAAAGGTACTGGCAAAGGCATTTTATATTGCAAGATCTGGCCGTCCGGGTCCGGTATTGGTTGATATTACTAAAAATGCCCAGCTTCAGGAAATAGATTTTCAGGGATATGAGATCTGTAATTCTATACGGTCTTACCATCCAAAACCAAGAATTAAAACTGAATATATAGAACAGGCCGCTTTACTGATTAATACCGCTAAAAGACCATTCTTATTATTTGGGCAGGGTGTAATTATTGGCCAGGCGGAGGAAGAACTTAAAGAATTAATTGAGAAAACAGGAATTCCCGCAGCTTCTACAGCTTTAGGTTTAGGAGCGATTTCAACAGAACATCCTTTGTATGTAGGAATGTTGGGGATGCACGGTCATTATGCTCCCAATAAATTAACCAATGATTGTGATGTCATCATTGCGGTAGGAATGCGTTTTGACGACCGCGTTACCGGAAAACTGGATCAATATGCAAAACAGGCAAAAGTGGTTCATCTTGATATTGATCTTGCAGAAATTGATAAAAATGTGAAAGCTGATGTTCCTGTTTTAGGAAACTGTAAAGAAACTCTTCCTTTATTAACTCAGATTCTTGATGAGAATTCCCACGATGAATGGCTGAATCAGTTTAAAGAACTTAGAAATGAGGAAAATGAAGAAGTCGTAAAAAAGGAGCTGAATCCAACAACAGAGGAGCTTACGATGGGTGAGGTGTTAAAATATCTGAATCAGTTGACCGATGGAGAATATATTATCTGCACAGATGTAGGCCAGCATCAAATGATCTCTTGCCGTTACGCAGAATTTAAGACATCCAAAAGAAATGTTACTTCTGGTGGATTAGGGACAATGGGATTTGGTCTGCCAGCTGCAGTAGGTGCAAAAATGGCCAATCCGGATAAACATGTGATCTGTATTGCCGGTGATGGAGGCTTTCAGATGAATATTCAGGAGCTCGGTACTATTGCACAATTTGGAATAGGCGTAAAAATGATCATTCTTAACAATTCTTTTCTAGGCATGGTGCGTCAGTGGCAGGAGCTTTTTCACGACAAGAGGTATTCATTCGTAGATATTACAAGTCCTGATTTCTCTGCTGTTGCAGAAGCTTATGGTATTAAAGGAAAGCAGGTAAAAGAAAGAGCTTTTTTAAAATCATCATTAGAAGAAATGCTTAATACCGACGGAGCTTATCTGCTAGAAATAAAAGTAGGAAAAGAAAACAATGTTTTTCCTATGGTTCCACAGGGCTGCAGTGTAAGTGAGATCCGTTTAAAATAAAAACAAATGAAATGAATAAACAGGAATATACAATAAGTGTTTTCACCGAAAATCAGGTTGGGTTGCTTACCAAAATAGCAATGGTTTTTTCCAGAAGAGGAATCAATATCGAAAGCTTAAATGTTTCTCCAACAGAGATTGAAGGGATCTCAAGATTTACCATTGTGGTAGAAGTTTCGCAAGAGACTGTAAGAAAAGTGTCGAGACAGATTCAGAAGCTGGTTGAAGTCATTAAAGTGTACTATAATACCAATGATGAAATTGTATGGCAGGAACTGGCTCTTTTCAAAATAGAAACGAATGTGGTCTCTGAGAAGTTTTATGTTGAAAGGATATTAAGACAATACGGAGCTACCATTGTAAGTGTAAGAAATGATTATACGGTTTTCACCATTGTAGGGCATCACGAAGAAATAGATCGTTTCCTTGAAATACTGGAGCCACACGGTCTTATAGAATTTATCAGAAGCGGAAGGGTAGCGGTCATCAAATCAAATGAGGGTTTTCACAAAAAGCTTAGTGCCCTTGAAAAAATGGCCTATCAGTAAAAAATAAATAAAATAAAAACAAACACAAATTAAATATATAAATGATCTGAAAAGGTCTAAAAAAATAACAATTAAATATAAAATTATGGCAGTAATTAAATTTGCAGGAGTAGAGGAAAATGTAGTAACAAGAGAAGAATTTCCAATTGAAAAAGCTCAGGAAGTATTAAGAGATGAAACGGTAGCGGTTTTAGGATATGGTATTCAGGGGCCTGGTCAGGCTCTAAACCTTCAGGATAATGGGATCAATGTAATTGTTGGTCAGCGTAAAAATTCTAAAAGCTGGGATAAAGCTGTACAAGATGGATTTATTCCTGGAGAAACTTTATTTGAATTGGAAGAAGCGGCTCAGAGAGGAACGATTCTTTGCTACCTTTTGAGTGATGCGGCACAGATCGAATTTTGGCCAACTTTGGAAAAACATCTTACCCCTGGAAAGACTTTATATTTCTCTCACGGATTTGGAATTACCTACAATCATCAGACACAAATTGTTCCACCTAAAGATGTAGATGTGGTTTTGGTAGCACCGAAAGGTTCTGGAACATCTCTAAGAAGACTTTTTGTGGAAGGTAAAGGACTAAACAGCAGTTATGCAATCCATCAGGATTCAACCGGTAAAGCAAAAGATAAAGTAACAGCGTTGGGTATTGCTGTGGGTAGCGGATATCTGTTTGAAACCAATTTTAAAAAAGAAGTATACAGTGATCTTGTAGGAGAGAGAGGTTCCCTGATGGGAGCTATACAGGGATTATTTGCTGCACAGTTCGAGGTATTAAGAGCCCAGGGACATTCCCCTTCAGAAGCATTTAATGAAACTGTGGAAGAATTAACCCAATCTTTAATGCCGTTAGTTGCTGAAAATGGAATGGATTGGATGTATGCCAACTGCTCTACAACAGCACAGAGAGGGGCTTTAGATTGGTGGAAGAAGTTTTATGATGCTACAAAACCTGTATTTGAAGAACTGTATCAGAGTGTGAAGGAAGGAAATGAATCACAAAAGTCTATCTCAAGCAACAGCAAGGAAAACTACAGAGAAGGTCTGAATAAAGAACTTGAAGAGTTAAGAAACAGCGAATTATGGCAGGCAGGTAAAGTCGTAAGGTCTTTACGTCCTGATAGAGAACTCGAATATGAAAAGTAAAACCATCAGTTTCCCTTCACTGCATGCCATAAAAGAGGCCCGGAAAACACTAGAGAATATTGTTAATACAACGCCTCTGCAGAAAAGTTTCAGGCTTTCAAAACAAATTGAAGCTGATATTTTTCTGAAAAGAGAAGATATGCAGCCAGTCCGTTCCTATAAGATAAGAGGAGCTTACAATAAAATCTATAGCCTTTATAAAGATCATAAAGTTGGAAATGGAATTGTTTGTGCCAGTGCAGGAAATCATGCTCAGGGTGTTGCTTTCGCTTGTCGGAAACTGAAAATTGAGGGAACTATTTTCATGCCTGTTACCACTCCAAAACAAAAACTGGAACAGGTAGCTATGTTTGGAGAAAAATATGTCGATATCAAATTGATCGGTGATACTTTTGATGATTCCAAAAAAGCCGCAATAGAGTATAGTGAAAGTTTTAAAGTTGAATTTATACATCCTTTTGATGATGTTGAGATTATTGAAGGGCAAGCTACTTTGGCGATGGAGATCCTGGAACAGGCAGAACATAAGATCGATTTTGTATTTGTCCCTTTAGGAGGAGGTGGACTGGCTGCTGGAGTAGTTACTGTTTTTTCAGTTCTATCACCTGAAACCAAAATTATTGTTGTAGAACCGAAAGGGGCAGCTTCAATGAAAGCTTCTTTAGATGCCGGAGTGAATACCGAACTTATGCATATTGATAAATTTGTGGATGGAGCTGCTGTTCAGAAAGTAGGAGACCTCAATTTTGAAATCTGTAAAGATTATATTCATGACTGTATTGCAGTTGATGAGGGGAAAGTTTGCGAAACTTTATTAGAACTTTATAATAAAGACGCCATGGTATTAGAGCCTGCCGGTGCTTTAGCAATAGCAGCATTGGATCTTTATAAAGAAGAAATAAAAGATAAAAATGTGGTTTGCATTGTAAGCGGAAGCAACAATGATATAACAAGAACTGAAGAAATTAAGGAACGGGCGATGCTTTACAAAGGCTTGAAACATTACTTTATTGTAAAATTTCCACAGCGTCCGGGAGCTCTTAAAGAATTTGTTTTAAGTGTTTTAGGGAAGTCAGATGATATTACATTTTTTGAATATACCAAAAGGAACTCACGGGAAACAGCTTCAGCAATTGTAGGTATCGAAGTACCTTCGTTTTCTGATTTTGAAGAATTATTGAACAGAATGAAGAAAGCGGGGTATTATGAATCTTACCTCAATGATTCTCCTAATATGATGAATATTTTAATCTAAATTATCTATTTAAGTCACTTTTATAAGTGGCTTAAATTTTTTATTGTATATAAGTGTTTTGTTATTAAATAGTTAAGGGTGTTAATGGAGTTAATTATCATAAAATAGTGATAAACTGATAAAAGTCATTAGTTTCTTATTTTTATTCAGTCTAAATAAATATAAATTTGTCTTAACAAAAAATAAGAAAAAACGAAGAAGACCTGTATCCTTTTAAGTATTGCTGTACTGAAAAGATCGTTAAAAAATAAACACAACTAATCATATCCATATCAATTTTTGTTTTTTTAAACCGGTGGGGCCATATCCCATCGGTTTTCTTTATTAATACTTTCAATATATTCCGAAGGCTAGACGGAATTCTGGGCTGGTCATTATTTTATAGCTGGTATAGATCGATACAAAGGGAACATCCTAATTTTGTTGTCTAAAATGATTAATAATTTACTGTAAAGTAAATAGGTGTAAAAATTAAAATATATGAATTCATTAACTGAAAACGAACAGACAGTCGCCATATTAAATGGATTTTTCCAAAGTGTTTCTGAGAAGGATACTGAAAAAGCAGGATCTTTTTTTGCTGACCAAGTGGAATGGTATATTCCTAAATCAGATCTATTACCCTGGACGGGAGCATTAACAACAAAATCAGAGGTGATAGCAGCACTTCAACTTCTTTTAGATTCTCATATAGATGGCGAAGAACAATTTGAACTTGATCATCTTTTTATCGATGGAAACGAAGCTGCAGTGTTTGGGAAAGCATCCCGGGTCGCAAAGAAGACGGGTAAAAGATTCACTGCTTTTATATGTCAGAGGTTTAGTATTGAAAATGGCAAAATCACAAAGCTTTTAATGCTTGAAGATACACGTGAAATTGAAAAAGCATTTGTAAGTTAGTAAGAACCTTAAAAGCAGATATAAACAAAGCTCTCGTATTGAGAGCTTTGCTGCGTTAAATAAAAATTAAATAACCTGTGATGTAGTTATTTTTTTGTGAATACTTCCTTACCGAAAATACTAATGAAATTTCCATCCGGATCTTGAATGATCGTACTGGTGAGTCCTTCCTCATTAAGCTGTATCTCTTTAAATACAAAATTTACATTTTGTTTTTCCAGCCACAAACCAGCTTCATGTAAATCATCAACATACAGAACAAAGCTTTATTTCCTATAGGTTTAAGGTGGCCCGGAGGGGTAGCAAATAATTCTTCAATTCGATAAGAATCAGCAGATTGTAATAACTCCAGACGGATTCCCATTCCTTCCATAAAAGCACCTTTTGCCTTTACAGCAGGAAAATCAACTTCTTCTGTCAACTGAAATCCTAATATATGATGGTACCATTTTATGGATTGACTTAAGTCTGAAACACTTACTGCCAAACCAAACAGGTTAAATTGTACGTTTTCCATTTATAATTTAATAATAATTTTAATTGTTGCATCTCTATCACAAAATTACTGGTAGAATGAGGTGTTTAAGTGCTCCAGTTTCAAGAAATAGGATAGTCCAGTTTTACTACAATTTGTCTGGATGTTAAGATTTTGAATTACATTTGTGTATCAACTCATATCTATATTAAATAGGATGTTACCTTACAAATCGTTAATTAAGCTGGACAGAGGAGGATCGGTGCCACTGTATGTTCAAGTATGTAATCAATTTATATCACTGATTACAAATGGTACGCTGCAACCATCAGACAGTCTTCCGAGTTCACGGATACTTGCAGATCTTATTGGGATCAATAGAAATACGGTAAAGCTGGCCTATGAAGAACTTATCAGCCAGGGTTGGGCAGAGTCTGTTGAAAGAAAAGGAATATTTGTTCTTTCTAATCTGCCAACGTCTTCTAAGATCATAACCTCTGAACATAGTGAGAATAATGATCTTAGTGAAGCTTTTTATTGGAATAATCCATTTAAAACCCCTTCTTCAGGAAAGGATTTTCAGAAAATAGATCTTGCGATCGATGGTGGCTTTCCCGATGTACGGTTAGCTCCTGTAGATCAGCTTATGAGAGAATATAGAAGTCTTTCCAGAAAATTCTATGGTAAAAATTTTCTGAAATATGGAAGTTCAAAAGGCTCCGAACATCTTCGCGATTCTATCTGTCATTATTTATCTAACACCCGGGGGTTAAATGTTTCTAAAGAAAACCTTATCATCACAAAAGGAAGCCAAATGGGGATCTATCTTGCAGGTAAACTGTTAATGGGTTCATCTGATATTATTGCTGTGGGCTCCTCCAATTATCCTTTTGCAGATCAGACGTTCCAATATTTAGGAGGTAAGCTTCTCAGAATTCCTATTGATGAACAGGGAATGGATATTGATCATCTGGAAACCGTTTTAAACCACACTGCGATAAAAGCAGTTTATATTATACCTCATCATCATTTTCCAACCACTGTAACGACAAGTATGGAGCGCAGAATGAAGTTATTGCATCTTGCTAAAAAGTATCGTTTTGCCATTATTGAGGATGATTATGATTTTGACTTTCATTACGATAATAAACCATACGTACCTCTGGCGAGTATAGATCATCATCACAATGTTATTTATATAGGATCTATTTCGAAAACATTTGCCCCGGCACTACGAATTGGATTTATGGTGGGACCTTCAGCTTTCATTGATGCAGCATCATCAACCAGGGAATTTATAGATAAGCAGGGTGACACATTACTGGAAAATGCATTTGCAATGATGTTCGATAGCGGAGAAATGGAAAGACATTTTAGAAAATCTTTAAAAATATATAAACAACGCCGCAATCTTTTTTGTGAAATACTAGCTTCAGATTTTAAAGAACTGATTGATTTTAAAATTCCAGAAGGAGGATTGGCTGTGTGGGCTGACTTTAATAAGAAAATTAATTTAACGGAAGTTGCCGGGAAAACATTGAAAAAAGGACTGTATATCGAATATGGGGATCTTTATAAAAATGAGGTTTTTGCAAGCAATGGAATGAGGATGGGATTTGCGTCATTGAATGAAAAGGAAATGAGACTGGCGTTGAGTATACTGAAAGAGGCGATTGATTAGTTTTGAATTTTGAATTATTGTTGTTATAGCTCTTTATTGTAGTTTTTTTATCCTAAATGCTCACGTTATTAAATTTTTATGTTGATTTGGGCTATATCATATTTCACAATTGGCATATATAGAACGAAATGATCTGTTTTAAATTTGTATTAAATAAAATACATTATGCAGAGTCAATATACCATTTCAGATTTTACGACCGATCTGGAGATTCAACAGTGCTGGGAAGTGATCTCTTTATTAAGACCTCATCTCGATAAAAATAACTGGAAAGAAATCATTCATGAAATGATGGAAAATGAGAAGTACAGGATTTCTGGAATTATGGAAAATGATCAGTGTGTGGCATTTGCCGGATACCGGGTTATGAACTCCTTACACAGCGGACATATTATTTATATTGATGACCTTTGTACCCTGGAATCTCATAGAGGAAAAGGTTTAGCCTCTCAACTACTGGAATATGTAGAGCATATTGCCAGGTCCAATGCGATGGATGCGGTAGTTCTTGATACTGACTTCACTAATAATACTGCGCAAAAGGTTTATCTGAAAAGCGGATTCAGGCTTGCGGCGCTTCATCTTGCACATCCATTGAAAAAGTAAGATCATTTTTATAATATAAAGAAAAGGTAACCAATACATTGATTACCTTTTTTTATAGATATGATATCCGATTAAATAGCTTCAGATTGACTTAGGTTTCTAATATTACTAAATAAATCCCTCACCTCATCCCAGCTGTGTACCCGCTGATGATGATCTATACTACTATTGTGTCCGGCATTGAACATAATGGGTCTGCCTTTACAGAAATCAAGATTTTTAATATGGTCATCTATCAGATAATCGGTGTCGATAACACTCTTATCACCACACATGATTATATTTTTCCATGATATAAAAGGGAAATGCTCCTGCAGCCATTCGTATTTTTCATATAATGAAAGTGGAAACTCCATAGCAGCAGTCACAATATAAACATCATAATCATTCATCAATTCTTTAACTACTTCCACTGCATTAGGCATTACCGGCAGAGTGCGGAAAAAACCGGGAGTCTGTAAAAATTTTAAGACTGCTTCTCTATCTGGAAAAGCTTCGGGTTCCGGTTTACCGATCATATCTTCTCTACTGATTAAAATACCGTGATCTCTGTGATACCAATCGATAAGTTGCGCTTCTACATCTGCTATTACACCGTCCATATCTATCGCAATGGTTTCTTTCTTATTTTTCATTTTGCAATTATTTGCAACAAAGATATGTATTATTGCATAAAGTTGCATTATTTTGCAATAAATATTTTCTATATTTGTGTTATGATAAAAGCTGAAAGACAGGATCTCATTCTCGAGTATTTAGTAAAAGATAAAAAAGTATTGCTTGATCAGATCAGTAAAATACTTAAAGTATCTGAAGATACCGTGCGTAGAGATATTAAAGAATTATCAGATAAAGGTCTGTTAAAAGCTGTCCGTGGTGGTGCTATTCAAAGGTCTTCAATGCCGCTTCATTTTAAAGACCGTCAGAATATCGACGTCCCACACAAGAAGATCATTGCTGAAAAGGTATTGGAATATATTAAACCCGGAATGGTTCTGTTAGTTGACTCAGGAACTTCAGCACTGGCGGTAATTGCTAATTTACCAAAGGATATTGCTTTAACTGTAGTAACCAATAGCTTTCCGGTTGCTTCACTTTTGGAAGATCATAAAGAAATTGAAGTTTTATTTATGGGTGGAATGCTGAATAAAATTTCATTCTCTACAAATGGGTATGAGACGATTCAAAGTATAAGGAATATCAGAGCTGATATCTGTTTACTGGGTGTATGCAGTATCGATCTGAATTTTGGAGTTACCGGTGATGATTATGAAGACAGCCTGGTTAAAAGGGTGATGATAGAAACTTCAAAATGCACGATTGCTCTTTCGACTTCAGATAAGTTGGGAAAATCCGAATCCTTTTATATCTGCGCTGCCAATTCACTGAATATTATTATCACTGAGGCAGATCCAAAATCAGATTATTTAAAACCTTATATAGATGCCGGGATTGAGGTTAGATAACGAGCAGCATTAAAAACTGAAGACAAAGAAAAATTTCATTCTTTGTCTTCAGAGAAATTTTAATCGATTATGATGGCCATGCATAGTCCATTGGGGCCTGCCTGAGATCTCGGACGGCATGCACCGTTGATGCAACACCAATCGTCACCGCATTCTAAGCTTTCAGGACATGGCGGATAGCCACCGTAGATCATTCTTAATTGATTTCTTTCTAAGGATTTCAGATTTTTCATAGTACATTGTTTTTTTGGATATAATTAAATTTACATGAAGATGAGATAGCATTGCCTATATCATCTAATAATCAAACGACAAAGAATATGATTATTCTTTGCCGTTTGAAAAAATTCTATTCGATTGGTGGTGCCATACATAATCCATTGGGTCCCGCCTCTGATATAGGACGGCAGCCGCCATTGATACAGCATTTTCCAGGGCCACATTCCAGATTCTCAGGACATGCGGGTACGCCACCATTAATTACTTTTAACTGATTTCTTTCTAATGATTTCAAATTGTTTTTCATAGTACATTGTTTTTAGTTGTAAAACAAATGTAATGAATTATATGATAGGATGTTAAGTATTTGGTTATATCTCCTTATAAAGTGATTTTTTCCCCTTGTACAGGGAAAATATACTTGATTCCCAGAGCATTTTTTTCTTTCAGTTGCTTCTTGATTTTTTCAATATGATCACCTACAGGTTTCAGATGGGTAATAATGACAGGAACGTGATGCAGTTTTCCTGGCTTACAGAATCTGTTCAGAGTATTTAGTTCCTGTTCCAGTAATTTTGGAGTAAGGTGGCCAAATAAAGATTTGTCGGGCTGTTCATTAGGGAAGGAAACCTCTATTAGAATTCCCTTTAATTTTTGCTCATTAATATAAGGAGCAATCTGTTTCCATAAATTTTCAAGCTTATTGCTTTTTTCTATAAGATCGCTTCCCGTATCTCCTAAATATAAAAGATAATCACCATCATGTCTTACGAGAAAAGCTGTACTCTCATACGGATTGACATGACTTAGCGGAAATGCAGTGACATACATTTCGGTATCAGTGATCGGTATTTCCTTACCATCCTCAAGACTTACCATCTTATATTTGCTTAAACGGGGAGCTTCACCGGAATCGGTAAAGTTGGCCCAGCTTTCCCATGAGAAATATTTATCTGTAATGATTTTCCCTACGGTAGGAAGGGTATACACAGACTTTTTTGTATCATCCGGACTATTTAAGATCATTCCGCTTACATGATCGAGGTGTGCATGAGAAATCAGGTATCCCTTGATATTTTGTTGCATAACCTGCGATGCAGAGCTTTGTTTAAAATTTCCTTTCTGTATGGCTTTTTCAATTCCTGAACGTATCGTTCCGGCATCAAGCGCTATATAATTTTCAGAATTTACCGGAGCAGCCATATAACTGGATAAATTACTTTCATCACCACCACCATAAGTTCCCAGTGGAATCACTTTAAAACTATTCTGTGCTGAACAAACAGCTGCCGACAAAAAGATAGTCAGATTGAAGAAATATTTTATCATATAGAGTATCGTTGTATTGAGAATTGATCAATCAATGCAAGTACAAATTTAATTCAAAAATATACTTGTACAAAATTACAATCAACAGGAAAGGGGGAGTATAAAACTATTAAAATTATGTTAAAGTTTGTATTGTCTCAATTCTTGGCACAATATTTCAATGTAAGAACACAACTCATGTTTAATTTGAGTTTTCATGGTTATTAGTTTTTATCCTCAACTTCGGTTGGGGATTTTTGTTTAAAAGAAAACCCTCCATTCAGAGGGTTCCAGTGGCTATAATATGATAAGATCTAAAAAAAGTGTCTCAAACAAAAGCTTCCCGGATAAAGGGGAAGCAATAAAATAATAAGTGATGCTTGATTATTAGTTTTCCCCCTAAAAGTAATAAGTATTTGTATATCAATTATATGATCGTAATCATAAAGATTTGTTTAACATTTTTAAACCAGATCCTATCAATTAGCTAAATAAAAAAGGAGCCTTTCTAAATTGAAAGACTCCTACGCTTATTATGAATTTTAAAGGTATTATAAACTTCCCAAAATAGGGAAGTAAATGTGCAAAATAGAATGTAAATTTTTATTACATTGTAAATATAGTAATAAATTTTGATATTATTGTTAATAATAATCATATAATTCGTTATTGTAATTATTATTCTTAATAATAATTGATTATTTTTATATGTGGTATGTGGTTGTTTTTAGCGCTTTTAATGCATGAATTCCATGAAAATACAAGTTTTACTTGTGCCAATTTTTCGAAATGAAAATAGCAGAAATAAGAGAGCATATTAATCAAAAAAAATCATCTCCGAAACGAGATGATTTTTTATTTATTTATTTATTTATTTATTTATTTATTTATTTATTTTCCTGATCCTATCTGTTGTTTCAGTTTATCGTTTTCTTCTTTTAAAAGAACTATATAATCCTGTAAATTTTTTATGACTGAAATACTCACATCATTATTAAAATTGGTCACATTACCACCTCCTGAAGAACCTGGGCTATCATTAAAAACAGGGTTTTCAACAATTACTTTCGCTTCTTCCATTTCGTAAATTTCATCAACCTGGACTTCAAGGAAAGCAGCAATCTTTTCCCATTCATCTTTAAAGATTTTTACGTCACCGCTTTCCTTCCTGCTGTAATTAGATACATCCGTTGCAATGATATCAGCAATCTGCTGTTGCGTATAACCTTTTCTCTTTCTTAGCGAACGTAATTTTTCTTTTTGCATATCTGACATTTTTACAAATTTGCAAAAAAAAATGATAACTTCTATGGAAATGGGAAGGCATTTGGGAAGAGGTGCTTTTTTATTTATTCTTTTTTTAATTAAAGTTTCATGTTGTAAATTTATTCTGCATAATTTTTTCTAAAAAGGCGGTAAACAAGTTTGAATTCTTCCGAAAAAAATTATTACATTATTCACAAAAACAAAAATGAAATTATTTGCTTTTTTATTTTTCTTATCTCATTTTGTTTATTGTCAATCTAATAGATTTGTGTATGAATATAAGTCTGTTAAAGACACTATAAAAAATGATACAACAAAAGCAGTAATGTATCTGGATGTATATAAGGAAGGCTCTATTTTTTATGATGTCCAAAATTTTAAAAATGATTCAATTGCATCAATACAAGATGAAAAATTAAGTAGTTTTGAAAACCGGGTTTATAAAAAATATCCAAACTATGATGTTTCTCTAATTGTCTCGTTGTATGGTGATATTTATATAGTTTCTGATTTAAGAAAAATGGATTGGAAAATTTCTTCAGAAAAGAAGGAAATTAATAAATTCTCTACCCAAAAAGCTACTTTACACTTTGCCGGAAGAATATGGACAGCCTGGTTTTCTACGGATATTCCTATATCTGATGGCCCTTATAAATTTCATGGTTTGCCCGGTCTTGTTTTAAAAATAGAGGATAATACCCATACACATAGTTTTGGATTAGTTGCTATTGAAAAATTAAATGGTATTTTAAGTTACAAAACAAGCAGTAAAAAAATGCTATCTATTGATCATGAAAAGTATAGGAAATTATATAAAGAATATCGAGGAAATCCTAGCAAAAACTTGATGGGTCTAGATATTATAGAGACTCAGGATGGAAAAAGCAACAGTGAATTTAAGAGAAATATGGAAAAATATTACAAGAACAGAACTAAAAATAATAATAATCTTTTAGAGGTTGATTTACTGAAAACTAAATAAATATTAAAAGTGTAAATACTTTTGTTGTTTGATTTAAGGGTGTAGATTTTCGTAATCATATTTTGTATATTAAATCTATAGTTGGAGAATAATTCTTATATTTAATACCTAATTAAAATAAAAACAATGAATAATTTCAAAAAAATTTCCAGAGAAGGATTAAAACAAGTTAAAGGAGGCGGAGGCATAGATGGTGTTTGCAAACCTCACTTTAAGCTCATTTGCGAAGCCACGGGTATTTGCGGACCAGAACCAGACGCTGCTTGTAATTGCTATTGCGTTCCAATATAATAAATAGAATCCCTCAATCTGAGGGATTTTTCATATAAAAAAGGAGCCTTTCGAAATTGAAAGACTCCAGGGGCTGTAAAATGTATAAGTTGCAAAAATTATTCAAATAAAAGCTTCCCAAAAGAGGGAAGCACTACGATTGTAAAAAACGATGAATTATTATTAGACTGGTTTTCTAAATCAAATTTAGCAACAGATTTTAAATTTATTTATGATCGTAATCACAAAGTATTGATTTGGAGTGTTTTCAACTTCAAGCCTGTAAAAAATATCAACTGATCTGGCCACGAACCTCTTTGTAATTCTCTGTAAATAGAACCGGGTCAATTTTCATTTCTAAAAGCGATAAAATTTTATTGAACTCTGGTTTAAGGTAAACACTCATATTGAGTTCCAGCTTCCCGCCAGAGTAATATATCGTTGCTGATGGTGTTTTAAATTTTCCTAGCCTAATCATATCTATTTGTGTAATGTCACTCCACAAAAAAGAATGTTTCTTCAGACCACCAACAAAACGTAGACTGTCATTCGAAATAATAAGTTTTACCCGGGTATAGATAAACATTGAAACGGCAATTAGAAAAATAAAAGCGGCTAAAAAGATAATCCATCCAGCATTTTTTATTTTGAGCACATACCCTCCCAATATTAACATTAAAAGGCTTACAATGCGGTATATAGTTTTTTGCCATCGGGGTGCAGAAAAAACTTCTTCTTTAAGTATTGGTTGCATTATTTAAAAATATAAAAAACAGGTAATAGTGCAACCAATAATTCAAAACAATTACCTTATCTGATTAAATTTTAGCCAAATAATACGGATAAATAATTGTAAATCATCGAGTCATATAAATTGTATATATTTAAGTTTAATAAAAAACTAAAACCTATGAGAACATTAACCATTACAAGTTGTATTGGAGTCCTAGCTATTTGTTTAGGAGAAGGTAATTATTAGTCTTAATTTTGAAAATATGAAAAATTTTATTTTATTCTCTTTGATGATATGTTGCGGTTGTAGTAAAACAGTTAGCCAGCCTATTATTGATTATAGTCCGGATTATGGAGACCAAAGAAATATGATTTCTGATCTTAAAAAAAAGCATAATGAACAAACTATTGTTTTAATTGGAAGTAAGGTTTATTCATATGATGATTTTAATTCATTAATAAAAAAAGAGAAAATTAAAACTTTTAATATTATTAACAAAAAAGAAGAAATTGAAAAATTAAACTATTCATATAATAAAATAAAGACAATTATTTTAGCAGAAATGAAATAATATAAGGCCGCATTAGCAGCCTTTTTATTTAAATTACATATTCTATTACATGAGAAAAATACTTATACTTACATTTCCGATTGGTCAGCACGATTGGTCTTATGAGGGGGTAGCATTTAAAACTTCAAGTGATCTTCAAAGAATGGTCATTTTTATACAACAAATCTTAATGAACTAGGATGGGCGGAAATGGCTGGACATATGAAGGAGTTGCATTTTATGCAGTAAAATAATAGTCCCATTTAAATATCACATTTGAAATTTTATCCCTGACCTTGGTTGGGGATTTTTTAAATTAAAAAAGGAGTCCTTCAATTGCGAAAGACTCCTATCCAGTAATATTAAAAAGATCTAAAAAAGTATTCTAAAAAAGCTTCCCGTTGGAGAGAAGCTTAACTGTAAAAATGATGAATTATTATCGGAATACTTTCCATTTCAAATTTAATAACAGATTTTAAGTTGGTTTATGATCGTAATCATAAAGTATTGAATTAAACCATTTTCAATGCTTGAAGAGTAAATTGGTTATACAAGTCGGAAAGAGATGACACTTTGCTCTTTCATTTTTTAATTTTATTTGTTTTTGGGTATATCCTGTACAATGTTTTGTCAATGATACAAGCGAGTGTATCCATATCATTTTTAGGAATATTCAATTGTTCTGGGTAGGCCAATGTTCTCTCTTTATATTTAAAGTTAAAATTTTTAGTTCCAAAAGGAATGCTGAAATAATTTATATGGTGCTGCCTGAAAGAAACACGTAGATAATGTGTATGAATAAAATTACTTTCTATGGTTGGTTCGTCTGTTTTCACATAGGTATTCATATTTTTGGTAAGCGTTTGTACACTCATTTTTTTTTTGTAATTGGGGAAAAGTAGGTATAGACTATTCCAAATATCTTCAATATTATTTGCCTTTACTTTCGTTTCTTCAACGGTATATAGTTGTCCATTTTTATTGGTATAGAATTCTGTGTCCAATGCTTCATATGCTATTGATACTTTCGTTACAGGGTAGAGTGTTTTGTAGAAATTGGCTTCTTTTGTTTTTTCCTTTAGATAAAGACTGTCTAACTCTTTTTTTTCATTATCCTTAAGGAAATCCTTTATAGAATAGCCTTTTCTTTTTAAAAATTCAGCTTGCGTTTCTTCTATAATAAAATCGTTGAGTTCCCGATTTTCCTGCTTCTGATAATCCGTAAAACGATAACTTATTAATTGTTTTTTTAAATGGTCATCACCCTTATAAATTTCCTTAGAAAAAATAAATCTTTGGTTAAGGGAATCAATGTAAAAGTCTTTTGTTTTCGGGAATCGTTTAATTATTTTTCCTTTTTCTGTAATAGCAGTTACGGTTATAAAATCACCGGTTTTCAATAACAAAATATAGCCTTTACCATTGGGTATATGCAGCACAAAATCTGTCTTTATGTCTGTTTTTTCAATTTCAAAAAAGGGATCTTTATTTTCGGGTATAAAAACCCAATCTCTGTGTTTGTCCCATTGTGGAATTCGATATCCCATCAAAAAAGCAATTGAGCTAAAAACTGCTATAAAGACAATTAATGAAATATATATATTCTTGTTTTTCAATGTGTCTGTTTTTAGAATGTATTGGTGCTAACGTTTTACTGCTTTACGTTCGGACAGAAAATCAAAGCAATTAGCCCCGCTTTCGGCAAACCTTTGTTAGTGGTTGTTTTTTCAGTAGTATTCATATTTTCTTATAATCAAATATTTGATATTATTTTCAACTTTTATTGATTTTGTTGGATTACCATTATGGTCAAACAGCAAATCTATATTTTTGTCCACAATGGTTTCATTTTCTATTCCTCGAAATTTGGTTGTTATTTTTTCCAGGTAATTATCTTCGTTAAATGTGTAATAAATGTCAAACGGTCTTATCTCAGTTGCTGAGTTTGTATATTTTTCTTCTGTTCTTTGATGTGTGATTTTATGATTGCTGTCAACGAATGTCCAAATTGTTTTAAATAGATTATTCTTGCTGTCGAAATATTCTTCCGTATACAGTTGATTTGTTAACCATTTTTTGTGAGTTATAGAAATTGTATCTTTTTTATTTTCAACAACAACTCCTGTCCTTTCTACATTCGTATAATTATATGAGATGTTTGTTTCCATAAATGTAGAAGATGTTTTGGTTTTATACAAAATCTTTAAGCTGTCTAAATTTCCTGTACGGTTATAATTAACAGTAGTATTACTTTTACAATTCTTGGGATTTTTAGGTTTATTTTTAGTTTGGTCAAATTGTTCATATTCTAAGACTGCTATTTTTCTTATTTGCCCTTTTAAAGCCCATTCATTAATTTCAGAATTTTCATTTTCACCAATTGAAATTTGGTTATTTCTTATTGGATGAATACCATAATTTGCATCATAATCTGGGCTGCTAAAATATATGTTACCTTCTGAGCGTTCTCCACCATATTTATTTACAGTTAATAATACAGTGTCAAAGTCTAAAGGAATTTCTTTGCTGTCATATACAAAAACGGTGTCAGCAAAAGCATTATTTGAAAAGTCTTTTATTATTGAAAATTTTGAAATAGAAATCATTTCGCCATTTTCATGAGATATGAATTTTGCTATTGCATTTAGTGTTGCGGGTTTTGTTTTACTTACAGATTGTCCATAAGAAAATGAAAAAAATAATAAAGAAAAAATTGTAATAAGTATTTTCATTTCTTTTCGTGTCGGAATTCTGATTTGAGGTTGTTTGTAAAATTACGCTTAACGTTTTGGGATTGCCGAAGGACAAAAGCTTAATTTATGATTAAAGTTCAACTGAAACACTGCCGGTGAATTTCGCATTTCAGCCTTCCTCATGCAAAGCCCTTGTTAGCAGTAGTTTTTATTTTCATTTAGTTTATTTGCAATCGTCAATACAATACCAAGCCTATGTTTAACTTTCATTTTTCAACTAAATAGTAGAGTATTCAATTTGTAGCCTCACCAGGGATCGAACCTGGATCTAAAGTTTAGGAAACTTTTGTTCTATCCATTGAACTATGGGGCCTCTTTAGATCAAATATATTAATATCAATTCAAAAATTAATAAGGAAGACCTATTTTTCTGTCTTTAAAATGTAAATTCCATTTTGGCTACATCAAAATCCAATTTGGCAACTCTGGCGTTTTTTTGATTGCAGACATTTGTATTGTAATTTTAATACAATAAAAAAATGAAAACAATTTTTATAACAGGTGCCTCAACAGGACTTGGAAAAGCAAGTGCAAAATTATTTCAAAGCAGAGGATGGAACGTGATCGCTACGATGAGAAATCCGGAATCTGATACAGAACTTAGAGCTTTAGAGAATGTAACAGTTCTTCCATTGGATGTAACAAATCCGGAACAGATCAAGTCTACTGTGAAAAAAGCACTTGAGATCAGCAATATCGATCTAGTCTTTAATAATGCCGGATATGGTTTAATGGGACCTTTAGAAGCCTTAACGGATGATCAGGTCGTTAAACAATTAAATACAAACTTATTAGGAGTGATTCGTGTAACACAGGCTTTCATTCCTTATTTCAGAGAAAAAAGAAGCGGAATGTTTATTACGACAACGTCTATTGGCGGGTTGATGGCGTTCCCCTTAAGTTCTACCTATCATGCAACGAAATGGGCACTGGAGGGATGGAGTGAAAGTTTAGCTTTTGAACTGAATACTTTCGGAGTGGACATAAAAACAGTTTCTCCGGGAGGAATAAAAACAGATTTTATCAGTCGCTCTCTGGATATGGGAACTCAACCGGAATACGAACCTATAATCAAAAGTCTGTTTTCAAACTTGGAAGGGATGCTGGAAGCAGCTTCGGAACCGGAATTGATTGCCGAGGTTGTATATGAAGCAGCAACAGACGGGAAAAAGCAACTACGATACATCGCAGGAAAAGATGCCAATGAATTGTATGAACAACGTCAGGAGTTAGGTGTTGAAGCATTCAGAGAGCAATTGGGAAAACAGTTTATATAAATTTTCCTTTTAAAACAGCACAGGTACAGTGTGAGCTGTGCTGTTTTTTCACTTAAATAATTCATACATTTATACTATGGAAAAGAAAGATAACAGCCCTTTGAAAATCTCATCCATTTCCGAGCTTCATCAGATATTGAGGGTGCCAAAACCCCTTCATCCATTGATTAGCTTGATTGACAATACTGAAATGAGTGTCAACAAGGAACTGCTTAACCGCAACTTTGTGATGGATTTTTATAAGATCTCCTATAAGTTTTCTGAGAATGGAAAAATTGGATATGGGCAAGGGTACTATGATTTCAATGAGGGTGGAATGATGTTTACGGCACCCAATCAGATTTTATCTACTAATGAAGAAGCGAAATACCATGGATATACTTTATTGGTTCATCCTGATTTCATTCGAAATTACCCGCTAGGTAAGAGTATAAAGAAATATGGTTTCTTCTCTTATGACACCAATGAAGCACTTCATTTATCTGATAAAGAAAAGAAACTGATCGTGGGGTTATTGGATAATATTCATGGCGAGTTGGATACAGCGATTGATGAGATCAGTCAGGATGTCATCGTTTCTTATGTTGAGGTGTTATTAAACTACAGTAACCGATTTTATAAGCGCCAGTTCATAACACGTAAAACGGTTAATAGTGATTTACTTTCCAAAATGGAAAATTTACTTGAAGATTATTTTAATAAACAGGAGACTTTAACCGGTGGACTTCCTACCGTGGAGTTTTTAGCTTCGAAACTCAATCTTTCACCACACTATCTTAGTGATATGCTTCGTAATCTGACGGGACAAAATGCCCAACAGCATATCCACGAAAAACTGATTGAAAAAGCCAAAGAATATCTTACGACCACCAGTCTTTCAGTGGCAGAGGTAGCTTATCAGCTCGGATTTGAACATTCACAGTCTTTTAATAAGTTATTTAAGAAGAAAACAAATACCACTCCTTTACTTTATAAACAGTCTTTTAATTAAAATATCTTTTCAAAAATAGGAGTTATCTTCAATAAATATAACAGAGACCAGTCTTTATCCCATCGGGAGAGACTGGTTTTTTATTATATAAAATTCTGTTTCGATTTAATAATTTTTATTAAATGTTAAAATTTATTTAAAATTTGACATTTTTGATCTAACAAAATCCTATTTTTATAATCATAGGGTAGTGCTAAGGGATTTATTTTAAAGCTTGAGATGATAATTCATTTTTTTGTAATTCTTATCAGACACAAATATTTTAATATGACGAAAAGTAGATATGTCCTGTTTATTCCAATATTATTGCTTTCTTGTGGCAAAAAAAAGGAACAGACAAAAGAGAAACCTATACAAAGTTATCAGGTATTAACTCTCACTCCGAGATCGGTAACAGTTTATAATGATTTCCCAGCCTCCATACAAGGTGAAAATGTAGTGGAAATAAAGCCCATGGTTTCTGGTTACCTCCAGGATATTTATGTTTCCGAAGGAGCCGCAGTAACTAAAGGACAGCTATTATTCCGGATCAAAAATCCCCAATATGAACAGGACATTGTTACAGCCAGGGGAGCTATAAAAATAGCAGAAGCCAACGTCAATACTGCCCGTATGAATGTGGAGAAAGCAAGACCTCTGGTAGAACAGGAAATTGTAAGCAAATATCAACTGAGTTCCGCTTTATATACTTTACAGTCACAAGAGGCTGCTTTGTCTCAGGCAAAAGCAACTCTTGCCAATGCTCAAACCAATCAAGGATATACCTACATCCGAAGTCCACAAAGTGGAACCATTGGTCTTATTCCTTATAAAATAGGTGCTTTGGTAAGCAGTACAACAACAGATCCGCTTACGACACTTTCCGACACCACAAGTATTTTCGCCTATTTTTCCCTCAGTGAAAAACAGCTTCTGGATTTTATGAATACAATGAAAGGAAGTACGACGCTGGAAAAATTAAATAATATGCCTCTGGTCACATTGGTATTGGCTGATGGAACCGTTTATCCTGAAAAAGGCAAACTGGTAACAGCCAGCGGTGGCATAAACACAAGTACCGGTACTGCAACATTCAAAGCAATATTCGATAATAAATTAGGTCTTATCCAAAACGGCGCAAGTGCTACGATCCGGATTCCTGTTAGTCTCGATAATGCTTTATTAGCTCCTCAGACGGCGATTTATCAAATGCAGGATAAATCATTCGTCTATCAGTTGATGAATGGAAATAAAGTAATGAGTACTGCGGTAGTCACCTCACCTACAGACGACGGTAACTTTGCAGTGATTAAAGATGGCGTTAAAGTAGGAGATAAAGTTCTTCTTAACGGGCTTAATATCAGTGACAGCACGGTAGTAAAACCCATACCTGCCAATGCTGTTGAAGTGTACAGTACCATGAAAACCAAATCTAACTAAGAGGCCATGCTAAAGCTATTTATAAGACGGCCGGTATTAAGTACTGTGATCTCTGTCATCATTGTTGTACTGGGGATTTTAGGAGTGACCAGCCTGCCGGTGGCTCAGTATCCTAATATTGCACCGCCTACCATTCAGGTTTCGACTTCCTATCCGGGAGCTAATACAACAACACTGATTAATAGTGTGGTTTTTCCACTTGAGCAGCAGATCAATGGCGTGGAAGGGATGACTTATATGACCTCATCAGCGAGTAATACAGGATCGGCAAGTATCACTGTTTATTTTGCAGTAGGTGTAGATCCTAACCAAGCTGCGGTAGATGTACAGAACAGAATAAGTACGGTATTATCCAAGCTTCCGCAGGCGGTAACGCAAGCTGGGGTAACAGTAAGGAAACAGCAAAGCAGTAATGTGCTGATCGTTGGATTGTACAGTGAGCGCTCGCAATATGATCAGAAATTTTTACAGAATTATGCGGCGATCAATTTAGTTCCGCAGCTACAGAGAGCAAAAGGAGTAGGTGGAGCCAACATATTCGGTGGAGCGATGACCTATGCCATGCGGATCTGGCTGCAACCCGATAAAATGGCAGCCTATGGATTGGTTCCCGCTGATATTACGACAGCATTGAATGCACAGAATTTTAATGCTGCACCAGGTAAAATTGGTGATAACATGGCTCAGGCATTTCAGTATGATATTACCTATTCCGGTACGTTGAGCTCACTTGAGCAGTTTCAGAATATTATTATCAAATCAATTGGAACCGGACAGTATCTTTACCTTAAAGATGTTGCTCGTATTGATTTGGGAACCCAGACCTATACCAGTGCTACAGCCATTAATGGTAAACCTGCCGTTGCCATATCGATAAGCCAGACTCCAGGTTCCAATGCCCAGGAAGTGATTGTAGGAGCACAGAAAGTAATGGCTGATGCTTCAAAGAGTTTTCCTTCAGGGATCAAAATGATAGAGCTGGTTAATATTAATAACTTCCTTGGTGAAAGTATTGATAAGGTTCTCCATACATTGGTTGAATGTTTTTTACTGGTGTTTGTCGTGATCCTTATATTTTTACAGGACGTACGTTCTACCATTATTCACGGAGTTTCTGTTCCGGTGTCGATTATAGGAACATTCTTCTTTTTGTATTTATTTGGATACAGTCTGAATTTGCTTACTTTATTTGCTTTGGTACTTGCCATAGGTATTGTGGTGGATGATGCCGTAGTGGTTGTGGAAGCTGTACACAGCAAGCTCGAACATGGATATACGTCCCCTCGTAAAGCAGCAATTGATGCAATGGGAGAGATTGCTCCGGCTATTGTTTCTATTACGCTTGTAATGGCTTCAGTATTTCTTCCTGTCACTTTCTTAGGAGGCTCTGCAGGGGTATTTTATAAACAGTTTGGTATTACACTGGCGATTGCTATTATGATCTCGGCAGTGAATGCACTTACTTTAAGTCCTGCTTTAGCGGCTATGTTTTTACGACCGCCAAAACATGAGGTGGAAGGAAGTAAAAGAGGCTTTTTGAAAAAGATAAAAGATGGTTTTAATTCCAATTATGACAAATTAATAAATAAATATATAGCCTCTGTAGGGTTTCTGATAAAGAAAAAATGGCTGACAGCACTTCTTGTCGTCCTTTTTGGAGGGTTATTTTATGTGACGATTAAAAGTGTAGCCTCAAGTTTTGTCCCTTCAGAGGATATGGGAACTATTTTCGTTAACGTAACACTTCCTGCTGCGGCAACTAAAGAAAGGGTACAGACCATAAACACTCAGATAGATCGTATTGCCCATACCATTCCTGAGGTACAGGCTTCAATGACGACATTGGGACAGAATCAGTTGGGAGGAAGCGGAAGTTCTTACGGAATGCTTATTTTAAGGCTTAAACCCTGGAGTCAGCGTCCTGGAGTTACCGATAAGGATATTATACAGCAGCTTACTGAAAAAACAAAAAATATACAGGGAGCTTCCATTAACTTTATGCAGCAACCTACCATCAGTGGTTTTGGTACGAGTGGTGGATTTACATTTCAGATCGAAGACAGAGGTGGACATTCCATTGCTGACTTTTATGGAGTAGCCCAAAATTTTTTAGCAGAATTAAATAAAAGAAGTGAAATTCAATATGCGGCTACAGCATTCAATCCTAATTTCCCACAGTATGAAGTAGATGTCAATCTTGCCAAATGTGAAGACAATGGAATCCAGCCTGCAGATATTTTAAGTTTAATGAATGTCTACTATGGAAGTTCTTATATAAGTAATTTTACGGAATTCGGACAGCAGTATCAGATCATTCTTCAGGCTGATAATCCTTACAGAGGAACCATTGAGCAGATGAATAACATTAAAGTACGAACCAAAAGCGGAGTAATGAGCCCCATTTCAGAGTATATAACGATGAAAAAAGTATATGGACCATCATCCATATCGAGGTTTAACATGTATAATGCTATTTCAGTGAATGGTTCACCCAATATAGGCTTCAGTACAGGTCAGTCTATGGAAGCTATCAATGAAGTGGCGGCTAAAGTTCTGCCTCCGGGCTACAGTTTTGAATACAGTGGTATCAGTAAAGAAGAGCAGAGCTCAGGTTCTCAGGCTGGTATTATATTTTTGTTAAGTCTTTGTTTTGTCTATCTGTTGCTGAGTGCTTTGTATGAAAGCTACATTCTTCCATTAGCGGTAATCCTTTCGCTACCTGTTGGACTGAGTGGGATATTTGTTTTTGCTAAATTATTTGGGATTGATAATAATATTTATGTACAGATCTGTATGATCATGCTGATAGGACTCTTGGCGAAGAATGCCATTTTGATGGTAGAGTTTTCTTTAGAGAAGAGACACGAAGGAATGGGATTGCTTGAGAGTGCATTAGAAGGGGCAAAAATTAGAATACGTCCGATATTGATGACTTCATTAGCTTTTATTTTCGGTTTGATGCCTTTGATGTTTTCTACAGGTGTTGGGGCTAATGGAAATAAATCTATTGGGATAGGTTCTATCGGCGGAATGTTATTTGGGACATTACTCGGAATATTTGTGATCCCCGGACTCTATGTCATCTTCCAGGGATTGCAGGAGAAAATAAAAAGTAACAAATATGACGAAAATGATGAACTGATTGTTGATAATAAAAATAGCTCCTTACAATAGAAGTATGGTACATTGGAAAATAAAATATAAATTTTTTGTACAGGTAATCATTACCTCAGCTATACTTTATAGTTGTGATGTTACCAAACCGTATGTGAATAAACAGTCGGCTCCTGATAATTTGTATGGAAATACAGTAAAAGATACAACCTCTATAGCAACACTTTCCTGGAAAGAAATTTTTAAAGATCCTTTATTGCAACAGCTTATTACGGAAGGGATTGAAAATAACCTTGATCTGAAAACAGCTGTTACCAATCTGAAAGTGGCTGAAGCCAATTTTGTACAGAGTAAGCAGGCATTTCTACCTTCTCTTTCCGGAAATGCTTCAGGAGGAGAGTATCATCCCTCAAATTCACAGGCCGCGAATAATCAGGTTTATCAGTTGTATGCGTTATCCTCATGGCAGGCTGATATCTGGGGTAAGTTAAGAAGTACCAAAAGATCAATGTATGCCAGTTATCTTGCCAGTGAAGCATATAAGCAGGCGGTACAGACGCAGCTCGTTGCCAATATTGCCGTGACTTACTATCAGCTTCTGGCTTATGATGAGCAGCTGAAAATTGTTCAGCAGTCTTTAGAAGTTTATTCCAAGGATACAGAAACCATGAAAGTTTTGAAAAACAGTGATGTGGTGACAGGGGCAGCAGTGGTACAGAGTGCTGCTAATTACTATGCTGTAAAATCTACTGTTCCGGACATAAAGAATAATATCCGCCAGACAGAAAATACAATCTCTTTATTATTGGGCAGAACTCCAGGTCCTATTCAACGGGACTCACTTTTTAATGAGCAGATGTACAGTGAATTGTCAACGGGTTTACCTACCCAATTACTGGCCAACAGACCGGATGTTAAACAGGCTGAGTTACAACTGAGAAGTTATTTTGAACAAGTGAATGTTGCTCAGACGGCCTTTTATCCTTCATTAACGATAACAGCTCAAGGAGGTTTGTATGCTACACAGCTAAAGTCTTTTTTTAGCGCAGGTGCTTTTCTTGCTAATATTGTAGGAGGTTTAACGCAGCCTATTTTTAATAATGGACTTAATAAACAAAAGCTAAAAATAGCACAGGCCAATTATGAGGCTGCAGAATATAATTACAACAAAATACTGCTTACTGCAGGTCAGGAGGTTTCTAATGCGCTTTATCAATACCAGATGGTAGATGAAAAAACATCCTCAAGACAAGAGCAGATTGCCAACCTGGAAAAAGCAGTCCATTTTACAAAGGAATTATTAAAATACACCAGTGCTACCAATTATACAGATGTCCTTACATCAGAACAAAGCCTTTTAAGTGCAAAACAAAGCGCAGTGACTGATAAACTTCAGCAACTTCAGGCGGTTGTTAATTTGTATGCTGCGCTGGGAGGTGGGTGGAAATAGATTCCATTTGTTTATTGTTCTTATTTATAATTTTCGAATGATTATATTGCATGCTTTGTTGCCAATGAATCACTTGAATTTATTTTTATGAAAAATATACTGTTTGCCTTTTTTGCTCTTATACAGATCACCGTCTATTCACAGAATAAGACTGGAAAAGATCATTTTAATATCGTAGTGCGGGAAGAAACAGGTGATTTAAATAATGATGGGCGTAAGGATAAATTAATTCTGGCTATGGATACTGTTGATACAACTGTTCCATTTAGATTGCAGATATTCCTTTCCCAGCCGGATGGAAAACTTAAGTTACATACCTCATCAACGGATATTATTGAAGCTCAGTATCCTGTTGAATTAAAGGGCAAACACGCAGAAAATCAAACCCCGACTTTTAGTATTGAAAATGGAAACTTATACATCTTATCGGATATCAAAGATGGACATGCTGAGTATACATTCCGGTATAAAAATGGAAACTTCGATTTAATTAATGTATCAAAAGGGACTTGGGATGGTAAAAACTTAACCACAGAAACTGAAATTAATGTATTGACCGGACTTAGAACTGCAACGGTTAAAAGACTGGGATCAGAAGATATCGTTAAGGAAACTAAAAATAGAATTAAGCGAGGATCTCAACCCACATTACAGGACTTTAAAAAGTTCGAAAAAGAATTTGAATGATTGGTTATTATAAGGGATTTACAATTTTATCCAAAATAAATTTAACCCTGTTCTCAACCGTTTCCAAAGGAACATCAATGGTTTGATACCCATAAATAGAGTAGGTATTTTTCATCGCATCATAAGTTGCAACAGCTTCTTCCCAGGTTTGTTTTCTTTCATCATCAGTTTCATAAATTTCCGGCCACGGCGGAAGAATGAAAACTTTATGATTATAACGGTAAGTCTCGGTAATATCTTTCATGTCAGGAGAGATCACTAAGTCTATCATTTCAGCATAACAAAATGCATCTACAATCCCACGGTCAAAGAATACAATATTCCTTTTATCATTTGATATGGCTTTAAAACTATAAACTGATGCATTGATCATGAGATGTGTATACAGTTCTTTATCTTTCCAGGGAAGACCATTACCATGATTTTGTACCTGTTCCTGTATGATCTTTCTGGCATCTTCCGATACAGTAAGGTATCCCATCTTTTCGAGTTGCTTGAGAATTGTTGTCTTTCCAACACCCGGACCTCCGGTTATTATATAAAAATTATCGTTTTGGTACTTCATAAATCAAACTTCTACCTAAGCTATTTCCTGACTTTTATATTTATTTCTATAGTCTATAGGGGTTAATCCAGTAATTCTTTTAAATACAGTTCTGAAAGTTCTAAGATCATTATAGCCCATACTGTAGGTAACATCAGCAATATTATTCTCTCCGGCTTCCAGTGCTTTTTTTGCAGCCTCTACTTTTACTCTTTGAATATATTCTATAGGATTTAGTGAGGTCGCATTTTTAAATCGACGGATAAAATTCCTTCTGCTCATATTCACCTGACTGGCGACCTGTTCTACTGAGATCTCTGTAGTAAATTCCTTCTCTATATAGCTTTGAGCGATATGGATATCATGATCATCGTGCCGGCGTTGTCCGGAGAAAATCGTAAAAATATTCTGAGAGGTCCTTCCGTAATCGAGTTCATAATATTTACTTAAAGAAACCGATATCTCTTTGCCACAGTTTTTTTCTATAAAATACAAAAGGGCATTTAACGATGAAAATCCACCACCACCAGTAATGATCGCTTTTGAATGGGTGACCACATGATCCGGTTTGAAATCAATTAAAGGATACCTTTGCTGAAGATCTTCTATTGCATTCCAATGAGAAGTAGCAGGCATATTATCCAGAAGACCACTTTCGGCAAGGAAATAAGCCCCTGTACATAGACTAATGATCTCAGATTTCTGTTCGTACATTTTCTTGACCCAATCAATCAGTTTTGAATTCTTAGATAATATAGTATTGATGTCCTCAGGTCCGGCCTTCATTGGCGGAATGATAACAACATCGGTGTCAAATTCATCAGACAGCGTTTTACTACAGCTAAATTGCATAGGCAGACTTGACTGTACATTTTTATGATGAACACCCACCAATTCTATCTGAAAGGGAGGTGGCATTCCTTTTATTAATGCTGCTTCATTGGCGCTGGTAAGTAGTGCTGTTGTAGTAGATAGTGCGGTAGGCATTGCATCTTCATACACTATTATTGAAATATGTTTCATAGGTAGATATGCTTGTGTACTCAAAAATACGTAAAAAAATGGCACAAAATACACTGCTTGTTGTCATTTAACCGTTGCGGATCCCGTTTCCAAACCTTCTAATTTTACATAAAAATCAGTTATGAAAACAATATTTGAAAATACAACCAGACAAGAATTGATCAAAAGGATAAATTCCCTTACGGAAAAGAATACAGCTCAGTGGGGAAAAATGAATCTTTATCAGATGACCAAGCACTGTACCATATGGAATGATTGGATTCTGGGTGTAGATAAGCAAGGTTATAAACAGGAATTTATGGGGAAAATATTTGGGAAAATTGCTTTAAGGAGCTTGGTGAAAAATGATAAACCAATGGATAAGAATATTCCGGCAGGAAATTTTGCCATCAAGGGACTAGATGGTAACCTTGAGCAACAGAAGAAGATATGGATGGAACAGATCGAGGCCTATGGAAATTATTCGAATCCCGATTTTATTCATAATTTTTTTGGAAGGATGAAACCTTATGAATTGGGTATTTTTGTATATAAACATATGGATCACCACCTGCGTCAGTTTAATGCCTGATTTAAACTGAAGTCTAATCATTATTTCTTCTTATATTGGTGTTTTAGAAATAAAATTAACCAATACCATGAAATATTTATCCTATCTCTTTTTTTTATTTTTAATGCTTGCGTGCAATGGTCAGGAAAAAGTAGATCTTTTCAAACTGAATTTAGATGAACCGATTGAAAAGATCGTAGACTTTAACGATAAAAATATGATCGGTGTAGAAACAGTTGAGTATGCGTATGGCCTTTTGATAGAAATGGATAACCCGGGAAAATATACATTTGATGGAATTGATCTAAAGGGACAAAAAGTATTTCTTCAGATTAATTCTGAGCGGCTCAAAACAGATAGCATTACCAAGTTTGGTGGAGGGCACTTTGATATGAAGGGATTTAAAGACAAAACAGAGCTTGCTAAAATTTTAAAAGAATACAAAGCAGATCCTACCATTTATGGATTCAGAATGGAAATGCAAACACCAACTCTTAAAAAAGAGATCCTGAAAAAACTTGAAAGCCAATATGGAAAGGGGACCAAGAACCCTAATACAGATAATGGTCTGTATTGGAATGTGAGAAAACAGAATAAGTATATTTTCTATGCACCGGACTATGACAGGCTCATTATTTTAAATAAATCCAATCTATCTAAAAACTGCTATTGGGATAGCATGAATGGTCTTATTGATTTTGGAGGATGTGATCACGAAGCATACACTAAAGAATTAACGAAGAACAGGACAGACTCAAAGGATATTAAAAACAAACCGGTCTTAAAAATTGATAAGAACTGGAATATCAATGACCTTAGACTTGGTGCATCAACTGAAGCTGATTTCGTTAAATCTGCCACTGGCAAAAACTTTGAAAGAGTGATTACATTGAACCCCAAGGGAGGTTTACAGGAAGTTATGCATGAAAACAAATACAATAATTTCTATTTCTATTTTACAGCAGGTAAAAACGGAGAGAATGATCAAAAGAATAATATTTTAAAAGGCTATTCTATTAATGACTTTGAAGCGGTGGAGATATCATTTGAAAATCAGTTAAAAAAAGGAATGAAAGGAGAGGATGTAGTAAAGGTTATCGGTAAAAATGATATCATTGGCGATACCGGATTAAAGTATTCCAATTATTTAGAGATTAAAAACCCTACCTATAAAATCAATTTGATATTTGACGACAATAAACTGTTTTCAAGTATGTATGTTCTTAAAAAAGAGTAATTCTTAAACTCATATAAAAGGCTTCCATAATCGAAGCCTTTTTATTTATTCTAAAATCCATGCAGATGCTTTTTGTATCTCAGCATCGATATTTTTGTCAGTGGATGGAGTTATAAGGACGTCAGGCTCTATCTTTCCCATATATTTTTTTCCTGCTCTGTCCATTTCATAAGTTATTGCTAAGAGAAGGGTCTTTCCATCACTGAGTCTATAAGCCTGATTAGCACTCGTAAGCCCGGCAGAAGGTTGTCCAAAAGTCTTAACATTCTTTTTTCCTATAAACGAAATCGTTGTAGCTTCACCACTGCTAGCCGTACTTGGGCCTATTAAAACAGCAATTTTCTGATCTTGTTTTTTAAGCGTATAAGGTTTGGAAACTTTGACATTATAGCTTTTTCCATTTTTATAACTCCAATCACTTTTGCTTTTTCCATCTTTTGTAAAGTAACCCAGGGTACCTTCACCAGTCAATGGTCCTAAGCCGGTGATCATCGGATACATATTTCCTCCTGTATTTGGTCTTAGATCAACAATCCATCCCTTGATTGTATTTTCAGAATCCAACGTTTCAATCATATGTTGAATTTTTTCTGCAAATGCATTACCTACTTCCTTATTTAAAGAAGAAAACCCAGGAACCATAACATAACCAATGTTTTTATCCAACAATTTTGATTCAGGTTCAATCGGAGAACTCTTATTGCTTTTTTTCTCCTCAGAATATTCCTTATTATCAATGAAAGAGTGATTATCACCTGCATTGTTTAATGCTTTCATAATATATTGGATCGCTGGAGTAGTGTCATCCACTGTTTCCATTCCATTAGAAAGTTTTTGCAGATTTGCTTCCAATTTGTTCCAGTCTATTTTATCTTTAAAAATTGAATTTCTTTTTACGATACTTTTAAATTCATCAATATATTTTATAGCTGGTTTAGAGGCTGGTTTTCCAGAAAATGGAATCTCTGAAACTGAAAAATCATCAAACCAAACTTTTCCACCTCCCATTAAAAAGCCTCCTAGTACAAAGTAATTTGCCTGATCATCTAATATAAATTCTAAGAAATATTTTTTCCAATCTTCATTAGGACTTACTTTGTGATTCTGTGTAACAGAATTTGCGAAATCAATCATGTTTTTTTTCTCATCACGAACCTGTGTCCAAAGTGCAATATTTCCTTGTATATTTTCTGATTTGATATAAGCACTGATTTCTATCTTTCTTAGGCCTTTTCCAGGAACAGGGACTTTCTGTGAAAAAGTTTGTAATTCATTGGCACTTTCTTTTTTACTTGAGATCTGTAATGAATTTGTACCAGAATGTTTAACTACATTATCTGCCTTCATCTCATAGAGATCAAGGATTTTATTGCTCCAGTCTGTGGGATAATTATTTTCAGTTTTTTCAAAACCTGGATTTAGTAATTGAGCCTGTATAAAGATTCCACCCAGTAAAATGGAAATGCTCACTATTGTTTTTTTCATGGTTTAATTTTAATATTTAAAAATAAAAAGAATAGACGGAATACAATAAGTGATTAAAAAATTAAGTGAGAAATAATCACTTGTTTCAATTGCCTACACTTTGTAAAAATAAGTTGAGATCATCATCTTTCTCCAGTCCTAATTTCTGTTTAACTCTATAACGGCTCATTCGTACACTTTTAGGTTCAATATGCATGAGCTGTGAGATCTGCCGGGTATCCATTTTAAGATAGAGATAAGCACAAAGCTTCATATCTAAAAGGGTAAGTTTTTTTTGTGCTTTTTCATTGATGAGGTTAAAAAAGTCCGGGTGTATCTGCTGGATTTGTAGTTTAGCGCCTTCAAAATCATTATCCAGAACCATTTCTTCTCTTACGATCTTTTGCATATTTAATGAATTATCATCAGCCAGTTTATCTTTTATGGTATGCAACATACGGTTTTTATGTTCCAGTTGAAGGACATTGGCCATTGCCTCCTTTTGCAATTGCTGCTGTTGAGCTTCCAGTAATTGCTGTTCCGCTTTTAATCTCGCCTGTTCCTCTTTTTCTAACTTCATCTGCATTTCAGATTCCTGTTTTTCTAACTGCAGCTGCTTTTCACGCTCTAAAGACAGACGCAATTTAAAATGATATGACCGGAACATAAAGAGCAACCCCAGCAAGCAAGCTATCACAATGCAGACATATAAATAGTTTTGTATTTTACGACTTGCTTCTCTTTCTTTTAAAATTTTTACCTCATTGTTTTTCTTTTCAGTTTCAAATTGTATTTCCAGTTTTTGAGCATTCAGTGCCTGTTCCTGATTAAAATTCTTATTGCTGTACTCAGTTACTTCTTCCTGAAAGGCAATGGCTTTCTCAAAATTACCCTGCTTTTTATAAAAAATGGATAAGGATCGGGTGATATTGATTAGTGTGTAGTAATAGGGATGCTGATCAGCTTTCATAAGATTGTAGGCCTCTAATAAGTAGCTTTCCGTTAAACTAGTGTTGCCACTTCGTGATGCATATTCGCTCAATAAACCCAAACTGCTCGCTTTAACTTCTGAAGCATTGGGATTATTTTTTAAAATATTTCCAGCTGTTTGAGCATAATAAATGGCATTTTTTTCAGCATTTTTATCATTGACGGGGAAATATTTGAAGTAGACATTTGCAATGTTAATGCAAGTGATGGCATATGTATAATTGGATACCTGTGTTGGGTATTTAAGGTAGAGGGCTTCTGATTTTTTTAGATAAAATAATACACTGTCAAGTTCCTTTTTTTCTTTAGTGGCATTGTAGTTATATTCATGAGCTACTGATAATGCTGCATAAGAATTACTCAGTAGGTTGTAATCTTTTGTTTTTAATGCATTTTCGGTCGTTTTGAGAGCGTATTTATTAGCCTGTGGTACATTGTTCCAATTGGAATAAGCAGCATAAAGCTGGTAATACAGTTTTGCCGCAATATAAGGATCAGGTGACTTTTCCAGTTCTTTTAATCCCAGTTGACAAAACTTGATTTTTTTCTGTGGATCATCCAGCGTTTTATATAAAAAAGCCTGTGCATAATATCCGTAAGCCATCGCCACAGGATTTTTAGCCTGTTGAGCGTATACCAAGGCTGAATCACTGGTTTGCTTCAAAGAGGTCAACTGCTTGTTATTAGCTTTTATAACAGTAATAAGTGTATAAGCTTTTGTAGCTTCAATGTAATTTTTGTAATGCAAAGCTATACGGGCACTTTGTCTCGCGTTACTTTCTGCAGCAGAATAATTTCTGTTTATCCGGTAAACTTCTGCAAGCCGGTTCAATAAAACAGGTTTTTCTTTTTCAGGGAGGTCAGTATTATTGATGGCCAACTGCAGGCTGTCAAGATATATATTTTGCGCAAAACTGTTTAAGCCTACGCATAAACACATAAATAAAAACAATTGATAGCGGACAGGTTTCATATCCCTAAAATTAAGACAAATTGTTAATTCCACACATAAAAGTCAATAAATATAGTGGTTTGTGGTTTGTTGTAATATGTTGTAAATCAGATTTGTTTAATTTCTGTAGACACATTGTAGACGCAGTCTTCCTAATGAGTAGATGCTTTGTAGAATAGTAAAATTTGGAAATTGTCAGCTATTGAATGAATATTTGTAACAGTAATAATGCTAACAATTAATCATCAAATTATGAATAACAAGACCTTATCTATCATTTCCTATATTACTCCTTTTGGCTGGATCATAGCTTATCTTATAGGAAAAGACAACGCAGATTCTCTGCTTAAATATCATTTAAGACAGTCATTGGGACTTATGATCATTAGTATCCTCTTTAATATTGTAATGCGAATCCTTGTTTCTATATCACCAGCATTAGGTTTTTTGGGAATTGTAGGACTTCTGATTATGATATTCTGGATATTAGGAATTATTAATGCGGCTAATAATGCTGAAAAACCAGTTCCCGTATTTGGAAAAATGTTCGAGGATAAATTTGCTTTTATCGGTTAATCCATCGTAAAGAACAACTGAGATGAACGATTACAAATATTTCACACAGGAAGGCAGTAGATTTCATTTGAAAACTAAAATGTCAACTGCTGTCTTACGGGTGTTTGCATGTCTGGCTATAGGTGTCGCTTTATATTGTATTATTCCGCCAGAAAAAAAGATCGGATTATGGGCTGCTCTCTTATTTGTATTTTTCGCTCTTGTCAATCTATTGAAAACAACAAAGCGATTAGTGATAGACACACAGTCTAAGACAATAACTCATAAAAACAATATCATTAGTGGTGAGGCTATTTATCGTTTTGAAGACTTTGTACAATTTTATGTACTGACAGGAAAATATCTTTTTATTACCATGGACAGCACTGCTTTCTTCATATTCGACCAAGATGGTAAAGAAAAAAGAGTTCCTATTATTGTAGGATTATTCAGCTCAAAAACAGCACAGAATGCCATTAATGAAATTAGTGACATTATGGATATTGAAGAGAAATAACAGGACACTGCAATGAATAAATATCAATTGGAAATAACATCTACAGAGCTGATTATAAGGCCTTATTTCGGATACTTACCCAAGATAAGGATATTCACTTTTTTATCGGTTATCATCTTTTGTTTTGTTCCGTTTTTTACTCAATTGGATTACAATATAAGGTATATTTTATATGGTATTGGTGGGATAATGCTCTTTTACGCGATATATGGTTTTATTTTCCGGGGCAGTGTTAAATTCCTGTTTGATAAAAAAACAAATAGCATTTACAAGATCTATATATTATCAATAAGGAAAAGGTTAATGGCATTGGATGAAATGACCATTATCAACACAGCTGAATATGGAGAAATGGCCTATGCTATAGGCAAAAAGAAAAAACAGTTTATAAAGAATTATCCAATTAGCGATACTTTTTCAGGAGGTAAGAAAAGCACTGCAAGAGAAACGGAATATATAGAAAACATATTAAATCCTATCCTTGAATTTGTAAATAAGAAGTAACTTTAAGATGAAATAAGATCCACCAATCACCAAATAAAAAAATATGAAAAAAGGCTTTGCTATATTCTGGATGCTTTACATGCTGTTTTTTGCAATTCCATTTCCTATGCTTTTGTATTATAATATCAAAAGTGATGATCCGCCTTCACTCACAGATACAAATCCATGGCTTGTGTTAGGCATTCTAACATTATCTGTCATATTGTGGATCATCATTCTGATTGGGTATTTTCGTAAATGGGTATTATCTAATTTTATAGCCAGAAGAAATATTGATTATTTAAATAGAAATGGAGTTCCGAGAAAAGCTGACATAATCGAAGCCGTAAAAATTTCTAAAGATAATGCTAAATATAATTCTTATGAACTTCGACTTTTATTTAAAAATCTAGTTGATACCGATATTATACAAAAAGCAGCTGTAAATGACTCTAAACCTCAGCAGCGTCGTTTCGAAACAGGTAAAAAAGTAGATATTCTTATTGATAAGGAAATGAAAAAAGTACCTTATTTTATTTTTGCAGGAACAGTAGCGACCATCAATATACTTGTTGTCTTTCTTATCATTTTGGGTTGGTTAACATTGGTTGCACTTATTGCAGGCTATTATATCTATTCTTATCAAACAGAAAATGCAGGGATGGGTTGGCGTTTTATAGTCTTCTGGCATCCTTTGATTCTTTGTCCTGCGATACTTTTATTGTATAGAGTAGGGTTGCCTTCTATTTTTAGATTATTTGAGGGTGGTAAGAAAGGTGAAGCTGAACTGATTAAATTTAAAGGACTAAAAACGACTGCAAAGCTGCTCAGTGCTAATCAGACCGGAACTTATATCAATGCACAGCCTATGGTTTTGTTTAAACTTGAATTTGTTGATTATCAGAATAAAACAAGAAGAACGGAATTAAAAAGAATTGTAAATCTCCTTGATCTGGGCAGTTTGAAACAGGAGACTATGGAGATCTTTTACTTAAAGGAAAATCCGGACCGTATCGCATTTGCTGCAGATTTAGAAGAAATAAGCTAACACCATGAAAAAATCAATTATTATAGTTATCAGCAGTATTTTTTTAACAAGCTGTGAGCAGATTTCCAAAAGTATTAAAGACACACTTAAGCCTGTGGCTGATACCACGGCGGTCAATGCAAAAAAAGAGGAATTACCTCCTCCAAGTCCATTTGATCCAGCTGTAGAAAAGCAGATTCAGGATGCTCAGCAACTTGTGACAACGATACTTGAAAAACATACAACAACCCATGTACAAAGACGCCAAGAAGGTAAAAACACTGATTTTCTGACCAATGAAATAGAATTAAATAAAGCTGAGGAAGCCCTAAGAAAGCTTCCTCAGTACATGGGAAAAGAAATTTTTATTTATTCATTGGTTTATTTTTATGATGATGGCAATATTCATGTTATGCTTCAACATCCAAAGAATCCTGAATATGTAGATAATTATGATTATAAAAATGGTATTTGGTCTGAGCCAAAACCTGAGCAGCTGTCTGTAAAAGATGATATTAAAAGCAGATTGGTTCCTTTACAAAAAGTAAGTTTTAGGAACATAGCGAAAGCTGCAGCGATTTATAATGATAAGGTATCGCAGATTGAAGGAGCAAAACCAGTAACCAATATTTATATTTCGGTTTGGAATAATAAGCTGAGATGGTATCCTACAACCATTAACGGAAGTAGAGAACGGTATTCGATTGAATTGACAGAAAATGGATCTTTAAAGAAATTTGAGCGGGAGTAGTCGTATTTATTTAAACAAAAGAATCCGCTCTTTAGAAGCGGATCCAGTAGATAAATACATCTCATTTTTTTAATTAGACAACAATAAAAAGCACAGCCGACAATGCTGTGCTTAAATTTTTATTTCAAATTTAATTGCAATTTCAAAGCTGAAAAAAGCAAAAAATGATTTCATTTCAGTTGTATTACATAGTAAATGTAGGAATATTTTTAATACCAAACATGAATTAAATGTTAAAATTCACAAGTTATCCACATTTTTTTGTGGATAAGTCTGTATTTAATTTTCTTCAAGATATTTATCAATGAAATTGTTCAGTGTTTTTCTTTCTTCTGCATTACCTTTATCATCCATTTTTCCGTGATTAATACTGGTGTTTTGTACAATGATATTGTATCTTTTTTGTTCTTCTATGGTAGGTAATACTTTTTCATCAGCAGGGTAATCATTTGAGCGCAAAGTATAGATCTTAGGATGAAAAGCTCTGGGAAGGTACATTCTTCTATTGTCCATGGTAATAATTTTATAGACCAAATCAGGATATTTATTTCCAAACAATGCGACCATATCACCACCATTAGAGTGACCCATTAAGGTTAAATGCTTATAATCGAGATTAGGGTTGCTTTTTTTAAGTTCATTCAAGACAAACAGAATATTCTCAGTTCCTCTTTCCCAGAATGGCATTCGTACTTTCTGTGGCTTGCCATCCGTCGGAATCAATGGGTCAGTTGGAAGTTCATGTTGAATACTTACCACAAAATATCCTTTTGAAGCCAGCTGATTAGTCAGATATGAATATTTTAGATAATCCCCACCCTGATTGGCACCATATCCATGATTGAAAATAATAACCTCCTGATTTGAGATCTTCTTTTTGTTTTTAGGTTTGTAGAAAGCAACGGGAATCAAACGGTCTCTATTCTTGTCATACATCTTTAAAGTATCAAGTTGTACGTCATAAGGACCTTTCAAATCAATGATCTTTTTTGAAGAACAATTGATTAAAAATAGAATAACTGGAAGCAAGAAAAATAATTTGTATTTCATGGTACTATTAAAAGAATGCAAAGATGGTTGTTTATTTCAATTATTCTGTTTAAGATATTATTTCAAAGAATAAAAGAAAGATTTCAATTCATCTGCAAAAGCCTGTGGTATTTCTAAAGCAGCAAAATGGCCGCCCTTATCTAATTTGTTGAAACGTACTACATTTACAAATCTTTCCGCCCATTCACGGGGAAATTGTGCTTCACGAGGAAGAACAACAACTCCTGCAGGAACATTGCTTTTTTGTAAAGGTTGGGAACCTCCCCATTGTGCAATAGCATCAGCTTTATACATTCTCATGGATGAGCCTATTGTCTGAGTAATCCAATAGATCATAATATTGGTAAGAAGTTCATCTTTTCCACCAAATGCTGTTTCAATTAATTCGGGTGGAGCCCCCGCATTTCCAAAACTAATGATCCATGATGCCAATCCAATAGGAGAGTCGTTAAGTGCATAGGCCAAAGATTGAGGTTTGGTAGAATGAACCATTGCATAAGCACCCTCACTATACCACCATTGCTGAACAAACTGAGCAAACTGTTGCTCTTCTTCAGTCATGCTATTGGGATCTTCCTGTCCCATGGGATAACCCAGATCAGTGAAATGGACAGCCGCAACAACATCCGGATCTTTAGAAGCCAAAGCTTTGGTAACACCCATGCCCACATCACCACCTGCGGCAAAAAACGTTTTATAACCTAATATTTCGGTCATGAGCTTTCTCCATAAGCCTGCAACATCTTCACTGCTAACAGCTGTTTGATCAGAAAATCCAAATCCAGGAATAGAAGGGATAATGAGATCAAAACTTTGTTCCCCTTCGGTAAGCAATGGAATGATCTTGTGGAAGCGATAATAGCTATCTGGCCAGCCGTGAGTTAATAACAACGGCTTTGAGTTGCTGCTTTTACCTTTTATATGTTGGAAATGAATTTGTATCCCATCAATTTCTACCATATACTGTGGATATTGATTCAGCTGTTGTTCATACTTCTTCCAGTCATATCTATTCATCCAGTAATCAGCAAGTTCTTTTAAGTATTTTTCACTGGTACCAAAATGCCAGCCGGAACCTTCAGCCTCTCCAGGCCAGCGGGTATTTTGAATGCGGTTTTTCAGATCATCGAGAACAGTTTGTGAAATGTTTACGGTAAATGGTTTCATAATATTTTGAATTTGGTTTAAAAGCAACGATTTAGTAATAAATTATGATTTGTTTTACTTCATGAATTGAGGTAACAGGCTGCATGACAATTGATAACAAATATAATGTAATTCTTTATTCGTTGAATAAATTTAATGAAAATTCAGATTGAATTTATTCACCGTGTTGTTTTAAAATAAAAGATTACATTTGCTTCATTAATATCTCTTTATAAATAGCACACCCATTCAAGCGCCATTCGAAGCTTGATACTTAAGGTTCAAAATTCCTGAACCCATTATTATTTATTTTTTAAACTAAAGACAAATTATCTATTTAAGAATTTGTGCTTTTAGTCTATTTATAACAATAAAGAGAACATTATGAAAACAAATACAATTGCCGTAATCGGTGGAACCGGAAAATCGGGAAAATATCTTGTGCAATATCTTTTAGAAAAAGGATACAAGATGAAATTATTATTAAAAACTCCAGAAAATTTTAAACTTGAACATCCTTTAATTGAAATCGTAAAAGGAGATGCAAGAGATTATCACTCAGTCAATACCTTGATTAAAGATTGTAGTGTTGTAATGAGTACTTTGAGTCAACCTGTGGGAGAAGAATCTATATTTAGTGATGCCGCAGAGAATATTACCAGATCAATGGCCTTGCATGGAATTAAAAGATATATCGTAATAGCGGGTTTGAATGTAGATACTCCTTTTGATAAGAAAAGCATTAAGGTGAAACAGGCAACAGAATGGATGTATCAAAACTATCCAAAAACCACAAAAGACAGACAGGCAGAGTATGAGATTCTTACAAAAACCAATCTGGATTGGACTTTAATAAGACTTCCTTTAATTATTCAAACTTCTGAAAGTTTTAAAACCGAGACAAATCTTGAAGATTGTAAAGGAGAGAACATAAGTGCTACAGATTTAGCGGAGTTTTTAACTTCTCAAATTGATGACAGAACTTACATTAAACAAAGTCCCTTTTTGTATAATTTATCTTAAACCAAGAATGGTTTAAACTATTGTTAAAAAAATAGAGAGTCAATTTGACTCTCTATTTATATTTAACTCTCCAGCTTTTCTTTAATATATTTTGCTGTGTGAGATTTTTTATCTTTTGCTAATTCCTCAGGTGTTCCTGCAAAAACTATTTCACCACCATATTTTCCTGCTTCGGGACCAATATCAATAACATGATCCGCAGATTTAATGATATCAGGTTGGTGTTCAATAACAATCACAGAATGGCCAAGATCAATCAATGCCTGCAGCGATTTCAGTAATTTTTGGATATCATGGAAATGCAGCCCTGTTGATGGTTCATCAAAAATAAATAAAGTCTTATCCGTGGTAACTCCTTTTACTAAGAATGAGGCCAGTTTTACACGTTGTGCTTCACCTCCTGAAAGAGTAGATGAACTTTGTCCAAGCTGCAAATATCCCAAACCAACATCCTGTAAAGGTCTTAGTTTTGTAACGATCTTTTCTTCATGATTCTCTTTGAAAAATTCAAGAGCTTCATCCACTGTCATATGAAGGATATCAGAAATATTTTTCTCATCAAATTTTACTTCAAGAATTTCATTCTTGAAACGTGTTCCTTTACAGGTTTCACATTCCAATTCGATATCTGCCATAAACTGCATGGAAACATTGATCACTCCCTCTCCCTTACATTCGTCACATCTTCCACCATCTACATTGAAAGAGAAATGTTTTGGTTTATAACCCATCATTTTAGACATCTTCTGTTTAGCAAACAGATCCCTGATGTCATCATAAGCTTTAAGATAAGTAACAGGGTTTGAACGCGAAGATTTTCCAATTGGATTCTGATCGATCAGCTCAATATTTTTAATGAGTTTTTTAGGGAATTCTACAGAATCATAATCTCCTTTTTTACCACCCATTCCTAATTGTATCTGGATGTCATTCGTAAGGATTTCTTTCATTAAAGTAGATTTCCCACTTCCTGAAACTCCCGAAATAACAACCAGACTTTCCAATGGAACATCTACATCAATGTTTTTCAGATTATTCTGTCTTGCCCCTTTAATATAAATCCATTCTTTAGCCTTTCTTCTTTTTTCAGGAACCTTAATTTCCAATTTTCCTGTTAAATATTTAGAGGTTAAAGTATCGGCATTCTTCAATTCTTTATAATCTCCTGCAAAAACCAACTCACCACCCAGATAGCCGGCTTCAGGGCCTATATCAATAATATAATCTGCAGCCCTCATCACATCTTCATCATGTTCAACAACGATAACGGTATTGCCCAGATCTCGAAGATTTTTTAAAACTCCAATTAAATTTTCTGTATCTCTGGAGTGTAATCCTATAGAAGGTTCATCCAGAATATAAATAGAACCCACCAATGAGCTTCCTAAACTGGTTGCCAGGTTAATTCTCTGACTTTCACCTCCTGAAAGGGTATTTGAAGTCCTGTTTATCGTTAAATATCCTAATCCTACTTTTAATAAAAAATCCAAACGGGTCGTAATTTCATACAAAAGCCTTTTGGCAATATCACGATCGTGATTTGAAATTTTTAAACTATTGATTAAAGGGGAAAGTTCATCTAAAGGTAATTCAATAGTAGACTGAATGTTGTGTCCGTCAATTTTTACCCAACTCGTTTCCTCACGAAGTCGTAATCCTTCGCAGGTTGGACAAAGGGTTTTTCCACGGTAACGCGAAAGCATAACACGGTATTGAATTTTATATAAATTCTCCTCAAGCATCTTGAAGAAATTATTGATCGATGGGAAACTGCTGCTGCCATCTCCTTTCCATAAATAATTCTTCTGTTCCTTGGTTAGTTGATGGTAGGGTTTATGAATAGGGAATTCACCAGCTTTTTTTATAAATGCTTTTTTCCATTCACTCATTGTTTCACCTCTCCAGGAAACCACTGCATCCTCATAAATGGAAAGTGTTTTATTTGGAATCACAAGATCCTCGTCAATTCCAATTACTTTTCCATACCCTTCACAGGTAGGACAAGCACCATAAGGATTATTAAAGCTGAAAAAATGAACATTGGGTTCCAGAAACTCAATCCCGTCCAATTCAAATTTATTGGAAAACTCTTTAGCTGCTCCTGTTTCTATATTTTTAAGAGAGCAATATCCCCGGCCTTCATAAAAAGCCATCTGTATAGAGTCTGCTAATCTTTGAAGAAAACTTTCATCTTCCTCATAAGCGAAACGATCAATAACAAGGTTGATAACCATTCCTTTTTCAGGAGTAAATCCAAAACTTTCAAGATCTTCAATTCCGGCAACATTGTCATTGATCTCAAGTCTTGTAAAACCAGCCAGTTTTAAGACATTTAAGTTTTCAGTGAAATTGTCTGTATCATATTCCAAAGGAGCTGTTAAAAGAAAAGACGTATCTTTTTTCGATGCTTTAATATAATCTACTACATCAGTCACTGAATCTTTTTTTACCTCTTCACCAGAAACCGGAGAGTAGGTCTTTCCAATTCGGGCAAATAGAAGCTTCATGTAATCATAAATCTCCGTGGAAGTTCCAACCGTAGAACGGGGATTGGAAGAAATTACTTTTTGTTGGATAGCAATAGAAGGAGCCAATCCTTTAATATCATCCACTTTTGGTTTCTCCAGTTTACCTAAAAACTGTCGTGCATATGAGCTTAAACTCTCAACATAACGTCTTTGTCCCTCCGCATAAATAGTGTCAAAAGCTAAAGAAGATTTTCCACTTCCCGATACTCCGGTAATGACAATCAGTTTATTCTTGGGGATTAATACATCGATGTTTTTCAGGTTGTTAAGGTGTGCGTTTTTAACAAATACCTGTTTTTTTATATCTATTTCTGTAATTGATGCCATAGTAAAATTAAGACCTACAAAAATACGAATTTTTGGTGGATTTTTCTTCTATAATTATTCCCATTGCCATTCAAAAAATCTATTAAACAGACTGTTAATATTTTCGTAATTAAATATCAAATCAGGATGGGATTAAAATACAAATGCTATTATGTTCATTAATAAAAAAAATATATTGATTTTTTCAATAATCCAGCAACCTCATTTATTTTCAAATGACTTTTATTAAACAAGGTGTTTTAATTACCTCTCATTTTTATCAGTTAATAAGGGATATATGGGTTTAAAAAATTAAACATCTGTAAGCGAAATATTTAGTTAGTAGTTTAAAGTTTTTTATTTTGAATAAATTTTATGATTTTTTATGTTTTTTTAAGTTAAGCTATTGTTTTGTGTTTCAAAATTATTTAAAATTGCACCTATAAATATGTAATAAAGCGATGGTAAAATTATTCAGAGACCTTGTTACACATTTAATGAGAAAAAGATAATTCCCCCACACAAGATGCAGCATCCACTGCATCTTTATTTTTTATAAATACCAAATCTCATTTTTATTGATGCGCTGGCAACATCTATGATAATAATCATTTGTGAGTGTTGTCTAAGTCATCTATTTTTGGAAATCTTAAAAAAATCTTAAAAATTAAAGGATATGATGAAAAAGCTGGGCGTTGTATTTTTTCTTGGTCTGTTAGTAATAACTGAAGCGCAGGAAAAAACTACAGATATAGAAACTGTTGAATTTCAAGGTAAATTTATTTCAACTCCATATAAAAATGCCAATCAGAATATCACTGTTATTTCAAAAGAAGAGATTGCCAATTCTCCTGCGAAAAGTATTGATGAAATCCTTCAACAGGTTCCCGGAATGGATATCAGAAGGAGAGGAGCAAATGGCGTTCAGAGTGATGTCGCTTTTCGGGGAAGTTCATCCGAACAGGTTCTTCTTCTATTAAATGGGATTAGAATGAATGATTCGCAAACGGGGCACAATTCTCTTAATATTCCTATAGATCTTGAAGATGTTGAAAGAATCGAAATAGTCAAAGGTCCTGCTGCCAGGAGATTTGGGCAGAATGCTTATGCAGGAGTCATTAATATCATTACCAAAACAAATCCTGGAAAAAGAGTAAAGATAAGCGCTGAAGGTGGGGATTATGAAACCTATGGATTTGGACTGAATGCTCAGTTGGGAAATGAAAAATTTTCTAATTCTTTACAGGCCAATTCTGCAACCTCCCAAGGTTTCATGCATAACACTGATTATGAAATACGGAATGTTTTTTATCAAAGCAGATTAGCTATTAAGAATGGTGACTTAAAGCTACAGGCCGGTATTTCAGAAAAGAAATTTGGGGCTAATGGATTTTATGCTTCTCCAAAGGCAACTGAACAATATGAGGAGCTTCAGGCTTCAGTGATTAGTTTAGCTCATCAACAATCCTTCGGAAAATTAAAATTAAATTCTAATGTGTACTGGAGACGAGGACAGGATATGTATTTATATGACAGGCAAAAACCTGATGGATACAGAAATATGCACATTGGAAACAATGTAGGAGGGCAAGTCAACTCAAGCTATTCATGGGGATTGGGAATAACTGGTGTTGGAATTGAGTTAAGAAAAGAACTTTTGGCAAGTAATAATTTAGGAAATAGAAACCGTTTTGTTTCCCAGATTTTCTTTGAACATAATTTTTCATTATTAGATAAAAAACTGAATATTACACCAGGAATTTCTTGGGGAAATTATTCCAAGGAAGGGAATTTCTTTTATCCGGGATTAGATGTAGGTTATAACTTTAATCCAAATAACAAGATCTATGGTAATATTGCCAAAGTTCATAGAGTTCCTACCTTCACAGATCTTTATTATATAAGCCCAACGGAGCAGGGAAACCCTGATTTGCTCCCTGAAAATGCAGTATCTACAGAAATAGGATATCAATATCAGAATAAAGGTTTATTAGCTAAGATCAGTGGTTTTATGCGTAATTCAAATAATTCGATTGACTGGGTGAAAAAATCACTGACAGATCCTGTTTGGTATGCTCAGAATGTTGGAAATATAGATACAAAAGGTATTGAAGCTGAAGTTAATCACAGATTGTCGGATTGGCTGAAATACAGTGTCGGATATACGTATCTGGATACCAAAGTTAAAGAATCCAATGATTTTGTTTCAAGGTATGTTCTGGATAATTTAAAGCATCAGTTCATAGCAAAACTGGAAACAAGTTTCTTGCAATATTTCACCAATGAACTGGTATACCGATATAATGACAGGTTAAATCTTGGAAGTTATAATCTATTGGATGAGAAGATCAGTTTTGTGAAAAATGATTTTTCTGTCTATGTTTTGATTAATAATATTACGAATACGAAATATACAGAAACATTTGGTGTTCAAATGCCTAACAGGTGGTTTCATATTGGTTTTACGTACAATATTAATATTAAGTAAACTTAATATTAAGGGGTGGTTAATTAATTTTACTTTTGCAGAAATTTTTTTCATGAAACTTTTTTTAGGTTTAAGCTTACTTTTTAGTATTACTTTTTTTAAAGCTCAAGAGCATGTTTCAAGCTTCAATGCAGTGACTCTTACCTATAAATTTCATCCCAAATTTTTCCTGTATGCTGAAGGGCAGCTCCGTGGTAATCAAGAATACTCGTATCCTGATTATTATGAAATAAAAGGTGGGGTAGGATATAATCTTACAAAAAATCATAAGCCATTTGTTGGTCTGGGGAGATATGTGAATTATAAAGATCATAGTCTGAGTAAAGAAGAATTCAGAATATGGCTTCAGGATGTCATTGATATCAAAAAAGGTATTGTAAAGTTTGAAAATCGTTTTCGTGTAGAAAAGAGCTGGTTTTATGAGCCTCAAACAGACAATAGTTCCCAAAGGATGCGTTACCGTTACCGTTTGAATGTAAGTGTCCCATTAAATGCCAAAACCATACAGAAAGGAACCGTTTTCGCCAATGCTTACGATGAAATATTTTTAGTGAGCCCCATAAAACCTACCTTCGCAAGAAATAGAGTATACGGTGGTTTCGGATACCAGGTCGATGAATACTTTGGGGTTCTCTGTGGTTATTTGTGGCAAAGGGAATTTGAAGCTTCAGGAAACAGGAATTTACACTTTATTTATCTAGCATTAAATATCAATATCGATGGTACAGATCATCATACCAAAACATTTGATTTCCCTGGAGCAGATTAATATTTCTCAATCAGATAATGATAGGCTTTAAGGTATTTATTGAATCTTTTGATATCCTTAGGAGTCAGTTCTCTGTTTACCCTGCGTAAATCCATATTATCGCGGAGATCATTTAATTTTACTGCTACTGCAAGAGGGGATCTTTCTGTTCTTTTTACAAAATCATCGTAATCCTCTTCGGGATCAAATTTTGTAAGACAGCTTACAGCAAACAGAACATACTCAGGAAAGCCTTCGTTACGTAGAAAATCAAGACTAAATTCTGAAGGATGATCTTCTACAACATCATGCAATGCCCCTACAATTTTTTCATCCAGAGTTTTACCATATTCCATAACACGCATTACGTGGGCAATGTATGGAGCGTGGTATTTATCAGTCTGACCTTTATGTGCTTTATCAGCTATCTTTATGGCTCTATGTAAAAGTTCTTCTTTAGTCATTTTTTCTTGAAAAGATTCGTACAAAAATAGAAAATGCCTTACATAAATAAGACATTTTCTAAAATTTATTTTAGATTATTTTATCCGGTAGTTTCTTCTTCTACGGACGCTATTGGAGCATTGACTTTTACAGATTCTATTCCCTTTTCCATACCGCTTTCCGACTCATACATTTGGCTTGTTCCAACGATCTGCCCATTTCCGGCTTTCAGGTTGAAATAAGATTTCCCATTGGAAGATGCTTTTCTTTCGAATTTGGAATCATCCTTGGAATTTACCCGGACAGATTCAATACCATTTTCACATCCTGATTTAGAACTGTACCCCTGGCTGGTTAAAATTACCTGCCCATTACTGGCTTTTAGATTAAACTGGTAGTCTCCGTTTGTTCTTTTTGAAATAATAAATTTTCCCATAATTTTTAATTTATGATTTCCTTAAAATTATAAAAAAAAATGCAAATAAAAAACGTCTCAAAAAAATGAGACGCTTTGAAAATCAAATTTATATGTAAAAGGCTAATAAGCTCCTTTTCCAATATAATGTGCTGCTACTTTTTCAGTTAAAGCAACGACATTCGGATGGTTCGTATATTTTGTAAATCTTCTTAATCCTGAAAGCATCATTCTCTGCTCATCGCCCTCAGCAAATGAAATAATTCCTTCTTTAGCAGCTACGATAATTTTTTCGACAGCTTTGTAAAGATTTAATTGAGCCATTGCAGCTTCTACAGAATCAGGAGAGAAGTGTTTCTCAGCTCTTAAAATAGCAGATTCTGCCATATAGATCTGGTTAAGGATCTCTGAAGCATTTAACAGTAAATGTTGTTGCTTTTCAATATCCATCATATACTTCTGAAGAGCAGCTCCTGAAACCATTAAAAACACTTTTTTAAGGTTAGCAATAATAGCTTTTTCTTCACTCATGAATGCAGAGTAATCAGGAACATCAAATGAAGGAATACCCATCAATTCTTTGCTGATAGCCATTGCTGGAGAAAGCAGATCCAGTTCTCCTTTCATTGCTTTTTTAATCAACATTCCAACAGCCAGAAGACGGTTGATTTCATTGGTTCCCTCATAGATTCTTGCAATTCTTGAATCTCTCCAGGCTGCTTCCATTGGCATATCTTCTGAGAATCCCATTCCTCCATATACCTGAATTCCTTCATCAGCAGTATGTTGTGTTAAATCTGAAACAAAAACTTTCAAAATAGAAGCTTCTACAGCAAATTCTTCAACTCCTTTTAATTCAGCTTGTTGGTGATTCATTCCGCCAGCAACCAATTCATTGATTTTATCTTCAACATCTTTTGCTGCTCTGTAAGATCCTGCTTCAGCAACAAAGATCCCAGTTGCCATTTCAGCTAATTTCTTTCTGATTGCTCCGAAAGTTGAAATAGAAACACCAAACTGTTTTCTTTCGTTAGAATATTGAAGAGAATGGTTTAAAATTCTTCTTTGTCCGTCAAGGTTTGCTGCAGCTAATTTAATTCTTCCAACATTTAAAGCATTTAAAGCGATCTTGAAACCGTTGTTTCTTTCACCTAAAAGATTTTCTACCGGAACTTTCATATCATTAAAGAAAACCTGTCTTGTAGAAGACGAACGGATTCCTAATTTGTGCTCTTCCTCACCGAAACTAAGACCTGTAGTTCCTTCTTTTTCTACGATGAAACCTGTAATGTTTTTATCATCATCAATTTTAGCGAAAACAATGAATATTTCTGCAAAACCTGCATTAGAGATCCACATTTTTTGTCCATTGATGATATAGTGTTTTCCATCTTCAGAAAGTTTTGCTCTTGTCTTCCCTGAATTTGCATCAGAACCAGCATCCGGTTCTGTCAAACAATATGCTCCAAATTTCGTTCCTGTAGCCAGATCCGGAAGATATTTTTTCTTTTGCTCTTCTGTTCCATATAACAGGATAGGAAGTGTTCCGATTCCCGTATGCGCGCCATAAGCTGTAGCCAAAGAACCATTAGCTCCAGAGCAGTAGTCACAAGCAAGCATGGTATTAACGAAGCCCATTCCAAGACCACCATATTCCTCAGGGACAGCAACTCCTAAAAGTCCCATTTCACCCAACTGACGCATCTTTTCTTCAGTTAAGGCATAATCTTTTTTCTCAAATCTTTCTTTTTGAGGAATTACTTCTCTGTCAATAAATTCTTTTGCAGAATCACGAAGCATTTTTTGCTCTTCTGAAAGTTCTTCCAAAGAGAAGATTTCATTAGCAGGAATTTCTTTAATTAAAAACTCACCACCTTTTAATGTTTTATTAAGTGTATCACTCATTATTGATTATTTTAAATTTTAGTTATTTAATTTTGAATTTTAGATTGTGGATTTTGAATTATGATTTCAGTCTTAACTTATCTTGAAGCGTTTTAACAATCGATGTTAAAATATTTACAATACTTTGAATCTCTAATTTATATCTTATCTCATCAAACTGAACTAATTTAGATTGTGATAGTAAATCAATCCAGTATTGAGACTCTCTAGCTTCTTTACTTGCTATTGACATTTTATGGAGGAAATCTTTTTCCGAAAATCCTGCTAAAGCTTCTTAAACATTAGCGTCAATAGAAGTTCCACTTCTTAATAATTGTTTTGAAAGAATAAATTCATTCTGAGATTTGCAGATTTTATATAATTCGATAATTGATAAAGCAAAATTGAATACATATCTTTAATTAGATTTTCCTTTTGCATTCAATCCAAAATTTAAAATTCATAATTCAAAATTGTTCTAAAGTAGTTCAAAAATAGAAGCTGCTCCTTGTCCTGTTCCTACACACATTGAAACCATTCCATATTTGTTTCCGCGCTTTCTCATTTCATCAAGTAGCTGAACGGTTAATTTTGTTCCTGTACATCCCAGTGGGTGACCAAGAGCAATTGCACCTCCGTTTACATTCAGAATATCAGGATTTAATCCTAATTCTTTTTTTATAGCAACAGATTGAGAAGCAAAAGCCTCATTTAATTCAATCAGTTCAATGTCTTTTAATTCTAAGCCTGCTTGTTTTAAGGCCTTTGGAATAGCATAGATTGGTCCCATACCCATAATTCTTGGTTCAAGACCAGCCGCAGCATAAGCTACTAATCTTGCTTCAGGTTGAAGACCAAGTTCTTTTACCATTTCTTCACTCATTACCATTACGAAAGCTGCTCCATCACTCATTTGAGAAGAGTTTCCGGCTGTTACGCTTCCTCCGTTTGCAAAAACAGGTCTAAGTTTAGCCAAACCTTCTAAAGAAGTATCTTTTCTTGGACCTTCATCTACTGAAAAGTCAAACTTTTTAGTCTGCATTTTCTGATTTTCGTCTAAGAAATTATATTCAACAGGAATTGAAACAATCTGGTTGGCGAATTTACCTTCAGCATTAGCTTTTAAAGCTTTCATATGGGATTCAAAAGCAAACTGATCCTGTTCTTCTCTTGTAATATTATATTGCTTAGCAACCTCTTCAGCGGTATAGCCCATTCCCCAATAATAATCAGGATTTGTCTTTGCTATATCTGTTTCAGGAACTGGCTTATAACCACCCATTGGGATATAAGACATTGATTCTGTACCCCCAGCAATGATACAATCTGCCATTCCAGCCTGAATTTTTGCTGAAGCAATAGCAATTGCTTCACTTCCCGATGCACAATATCTGTTGACAGTAACTCCGGGAACTTTATCGGTATTCAATCCCATTAATGAAATTAAACGGGCAACGTTCAGGCCTTGTTCAGCTTCAGGCATTGCGTTTCCTACGATAAGGTCATCAATTCTGTTTTTATCTAATTGTGGAAGCTCTGCCATTAATTTTTCAATGACTGTAGCCGCCATTACATCGGGTCTGGTAAATCTTAAACTTCCTTTTGGAGCCTTTCCAACGGCAGTTCTAAAACCCTTAACTATATATGCTGTCTTTGACATTTTTTTTAGTATTAATTGATTAATTATAAAAATTATACACTTAGTTTGTCATGCTGGAAGCATCTTAACGTAGTTTAGATTCCTACGGAATGACAAGGTGTGTGTTAATTTTTGAAAATCCTAATTTCTTAACGGTTTTCCATTTTGTAACATATACTGAATTCTTTCAAGCGTTTTTCTTTCACCACAAAGCTGAAGGAAAGTTTCTCTTTCAAGGTTCAGTAGGTATTGTTCAGTCACTACAGTTGGTTCAGAAAGATTTCCTCCCACCATTACATTGGCTAATTTATCTGCAATTTTCTTGTCGTGTTCAGAAATGAAGTTTCCTGTTAACATTTGATCTGTTCCTACATAGAACATTCCAAGCGCGTCTCTTCCCAGTACTTTTACTTTTTGTTCGATTGGCTGAGTGTACCCCTGTTCGGCTAATAATTTTGCAATCTTTTTAGCTTCAGCAATCTGTCTGTTTTTACTTACAGAAACGATATCTTTTCCTTTTTCAAGGATTCCCATATCATAAGCTTCATAAGCAGATGTTGCAACTTTACCCATGGCAATATTCATGAAAGCCTCACGAAGTCTGTTATTTTTAACATCATCACTATGGAATTCTCTAGAAGTTCTTAAAGTCAATTCTTTAGTACCACCACCACCAGGAATTACACCAACTCCGGTTTCTACTAAACCAATGTAGGTTTCAGCAGCAGCAACTACCCGGTCTGCATGCATAGTCATTTCACAACCACCTCCAAGAGTCATTCCGTGAGGAGCTACAACGACAGGAATTGAAGAATAACGAACCCGCATCATTGATTTCTGGAAGTAGGCAATGGCCATATTCAGATCATCCCAATCTTGCTCAATAGCCATCATTAGGATCATTGCTAAATTAGCTCCTACTGAAAAGTTAGTTCCTTGATTTCCGATTACTAAACCGTCGTATTCTTTTTCTGCTAAATCAATGGCTCTGTTTAGTCCATCAAGAACTTCGCCTCCAAGAGAATTCATTTTAGAACGGATCTCAAAGTTGATAATTCCGTCTCCTAAATCTTCTATAGCAGCACCTGAATTACTCCAAAGTGTTTTGTTCTTTCTGATATTGTCTAAAATAATAAAAGCATTCTGACCTGGGATATTGTTGTAATTTCCAGAGTTTTTATCGTAATAGATACTTTGTCCCTCATCATTTACTTTATAAAAAGTTTCTCCTTTTTCTGCCAGGGTTTTTGCCCAGTCTGACACATCATATCCTGCATCTTTAGCCAATTCAACTCCTTTCTGAATTCCTACTGCATCCCATATCTCAAATGGTCCATTTTCCCATCCGAAACCAGCCCGCATGGCATCATCAATTTTATAGATATCATCAGAGATTTCAGGAACTTTATGAGAGACATAGGCAAATAACGCTCCTAAAGATTTTCTGTATAGTTCTCCTGCCTTATCTTTTCCACCAATTAAAACTTTAAATCTGTCAATTGGTTTATCAATAGCTTTTGTTAGTTCCAGAGTAGGGAAAGAGGATTTTCCTTGAAGTTCATATTCTAAAGTATCAAGATTTAATCCATGAATTTCAGATTTTCCTTCTGCGTTCTTCACCTTCTTATAGAATCCCTGTTGAGTCTTGGATCCTAACCATTTGTTATCCATCATTTTCTGGATATAATCAGGTAAAGCAAATACATCATTAAAATTATTAGCTTCAGCACCACTTTGGCGAACGCCATTAGCCACCATAACCAATGTATCTAAACCAACAACGTCAGCCGTTCTGAAAGTCGCAGATTTAGGACGACCAATTACAGGGCCTGTTAATTTATCAACATCAGAAACGTTTAAGCCTAATTTTTGTACGTTATGAAGAAGATCCATCATAGAGAATACCCCAATTCTATTGGCAATGAATGCTGGAGTATCTTTTGCTAAAACAGTTGTTTTACCTAAAAATTTAGCTCCATAGGTCATATAGAAATCTATAATTTCAGGATCTGTATCATTTGTTGGAATAATCTCCAAAAGAGGAAGATACCTTACAGGATTAAAGAAGTGGGTTCCCGCAAAATACTTTTTAAAATCCTCGCTTCTTCCTTCTGTTAGAAAATGAATAGGAATTCCGGATGTATTAGAAGAAATTAATGTTCCCGGTTTTCTGAATTGTTCAATTTTTTCATAAACTGATTTTTTGATGTCTAGTTTTTCAACAACAACTTCAATAATCCAGTCTGTATTTTTTATTGTCTGTAAATCATCATCAAAGTTCCCCACTTTAATTCTATCTGCAAATTTTGGAGAATAGAGTAGTGCAGGGCTCGCCTTTTTAAGTTTTTCAAAGTTTTCTGCAGCAATTCTGTTTCTCACCGCTTTATCATCTTTGGTCAAACCTTTTTTTTGCTCCGCTTCAGTTAATTCAAAAGGAACAATATCCAACAGCAAAACTTCTACACCAATATTGGCAAAGTGAGCTGCAATACCGCTTCCCATGATTCCTGAACCAAGAACCGTTACGTGTTTGATTCTTCTTTTCATTTGTAAACTATTTATTGTTTATTTTTATTTTGTCACATGGAACCTTTCGGTTTCAGTTTAATTTATTTTCTATTATTTAGATCGTTTGCAATTTTCATGATTTCATGCATAACCTCTTTGAAGGTTTCCAATTTTTCGGGAGCAATCTTTTCCATAACTCTTTTATTAAAGCTTACGACAACTTCTTTAGAGAGATTTCTGGAGTTTAATCCTTTATCAGTAAGTTTTATAATAACTTCTCTCTTATCAGTGGTTGTCTTTTCCTTATAGATGTAACCATTGTCTTCCAATAGTTTTATAATCCTGGTTAAAGATGTTGGTTCAATGGCCATTTTAGGACCAAGATTAGTACTTCTTGTGCCTTCTTTAGGATCTATTTTAAGAAGTGTGAGAGCTTGAACTGCTGTAGAATCATGTTCCTGAGCCAGTTCTGTATACATTTTAGATACAGCCAGCCAAGTTTGTTTCAGGACCAGATCTACGTTTTCTATTTTTTCCTTGTTATTATCCATCATTTTTGTGGTAATAGGTTTTTATCAAATTTAGTAAATATTATGCATGCATAGTATTTATTAACGTTAAAATTTGTTAACAATCTGGTAGTAAGTCGATTAAATTGTATGAGTAGCATAATACTATGCATGCATAGTATGTGAAATATTTAATAAAAACTAAGTATTAATGAATGTTCTTAATGTAATCGATGATTTCCTCAAAGGATTCGCATTGCTGTTTTGTGTTATGATGAGAAATAACCCAAAAGCTATCCTGGAAGCCAAATTGGAAAGAAGAAAGGTCTTTTTGGAAGTTTTTTTGAAGTAATGAATACAGCATTTCCCTATGAATGGCGGGAGCAACAATTGCTGGTGCAATAAAACGTTCGTTTACCTGAAATAAAGAGACATTAATAAGCTCTTCATGCTGAAGAAGTATATCCTCAACAATTCCTGAGTATAGCACAGTATCCTTTACGTACCATATCTTATCTGCGAACTCTTTTGCCAGTCGCCAGTCGTGAGAGGAAAACAAAATCAGTTTATTTTGTTCTTTGGCCAATTTTCGAAGTGTTTTAAGAATAATTAATTTATTTTTTTCATCAAGATGATTAGTTGGTTCATCCAAAATGATAATAGGTGAATTTTGTGCTATAGCACGACCTATGAATGCTTTTTGAAGATTGCCATCTGAAAGGTTTTTAAGCAAAACATGTTTATATTGATCCAGATCCAGTTCATTAATGATATTTGAAACCTCTTGTTTATCCTCTTTTTTGAGTTCAAAATAATAGGGGTAATAAATATATTTACCTAATGAAATAAGATCTTCCACCGTATAATTTTGAGGGATAAGAGCCTTTGAAAACACAACCGCGATATTTTCTGCGATCTCTTTAACAGAAAGTGTTTTTATATTTCTATTGTTAATTAGGATGTCTCCTCCTAATAAGAGCGTCTGGTGAAGAATGGACTTAATTAAAGTAGTTTTTCCTACACCATTATTTCCAATTAACAAGCATACATCTCCCAGGTTCAAATTTGTATGAACATCTGAAATTAAAGACTTATCATAGCCGATAGTTGCTTGTTTTATTTGTAGGTGCATGTTGAATTTTAATAAGTTAGATAAATCATTATCAAAAATAAAATAAGTGGTATTGCACTAAAGATTAAATATAAAAATTTATTTTCTTTTCCCTGCCATAAACTGTAAATAGCTAAAGCAAGAGAACCACAGAAACATAATGGTAAAGTAATCAGAAAATGATAATTACGCCCTGCTGAATAGATCCAATGTAGATCTTTATTAAATCTAAACCTACTAGATAATTCCAAAAAAGCAATACCAAACACAAATAGAAAGATGTGAATAGTAATTAATTTTTTTTGTGATACTCTTATACTCATTGTTTATCTAGCTTATTCTAATAAGGGTACTTATTTTATTGGTACAAATCTATGAACTTGCGTTCTTCTATGTACTTCCTTTAGATTCTTTCAGAATGACAAATGTTAGGAGTTATTCCATAGGAATCTAAACCATTTTTTGAAATAATAAAATTCATATTCTAAGATCTAATCTTCATCTTTTTCTTTAATTGTACTCTAAACTTTACTTTGCTTCAAGAGCATCACCAAAATTACAGGTATTCCAAATATAGAGCTTATCACATTTAAAGGAATCTGACTTTTTTCTGCTATAATTGAAAATACCAGCATCATAAGCATTCCAAGCATCATATTTAATATCCATTGCTGCCATAGTTTTGCGGGGTTATAAATTAATCTGCAAAAATGGGGAACAATAATCCCAATAAATAAAATAGGTCCCAAAAAGGCTGTAATTGATGCCGATAGGAGGGAAGATGCTACAATTATCGATAATTTCAGATGATGCAGGTTCACACCCAAGCTTTGAGCATATGAACTTCCCAATGAGTTTCCTATAAGTGGTTTTATCGTTTTGAAGGACATAAACAAACCTAATAATACTAAAATCAATAATACTAAAATCTGATTTCTAGTTACCATATTATTAGCCCCGAAAGACCATAGAATATAGTTTTTTAAGTTCTGATTTTCTGCATATAATTGAAGTAATGAGACAATCGCTCCGGCTAAAGCAGAAACCAAAAAACCAAAAATGATCAGATATGATTTGTCCTGGAATTTATTGGAAATAGATAATAGAACCAACATTAATAATAAGCTGCCAACAATTGCTGATAAGCTTAGAAAACTATTTTGTAAAAATTCAGGGAGCAAAATATCGTGTGAAAAGAAAATATAAAACGAAACGGATAAACTTGCTACTGATGTGATTCCTAATATATCAGGACCTGCTAATGGATTTTGGAAATATTCCTGCATCAGAAAACCTGAAGTAGGAATTGATAAACCCGCTAAAAGCATTACCAATACTCGATTGATTCGAATATCTGCAATTTGACTATTGGGTGAATTGTAAAAAAAGTCCTGGAGTTCTAAGCTTAAAAATCCTGTATTCATATTGATAATCGCAGTAATAATAATAGCGACTACAAATAATGAACACAGGATTTTAAATTTTTTAGACATTGTTCAGAAATAATTCTGTAGGATTTTATTTTAAAAATGAACTGATTTTTGAATCTAAAAGTTCTTCACTCATCATTCCCAAAGACTCATCAGTTTTAGTCCCTTTTCTCATGTATGTAAAAGGAATAGATCCGCCATCCCATTGCTTGAAATTTTTAGGGAAGAAATTCTGATCCAGCTTTTTTCCATCCAATAAAACAATATTTTTTGCTAGATCGTTTTCCTCTGCGAATTTCTTAACGGAGGTATTCCATTCAGACTGATCATCCAGATTAACGAAAGTGAATTTAACAGGTTTTCCTTTTAATTCCTCCATCTTTTTCTTGAAATGAGGAATTTCTTTCATACACGGCCCACACCAGGTAGCAAAGAAGTTGGTGACATACAACGTATCATTATTTTTAGCAAGATAATCACCTATATTATTAGGTAAAATTTCTTTGGAAATATATGCTGTATTACCAGATCCATTATTGTCTACGACAGAAATCGAATCTTTAGGACTTGCTGTATCATCAATTTTTTGATTTTCTTTTTTACAGCTTACCAGTGTAATAATAACAAGCGTTGATAAAATTATCTTCTTCATAATTATTTTAGTATTTTTGAATTTGAAGTATGGAACAACAAATCTATAAAGGGAAACTTACGCAGTTTCATTGGTTAAAAATAGCGAAAAAGGAAGACCTGACCAAAAATACTTTTTCTCTGGAATTCGAAATTCCGGAGAATTTACAAGAGAATTTTCGATTTGAAGCAGGGCAGTTTGTTAGTATTAAATTTCAGTCTCACGGAGAAGATATCGTTAATGATTATTCAATGACTTCGGCTCCTTATGAGAAAAAGATAAGTTTAGGAATAAAGATAAATTCATCTGAAGGAGCAACTTCAGAACTCTTTAGAAATTACAATGTAGGCGATCAAGTACTAATCAGTGAGCCAAGTGGTAGATTTACTTTAGTATCAAAACCGAGTGAGTTCAGAACAATTATCGCCTTTGCTGCAGGAATTGGTATCACCCCTGTTTTAAGTCATTTTAAAAATATTCTCCATAATGAACCACGAACGAGATTGTTCTTATTCTTTGGAAACAAGAGTTCTGAGGAATTAGTTTACAGAGATCTTCTGGATAATCTTGCACGGAAACATAATAATAGATTACAAATTTTTTATTTTTTTTCTAAGGAAAAAACTCCGGATCAATTTTTCTATGGCAGGCTGGATGCTAAAAAATTAAATTTAATTATCAACCAGATTTTACATCTTGATGATACAGATGAAGAATCTACCATTTGGGATGCTGTAGATGAAGTTTTGATCTGTGGAAAAGGAGAGATGATCAAAACCCTTGCAAATGCTTGTTACCACCATGGTATTCCCAAAAAAAATATTCATTTTGAGCTTTTCGAAGAATTTAATGATGATATATATCCTATAGAAAAAGAATTTCCATTAATAGAAAATGTGGAAGTAGACTTTAAGATACTGGGGCAAAAATATTCGGCAGAGCTTCCCGATAATAGAGAGAAAATTCTACAGCAATTACTTATTCAAAAATTCCAAGTTCCGTATTCCTGTAAATCAGGAATCTGTGGGAGCTGCGAATGTTATCTGGAAGAAGGAGAAGTTGAATTACTAGAGAATGAATATTTGACCGAAAAAGAAGAATCGCAAGGAAAAATATTAGCTTGCATGTCTATTGCAAAAAGTAAGAAAATAAAGCTTAACTTTGATCTCATTTGAGAGTTGTAAGAAACATATTTAATCTTATTATATCATCAATAGAAATTGGAATTCTAGTGATATGTCTTGCTAATGCATGGGTTTTTGCTCTTACTAATGGTAGGACCTATACCAAAATATCAAAAATACCACCACGCGAAATTGCTTTAGTGTTAGGAACATCTCCTAAAATGAGATCAGGCTTATCCAATCCTTATTTCACAAAGAGGATGGATGCTGCTGCTTTACTCTATCACCATGGAAAAATTAGAAAGATAATTGTAAGTGGCGAAAAAAGCAAAGGCTATAACGAACCGGCAGCGATGAAAAACTATTTAGTCTATCAGGAAGGGGTACCTGAAGAAATTATCATAGAAGATCCCAAAGGTTTTAACACCTACAAAAGTATTTTACGCTGTAAAGACATTTATAAGGAAAATAATGTAATCATTGTTTCACAGGGTTTTCATAATCTACGTGCTTTATTTTTTGCAAGAAATAATAATATGAATGCTTTAGGTTTTGATGCACAAGATGTTAATAAACCTGAAAGTTACTACAGAAACCAATTCAGAGAAATATTCGCCAGAATGATTGCTGTAGTGTATTTCTTACTGGGAATTTCTCCTGATTAGAAAGGATAACCAAATGCGATATTTAATGTTGGCTTGAAAGGTTGGAAATCTTTAAATCTCCATCGGTCTCCATTAGGTTTATTGGGATCATAGATCTTGTAAGCAAAATCTAGCCTTAAAGTAATATAAGCTACATTCACTCTTAATCCAAATCCACTACCAACACCAACCTGGCCTAAGAATTTATTGAATTTAAATTCATCACCATATCCGTCATTATAATTACGAAGACTCCATGTGTTACCAATATCGGTGAATAAAGCTCCCTCATACATATCAGTAAAAGGAATTCGATATTCGATATTGGTTGTCAGTTTTAAATTATCCGTCATGTAGGTTCGAACCCTTTCATCAATCTGAGAATCAGCAGGACCTAAACCACCAAAAGCAACCCAGGCTCTGATGTCATTGGAACCTCCATTGAAATAAGATCTTATCACAGGCATTGAAGTGGAATTTCCGTAAGGAATTCCTACACCAATAAACTGTCGAAGAACCAAGGTTTGATTTCCATTAAATTTAAAATACTTTCTTACGTCAAAGTCGAATTTCACAAACTGAGCATAAGGTACTCCGAAAATAGTTCTTTGCGGGCTGGTTACAACCCCTCCATCATCTCTTTTCTGGTTAAATATACTCAATATATTACCTGCCAATTCTACCTTTCCATTAAAATAAAATGCATTAGGGTATTCCTTTTTTCCGATCTCATTATACACATAATTATAGATCATAGATGAAATCAGAACATCTTGAGTTTGTCTGTCCTTATTGACCAGGGTTCCTGTAAATGCGGTAAAAAGATCCCTTCCTTTTTGATCAAGACTTGTAATGTAATTGGTATCAGTTACAATTTGTTGGGAAACTTCATCAATTGTAAGTTGTCCGGCCAAATATTTAGTTTCCGTTGACTGACCTACCGGGCCGCTTTGAAAGTAATTAGTAAATATTTCTTTTCTTAACTCATTATCATTGGTGAAAAAATCATAATAAGCCGATTTATTCTTTGTTAAACTTAACTGTGTGTTGAAAAGTGTTAACCTATGAGATACTTTATCATTTACTGTTGCCAGATAATTTAATCCTGTATTAAAGTTAACCCTTCCTAGACCTATATTATTTTGTACGGTGGCACCAAGAACAATAGATGATGTTGGGCTGTATCTTTTAGGGATCAATTTATAATAATCAAAAGGTAGCAAAAGTCTTGGAAAATTAATTGATGCCTGTGCAGATAATTCATAAGCTAAAATTCTCTGGCTAATATCCTTGGTACTTCTTATCGACCCAAATGTCCCCGATAAACTTGTTGAAAGGTTTTCTGCGCCTTTAAAAATATTTCTTGTGGTAAGATCAATAGAAGGTGAGATTCCTAAATTTAATATTTGAGAATAATTAATATCTGTTCCCACTTTTAATTCATATTTGGGAAGCGGTTTCAGCAAATACAAGACATCAATAATACTGTCATTTGGAGATCCTTCGCCGCCCTGTCTTAAAGAATCTTTAGCTTTCAGAATGGTGAAGTTATTCATTGACAAAATATTTCTTTTGGTCAGATCAAGTTTCTTCTGATCATATATTTGTTTATGACCGACAATAATATTTCTCCATATAGATCGTGTCTGATATTTATTATTAACCTTATGAAATCTGATTCCTCTTAAACTGTCCTTCGCTGTATTTTTACGAAAATCTCCTGCCTCATTTACTATAGCAACATCAATATTGCCAATTGTAGCCACTTTATATGGAGTATCAATAGAATCATTGTGAATCTCTAAAGTAAGAGGTACCTGTTTTCTGCTTTTTAATGAATCAGCAACAAAATAAACTTCATCATTAAAATTATTAAACCTATAATAGCCATAATCTTTCATGATCTCATTGATCCTCATTACTTCCTTTTCAAGTACTGTCTGATCCAGAACCTGCCCTGATCTGATAAGGGTTTCATGAATCTTTTGCTGATATATATTATGAACAACCGGATCTGGAATATTGTAATAATATTCTTTGATATAAGTTGGATCATTATGAGTGATAAAATAAGTAACTGCTGCCTTTTTTGCTGCTGAATCAATCTTTGTCTTAAATTTCACTTCACCATCCCAGTATCCTCTGTAGGTAAGTCTTTTATTAATAGATTCAGCTCCTTTCTCAACTTTTGTCTGATCCAGAATAACAGGTGCTGCACCCCAGTTGTGGTATAATCTGTCAAGTAATAAGCTTTTTCCTATGCTACTTTTCATGTTGTACTTAATGAAAAGGGAATCTCTTAATTTTTGAGTTCGCATTTCACTAGGGTAGGTCATGTATTCATTAAGAATAGTATCGTATTTAGGATTAGCTGCATTATATAACCATAACCCTAATGGCATAAACAGGAATTGTTTTTTATTAGGTTTTTGCTGTACATAACCCTTTAACTCACTGTCAAAAGCTTCTTTTTGATCTTCAAAATTAAATTTGTTTTCTGTAAGCAAATATTCACCATCAGGAACTTTTTTTGTAGTACTACAAGCACAAAGAAGAGCAATAAATGTTGCAAATGATATAATTTTATAATATTTTTGAGGAGAATTCTTATAATGCTTACAGCTCATACAATAAAAATTTTACAGTCTTTAGATAAAAAGAAGTTCAGACAAAAATACAATTTGTTTTTGGTTGAAGGTAATAAAATCATTTCTGAACTTCCGAATTCTAACTTTAAAATTAAAGAAATATTATCTACGGATCCACATAAATTGGATTTTCCGGGAATAATGATGACTCATATATCTGAAAATGAGTTGAAAAAAGTTAGTTTTCTGAAAACACCTAAAGATTCTATTGCTGTTTGCCATATTGAGCCTGAAAAAAAAATAACAGATCAAAATATTCAGCTTGTACTGGATGGGATTCAGGATCCTGGAAATTTAGGCACTATCATTCGTCTGGCAGATTGGTTTGGAATAGAACAGATTATTTGTAGTGAGGATACTGTGGATTTCTATAATCCTAAAGTGATCCAAGCCAGTATGGGATCTTTTACGAGAGTAAATATTGTATACTGTGATCTTGTAGAGTATCTTTCTGAGACGGATAATATAAATATAGGAACTGATATGGATGGAGAAAATATTTATCAGTTTGAAAAGCCTCATAAATTAAATCTAATCCTGGGAAATGAAGGAAATGGAATGCGTCCCGAAACCGAAAAATTACTTCATAAGAGCATAAGTATTCCAAGATTTGGAAAGTCTCAGTCTACAGAGAGTCTAAATGTATCAATGGCTGCGGGAATAATATTGGGACAATTGTTTTCATCTGAAAAATAAAAAAAACCGCTGAAATGCGGTTTTAAATTTTAAACTTATATAAGTTGTTCCATACTGGATACACTTTTATTTTTTTGATAGCTTTCAAGCTTTTTTCTGACATATTTTAAGGCAATCGGCGCCAGATAGATCATTGCAACACCCAATAATTTCTTTTTCCAGTTGGAGCTGCGCATATTTTTCTTTGCATAATTTCCAACTAAAGCAGTGGCACCCAACCTAATAATACCATCTAATGCATTTCCTGACAATGCAGAACTTGCAATTCCCATAGCCGTATTTTTACTAATAAGCATATCTTTTACTTCAGAAGTAAGCTGCTTTGCAATAACATCTTTTCTCAAAACAATCTTTTCATCACCATCTTCATCTACTTTTTCTTGTAAATACTGATCAGTTAAACCATTCGTAAATGCGCTTAAACTTTCCTTTGTATTTTTGAATGTAAGAAGGTTTTCCAAATCACCTAATTCCTCTTTCAGTAATTTCTTTTTTATTCTTAATTCTTTTAAACTTTCATAGTTTCTGCCCATTGGTTAATGATTTAAAAATTTAATAACTTGATCTGCCACGGAATTTACTATTCTCTTTTTAAATAGAATAACAAGAATCATTACTGCAAGGTAGAATGCAGCAACAATTAAAAATCCGTAAGAATAATTATCCATTGCCTTACCTATAAGAAATGCAATTCCAAAGTTAAAAAGAATAATAAAAAAGGCAAAAGCAACAAGTAATACAACCAGATAGGTAATCATACCTGCGGAAAGTGATGACTTTTCGGTAGCTTCTATTTTAAGTAGATCTATTCTCTTAGATGCATATTCTTTAATAGTTTCTATCATCTGTTTTTTTTTAAAGTTACAAAAAAAGGAACTTTAATGCAAAAAGTCCCTTTCATAATTTAAAAATTAATTGAAAATTATTACTATTTAAGATCGTTCAATTCTGCTTCTACATCTTTTACTACATCAGTAGTTTTAGAAACAATCTGATCTTTATATTTGTCGTATCCATCTTTTACGGTGTGAGCAACACTATTTGCTGTTTCTTTGAAGGTAGAAGATATATTACCATACTGATCTTTTACTCTTTCAGAAACTTCTCCGTACTTGCTTTTAGCCTGATCTTTAAGATCGTTAGCTTTAGTCTTTATTTTTTTTCTAGTTTCTTTTCCTTCTTCCGGTGCGTAAAGCATTCCCAGTACTACACCCGCTGCTGCACCTGCAAGAAGACCTGCTAATATACCTGCTGTATTGTTTCCTTTTCTTGACATTTCTTGTTTTTTTTAATAGTTAATAATATTAGTTTTTTACTGTGATAAATATTACAATTAATATACCAAATGACGGATTGTTCTTATTAAATATTGTTAAATCTTTCTGATATAGGCCAGTATCGCCTCAATAGTTTCCTTTTTGGAAAGTTCTGTATTGTCAATGATAATAGCGTCTTCCGCTTTTTTTAATGGCGCAATCTCCCTCTCACTATCTATTTTATCTCTTTCGATAAGATTTTCCTTTACCTGCTGCTCATTAGCTTCTATATCTAAACTTAAAAGTTCATTATATCTTCTTTTTGTTCTTTCATCAATACTGGCTGTCAGGAAAAATTTAAAATCAGCATCAGGTAAGACAATAGTTCCGATATCTCTGCCATCCATTATAACTCCGCCTTTTTCGGCAATAGATCGTTGTGATTGCAATAGAAAATCACGTACTTCTTTTTGCTTGGCAACAAGACTTACATTATCGGAAACTTCATTGCTACGTATCTCTTTCGAAATATCATTATGATTAAGGTAAAGAACAAGTTCACCATTGTTATTTTTAAATTCCAAATGAATTTTATGTAACGATGAAAAGAGTAGGTTTAGGTCTATAGAACCATTTTCGTTCTTACAATTTTGCAAAGCAAACCAGGTAACTCCTCTATAAAGCGCCCCTGTATCTAAATGAATAAGCCCCAATTTGTCAGCAATGACCTTTGATATTGAACTTTTTCCGGTAGACGAGTACCCATCGATAGCTATTACTGGTTTTTTCATACCACAAATTTCAAGATTTTTTTTAAAAAATCAAGGAAATGGAAAATTAAATGTTGAAAAAGTTTTAGTAGCGGTGTCCGCTAAGGTCCATAGAGATTCCTATTTGATTCACATTAGAAGAGTTATGATACCTTACATGTGCATAGTCAATTCGGAATTTTGAAATCTTAATTCCAAATCCACCAGATAAACCAGAGAAGTTTCTTTGGTCTGCTACAGCAAGTTCATTACCTCTTTTTACATTATATCCCAGTCGGATGTTAAAGTTCTTTTCAGGGAATAACTCAGCGCCTATTGAAAAGTGATCAGCAATTTTTCTTCCTACATTAACTTCCTGGCCGTCTACATTAAACTGTGAAGAGATATCGAATTGTTGTAAATCGTGTGCCGTAATCGTGATAGCAAGAGGAATTGCCTTTAATATTTTGGTGTATCCTAAATCGATACGGAACGGAAGATCTTCTCTTGTTCCATTAAAGGATTTAAACTGGTATCCGAAATTTCTGGCAACAAGGGAAACGACTTCTTTATTTTTCTTATTATGATACGTTATCCCTGCAGTACCTGAAAGCGCTGATGAAGTATAAGTATCAATTTTTGAAGTGATAAAATTAATTCCACCTCCAATTGTCCAGTCTTCTTCAAACTGATAAGCATAACCTGCACCTACAGCAACATCAGAAGCCGTGAATTGCCCATTTTCAAAACCACTTTCATCTGTTCTGGGGATATCACCATAGCTCATATATCGAGCATTGATCGTAGCCATATGGCCATTATCAAAGTCTTTAGCAAAAGCAATAGTTCCATATTTAGAATCTGCGAGGTACGCAGCTCCGTTCACAGAAAGCTGTTTGTCTGAGTCCTTATTAAGTAAAGCCGGATTTGCAATAGCAAAGGAAACATCATAATCTCTTATAGTAATTGCATCGCCACCTAATGCAGCTTGTCTGGCAGATACGGGAATGTTTAAGAATGGATAAACATTTGTTCCCGTTTGTGCAAAAGAAACAATTCCTGACAGAAATAATGAAAGAATGATAATTTTCTTCAATTCAGTTTATAATTATTGCAAAAATAATCCTTTTTTGTAGTTGTCAAAATATTTCCCACATTATTTACAGCTAAATATTTTTCTTTCTCCAATATTTTTAATGATTATATTTGCAAAATCAAATTTCAGGGAAATAAGCCCTATTAAAAAAGTTATTAAAAATTAAAAATGAAATATAAAAGAATCCTTCTAAAACTTAGTGGTGAAGCCTTAATGGGGAATAGACAATATGGTATTGACAATGACAGGCTACAGGAATATGCTGTTGAAATAAAAAAAGTAGTAGATAAAGGTTGTGAAGTTGCCATTGTAATTGGAGGAGGAAATATATTCCGTGGAGTAGCAGGTGCTGCAAAAGGGATGGACAGGGTACAGGGTGACTATATGGGGATGCTGGCAACAGTAATCAATGGAATGGCTCTACAGGGTGCTTTGGAAGATGTCGGAATCAAAACAAGACTTCAGTCAGCTATTGAGATGGATAAAGTAGCTGAACCTTTTATTAAAAGACGTGCCGTAAGACACCTAGAAAAGGGGAGAGTTGTTATTTTTGGAGCTGGTACTGGAAACCCTTATTTTACAACAGATACCGCAGCAACATTGAGAGCAATTGAAATTGGTGCTGATGTCATTTTAAAGGGAACAAGAGTAGATGGAATTTACGATAGTGATCCTGAAAAAAATGTAAACGCTGTAAAATATAATTCTTTATCTTTCGATGAAGTTTTTGAAAAAAACCTTAAAGTGATGGATATGACTGCATTTACTTTAAGTCATGAAAATAAATTACCGATTATTGTTTTTGATATGAACAAGGATGGTAATCTAGGGAAAATCGTAGACGGAGAAAATGTTGGTACTTTAGTTGATTTGTAATTAAGCGATAGTAGGATTTAGGCAATTAAATATTACAAGATTCAAGGGCTTAAAGATGATTAGTCACTACTATTAATTATCATTTGTAACTTATCAATTATCATTTATAATTTTGTGTAACCTATCAAATTTTTATTATATAATGGAAGAATTAGATCTTATAGTAGAGTCTGTAAATCAGGACATGGACGCAGCTATTAAACATTTGGAGCATGCATTTCAAAGAATCAGAGCAGGACGTGCTTCTACGTCAATGGTTCAGGATGTTATGGTAGAATATTATGGTGCTCCAACTCCTATTAACCAGGTAGCAAACGTTTCAGTTCCGGATGCAATGACAATTTCTATTCAACCTTGGGACAGAACGGCTATCGGTGCTATTGAAAAAGCTATTATTAATTCTAACTTGGGTTTTGCACCTTCTAATAACGGGGAAAATATTATTTTGAATGTTCCGCCTTTAACAGAGGAGAGAAGGAGAGATTTGGCAAAACAAGCTAAAGGAGAAACAGAACAAACAAAGATTGTTGTAAGAAATGCAAGACAGGATGGTTTGAAAGAACTTAAAAGACTTGAAGGCGTTTCTGAAGATGTTATCAAAGGGATTGAAGATGATATTCAATCGTTAACAGACAAGTATGTAAAAGCTTGTGATGACCATTTAAAAACAAAAGAAGCTGAAATTATGAAAGTATAATTTTTAGTTTTTTTAAATAATATAAGAGAAGCTGTCTGATTGGGCAGCTTCTTTTTTGTAAAAATCTATAAGGGGAAAGCGATGGATCAATAGTTTCTTTTTTACAGACATTTAATTTCGCCTCTCTTTTCTTTGTTTTTTAAGAGCTGCTGATAGGTACTCAATAACTCATCAGCTGAGCATGGTATTTCCTTATTGGCAATTTTATCAATATCGGGACGGGTAGATTCCTTTGAGCGTATAGTATATCTTTTTTCAAAACATTTAATAGGTTTGCTATTTTGTAAATAAATACGCTGTTCAATAATATCATCTTTTGTTTCTGGCTTTTCAGGTGTTCCACCATCAAAATTCCATGAAGTGTCTTCCTTAAAAATAAAAAACAGGGTATTGTCTTTAATGAAATAACTTTCAACGGAAGAAAAATGACTGTACTCTGCATAAAAGTGTTTTATTATTTTAAGCCCACTCTGATCGGAAAAAAAAGTGACTGTTCCTGATCTTTCATTATTACAATTATAATCAAAGCTTACCGAATCAAGTTCTTTCTTATTTAATTGCTTGTTTATCGTATAATATTCCTTTCTGATGTCCTCAATGGTTAACAACTTATTATTCACCGTTGAAGAATCCCTTTTATGGTTGGAAGTTAATGTATCTGAAGAATCAGTATTTTTTACAGGAATTTTATTGGTTTCTTTTTTACACGAAAAAATAAATGCCAGGCTAAGTATAAGAAATAGGAGTTTCATATAAAGATAATTTAAGATTAAAGGACTCAGAAATTTTCCCCTGTCTACTAGATTCATTTATCATCTTATTTCATATGTAAATTTAAAAATTAAAATAAAAAAGATCCGGTAATTCCGGATCTTTTTTATTATTGGTATCTCTTATGTTCTTTATTTTTTGAGAATCGTTTTGTAATAGGTTTGAGTAATGCTTTGTATTTCTCAGCATCAAATAACTGTGAATCTGTAAGTGCTTTATAGGTCATGATCACTCCAAATGGGAAAAGTATAATATTAGGAAGCCATGCAGCCAGATAAGGATTTAAGGTGCCCGCCCAGGCAAGGTTTTCCATACCCACATTAATTACATAGAAAATGATAAATATGACAATCGCAATAATGACAGGAAGACCCATTCCTCCTTTTCTGATGATAGAACCTAAGCTGGCGCCAATCAGAAAGAATATGATACATGTAAACGAATAGGAGAGTATCCTTTGCTGATAAATAACGATTTTACTGAAATATTTAACATTCGGTTTAAAATCATTTGTTTTCCCGTCAAGAGTTGATTTTAAATTTTCCAAACGATTGTAGGCATTATAAATGATCTCCATTCTTTTATTAACCTTTACAGTATCCAACTTTAACTGCTGTTTAACCGGAGCCTTGGATTTATTATTTTTATCCATATAGGTAACCACAGAATTGGTCTGATTCAAAACATCACCTGTTATGGTAGTGAAAAATTTGTCATTATCTTTTTTATTAAGATCAATGGTCTTATTCAGTTGATTAAAAGTCTGGAAACGGTAATCATCTGTGATTTGTTCTTCTTCAATTGCTTTATTAATGATCTCACTAATGTCAAAGTGAGAAACCAATGTGTCAAATTTGATGGCTTGATCAGGCTGTTTTAATCTTACAGCTTCTCCCTTACCTGCAAAGTTATCTTCAAATACATATCCGTTGTATAAAACAAGCTTCAGATAGTTTTTATTAGCAGCAGGAATAAATTTTCCTTTTTCCGCTACAATAGATTGTTGATTTTCAAAAGTACTGGCTTTTCTGTGAATAAAAACGCCCTCGATATTTTCACCATTTTCTCCCTGAATTTTATCAAACTTTACCATATATCCTGGGATCTGATCGATAAACTGTCCCGGAGTAAAGTTAAGGGCCGGTTTTGTCTGAGCAATGTTAAAAAGCATATTCTTGGCCTTCCTTTGGAAGTCCGGAATGATATTATTAGAGAAGAAGAAAAGCATTATGGACAATAGGGCAGTTACCCCTAAAAGAGGGACCATAACTCTGGTTAAAGAGATTCCGGCTGCTTTCATAGCAGCAAGTTCATAGCGTTCCCCGAATTCCCCGAAGGACATAATACTCGCCAAAAGAATAGTAAGCGGTAATACCATACTGATAACGCTTACTCCGAGATAAAAAAGAAGTTTAAGGATTTGCCAGTAGCTTAATCCTTTTCCCATAAATTGCCCTAATTGAACCCAGATAATGTTTACAATAAATATGAAAAACAATACACTGAATATAAAGAAAAATGGTCCGAAAAAGGTTTTTATAATATATCGGTCTAGTATTTTTAACATTCGCCAAAATTAATCAAAAAGCCACAAAGTTTACTTTGTGACTTTACATTTTATTACTTTTTTAAATTACAATTCTGTAATGACGTAATTTTTAAATTTATTCTTATCGAAAACAAACATATTAGGATCTAATTCCTGATTTTCTTTGTATTCTTTAATAGCAATTACAGCAACGTCTTTATTATTTCCATGTTGTTCCAGTTTCACCATCTGTTTCTTTGCAGAATCTACAAATAGATAGACATAACTTAGACCGTTTGGTTTAACAGGTGTTAACTTAATAAGGTCTGTACTTACACCGTTTACGGTTTTCTTACCACCATAGGCTACATTGTAATCATTTCTATAAGTGGAAAGATAATTGATGGGGGAGAACATGGTGCCACTTCCATTAGGCTTGGCAATGGTTACCTCCATATCATCTGCATTGATATTATATATTTTACTCCCATCGAACACCTGTTCCGTATCCATGATCTTCAATTTATATTTATCGCCTGCAGAATAATAAATTCCAGGCTCAGTTTTAGCAACTTGTCCATTAACACCGCTTCCAAAAGAAAATTTGAAATAGGTGTTTTTTTTGGATTTATAGTTAGCAGTAATATCATCTAATATCTTTTTCGCTTTTGCATCTATCTTCTGTGCATTAGATAAACCAACAGCCCCTACCACAAATCCTCCTAATATAATTTTTGAGATAATACTTTTCATTTTTTTACTTTTATTAATCTTTAGACATTTTCCTGTTTAAAAAGTTAAACAGCACAGGGTGTTTTCCCTTTATTTACGCAGATCTTCCAAAAACTGTTCCAAAGAATGAAGGTCACTAATAATAACCTCTCTTGCTTTAGCTCCATTAAATCCACCTACGATACCACTAGCCTCAAGCTGGTCCATAATTCTTCCGGCTCTGTTATATCCTAACTTCAATTGTCTCTGAAGCATAGAAGTGGAACCTTGTTGTGTTGAAACAATAATTCTTGCTGCTTCTTCAAATAACGCATCTTTTTCATTGGGATCGAAAGTGCCCACTGTACTTGTTGAATCTTCAGAAACATATTCAGGAAGTAAAAATGCAGAAGCATATCCCTTTTGTTCACCAATAAATTCAGCTATTCTTTCTACTTCAGGAGTATCAACAAATGCACATTGAAGTCTTAAAATTTCATTTCCATTAAAATAAAGCATATCCCCTTTTCCTATCAGCTGATCTGCTCCAGTAGAGTCTAAGATCGTTCTGGAATCTACACTTGAAATTACTCTAAATGCTGCTCTTGCAGGGAAATTAGCTTTAATCATCCCTGTAATTACATTTACGGAAGGTCTTTGAGTAGCAACAATAAGGTGAATGCCTACAGCTCTTGCCAGCTGCGCCAATCTTGCAATTGGTAATTCTACTTCTTTTCCTGCAGTCATAATTAAATCTGCAAACTCGTCAACTACCAAGACAATATAAGGTAAATAACGGTGTCCGTTTTCAGGGTTCAATTTTCTTTCAGCAAATTTTTTATTGTATTCTTTTAAATTTTTACAGAAAGCATTTTTCAGTAAATCATATCGGTTATCCATCTCAACACAAAGAGAGTTCAGAGTATTGATCACCTTATTGGTATCTGTAATGATTGCATCGTCCGTATCAGGAAGTTTCGCTAAATAATGTCTCTCTATTTTAGAGTATAAAGAGAGTTCCACTTTCTTCGGATCCACCATCACGAATTTCAATTCACTAGGGTGTTTCTTATATAGTAGTGAAGTAAGAATAGCATTAATACCTACTGATTTACCCTGTCCTGTTGCACCTGCCATTAGTAAGTGAGGCATTTTGGATAAGTCAGCCATGAAGATTTCGTTGGAAATTGTTTTCCCGAAAACCACAGGTAAATCCATATCTGTATTCTGGAATTTATGTGATGCAATTACAGAACGCATAGAAACCATAGTAGGGTTCTTTCTTGGCACTTCAATTCCAATTGTTCCCTTTCCTGGCATCGGAGCAATAATTCTGATTCCCAATGCCGAAAGATTCAAAGCAATATCATCCTGTAATTTTTTAATAGCCGCTACTCTGATTCCTGCTTCCGGAACAATTTCATATAAAGTAACGGTTGGACCAATCGTCGCTTTTATTTCAGCGATACCTACGTTGAAGTTTTTTAACAGACCAACAATCTTATTTTTATTTTCTTCTAACTCCTCTTTATTAATAGAGATTTCCTCATTCCCGTAATCCTTTAACAGTTCCACCGTTGGCATTTGGAAATTAGGAAGATCCAGTTTATGATCATAAAGACCATGCTTCTCGATAAGTTCTTGAGATTTCTTTTCTGTATCATCTAAAACATCAATTACTGGAGCTATCTCAACATTAAATTTGATATCATCTTGTGTAGTTGGTTTAATATCAAATGCCTGTTCAGGTGTTGAAACCGGTATTGTAGGTTTGGTGTTAAGATTTAAATTAAGTGATTTAGAAAGATCCTCATCTCCTTCAAATGAAGTATGGTTAGGGGTGGCAATAGTTTCAAGATTTGTTGATACTGGAACATCCGGAAAACCTTTGGGTACATTTACAGGTTCCTGAGCCTTAGCAGAGACTGTTGTGTCAGTAACCGAAATATTTGGGTGATCTTCAGTAACCTCCTCTTCCAGTTCTTCGTCTGCTTCAAAGTTTTCATCTGAACTAGGCATCATTGATCTTACTTTTCCTATTGTATTTTCATTGATGTTATTTAATTTAGCTTTAATAGAGCTAGGACGAAGATTGAATTCCAAAATAAAATATAATGCAATACTTGAAGCCAATACCAACCAAAGCCCTACTGTTCCTATAATTGCATTAAGAGAATCCATGATCTGATAACCATAAACTCCACCTAAAACACCTTGACCTTTTGTAATGGCACCCATGAAAATGGGAACCCAGCAAATAAAAAACAAAGAATGTCCTATGGTTTTCCAAGGTTTGAATATTTTCTTTTTTAAAATTAATGTTCCAACCACTAAAAACAAAAATGCAATGATAAAAGAGGCTACACCAATACTTTCAAATATAAAAATGTTTCCTAACCAATCTCCAACTTTGCCAAAAACATTTGAAGATTGTATGCTTTTATCCATCATTGTTCCAGCCTGACTTTGATCAGCTTTCCAATTCATTAAATAAGAAATGAAAGAGAAAATAAGGACGACAGAAAAAAGTATGAAAGTAAGCCCGAAAAATATACGGGGTTTAGATAGAATTTTGCCCTTTTCAGACATATCTTGTTGCTTAGTTTGTGTCTTTTTATCCATAATATCAATGTCGGCAAATTTAGTGTTTTTTCAATACTAAAGAATATTTTTTAACTAACTTTTCGATTTTAGCTTTAATCAAAATAATCAGTCTTTGCCATACGATTGTAATGAGTACCAGAGGAAGAAGAGAACTATTATTAAATGTATAAGGGTATCTATAATTTTAAACCAGAAACAGGTATATTTTCTCTTTTGATCAATTTATATTCTTTCTTGATATTTAATAAATATAAAGTATGGTCCTATAATGGGTTAAATTTTTATTCGTATTATTCGTGTGACTTTGATAACTTTTTATGTTTGTATGATTTTTCCTAAAATCCAATGCCTATTCCTTTAATTTTTTTTTTGTATTGTTGCACTGTGTTAAGGATTTAACCCTTAGTAGAAAGCGAATCGTTTGATTGGCATATATTTAACACACACACACACAAGTATGAAATTAAACACTATTAAATCGATCAGTTTTCCCCTTGTTATTTATTCTATAATGAGTTATTATGAAAAGAATATCCACAATTCAGGATTCTTTTAATAAGATCAGAACTTGTTTCTAGCTACGATTAAAAAAACTTATCTATAGTTTTATAGGATCTCAATTAAATAATTTACAATCCGCATTAGATAGCAAAGAGTACTTCTTTGGCTGCTTGCGTATGTTATTATGCATACACACAGGTGATTAAATCATATTCTTATAGAAGAATTGATTTCTATCTCCGCGAGCTCTTAAGAGGTGAAAATTCTATTATTTGATCAACTTACTTTTTTGAATAATGAATGCGACTTGTAAAGTACTCCAATAATTAAACATATATTGAAAATTATACAAAATGAAGAAATTATTTATTTTTATTTCCTTTACCCTATGCTATATGCTATGGGGGCAATCACCCGGAGGTGTCAACGCGAATTTAAGAATCTGGCTCAAAGCCAATGATGGGTTTTCATCAAACTCATGGAAGGACCATTCAGGTTCCGGTAATAACTTTACTCAAAGCAACAGCACTAGAAGGCCTTTTCTTATATTGCCATCACCAAAACATAATTTTAATCCTTCTGCTGATTTTGGAGCCTCAAGTGCTACTGATGCTAGGTTTATGGTGGTGCCTAATGGCGGACCATACACGAATAAATCAGCAAACACTGTTCTAATGATGGTTAGTGCAAAGGACTTAGTGGGGTTTCATGATTATATTGGTTTTGGAGGAACTACTACAGGTTCGAGTTTATCACAAGCTAACCTTCCTGTAATCACTAATAATAACAATAATAATACCTCTGCATTGCTTTATCCTACAGCAGCAAGTACTGTTGGAAGAACATTAAATAAAAACCATTTAATTGATTTTTCTTACAGTGAAGGCGGTTCTGTGAGATCAGGTCTTGATGGGATAAATAGTTCAGGACCCATTATCAGGGCTGCTTCTAATAGACTGACTGGTGGGGCGATTCTAGGCTCACAGAGAGAAGTTGCAGCAGCTGATATTTCAGAAGTAATTGGTTTTCAAAGAGATATTACGCTGGGGGAAAGAAACAGAGTTCGTTCTTATTTGGCTATTAAATATGGCGTTACATTAGCTCAGCCTCAAAATTATATAGCCTCTGACGGAACAACTATTTCCTGGAATTCCAATAGGAATTCTAGCTTTAACAGCAATATTTTTGGACTGGCCAAAGATGATAAGACAGCATTAGATCAGAGAGTATCTAACAGCATCAACAGTGGAACGATACTTACTGTTGCTACTGTTAATGATTTTACTTCAGCTAATTCTTCAGGAAGCAGAACGTCTTTTACTGCAGACAATACTTTTTTGATGTTTGGAGATAATAACAATACCTCTAGAAATGTTACGGATGTTCCAGCAGTTATAAATCCAAATGGAGAAAGAAAAAGAATCCAGAGAGTATGGCAGGTAGAAAAAACAAATAATAGTGGCTCTGTATGGCTTCAAGCCGACTTATCAGCATATTCGATTAACACGAATATTTTTATGATGGTGGCCGATGATGCAAGTTTTCAAAACAATTTAGTAATAGTTCCCGGTGTAATAAATGCCGGTGGTAAGGTCGTATTTAATCATATTTTTTCTAAAAACAGCTACATTACTTTCGGAGGGGAGATTACAGAAGGTAACTGTGTACAATGTACAGGAGGAAAAACATATAGATTCAGAACAGGTTATGCATGGTTACAAGCAGGGCAGTCAGGTAGAACTTCGAATGAAATCTCTAATATTTTATTAGGAAATACCACAGAGGGAGGGCTTAGAGTTGTTAAAATGGTTTCCGATTATACAGAAAACCCTTCAATGGAATATGCACCAAGAGCTTATCCTAGAATGTATCGGGGAACCTGGGTGATTACTAGAAGGTATGATAATACTAAGGCTGTTGCAAGACATTTTGTGGAGTTTAATCAATCTGTAAAGGCAAGATTTCAAATTTCCAATATTAATACCTATCTGAGAAATGGAAATCTATTTACTGTAAAAGGATATTGCGATGGAAAGGTAGTATATCCTAAAGTTACTTATGCATACCCTGTAAATGATACAAGAACGACTTTTTCCATAGATGGAAATTTGCTGACTGGAATAAGACCATTTAGAGGTTTCACTTATTTATATTCTACTGCGAATATTGTATTTGATCGTCCTGTACAGAAAATAGAAATTGAATGTAAAGTAAATCGGGTTAACGCAAGAAAAACTTTGCGATCATTAACTTGGGGCGATATGGCATTGGAATGTGCTGCCAATCCAGAACCAACAGCTGATCATATGAATATCTACCAGTCATTTACAACCAATCCTGTCTATTCTTGTAATGAAACAACTATGATTATGAGAATTATAAATAACAATTCGGCTAATAGAAAGATTAGTATCAGCAATAATCTTCCTGAAGGTTTAGCGTATGTACCCGACAGCTATAATGATGTAGAATTATCAGGTAATCCGCAACCAACATATGCCGGGAAAGTTTTTTCATTAAATAATTTAGTGGTTCCACCTGGAACTCACACTATTTATGTGGACGTGAAACCTACAAATAATACGGGGACTACTTATCAGACACAAGCCGATTTCACTGTGCTTAATACGGGAAATAATTACAAAAGTGATGGAGATGCTTCAGTTCCCGGCTTTCAGACTTCTCCTTTAGAAGTATTAAAGGGCCAAGAAGTAGATATCTCAAAATATAAATTAACAAAATCTGTTAATGTATCTTGTGGTGTAAATAACCAAAAAGTAACATATAGATTAACAATTGAGAATAATTCTGGAGCACCAGTAACAGGAGCAAATTTAGAAGAAAACCTTGAGGGTGGTCAGACAATAGAAAGCTATATTCTCAACGGAATTACTGGAACACCAGCTGTAAATCCAGTAGGAGCAACTATATTTCATTTAAATGATGTTACCATACCGGTAGGTACAAGTACAATTGATATGGTGGTAAATCTACAAGACTCTTATGATAACAATAATACCTCAGGCATTGTTAGTCAGTTTATTATAGAAATAGATCCTGATAATCCTTGTAGTAGTACTTCTACAGCATATTCCAATGCTTTGCTTCTTCCTCTTTGTAATGGGATATGTACCAAAGATCCAGCATCGGGAACCCCTAATAGTATAACAAGAATGGGTATTAGCGGGCATACTAATCTGCAGCAAAACTGGCCAGCTAATGTTCCTAATGGATTTTTAGCATTAGAATCAAAGAACAAAGGATTTGTAATTACCAGAACTACTTCTGATAAAATAGTTAGTCCTGTAGAGGGGATGTTGATTTTTGATACTACCGATAAGTGTTATAAACTTTATAACGGTACTACATGGAATTGTATATCAAGATCTTGTAACGATTAATAATTTTAAAGCCATTAATTCCATAAATCGTTGAATAAAATGGATGGCATAAACAAAAAACAAAATGAAAAAAATAAATAGAATTATAACGATAGTAGGGTTGTTGTTTATTGGATCAATGCATGCACAGATAGCAATAAATAAGGAGAAAGTGGATGGGGATGGTCTTCTTGATTTTGCAGCGAATACTACAAATGGTATTTTGTTGCCAATTGTAGAAATACTTCCTGACGATGCTGTAGGGGGTACTATCTTAATGGATAAAAATGATAAAATTCTAAAAATGAATACAGGTGCTGCGTGGGTTCAATTAAGTGATCCGGGATCTATTACTGGTGTTGTTTTTAATACTAATAATGAATTATCGGGAAAAAACAGAATAATCATGGGATCTCATACTTCCAATGCGCCTGGAGTATTGGTGTTGGAATCCCTCGACAAAGCATTGATACTGCCGAAAGTGGCAACACCCCATATCAATGTGAAAAGTCCATTTCCCGGAATGATATGTTATGATACTACTAGTAAAACTTTAGCCGTATTTGACGGCCTGAAATGGAGCTATTGGAAGTAATATGATGATCAAATAATATTTGGCGGTCTAAATGCTGATTATGATAGGACGGTTATGCCCCGATTCTATATGATAATCCAGCTTTAGCCGCCTTTATATTTTAAATAGTTTTATTTTTTGAACTAGTTCAAATGTCAGGAAATAGGATGGGAATAACTTTGCTTTATTAAATTTTAAAATTAGAATTATTATGAAAGAAGCATTTTTGATCATCGATATTCAAAATGATTATTTTCCAGATGGTAAACACATTTTGTCAGGTTCCGAACAGGCAGGGAGAAATGCATGTAAAGTATTGGAGTATGTCCGCAGTAAAAAAATTGAAATTATTCATATTCAACATCTGTCTGTGAATGAAGGTGCTGATTTCTTTTTACCGGATACCTATGGAGCCGAAATAAATGCCTTTGTGCAACCAGTAGAAGGAGAAAGAATCATTATTAAGAATTATCCCAACAGTTTCAGAAATACGGATCTTTTAGCACACCTTCAGAAAAAAGGGATTAAAAATTTAATTATATGCGGAATGATGACGGATGTTTGTGTAGATGCTACAGTAAGAGCTGCGATGGATCTTGGCTTTAAAACAACGGTTATTGGTGATGCCTGTACAACTGAAAATCGTGAGTTGTATGGTGAAGCAATAAATGCAAAAGAGATACACTCATCTTATCTTGCTGGATTTACAGCTTTAGGTAACTTGTATGCAAATGTAATGACCACAGAAGAATTTCTTAAAGAAAGGTAAATATCTAAAATTTCAGTAGAATTATAAAGATACCATCATTGTTGGTATCTTTATATTTTATAAATTTTTTAAAACTTTATGCTTGATCTACTACATAAAAACATAAACCAGCACATCCTGTTTTCAGATGAAGAGTTTAAAAAATTCTCTGAACCTTTTAAACTTAAAGCGTTTAAAAAGAAAGAAGTAGTTCTTAAGGAAGGAGATTATTGTCTTTTTGAAGGGTTTGTGACAGAGGGCTGTTTTAAGGTCTGTTTTTTAAATGAAAATGGTGCCGAGCAGACTTTGTATTTTGCAGTCAAAGGATGGTGGATCACAGATCTGGACAGCCTCATTAATCACGTTCCGAGTACACTGAATATTGAAGCTCTGGAAGACAGTAAAGTATTAATGATTTCAAAAAAAGAAAAGCTTCATCTGTATGAAACCATGCCAGTAGTTGAAAAGCTCTTCCGAATTATGAATCAACAATCTTCAATTGCGCTACAAAGAAGGATACTTTCATTATTAAATAAGACAGCTGATAAACGTTATATTGAATTTCTGGAAAAATATCCTGAACTGGAACAAAGGATAACACAACAGCAAGTGGCCTCTTACCTGGGTATTTCTCATGAATTTTTAAGTAAAATAAGAAAGAAAACAATGCTTGGTAAATAGATGTACTCAATAATACACATAGCTTTTTTTTATTCACAATCCCGGGGTTTTTAGTTTTAAATTTTCCTCAATGTTTTTCGGCTTATTAAGAATAATTCAAAATAACTAATATAGGCTTTAAAATGATAAAAAACATCTTTTTTTATCGACCTTTTACTTAATCATGCTTATTTTTGCATGTCAAGTAAAATAAATCATGAAGAAGATCCAAGATATTCTTATTTCAACCAGAACAATGGCTGTGTTGCTGCTGGTCTTTGCATTCTCTATGGCGTATGCAACGTTTCTCGAAAACGATTATGGAACCCCTACAGCGAAAGCATTAATTTATGAAGCAAAATGGTTTGAGCTGATTATGGTATTGCTGATCTTAAATTTCATTGGAAATATCGGTAGATATAGACTATGGAAGAGAGAGAAGTGGCCGGTTCTTATGTTTCACCTCGCATTTGTTTTTATTTTTATAGGTGGTGCCATTACAAGATATGTAAGTTTTGAAGGAACAATGCACATCAGAGAAGGCGAAACTTCAAACGAAATTGTAACGGATAAGAATTTCTTCAAAATTCAGATCGAAGAAAAAGGAGATGTTCTGAACTATCAGGATATTCCTTATCTAATGTCTCCATTACATAAAGACTTTAGTGCAACTTATGATTTCCATGGAAAAGAAGTTAAGATCTTTGCTAAAGAATATATTCAAAGAAAAAAAGACAGTCTGATTGCTGATCTGAATGGTGCAGAATACCTTCATTTGGTTTCAACAGGACAGACCGGAAGACAAAATATTTATATCAAACCGGGAGAGACAAAATCCATCAATGGAACTCTTGTTACTTTTAACAGAGCCATTGAAGGTGCTGTAGAGTTTAAAAATGAAGGCGGGAAGTTATTCGTTAAAACTCCGGTTGATGCAACCTATATGACGATGGCAACTCAGGCTACCGGAAATACTAAAAAAGATGAATTCCAACCTTTAGCATTAAGAAGTTTATACAGTATCAATGATTTAAAGTTGGTAGTACCTGAAGGACTTAGAAAAGGGAAGTTATTGGCTATTGAAGGCGATAGAAAGAAGGATCAGGCTGTTCCTGATATGTTGAAAATTGAAATTCAGGGTCCTAAAACAAAACAGCTTGTTGAGTTGTCTGTAGAAAAAGGAAATCCAAATGCCTATAAGCAAATTACCATGGACGGGCTGAATATTATGGCTGGTTTTGGTCCTAAAGTATATAATACTCCTTTTGCATTGAAACTGGATGATTTCGTAATGGAAACCTATCCTGGAAGTTCTTCACCAAGTGCTTACGAAAGCCATGTGAAAATTATTGATGGCGGAAAGCAGACACCTTATAAAATTTATATGAACCACGTTCTTAATCATGGCGGATATCGTTTTTTCCAGGCAAGTTTTGATCCGGATAGAATGGGGACTGTATTATCTGTAAATCATGATTTTTGGGGAACTATGATTTCTTATTTGGGATACAATTTATTATTTCTTGGAATGTTTATTATTTTCTTCTGGAAAGGAACTCATTTCTGGAAGTTAAATAAAATGTTGAGAGATGTTAATAAGAAAAGAGCGGCAACAGTCGTATTATTGCTATTAAGTTTAGGGTTAAATGCTCAAAAAATTGAAACTCACGGAACCACTGATGGAAGCAGAGAACATATTCATATAGAAGGCGATGGGCATTCTCATGCACAAGTTCCTGAAACGAACCAGCAAGAAATAGCTCCGCGACAAAATTCATTAGCTAGTCCATTAGGTAAAATGAGAATGATTTCTGCAGATGAAATTATTGCTAGAAATAAAATAAGTAAAGAACACGCAGATAAATTCGGATATCTTTTAGTTCAGAATTTTGAAGGAAGAATTGTTCCTATCAATACTGAAGCGCTGGATGTTTTAAGAAAACTATACAAAAAGGACGAATTTAAAGGAACAGATGGAAAGTCTCTTACAGCCAATCAATGGTTTCTGTCTATCAATACTGATACCCCAAGCTGGACAATGGTTCCTATTATTAAAGTAGGTTCTAAAGGAGGAGACGAATTAAAGAATAAAACAAAGGCTGATGATGAAGGTTATACTTCATTAATGAATCTTTTCCCAGCGGATGCCAATGGTAATCTTACTTATATTCTGGAGCACGATTATAACATCGCTTTCCGTAAAAAACCTGCTGAACAGACTAATTATGATAAAGAGATTATTTCTGTAAATGAAAGAGTTCAGATTTTCAACGAATTTTTTAGTGGGCAGTTTATGAGAATTGTTCCTGTGAAAAATGACCCGAATCACACTTGGCATTCTTGGTTGGATCAAAAATTTGAACCGGATATGGAATCTCAGGAGGTAATGGGACCTTATTTTGCAGAAGCTTTAACTGCTCAGAAATCAGGATACTGGAAAAAAGCTGATACTGAACTGAAGAAGCTTTCAGATTACCAGCAAAAGTGGGGGAAAAGTGTAGTTCCTTCAAAATCTAAAGTAGATCTTGAGGTGTTCATGAACAAAGTGAATATCAACTTTAAATTATTAATTTTCTATACTTTAATTGGCGGATTGCTATTGTTATTAGGTTTTGTTGATTTATTCAAGCCTAACAAAGTATTAAGTAAAGTAATCAAAGCAATTATTGTTTTAGGTCTGATAGGATATATATTCCATTTCTTAGGTCTTGTGGCAAGATGGTATATTTCAGGTCATGCACCTTGGAGTAATGGATATGAGGCTATTATATTTATCTCGTGGGTCGGTATTTCTGCAGGATTATTATTGTACAGAAATGCCAATGCACTAATTCCTGCTGCAGGATTTATGGTTGCAGTAATTATGATGGGATTTGCACACGGAGGATCTGCTCTTGATCCACAAATTACACCTTTGGTACCTGTATTGAAGTCATATTGGCTAATTGTACACGTAGCGATCATTACTTCAAGCTATGGGTTCTTTGCCCTATCTATGATCATTGCAGTGATATCATTAGTATTCTATATTATTTCAAGTAAAAAGACCTATAAAATTCACCATGATACCACTTTAAAAGAATTGGTAATTGTTTCTGAAATGTCTCTTACTATAGGTTTATTTGCTTTAACTGTAGGGAACTTCTTAGGGGGGATCTGGGCGAATGAGTCATGGGGTAGATACTGGAGCTGGGATCCAAAAGAAACGTGGGCTTTCATCTCTATCATGGTGTATGCTTTTGTACTGCACATGAGATTGGTTCCTGGATTGAGAAGTAAATGGGCTTTCCATGTAGCTACGATGTTTGCTTTCTGCTCGATGGTAATGACCTATTTTGGAGTTAATTACTATTTAACAGGTCTTCACTCTTACGCAGCAGGAGATCCGGTTCCGGTTCCGGCTTGGGTATATATCGGATTATCTGTTATGCTCTTATTATCCGCTGCTTCTTACTTTAAATTTAAAGCATTAAATAAAAAATAAGGTTTGCAATTAAAATAACAAAATCCCGGAAATATATTTTCCGGGATTTTTTGTTGTGATCTGCAAAGGAATTTTTCTAATGGTTTAAAAACTTGAAACTTATCTGTTATATTTTAAAACTAATTTATATCTTTATGATATCAAAATAATATCATTTTAAAATTTATATTTATATGGAAAAAATCCTAAAACCTATGTCCGGCTATATAACACTGGTAATTTGCCTTGTTTTATTTATAGCTGCTGTTTACTTATTTATAAGTGGAGTAGATCAAAGTATTACTTATGTTGTTTTAGCAATGGTATGTTTTCTAACTTCTTGTTTCTTTTTGAAAGGCTTAATGATCATTCAGCCTAATCATTCAAGAGTATTGAACTTCTTTGGAAAATATGTTGGAACAGTAAAAGATAACGGACTGTTCTTTATTAACCCATTGTATTCCTCACAAAAAATATCACTCCGTTCTGAAAATTTACAGGGACAGACTTTAAAAGTGAATGATAAGATGGGAAATCCAATTGAAATTGCTGTCGTTATTGTATGGAAAGTGGGCGATACTTATAGAGCAGCTTTTGATGTTGAGCGTTATTCTGATTTTGTAAAAATGCAAAGTGAAGCTGCTGTGCGTCATTTGGCTATGAGTTTTCCTTATGATAATTTAGAGGATGATCATGCTCCGATTACCTTGAGAGAGGGTGGTGACAAGATCAATTCTATCCTGGAACAGGAACTTACAGATCGTCTCTCAAAGGCAGGAATTGTGATTCAGGAAGCTAGGATATCACATCTGGCATATGCATCAGAAATCGCGGGAGCAATGCTTCAGAGACAGCAGGCCACTGCTATTGTTGCGGCAAGGACAAAAATTGTAGAAGGGGCCGTTGGAATGGTTGATCTGGCATTAAAAAAACTTTCTGCAGAGAATATCGTAGAATTAGATGATGAAAGAAAGGCTGCAATGGTTAGTAATCTTATGGTGGTTCTTTGTGGTGAAAAAGCGGCACAGCCTATTTTAAATGCAGGAACTTTATATAATTAAAATTCCTGCCAACTTAAAAGCAAGAAGACTTGAAATTTAAAAAAGTCTTTGTTTGAAATTTTAAAAATAAAAAATGAAACCTCAAAAATCTCAAAATTCTTCCGAAAGCACTCAAAAAGGCAAAAAATCCTTTGTGATAAGGATCGAAGAATCTACTTACAAACTTCTGGAAAAATGGGCAAATGATGAATTCAGAAGTGTAAATGGACAAATTGAGTATTTGCTTCATCAAAATCTTGTTGAGTCCGGAAGAAAGAAAAAGGAATAGTTAAAAGTGAAAACTCAAATCGTAAAGTTGCAGAATTGATATAGAAAATTATTGATTTTTATCCGCTTTGTGATTAATAAAAGAAAACTTAACTAAAGCATAGTAAAAAAGCAGGGAAATTTTCTCTGCTTTTTTATTTTATGAATAACCTTATTAATCAAATAAAGTAGTAAAATACGTGCTAATAATAGTCCAGAAATTCTTTCCCAGGAAATAGATCAGTGTAGAAGTTATAATCCCTTTTACAGTAAAAAATATAATCCCTCCGATCCCAAAACGCTTAACCCATTGTTTCCATTTTGAAGTATCCTCTTTTTCGGGTTCGTTTATTGGTTTCTTATTTTCCATTTCTGAAATTAAAATATTGGTATTACAAAGATAAGCATGTTTATAATTAGTCCAAATAAAAACGCAACGAAAATTAAAATTTTGGGTTTCGCATAATATTTTTATCTTTAGAGAAAACGAAAAGGAATATTTTATGTCTAAAAAAGTCAAGGATTTCGGTATCGAGAAATCGCTTAAAAATCTAGGTATTAAAGATGATAACAAAGGAACTTCCGTAGGTGGAAAGTACTTTGCATCAGGAAAAATAATAGAAAGTTATTCTCCTGTTGATGGAAAATTAATTGCTAAAGTAAAAACTTCAAATGAAGCTGATTATGAAAAGGTAATTCAATCTGCTCAAAAAGCATTTCAGGAATTTAGAATGATCCCATCACCAAAAAGGGGAGAAATTGTAAGACAGTTAGGTCTAAAATTAAGAGAATATAAAGATGATTTAGGGAAACTTGTTTCTTATGAAATGGGAAAATCTCTACAGGAGGGTCTTGGTGAAGTTCAGGAGATGATTGATATTTGTGATTTTGCTGTTGGTTTATCAAGACAGCTTCACGGGTTTACCATGCATTCTGAAAGACCAGGTCACAGAATGTATGAACAATATCATCCACTGGGAATTGTAGGAATTATTACAGCATTTAACTTCCCGGTAGCTGTTTGGGCTTGGAATACAGCATTATCTTGGATATGTGGAAACGTAACCATTTGGAAGCCTTCTGAAAAAACACCTTTCTGTGCAATTGCATGTCAAAATATTTTAGCTGAAGTTCTTAAAGAAAATAACCTTTCTGAAGGAATTTCAAGTGTGATGGTTTCTGATCACGAGATCGGACAAAAACTAGTTGATGACAAGCGTGTTTCATTAATCTCTTTCACAGGTTCTACAAGAGTAGGAAGAATGGTTTCTTCTAAAGTTGCTGAAAGATTTGGTAAATCTATCCTTGAGCTGGGAGGAAATAATGCCATTATTATCTCTAAAGATGCTGATATCGATATGTCGATCATTGGTGCTGTTTTCGGAGCTGTAGGAACTGCGGGTCAGAGATGTACATCTACGAGAAGACTGATTATTCATGAAGATGTTTATGATGAAGTAAAAAATAGATTGGTAAAAGCATACGGACAGTTAAAAATCGGAAATCCATTAGATGAGACTAATCATGTTGGACCACTAATTGATAAAGGTGCTGTTACTCAATATGAAGATTCAATCAAAAAATGTAAAAAAGAAGGTGGGAAGTTCATTGTTGAAGGAGGTGTTCTAAGCGGTAAAGACTATGAGTCTGGATGTTATGTAAAACCATGTATCGCTGAAGTAAAAAACTCTTACGAAATTGTACAACATGAAACTTTTGCTCCCATTTTATATTTAATAAAATACAAAACTCTTGAAGAAGCAATTGCTATTCAAAATGATGTTCCTCAGGGATTGTCTTCTGCAATTATGACTCAAAATTTAAGAGAAGCAGAATTATTCCTTTCTCAAGCGGGTTCAGACTGTGGAATTGCGAATGTAAATATAGGAACTTCTGGTGCTGAGATTGGAGGTGCTTTCGGTGGTGAAAAAGAAACAGGAGGCGGTAGAGAATCGGGTTCAGATGCTTGGAAATATTACATGAGAAGACAAACGAATACGATCAACTATACGACAAGTCTTCCTTTAGCACAAGGAATTAAGTTTGATATTTAATTAAAACATTTAAAATCATTTAAAGATTGAAAAATGTATATATTTTAATTAATTTTTTTTCAATCTTTAATCTTTCAATCACAACAATATGGAACAGACAATTGATATAAAAGCAAATAAAGTTAAAGAGACTGTAGGAAAACACGTACTGGCAGACGGTTTTGATTTCGTAATGGATATCGAAAAATCTCATGGTTCATGGCTGTATGACAGGCTTACAGATAAAGAATTTCTAGATATGTTTTCGATGTTCGGTTCAGCATCTATCGGATACAATCACCCTTACCTTGTAGGGAAATCAGAATGGCTAGGAAAAATGGCGGTTAATAAACCAACGCTTGCAGACGTATATTCAGAGGAATATGCTCATTTTTTAGAGGTTTTTGAAAGAGTAGTTATCCCCGAAGAATTACAATTAGCTTTCTTTATTGAAGGTGGTTCTTTAGGCGTTGAAAATGCAATGAAAGCATGTTTTGACTGGAAAACACGTAAGAATTTTGAAAAAGGACTTCAAACTGAAGCTGGAATTTGTATTCACTTCAGACAGGCATTCCATGGAAGAAGTGGTTATACATTAAGTTTAACAAATACTTCTGATCCTAGGAAATATCAATATTTCCCAATGTTTGAATGGCCAAGAATCCTTAATCCAAAATTGAGCTTTCCAATCACTGAAGAGAATTTAGAGGAAACGATCAAAAATGAAAGATTAGCGCTATTGCATATCGAAGAAGCTATTATTTCCAATCCTGACAAAGTAGCTTGTATCATTATTGAACCTATTCAGGCTGAAGGTGGAGATAACCATTTTAGAGATGAGTTTTTTGTTGAATTAAGAAAACTGTGTGATCAGAATGAAATTCTTTTAATCTTTGACGAAGTACAAACCGGTATTGGAATTACGGGAGAAATGTGGGCTTTCCAACATTTTACTGCAAAACCAGATATTATTTCTTTTGGTAAAAAAGCACAGGTATGTGGAGTTTTAGCAAATAAAGAGAAATTTGACCAGATTCCTAATAATGTGTTCAGAGAAAGTTCAAGAATTAATTCCACTTTTGGAGGGAATTTTATCGATATGCTTCGTTTCCAATTGGTAATGGAAGTTATTGAAAAAGAAAATCTTGTGGAGAATGCTAAGCTGGTAGGTGAGTACTTATTAGAAGGCTTACAGAATTTAGCTCAGAAGTATCCTGAAAAAATTTCCAATGCAAGAGGAAGAGGATTAATGTGTGCTATAGACCTTCCTTCGGGAGAGCAGAGAAACCATTTAATTAATGAACTTTTCAATGATGGTTTAATTATTTTATCGTGTGGAGATCAATCGATTCGTTTTAGACCACATCTGAATGTTTCCAGAGAAGAAATTCAGCTTGCTTTGGATAAAATAGAAAATAATATTAACAAAATTTAAAACCACAGATTTGTAATTTTGGAAAAATCTTACTATATTTAGATTTCAAAAAGGATAAAATATGGAAAGAAGTACGCGAGTATCAGTTTTTGAAAGTGATAATCCTTCAGAAATTCAATTGATCAAATCTAAATTAGATGACGCCCAAATCACAAACACTGTTGAAAATAATTATTTAACTTTTACGACAACGCCAACAGCGACATCACTAAAAGTTATGGTGGATTTAGAGGATGAGAAAAAAGCATTCGAAATTATTGACACTTATATACAACAAAGTGCAAACCAATAAAAGAATTTCATAATTTTAAATTTTACTACTTCGAACCGAAAATTAATTTAATTAGTTTTCGGTTTTTTTATTTAAATTTAATGCTAAGGAAATATAAATGATTTAAAATAATCCTATTTTTTGTCTTTTAAATTTTTTCAACAATTAAAAATATATGACGCAGCAAGTTAAATTCAGGAAGGCAGAAATTAAAGACAGAAATATCATTTGGGAAATTATCCAGCAAGCTATACAAAGGAGGAAGGCGGATGGGAGTACCCAATGGCAGAATGGATATCCTAATGCTGATACTGTAGAAAGTGATATTGCCAAAGGTTTTGGATTTGTACTTACAGTAGATGAAGCTGTTGCAGTATATGTTGCTTTAATATTCAATGATGAACCTGCTTACAGCACGATTGAAGGAGCCTGGCTAAGCAATGGTGAATTTGTGGTTGTACACAGAGTAGCCGTTTCCGAAGAATTTGCAGGACAAGGTTTAGTTAAGAAACTTTTTGAACGCATAGAAGATTACACAAAATCCCAAGGGGTTCAAAGTGTAAAAGTAGATACCAATTACGATAATATTGCCATGCTGAAGATTCTTGAGAAACAGGGATACTCCTATTGTGGTGAAGTCGTTTTAGCAGGCGGCGTAAGAAAAGCATTTGAGAAGATTATAATTTGAGTAAAAAGTTAAATCAACTTCCATTGAATTTTTAAAACGCTATGTATTTATAAACTCTATTGAGTTTGTTCGTTTAGTTCTGAACTAATTTATACTTTTGTTCAAATTTAAATTATGCATCAAAGTATAGAAGTTGATGAAAAAGTTTTTCAAGATGCTGTGAAATTTTATGGCAGCTCTTTGAATATACCACCATTAGCTTCAAAAATCTATTCCTACCTCATTTTCGATTTTGAGAAAGTAGGAATTACTTTTGACGAATTTGTAGAGGTACTCTCTGCCAGTAAAAGTTCCGTTTCCACCAGTATTTCATTGTTGCTAAACTCACAGCTTATTATAGATCTTAATAAGATGGATGAGAGGAAAAGGTATTTTTTTATTAATGATGAACATATGAAGATAAGATTTGAAAAAATAGTACAAAGATTACAAGACGAATTAAAATTATTAAATGATTTAAACAACTTAAGAAAAGTAAAAGATGAAGACTACAATGAAAAACTTACAATTTATAAGGCGCTATTAAACAAAAATATTTCAAATATTCAGGAATCTATTAATAAACTATAAAATGACAAATAAACTAATTATACTTTCTGTTGCAGCTATTTCTTTGACGGCCTGCAAAAAAGAAGCTCCGAAACAGGATGGTGCCAAGCCTTATCCTGTAATTTCGGTTGAACAAAAAAATATCATTGGATATCAAACGTTCCCTGCGAGTATACAAGGTAGAGTAAACAATGATGTAAGAGCTAAAATTCAGGGATATATTACACAGCTTTTAGTTGATGAAGGACAATACGTAACGAAAGGACAGCCTTTATTCCGTTTGGAAACAAATATATTAACTGAAAATGCAGCTGCAGCAAAAGCAGGAATTGGCGCTGCCGAATCTACAATTGCAGCGGCACAGGCTTCAGTAAATGCAGCTCAGGTAGAAGTAAATAAGCTAAAACCTTTGGTTGCGAAGAATATCATCAGTAACGTTCAATTACAAACAGCACAAGCTAATTTAGCACAAGCTCAGGCGCAATTACAGCAGGCTATTGCTTCAAAACGTCAGGCAAGTGCTAATTATAAAGGAGTAGAAGCGAATATCGAATATTCTATTATCCGTGCCCCTATTTCAGGAGTTATCGGAAAGCTGCCTTTGAAAGTAGGTAGTTTGGTAGGTCCGACAGATCAGACTCCGCTAACAACGATTTCTGATACTTCTCAGGTTTTCGCTTACTTCTCAATGAATGAGAAGGAATATTTTGACTTTCTGGAGAAATCTGTAGGTGCAACTATGCCGGAAAAAATCAAAAATCTTCCCATGGTTGATTTACAGTTGGCTAATGGAAGTCTTTATCCTGAAAAAGGAAAGATCGAGGCCATTACCGGGCAAATTGATCCAACTACAGGAACTATTCAGTTCAGAGTGGCATTTTCAAATGCTCAAAAATTACTAAGTAATGGAAATAGTGGAACAATTAGATTACCTAAAGCTTACGATAATGTTTTGGTAGTTCCTGAAAGTGCTACCTATGAACAACAGGGAATTGTTTACGTTTATAAAGTAGAAAAAGACACTGCTAAGAATGTAGTTGTCAGTGTAATTGACAGAATTGATAACATGGCGTTATTAAAATCAGGAATAAATAAAGGAGAAGTAGTAGTTGCAGCAGGTATCGGTGGATTGAAATCAGGAACTGCTGTAAAACCAAAACCTGTAAAAATGGATAGCCTGGTTCAATCTATAAAACCGAAATTCTAATGATAAAAAACTTTATTAACAGACCGGTTTTATCCACTGTTATATCAATATTAATTGTTATACTCGGTGTTTTAGGCCTTATTTCATTGCCTGTCACCCAATATCCGGATATTGCACCTCCTACAGTAAGTGTTACAGCGAACTATACGGGAGCCAATGCGGAGACTGTAATGAAAAGTGTAGTAGTTCCTTTGGAAGAACAGATCAACGGGGTAGAAGGAATGGATTATATTACTTCTTCAGCTGGTAACGATGGTTCTGCAAATATCCAGGTTTTCTTCAAACAAGGAGTTGATCCGGATATTGCAGCGGTAAACGTACAGAACCGTGTAACAAGAGCAACACCATTGCTTCCGAGTGAGGTAACGCGTTCAGGGGTTGTTACTCAGAAACAGCAGACCAGTGCCTTGATGTATATGTCCTTCTATTCTGAAAATAAGGATCTTGATGATGTATACCTTCAAAATTTCCTGAATATTAATATTATTCCTAATATTAAAAGGATTAATGGTGTAGGGGATGCCACTGTTTTTGGTGGGAAAAACTATTCTATGAGAGTGTGGTTGGATCCTGCAAAAATGGCAGCGTACGGAGTAACACCGGATGACGTTACAGGAGCTATTAATGAACAAAGTAGAGAAGCAGCAGCTGGGTCCATCGGACAAAACAGCGGTAGCTCTTTTGAGTACATCATTAAATATGTTGGTAAATTCAACGAAAAATCTCAATATGACAACATCATTATCAAGTCTCTAGGAGACGGACAGAATTTGATGCTTAAGGATGTTGCAAAAGTTGAATTAGCCGGGCAATCTTATACAGGAATTGGGGAAAACGGAAACAGTCCCTCTATTAGTATGGGATTCTTTCAGACACCGGGTTCTAATGCTCAGGAGATCATTAAAAATATTAAAATCTATTTAAAATCAGCTGAAGGAACTTTTCCTAAAGGGATAAAATATACCTTTAACTTTGATACCAATGAATTCTTAGATGCGTCTATTGAAAAGGTTGTTCATACCTTAATTGAAGCGTTTATTCTGGTATTCATTGTGGTATATATTTTCTTACAGGATTTCAGATCCACTTTGATTCCGGCCATTGCAGTTCCGGTATCTATTGTAGGAGCATTTTTCTTCCTGAATTTATTTGGATATTCATTAAACCTTTTAACCTTATTTGCACTAGTACTAGCAATTGGTATTGTGGTGGATGACGCGATTGTCGTCGTCGAGGCCGTTCATGCCAAGATGGAACATGGTATTTCTGATGCTAAAAAGGCAACTGTAGAAGCAATGGATGAGATTACAGGAGCTATTATTTCAATTACATTGGTAATGGCATCCGTATTTATTCCGGTAACCTTTATTACAGGTCCTACAGGGGTATTCTACCAGCAGTTTGGTATTACGCTTATTGTTGCGATTATCATTTCTGCTGTTAATGCATTAACATTAAGTCCGGTTTTATGTTCATTATTCCTGAAACCTCACTCTGAACATCATAAAGAATACAAGGAACTGAATTTCCTTCAGAAGTTTTTCTATAAATTCAATATTGCTTTCAGAACAACTACTGAACGTTACGGAAGAGGATTCGTTTTCTTGTTAAGACATAAGTGGGTTACTCTGATCATTTTTGCTGTTACAGGAGGAATCTTATTCTGGGCAAGCTCAACAATGAAAAAGGGTTTTGTACCTACCGAAGACCGTGGAATTATCTTTACCGATGTACAGCTGCCTCCGGGAGCTTCTATGGAAAGAACATATAACGCATTGAAAACACTACAGGCCAGTGCAATGAAAATTCCGGGAGTGCAGAATGTCACTATTTCAACAGGTAGAGGATTTTTATCAGGAAACGGAAGTAACAATGGTCTTGCATTCATCAAATTGAAACCTTTCGATGAAAGGAAAAAAGATAATCTGACTTCTGAAGATATCACGAAAAAGTTATTTGGAATTTCTGGAAATGTACCGGATGCTAAAATCGTATTCTTCCAACCACCAAGTGTACCTGGTTTTGGTAACAGTGCTGGGTTTGAGATGGTATTACTTGATAAGTCGGGTGGTGAATATGCAGCTCTTGATGATAAGACCAATGAATTCATTGGTAAGCTTGTAGAAAGACCCGAAATCGAATTTGCACAAACCTCTTTTAATACAAAATATCCGCAGTATCAAATGGAAATTAATGTTCCATTGTCTAAGCAATTAGGAGTTTCTGTAAGTGATATCCTAAGTACAATGCAAGGGTATATCGGAGGGATTTATACGGCTGACTTTACGAAATACGGGAAACAGTTTAGAGTAATGGTTCAGGCACTTCCTGAGAACAGAAAAAATATAGATAATCTTAATGAACTATATGTAAAAACAGGTTCAGGAGTAATGTCGCCAATTTCACAGTTTGTAACGTTAAAAAAGGCATACGGACCACAATCTGTTAGCCGTTATAACTTGTTTACATCTGTGAAAATCACTGGTGGTAACTCTCAGGGATTCAGTTCAGGGGATGCTATTACTGCAGTACAGCAAGTAGCAAAAGAAACCCTGAATCAGAATTATGATGTAGAATTTACTGGATTAACGAGAGAGGAATTGAACTCAGGATCTCAAACATTACTAATTTTCGGATTAAGTTTGATCTTCGTTTACTTTATCCTTTCTGCTCAGTACGAAAGTTATATTCTTCCGTTAATTGTTGTGATCTCACTTCCTTTAGGGGTAATGGGGGCTTACTTTGGACAAAAGATCATGGGCTTGGAAAATAATATTTATTTCCAGATCGCCTTGATCATGTTGGTTGGATTGCTGGCGAAGAATGCCATCTTGATTGTCGAATTTGCTGTTCAGAGAAGGCACCACGGTGAAACCATTGTAATGTCTGCGATCAATGCTGCGAAAGCGAGATTAAGACCAATTTTGATGACCTCTTTTGCTTTCATCTTTGGATTATTGCCATTGGTATTAGCAAGTGGTATCGGAGCGGTAGGTAACAGATCTATTGCAACCGGTGCAGCAATCGGGTTATTGATAGGAACAGTATTAGGACTTATTGTGATTCCTGTGTTGTATGTGATTTTCGAAACACTGCAAGAAAAGATCAAGCCTATTAAAAGAGAAGACATCAATTTAGCAGAATAAAATATAGATTAGAAAGGTTAGAGGTTAGATATTAGTCTAAAATCTTAAATCTAGCTTCTAACCTCTAATTTCTAACTTCCAATTTTTAAAAATGAAAAGTTTATTAAACATCATAAAAGGAATAACTTTTTCAGCTTTCGTACTGGCTGCCATCTCATCTTGTATGGCAAGAAAAGACTATGAAAGACCGAAAAATGTTGTGGACGAAAAGCTTTTCCGTACGGATATGCTTCCTAAAGACAGTGCATCTATCGCAGATATTTCATGGAAAGAAATTTTCACAGATCCAATATTGCAGGGACATATTTCAAAAGCTTTAGAAAATAATTTAGATATTAGAATTGCTTTGCAAAGTATTGCATCTGCAGAAGCTTATTTAAAGCAGAGTAAAGCAGCATATCAACCCACTGTTTCAGTTGGACCTAACTACACATTTCAGACCCAGTCTATTAATACACAGTTTGGTCAGATCATTGGAGAAAGAAGGTATGTCAACCAATTTGATATTACAGCAAGTATTGGCTGGGAAGCTGATATCTGGGGTAAATTGAAAGCACAGGAAAAAGCTCAGCTAGCAAGTTATTTAGGAACTGTTGCTGCCCATAAAGCAGTAAAGAGCAGTCTCGTAGCATCTGTGGCATCTGCTTATTACCAATTGCTGACTTTTGATTCACAAAAGAAAATTATTCAGGAAACGATTGACGTTCGTGAAAAAAATCTGGAAACAACAAAAGCTTTAAAAGAGTCAGGAACGGTAACTGAAGTTGCAGTTCAGCAAAGTGAGGCACTTGTTTTTAATGCCCAATCATTACTGATTGATATTGATACACAAATTCAGTCATTGGAAAATACAATGAGCTTATTAATGGGAGAGCCTTCTCATGCAATCGAAAGATCGACTTTAGAAAACCAAAGCCTTCCAAATGATATAAAATTAGGATACCCGGCTCAATTATTAGCTAACCGACCTGATGTTATGAAAGCAGAGTACAACCTGATGAATGCTTTTGAACTGACAAATTCAGCAAAAGCACAGTTTTATCCTACTTTAAAACTAACAGGAACAGGGGGAGTTCAATCAGTAGATATTGATCACTTATTTAGTGTCAATTCATTGTTTGCTAACGTTGTTACAGGACTGGCACAGCCGATCTTAAACAGAAGAACGATCAAAACCAATTACGACGTTAGTTTAGCGAATCAGGAAACAGCTTATTTAAACTTTAGAAAAACAGTTCTTACAGCAGGGAAAGAAGTTTCTGATGCAATCCGTGTTTATTCCGTTCAGGATTCTTTCATTGATTTGAAAAGAAAAGAACTGAATGCTTATAAGAAATCAGTTGACTTCTCTCAGGAATTGGTTAACTATGGTATGGCCAACTATCTTGAAGTGTTGAATGCGAGTGTGAATTCATTGAACGCTGAATTGAATATTTCAAATGCTCAATATAACAAAATGAAAGCTAGTGTTGACTTATATCAGGCTCTTGGAGGAGGCTGGAAATAATAAAACGATGAGTCAGAATAAAAGACGTATGCGGAATTGCATGCGTCTTTTTTATTTCATAGATAGAATAATTAATCAATATTATACAATTTAATTTGCATATATGTAGTTAACTACGTAGTTTTGTACATTAAAGAAAAAGTGATGACATTAGAAATTCAACCCATCGGCAATACATATTCTGAGCAGGTCATAGATTTGATTCTGAATATTCAGCAAAAAGAATTTAATATTCCCATTACCATTGAAGACCAACCGGATCTTCTAAAGATAGAAAGCTTTTACAGAGAAAGAGGGGGGAACTTTTGGGGAGCCTTCATAGATGGAGAACTTGTGGGAACTATAGCTTTAGTTAAATTTGACGACAATGCCGGAGCCATCAGAAAAATGTTCGTTAAGAAAGAATTCAGAGGCAAAGAACATCAGCTTGCACAGAAATTACTGGAAATTTTGATCTCTTATTGTATTGAAAATAAGATCGATAAGATCATGTTGGGTACTGTTTCAGTATTGAATGCTGCAATGCGTTTTTATGAGCGTAACCAATTTAAAGTAATAGCTAAAGAAGATCTTCCAGCTAAATTTCCTCTGATGAATGCAGATAATATTTTTTATATACGTAATCTAAATGAAGTCTAATGAATGTTATTAACGAATCAGGTATTCTTGCTATATCCACGAGATTACAAAGGCTTAGTGAGCAGTTGCGGAAGGATGGGGCTTTAATTTATAAAGCTTTCGGTATTGACTTTGAACCTAAGTGGTTTCCAGTCATCTTTACATTGCATCATAAAAAATTACTCAGTGTTGTAGAAATAGCAAATGAGATAGGATATACTCACCCGTCCACTATTAGCTTATTGAAAGAGCTTGAAAAACAAAAAATGATCATCTCAAAAAAAGATAAACATGATGAACGGAAACGAATGATTGAACTTGCTCCTAAAGGTCTTGAACTTATAGAGAAAATGAAACCTGTATGGGAGTTGATTTCAACGGTATTGGCGGAGATAGCAGATAACGAAAATCATTTGCTGAAAGCAATTGATGAAGCTGAGGAAAAAATTGCCAATCAATCATTCTTACAGCGCACATTGCAACTTAAGAATAACAAATAGTATTACAAGATTGTAAGAATTAAAATCTGATCATTTTGAATCTATTGTAAACCCCGTTTATTCTGGGTTTGTTTGTTATTTCATGGTAATTTTCGATTTTGTCTTTCAATTTTTGTTTTTATTTATATTTTAACCTGAAGAGAGTATAAAATTAATGTGTTGATACTGCATCAGTTGAAAAAAAACTTAAAATTTTATTAAAATAATTACGACATAGGGTATAGTATTTGCAAGTAACAAAAACGCAAATGCAAACTATGCTTTAAGACGCATCAATATTGAAGTTTTCTTTACAATTGATTTTAATAAAAGCAGCACACCACATCATTTTTTTATATATTATTTAAGATAAATCTCTAGTTTTTACTAGAGATTTTTTGTTTTAAAGTAAGACGGTAAAATATGATGGTTCTAAAATATTTCCAATTTGAATTATTTATCGTCTAAAAATTCACAAAATTTGTAACTATTATCCAGTTAATTGCTAATCTTGTTAAATAAAATCTAACAAACTATTTGTATATGTGCTATAAATACTTACTTTTGTACCGCTTCAGAAATTAGAAGTGAGAAACATTGGGGAATTAGCTCATCTGGCTAGAGCGTTAGACTGGCAGTCTAAAGGTGACGGGTTCGATCCCCGTATTCTCCACATATATTGGTAAAACTTATTAAACTATGAAGAAACTTTTTTTTCTTTTGTTAGCGACTTTTGCACTAATAGGATGTAGTTCAGATGATGATACGATCTATGACTACATTGGAACCTGGTCCGGAACTTATGACGGGAGTGACAAAGGAATTTGGAACATCGTGGTAGGGAGTGACGGAACTGTAAATGGAACAATGCATTCTGATACGAATAATGAGAACTACAAAATTAGTGGTCACCTTAACGATTCAGGAGAATTAAATGCTTCAGTAGGTTTACCAGCAGATGGTGATTTCAGAGGGAATTTAGGAACTGATAAAAAAGGAAGCGGAAGCTGGACAAATGAAGTTCCAACTCCTACAAGATCCGGATCATGGTCTGGAGGAAAAGATAAGCAGGAATAATATGACATTATAATATTGAAAAAGGCTACCCAATTGGTAGCCTTTTTTATTTTAATTTTTTATAGTCATTTTTAAACAAATCCCATATTTACGATTTCCCCGATATTCTTTAAAACAATAAAATAAAGAATAAGATCATCATCAGAAAAATGCTTTTCAAATTTTATACTTTCAGATTGTTGTTTCAGAGAGATGATTTCTTCAAACTTTTCGATCGAATATAAATCAAAATCCATTTTTAAAGTAACAATAATAACTTCATCAGCGTCAAATCTTTTATTTATTTGAAGGTTATTTTCCCATAGGTCAAATGAAATTGAAGCAATTGCTTCTAAATTAGGAAGTTTTCCAAATTGAAACTTCCTGAGCAAGTCTTTTCCTTCCTGTAAAGAAATACCGTTTTTTACACTACGCTTTCCTCTTCCCGATACAATATCCAAATCTTTTATTTCCGTCATCAGCTTAGCAAAGCTCTGATAGAGTAGAGGATCTTCCGCTGCCTTAATGAAAGAATCAAGTGCCTGGCGAATTGTTTTTCCCACTTTAGAACAATGCCCAAACTCAGAACTGTTTTGTCTTACTTTTTCATACGAAGGACTCTTTTTGAAAGCGTTCTTATTAAAACCACTTTTTTTCCGAACAATATTTTTTCCGTTCAGTGTATAAAAGACAAGATCTCCAACAGATCCTGTTATTTTTATTAAGCTTTCATATGTGGCCATTTTTCCAAAATTTGATTCAAATATAATGATAATTAATTAAATACAATATTTTAACATATATTTATGATATAGTTATAGTATAGAATATTTATAATTAAAATATAAAATGTATATTTGTCAATAATTACGTACATAGGTAAAAATCAGACAGATATGACACCAGGATTATTTATTGAAAAAAAGGGAATAAAGCAGTTAGCTGCTTTGCTGATTGCAACTTCGTTAGTGATTTCATGTGGAAGCAGTAAAAATGTTTCCTCAAAAAAGAATACAACAAAAACGGTTGCAAAATCTGAGAACTTAAGAAAATTAGATTCTAATTTTAGTGGAAAAGTCCCAAGTTCTATCAATAGTATTTTGAAAGATGCCGAAAAATATATTGGAACACCCTATAAATTTGGTGGTAATACTTCATCAGGATTTGATTGTTCCGGTTTTACAGTGAAAGTATTTGAAGAAAATGACCAGAAATTACCAAGAAGATCTTCTGATCAGGCTGATGCCGGTAAAAAAATTGATATCAGTGAAGTGAAGCCTGGTGATCTGTTATTTTTTGCTACAGCAGGAGGTAGCAGAGTGTCACATGTTGGTATTGTCCATGATATCGGAAGTGATGGTGAGATCAAATTTATCCATGCCTCAACTTCAAAAGGGGTAATGATATCTTCGTTAAATGAAAAGTACTGGAACAAAGCTTATCTACACGCGCAGAGAGTTCTGTGAAAAAAGCTGTATTAAAAAGTAAATGATTTAATAAGATAGATGAAAAACAAAACGTTTGCTTTTATTAAAACAGATAAAAGACTGATTAAGCTTTTCTTTAACGATATTATCATGATAAAAGGCCTTGGAAATTACGTTGAGATTTTCACTACCTATGATAAGAAATACATTTATTATAAAACACTTAAAGATTTAATTGAAAGTTTGCCAGATGAATTTATGCGTATTCATAATTCATATATAGTGAATCTGACAAACATAGAATCTTTCGAAAACAACCAAATCATTTCTAAAGATCTAAAAATTGCTGTTGCAAAAAGTTACAGGGATTGTTTGGTGAAAGCTTTAGACGAAATGATGTTATAAATCAATCCACATCCATATATTATCTAATAGAATAATATTTTCCACCAACTGAATAATAATATTTCATTGTATTTTCATTCATTTTAGTTTTGTGAAAAATTAAAAGATAATGAATAAGAAAAAAGCTTTACAATACATCTGTGAAAACGATATTAGTGGAATAAAAGCAGGTTTAGAACGTGAAACATTTTTAGACATCTGGATGGTGGTTGTAAATGGTAGAATTTTTGCCCGCTCCTGGGGATTTGCAGAAAATAGTTGGTACAACAGCTTCTTAAAAGATTCCCGTGGACAAATAAAATGTGGAGATATCATATTGAATATTAATGCACATATTCCCGATGATCTTGTGGACATTACTCCTTCTATTAATCAGGTCTATTTAACAAAGTATAGCACAAAGCAATATGCAAAACCAATAACTGAAGGAAAGCATGTTGAAAAAACAATGGAATTTATTGTTTGTGAATAGAGAAATTAAGTACCGGATCCTGATTATATTAAATGACTAATATTGTTAATTTCTTAATATTTGTCATTTTTTCAAACTTGTATACTACGACAAACTTTTGTACTTTTATCGCCTGAAATGACGTACCTACAGGGTCGTTACTTATATTCGAAAAAATAATTTAAATTAGAAGCATGTCGTTACAACAAACTATTGAAAACATCTGGGATAATAGAGATTTATTACAAAATGAAGAGAGCAAGAAGACCATAAGAGAGGTTATAGCTTTATTAGATTCCGGAGAACTTCGTGTTGCTGAGCCTACAGATAATGGATGGCAGGTTAATGAATGGGTGAAAAAAGCTGTAGTAATGTATTTTCCAATTCAGAAAATGGAAACTATAGAAGTAGGTCCTTTTGAATTTCATGACAAAATGCCTTTAAAGAGAAATTACGCTGAAAAAGGAGTGCGGGTTGTACCTCATGCTGTTGCCAGAGAAGGTGCATTTATTGCTTCCGGAGTAATTTTAATGCCATCATATGTAAACATCGGAGCTTATGTAGATTCAGGAACAATGGTAGATACCTGGGCGACTGTAGGAAGTTGTGCACAGATTGGTAAAAATGTTCACTTAAGTGGTGGTGTTGGTATCGGTGGTGTTTTAGAACCTTTACAGGCTGCACCTGTAATTATTGAAGACGATTGTTTCATTGGTTCAAGATGTATCGTGGTAGAAGGAGTTCACGTAGAAAAAGAAGCGGTATTAGGAGCTAATGTAGTATTAACAGCTTCTACTAAAATTATAGATGTAACCGGAGATCAACCTATCGAAATCAAAGGAAGAGTGCCTGCACGTTCAGTAGTGATCCCAGGAAGTTATACAAAGCAGTATCCTGCTGGAGAATATCAGGTTCCATGTGCACTGATCATTGGTACAAGAAAGGAATCTACAGATAAGAAGACTTCTCTTAACGATGCTTTAAGGGAGAACAACGTAGCTGTTTAAGCCTTAACTTACCTAATACGCACAATTTTGAAAGAAAAAGTTTTAAAATTCATATTAAACCCTAAATATATATTTGGGGTTTATCTTATTATATCAGTGGTTACTGCAATTTCCAAATATTTAAGAGGAGATTATGCGATCAATAATTATCTGATTTTTAAAAATGTATTCTTTAATACCATTAATCAGAAGAATTTATTTATTCATTATCCTGACCTCTATTTTGATCTAAATCATTATGGAGTTTTTTTTAGCCTCCTGATTGCTCCATTTGCAGGAATGCCCGATTGGCTTGGAATTTCTCTCTGGAATCTGATTAATACTTTTGTGTTTGTATTTGCAATTTATAAATTACCATTTTCAGATTCTAAAAAAGCAATCTTCGGATTGTTATGCCTTCAGGAATATATTACAGCCGCTTTAAGTTTACAGTTTAATGTAGCTCTAACCGGTCTTTTAATATTGTCAGCGGTCTATATTTATGAACGAAAAGAAGTGCAGTCAGCTACGGCAATATTAATTGGTGTTTTTGTGAAAATATATGGTATCGTTGGATTAACCCAGTTTTTCTTTATTAAAAATAAAACAAAATTTATTCTTTCAGGATTGGTAATTGCAGCACTATTCTTTGTCATTCCTATGATCTATTCCAGCCCGCAGTTTGTAATACAAAGCTATGCCGACTGGTTCCATTCTATTGTAGAAAAAAACAATGAAAATCAGGTATTGGGAAATATGCAGGATATTTCATTAATGGGTTTTGTTAGAAGGATTCTTGGAGATGCTTCAATTTCTAATCTTGTGTTTTTAGCTTTTGGCTTACCCCTATTTGCTTTACCTTATATTAGAATTAAACAATATAAACATTATGCCTTTCAGTTGATGATTTTAGCTTCTACTTTACTGTTTTTGGTATTGTTCAGTTCCAGTTCAGAATCTCCAACTTATATTATTGCTGTAGTGGGTGTAATGATCTGGTTTTTCCTTCAGAAAGAGAGAACACCTCTTATTACAGGACTATTGATTTTCGTGATTATTTTCACTTGTTTTTCAACTTCTGATCTATTTCCGAAATCGGTTAAAAATGATTACATCATCAAATATTCATTAAAAGCTGTACCTTGTATCGTAGTTTGGTTGAGAGTTGTTTATGAGCTTTTAACTAAAGATTTTGAAAAAAATTACAGCCTGAATTGATCATATGAAAAAAATTTCTATTGTAATTCCTGCCTATAATGAAGAGGGAAATGTGGCTATGATCCATCAAAAGATCAAAGAGGTTTTTTCTGGACTAAGCAACTATGATTTTGAAATTATATTTGTAAATGATGGCAGCAGAGACGCTACACAACAAAAACTTGAAGAATTATCCCAACAATATGATGAAGTAAAATTTATTGAATTTTCAAGGAATTTTGGACATCAGCCAGCCGTAAAAGCAGGAATGGACCTTGCCCATGGAAATGCAGTAATTTCTATGGACGGAGACCTTCAGCATCCACCAGAATTGATTACTAAAATGATCGAAAAATGGGAAGAAGGATATGATGTCGTATTAACGGTGAGAACCTATCCTAAGGAGATTTCTTTCTTTAAAAGAAAAACATCCGATTTTTTCTATAAATTATTATCCAGCCTATCAGATGTAAATCTTACTAAAGGAGGTGGATCTGATTTTAGATTATTAGATGCTAGTGCTGTGGAAGTGATGAGAAAGTTCAATGAAGATGATTTGTTTTTAAGAGGCTTAACAAGCTGGATGGGATTTAAGCAAACAGCAATTGATTTTACAGCAAACGAAAGGGTTGCAGGTGAGAGTAGTTACAATCTGAAAAAGATGGTCACCTTTGCATTTACTGGTATAACGGCTTTCAGTGTAAAACCTCTATATATAGCAGCTTATTTAGGCTTTTTATTCTCCGCAATCTCAGTATTGGGGTATGGGATTTATGTTATTCATTCTTTTGTCACCCATACTGAAATCTCTGGTTGGGCATCCCTGATTATGACGATTGTATTCTTTGGTGGCTTACAATTAATTATCCTTGGAATCATAGGGATATATTTAGGGAAGATCTTCAAACAGGTCAAAGAAAGACCTAATTATATTATTAAAAATAAAAATTTATAAATGGTTTTATTGAGTTTTGATATTGAAGAATTTGATATGCCATTAGAATATAAAGGAGAAATTCCTTTTGAAAGGCAGATTTTGATTTCACAAACAGGATTGGAAAGAATTCTTGATCTTCTTAAAAAGCATCAGGTAAAAGCTACTTTTTTTTCTACAGTAGTTTTTGCGGAAAATAGTAAACATTTAATTGAAAGATTATTGCAGGAAGGGCATGAGTTGGCTTCTCACACCTGGTTTCATTCTGAATTTGAAGAAAAGCATTTAAAAGAATCCAGAGAAAAGTTAGAAGAATTATTTTCAACAAAAGTTACCGGGCTTAGAATGCCTAGAATGATGCCTGTCAATGAAACTTCCGTTGAGCGAGCAGGATATTCTTATAATTCTTCCATTAATCCAACTTTTTTACCGGGTAGATACAATAATTTAAAAGTATCAAGAACCTATTTTAAAGAAGGTAATGTCACTCAGATCCCAGCATCTGTTTCACCCAATTTCAGAATCCCTTTGTTCTGGTTGAGCTTTCATAATTTTCCATTGTCGATCTATAAAAAAATAGCTTCAGATAGCCTGAAAAAAGATAATTACCTTAATATATACTTTCACCCCTGGGAATTTGCAGAAATTAAAGATGAAGCATTTAAACTTCCTGGGTTTACGGTGAAAAATTCCGGAAAGGATATGGTGGAGAGATTTGATCAATTTATTGGCTGGCTTAAGGATAAAAAGTATAGCTTTGGAACGTTCCAGGAATTTCAAAAAAAGATAGAATCATGAAGATTGCTTTTGATGCAAAACGTTTTTTCCATAATACATCAGGATTGGGGAATTACTCGAGAGATCTTGTAAGAATTCTTTCTCAATATTTTCCTGATAATGAATATCTTTTAATCAATAAAAATAGATCCGACCGAGGAGCAGATATTCTGCAGAATACGAATGTTCATTTTGTTGAAACTTCAAAAGGGAATATGTCGCGCCAGTTTAAAATGGGCAAAGACGCTCAAAAAGCTAATGCCGATATTTTTCATGGTTTATCAGGGGAATTACCTTTAAAATGGGACAAAAAATCAATAAAAAAAATCGTAACGATCCATGATCTTATTTTTGTAAGATATCCTCAATATTACTCGTTTTTTGATTGTAAAATTCATTTGTGGAAATTTAAAAAAGCGGCTCAGAATGCTGATAAAATAATTGCTATTTCCGAGCAGACGAAATCTGATATTGTTCAGTATTTAAAAGTCCCGGAACATAAAATAAAAGTAATCTACCAGGGATGTCATAAGGCTTTTAAAGAACAGCAATCCGAAGGACTGATTCAGATCACAAAAGAAAAATTTAAGCTTCCTGAAAGGTTTATTTTAAATGTGGGTACGATTGAAGAGCGGAAAAACCTTTTAAATATTGTGAAGGCAGTCAGTGGAACCGGAATTCCCTTGGTTGTGGTTGGAAGAAAAACGGGTTATTATAAAAAAGTAGAAGCTTTCATTAAAAAAAACAAGCTGGAAGAGCAGGTTCATTTCTTAGAAGGAGTTTCTATGGATGAATTAGCCGTTATTTATAAACTTGCAGATATTTTTATTTACCCAAGTTTGTTTGAGGGATTTGGAATTCCCATTATTGAAGCGCTTTTTTCAAAAACAGTCACCATAACGAGTAACACAAGCAGTCTGCCTGAAGCAGGTGGAAAAGATTCTGTATACATCAATCCGGAAAATCACTTGGATATTCAATCCAAAATACAATTTCTGTGGGACAATGAGTCTGAAAGAAAACGTCGTGCTGATAAGGGTTTTGAGTTTGTTCAGAAGTTTAATGATGAGCCTATTGCCAACGAACTGATGAATTTATATCTGGAAATTATTTAAAAAAAACTTTGATATTTAAAAATAAGTCCTACATTTGTATCACAATTTTCAACAAATGAAACCGAATTTTTTAACACTACATCATTATTATCATCATCTCTGCTAAGACGGAATTGATTGATAATAACATGTGTTAAAATCAAAAATAATTAAAAACCGTCTGAGTAACAGACGGTTTTTTTGTTTCTAAATTCTTCGCGGAAATTTTTCAAAAATACTTTTTATTTACTCAGACACAATAAGTGCAACAATGAGTAAATTAAAAATTGCCATTCAGAAAAGCGGCAGACTTTATGAAGATTCTTTACAGCTTTTGAAAGACTGCGGAATTTTCATTAACAACGGAAAAGACCAACTAAAAGTTTCGGTTGATAACTTTCCCTTTGAGATTATGTATCTCAGAAATTCTGATATACCACAATATCTGGAAGATGGAGTAGTTGATATTGCCATTGTTGGTGAGAACCTACTGATAGAAAAAGAAAAGCAAATTGAAATTGTTCAGAAACTTGGATTTTCAAAGTGTCGGGTTTCTCTTGCAGTTCCCAAAGAAATAGAAACGGATGAACTCAGTTATTTCCAGGGAAAGAAAATAGCTACTTCGTATCCAAATACCCTCAAGAAATTCTTAACAGAAAATTCCATTTCTGCAGATATCCATGTTATCTCAGGATCTGTAGAAATTGCTCCAAATATTGGTTTGGCCGATGGAATCTGTGATATTGTCAGTTCCGGAAGTACCCTGTTCAAAAATGGGTTGAGAGAGACCATTACTTTACTTAGTTCCGAAGCTGTATTGGCAAAGAATCTACAACTGGATATAGAAAAAGAAAACATTCTGGAAAAGTTTCTATTTAGGATCAAAGCCGTTTTAAAAGCAAAAAAATCAAAATATATCCTGATGAATGTCCCCAATGAAAAGATTCAGGATATCTCTAATGTTTTGCCAGTTCTAAAAAGTCCCACAGTACTTCCTTTGGCTGAAAAAGGATGGAGTAGCATCCATTCAGTTATAGACGAAGAAAGATTCTGGGAAGTCATTGATGAGCTCAAAGAAAATGGAGCTCAGGATATTCTAATAATTCCAATCGATAAAATGGTGATTTAATATGTTTATAAATAGATATCCTCAAAGAGAAACATGGGCAGGACTCATAAAACGACCTGTTCTCAAAAAAGAAGAAGTTTCAGGAATAGTTTCCGAAATTTTCAAAAAAGTAGAACAAAATGGTGATGAAGCTTTGCTGGAGTTCACTAAAAAATTTGATTCTACAGAAATTGAAAGTATTACAGTTTCAAAGGAAGAAATTGATAGATCGGGCTCTTTAATAAGTGATGAACTGAAAGAAGCTATTCAGGTAGCAATGCAAAACATTACAAAGTTTCACACTTCACAACAGGTTGAGATTGAAAAGATTGAAACCACAAAAGGGGTAATATGCTGGCGGGAAAACCGTGCTGTTGAAAAAGTGGGAATTTATATACCCGGAGGAACGGCACCCTTATTTTCTACGGTTCTTATGTTGGCTATTCCTGCTCAATTAGCTGGATGTAACGAAATTATTTTATGTACGCCTCCAGATAAAAATGGAAATGTAAATCCCGCTATTATTTATACAGCAGTGCTTTGTGGAGTAACCAGAATATTTAAGATCGGTGGAGCACAGGCAATTGCAGCAATGACTTTAGGAACTGAAAGTATACCTAATGTATACAAAATTTTTGGACCTGGAAATCAGTTTGTTGTTGCCGCAAAGGAATATGCTCAAAATTATGGTGTTGCGATCGATATGCCTGCAGGACCAAGTGAGGTTTTAGTGATTGCTGACCAACAGGCTATTCCGGCATTTTGTGCTGCAGATCTACTTTCTCAGGCTGAACATGGCAGTGATAGCCAGGTTGTTTTTATTTCAACGGATTTAAAAGTTTTTAATGAAACCATTGAAGAAGTACACGAACAGGTTAAAAAGCTTCCAAGAAATAAATTAGCAGAAGAATCATTGAATAACAGTCATTTTATTCTGCTGAATACTGCCCAAGAAGCCATCCAATTTAGTAATTCATACGCTCCGGAACACCTTATACTGACCTTAAGTGATTTTGAAAAACATATTCCATCTATTCAAAATGCCGGTTCTGTGTTTCTTGGAAATTATTCCTGTGAGAGTGCTGGAGATTATGCCAGCGGTACTAACCATACACTTCCCACCAACGGGTTTGCAAAAAATTATAGTGGAGTTTCAATAGACAGCTTTGTAAAGAAAATTACTTTTCAGGAGCTCTCAGTAAAAGGGTTACAGAATTTAGGAAAAACAATAGAGATAATGGCAGAAGCAGAAGGATTATTTGCCCATAAAAATGCCGTTTCAATTCGATTAAAATATAAAAAATAATGAAGCAATTAACAATCAGTCAGTTTGTACGAAAGAACATTTTAGAATTACAGCCTTATATAAGTTTTAGAGATCATAATGAGTTTGAAACTCCAGTTTTAATGGATGCTAATGAAAGTCCTTTTGGAGAATTTAACCGTTATCCTGATTCGACTCAAAAAGAGCTTAAGAGAAAAATAGCAGATTTTAAAAATCTAAGTCCTCAGCAGATAGCAGTAGGAAATGGAAGTGATGAACTTATTGACTTAATCATCAAGATCTTTTGTGAACCTAAAAAAGATGCTATTTTGATGATGGACCCATCTTTTGCAATGTATGCCTTTTATGCGGCAATTAATGAAAATAAGGTTTTTAAGGTAAATCTTGATGAAAATTTTGAGATTCTAAAGGAAGATTTCCTGAAAGTATCTAAAGAAGCCCAACCAAAGATATTTTTCCTTTGTTCACCAAATAATCCCACGGGAAACAGTGTAGATGATATTGAATTTTATCTTCAGAATTTTGAAGGAATTGTGGTTGTAGATGAAGCATATATTGAATTTTCAGATAAACAATCTAGTCTCAAACTTCTTGAAAAATACCCGAACCTTATCGTTCTTCAGACTTTTTCTAAAGCCTGGGGAAAAGCTGGAGCGAGGGTAGGAATAGCCTGTGCTACAGAAGAGATCATCCGTTTGATCAATACGGTAAAAGCTCCTTATAATGTAAATTCTTTAAGTCAGGAATTGATTTTAAAAAGTATCGATAATGCAGATGAATTTCAAAAAAATGTAGAAAATATTTTAAAGGAAAAAGCATGGTTGGAAAGTGAATTCAGAAATATCAAATCTGTTACTAAAGTATTTCCTACTGATGCCAATTTCTTTTTAGTAGAGTTTAATGATGTTGACAATGTATATCAAAAGCTACTACAAAGTGAAGTATTGACGAATAAAAGGGCACCAGCCATTCCGAATTGTATTCGGATTAATATTGGGACGAGAGATGAAAATATTCGTTTAATCACTATTTTAAAAAAGCTTGAATCATGAAAAAAGTATTATTTATAGATCGCGATGGCACTTTGATCATAGAACCGCCAACTGATTTTCAGGTTGATTCTCTTGAAAAGCTAGAGTTCTATCCCGGAGTTTTTCAAAATCTTTCCAAAATTGTTAAGGAACTAGATTATGAGCTGGTGATGGTTACCAATCAGGATGGATTAGGTACAGAGAGTTTTCCGTTTGAAGATTTTATAATACCTCATGAAAAAATGCTGAATGCTTTAAAAAATGAAGGTATTATTTTCAGTGATATTTTAATTGATAAAAGCTTTGAAAGCGAAAATTTACCTGGCAGAAAACCAGGAGTGGGAATGCTTGGAAAATATATATATGGAAATTACGATCTTAAGAATTCATATGTAATAGGAGATCGTATAACAGATGTTCAGTTGGCAGAAAATTTGGGATCAAAAGCCATTTATATGGGTGAAACGTTCAATGTAAAAGCAGATCTCTCTACAAAAGACTGGTCAGAGATCTATCAGTTTCTAAAAAAGATTCCAAGACAGGCTAAGGTATCCCGAAAAACAAATGAAACGGATATTGAAATTGAAGTCAATCTTGATGGCAAAGGAAATTCTAAAATTTCAACCGGCTTACATTTCTTTGACCACATGTTGGAGCAAATCTCGAAACATGGAAATTTAGATCTTATCATTAAGGTAAATGGAGACCTGCAGGTAGATGAGCACCATACAATTGAAGATACTGCTATTGTTTTAGGCCAGGCAATTCTTAAAGCTTTGGGGAATAAAAAAGGAATCGAAAGATATGGGTTTTTACTTCCAATGGACGATTGTCTGGCGCAGGTTGCTCTTGATTTTGGGGGTAGACCATGGTTGGTTTGGGATGCTGAATTTAACAGAGAAAAAATTGGTGATGTTCCGACCGAATTATTTTCACATTTCTTCAAATCATTTACTGATTCTTCTCAATCCAATTTAAATATTAAAGTGGAGGGTAGTAATGAACATCATAAGATTGAATCTATTTTTAAGGCTTTTGCTAAAGCTTTAAAAATGGCCGTGAATCAGACCGATAAGAATTTTAATTTACCATCAACTAAAGGAAGTTTATAGGATGATTGCAATTATAAAATACAATGGCGGGAATGTTCAGTCTGTTCAGAATTCTTTAAGCAGATTAAATAAAGAATCTGTTATTACGGATGATTTTGAATTGATTGAAAAAGCGGAAAAAGTCATTTTTCCAGGAGTGGGTGAAGCTTCTTCAACGATGAAACTTCTCAAAGGTAAAGGGTTGGATACATTTATTCCAACTTTAAAACAGCCTGTTTTAGGGATTTGTTTGGGAATGCAGTTGATGTGTAAAAATAATGAGGAAGGAGATACAGTTGGAATGGGAATTTTTGATATTAATGTAAAGAAATTTCCATCAAGAGAAATTGTACCTCACATGGGATGGAATGGTATTACAGATTTGAGATCTGCTGTTTTTTCAGATTTTGAAAAAGATAAGGATGTCTATTTTGTTCATAGCTATTACTGTGAGCTATCCGAATATACCACTTCGAGATGTAACTATATTTTACCTTTCAGTGCATCACTGCAAAAGGATAACTTCTTTGCTATGCAGTTTCACCCTGAAAAGTCTGGGAGAACAGGTGCTCAATTGCTTGAAAACTTTTTAAAACTGTAAGTATGAGAATAATTCCTGCTATAGATATTATTGATGGAAAATGTGTGCGACTTTCCAAGGGAGATTATAGCACTAAAAAGATTTATAATGAAAACCCTGTGGAAATGGCTAAAGAATTTGAAGATTTTGGAATTCAATTTCTTCATTTAGTCGATCTCGATGGTGCTAAATCCAAACATATAGTGAACCACAAAGTATTAGAATCAATTTCCAGAGAAACATCATTGCAGATCGATTTTGGAGGTGGGCTAAAAACTCTGAAAGATATTGAAACAGCATTCGATGCCGGTGCCAATCAAATAACAATTGGAAGTATTGCCGTTCAGGATCCTGAATTTTGTTATGATTTAATTAAAAAATATGGAATTGGAAAAATTATCCTTGGAGCTGATTGTGAAAATAGGAAAATAAAAACCTCAGGATGGTTGACAGAAAGTAATAAAGATGTTATTGATTTTATACTTCAGTACAGGAAGAAGGGGATTGAGCAGGTAATTTGTACAGATATTTCCAAAGATGGAATGTTGGAAGGGCCTTCAATGGATTTATATAAAGAGATTTTAGATAATGTTTCAATTCAACTTGTGGCAAGTGGTGGGATTTCCGGAATGATGGATGTTTATAACATGAGAGAAATCGGTTGTTCGGGAACGATCATTGGAAAGGCTATTTATGAAGGAAAAATAACATTAAAAGAACTTCAAAATTTTATTGAAAATGCTTAAAAAAAGAATTATTCCATGTTTGGATATTAAGGATGGAACTACGGTAAAGGGAGTTAATTTTGAAGGGCTCCGAAATGCAGGGAATCCCATAAGCCTCGCAAAAAAATATGAGGATGAGGGTGCTGACGAATTGGTTTTTCTTGATATTACGGCAACTATTGAAAAAAGGAAAACCTTTGTGGAGCTTGTCAGGGAAATTGCAACGGAATTAAGTATTCCTTTTACAGTTGGTGGTGGAATTTCCTCTGTAGATGATGTTAGAAAATTACTGGAAGCAGGAGCTGATAAGATCAGTATCAATTCATCGGCTGTCAATGATCCAGATATTATTTCTGATTTGGCTAAAGAATTTGGGAGTCAGTGTATTGTGGTTGCAATTGATACCAGATTTGAGAATGGTGAAGATAAGGTATATATAAAAGGTGGTCGGGAGGTTACAGAACTAAAAACTGTAGAATGGGCAAAAAAAGCTGAATTACTTGGAGCGGGTGAAATTCTACTAACCTCTATGGATGGAGATGGAACTAAAAAAGGTTTTGATCTACGAATTACAAAATCAGTGTCTGAGGCAATTAATATTCCTATCATTGCTTCAGGAGGTGCTGGAACAATAAAAGACTTTCAGGAAGTATTTCAAGAGACAAAAGCTACCGGCGCATTGGCAGCAAGTATTTTTCACTTTGGAGAAGTTCATATTAAGGATTTAAAGGAAGAATTATTAATTCAAAAAATACAAATAAGACGATGATTGATTTTAATAAAAATAGTCTTGTTCCGGTAATCATCCAGGACAATAGGACATTACAGGTTTTGATGCTGGGCTATATGAATGAAGAGGCATTTAATAAAACAAAAAAAGAAAGAATTGTCACTTTTTTCAGTCGATCAAAAAACAGGCTCTGGACTAAAGGTGAAGAATCGGGTAATTTTTTAATGGTAATAAGTATTGATATCGATTGTGACCAGGACACAATCCTTATTAAAGTTATTCCTAAAAATATAGTTTGCCACACCGGAAGTTTCAGTTGTTTCGGAGAAAAAGATTCTAAAGGATTTTTATATGAATTGGAAGAGAAAATCGGTCATAGAATCGATGAGAAAGTAGAAGATTCTTATACCTATTCATTATACAGGCGAGGAATTAATAAAGTAGCTCAAAAAGTAGGAGAGGAGGCTGTAGAATTAGTTATAGAAGCTAAAGATGATAATGACGATTTATTTAAAAATGAAGCTGCTGATCTAATGTATCATTTTTTAATCTTGTTGAAGGCAAAAGATATCGCTTTAGAGGATGTTGAGAAGATTTTACAGTTGAGAAATCAGCGGATTGTATAAATAAACTCAACCGCAAAAACCTCAATACAAGAAAACAGAGTAAAGGTGTTGGAAGTGATACTTTCTGTTTTAATACAGATTTAATTGGAACGACACTGAATATATATGAATCATTATAAAAACAAATCCCTTTCCAGTATTAGAAAGGGATTTATTTTTATAGATTTGTTTGTATGATTCATTATTCGATCATAATTTTTCTAACTACTGTATGATCATCAGCTTTAAGGTTTCCCAGATAAACACCTTTTTTTAAACCTGAAACGTTAATCTTCGTTTGATTTTCCTGTTTAAGCAGTGAACGTCCCAACAGATCTGTAATCTCAAAACTGAAATCCTTCACTGTACCTGGTACTTCCAAAGAAAGGTAATCCTTTGCGGGATTGGGATATATTTTTATAGATTCTAATGTATTTATAGCTGTTTCTTTAGTATCTAAAACTATTGATGATGCTGTAGTTGCTACGGCAAAATGCTGAAGAGCCCCAACAGTTGCTTTCCCTACATTGAAGATGTATACAGGATCAGTATTGGCAAAGGTATCACTAGAAGAATGTGGGTAATTACTTCTTTTATATTCAAAATAACCAGTAATCACTTCTCCTTTTTCTTCAAATGGAATATAGTCTGTGTCTTCAGCAGGATCAATACCCGTTTGAAGTGATGAATATAAAGTTGTACATGTTACTAATTGCTGAGTAACTGCGGCAGATGCAGCATTATTACTACTTAGTCCACCCTGATCCTGGTCGCAGTAAATTTTGTTATTAACGTTACCCATTTTACCACCTACCTGATCCAGATTGAAGACCAATTTTATATCCAATTTACGAACACCATTTTGATAAGCTACATTATCAGCATAATGGTAACTTCCATATAATCCTTGTTCTTCCCCAGAAAAATGAATAAACTTGATTGAATATTCAGTAGGAACATTTTTCATAATTCTGGCCGCTTCTAATATAATAGAAGTTCCACTTCCATTATCATTAGTCCCTGGGCCATAAATGCTATCAAAATGTCCACAAATAATAACATATTTATTTGGGTATACCGTTCCTGTTTTTGTGATAACAAGATTTTTAGAACTGGTACTTCCAAAGGAAAAAGGGTCTTCTACGATCTGGCTTGCCGTATAACCGTATGAAAGGTATTTATTCTTAATCCAGGTAAGGGCATTGGCATTATTAGCAGAGCCCGTAGTTTTTACACCAAGATTTTGAAACTGCTGTAAATTCGTTGTAATATTCGTTTGGGTAACCTGGTTAGCTCTATTTTGATAGGCTTGGATAAAAGTTTGAGATTGTAATTGCTGGCTTAGAAAACCAAGAAAAAGAAAAGTAATTATATTTTTCATTGTTAGGTGATTTTTTGTAAAAGTAATAATAAAATCATAACAAATAAAGATAAATTTTATGTTATAAATAAAAAATGCTTCTATTGACAGTAATAAAAGCATTTTTTAAATTTTATATATTTTACTTTTTAAGAGTGATCGGATTATTTTTCAATCATAACTTTTCTTACGGCAGTATGATCTCCGGTTTTTATAATCGCTAAATAAGCTCCTTTTACTAAAGATGAAACATTAATTGTCTTTTGATTTTGCTGCTTAATTAATGATCGTCCTACAAGGTCTGTTAATTCAAAATCAAAATCTTTAATAGTATCAGGTAGATCAATAGTTAATACATCTTTTGCTGGATTAGGATAAATTTTGACAGATTCTATAGATCTTTGGCCTTCTGTTTCATTGGTTCCCAAATTCAATGTAGTTGCTACCGCAAAATGTTGAAGAGCTCCAACCGCTGCTTTACCAACATTGAAAACATAGGTGGGATCTATATTAGCAAAAGTATCATTCACTGTATGTTCGTTATTACTTTTAATATTCTCATAGAAACCTGTAATAATATCTCCGTTTTGTTCAAAAGGAATATAATCGGAGGCATAAGCATTCGTAATCGCTGTCTGAAGAGGAGAGTATAGTTCTGTACAATTAGCCAGTTGCTGAGTGAAAGCACTTGAAGTAGCATTATTAGAAGAACTTCCATTTACCCCTTTCTCACACTTTATGGTGTTGTTATTATTTCCCAATTGTCCACCTACCTGATCAATATTAAATACCACTCTTACATTCATCTGGCGTACATCATTTTGAAATACCACATTATCTGCATAATGGTAGCTTCCTATCAATCCCTGTTCTTCGCCAGAAAAATGAATAAACTTAATTGAATATTCAGTAGGAATATCTTTTAAAATTCTTGCAGCTTCAAGTATAATAGAAGTGCCACTTCCATTGTCGCTAACACCAGTCCCTACTATTGTATCATAATGTCCACAGATAATAACATAGGTATTGGGATAAACAGTTCCGGTTTTTGTAATAATTAGATTTTTAGAACTTGTATTTCCGAACGTAAAAGGATCTTCGGTCATCTGACTTGCTGTATATCCATAAGCTAAATATTTATTCTTGATCCAGTTTAAAGCATTGGTATTATTAACAGAACCTGTGGTTTTTACACCCAGATTGTCAAATTCGTGCAGGTTAGCTGTAATATTGGTTTGCGAAACCTGGGTTGCTCTGCTTTGATAAGCCTGAATAAAACTTTGTGCCTGTATGCTGTAAGCAGCAATAGAAAAAAGGAGTAGAGTAGTTAATTTTTTCACTTTATAATAAGATTACAGAATTATTATATATTTAATAAACAAATGTAAATAATAAAAAAATCCTGAGCAAAAAACTCAGGATTTATATTGATAACAAAAAATTTTACATTATTTTACTTGATCTACAACTGCTTTGAAAGCTTCAGGGTGATTCATTGCTAAATCTGCTAAAACCTTTCTGTTAAGTTCTACATCGTTCTTTTTAAGAGCTCCCATAAACTGAGAGTAAGACATTCCATGTTCTCTAGCTCCCGCGTTGATACGAGTGATCCAAAGTGATCTGAAATTTCTCTTTTTCTCTTTTCTTCCACGGTAAGCATATTGCATTGCTTTGTGTACCGCGTTTTTAGCTACAGTCCAAACGTTCTTTCTTCTACCGAAAAAACCTTTAGCTTGTTTCATGATTTTTTTTCTGCGAGCTCTTGAAGCTACTGCATTTACTGATCTAGGCATAATTTAAATTGTTTTTTTGAAAAGGGCGGTAAACTGTTTCATTACACTTATTTGCTCCGTTTCAGGGTTAAAAATTCTGAATTGTTTTAATTCCTATAAACCGAATATAGATTTATAAAAACTACTTAATTGCTAATTGACGTTTAACACTTTTTACGTCCACTGCAGCAACATAAGAAGTTTGCGTAAGATTTCTCTTTTGCTTAGTTTCTTTTTTAGTTAAGATGTGGCTTTTGTAAGCGTTTTTTCTTTTGATCTTACCTGTACCAGTAAGGGCAAAACGTTTCTTAGCACCTGATTTCGTTTTTAATTTTGGCATTGTCTTGCTTTTTTATTATTTTGTTATCAATATCTCTGTCTTCTTTCCTAGTAATATTTAGGAATAATAGGGTGCAAAGATACAAAAAATATCAATTCAAATTTTAACAACCTATGATTTTCTATGACTTCGAAAAAACACCTCTTTATAAGAGGGGCTATAATTTAATTACCTTAGTCGAAATCTCTAACAACTATTTCTCTTCTTTCTTCATTATTTCCACCCAAAATAACTTTAATTCTAAGGCCGTTACCAATGAAATAACCACCTCTTGAATAAAGTTGAAGCTTAATATGTGGATTAGAAACGTTACCTGTAACTGCACTATTGGAATCCCAAAGAGGATTATTGTTATTATAAATAACAAGGTTACCATCATTTTGTGCAATAAGTTTAGGAGTGCCCTGGTTCCTTACCGTATTAGATGCCCATAAAACCGTGTAACTACCTGGTTTTTCACGATATAATACAAGGTTACTATCTCCTTGCATGACAAGTCGGTAGATACTGCCATTATTCTCTAAACTAATTGACTCCTCAGCATTTAATATTTGCGGATGATTGGTTGTTTCCGAAATAAGTGTTAAAGTTGTAAGACCGCCACCAGGAATAGATTTATTCGCATTCGCAGTTGTTTGTACTTTTCCATTTTCGACTGTTACATTGTCAAGACTGTCATCCTGACCACAAGATGCTAAGAGCATCGAAAGACTTACGAAAGTCAATAATTTTATTTTCATAAATAATTTTTACGCCGCAAATATAAATAATTCAGTATTAAGTCACAATTCAAAGACTTAATAAATTCAAATAAATGCTTTATTTATCGTATTTTCAAGTGATTAAATTTACACACTTAAGTGATTTTAATATAAAAACCCCGATTTTTTTAATCGGGGTTTTACAATTTATAATAATGTACTTTCTGATTAAGATTGAAAGAATTCCAGCAGATCCTTATTAATAGTTTCTGCTTCTGTAGTAGGCATACCGTGAGGAAAGCCAGGATAGGTAATTAGTTTTCCATTTTTTACCAGCTTGGCAGCTACAACACCTGTAATTTCGTAAGGTACAATTTGATCATCTTCTCCATGTAATACTAATACGGGAACATCTACGCTTTTAAGATCTTCTGTGAAGTCAGTTTCAGAAAACGCTTTTATACAGTCATAATGAGCTTTAATGGATCCCATCATTCCCTGTCTCCACCAGTTATCACGAATACCCTGAGAGATTTTTGCGCCTTCTCTGTTATATCCATAAAAAGCCAATGAGAAATCTACAAAATATTGTTGTCTCTGTGTTGCCGTATTGTGACGGATCTCATCAAAAACAGACATTGGAATTCCGTTCGGATTATTATCCGTTTTTACCATAATCGGCGTTACTGCACTTATTAAAACTGCTTTTGCAGCTCTGCCTTTGCTATGTTGGGCTACGTATCGGATCACTTCGCCACCTCCAGTGGAATGACCAACATGAATAACATCTTTTAAGTCTAATGCAGTTACAATTTCTGCCACATCGGATGCATAAGTATCCATATCATGTCCTTCCGAAGTTTGCGTAGATCTTCCATGACCCCTTCTGTCATGAGCAATCACTCTATATCCTTTTTCTAAAAAAAATAACATTTGTGCATCCCAATCATCGCTGGATAACGGCCATCCATGGTGAAAGAATATAGGTTGACCTTTCCCCCAATCTTTGTAATAAATTTCTGTTCCGTCTTTTAATTGAATAGTACTCATTGTTTTATATTTTATGATTAATAATTATTATTGCCTTGTAGATTATTTATCTATTATTTCTAAAACAAAGTTAAATCTATTCTCAATTGTAAACCTTAACATAGGATATTTTCGTCAAAATCTGATAAAATAAAAAACCTCAAAGAAATTTGAGGTTTTATATTGGCGAATTAAATACAAGATTTAATTAAATTATTTTGCTGGTTTTTTAGGACTCATCATCATAATCATTCTTTTACCTTCTAATTTAGGTAATTGATCTACCTTACCTACATGCTCAAGTTCTTGCGCAAGTTTTAAAAGTAGGATCTCTCCCTGATCTTTAAAGATAATTGAACGTCCTTTAAAAAATACGTAGGTTTTAAGTTTTGAACCTTCTTCCAGGAATTTTTCAGCGTGCTTCTTCTTAAATTCATAATCGTGGTCGTCAGTCTGAGGTCCAAAACGGATCTCTTTTACAACTACTTTTATTTGCTTCGCTTTAAGTTCCTTTTGTTTTTTCTTTTGCTCGTATAAAAACTTTTTATAGTCTAATATTCTTGCAATAAAAGGTTCCGCTTTGTCGGAAATCACAACCAAGTCTAATTCTTGTTCCTTGGCTATCTGCAAAGCCTTATCTAATGGGTAAACTCCGGGTTCAACATTGTCACCTACCAAACGAACCTCACGGGCTCTGATTTTACCATTAATTTGATGCAAATCCTCCTGTACTGGACGACGCATTGGGCCTCTGTTGTTAAATCTTTGTGCTATTGTTTTAAATTTTATTGGTTAACTTTCTATTTAACAGCTTTCTTATATTGCTGCTTCTTTTTTAAAATAATTGACGAAATCTTCCATCTTCATTACGCCGAGATCTCCTTCTCCACGTCTTCTTACAGAAATTGTACCGTCGTTTTCTTCATTCTCACCGACAACCAGCATGAAAGGGATTTTTTTCATTTCCGCATCACGGATCTTTCTTCCTGTCTTCTCATTTCTGTCATCAATCAGACCGCTAATATCGTGATTTTCCAAAAATTGTGAAACTTTTTTTGAATAATCTACATATTTTTCACTTATCGGTAGAATTATAAACTGATCAGGGCTTAACCATAATGGAAAATCACCTGCAGTATTTTCTAATAATATGGCAATAAAACGTTCCATAGAACCAAATGGTGCTCTGTGAATCATTACCGGTCTATGCTTTTCATTATCGTTTCCTATATAATGAAGATCAAATCTTTCCGGAAGATTATAATCTACCTGGATTGTTCCCAGCTGCCATTTTCTTCCTAAAGCATCTTTCACCATGAAATCCAGTTTAGGGCCATAAAATGCCGCTTCACCATATTCGATAACTGTCTTTAATCCTTTTTTCTGTGCCGCATTGATAATCGCATTTTCTGCTTTCTCCCAATTCTCATCAGAACCGATATATTTTTCTTTGTTTTCAGGATCTCTTAAAGAAACCTGAGTTACAAAATCCTCAAATCCTAAAGATTTAAAAACATAAAGTGTTAAATCTATTACTTTTTCGAATTCTTCTGAAAGCTGATCCGGAGTACAGAATAAATGGGCATCATCCTGAGTAAATCCACGAACTCTTGTTAAACCGTGAAGCTCTCCACTTTGCTCATATCGGTAAACTGTTCCGAATTCTGCATATCTTTTTGGAAGATCTCTATAGCTCCATTGTGAAGTTTTATAGATTTCACAGTGGTGAGGACAGTTCATTGGTTTTAGTAAAAACTCTTCTCCTTCATTAGGCGTTTTAATAGGCTGAAAGCTATCTGCTCCATATTTATCCCAATGTCCTGAAGTTACATAAAGTTCTTTTGAACCAATATGTGGAGACATTACAAACTCATAACCGCCTTTTTTCTGAGCATCACTAAGGAAGTTTTCTAATTTTCTTCTTAAAGCAGTCCCTTTTGGAAGCCATAACGGAAGTCCGGCACCTACTTTTTCAGAGAATGCAAAAATTCCTAATTCTTTTCCTAGCTTTCTGTGGTCTCTTCTTTTTGCTTCCTCTAATTTTTCAAGATACTCAGTAAGTTCCTTCTGTTTAGGGAAAGAAATACCATATACTCTTGTCAACTGAGGGTTTTTCTCATTTCCTCTCCAGTAAGCTCCGGCTGCATTTAATATTTTTACAGCTTTTACAATTCCTGTATTTGGAATATGGCCGCCACGACATAAGTCTGTGAAATTATCATGGGTTACAAAAGTAATTTCCCCATCATTAAGATTAGAGATCAATTCTACTTTATACGGATTGTCTGCATATGTTTTTAATGCTTCTTCTTTAGAAACAGGATATAATGAGAAGGTAGAACCTTTTTTAGCATTTTCCAATACTTTCTTTTCAATTTTCTCAAAATCCTTTTCAGATAAACTTTCGTCACCGAAATCTACATCATAATAAAAACCGCTTTCAATAGCAGGTCCGATAGTCAACTTAGCATTTGGATAAAATTCCAGGATTGCCTGCGCCAAAAGGTGGGCAGAAGAATGCCAAAAAGCTTTCTTTCCAAGATCATCATTCCATGTCAATAGCTGTACCGTAGAATCCGTCGTTATAGGTGTGGTAATCTCTACTTGTTTGCCGTTAACAATTGCGGAAATGGTATTTCTAGCCAATCCCTCGCTTATAGATTTTGCCACATCTAGAGAAGTAACTTCTCCGTCGAATTCTTTGACACTATTGTCTGGAAGTGTAATTTTTATCATTGTTTACTATGAAATTTTAAGATGCAAAAATACGCATTTTTTATTTAAAATAGTATATTAACGTATATTTGAATGAAGAAATATGAAAAACATTTACTGATTTTTGTCGTTTTATTTTTCATGATCTCTTTTTTTCAAAAAAAGACATTAAAATTTTTAAATATATTTATAAAAAAACATAGAGATTTTACTCATGAGCACATTCAATATAGATCTACACTGCGATTTACTTTATTATTTATTAGATCCAAAATCTGATATCCATGACAAACAGTTAGGCTGTTCATTACCCTATTTAAAAGAAGGGAATGTAAAGCTACAGGTAATGGCAATTTATTCTGCTACAGGAAAGAACAGTATAACAGAAGGGAGCAGGCAAAGTGAAGTGTTTGCTGATTTACTGAATACGGATGATTTCTTTCTATTCAACACTCAGAATTACAGCAATAGTGAAAATTCGAATCGGGTAGGAGTTCTTGCTTCTATTGAAAATGCATCATCATTTTGTGAAGAAGATTCTAGTTTGGAGGAAGGTTTTAAAAATTTGGAAACTATTATTAACAATACTCAGAAGGTTTTATATATAGGAATTACTCATCATTCTGAAAACCGTTTTGGAGGTGGAAATAATTCCGAAGCCGGACTAAAAGAAGATGGTAAAATATTGATCGATTATATAGCAGATAAAAAGATTGCTATTGATTTAGCCCATACAAGTGATCAGTTAGCCTATGATATTCTTAATTATACGGATCAGAAAAATTATAAAATTTCTATTCTGGCAAGCCATTCTAACTATAGAAGTGTATATAAAAATAATAGAAATCTTCCCGATGAATTAGTGAATGAAGTGATCAAAAGAAAGGGTTTGATCGGGCTTAATTTTATTAAAGATTATATTGACCATCATCATCCTGAAAGACTTTATGAACATATTCAATATGCACTGTCCCTAGGCGCTGAAGATTGTATTGCATACGGAGGTGATTTTTTCTTCGATAAAGAGCATCCGGATAAGTCAAGATATCCCTTTTTCTTTGACGAATTTCAAGATGCTACAACTTATAATTCGATCAATAAAAAGTTATCTGAAGACTTTTCTCCAGGGCTTATGGAGAAAATCAGTCATAAAAATGCACTGGAATTTATAAAAAGATTATAGATAATTTGGGGGTATTAAAAGGTGGCTTCGAGAGCCTCAGCCACCTTTTATATTTATTTTTTCCTTTTATACCGGACCTTTTGTTTTATAATTTCAATAACATCTACATGCTGAACTTTGGATTTTATCCAACCATGGATATCAATATAAAATAAAGATCTTCTATAATACTCATTGGTTGAATATTCTTCAAGTTTTTGATCAAATGCTTCGAAAGCTTTTTGCCTGTCATCCGGAACTAAATTATTCAGATTTTTGAAAAAATTGATACTTTCAAAGTGAAACTCTTCAGGCTTTTTCATTTTTAAGGCAAACTTGAGAGTCGCTTTTATAAACTCATCATAATCTTCATCATTTCCCGATTCGTGTTTTGACATTAAGATCAGAATTCTGGTATGAAACAAAAGATCTTCCTGCACATTCCCTTTAGATTCAATGATCTTCATAGAGTAACGCATGGATTCATTATATTTCTTACTTCCGAAAAGCATAGCTGCCATCTTAAGATATAAAATCATGAAATGGTGCTCATCGATCTTATCCCTAAGCTTATCCATCTTCATTTCAATTTCAGGGATAAGTTTTGTTCCGCTAAAAAATTCGCCTTTTACAAAATGGATATTCATTAAAGTATTAGAATAGGTAAGAAAGGTAAGTGCCTGTAAGTTTTCATTTTGAGCAAAGCTTGGTGAATAAACTGTTTTATTAAAAATTTCAAACTGTTTCTCTAAAATATCAATATTACCATATAGGAAAAGGATCTTTAGTAAATAGGTATTCCCTTTAATATACCAAACCGGATGGCTGAAGATCATTTCAGGTTTCTGATGGAACAATTCCACCCATTGATAGGCATATTTCAATGTATATTTATAATCCTGTAACAGTTGGTTTTTCCAGACATGAGCTTTGTAATACCATAGCTTTTCTGTGAAATTAAGCTTAGAAGGTTTTATATTTTTTATCTGTGCATTAAAGATTTCTAATACTTCCTGTCGGTCTGCATCATTTTTTACATAGCCATGTGTTAACATCTCACTATATAATTTCAATGAAAGATTGGAAAGTTCTGTAGTATACTGATTTTGTTTACTGATCGCTTTTGATTCTTTTATCAATTCTTCGGCTCTACCATTTATACTTCGCGTAATGAATTGGGATTCGATTACTTTTTCAAGATCTATGATTTCTGATGCAATACTCTTTTCGTCTAATTCTAATGCCGACTGCTTTGTTTTATCTAATATTTTCAGAGCCTGCTTATAGAGTCCTTTCTGATAAAGTATATTAGCGAAATCCAGCTGTTCGCGGAGCTGAATCCTATAGTTTTGGTGACTGGGGTTCATACGGAGGCTTACCAAAATCTGTTTATAAAGGTGCGCTTTAAGATTAGAAAGCTGTTGCTTCGTTGAAATTTTTTTCTCTATTATAACAGACTCATTGTACTCACTCATCTTGTCCAGTTCTGAAAAAAGCAAAAGGAATTTAGCATCCACGTTAATTCCTAAACGGTTAACATAAAGCTTGAACTGTCGCTTTTCGGAAGTTGTTAATGATTTAATAAGTACAAATAAGAAGTCTTTCTGCAATTCTGCCATTGTAAAATTTGCTAATTTAAATGTTTGGATATCATATTATTACATTTAGTTTTTCATTATTTGAATATTGTAATTTTCATTAAAATTGAAAATATAAAAAATATGCAAGCCTTAGTTTTGAATCAAAATTAAGTAAAAAACTTCATTATGAATTCCGAAAAGATTGAAATTTTTGATACCACATTGCGTGATGGGGAACAGGTTCCGGGATGTAAGCTGAATACAGAACAAAAATTAATTATAGCCGAAAGGCTTGATAAACTAGGGATTGACGTAATTGAAGCCGGATTTCCGGTATCAAGTCCGGGAGATTTTCATTCTGTTTCTGAAATTTCAAAACTGGTTAGAAATGCAAAAGTATGCGGATTGACCAGAGCCAATAAAAAAGATATAGAAATTGCTGCTGAAGCATTACAGCATGCCAAAAGACCGCGAATCCATACCGGTATTGGAACCTCAGATTCTCATATAAGATATAAGTTCAATTCTACAAGAGAGGATATTCTAGAAAGGGCGGTAGATGCTGTAAAGTATGCTAAAAGTTTTGTAGAAGATGTCGAGTTTTATGCTGAAGATGCCGGAAGAACAGACAATGAATTTTTAGCAAGAGTTTGCGAAGCTGTTATTAAGGCTGGAGCAACAGTTTTAAATATTCCTGATACAACAGGATATTGCTTACCCGAAGAATATGGACAAAAAATTAAGTATTTAAAAGAAAATGTAAGTGGAATAGACAAAGCCGTTTTATCATGTCATTGTCATAATGATCTAGGACTGGCAACTGCAAATTCTATTGCCGGAGTGATCAATGGAGCAAGACAAATCGAATGTACGATCAACGGTTTGGGAGAAAGAGCCGGAAATACAGCATTGGAAGAAGTCGTCATGATTCTGAAGCAACACAAGAATCTAAACCTGCATACCGATGTCAATTCTAAAATGCTTAATGAGATGAGCTTTTTAGTTTCAGATCTTATGGGAATGCCTGTGCAGCCGAATAAAGCAATCATTGGAGCTAATGCTTTCGCCCACAGTTCTGGTATCCATCAGGACGGGGTCATCAAAAATAGAGAAACTTATGAGATTATGAATCCTGAGGATGTGGGGGTAAGTGAGTCTTCCATTATTCTTACTGCCAGAAGTGGTAGATCGGCTTTAGCTTATCGTTTTAAACATATCGGGTTTGATGTTACTAAAAATGAACTCGACTTTTTATACAAAGAATTTTTAAAAGTAGCAGATATGAAAAAAGAAATAGATAACGAAGATCTTAATCTGATGATGACAGCATTGACCAGAAAAATCAGTTAAAAGATCTCTATTTATTTTCTAATCAAATCAAACTAAAAATGAACAATAATAAAACGCTTTTTGATAAGGTCTGGGACGCTCATGTTGTAGAAACCGTTCCGGATGGACCACAGATTATATATATCGATAAACATCTGATTCATGAAGTAACAAGCCCACAGGCTTTTGCAGAGCTTGAATCCAGAAACCTCGAAGTCTTCAGACCGGAACAGATTGTGGCTACAGCGGACCATAATGTTCCTACACTCAGCCAGGAGTTACCGATCCGTGATGAATCATCAAGGAATCAAGTGGAACAGCTGACGGAAAACTGTAAGAAAAACAATATTGAATTGTATGGGCTTGGACATCATTATCAGGGGATTGTACATATCATTGCTCCGGAATTAGGAATTACCCAACCAGGAATGAGTATTGTTTGCGGAGATAGTCACACCTCTACACATGGTGCTTTCGGAGCGATCGCTTTTGGGATCGGAACAAGTCAGGTGGCGCAGGTTTTTGCCAGTCAGTGTCTGTTGCTTAACAAACCGAAATCGATGAGAATAACGGTAAATGGAAAGCTTCAGGATCATGTTCAGCCAAAAGATGTTATTCTCTATATCATTTCTAAAGTAGGAACCAATGGCGGGACAGGATATTTTTGTGAATATGCAGGATCTGTTTTTGAAGAAATGTCGATGGAAGGAAGAATGACAGTCTGTAATATGAGTATTGAAATGGGAGCCAGAGGAGGAATGATAGCACCGGATGAGATCACATTTGAATATGTAAAAGGAAAACCCTTTGCACCAAAAGGGGAAGAATGGGAAGAAAAACTTACCTATTGGAAAAGTCTTAGAACGGAGGAAGACGCTGTTTTTGATGCCGAATTTACATTTGATGCTTCAGAAATAAGACCTATGATCACCTATGGAACCAATCCGGGAATGGGAATTTCATTGTATGATGTAATTCCTGTACCACAAAATGAATCAGAAGAAAAAGCATTACAGTATATGGGATTAAAGGCTGGGCAATCTCCCTCTGATATTGAAGTGAATTACGTATTCATTGGAAGTTGTACAAATGCTAGAATCGAAGATTTCCGTTCAGCAGCCGAATATATTAAAGGGAAAAGTAAATCTGAACATGTTAATGCTTTAATTGTTCCAGGATCTCAGCTTGTTGTAAAACAGATTTATGAAGAAGGACTCGATAAGATTTTCAGTGAAGCCGGATTTCAGATCAGGCAGCCGGGATGCTCAGCTTGCCTTGCTATGAATGATGATAAGATACCGGAAGGTGAATATTGCGTTTCAACATCAAATAGGAATTTTGAAGGCAGACAGGGACAAGGCGCCAGAACTATTCTGGCAAGTCCATTAACGGCTGCTAAAGTAGCTATAGAAGGCAAAATTACTGCCTTTGAAAATTTAAATTAATCAATAAGACATAAAATACATATAGAGGATGTTAAAGATTGCTGCTTTTGTAAGAATTGAATAATTATTTTCTCAAAAGCAGCTTTTAAAAATGTACATAAAAAGAATTGTCTTTCATTTAGAATATTTTAAACCAAACAAATGCAAAAGCTAACTATTATAAAATCCAGTGCAATTCCATTGCCTGTAGAAAATATAGATACTGATCAGATCATTCCTGCAAGATTTCTGAAAAGTATAGACAAAAAAGGATTCGGAGATAATTTGTTCAGGGATTGGAGATATGATGTTCATACCAATGAACCGAATGCTAATTTCATTTTAAATAAACCTCAGTACAAAGGAGAAATTCTAGTCGCAGGTAATAATTTTGGTTGTGGAAGCAGTCGTGAACATGCAGCCTGGTCTTTAACTGATTTTGGTTTCAAGGTGATTGTATCAAGTTATTTTGCCGATATTTTTAAAGGAAATGCTTTAAATAACGGATTATTGCCCGTAAAAGTTTCGGAGGATTTTTTAAAAGATATTCTAAAAGATATTACAGAGAATCCTGAAGAGGAAGTAATTATTGATGTGGAGCAGCAAACGATTAGTTTTAAAAATAAAACTGAATGCTTTGAACTTGATTCTTACAAAAAGATCTGCCTTCTGAATGGATATGATGATATTGATTTTTTAATCAGTAAAAAAAACACAATAAAAGAATTCGAATTAAAAACACAAAAAGTTTATGAGCAATAATTATTTTAAAATAGCGGTTCTTCCCGGAGACGGGATTGGTCCGGAGGTGGTTAATGAAAGTGTGAAAATCTTAAAAGTAATCGGAGAAGTTTTCCAGTGCAACTTTCAGTTCAAATATGGAGTGGTAGGAGCCGAAGCTATTTATCAGACTGGTGATCCGCTACCGGAGAAAACACTGGAGCTCTGTAAAGATTCAGATGCAGTTCTTTTCGGAGCTATCGGAGATCCTTCATTCGACAATAACCCTGATGCTAAGGTTAGACCTGAGCAAGGCCTGCTAAAACTTCGTAAAGAGCTGGGGCTTTTTGCTAACATCAGACCTTTAAAAACATATTCCTCACTGATTGAGAAAAGTCCTTTGAAAAAAGAGATCATTGAAGGGACAGATATTCAGATTTTCAGGGAATTGGTAAGTGGGATTTATTTTGGGGAGAAATTTACCGAAGAAAAAGGAGCTTACGCATATGATGTATGCAAATACAGCAGAGAAGATATTATTCCAATTGTTCATATGGCTTTTCAGGAGGCACAAAAGCGGAAAAACAAAGTAACACTTATTGATAAAGCTAACGTGTTGGATACCTCAAGATTGTGGAGAAAGATCTGTAAAGAGGTTGCTCAGGATTATCCTGGGGTTCAATTGGATTTTATGTTTGTTGATAATGCTGCAATGCAGTTAATTCTTAATCCGAAACAATTTGATGTTATCGTAACAGAGAATATGTTTGGTGATATTATTTCCGACGAAGCCAGTGTAATAGGAGGTTCGATCGGATTGTTGCCTTCAGCTTCTATAGGTGATTCTAATGCGATGTTTGAACCTATACACGGTTCATATCCGCAGGCAAAAGGAAAGGGAATTGCCAATCCTATCGCATCGATATTGAGTACAGCCATGATGCTTGATTATCTGCAATTGGAACAGGCGGCAAATAAATTAAGGGAATCTGTGGAACATGCTATTGAGAATAAATATGTAACCGTTGATCTTAATGCCAAGCAGCCTTATTCTACAAGTGAAGTAGGGGATTTTATTGCTGATTATATTAAGTTTTCTGAGAAATCTTATTATAATTTTGAGAATATTAAGATCGGAAAATCTACAATTGTATAACGAGAAGTTTGATTTTATTTTTTTTATATTGAAATAGTCTGCCTCTTTTGAAGCAGACTATTCATATTTTATTGTTTAGTATTATCCGTTTTTCCGGTTTTATTTTTAGAAGATTTTTCAATATCTTCTTTATCAATATCTGGTGGATTAGTCTTCTTAGAGGACGCCGGGATATTGGGAAAATCCTCATTTTGTTTTTTCGACTCTGCAGCGTTTGTAGATTCTTTCTTTTTGTTATTGTCTTTTGAATTCATAGCTTTAAGTTTTAAAGTGCTAAAATACCTAGTTGACCTGTTTTATCTTCTATGGTATAATTCAAAGCCTTTGCCAAAACGAAAATATTATTAAGATTTTCCATAAGCTGTTTACGGCCCTCATTTCTTAATCGATTTTCATCAATTGTTTTAATGGCTGTATCTTTTGCTTTCTGAGTGACATTCTTAATATCTTTCTCTGTAATTCTATTTAAAAAAGAATCATCCAAAGACTGTATTTCTACGCTTGGTGTAATTCTGACATCTGCATTTGGCAATTCAGTAATGATCAGTTTTTTATTGATAGAATCAACTTCCATTTTCATCTTATTAAGATCATAAGAAACCTGAGCATTGGTCTTGGTATAGGTAATGATGCTGTTACTTGAAACTTCATTTCCAAATACCTCATAACCCATTTTCGTTTTTTGCATGCTGGAAGTATTCTGCTCTAAAACCACCATTTTATTCATTTTAGAAATCTGGTTGGTCAGAATATAATAATCTGATTTTTCCGTTTTTCCACCAAAATTAAAACACGATTTAAGACCAAAAAACAGGAATAACATGACAAGAATTCCTGCTGCAAATGATAGTATTAGTTTATTATTTTTCAATATTTATTTTTTAAATATTTCCCGAATTACGGATTTGTCATCTTTTTTCAAAATGTCAACCAAATCTCTTTCAACATAACCTGTTTTAGGCATTTCTATAATTCTCCCAATCTCTTTTTCATATTTTTCTACAATGATCGTAGGAACTTTTTGAATGTTATAAAGACCTTCTTCGCCCGATGGAGACTCTTTCTTACGATTGACAGCAATAATAGTCAGCTTATTATCAGGAAATTTCACTTCTTCTAAAATCCTCATTAGCCTTGGGAAATCCCTATGGCTGTCTTCACACCAGGTTCCCATGAAAACAGTAATATTATAAGAGGTTATTTTGGCTTTCTTCAGCTCAGCGATGGCTTTCTGGTCAAGTGCATATTCATCATGCTCTTTCACATACCAATCGGCATAAGGCTCTTTTAGAAATTGTTCTTTTAGCTGGTTTCCCAAAAGCATTTTCCCGTCTTTTTGAGTTTCTACCTCACGGTTCATCACTACTTTTTGAGCATTGAACTGTTGGGCAGCCAAAACGAGACTTGAAATGGCAACAATATTTGTAATAAATTTTTTCATATTTTATTTGTCGATGATCGTTTTTAAATCAGCAGGAGAGTAGTATTTATTTTTTAATACCTTATGATCCGCCTGTCTGTAAACATTGAATTTTTCTCCTGACTTTTCATAAAAAGATTCTACTCCTTTTTCTTTATAAAACTCAACTGTTTCATTTGCCTGTTCTTCATTGTCGCAAGCTTTTGACATATTAGAACGCTGAACTTCGTTGAATAGCTCTACAAATTTACTGCCAAGTCCAAATTCCAGAACAGCACCACTCAAAACATATTGCAGATCACACAAAGCATCAGCAATTTCTACGATATCATTATCTGCAATAGCTTGTTTTAATTCATTTAATTCCTCTTGTAAAAGTTCAACTCTAAGACTGCACCTTTCCTGAGAAGGGATTTGTGGGGTTTCTAAAATAGGGGCTTTAAAAGTAGTATGGAATTCTGCTACTTGGTTCAGACTATCAATTTTATCCATGAATTTTTTTATTTAAAGCAAAGATAGAAAAGGATTTTGAAAAATTAAAGTCAGATGCAAGATATTAAATACTGGATTTTAGTGGTGAGAGTAATAGATTATGTTTATGTGGTTTTAATTTCTAAGATCTTAGCCTTCAACTTTTAATTAAACAAAAAAGGCTGCCTATTATCAGACAGCCTCTCTTATAGTATATAAAAAAGACTTTGTTGATCGTGTAGGATCGACTATTCTAAATTCTCATATCTCCAGATTCCTGAAATGTTTAAGACCGTTAATCCAGGTTGCTTTTCTCCGTAACTAAATACACAAAAATATTTTGAATGGCAAAATGAGCAGTCAGTTCCAAAATATAAAGTTGGTAAGTTATTTACCGTTAACGCTCCAAAATGCAACATGCCTTGTGAGGTTTCAGCAACAGCTCCATTCTTTAATAATTCATTTTTTGATAATACTTTATCTTCATTATAAATTTGAAGGATTGGAAAACCTGATTGATATGGGACTATTTCAATGGTATTTTTATGGCCACATTCGCAACAGGTGAAATTGGTTACAGCTGCCGGAGTGATTTCATCATTTGTGAAAATATCCTTATCAACAGGAACTTTTTCACCAATGTTTATTTTTTTTGATATTGAATACATTTGAGTTTATTTATTGCTGAATAACCGTCCCTACTAAGTTATTATAGTGACCACTTGGACTCTTTTTAATAGTGATTTTCACATATCCTTCTGCAGCTAATTTATTCCATGTTTTCTGATAACCGGTAGCAGGATCTATAGGAATTTTCCACATCGTTTGCTTACCGCCACCTATTTGATTGAACCAAGGAATGACATCTGCTGTTTGAGATTTGAAAGGTAATGAATTATTTAAAACATCGATCTCATAATAAAAATCATAAGCATTTTCAGGTTGATTTAATGCTCTTTGTGAGAAGGTGTAAACATATCCATTTACTATGGGACTTGTAAAACTTCCCCCTAAAGTTGGAATTCCAGTTCCATTATAATTAATAGCTCCGCTGTATCTGTCAAATTTCTGTCCAGCCTGAAAAGAAACATCATCTACGATATTGTATCCTCCATTTGCAGGTGGCCATCCACCATTTAAATTATTGGCTTTAAATAATGCTTCCAGTTCGCTCCATTTACCTTGCTTGTATAAATCAAATGCCTGATTTCTAATCGTCTGATTAACAAGCCCAGCTGTATCATATGTTAAAGCAAATTCATCAGCATTTTTGTAGAACACATGTGTGACTCCATTTGTGTTGTCGATTTCATCATCTCTGTCAGAACTACAGGCAATTGAAAAAAATGCAATAGCTAAGAAGAAGATGTACTTAAATAAATGTTTCATAGTTAATAGTTTTTTAAATGTAAAAATTGAGTGAGTATTATTTGAAGGGTTGCATGTAGCATCAATTTGAGAAGGTATTTCCTTGCCAACAAGTTTGTTGCACGTGTTTTTTAAAGCAGGATCACAGAAATAAGTAAGGTGATTTACCGTCAAAAAAAGAGCTGATGCTCCCTTAAATACAAGTTGGGTAAACGGTACAATAAAAGAATAATACTGAATGATAAATTTAATCAAAAAACTTAAATATTAAATATTTTATTTAAATAAAATATTATTTATAAATTAAATTCATTAGTATCTGTAATTTATGATAATATTTTACATTTTAAAGACTGGATTCTATAATTTGCAATAAAAAAGGCCGTCTATTTCTAGACGGCCCTCACAAGGTTTAATTATAAATAATTAATTTTTAATAAATCTCTTAGCGATTTCGCCAATCTGAATCATGTAAGCACCTTTTATAAGATGACTCACATTTACAGTACCTTTTTCAAGTTTTCCTGAATTGATTAGTTTTCCACCCATATCGAAGATCTTATATTCTTCTGATGTTGTATTTGAGATATTTAAAATATCTCTTACCGGATTAGGATATAATTTAACTTCAGTCAATAAATCCTGAGTATTAAGCATATCTCCTCTTCCTGAAGAACCAATATTTAGAGTATAATCTTCAACCTGTCCATAGGTGTAAGTTCCACAAGATGATGATGGAATAGAGCTATATTGCATCATTACTCTCATTCTTGTTGCCCCTAAAGTTGCTGAAGCCGGAATTGTAATACTTCCTGTTACCGGCGTTGTAGTAGATCCTGATTTTGTCCAGGCTAGCTCTCCGCTATCAGTAAAGTCACCATCTTGATTATAGTCGATATACACCGCGTATGCTTCACTGTAAACTGTCGAAGTCCATACTGGAGTTATAGAAACCGTATAAGCGCTTCCTCTTGTTACATTGGTAGAAACAGAAGTGAAGTTTTCGTATCCTGCAGTTCCTGTAGAGCTGTTATTAATGGTTCCGAATTTTACGTTTCCGATTCTTTCATCAGCCGTATTATTTGCAGATGCAGAGCAATAGGTTACAGTACCTCCTCCAAGAGTAGTTACACTTACAGAATTGCTAGATACAGAGGTGTTTCCTGCCGCATCTTTTGCTTTAACTGTAAAGCTGTAAGTAGTGGTTGGACTTAAACTTGTTACTGTATACGAAGTAGTAGCAGTAGAGCCAATTAATGAGCCTCCCTGATATACATCATAACCTGTAACTCCTACATTATCTGTAGCTCCGCTCCATGAAAGATTGGTAGTTGTAGAAGTCGTTCCAGAAGCTGCAAGGGTAGGTGCTGTAGGAGCTATAACATCTGTTCCTCCAGATCCAGCGTTTACAGTAATGTTGGCATTATTTACATCAAAGAAGATGTGACCGGAACCTTTAACCATAATTCTTCCAGTTGTTGTAGAAGCATTTGGTATAGTCACCGCTTGAGTACCATCATTTGGAGTTCCGGCTAATAGGGTAGTCCATGTATTCCCACTATCAGTTGACCAAAGGATATCTACATTAGCAGCATTCACTCCATTGGCAGTAGTTCCTGCAACATTCCATGTTACCGTTTGAGAAGTTCCACCCGTATATGTTGTTGCTGAATTTTGTGAAGAAACACTGAATGGTCCTGCAGTAGCGTTTACTGTGATCACAGCGTCGTCAGAATTATTTCCTGAACCACCAGCTCTGTTATCACGAACCGTAAATCTGAAGTTCAGAGCTCTGGCTACATTAGATAATGCTTCAACTGTAATTTCTGATCCTGCCGTTGTGGTAGCACCAGTTAATACAGAAGCCATTCTAGGGAAATATCTTGTTGGCGAAGTAGTTGGAGTCCATGATCTGAATGTAGGACCTGAAGCTTTTGTTGCACTTGCTGCAGAGCTGGCTCCTGTTTGAGAGGAGGATGCATTATCCATTTGCTCCCAAACATACGTTAAAGAATCACCATTTGCATCAGTACCCGTTCCTGTCAGCATAAATGGTGTGCCTTTAGGAATAGTATAGTCTGAACCTGCGTTTGCTGTTGGAATTGAATTTCCTGTTGCAGTACTTACCGGACAGGTTTTAGCTTTGATATTATTGGTAATCTGTTGGATGCTTATCGCATGGAAAAAAGCATCGGAATGGGGTTGGATATCCTGGGCGGTAATTCCTGCATATCCCATAATAGTTGATCCTGATCCAGGTTCCATATTGGCACCTGTTCCTTCATTACTCATAGAGAATGTATGGTTTCCTCCAAACTGATGCCCCATTTCGTGAGCTACATAATCAATATCGAAGTTGTCTCCAGAAGGGATTGCATCTGCAGGAGAGGTGTACCCACTTCCTTTAGATCCATTTGTACATACACAGCCAATACAGCCGGCATTTCCTCCACCTCCGGTAGCACCGAATAAGTGGCCAATATCGTAATTAGCTTCACCAATCACGGAAGTTAAAGTACTTTGAAGTTGTGAGTTCCAGCTGCTCATTCCGGATGCTGCAGAATATGGGTCAGTGGAAGCATTGGTATAAATTACAGCATCATTATTAGAGATAAGAACCATTCTTGCTGCAAAATCCTTCTCAAAGACACCGTTTACACGGGTCATTGTGTTATTCATTGCTGCTAAAGCATTGGCTTTTGTACCGCCGAAATAAGTGGTGTATTCTCCTGTACAGGAAAGAGCCAGTCTGAATGTTCTTAATTTTGCATCATCCGCATTTGGTCTGGCTGCAAGACTGGTGTTGTCAATCCCTTTTTGAGCAACATCAATTACAGTACATTCAAATTTGTTGAGATCATCTTTTTTGTCTGATTTTTTGTAAACAACATAAGTGGATAGATCTTTTGTGTAGGGTTCAATGAAAACAGCTGATTTATCACCGTAGATTTCCATAGAAGAAAGCCCTAATGAAGAAATACTGAAATAGACAGTGGAATTAGAATCTCCTAAACCTTCACCAACATACGATTTGATATCCGGGTATCTGGCTGCCAGTTGAGGATCAAAGTTTGAGTTTTCTCTTACTTTAAAGTTTTCCATCTTTCCTTCAGAATTAGGGAAGGAAACGATGATTTCTGATTTCTCTCCAACTGCCAGTCTTTTAGGAGCTCTTGAAAGTACATTCTTTAAGCCATTAATATCCAGAGTGTAAACTTTGGGATCACTAATGCTGGTTTTGTTCTCAAAAACATTTGTAGATGCTTTTTGTGAGCTTTGAGACCAGAGACGATCAGTCTGCGCGAAAGAAATGCCCGTCATAAAAAGCACTCCGATCAGAGTTAATTGTTTTTTCATAAAATATTTATTTTGATTGTGGAATATCAAAGCTAATAAAAAATTCATTACGAAAAACAAAATTTTTTAAGAAGATTTTTGAAAGTTGATTTAAAATATTATTCGATACATTGAATATGCGGTAATTTGTATTGTATCAAAAAAAGAAAATAGCACACATAAAATACGTGTGCTATTCATTTATCGGTGAAATAATTCTAAAATTATATTCTATCGTCTGCTGTGGGTCCGTATATTCCGGGAATTTTATTTCCCGTTGATCTTAAATAGACAACCAATTCACCTCTATGATGGTACAAATGATTAAACAGAAAACCTCTAATTACCTGAACTTTTGGAGTAGGCGGGAAGAATATTTTTCCGTGCATTTCCATTTTCCATTCATTAAGATAAGTCTTTTCATCCCAGTTTTCTAAAACTTGTTGAGCTTTGGCAACGTTGTCTTCAAACTTAGCGACAATATTTTCGGCTTTGGAAATATCTCCTTTATCATACTGATACACTCCCATGTCAAAAACGTCCTGATTGAATGTATATTCATACCAGTTGTATATTTCTGCTATATGGGACGCTAATTGGGCTGTGGTCCAGTTTTTTTCTGAAGGTTTCCAATCCAGAGCACTGTCAGGAATGGCTTTTAAAATTCTTCTGCTATTTTCTGCTTCATGTAAAAACTCACCTAAAAGGGCTTGTTTAATCATGGTATTCGAATTAAATTATTGGGTAATATCTCTTCCTATTACTAATCTCTGGATCTCAGAAGTTCCTTCTCCGATGGTACAAAGTTTAGAGTCTCTGTAATACTTTTCAGCTGGGAAGTCTTTCGTATATCCGTAACCTCCAAAGATCTGAACCGCATTATTAGCAATTCTCACACAAGCTTCAGATGCATATAGTTTTGCCATAGCACCTTCTTTTGTCATTTTTTGCTTTGCATTCTTCAATGTTGCAGCTCTTTGAATAAGAAGTTCTGCAGCATCAATTTCAGTTGCCATATCAGCAAGCATAAAGTTGATAGCCTGGAAACTAGCAATTGATTTTCCAAACTGATGTCTTTCTTTAGCATATTTTAAAGCTGCTTTATAAGCACCTCTTGCAGTTCCTAAACTTAAAGCAGCGATAGAAATTCTTCCTCCATCAAGAATTTTCATAGCTTGCTTAAATCCTTCTCCAACTTCTCCTAAACGATGAGAATCCGGTACACGAACATTATCAAAGATTAGTTCTGCTGTTTCGGAAGCACGCATTCCCAGTTTGTTTTCTTTTTTTCCCGAAGTAAAACCTGGCATTCCTTTTTCTAAAACAAAAGCAGTAGAGTTATTCTTAGCTCCAATTTCTCCTGTTCTTGTCATTACTACGGCAATATCTCCTGAAATAGCATGAGTAATAAAGTTTTTAGCTCCATTAATGATCCATTCATCACCATCTTTCACAGCAGTTGTAGACATCCCTCCTGAATCTGAACCTGTATTATGTTCTGTTAATCCCCAAGCCCCAAGTACTTTTCCGCTTGCTAACTGAGGCAACCATCTATGTCTCTGCTCCTCATTCCCGAATTCATAAATATGATTGGTACAAAGAGAATTGTGTGCTGCTACAGAAAGTCCGATTGAAGGATCTACTTGAGAAATCTCATCCAGGATAGCAACATATTCATGATAACCTAACCCAGAACCTCCGTACTGCTCAGGAACAACAATTCCCATAAAGCCCATTTCTCCTAACTGATGAAATAAATCTTTTGGAAAAGTCTGGCTCTCATCCCACTCCATAATATTGGGTCTGATATTTTTTTCAGCAAATTCCTTCGCTGTTTCTGCTATCATTTTAATGTTCTCAATAATCTCTGTATTCATATAATAAGTAAATAGTTAGTGCTCAAAGATACTTAAATTGTGGAAATACTAAAAATAATTGTTCCGGCGACAATATTACATTTGCAATAATTTAATTATCAGTTTTTTACAACAGGAGATTTAATATTTTTTTAATAATCAGGAGACCTTTGTAAATGAATTATTTCTCTACTTTAAAGCTTTAATTTTAAATATGAAAAAACTTTTATTTCCTGTCATTTTATTTTCGTCTTTTATTTTCGCACAAGCTCCTGCTGGATATTATGACGGAACAACCGGGCTTACGGGTTACGCTCTAAAGTCGAAACTGCATGATATTATTTCAGCAAAGAATATCAGTTGGCATTATGGTGATCTTACCAATTATTATAATCAGACTGATCTGGATGTATATTATGATCATGACGCAAGCAATACCACTTTGTTATTGGATATGTACTCTGAAATCCCGACAGGCCCTGATGCTTACGAGTATACAACAGCTAATTTAATAGGAAGTTCATCTGCTGAAGGACTAGGGTGGAATCGGGAGCATATGATGCCTCAAAGCACTTTTTACAGCAACTATCCAATGTATTCCGATCTGTTTTATGTTGTCCCTACTGATGCGAGAATCAATCAGTTAAGAAGTAATTATCCTTACGGAATTTCTATGACCACACCTTCTAATGTATTTTATACATTTACCAATTCCTCAAAGATCGGAAAAAGTGCCATTCCTAATTATGTATATACAGGTCGTGTTTATGAACCTATTGATGAGTTTAAAGGAGATGTAGCCAGGAGTCTATTGTATTTCGCTGTCCGATATGAAGGGAAATTAAGTACTTTTAACTTTAATAATAATTCAAATCCAGCCTCGGACACCAATCCTTTAAATGGTACTGAGGAAAAGGCTTTTGACGATGCTTATATTGCAATGTTGCTTCAATGGCATACACAAGATCCTGTTTCCCAAAGAGAAATTGACAGAAATAATGCGGTGTATGCAATCCAGAAGAATAGGAATCCATTTATAGATCATCCACAATGGGTAAATGCTATTTGGAATCAAACCCCGGATAATGTTGCTCCTCAGGCTCCATCTGATTTTAACGCAACTCAGATAAGTAATTACTTTACAACGCTAAGTTGGCTGCCAAGTTCAAGCTCAGATGTTATTGGATATAAAATCTATCAAAATGGAACACTGGTCGCTTCTACAAAAAGTACTTCTATAAGCATTGATCATCTTTTACCTTCTACAAATTATTCTTTTACCGTAAAGGCATACGATAATGGGTACTTACTTTCGCCGGATAGTAATGTGATTTCGGTAAATACACTTGCCTCTGATGTCTATGCAAAAGACCTTTTTATCTCTAAATATTTAGAAGGAACATCAGATAATAAAGCAATAGAAATTACAAACAGAACCGGACATCCGGTTAATTTAAGTGATTATAGGTTGTCAATTCAGTTTTCGAGCACAAACAATTATTACTTTCCAGCTCCTTACGAATTGGAAGGGATTATTCAAGATAATGAAGCCTTTGTTTTGTTAAATCCAAATGCTAATTTTTCATGCTATACAAATGACGAAGCTAAATTTGTTACAGCAGCTCCTCAAATGACCTATTCTGGAAGTCAATACCTTGAATTGCGATATAAGTCATTAACAGTTGATGCCATCGGAATAAAATCTCAATCTAATTTTTCAGTGCTGGGTAATGTCTCTTTATATAGAAAAGCAAGTATTAATCAACCAACAAATTCTTTCAATATTAATGAATGGGATATTCATTCCAGTAATTATTGTGAGGATCTGGGAACTTTGTCTGCATTACCTGATATTCGTTTTGTTGAAAATGATACATTCAAAATCTATCCAAACCCTGTACAGGATCGTATTTTTGTAAGTGGAAAAACAGAAAACATAAAAATAGCTCAAATCATAGATTGGTCAGGAAGAAGCATTATTACTGAAAAGCTGCCATTTAAAAACAAGACCAATATTTCAGTACAAAATCTACAGCCAGGAATATATTTGTTGAAGTTAGATGACAAAACATATAAGCTTATTAAGAAATAATTTTAAAGAAGATACCTGTTTTAGGATAACAAAATATAATGAAAATAGATTTTACACGTTTATTTTATAATCTCTAAATCCCGTAAAATCTTCTGTTTTAGAGATAATCGATATAAGCAGATTCACTAATAATTAATATCTATAAGTGTTTCTGCTTATATCTTTTATTTATAAGTAATTATGCTTATATTTGCAAAATGATAGCGGTCATTACCGGTGATATTATAAATTCGCAACATGCAGACACAGAAGTTTGGATCACCAAACTAAAGAATCTCCTGGAGAATTGGGGAAGCTCACCCCTAACATGGGAAATTTACAGAGGTGACGAATTCCAATTCAAATGTACTATCGATGAAGTTTTCTGGCGTTTTCTTGCCATAAAATCTATTATAAAAAGTCAGGAAAATTTAGATGTAAGAATGGCCATCGGTATTGGTGAAGAAAATTTTTCATCTGAAAAAATTACGGAATCCAATGGAACGGCATATGTACATTCCGGAAGACTGCTTAATGGACTGAAGAGTGACGGAGATACTGTTGCTATTAAGACTTCTAATGAGGCGGTAGATAGAGATCTTAACATGCTCTTGAAGTGGTCATCCAAGGATTTTGATAACTGGACAATGGCTACAGCCGAAATTATTCATGAAATGATCATGAATCAAGATATTACACAGGAAGATCTTGCCAAAAAATTTGCCATCTCACAATCCTCGGTAAGCCAGAGGTTAAAACGTGCAAATTATGACCTTATTATAGAAACTAATCAATATTTTAGAAAGAAAATTTCAGAACTGTAAAATGATTTTCACTAAACTCATATTGGCACATTTACTCGGAGATTTTCTTCTTCAGCCAAATTCATGGGTTGCTGATAAAGAAAATCGTAAGCTGAAAAGCAAATATTTATACTTACATATTCTTATTCATACTGTTTTAACTTTCATTTTCCTTTGGGATCTGCAGCTTTGGTGGATCGCTATTTTAGTGGGAGTTTCTCATTTTATTATTGATGTATGTAAGCTAAGTTTTCAAAATGTAAAAACAAAAAAAAGATGGTTTTTTATTGATCAATTCCTTCATGTTTTGGTAATCGTCGGAGTTTCATTCTATTTTAAGGAATTCGACCTTAAAATTTTAGAAAATCAGGATTTTTTAAAAGTATTGATGGCTGTTTTATTTTTAACGACTCCATCATCTATTATCATTAAAATATTATTGTCTTCATGGACTCCGGTTGCTGAAGCACAAAACAATATACAAACCGAATCTCTTACGAGTGCCGGAAAATATATAGGGATCTTGGAACGTCTACTGGTATTCATTTTTATTTTAGTGAATCATTGGGAAGGCGTAGGTTTTATGGTTGCTGCAAAATCTGTTTTCAGATTCAGTGATCTTGCACAGGCCAAACAACGAAAGTTAACGGAGTATGTACTCGTCGGCACACTTTTAAGTTTTGGAATGGCTGTTCTAACAGGAATTTTAATTAAATAATTATAAATCTAACTATAAAAGACAATTTAGAAAATGGAAAAGAAAGAAATGTTGTACGAAGGTAAGGCTAAACAAGTGTTTGCTACCGATAATCCTGATCAAGTAGTAGTGCGTTTTAAAGATGATGCTACCGCTTTTAATGCTCAGAAAAGAGGACAAGTTGATCTGAAAGGCGAAATGAACAACGCGATCACTACTTTGATTTTTGAGTATTTAAATGAAAAAGGGATTAAAACTCATTTCATTAAACAATTGGACGAAAGAGAACAATTGGTAAAAAAAGTATCCATTATTCCTTTAGAAATGGTTGTAAGAAACTATTCTGCAGGAAGTATGGCTCAAAGATTAGGGGTAGAAGAAGGAATAAAATCTCCGGTAACTATTTTTGACATCTGTTATAAGAAGGATGAATTAGGAGATCCACTAATCAATGATCACCATGCTGTTTTCTTAGGTGCAGCTACTTATGAAGAACTTGATGAGATGTATGAGTTAACTTCAGATATCAACGAAATTTTGATCGATCTATTTGATAAGATGAATATCATCCTTGTAGATTTCAAAATCGAGTTAGGTAAAACTTCAGATGGTGAGATCATCTTAGCCGATGAAATTTCTCCAGATACTTGTAGATTATGGGATAAGGACACTATGAAGAAATTGGATAAAGACCGTTTCCGTAGAGACTTAGGAGAAGTAACTGAAGCGTACGTTGAAATTTATAACAGATTGAAAACTTTACTAGGTAAATAATTTCAGTCAGTAGATCTCAGATGCTGTATAATAGCCTCTGATTTATTCATTACAGAAAAGTTTAAAATTATAATTTGAAGTTAACTTAGACTTAATTTTAAGATCTAACTTCTAATATTTAGAAAAAATGGAAAGTTTAGACATTCATAAAAGTGAATATTTAAAACAGTTTAAAAACCAGGCCTACGGTAGGAATCTTTTCAGAACCAATGAAGAAGAAAGACTTGATGCTCCCAATGAGGAGTGTGGGATTTTCGGATTATATTCTGATAATGATCTGGATACGTTCTCTCTTTCTCAATTCGGGCTTTTTGCATTACAGCACAGAGGCCAGGAAGCTTGTGGTATTTCCGTTCTGAAAGACGGAAGGATCAACAATATGAAAGATGAGGGATTGGTTTTAGATGTTTATAAAGATATTCAGAATCCTGAAGCTTTTATGGGAAATTCTGCAATAGGGCATACTCGTTATACCACTGCAGGAGACAAAAAGAAGTACAATTTTCAGCCATTTTTCGCGAAAAACGAATATGACCAGATTATACTTTCGATTGCACATAACGGTAACTTAACCAATGCGAAAGAATTAAAAGCTGAATTGGAAGCTGAAGGAGTTGTTTTCAGAGCAACTTCTGATTCTGAAGTAATATTGAGATTAATTCAAAAAAATCTTGATTTAGGATTAAGAGGAGCAATCAAAGCAACTATGGAAAAGATCGAAGGAGCTTATTCTGTAGTAGGAATGACGAGAAATAAATTCTTTGCATTCAGAGATTTCAATGGGATCAGACCTTTAGTATTAGGAGCTATTGATGAGAAATCATATGTAGTAGCTTCTGAGTCTGTAGCTCTTGATGCTGTTGGAGCACAATATGTTCGTGATATTTTACCTGGAGAGATCGTATATACGAATGAGAATGAAACTGGATTACATTCTTATATGGTTAATGATAAAGGAAGACAGAGAATCTGTTCTTTTGAATATATTTATTTTGCAAGACCCGACTCTACATTAGAAAATATTAATGTTTATGAGATCAGAGAAAAGTCTGGTGAGAAAATTTGGGAGCAAGCACCTGTAGATGCCGATTTAGTAATTGGAGTTCCGGATTCTGGAGTACCAGCTGCAATTGGTTTTTCTAAAGCTTCAGGAATACCTTTCCGTCCAGTTTTGATCAAAAACAGATATATTGGTAGAAGTTTCATTGTTCCTACTCAGGAAATGAGAGAAAGGATTGTCAATTTAAAGTTGAATCCTATCATTTCTGAGATCAAAGGAAAAAGGGTAGTGATCATCGACGATTCTATCGTCCGTGGTACTACTTCCAAAAGGTTGGTTAAGATCTTAAAAGACGCTGGTGTAAAAGAAATCCACTTTAGAAGTGTTTCACCACCTATCATCGCACCTTGTTATTTAGGAATTGACACACCGTCTAAAGATGATCTGATTTCTGCAAATATGACAACAGAACAGCTTAGAGATTATTTAGGAGTTGATTCTTTAGAGTTTTTAAGCACCGACAATCTTAAGGAGATTTTAGGTTCTTCTAATCATTGCTTTGGATGTTTTACAGAAGAATATCCTGTAGCAAAAGGAGAGGAATTAGAACTGTTTAATTAATTGTTTACATTAAATAAAAAAAAGGCCAGATATAATTATCTGGCCTTTCTTATTCTGTAAAACATAAATCCAAATTTGAGGGCTCAACTTTTTGTTTTTTCATATAAATGTAGCATAAGCTTAATATTCTTGTATTACATAGTGCACAAGTAAGTTTTAATTTTGTAAAATGAAAATTCAGGATATGAAACACACATTTTTCACAGCTATTTTTCTTGTATTTGTTCAATTGTATTCTGCTCAATCTTTCGATAAGCAGGCACACCGTGGAGGCAAATCTCTATATCCGGAAAATACAATCCCAGCTATGAAGAATGCATTAAAAATGGGTATTACCACACTTGAAATGGATTTAGCCATCACAAAGGATAAAAAAGTAATTCTTTCCCATGATGCTTTTCTTTCACCTGAACTGGTAACAAAGCCTGATGGAACCTATATTCCCAAAGACTCTGGTTTTTACTATAAAATTTATGATATGTCTTATGCGAGAATTCAAACATTTGATGTAGGCTTAAAAAAACTTGACAATTATCCTGATCAGAAGAAAATGAAGGTACAGAAACCTCTTTTTTCAGAGGTAATAGATGCATGTGAGACTTATTCCCGAGAGTTGAAAAGACCTTTGCCCTTCTATAATATAGAAACTAAAACCCGTCCTTTCTCTGATAATATCTTTCACCCGGAACCAAAAGAATTTATGGATCTGATGATGAAGGTTATCTTAGAAAAAAAGATTCAAGATCGCGTTATTATTCAATCTTTTGATCCAAGAACACTTGAAATTATCCATAAAGAATATCCTAAAATAATGACGGCTTTACTGGTTGAAAAAGTTGATGATAAAAAGCTCGCACAACAACAGTATTACTTTAAAAACATACCAGCAGAGAAATTCAAACTATACCCGAATCATCTTAATGGTGTATCCGGAGATATGAAGTTTCTAAGCTTTATTCCTACTATCTACAGTCCGGATCAGTCTCTTGTTACTCCTGAATTGGTGAAGGAATGCCATACAATGGGGATGAAAGTTATACCATGGACCGTTAATACTAAAGAGAGATTAAAGGAACTAAAAGGTATGGGAATAGATGGATTGATTAGTGATGATCCACGAATATTTGAATAAACTTTTACCTTATTTTTACTTTCTTGATTCAATAGAAATGGCTGGAAGAAGTTCTTCCAGCCATTTTACAATGCAAAAAGCTGCATTTTATGGTTAAAAAATTGGTTGTGGTTATTAAAACTTATAGTTCAAACCTAACTGAAATGCTCTGTTGTTGTTTTCAGCTGCAGGTCGGTTATTATCAATCTTAGTTAAACTGTTAACATATCTTGCGTTAATTCCTAAATTAGGAGTAAAGTAGTAACCAAGACCAATACCTAAACCGAAATTGAATTTGTTGATGTTATCTTTATCAATGGTTTCAGAAGTAGATTCTCTCTGAGTAGTGGTTATACCTGCTGTAGTACTTGTAACAGTTGTTTCACCTTTGTTTTTTCCGTTGATGAAATAACTGAACTCAGGACCAGCTTCGAAATAAAAATTATCTACTGGTTTAAACTGTACCATTAATGGAACTGAAATATAATTCAATGTAGTTTTAAAATCTGACTGTCTTTTTACAGTTGTAGCACCTGTTGTAACTTCAGAAGAAGAAAGAACACTCTTTGCCCCTAATTGGTTATACAATACCTCCGGTTGTAAACTAATTTGTTTAGATAATGGGATATTTACGAAAGCACCTGCATTAAATCCTATTTTCTGATTGTTTGCACTTAATTTTTGCTGACTGAAATAAGCAGAAGTTGCCCCTGCTTTAATACCAAATCTAATAGGTTCCTTTTCCTTATTAACGGTGGTAATAGTAGTCGTTGTCGTTTGTGTTTCTTGAGCGAAAGCTAATGAGCCAGCAACTATTGCTAGTCCTAGAAATAACTTATTCATAATTTAATTTTTTAATTTTACTATTTCTTTTCGCCTGGATTATTCATTCAGACTCGATGTATTTTGCAAAAGGCTTGCCATAATTATAATTTGATGATTTGCAGTAAGATATGTCAAGAAGCGCCTATTTAAAACAATCTTCAATATTACACTTGAGGGGGATTTTTTTAGTTAATTTCAATTGTTTGGTTAAATTTTTAAGTTAAATTCAATTGAAAAAAAATATGTGCATTTTTTGAAATATTTTTTAATATTATCTTTATTCATCGATCATTGCCATGCTTTTTCTTATAAATGTTATAGTTTAATGTTTAAATCTACGATGCCAAATACTTTATTTACTTATCATTTATGGTTACTTTATTACATTTTAATAAAACAAATAGCATTAAATAATATAAAGATTATCTGTTAATTCTTATAATAGAAGTATCAAATCACGGATCTTCATGAAACAATGTACAGTGGTTTTAAAAGAATATGAGAGAATAGAAGAATAGAGTATTAATGAAAATAAAAAGAATGTCAACTTATAGAATAAAAAACCGGTTAGATTTAAGTAAATCTAACCGGTTATACCGTAATTAAAACAGTGTTATTTGTTGAATTTGTAAGTAAGACCTACTTGGAATACATTATTTTTTCCATCAGCCTGAAAACCATTTACTTCTTTAGTAATATTAGTAACACCTGCTACATATCTTAAATTAACACCAATGTTTTTGGTAAAGAAATATCCTGCACCTAATCCTATACCAAAATCAAAACTTTTAAGAGCATCCTTAACATCTACTGATACGGATTGTCTTTTAAGAGTGGAATCGATCAGGAAACTGAATTGCGGTCCTGCCTCGAGGTAAAGCTGTGGGGTAGCATTATATTGGAACATTACCGGAACTGAAATATAACTTAAATTCAACTTTCCATTACCATTTCCATCTTCTTTTGTTCCTACCCCATTATATAATATTTCAGGCTGTACACTAAAACTTGAAGCAACAGGGACGTTCATTAAAACACCTCCGTAAAATCCAGCTTTTGCTTTAGTATCATCACCAGAAACCGTAGAAATGTTAAGACCGGCTTTAACTCCAAATGTTTGAGCAAATGTTAGCGAGCTTGCAACAACTGCTAATCCTAATAATAATTTTTTCATAGTTTAAATTGTTTTTTAATCTTAGCTATTTTATGCAAATTTCTTGCCAAAAAATGTTAAAATAGTTAAAATATACATGTGATTTCTTAAAATTAATGATTGAAACCCAAGTTGTTTTATAAAAATTCAAAATTTAATTCTGAAGTTTATTTGAATTTATACACTAATCCTATCTGGAAAACATTATTTTTTCCTTTAGGTTGCATACCTCCGATTTCTTTGATAACATCTCCAACACCAGCTATATATCTTGCTGTAAGACCAAGGCTTGGGATAAAGAAATATCCTGCGCCGATACCAATTCCAAAGTCAAAACTTTTAATATAATCCTTTCCGTCTACTGACGTTGAGCCATTTTTAAATTTAGAATCAATCAGAAAGCTAAATTGAGGACCCGCCTCAAGATAAAATTGTGGAGTAGGGTTGTATTGAAACATAACAGGAACTGAAATGTAATTCAAGTTGGTTTGAAGATCATTATTCCCTTTAACCTTAGTCCCTATACCGTTGTATAAGATTTCTGGCTGAACACTAAAATGGGGTGCAACAGGAACGTTCATAAGGACGCCACCATAAAATCCTGCTTTTGCTTTAGAATCACTGGTATTGATCGTTGAAAGATTGAGACCTGCCTTTACTCCAAATTTCTGAGCAAAGAATAAAGAACTTGAAATAACAGCTAAACCTAGTAATAATTTTTTCATAGTTTAAATTTTTTTTAAAATTTAAACTATCGGAGCAAGTACCTTACCAATGGAGTAGAACTATTGAAAATATATGAAAAATGGTTAGATTTAACCAGTAAATCTAACCATTTTATTGAAATCAAAATTTGTTATCTGAATGTGTTTCTTAAGCTTATTTGAATTTGTAAGCTAAACCTACCTGGAATACATTATTTCTTACTGCATCAGATCCACTAGGTCTGTTTTTAGCTACATCTGTTAATCCTGCTACATATCTTGCTGTAACACCAAAGTTTGGAGTAAAGTAATATCCTGCACCTAGACCAATACCAAAATTAAAGGTATTTAAATTATCTTTATAATTATCGGTCGTAGATGAGTTACCATTACTTTCATTTTTCACTTTATTTTTGGCACTAACCATTAATCCAAATTCAGGTCCTGCTTCTACATAAAGATTAGGAATAAAATTATACTGGAACATTACCGGTACAGTAATATAATCTAATTTTGTTGAAGCTGAATATTTAGTACCTAATACAGTATAATCAGTTTTATTACCATACTGAGAATAAAGAACCTCAGGTTGGATACTGAAAGAACTTGCAATTGGGATATTTGCAAATACACCAGCATTAAAACCTATTTTAGATTTTTGATCATCCAAACCATTATCTTTAGAAAGAGATGAAACGTTCATACCTCCTTTAACACCAAATGTAACTGGGCTAGAAGATGAAGTAGAAGTTGATGTTGTTTGCTGAGCAAATGCGAATGAACTTGCAGTTACTGCTAATCCTAAAATTAACTTTTTCATAACTTTAATTTTTTAATATTTTACTTTCTTAATTTTAAATTTTACTACTGTCAATTTTCCGTTGACGGGGAGTATCTTTCAAATTGGATGCCAAAGAATGAAATATGACAAAAATCAGGTAGGCTAAAACAAAGGAAATGATCATGATCCAAACTCAAATCATTGATTATCAGATGATAATTTACATTAAACAAATGTTTGTTTAACACAACTTAAAAATCACTTAAATTTAACTATACCTTAATTTTGGTAAAAAAAATACTAGTAATCGCGAAAATCACTTGCTATTTTAATAAATCCTTTTAGACTTTACTTATTGTATGAAAGGTTAATGCTGATCTATGTGATATATGATAAATAGGGTTCAATGTCCGTTAGAAGTCCATGTATTGGTGTTATCTTTTCACTATGCTCAAATAAATTCTATAAAAAAATCCCGATTTTTACAATCAGGATTCTACTTTATATTCTCAAAAAGCTTTTAGGCATCATTTAGTTTTCTATAAAAATGAAGAGACTTTTCTATATTTTCCTGGCTGCATTCATGATCATAAACACATGACCCTATTCCTGAAAGCAGGGAGAAATTAATTTTCTTTTCGGTATTCTTTTTATCATTCAGTAATAATGCAGAAAGATCTTCATCTTTAAAGTCACTGATATCTAAATAAGGATAGTATCTTCTAACGTTATCAATGATCATTTCTGAGTCTACTTTTGAGATCAAGCCTTCGAGATGAGAAAGATGTGCTTCGCAAATCATTCCTGCAGCAACAGCTTCACCATGCAGAATAGGATTTCCCTGTTCCAGGCAAGAACTTTCGATGGCGTGACCAATAGTATGGCCGAAGTTCAGTGTTTTTCTAACATTCTTTTCATGAAAGTCCTGCTCAACAACGTCCTGTTTAATAGCCATGGAGGTCTGAATATGAGGAAGTAATGCTTCTACATCAAGTTTTTGAATTTTTATCAGATTATCCCAATGCAGTTTATCAGCAATTAAACCATGTTTCAGCATTTCAGCAAAACCACTTCTTAACTCCTTAAAAGGAAGGGTTTCCAAAAATGGTGGGTATACAAAAATCTGCTCAGGGAATGTAAATGTTCCCACCATATTTTTATAATGCATCAGGTCAATTCCTGTTTTTCCGCCTATAGAAGCGTCACACATTGATAAAAGGGTAGTAGGGATATTAATAAACTGAACGCCTCTTTTATAAGTAGAAGCAACAAAACCACCCATATCAGTAATAACACCACCACCAAGATTAATAACCAATGCTTTTCTGTCGGCCTGCATTTCCGTTAAAATCTCCCAAAGCTGATTGGCAGTCTGAATATTTTTCATTTCTTCGCCTGCCTCTATTTCCAAAATTTCGAAACCTAAATCCGTTTCCATATTGCCTAAAAGAACAGGAAGGCAGTATTCATGCGTGTTTTCATCAACTAATATAAAGATTTTACTGAAAGATTTTCCATGTAAAAAAGCATTTAATTGAGAAAACTGATCATTTAATAGTGTTATCATTTCCGGAATAATATATAATTAATTGTAAAACAATATCGCAAAGTTATGATTCTTAATTTTTAACTCATAACTAAATTACTATCTTTGCAAAAATATTTAGAATGAGCAGAGACAATAATAATTCAGGAAAACCTAAAAGACCCAGAGTTTCAACTAGAAATTCAGGCAGTTCTCGTGCTCCTAAATCTGGAAATTCTTCAGAATCAAAACCTTTCAAAAAACCATTTTCGAAAAGCGGTGACAAAAGTTTTGGACAAAAAGATAGAAATGAAAGTGGCAATTCAAAATTTGAGAAAAAGCCTTTCAGTAGAAGTGATAGAGACACAGATGGCAGCTCTAGACCTTTTAAAAAACCTGATTCTAGGAGAGGTGAAACAAATTTTGAAAGCCGAGATGAAGATCGTAACCCAAAATCTGAGAGACCACCTTATATTACTAATCAAAGCGAAAGCAGAGAAAGAAAGACTTACGGGAAACCAGCTCCAAAAAGAGGCGGAAAAAGTTTCGACAGTAGAGATAAATATGAGCGAGGCAGCTTAAAGTATGGCAGAAGAGCTTCTGCAGGAAATGAAAGAGATGAAGACAAAGCAAGATCTTTTGTACAGAAAAGAAGATTAAGCAAAATCGAAAAAGATATTCATAAGGATACGATCCGTCTTAATAAATACATCGCAAACTCAGGGATATGCAGCAGGAGAGAGGCTGATGAGCTGATCACACAAGGGTTGGTAGAAGTAAACGGAAAAGTAGTTACTGAGATGGGCTACCAGGTTCAGAAAAGTGACAAAGTGATCTTTGACGGGCAAAACATCACTCCTGAAAAACCGGTTTATGTACTTTTAAATAAGCCTAAAGGATATATTTCTACAACGAAAGATGACAAAGCAAGAAAAACTGTAATGGATCTTGTTGCTAATGCTTCTCCTTACCGTGTTTTTCCTGTAGGAAGATTGGACCGTTCTACAACGGGGGTTATTCTTCTTACTAATGACGGACACATGACAAAGAAGCTAACTCACCCATCTTTTGATGCTAAAAAAATCTATCATGTAACATTGGATAAAAAATTGTCCAATGAAGACATGAAGCTAATTGTTGAAGGTATTCGTCTTGATGAAGGTGTAGCAGTGGTAGATCAAATTTCATATATCGAAGGGAAACCTAAAAATGAGGTTGGGATTGAAATCCATATTGGATGGAACCGTGTTATCAGAAGAATATTCCAAAGATTAGGATACGAAGTTGAAGCCTTAGACAGAGTGATGTTTGCAGGATTGACAAAGAAAAATATCAAAAGAGGACACTGGAGAATTCTTTCAGAATTAGAGGTGAACAACTTAAAAATGCTTTAAGAGTTATCTGTTTTGAGTGATGAATTAAGACTTTTAATCGCGATCCAAAACAACATAGCATTTAAAAATACAGGCGTGGTCAAATATGACCACGCTTTTTTTTGTACTGTATTTTGACTTCTGTTTTGTTTTTCTAGTTCTGTTATAAACATAAATTGTCATCAATAGAGTGTGATAAAGAAGCCCATTCCAATTAATGATAATAGTTTTTTGTAACCGGAGTTTTATTTTTATTTTAAAAACTGAGGTACTTTTCGTTGTGGATTACTCTGTTCAAAAGTATAAGCCATAGTAATCAATTTTCCTTCCTGCCATTTTTCGGCAAAAAATGAAATACCAACGGGTAGTTCATCAACATATCCCATAGGTAAAGTAATGCTTGGATATCCAGCAATAGCAGCAGCATCTGCACTTCCATACGAATAATGATCCCCATTTTTTAAATCTGTTTTCCAGGCTTCTGTGGTGGTTGGGGCAATGATGGCATCTAATGTGTATTTTTTCATTGCGAAATCAATTCCATTATCCTGACTTCCTTCTTTAGCTACTTTTACAGCATTTGCATAATTTTTGTCTTTTGTTCCATCTCCTTTTGCTGAAAGTATCAGAAACTCTTGTCCAAAATATTGTAATTCTTCTTTATTATTTTTATTGAAAGCAATCAGTTCATCTATATTTTTTATTGGAGCATTCTTTCCTAAAGATTGAAAGTAATCATTAAGTCCATCTTTATATTCTGCAACCATCAGTTCAAAAGATTTCTGCTGTACTTCCTCAGAAATAAGCTCTTTTCCTATCTCTACAATAATAGCGCCCTGATCTTTTAAGTTTTGTAAGGTTTTTAAAAATAATTCATCTACTTTTTTGCTGGCACCATTGGTAATCCCTTTTATATAACCGAATCTTTTACCCTTAAGTCCATTTAAGGTTAGAAATTTCGTGTAATCTTTATGTAAAAACTGACTGGACCCCACTGTCTTAATATCGTTTTTATCTTCACCGACTATTGTTCCGAGACTAATTGCAATATCTTTTACTGTTCTGGCCATTGGCCCGGGTGTATCTTGGGTGCTTGAAATTGGAATGATCCCTTTTCTTGAAATTAAGCCTACTGTAGGTTTCAGTCCTACCACTCCGTTGAGGCTGGAAGGGCAGACAATAGATCCATTGGTTTCTGTTCCAATGGCAATAATACCAAGATTGGCTGAAATGGCTGCTCCGGAACCGGCACTAGATCCGCAGGTATTTCTATCCAGGATATAAGGGTTTTTGGTTAATCCACCAAGACCACTCCAGCCACTCGTAGATTTCATACCCCGAAAATTAGCCCATTCGCTGAGATTTGTTTTTCCAATGATCACGGCACCTGCTTCCCGTAATTTTTTTGCCAGATAACTATCCTGTAAAGGGAACGAATTCTTTAAAGCTAAAGAACCAGCTGTATTTGGCATTTTATCGTGTGTATCAATATTATCCTTTAATAAGACAGGAATTCCGAATAAAGGTTTGTCCTTTAATTTTAGATCAAGATGATCAAGAGAGTCCGCAATTTTAAGGGCATCGGGATTTATAGTAATTATAGAATTTAACTGAACTCCATTTTTGTCGATGTCATTAATTCGTTTTAAATACGCCTCAACCACTTCTTTTACGGAAGTTTTGTGGCTTTTATATAAGCTTTGAATCTTTTGGATATCATATTCCAAATATTTAAATTCATTGGCAGGCGAGGTCTGGGCTTTTGCTAAAAATGCACTAAAAAATACTGCTGACAAAATAACTTTTTTCATTGAAGAGATTTTTCCAAATGTAGATAATTATCTTATAACGATGTGTTTAATGATTTATAAATTTCAAGGTTATTTAAGCAAAAAGCGCAGTAAATATTTACTGCGCTTTTTTATATTTTTTGAAATTTAAAACTATCCTAAAATGGTAACTCCTTTTTGGATCATCTCATAAATTGCATCCCTTCCATTATCCGGTTTTACATTCACTGCACGGGTTCCGTTAAAATGCAGACAAGTTACGTATCCATTAGCTACAGCATCTGTACAAGTAAATTTTACGCAATAGTCCATTGCCAAACCTACAATTTCTAGGAGCTGTATGTCGTGGTATTTTAAGAAGTCATCAAGACCGGTTTTCATAAAGTGATTGTTATCCTGAAAACCACTGTAGGCATCAATTTCAGTATTTTTACCTTTCTGAATAATATGGGTTACTTTATCTCTGTTCAGATCTTTATGAAATTCGGCTCCAAAAGTCCCCTGAACACAGTGATCAGGCCACATAAACTGAGGGACTCCTCCTAAAATAATACTTTCGCCAACCTTTTTTCCATTATTACTTGCAAAGCTTTTATGGTCTGCAGGATGCCAATCCTGGGTTAAAACAATCTGATCGTATTCATTTTCTTCCATAAGAAGATTAATATAGGGAATAATTTCATTGGCTCCCGGAACAGCTAAGGCTCCACCTTCACAAAAATCATTCTGCACATCTACTATTATTAACGCTTTTTTCATATTTAGATTTCTCGAATTTTTGATAAATTTACAAAAACTAATACTCAAAAATTTGTCCAAAAATAAATTATCGGACAAAACGACAACAATAAAATTTAAAATGAATAAAATGAGCAATCAGGAATAAAAGAAATTTCCAAAATGTAAATTTTAATAGCCTGAATGTACCTGTACAATTAATAATCATTGGCATAATTTAGTTTCACGTGTAAACCAAATATCAATAGCTTATCTTTGCAGCAAAATAAGTATTCTATGTCATTTGAGTCTTTGGGATTATCACACCACATTATTCGTTCTATCAAAAAGTTGGGCTATCTGAAGCCTTTTCCAATTCAGGAGCAGGCTATTCCTGTTATTCTGCAAGGAAAGGATTTGATGGGAATTGCACAAACCGGTTCCGGAAAGACGGCTAGCTTTGTGATGCCTATTTTAGAAAAATTACAAAACTTAGAGGTTAAAAAAGATCGTAATGTTCAGGTTTTAATATTGGTTCCTACCCGTGAGTTAGCGATTCAAATAGATGAAGTTTTCAGAACTTTTACAGAGAATCTGAAGCGTGAGATCCGTACAATGGCTGTTTATGGTGGTGTTTCTATCAATCCACAGATGAAGGGAATGTTTGGGGTAGAAGTTCTTATTGCAACGCCTGGCCGTTTGTTAGATTTAATAGATCATAAGGCGTTGAGTATTTCAGAAATTAAACATTTAGTAATTGATGAGGCGGATAAAATGTTTCAATTAGGGTTTGGAGAAGAAATGAATAAGCTTTTCGCTCTGATGCCCGTAATGAAACAAACGACTATGTTTTCGGCGACCTTAGATGATAAGGTTTCTGAAATGAAAGAGCGTTTATCGATTAATCCTACGATTATTGAAATTAAAAAAGAAGAAGTTGAAATTGATAATATTGAGCAATTGGCTTATCATGTCTCTCCTGAAAATAAAGGCCCTTTTTTACGTTATTTAATTAAAGAAAAGAAGGTTGAAAAGGCGTTAATTTTTGTTTCTTCTACAAAATCTGCAGACAATTTAGTTGAAAAGCTTAAAAAAAATAAAATTAAAGCAGTAGCTATTCACGGACAGAAGTCACAGGGTGCCCGTAGAAATAATTTAGAAGAGTTTAAAGTAAACGGAGCTCAAATTTTGGTCGCTACGGATTTACTTGGCCGTGGTATTCACATCGAGTCTTTACCTTGCGTTATTAATTATGAACTGCCACGTTCACCCTTAGATTATATCCACCGTATCGGTAGAACGGGTCGTGCCAACGAAAAAGGGACTTCCATTACCATTCTGACGGATGATGAATTGCAGCACTTTCGAGTGATTCAAAAGAAAATGGGTAAAAAAGTGACTTTACAAAGAACAGAAGGTATTGATCTGCATGGTTATTAGTGGATGAATTTAAATAACAAGAGCTTCAATTTTAATAGAATTGAAGTTTTTTTATCTTAAATTTTGAAACATAAATAGATTAAAGATTCAATTTTCTGTAAAACAATATAGATCCTAAGGTTATTTTTCTTATTCTTTTACTACTTATTGCTTTGTTGCTTTTCTTGTAGTAATTTTAGGTCAAGTTTCAGAAGGATAGAAAATTGTCTATTGCCTCCTTAAAAGATAAGAACATATTAACCAAGATAATTAAAAATGAGTAATTTAGAACAAAAGAGATATCCGATAGGTCAGTTTGAAAAACCTGATCATATTTGTGATATTGAATTGGATAAGTACATGAAAGTGATCAAAAACTTTCCGGATAAATTAAGGGAGCTTATTGAAGATCTTACAGACGATCAATTAGATGCCCCTTACAGAGAAGGAGGTTGGACAGTAAGACAACTTGTTAATCATTTGGCTGACAGTCATATCAATAGTTATATTCGTTTTAAATTGGCTTTAACGGAAGATAATCCAACCATAAAACCATATGAAGAAGCAAAATGGGCTGAACTCCAGGATAGCATCAACATCCCTGTAAAGCCTGCTATGAGAATGATCAAAGGAACACATCAAAGATGGCATGTTTTGCTTAAAACGTTAACTAATAAACAGTTTGAAAGAACTTTTCATCATCCGGAAAATAATCAGGATTATGATTTGAGATACTATCTTGCTTTCTACGCCTGGCATTGTAATCATCATTTTGCTCATATTGAAAATCTGAAGAAAGAAAAAGGTTGGTAAAAAAGAGTCTTCACAATCGTATTTATTTTGATGAAATCATCAACAGAATCTCTATGTTGACCGAGAGTTATGAACATAAGTGGGGCAAAATGAACGTTTCACAGATGCTAAAACATTGTGATCTGGTTCTTCAGATTTCATTAAGAAAGATCAACCTTCCTCCTGTTAACCTTCTTTTTGGGACAATAGGAATTCTTACAAAAGTAGAGATGCAGATTTTTAACAATGGAATTCCCCGAAATATGCCGACTTTTCAAAAACTAATCGTTAATTTTGAATGTGACTTTAATGAAAGCAGAGAAGGGCTTTTAAAAACAATGAATGAATATTGGGAAAACTATACTCACCATAATCTACCAGAAAAGCATGAGCTTTTTGGAAAAATGACCGAAAGCGACTGGGGCTTTTTGGAGTATAAGCACCTCAATCATCATCTTAAACAATTTAATATATGAGTTTTTTTGATAAAATATTTGGTGGAAAAGAAGAGAAACCTGAAGAGAAATCTTTCTGGAAAAAAATACAATCTGAGGAAGATTTAGCAAAAGCTATTGAAAACTCGTATCATGATAAAATTGCAATATTCAAACATTCTACCAGTTGTTTCATCAGTAAAACAGTATTGAGAAATTTTGAATCAGAAATTAAAAACCTTGGTACTGACGTTGATCTTTATTTTTTAGATCTCCTTGCTTACAGGTCTATTTCCAATAAAATTGCGGAAGATCTTGATGTAACCCATCAAAGCCCACAGTTGATCGTAATAGAAAGCGGAAAGGCAGTCAACAACGCTTCACACCAAGATATATCCATAACCCAAATTACACGATGAAGAATATTAATAACTATTTAGCTAAAGTTTTAAATGTTCCCACAGAGCAGGTAAACAGCTGTAGCTTACATTACGAGGTAAAAAAGATACCCAAAAACCAATTTCTTTTACAATACGGTGAAATCTGCCGCTATGTTTTTTTCGTGGAGAAAGGGCTTTTGAAGATGTATTCCATCGATAAAAACGGAAAAGAGCATATTATACAATTCGCTCCTGAGAGCTGGCTCATTTCTGACAGAACGAGTATTTACTTCAACGAACAGTCTGTGTACTATATAGAAGCCGTTGAAGATTCTGAAGTCTTGTTTTTACACCCGGATTTCTTTAATAAACTGGTTTCTCAATTTCCGGATAGTGCTGAAAGAAGAGATATTTTAATACAAAAACATGTAAGAAGCCTTCAGGACAGGATCAATTCTTTGTTGGGGGAAACTGCCGAAGAAAGATACTTAAAATTCATCAAAATGTATCCAGACTTACTGTTAAGGGTTCCACAATGGATGATTGCTTCCTATTTGGGAATTACTCCTGAAAGTTTAAGCCGGGTAAGAAAAGAACTAGCGAGAAAAAATTTCGTTGTAGATTAAGACTGTCTGTCGATCATTTTGGCAAGTCTTCCGACCTCAATTAATTTTTGCTGTGTGTCCTCTGACCATGGGAGACCAATACACAATCTCATACAATTTTCAAACTGATCCTGGAGACTAAACATCCTTCCGGGCGCAATACTGATATTTTGTTTAATGGCCAGATCATATAGTTTTCTGGTCTGTATTTTTTTATCAAATTCTACCCAAAGGGAGAGTCCACCCTGTGGCCTGCTGGTTTTTGTACCTTCCGGAAAATACTGAATAATGGTTTGTACATAATTCTGGTAATTAGTCTGAAGAGTTCGGCGAAGTTCCTGTAGATGCTTTTCATATTTCCCGGTTTTTAGGAAATTGGCTACCGCTTCATTTACAATAGCAATGGAAGAGGTAGAATGGAGTAGTTTAAGCTTCAGTATTTTATCCTTATACTTTCCGGGAGCAATCCAACCTACACGATAACCTGGTGCCAGGGTTTTTGATACCGAACTGCAGTATAAAACATTTCCTTCTTTATCAAACGATTTACAGCATTTCGGACGGTGTGATCCAAAATAAATATCACCATAAACATCATCTTCGATGAGTGGAATATTATTTTCAGAAAGGAGTTTTACAACTTCTTTTTTATTTTCATCAGACATACAGCTTCCCAAAGGAGTATTAAAATTAGGAATTAGCAGGCAGATATCGATTTTGGGAATTGCTTTTTTTAAGGCCTCAATTTCTATCCCATGAGCAGGGTGAGTAGGTAATTCTAATACTTTAAGACCAAAACCTGTGGCCAACTGTAATATTCCGGGATAACAAGGACTTTCTATTGCTATTGTATCTCCGGGTTTTCCCAAAGCCATCAGGCAAAAAGACAAGGCATTCATCCCCCCATTTGTTGTTACCAGATCATTTTCGTGAAAATTTCCACCCCATGCTAATGATCTTTGAGCAATCATTCTTCTTAATTTTAAATTGCCCTGAAGTTCCTCATATTCGGCTCCTCCTGATTTCAGCTCTCTGGTGGCCTGAATAATTTCTTTTTTAAGTTTAGCTTGAGGAAGTAGGGCTCCTGAAGGAATAGCTATTGAGAAAAGGGTGAGATTATTTTTACCCATATTTTCATAGACTTTACTGATCAGTTCGTCGGGTTCGTTATTGTTAGCGATCAATGAGGGACGACTTACTTCGGGAAGGGGTAGTTTGATGGAAAGCAACTGACTGACGAAATAGCCTGACTGTGGTTTAGATTCAACCAGTGATTGTGATTCCAGTTCGAGAAATACACGCTTTGCTGTATTCATACTTATTTGATGCTCAAGGCATAGCTTTCTTACTGAAGGTAATTTATCTCCAGGTTTTAAAACCCCATTCCTGATCTGTGAAGCCAATCCATTGGTAATCTCTGTGTACAAAAATTCTTTATTCATATTTTCAAACTGTGCTCATGCAAATATACAAAACTGAGACTGTGTTTATTTATTTATCCTCTATAATTTTGACCTATTCAAAAAATATAAAATGATTACAAATAAAATTTCAAAAGATCAGGCAGTCAATGGATGGGTTAATGGCTTCATCGGAGTATTGTTATTTAGTGGATCTTTACCTGCGACAAAATTAGCTGTTATGGATATGAGTCCTATTTTTGTAACAATCGCACGAGCAGCAATCGCTGGGATACTTGCCTTGGCTGTTATTCTAATTTATAAGGAAAAGAGACCTGCAAAAGAACAGATATTACCTTTGATTTTAGTTTCCATAGGCTGTGTTATCGGCTTTCCGTTACTCTCTTCTTTAGCACTTCAGTATATAACTTCTGCGCATTCTATTGTATTTTTGGGAATGCTTCCATTAGCAACAGCTGTATTTGGAGTATTCAGGGGTGGGGAGCGTCCTCATCCTGTATTTTGGTTTTTCTCTATTGTAGGAAGCCTGTTGGTTATAGGATTTGCTGTTTCACAAGGAATTTCCGCCTCTCCGATAGGCGATATATTGATGTTGGCAGCTGTAATTTTATGTGGATTAGGTTATGCTGAAGGAGCGAAATTATCCAGAACATTGGGTGGATGGCAAGTGATCTCGTGGGCTTTGATCCTCGCTTTACCCTTAATGATTCCATTGTTTTTTATATATTTTCCTAAAGATATTCAAGTTGTGAGCAATCAAGCATGGTTTGGTCTGGCTTATATCTCCTTATTCAGTATGTTCATTGGTTTTATTTTCTGGTACAAAGGGCTAGCACAAGGAGGAATAAGTACAGTAGGTCAATTACAACTATTACAGCCATTTTTTGGATTGGCTTTAGCGGCATATTTTCTTCATGAACCCGTAAGCATAGGCATGCTTGGAGTAACGATTGGCGTAATTCTGTGTGTTGCAGGAACAAAAAAGTTCGCTAAATAATCTATTTTTATAAAAAATAAAGACCGCAGGTGAGGCGGTCTTTTTATATTACCAGGTTATTTTATTAATTATTTATATTCAGGGCTTTTAAAATTTTATGGAAAATTTCATTATTCTGATAAACACCCATAAAAAGATCAGCTTTTGGACCATAAGAAAATACGGGAATTAGCGTAGCAGAATGGTCTTCTGTAGTAAAGTCACCTTCAATTATACTGTTTTTTAGATTACCGTGAGGAATACTGAATCCACCAGTCTCATGATCAGCAGTAATGATCACTAAAGTTCCGGGATTCTGATCAGCAAACTGTATTGATTGACTAATCGCTTTATCAAAATCAATTCCTTCGGTAACGATTGTTCCAACATTATTGGCGTGACCACCGCTGTCGATCTGCGCACCTTCTATCATTATAAAGAAAGGTTTATTTTTATTTTTAAGAAACTGTAAACCATTTTGAACGACTTCTGGTAAAAGATTTCCACGGCCATTTAAAACTGATGGAACACCATTTTCTGACATAAAATAAGCTAATCGTGGGGATTTGCTTTCGGCAATATCTTTCGGCTGATCTACTTTAGAAAAACCTGACAGATCAGAGACTTTTGATTTGCCACCTGCAGCAAAGAAAGTCAGTTTACTTTTACTAAGATCAGAAGCTATCTCTTTTTCCATACCTCTGTCTCTTTGATGTGCATAAAATGCTGAAGGTGTGGCTCCTACAATTTCGTCTGTAGTAATGACCCCTGTATTAAATCCTTTTTCAGAGAGCACCTCCGTAAGGTTTTGTATAGACTTTCCTTCAGAATCCACACCTATAAAACGGTTGTTTGTTTTTTTACCGGTTGCAAATGCCGTAGCACCGGCTGCTGAATCTGTGGTGAAATTATCTACAGCCGTTGTTTTAATGAATCCGATATTCCTCAGTTGTGTTAGTGTCAGCTGTCCTTTATTAGCCAGAACAGATGCGGAAATTTGAGAAAGTCCGTTTCCATCGCCAATGAGTAAGATTACATTTTTTACCAGTTCATTTTTATTTTCATACAAAAACTTTGGTTGGTAAATCTCAGAAAAAAGACTGTTTTTAAATGTATGGTCTTTTAAATTCTGAACATAGGTCACACATTCTTTTGGATGATCCGTATTAATGTAGTCAACCCCTGCATTGACAAAAAATTCCCAAGAGGTTTTTGAATCCGGAGTAGCCCAGAAACGTATTGGTTTTTTGAATGCTTTAATTTTTTTTATAATATCCTGTACTTTAGGGAGGTCATCAATCATTAAACCTCCTTTACCATTCCAGTTTGAATATCTTTTAAAATCCTGACTGATCATAGCTACCTTTTGCCATTGTTTTGGAGATAGATCTGCTAAACTCTGATAATCAAATGTTATAAAATCGGGATAAGAGTTATATTTTTCCGGTTTAGGCTGATTCCCTGAAATAACAAAAGTAAAGCGTTTTTGATTGGCAATCTTGGGATGTTTCTGGATTTCTGAAACAATTTTTTGAAGACTTGGCTCGGCATCAGTCTTAATATCAATGAGAATCTGAATAGGGCGATCGGAAGCTAAATTAAGTTCTAAAGCTTTCTCGATGGGTTTCAGATACAATTCATCTAGTGTTCTTTCCTTTTTGATTCCATTTTCATGATGAGCAACATACAGCTCATTATTATCCAGAAATACATCAGCTTCTATAGAGGATGCTCCAGATCCCAACGCATACCAGAATGGTATCTTCTGCTCATAATCATTGTGAGAATGGACTTTAGGATTTTGTGCAAATCCGTGTAGAGAGAATACAAATAAAATGAGCGTAGAGATTTTTGTTAAATTGGAAGTCATACTTTCTTTTTTAAGCTGATTTATTTTTAAACCAATCAGCAAACAGGATGCGAAATTAATCATAATTCATACTTCTAAAATCATAGCATTTCCCTCTAAAACCAATGTTAACAGGTAAATGCTTCATTGGAAGTTAATTGTGAGAATCTGTTTACAAAAAGTTTACAAAAATTTAATTTCTAACTTTAAAATTACCTAAAACCTATTCGAAGATGATGGTGTGGCTTTTGTATTAATAGCCTTTTAATAATAGCCAATACTGGAAAATTCCTATTATCTTAGATTAATGAAAACCTTTGTATTAATCAATGATTTTTACTATTTTTCTTTTTCTAAGTGATAAAAACAAGATTATGAAAACAATTAGCTGTATGAACATTGACCATGAGATTTTATATTCTTTTGGTGCTGAAAATAAAACCTACAAAAAAGGAGAATTGATTTTTAAAGAAAATGATCATGCTCTTCATTACTTTCAAATTGCTGAAGGCAAAGTAAAACTTAATAATTACAATGAGGAAGGAAAAGAATTCATTCAAAATATTCTAGGTAAAAATCAGAGTTTTGGAGATTCATTACTTTTTTTGGATAAAGTTTATCCAACTGATGCAACCGCTTTAGTATCATCAGAAATCATTAGAATATCAAAGGATAATTTCCTGAAACTATTGGAAATGCATCCTGAGGTTTCCCTAAGAATGAATGCCTGTCTTTCTCAAAGATTATATTATAAAGTATTGATGACACAGTATATGGCTTATCAAAATCCAACATTAAGACTTAAAGGATTAATGGAGTATCTAAAGAGCTATTCTGAAAATGACTGTCAGTTTGGTTTTCCTATAGAACTTACCCGTCAACAGATTGCAAATTTAACGGGTTTAAGGGTAGAAACCGTTATCAGAACTTTAAAAAAAATGGGCAAGGAAAATCTATTAAAATTTGAAAATAGAAGAATTCTCTATTAGAAACATGACTCAAATCATAAGAATGGGAAGCTGGTTGATCTATCTTTGATATTCTATTTCAGGATAAATGCTACTTTAATACTTAAAAAAACATTGAGTAATAAATTGATGTTTACAAATAGTTATGTCATTACATGATTGTTTTGTGAGAATACTTTAATCAGATCTAACCATTAGAGATAGATTAATGTGTTGTAAATCAAAGTATTATTTAAAGTTATTGTAAGTGCAGAAAATTTAGCGTTTAAGTAAAGGGTATTACCAATCACATAAAAATTATGATTATGCAGTTTCAACAAAATTTACTTGAATACATCAGTCAGTCCCTACTGACCACCGGGGAAACGATATCTGTAGCAGAGAGTGTAACTTCAGGATTATTGCAACTTGCTTTCTCGCAAATGCCCAGTAGCTCATTGTTTTATAATGGCGGAATCACGGCTTATACAATGTCTGAAAAAGTAAAATTTCTCAATATAGATAAGGAGGAGGCAGAAGTATACGATTGTGTATCAGAAAATATAGCAGAAACGATGGCATTAAATGTTGCAAAATCATTTGAAACGGATTGGTCCATTGCTATTACAGGTTACTGTACTCCTGTAAGAAGTTCATCATATAAAATTTTCTGCTATTTCTCTTTTTCATATAAAGGCGAAATTATTTTAACGAAAAGACTGGAATTACATCATAAAACACAAGCTCTAGATGCTCAATTATATTTTACAGAATTTATTCTGGGATGTTTTAAAAGTGAACTTAACCAAGTATTGATCTTAAAATAAATTCAGTAAAATCAACTTTCAGCCATCAAAAAATTAATTTCATTAATATTTTACAGCTATTTTATTATATTCAAAATTTCTTCTAAATTGGATCTGTAAATTGGTCCAATGAAAATACTGATCATAGAAGATGAAACTGAACTGGCAAAAAGCATCGCTGAATATCTTTCAGAGGAAAGTTATTTATGTGAATTTGCTACCACGTTTCACGAAGCAATGAATAAAATAGAGTTGTTTCAATATGACTGTATTTTATTGGATATTATGCTTCCAGATGGTAATGGACTGAACATATTAGAAGAGTTAAAGAAACAGAACAAGCAGGATGGTGTGATTATTATCTCTGCTAAAAATGCATTGGATGATAAGATCAAAGGTTTACAGCTGGGCGCTGATGATTATCTTACCAAACCCTTTCATCTCTCTGAACTAATGGCCAGGATCTATTCTATTATCCGAAGAAAGCAGTTTAACAATTCGAATATCATTAAGCAAAATGAACTGCAAATTGATCTTCTTGCTAAAACCGTATTAATTAACGATAAAACAGTGGCTCTTACTAAAAAGGAATTTGATCTGCTTATTTATTTCATAGGAAATAAAAATAAAGTAATTTCTAAAAGTACTTTAGCAGAGCATCTTTCAGGTGATTTCGCTGATATGCTTGACAATCATGATTTTGTGTATGCACATGTGAAAAACATGAAGAAAAAGCTTTATGATGCAGGCTGTGAACATTATTTAAAAACAGTTTATGGAACAGGATATAAATGGGAAGCAGGGACTAATGAGAGAGAAGACTATCATTCTCAATAATTTGTAATTTTATTTCTAATTTCTAATTTCTAAACTGTAAACTCCATTGAAACCACTTCTAAGTAAAACGACAAAACCTTTTCTGATCTATGTGCTTATCATATTGATCATTAGTATTCCTGTTTATTATTGGGTTGTGGATGCCATTTGGAAAGGGGAATTGGACGAGCACAATATTACTATTGTAGAAAAGACCGCTTTTGAATTTAATCATTTGAATCTCTCGGAATCAGAACTCGAAAAAAGTGTTCTTCTATGGAACAAAATTCAGCCTGGAACTAATATTGAACAAATTCCTTTTAATTCCTTAAAAAAAGAACAAACCTTTACAGTAGAAAAACAAAAAACATTCGTAGATAAGCCCGAAATAGAACGATACAGATGTCTAAAAAAAGTAGTTTATATTAATCATAAACCCTTTTTATTTACAGTAGAAACTAATATTGAAGAATCCCATGAGACAATTGCTCTTATTGCTGCTATCACTGTTTTTTTCTTTATGCTGATTGTTTTAGGACTCTTATTTTTAAATCGAAAACTTTCTACTTCTATATGGAAACCTTTTAGAAATACATTAGAAAAGTTAAAGACTTTCAATCTTAACACTCAAAACAAAATTGAATTTGACTCAACAGATATTATTGAATTTGAAGAATTGAATTTATCATTAAAAAAACTGATAGAACATAATGTTTCAGTGTATAAAACTCAGAAGGAATTTACTGAAAATGCTTCTCATGAATTACAGACTCCTTTAGCTATTATCAAAAATAAACTTGATATTTTAATGCAAAATGAAGATCTTACTGAGAAACAGTATCAGATTGCTGAAGAGATCAACAGGGCTTTAACAAGAAGTTCGAGGATTAATAAAAATCTTTTATTACTTGCAAAAATTGAAAATCTCCAATTTGCGGAAAATGAAAATTTACCTTTAAGCGAACTGCTTCATCAAAGTCTGGAAATATTGAAGGAGCATTTTGATCAAAAGCATATTGAGATTCAGGCTGAAATTATGGATAGCGTATATGCTACCGGAAACAGGACTTTAACTGAAACTCTTATTAACAATCTTCTGATTAATGTAGTAAGACATACGTCAACTAATGGAACATCTAGGATCGAACTTTCTCAGCAACAGATGATGATTTCTAATTCAGGATCTTTTTCATTAAATGGAGACAATCTGTTTAAAAGATTTTCAAAAGCATCTACAGATCATAATGGGAGTGGGTTAGGGTTGGCTATTGTAAAAGAGATCTGTACTCATCAGGGATGGATTTTAGATTATTACTTTAAAGATAATCAACATACTTTCTCTATAAAATTTTAAGGCTCGTTTTCTATTATTCATTTTATTCGAAATATCTACAAAATTGAGGATGAACTTTGAATAAAAAAATATGAGAACACTGAATAAAGTAGCTGTGATAAGTCTTCTTTTCTGGTTGATGAAAATAACGGCTACGACTTTGGGGGAGACTCTGGGTGATTTTATTTCTATGACCCTTAATTTTGGTTATACAATTGGAATTTTTATCACATTTTTACTCTTTATCATCACGATATCCATTCAGCTAAAGGTAAAAAGATATATTCCTATTGTTTACTGGCTGGTCATTGTGGGAACAACAACATTGGGTACAGAAATTTCAGATTTTATAGACCGAACATTAAAAACCGGATATCTATTGGGAAGTTTACTCCTTATCACTGGGCTTTTAGCAACCCTTTTCCTATGGTACCGAAAATATAAAAATCTTGAAGTATATCCTATTTTTGAAAAGTCTAAGGAAATATATTACTGGATAGCCATTCTTTTTTCAAATAGTCTGGGAACGGCATTTGGTGATTTTCTGAGCGACAATTTGGGGTTAACTTACCTAACTGGAGCGTCTGTCACCGGAATAATTATTCTTATCGTTATTCTAGTTCATTATTTCACAAAAATTAATCATGTTCTCCTATTTTGGATTGCTTTTGTTTTTACGAGACCATTTGGCGCTACATTCGGTGACTTCCTTACTAAACCCATTTTAAAGGGTGGGCTTGATCTTGGAACTCTTAATGCATCCTTAGTATCGTTGGCCTTATTGTTTTTAATGATCCTTATTTCGCATAAAGAGATAAAGAATTTGAAATCTCAAGACCAGATATTCTAAATTTCTTCTAAATCATATCCGATCATTGTATCATAAATTAAAATGTAATACAATGAAAAAATTAATGGTTATTTTAACAGTCATTGCCGGTGCTGTTTTAATACATGCGCAAAAAATCCAACATAAAAGTGTTCCGGTGTCTGTTACTTCTGCATTACAGGAACAGTATCCGGAAGCTAAAAAAGTAAAATGGGAAAAAGAAAAGGACAATTATGAAGCGGGATTCCTATCAAAAGGATTGGAGCAATCCGTTTTGTTCAATGCCTCAGGAAACATTATCGAAACAGAAGTCCCTATCAATGTTAATGCTCTTTCTGCATCAATTAAACAATTCATTCTTAAAAACTATCCTAATCAGAAAATAAAAGAGGCTGCAAAAATAAAAGATTCAAAAGGTATTATAACTTATGAGGCAGAGGTAAATGGAAATGACCTAATTTTTGACATTGACGGAAAATTTTTAAGAGAGATTAAAGACTAAAAATAATGATTAGAATCAAGCTGTTCATATTTTCAATAGTATTGTTGTTTTCCTCTTTTGCCATTGCTCAGGTTTCCTCAGTAACTGTTTCAGGGATTGTAAGCAATACCAATCATTCCGGACTTCCTTACAGCCGCATTGTTTTAAAATCTCCTAAAGACAGTGTATTTATTTCCGGAACAATTACTAATGAAGAGGGTAGATTTGCTCTTACCGAAATAAAACCAGGAAATTATCTGATAGAAATTTCTATGGCAGGCTATAATTCCCATACCCAGTCTCTTTTTATTGGCAGTCTTTCAGAATTCCTGGATATTCCGCCTATAGAACTTCAATCAAATAGTAATGCTAAGGAGACAAAAATTGAAGAAGTTGTGCTAACAGGCAGTAGAAAAAACGAGGTAAGTAATCAGCTTGATAAGAAAACCTATTCTGTTGCCGATAATATCAGTCAGAATGGCGGATCTGTACTTCAAAGCATGCAGAATCTACCCGGTATTACCGTTCAGGATGGTAAAATTCAGCTGCGGGGAAATGATAAGGTAACGGTTTTAATTGAGGGTAAACAAACTGCCTTAACAGGATTTGGAAGTCAGACCGGTTTGGATAATATTCCTGCTTCAGCTATTGATAAAATTGAAATCATTAATAATCCATCTTCAAAGTATGATGCCAATGGAAATGCCGGAATTATCAATATTATTATGAAGAAAAATAAACAAAATGGCTGGAATGGTAAAGTGGGATTAACATTGGGATTAGGTTCTCTTTGGGAAAGAAAACAAAATCTTCCAACGATCAGACCACAGTATACGACAACTCCAAAAATAAATCCTTCTGTTTCCCTTAATTACAGGAAAAACAAAATAAATGTCTTTTTACAGGCTGATAATTTATACACAGAAACACTTAATAAAAACGAATTTGTAACCCGTACTTATGATGATGGAACAGTTATTAACTCTCAGCTAAAAAGAAACAGAAATACTAATTTTCTGACAACAAAATCAGGGATAGACTGGAATATTGACAGTCAGAACACGCTTACCATTTCAGGGCTTTATGGAAGTGAAAAGATTACAGACAAGGGTGATCAGCCATTTTTTAATGGTGACCTTTCTCAAAGGCTCCGTTTATGGCAATTTTTAGAAGATGAACTGAAAACTACCGTAATGGCTACTGCGGCCTATCAGCATAAGTTTAAAGAAGCCGGGCATCTCTTGAATATTGGTTTTAATTATACATTCCATAGGGAAGATGAAAAGTATTTCTACGACAATTTTCTGCCCTTATCTTCAGGTACTGATGCTTTTAAGCTTTTATCTGACGAACAGGTGTATGACTTTAATATTGATTATGTAAAACCTCTTAAATACGGACGAATTGAAGCTGGTATTAAACTGAGAAACAGAAGTATTCCTACAAATATGAATTTTATACCAGGAATAAATTCTGTGATCGACGCTAATGCCGGAGGATGGGCAAATTATAAAGAATTAATTCCGGCTATATATGGTAATTATGTTTTTGAAAATAAAAAATGGGAAGCTGAATTGGGGTTAAGAATGGAATATGTAAGAATTCAATATGATGTAAATCCTAACCACCCAACTTATACAAGTAGTGGATATAACTACACGCAACCATTTCCCAACCTTAGGGTTGCCTATAAACTAAATGACCGGAATAAATTTTCTATATTTTATAACAGGAGAGTAGACCGTCCTAATGAAGTAGATATCCGCATATTCCCTAAATATGATGATGCTGAAATCATTAAAGTAGGAAATCCGGGACTGAGGCCTCAATTTACAAATTCAATAGAGTTGGGATATAAGTACAATTGGGATAATGGCTATTTATATTCCTCATTTTATCATCGTTTTTCAAATGGAACGATTACCAGAATTTCAAGTATTGTTCCTGAAAGCACACTGATATATGCCATATTTCAGAATGCAGGAAAAAGTTACAATTCAGGAATTGAAGCGATCTGGAATCAAAAGATTTCATCAGTTTACTCTTTCAATATCAACGGAAATATGTACAGAAATCAGATCAATGCTTTTACCGTTGAAAATCTATATCCACGACCGAATATTTTTTCTGCTGATCAACAGACTGCTATTTCAGGAAATATAAAATTAAATAATGTTTTTAAATTTTCTAAGGGGATCAGTGCACAGCTTACTGCAGTTTATCTGGCTCCTGATATTATTCCGCAGGGAAGAATAGGTTCAAGGTTTTCGATGGATCTGGGTATGAAAAAGTCAATTCAAAATGGTAAGGGAGAATTGTTTCTTAATGCTTCCGATCTATTGAATACAATGGTCATAAAAAAACAAATACAGGGTGCCGGATTCAGATATACCAGTGATGATTATTATGAAACTCAGGTTGTCAGATTGGGATACAGTTATAAATTTTAATTCAACAAAATTCAAATGAAAAGTTTAATCGTAAGCTTGGTTTTAATTTTCGCAAGCTTTCAAAATATCAATGCTCAGGATAGTTTGGCTGTCAGTACTGTTAAAGACAGTACATCTGCTCCCTTACCATTGGATAGGAATGATACAAGCCATCAGTTTACTTATAAAAAACTTATCATACCGACGGCACTAATTACCTATGGTGTTGCAAGCTTAGGAATCAAAGAGCTCAAAAACCTGAATTCTTCAACACAGTACGAAATCAGTGAACATAAACCTGATCATATAAGATTGGATAATTACACTCAATTTGCACCAGCTGTTCTTGTTTATGGTTTAAATGCCGCAGGAATAAAAGGAAAACATAACTTCAGGGACCGAAGTATTATCTATGGAACTTCTTTGTTAATCTCTTCTGCCATTGTAATGCCTCTTAAGCATATTGCCAAGGAGGAAAGGCCGGACGGTTCCAATAACCTTTCTTTTCCTTCCGGTCATACTGCAATGGCTTTTGCTTCTGCCCAGTTTATGTTCAGGGAATATAAAGACACCAATTTCTGGTTAGGTATTTCAGGATATTCATTGGCTGTTTTTACGGGAGTATACCGGATGTTAAATAATAAGCATTGGTTTGGAGATGTAGTAGGTGGTGCCGGTTTTGGTATTTTATCTACGGAATTAGCATATTGGTTATATCCAAAAATAAATAGCCTTTTGGGTGGTAAGAAGGAAAAATCACAAACCATGATAATGCCTTTTTATCAACAGGGGAATGTTGGAATTGGCTTGGTTAAAAATTTTTAATGTTAAACTTACAAGAATAACTGTATAGAAATTCTTATTTAAATTGGCTTTCCAATAGGAGAGCCATTCTATTTTTGACCACTCAATATTTGCCCAATGATCTTTATGCTTTGCTCCAATTGGTCTTCAGAAAGTGAACCATAACTTAATCTGAATCCGTTTACGGACTCTTTAAAGCTATATCTCTCAGGATGTATTATTTTAATATTATTATCTAGTAGTAAAACAGTTACATTGTCCCAGTTTATATTTACTTTAGGTACAATCCAGAAAGCTAATCCACCATCTGGTAGATTAAAATTTGCATGCTCATTTATATGTCTTTTTAAAAGGTCATCTACAAAATCTCTTTTATTTTTATAGTGGATCGTTGCTTTTTTTATGTGCTTTTTAATAGCTCCATCCTTTATAAGCTGCAAAACAGCCTGTTCCATAATAACATCCCCCTGTACATCTATTATTTTTCGTAGTTCGCCTATTTTTTGAAGAAGTATCTGATTTTTAGTAGCTAAATATCCGATTCTTAATGCCGGAGCGACAACTTTACTCATCGTTCCAATGTAGACGTAATTGTTTAATTCAGGAAAACTTGAAAGTGGAAGAATAGGACGATATCCAAAATGAAATTCATTATCATAGTCATCCTCAATGATGGTAATCCCGTGTGCATTTGAAAGTTCAATCAATTTCAATCTTCGAGCTAAACTTAAAGTAACCGTAGTAGGATACTGTCTGTGAGGGGTTACGTAAATAGCTTTTATTTTTATTTTCTTATTTAAAAGTCTCATAATATCTTCCACCATTAAGCCTTCATGATCGACTGATATGGGTAAAAGTTTTGCTCCAGCATGTTCAAAAGCTTTCCAGGCTGGTTTATAACCAGGATTTTCAACAATTACATGATCACCAGGATTTAGCAGACTTTTTGCGGTAAGAAACATGGCCATCTGACTTCCTCTGGTAATTGAAATTTCATTTTCATTGGTATTCATTCCTCTTTGGTGATTGAGCATCTGGGAGATGGCCTTACGGAATTCGATATCTCCATGTACCTCAGTGTAGCCCATCATCTGCCATTTGGCTTTTCTGTTGAATATTTGCCGGTAAGCCCTCGCGAGTTCAGTTATAGGCGCTATTTTACTATCCGGATGACCATCATCAAAATTGATTAAAAATGGATCAGCAGAATTTGTATTCTCGCTGGTCTCTTTTTTATCATTTTTAAATCTTATACCTAACGAGGGCAATTGATCAGATACAAAAATTCCTTTTCTCTCTTTTGAGATTACCCATTCTTCATTGATCAAGACCTGATAAGCTTCAACTATGGTATTTCTGTTGACCATCAGCATAGATGCCAGAATACGGCTTCCCGGAAGAGCATCTCCTGCTTTTAACCTTCCGGATTGTATGTCTGCAATTATAGTATCTGCAATTTGAAGATATACTGCTTTTGCTAATTTCTTATCTATTTTGAATTCCAATTTCCAAGGACGCAACATCTGGACTATCTATTTTTATTAAAACTGAATCATTTAACTAGTCCAAATATAAAATATTTTTGTAAAGCAATAATGCAAGAAACATTAAATTTTTTAAATCATGGAAAATGAAAAATTCAGTTCAAAAGACTTTCACAAAACTTTTGCCAGACCCGAGTACCAAAAACCAAGTCACCTCATTCATAAAAATGTAGAAAAAGCTGGTGAACACGATCAATTTTCAACCGAAAGAAAACATCCCGTATTCTTTGTCGATCTACCCAGTAAAAATGTGAGTATGACCATCGGAGGTTTGCTACCTGGGCAACAAACCAATAAACACCGCCATACTTATGAGACTGTATTGTATGTTATCGAAGGAAAAGGCTGGACAGAAATAGAAGGTGAGAAAGTGGAGTGGCAAGCAGGTGATGCAGTGTATATTCCATCTTGGGGATGGCATAAGCATCAAAATTTGAGTGATACGGAACCGGCTAAATATATTGCCTGTGAAAATGCACCCCAATTACAGAATTTAGGAGTTGCACTAAGAGAAGAAGAAGGAAGAGATTAGGAAGTAAATTTCATTGATACAAAGCATAAATGGCACTCAAAAAAACACACATTACAGCATATTTGTCATTTATAAAGATCAATATTATCCATTTGAAGTCTTTGCATTAGATTATTAATATCAACTAAAAAGAAATTACATGAAAAATGTTCCATTTAAAGGGATCATTGCGTATCCCATTACTCCTTTTGACCATAACGAGAAAATAGATATTCCACTCTTTAAAAGACTTGTTGAAAGATTAGTAATATCAGGAAATCATGGTATTGCTCCTTTAGGAAGTACAGGAGTACTGCCATATCTTTCCGATGAGGAAAAAGAGGCAATTACTGAAACTACAATAAACCAGGTAAACGGAAGGATTCCAACCCTTGTAGGAGTTTCTAATCTCACGACCGAAAGAACGGTTTATCATGCCCGGTTTGCAGAAAAAGCAGGTGCTGATGCAGTAATGATTATTCCGATGAGCTATTGGAAACTAACAGAAGATGAAATCGTTGCTCATTATGATGCGGTAGCAAGCAAAATATCCATCCCTATTATGGCCTATAATAATCCTGCAACCGGTGGAGTAGATATGTCTCCTGCTTTATTAAAGAGACTACTGGAAATCCCTAATGTTACCATGATCAAGGAAAGTACAGGAGATATCCAGAGAATGCACTATCTGAGAAAAGAACTGGGCGAAGATGTTGCTTTCTATAATGGTTCAAATCCGTTAGCACTTGCTGCATTTGCTGCAGGAGCAAAAGGATGGTGTACAGCAGCACCTAATTTAATTCCTGAACTCACTATAGGCTTGTATAATGCCATTGAAAATAACCAATTAAAAGAAGCGCAGGATATCTTTTACAAGCAAGTTGAATTACTCAAATTCATTGTGGCTAAAGGACTTCCAAGAACAGTAAAAGCGGGTCTTAATATTTTGGGCGAAGAAGGCGGAAACTTAAGAAGCCCTCTAAAACCTTTACCGGAAAAAGAAGTTGAAGAATTAAAAATAATTATTAAAAACCTTAAATATCCATAATGAAAAAGTCAGTTTTTTATCATGCAGGATGTCCTGTATGTCTTAGTGCGGAACACGATATCATCGACATTATCGGCGTCGAAAATGTAGAAATCATTCATTTGGGAGAAGACACAGACAAGATCAAGGCAGCTGAGAGGGCAGGTGTACAATCTGTTCCTGCTCTGGTTACTCCTAATGGAAATGTATTGCATATTAATTTTGGAGCGTCACTGGAAGATGTAAAGAAATAAATAAAAGAGGCTGTTTTCTGCGACAGCCTCTTTTTTACTTTCTATTATAAAGTGGCATTACCTTCTATGCCGTCAGAGTTATTTGTTTTAATTCCTGTAACCGCGGCTGCCACGAAACTTAAAATGCTCACTAATTTTCCGGCCTTTGTATCCCAATAATAGGTTTCTTTAGGCTCTACCCGAATAATAGATACATTTGGATCATCTTTACCATCGAACCATGCTTTAGCCATAGCTGACCATTTTTCTTCAATGGTTGCTTTGTCTTTATACACAGAAGCAACACCATACACGGAGAGATACTGTGAATCATCATTATTCATAAAAAAAAGCTGAACTCTGCGGTCTTCTTTAATTTCGAAATTTTTATTACTGGTCTCACTACTGATAAACCATAGGTTTCCATTGTCATCTGTTTCCTGTAGAGTCATTGGTCGTGAGTTGACCGGAACTGTCTCTAGTTCAGTACAAAACATACAAATTCTTGCTTTCGTAGAAAGTTCCTGAATTTTTTTAATTGCCTCTAGATGGGTAATATTTTTTGTTGACATAATATAATATTTTGAGTGATTGGTTAAAAATATAGGATGAAATGAATGATCATTTTCAGAGTTAATACTTCAAAAACCTGACCATATTTTATAATATCAAAATTTACATTCCATTAAAGAGCTCTATCTGTTTTTTTTCAATAGTCTTCCGTTTAAAATGACTAATAAAAAATATAGAGCTTTACTCGAAATAATTATTTTTGTTACTTTTATAAGTTCAACAATCAATTATAACTGTAAACTTTCTGAAATACGATAAGCCTGATGGAAAACTATGCTGTCATTTTAGTGATAATGGCCTTGATGATCGGGGTATCCGGTTTGGCGGGTAAAATAAAGATTCCCGTACCGATGTTACTTTTAATTGTAGGTGTAATGATAGGTTTTGTACCCGCTATGCCTGAAGTTGAAATGAATCCAGAGATCATTATGTTACTTTTTCTTCCACCGTTATTATACGATGCCGCTTTTAATATTTCGTTTCAACAGTTTAAAACCAATCTCAATACGATTGGTACGTTGGCAATAGGACTTGTTTTTATGACAACGGCGGGAATTGCTGTATTAGCTTATTATTTAATTCCGGGAATGACCTGGCCATTGGCTTTTGTTTTAGGGGCTATTCTTTCTGCTACCGATGCTGTCGCTGCATTAGGTGTAACAAAAGGGTTGGGTCTTTCTCATAAAACAATGACCATATTGGAAGGGGAAAGTCTAATTAATGACGCTTCAGCCTTGGTTGCTTATCGATTTGCAGTAGCTGCCGTAACGGGAGTTGCCTTCGTAACGTGGAAAGCATCTGTTGAGTTTTTATGTGTTTTAGGTGGTGGTTTTCTGGTTGGTTGGATTATTTTTAGAGCTTTAGCCTTAACGATCGGCTTCTTTCGTAAAGATGCAATGGTGGTAAACAGTTTAATTCTTTTAATGCCTTTCGTAACTTATCTTATTGCGGAGCATTTCAAAGTATCAGGAGTAATTGCTGTTGTTGTTCTTGGTTTAGGAATGTCTAAATTGAGCAGGACAAAATTTCCTGATCATGTTAAGGAACAATCACGTAATTTTTGGGATATTATTATTTTTCTTCTTAATGGGTTGATATTTTTATTGATAGGCCTCGAATTCCCTATTATTTTAAAGAAAATGCCTCAAATTCAGTTATGGACATATGCCGGTTATGCAGGAATAATTGTTATCGTCACTTTATTGATCAGAATGGCGCGGGTATATCTACAACAGTTCAATCTTCAAAAAGCTTTTCAGGGGAAAAGGAGGATTAGTGAAGAGGCTTTATTTGATTCTAAAACCAGCTTTATTATAACCTGGTCCGGAATGCGGGGAATTGTTTCTTTAGCTATTGCATTAGGTCTTCCGACAACCATTAATGAAGGTGAACCTTTTCCAATGCGTAATGAAATTATTTTTCTATCTGTAGTTGTGGTTCTGATCTCGCTATTAGGACAGGGGCTAACCTTACCCTGGATTGTGAAAAAGTTTAAACTCTGAAAATTAAACGCTTCTACCATATAAATTACCAAATCCTGATTCTTTATTTTCCTGTATCAGGCTTTTATAATAAGCGGAAGGGGTTTGTCCGATTATCTCTTTAAAATAGCGATTGAAAGAAGATTTAGATTTAAATCCAGCATCATAAGCAAAGGATAAAAAATTGATATTCTCATTCTTTTCAATAGCTCTTTCTACAATATTTTTAAAATAATCAATGCGGTATTCATTGATGTAACGGTAGAAGGGCTTGTTCTTATAACCATTCAGCATTTCGCTGATCTGATATTTATTGATTTCTGTTTGGTGTGCCAGCTCATCTAGATTTAGATCACAGTTTCTAAAGAGCTGTTGTTTTTTCATCGAATTATCCATTTTCTGCCATAAATCATTGAATTTTAAATCATAATCAACCGTATTTAATGGACTGTCCTTTGTGGAATTTTGTACTATGGATATTTTTAACCTATCATCGGAATGGGTTTGAGGAAGAGAAACAATTTCAGTTTTCAGGCTTTTCCTTATGATCAATAGACAAATCACCAATAATAAAAAGTAGGCAATACTTCTAATCGAAATAGTAATGATCTGAGCTTCTTCAGGATAGATATATAGCAAACTTTTGGAAATAACAACTCCGGATTCCATTAATAATAGGCAGTAAGAGATCCTCAGTATAGCATCATACTCAATCTTTTCCAGAATCTTAAACTTAGCTTTTCGCGCAATTAAAATACTTTTTACAGGGTAGTATAGATTAATGATGAAGATTAAATTTAAGCTCAAATTATTGTATAGATCGAGCAGTCTCTGATCAACATGATTTAGAATAACGAAGACACATGAGATTGTGAAATAAGCAATCATCAATAAAAAGAGTGGGATGAAAATATACCATTTACGAGCAATAGAAAATCTCTTTTTTGTTTTGCTTAAAGTATATAAATAAATTAAAGGACCATAACAGACGCCAATAAACGTATTCATCTGCTGCCTGATACTCTCATCAGGAATAAAATTGAATATAACAAACTTAATTGTTAAATGGACGGCAATTGCCGAAAGCAGGAAAATAAACAGATAATTCGAAGATGATTTTTTCTCCCTGAACTGTAAAAGCCAAAGTGCCACAAGTGCCTGAAAAGCTCCGATGATAATGATATACTGCATTCCTTAGGTTTGTACAAAAATAAATACAAAAAAAGGACTTAGTGATTATGAAATTATTATTTATCTATTAAAGTTTTTATTAAATTATTAATATTGAGTTCATAAATAAATAACAATTAGTTAAATTAGCATAAATACTTAATATTCAATACATTAAAGGTCCTAAGCCAACAAGTGACACGTTTCTGAATATGATTTTTTTTCAAGGACGATATAAAGTAAGAATCTGTCCAATTTTGTCATCAAAAAAAATCTATGAACTATTTTATTGATTTTTCAAAACGAAGGTCAGGGATCATTCAGATATCCGCTTTTTTCTTAATTGCTTCTTTTGGAACCATCCATGCACAAACCATAAAAGGTACTGTTGTAGGCAAAACAAATGGTGCTCTTCCCGGAGCTAATATTTCGATTGTAGATGCTGATGCCAAAACCGTTTCTTCTTTAGATGGGGATTTCAATGTCCTATCCCCAAAATTAGGCGAGATGAACCTTAAAGTAGAATACATTGGCTACGAAACAAAAATTTTTCCTGTTACCATTAAAGAAGGAACTAATGATATCGGATACATCACTATATCTCCAGAAGAAAAATCAACAAAAGACAGGACAGGAAGTATACAGGAAGTGGTATTTACCAGATCTAATGCCTTAACCCAAGCTAAAGCTTATGAAATAAAAAAGAACAACAACGCTATTATGGAGGTTATTGCAGCTGATGCTATTGGAAAGCTTCCGGATCGAAATGCTGCAGAAGCTGTACAAAGGGTTCAGGGAGTTGCTGTTGCCAGATATCATGGTGAAGCAGATCAGGCTACTGTAAGAGGAACTCCTTTTTCCTGGACATCGGCATTATTCAATGGAAATCGTTTACCTAGTGCTAATGTTCTGGGAAACCGCTCTTTTGTTCTTGATGTCATTCCTTCCGAATTGATCCAGTTTGTACAGGTTTCCAAAGCTATAACTCCAGACATGGATGGTGATGCAATCGGTGGTAGCATCAATTTCATTACTAGAACAGCTCCAGCAAAGAAAACATTGATTGTAAGTGGTGCAGGAGGATATAATACGTTCTCTCAAGATGGAACTTATAATGGATCGATAGTGTACGGCGACCGTTTTTTCAAGAATAAATTAGGGGTACTCCTGTCGGGAGCAATCTGGGATAGACAATGGGGAGCAGATTCGTTTGATGTTACTTATAACACCGGAGCAGCAACTGATCTTCAGAAAAAGTCGATCAGTACCATCATGATGAAAAGATATATGGGAACCAGAAGAACCATAGGATTGAATGGTGGATTGGAATATAAATTCAATGCCAATAATAAGGTTTATTTCCGGGGAATGTTTAATAAATTCGACGATATCCGTCCTGTTTATGAATCTTATGTAGATTATACAAACAGTCGTTATCAATATAATTTCAGATATTCTCATTATCAGACTGAATTGTATGGAATGGAGTTAGGGGGCGAGCATAGTCTTTCTTCTAAATTAAGTTTGGATTGGATGTTAAGTGATTATCAGGCTAAATATTTCCTGGATACACCACCTACCAATGAAATTAAAGGGCTTCCGATCTCCACCTTCAGACAAAAAATAAATAGTGGATTCAATAATCTTTCCAGTGATGGAAAGCGGTATTGGGGATTCGATTCTCCTAATGGGATAGGGGGTGAATATATGGATTACGGATCAGATGTGAAAGATCCTAATGAAGTAATGAGTCCTAATAAATTACTGTTATCACAAGTGGTCATTTCTAAATTGGACAACAATGAAAGAGATAAGATTGCAAGGGTGAATTTGAAATATGATATCAATTCCAATATAACTTTAAAAGTAGGAGCAAAATACCGGGACAAAGAACGTACAAGCACTTTCGGATACAATGCTGTTTTTCTTCCTGGTGCATCTTTAGGAATTCCAAATTCTCCGGCATTACTAAGCCTTTCTCAACTGACAACTACAGATCCTCCAAAAGGAACCGGCTTCTTAAATGGAATGAATGGAAATTATAATTCATACATTATGAATCCACCAACAAAAGATCAGCTTTTCCAGATGTTCTCCCCTGAATTTCTTCAACAATTTGGCTTCAGAGACTTTTCAAGTTTGGAATCTAATGCTACCAGTGTTTATACAGGAGAAGAGTCTGTCTTCGCAACATACGCAATGGCTGAAATTAAAGCCAGTGAAAAATTTAAAATCGTTGGTGGATTCAGAAATGAAACAACAAGGTTGACTTTGAATGGGGCTAAAGCAACAAAAGAAGGAACTCCTGCTACAACAGTTATCAGTCCATCTGTGATAGAAAGCAATTACAATGCATTTCTGCCTATGATTCATTTACGATATAATTTCTCACCTAAAGTAAGTTTAAGATTTGCTTATACCAAATCATTCATCAGACCAAATTTTGGAGATATGTCGCCGGGATCCAGTATTGATAATACATCAAATCCATTTACCATTACCAGAGGAAATCCTGATTTGAAGCCTACTTTCAGTCATAATTTTGACATGATGGCAGAATATTATTTCAATAATATCGGGATTCTTTCAGGGGGCTTATTTTATAAGAAAATTTCAAATATTGTATTTTCAGACACCTCTATGCTGAATATCGGTGGAACAGATTATATGGTCACTCAATCTAAAAACCTTCAGGATTCTAATCTATTTGGTTTTGAAGCAGGAATCAATAAGCGTCTCGACTTTTTACCAGGATTCTGGAATGGCTTTGGAGTCGAATTTAATTATACATTTATAAACTCAACCGTTGAAGTTCCCCGAACTGTAGACGGTATTCAGTACTTCGATAAAACAACACTTCCCAATCAGTCTAAAAACCTCTTTAATGCTATCTTATATTACGAAAGTAAAAAATTAATGATCCGTCTGGCTGGAAATTATAGAGGGAAATCAGTGGAAACGATCAATCAAAAATTAGGTCCTGATTATTACATCTGGTCAGATAAAAACTTTACTGTCGATTTTTCTGCAAGTTATGATATCAGTAAAAAAGTAAAAATCTTCATCGAACTCAACAACTTAAGCAATGAAAGCTTAAGGTTATATATGGGTGATAATAAGAAAAGGGTAACCTCAAATGAATGGTATGGAAGCAGAGGACAAATGGGAGTTCGTTGGCAAATATTTTAAAATAATATACATGAAAAAATTAGGAATAACAATGACCATGATGGTTGTTTTGGGTACGACAGTAAATGCACAGATCAGTGACAGCCTTCGTCGTGTCGTGAAAATGGAAGGCGCTTATAATTTCAGAGATACGGGAGGCTATAAAACAACAGATGGTAAAGAAGTCGCACTGGGAAAAGTATACCGAAGTGATGCCATCGATAAATTATCGGATAAAGATCTTAAAACCTTCAAAGACAAAAAAATTGTAACTGTAGTAGATTTCAGAGGGATTGAAGAAGCTAAAAAAGCTCCGGACAGGCTTCCGCAAAATACAAGTTATCTTCTTTGTCCGGCAGGAAGTAATAATCTACCGACAGCTCAGGATATGGTAAAATTCCTGAAGGATAAAAACTTTCTGTTTGACATGTATGGTGAAGGAGGATTACCCTATTTTGGAGAAAGATACAGACCACTATTTGTAAAGCTACTTACCTTACAGCCTAACGAATCTCTTTTGTATCATTGTACCGGTGGAAGAGACAGAACAGGAATGGCCTCCGCATTATTTCTTAAAATATTAGGAGTTCCCCAGGAAGTAATAGAGAGTGATTATGTCGCATCTAATTTTTATCTTTCAAAAAATCCAACGATGAAGCAAATGTACTCCGGGCTTTCTAAAATGTCCGGAATGAGTGATGATGAGATCAAAAAACAGATGGAATTAAGACCGGAACTGATCAGGAACTTCTTTGCTGTTATCAGCAAAAAATACGGAAGTGTAGAAAACTTTTTCCAGGTAGAAATGGGAATAGGCCCCAATGAAATCGCTATTTTAAAGCAAAAATATACCCATTAAATAAATATTCAGTTAGATTTAAATAGGTGGTCTCAGATATGAGGCCGCCTGTTTGTTTATTTTTGATTAATTTTGAAGAATGCAAATTTCGCCACCTAAGCAATTAGCATCTTATATCAAACATTATATCTTTTTAGAAAATCCTGAAGAGGTCAGTAAAAATTTACGGTTGTTTGCCGACGGAAACACAGGACTTATCATTTCTGCTGATATCAATATGCAAGATAACGCGGAAACCAATTTACCATCATCTTTTTTTTACGGGCAGCCAACACAGTATAAAGATCTTACAACAAAAGGGAAGTTTTCATTATTGGCAGTCGTTTTTCAACCTTATTTCTTTAATTTACTTTTTAATGTTGCCGCTAAAGAAATTAAAAATGAAATAATTTCAGCCTCAGATATCCTGAAAGATCAGTTGATTCCGTTTCAGGAAAGTCTGTATAATAAGGCAGATCCTCAATCTGTAATTAATGCATTAAATGACTTTTTCCTAAAACTTATTTCTAAAAAAGACACTTCGGATTCATGGCTTATAAAAGCTCAACAGTACCTCCTTCAAAATAAAGGAACAATCTCCTTAAAAGATCTGGAATATTTCACCGGATATTCAGAAAGGCATATTGAAAGAAAGTTTGAAGAACATATTGGAATATCACCCAAAAAGTACAACACGATCATCAGGCTTCATCACTTTTTAAGTCTCATGAAAAATGACATAGACAAAGCAAGTATGACCAATCTTTCTTATGAAGCAGGCTATTCAGATCAATCCCATTTGATCAAAGAATTTAAAAATACCATAGGATTAACTCCTTCTCAGTATCTTAAAACTAAGAATAAATTAGCCGTAAACTTTATAGAGCTTCATTAAGATTTTTATTTCCCACAGATCTCACAGATTACTCGGATGTTTGAGAATGATTTTTATTTCGTATCGTTCTAAAGTTTTATTTAATAGAAATCTGCTTAATCTGCAAAATCCGCAAGAGAAAAAAAGAATCACTCAAAATAGAGCTTAATAAGCAAATGTCGGTTTTTTACAATTTTTAGATCTTCTTGTCATATAATTTTGCTCAAAAAAATATGATCAATCTTAAAATCGCAACCGCACAATTCGAAAACAAAAGCGGAGATAAAGAATATAATCTTTCAATAATAGAAAAGTTAAGCGGAGAAGCAGCTGCTAAAGGATCGCATATTATTGCTTTCCATGAATGTTCCATCACAGGCTACACCTTTGCCAGAAGGCTTAATAGAGAGGAAATGCTTGACATTGCTGAGTTGATTCCTGACGGTAAAAGCGTCCAAAAGTTACAGGAGATTGCTACTCAAAATAATATTACCATTTTAGCAGGTCTTTTTGAAAAAGATGAGCACGACAACCTGTTTAAAGCATACATATGTGTAGATAAAAATGGTTTGGTGGCTAAATATAGGAAGCTACATCCTTTTATAAACCCACACCTTACAGCAGGACAGGAATACTGTGTTTTTGAGATCTATGGATGGAAGTTTGGAATTCTGATCTGTTATGACAATAATATTATTGAAAATGTGAGAGCTACTAAACTTTTGGGAGCAGATGTTATTTTCATGCCCCATGTCACCATGTGTACGCCTTCTTCAAGACCTGGAGCAGGATTTGTAGATCCAACACTTTGGGAGAACCGGGAAACTGACCCTACCTCTTTACGCCTTGAGTTTGATGGAATGAAAGGAAGAGACTGGCTGATGAAATGGCTGCCATCAAGAGCTTATGATAACGGGGCCTATATTGTTTTCTCCAATCCCATCGGAATGGATGATAATCAGTTAAAGAATGGCTGTTCAATGATCATCGATCCTTTTGGAGATATTCTTGCAGAATGTCATTCGTTTGAAGACTCTTTTGTAACAACTATTATCAATCCCGAAAAATTGACTCAAGCTGGAGGTTACCGTTATATCAAAGCAAGAAGACCCGAATTATACAGAGATATTATTGGTCAGGAGCATCAATCGGAACAAAAAGTGGTTTGGCTTACATCAGAAAATGAATAATTAAAAATAAAGGTTTGGTTAATTAACAAAGGAGCACTTCCAATGTACTCCTTTGTTTTGTTTAATTAAGCTTTTATTAAAAGGTAACAGGATAAAAACAATTATAATTAAGGAAGGAATAGTAAATTTGTTATTATAAAATCCATATTTATGAAAGAAAATCTTGTACAAGCTTCAGTAGAACCCTTAATCGATTATTTTAATCGACATATTCCATTGAATGTGGAGGAGCGCGAGCTTGTTACAGAACTTTTCAAACCCAGATTATACCGAAAAAAGCAATATGTTCTTCAGGAAGGAGATGTTTGCAATCAGTTTAATTTTGTAGTCCGTGGATGCTTACGTATTTATAAAATAGACGAAAAAGGAAATACCCATATTATCCAGTTTGCTCCCGAAAATTGGTGGATAAATGACATCCGAAGCTTTCACAAAAAGCAACCTTCAGAACTTAATATTGATGCTTTAGAAGATACTATGGTTTTGCAGATCAGTCATGAAAATTTAATTACACTATACAAAACGGCACCAAAATTCGACCGGATATTCAGAGTTTTGCTTGAAAACAGTTTTGTTACTTTACAAAACAGATTGCTGCAAAATATAAGTTCTACAGCCGAAGAGCGGTATCTTTCTTTTATGCAAACCTATTCTCAGCTGTCTAATCGTTTGCCACAGACACAGATTGCTTCCTTTTTAGGAATTACTCCGGAATTCCTAAGCAGATTAAGAAACAGACTTGTTAAACCGAAATCTTAAACCAGATCAATAGTATTTCTTAATTTAGTTTATTGGAAGCAGATCTTCTTTCAGCAGATATTTGTAGTATAAATTTTAAAAAGAAATCATTATGACAACATCATCAAAAGTAGCTGTAATTGGCTTAGGAAATATCGGACAGGCTGTAGCCGGAAATATGGCAAAGTCTAATAATAAATTTATTGCTGCGGACAGAAATGTAGAAAAGGCAAAAGAGCTTTCTGAAAAATGGAACACTGAATCAAGTGATATTCCAACAGCCGTAAAAACTGCAGATATTATAGTTTTGGCCATTCCTTTTGGAACAATCGCTGGATTTATGAAAGAATATGCTGCAGATTTAGAAGGTAAAATTATTGTAGATCCTTCAAATCCTATTGCTCCGGCTGAAAACGGTGGATTCAAAAAAATCATTGGAGAAAAAGAATCAGCAGGAGAAATTAATAAGAGCTTCTTACCCAAAAGCGCAAAACTAGTTAAAGCATTAGGAACTTTAGGAGCGGGAACTTTATCTGATGCGGCTTATCAAACTCCCGATAGATCAGTCTTATTTTATGCAACCGACGATACAAGCATTGATGATCAGGTTGAAAAACTAATTCATGACAATGGTTTTGACGCTGTTAGAATTGGAGGAATTGATCAATCGATTAGAATTGAAGTTTTTGGTGATCTTCATGAATTCGGAGCACTGGGAAAACCGGTAAATCTATCTGAAGCAAAACAAAAAGTATAAAATACAGAGTTCAGTTATTCTGATAGAAATCGAAAGAGTTTTTAGGCTCTTTCGATTTTTTTTATTCTTTCTTTAAGCTTTTCTCCAGATCACTCCATGCACCTCCATTATATATTTTTGTAAAACCTTTTTCTTTTAAAATGCTTTCAGCTTTTACACTTCTAAGACCATGTGAACAGACTGTGATATATGCTTTTTCCCTATCTAATTCAATATATCTTTCCCTGATCGTTCCCAGAGAAATATTAACAGAACCTTCAATATGTCCTGTTTCATATTCTTTTTCCGTTCTTACATCAAGAATAATTGCCCCTTTTTTTACTAGTTGGGGTAATCCGTTATCCAATGTTTGGTATCGGTAAACGCGATAGCTTACATAGATAACAAGGAGAATTCCCCAGAAAATCAATAAGCTTTTCATAACTTACTTAATATTTTCTTGTCGATATAAAAGGTTCCAAAGGGAATAAAACATGCAAGTAAAACTTTCCATGTGGTTTCTTTAAACTTCCAATGCTGTTCAACACCGACACTTAGGGTATTGAAAAGAAATAAAAGAAACAATGTCCCATGGATAGGTCCCATTATCCTTACAAAAGTGGGATTTCCCATCCAATGTTTCAATGGGACAGCGATGAACACTAACGTTAATAATGAAATTCCTTCCAGGATAGCGAGAATTCGGAGACGTCCGATTTTAGTTTTAAATAAATCTGTCATAATTATCTGAAATAAGGTCTGTTTGCAAGAGGTGAGAAGGGCCAGGGAATGGCGATAAAAATGATAAGCAACCCGATACCAAACCATATAAGCATCGTTTTAAACTTGTCCTTATCTGTTTGTTTACGTTTTGCTAAAGATGATCCTACTGTTATAAGTACAATGGAAATGAGCATCAGGAAAATGTGGATCAGTCCAAAAAATAACAGATCAAAACTTTCTTTTGCTGTCGCAAAGTTTTTCCAGAAATAGGAAACAATTGGACTTTGGGAGTAGAGTGTAATTCCTAAAACGAGCTGAATATGCGCAATAGTGGCTGTCCAATGTCTTAATGAATCATCACTTTTAGAAAACTCTTTGTCCGAAGAGTATCCCTTATAAGCTCTGAATATGGTGTAAATAAGACTTAGTAAAACCAACCATCGGAAGATGGAGTGGAGGAAAGTAAGCGTTTGGTACATAGATCATTTTTAATACGCAGACAAAGATATAACAAAAACATACTAATTAGTATGTTTTTGTTGAAAAAAATTATTGCATTGTGCTAAAATAAGCCTTAAGTTGCTTTAAATAAGTTACATATACTGATTTGTTATTCTCCAGTTTTCCTAAATTTCTGACTCCCCAATACCCTGACATTACGAAAACAGCAATTCCTTTAGAATCCACATTTTTGTTCACCTTTCCGGTTTCTTTTGCATGATCAATGGATTTAATCATAGCATCTTCCCATTGCTTTGAAAGATCATTCAATGCTTTTGTAAACTCAATATTCCATGGAGCCATTTCCTGAGTGAGATTAGCTGTAGGACAACCATATTGGACCTTCAAAAATTCATTTTCCATCAGCATAAAATTCATTAACTGATAAATAGTATCCAACGGATTATCGGTATTTTGAAATGGATCTATAAAAGTTTTCTTAAATGAAGATCTCATTAACTCATTAATGATAGCGAGCCCCATTTCATCTTTTGTTTTAAAATGATAATAAAAAGCACCTTTTGTTACCTGAGTAGTGGCAATGATTTCATCTACACTTGTCGTCTGATATCCATGAGAATAAATGAGTTCAAACGCCTTTTGCAGAATATTCAGTCGGGTGGCTTCAGATTTTTTCATTTAGATACTGGTTGGTATTTTCTACAAATAAACAATTTTTTTAATCATTTCAAATTCAATTCACAGATAAAGCAGTAGTAGGCTTATTTTTTATCTATTATTTTTCTGATAATAAACTACTATTTAAGTTATTTTTATAATACATTATTTCGTCGGAAATTTGTCCTGTTAAAATAACAGTGAAAAACATAATACAATGAACTATCAAAATGAAATTTCAGTTTCTGGTAAAACAGGAAACAAAAAGATAAGAAAAGGACTTCCTGCTGCATTATGGGCATTAACGATCAGCGCATTTGGTATTGGAACTACAGAATTTGTTATTGTAGGGCTTTTACCTACCGTAGCCGGAGATCTTGGAATATCCATACCATCAGCAGGATTACTGGTAAGCTTGTATGCAATAGGAGTTGCTATCGGAGCACCTGTATTAACAGCATTAACAGGAAAGGTACCTCGCAAAACACTTTTGGTTTCAATCATGCTATTGTTTGTAATCGGAAATGGATTAGCTTCTATAGCACCAGGATTTGTTACTTTAATTTTAGCCAGAATCTTAACAGGTTTTGCACATGGCGTTTACTTTTCCATTGGATCTACCATTGCTGCATCTCTGGTTCCTGAAGAAAAAAGAGCGACGGCAATTTCCATTATGTTCGCGGGATTAACGTTGGCTATTGTAACCGGGGTTCCGCTGGGAACATTTATAGGGCAGCATTTTGGATGGAGAGCAACCTTTATTGGAGTGGCTATTCTGGGAATTATTGGTTTAATAGCCAGTATGATCCTTGTTCCTGGTCATTTACAAAACGGAAAGACAGCATCTCTCCAACAACAGCTAAAAGTATTGACGAATAAACGTTTGATTTTTGCTTTTCTAATGACCGCAATGGGATATGGAGGAACGTTCGTAGTCTTCACCTATTTGTCTCCAATCCTACAGGAAATTACAGGATTGAAAGAATCTTTAGTTACACTTATCCTGCTGATCTACGGTATTGCTATCGCGCTAGGAAATCTTATCGGGGGAAGATTAGCCAATAAAAATCCTTTGAAAGCCTTATTATGGATGTTTATTGCTCAAGGTATCGTACTTTTCTTATTTTACTTTACAGTACACAGCCCAATACTAAGTATTATAACATTATTTTTCCTTGGAGCATTATCCTTTGCTACTGTTCCGGGATTACAACTTTTGGTCGTTCAGATAGCAGAAAAGGAATTGCCGGGAACAGAAGATGTTGCATCAGGAATTAATATTGCCGCTTTTAATATAGGAATTGCTATTGGTTCTTATTCCGGAGGACTTATCGTAACATCATCTTTAGGAATTGGTAGTACACCCTGGATAGGAGCCTTATTCCTTGTGATTACAGTATTTATTACATTGTATAGTATCAAGCTTGGTAAGAAGCTTTTGAGATAGTTATTACCATATTTTACAATTAAGGCTGTTCAACGATTTGTTCAGCTTTTTTTATGCCCTTTTTGATGAATACATCCTGTTATTATAATATATTTGCAACCGTTATTTCTAAATTATTCACTCATGATAACAATCAATACTGAACATACATATTCCATTTCTGATATCCTTTTTGTTTTTGCTCTGGAATCTGAAGCAGCTGATCTTTTTGATGACACTCATAAACTGATCACAGGAATAGGAAAGGTAAATGCAGCTTCGGCACTTACAAAAGAAATCTATTTAAGGAAACCCAAGCTCATCGTTAATCTGGGTTCTGCGGGAAGTAAGACTTTTAGTAAGGGAAATATCGTTTGTTGTACGAAGTTTATTCAACGTGATATGGATGTAAGAGGACTTGGTTTTAAAAAATACGAAACTCCATTATCAGGAATTCCACCAGTGTTGGAATATGGATTGAAAATGGATAACGTAAAAGAAGGAACATGTGGAAGTGGAGACAGTTTTGAAATGGATCATGTAGAAATTGATTATAACATCGTGGATATGGAAGCTTATCCTTTAGCTCTTATTGCTATGAAAGAAGAAATTCCGTTTTTATGCCTGAAGTACATTTCCGATGATGCAGGAAGTGACGCTGCGGATGATTGGGCTGTACAGGTACATCTTGCTGCTGAAGCATTTAAGAAACTCTTATTTAAATAATTAAATATATTTCAAGAATTAACCCTTTAATTTTGAAACTTTGATAGACTTTAATAGCTGAAAATTATTTAATTTTACAGTATAAATAAACATTTACCACCAGATCATATCCGATCTGGTGGTCTTTATTTAAATCTGCTATTTAATATTGATAAGATAGTAATCAAATTCAGCAAAGTAAATGAGATCAAAAAGAAGTGCATCGGTCAGAATTCCAATGGGAGAGATTGAGATTTATGTTTTATCAGATGGATATTTTGGAATCGGAGATCCACAGCCAATTCTAGCTCCTGAAATAGAAAAAGAAAAGGTACAGAATGCATTGAAAACTCTCCACTTATCCGAATCTGATTATGAAATGCCTATCACGACACTTCTGATCAAAAAGGGAAATCAGTACATTCTTGTTGATACAGGAGAAGGTTATCATGATCCCGTTAATGCGGGATGGCTTCAGAACAGTATTTTAGAAATAGGAATTTCACCTGAAGAGATTACAGATATCCTAATCACCCATGCTCACCGGGATCATATTGGCGGAATTCTTTCAAAAGAAGGTAGAAGAATATATCCCAATGCAAAATATTATATTTCTGCTCCGGAATATAGCTTCTGGAATAATGATGAAAAAGACTTTTCTAAGAGTAAAATGTCTTCTTACCCAACAGGAAAACTACAGACAGAAATACTTAGGGCCATTAAAAATGATCTGGAAATCTTTGAACCCGGCGATATCCTTTTTTCATGTTTAAAAACAGAATTTGCACCAGGACATACACCGGGGCATATTATCTTTCATGTATTTTCAGAAAATCAATCGATTACCCATCTCGTAGATATTGTTCATTCCCCTTTATTGATCAATCATCCCGACTGGGGTACGCAGTGGGATATCAATTTTGAAGAAGGTGTTACAACAAGAAAAAAGATTTTTGACAACTGCTATAATGATAAAAGACTGGTAACAACCTGCCATCTTCCATGGCCGGGAATCGGATATATCGGCAAAACAGAAGATGGCTGGCTGTGGATCCCTAAAGCACAATCCGATCCTTATACAATAAAGATCGATTAAAGATTATGGTAATGGGGGATTATTAATTGAAACTCCAAGAACTTGTCTTGCCAAGGTTTAAACATTTCTCCGTGAACATTTCAGTATTATTAATGGAATAAAAAAGGAATTCTGTACATCCATACACTTTAGCATCCATTAACTGACCTGATAAAGTGGTTTCATTTTTCCATTCCATAGTAGCATTTAAAAATAATACAGGTTTTCCTTCACTTTCTGAAATACAACCCGAAATATCCTGAACATCTATTGGATTATTAAGATGGGTGTATAAATATTGTTTTACAGTGGGATCTAAAAAGCGAAGCGTCATTTCTTTTACAATACCAACTCCCGAAATATTTCCGGATTTAATTTTCTCATACGCTATAAAATCATTTAAAGCTTCTGTGATATTGGCCTTATCCTGAAGCTTTACTATATAGCAATCTTCTATTTTGTGAGCCGTCCATAGGTTACCCGTAACGATTTGTGAATTCATGATGGTTAGTTTTTTTAAAATTAATAGATTTTTTTCTGTTCACAATTTTTTTTAAAGCTTTTCTTTCTTTATTTTTATAATTCTGACTAGTAAGTTCATCTAAAGTCCTGTAAAAGAACCACATTGTGATTTATTTAATACTCTAAAAGAGTAAGATATTTTAGACATACTATATCTTTTAAGCTAATCTTACATGAGCTTCTTAATTCATTTAAGTAAAGAGAAAATATTTTTTCCAAATTTCCTAAAACAGAGATACCACATAGGTACCATGCTTCGTATTTTTTTACTATTTTGCGGGCTTTAAAGAGACCAGTAAATTTTATATACAGTGATTGTAATCATAAAAAATAAATTAGGTATTGGTGTAAATTTGAATTCTCACTTTAAAAACTAATAAATTTTAGAAAAAATTAATTAAGATAAAGCAGACTCCGTGTATATAAGGGTTCGCGTGGTATCTATGTGGTATTTCAATTCAACAAAATTTTAATCATTTTTTCTTTCTTTGTCTTCATTATAGTAGATTTTATTTTTGAGACATGTTGAAATCTTAAATAGTAGATTAAAAACATCAATTGGTATCTTACTGTTTGTACTGGCAATATTAATTTGACACAGCGAAGAGACAGATAATAATAGTGAAAAAGTGGATTTAATTCTGTAAACAATAAAAAAGCTACAGAACTAGCAGAGATGAGAACAATATTATGAAAAACGAAAAACCTGGATTCAATTTAGAAGATTTAAACGAAAAAATTTTTGCTCAAGATGAAATTATAGCATTAGCCAAAGAAAATTCCCCCCGTCTATTGAATAAATTCAGACTAGTTTATCCTGGTTTTTTTGATAAAATATTCGCTATACAACCTAATCTGAGAAACTCAGAATTGATTTTCTGTATTTATTTAAAACTAAATTTATCTACAAAAGAAGTAGCAACCTATACGTATGTAACGCCTAAAGCTGTTCAGAACCGAAAGAACAGACTTCGAAAGAAACTGCTTATTCCATCTGAGGTAGATATTTATAAGTGGTTTAATAATTTATAGAATCCTGCTAAAATTGAATGAATGGCTTATTAAGATCGTGATAAAATAGTATTTTCCAATGGTTTTCTTCAGCTTCTTTTTGCCAGATCTGTCTTAGTTCCATTGCTTTTTTACCATCAAAATCACTTTTATAGGCAAGATGATACCGTAAATAAGCTTCTTGCGGAAGATCATCAGCACCATAAAAAGCAGTTTCTCCATCTTCGGTAATCCAGAAAACCTGCATAAAAGGCGTATGTCCACCAACCACTTCATAAGAGATTTCATCAGTAATAGATCCTTTGTCATCGTTCATCCAGATGATATTAGGAAGTTGGATCAGTTTTTCGAGTGTTTTAAAATCAAAAGAAGGATTTCCTTTATTCTCCATAGCATAATCAAGTTCGCGCTTTTGAATATAAATATCAGCATTTGGAAATGTCGCTTCAAAACCGTCTTCCGTATATTGTATTGCTCCTTCAATATGGTCTTTATGAAGATGGGAGAGCAGGACCTTCGTAATTTGTTTTGGGTTAATATTTTCTCTCTTTAAAATCTCTGAAACGATTGTTTTACCGGTTTCACTTTTCCAGCCTAAACCAGTATCTAAAATAATAAAGTCATTTTTTGTGATAATAAGGAAGAGCTGTACAGACATTTTTATTCCCTGAGCCAGATCTGTTTTTTCTGTCGTTAAAAGACTAAAGTCTTTTGTTGGGCTGGCTACAAAATTGCCTTCTTTTAACGGGATGATTTTCATGATACAAATTTCCTGAATATTTCTAAATATTAAAAACTTTATTTTTCGATTTAAGCTATCGCCAAAACCGATTATGGCCCAAAAAAAATTAAATTTCATCAGGGTATACAAGACTATTTTATATGGTATTCGTAATTTTGTATGAGTAGAATTAAAACAATAAGTGAATATGAACTCAATAATCATAAATCAGGCATTTCTGGAGGATTGGGAAACGCTGCAGACCATTGGAAAAGAAACTTTCTCAGAAACATTTTCCGGAGATAATTCGAAGGAGGAAATGGATCTCTATCTTGAAAAAAGCTTTAACAAAGAAAAGCTGACAGATGAACTAAATAATTCGGATTCTTTTTTCTTTATCGCCTGGGAAGAAGACAACCCAATTGGCTATCTAAAACTTAATGCAGGCACTGCACAAACCGAACTGCAGGATAAAACATCACTTGAGATTGAAAGGATTTATGTAAGAAGCAGTCATCATGGTAAAAAGGTTGGCCAACTCCTTTATGACAAAGCTTTAAATGTGGCAAAAGAACAGAAAAAAGCTTACATATGGTTAGGAGTTTGGGAGGAGAACCTTAGAGCCGTGAATTTTTATAAAAAGAATGGTTTTGTCGAATTCGATAAACATATTTTCCGTTTAGGAAATGAGGAACAGACCGATCTCATGATGAAAAAAATATTAGAATAAAGCTTAGATTTGGTAGATCTCAGCATCCGTAAAAACATAGAATCTTCCTCCTTTAGGGAGATTTTTTGTATCTAATCCTGTAAACTCACTATAAGCGGGAAGTAATAATTGATGTGTAGTTTGTACAAAACAGGGTAGACGGATATTTTTAACAGTGGAATTAATGACAAATCCAGGATGAATATGTCCTGTAATCTGAAACTTCGGATTGAACCTATCAAAATCATGAATAAAAAGAATATCTGCCAATTCTAAAATTTTTGCTTTAAAATCAAGACATAATTTTTCTTCCAGCTCCTTTGAAATACGGTCATGATTTCCTTCAATAAGATAAAACTTCAGTTTGGAGTATTGATTTCGCCATTCACAAAATTCTTCGACATCAGAATTGTTTCCCGCATGCAGCAGATCTCCGACAACAATAAATTTTTCAGGCTGAAAATAAGCAATTAGTACCGACAATCTCTCAAGGTCACTCTTCATCACATGATTTGCCAGTGCAATTCCATTTTTCCTAAAATGAGCCGTTTTTCCAATATGAAGATCTGACAGAATCAATGCTTTTTCTTTTTTCCAAAACAACGCACGCTGATTCGTTAAAGTAAAAACTTCATTTTGAATACTGATATTTTTTGTGGCTATATACATGTTTATTTTCGAGAGCTTTCTGAATTTCCAGACCGGGATTCAGGTATAGCTAATCTATTAAATCTAACTTCTAAATCGTCAATATCCATATTTCAACTCTTTATTCTCTTCTCTTACCCGCCTGTTCTATCAATTTTTGTATTCTCGCATCTAAACCTTCGCTTGAAAGAGTCTGACGAAGACTATCTACTTTAATTGGGAAGCTTAACGGTGTAAAAGTATTAGAATATTTTAAAATAATTTTCGATTTTTCAATTCTTTTGAAGGCTTCTACAAGTCTTTGTTCTTGTAGCTGCATATTAAAAACTTCTGTATAAGACTGTCTTACAAGAAAGTGATTTGGATCATAATCTTCAAATACTTTAAAAATGAGTCCCGCTGAACTTTGTAAGGCTTTATTTGATCGTTGCTGTCCAGGGAAATTTTGGATAACCATTCCTGAAATAACGGCAATATCGCGGAATTTTCTACGTGCCATTTCAGCAGAATTAATACTTGAAATAACATCAACCATCAGATTATCACGGGTTAGAATCTTCTCCAGGTTGCCTTCATTTAAAGGAATTTCTTTATCACTGAACAGCTCAAAACCATAATCATTCATGGCCATTGAAAAGGAAATAGGAGCGAGTTTAGAAATTCTGAAGGCAATTAATGCAGCCATGACTTCATGCACCAGACGTCCTTCAAAAGGGTACATAAACAAATGAAACCCTTCTTTGTTTTTAATCAGTTCCACCAGAAATTCATCTTCTTTCGGAATATGGGATGTTTTTTCCTGACTGACAAGGAGAGGATGCAAAAATTTAAGTTCTTTTTCTGAAGAAGCAGGATTCAATGCCCCGGAAAGCTTTTCCCTTAAAAAAGTACTCAAATTGGAACTTAAAGGTAATCTTCCGCCAAGGTAACTGGGAACTAAGGCTTTTCCTTTCGACAGACGTACATAAACGGTCATATCCTTAACCATTGCTACTTCAAGAACTCTTCCGGCCAAAATAAATTTTTCTTCTTTTTTAAGCTTTGAAATGAAGTATTCTTCAATCATTCCAATATAACCACCAGAAATAAATTTAACCTTTAGCATTGCATCACTTACGATCGCTCCCATATTCATCCGGTGCAGCATAGCTATTTTTCTGGAAGTCACTTTAAATAACCCATCATCCATAATCACTACTTTATGAAATTCTTCGTAGCTTTTTAATGCACTGCCGCCAATAGTAAGAAAATCAATGATCTCTTTCCATTCTTCAGGAGTCATCTCCTGAAAAGTATAGACCTTTTTAATTCTTTCATAGGTTTCATCAGGAAAGAATCCGTCACCAACAGCTAAAGTCATCAGGAACTGTACCAAAACATCAAAGCACAACACCTGAGGTTCACGAGGTTCAATAACTTTTTGTTTTACGGCTTCTTTTAAGGCAGCCACTTCAATCAGTTCCAGAGAATGTGTGGGAACACAATAGATTTTAGAGGTTTCAAAAGGAGAGTGTCCACTTCGTCCGGCGCGTTGCAGAAATCTGGCCACACCTTTAGCAGAACCTATTTGAATCACAGTATCAACAGGTTTGAAGTCGATACCTAAATCTAAAGATGAAGTAGAAACAACAGCTTTTAATTTACCACTGCTTAAATTATCTTCGATCCAGATTCTTAAATGAGCATCAATAGAACTGTGATGAATAGCAATCTGGCCCGCAAAATCAGGATATGCATTAAGCAATAACTGATACCACATTTCACTCTGACTCCGGGTATTGGTAAATACGATCGTAGATTTAGATTCAAGAATAATAGGAACAATTTTATCAGCAAGCTTAGCCCCCAAATGCCCTGCCCATGGTAAAATTTCGACTTCATCCGGAAATACAGGAATGATGTCAATTTTTTTCTGCTGTTTCGCAGTAATTTTTGTTTTTTTGATATCATATGGAATTAAGACCTCCAGTGCTTCATCCAGATTACCGATTGTTGCTGTAATTCCCCAAATTTTTAATAAAGGAACATACTTTCTAACCTGTGAAATACCCAGTTCTACCATTACACCCCGTTTGGAACCCAATAGTTCATGCCATTCATCAACCGCAATGCAATGGAGATTTTTGAAAAATTTCAAATGATCTTTTTGACCCAAAAGAAGATGTAAACTTTCAGGAGTTACCACTAGAATATCTGGCATATTTCTGACCTGTTGCTGCCTTGTTTTGGGATCAGTATCGCCATTTCTCACTCCAACAGTCCAATCCAGTCCTATCTCATTGATAGCCTCTTCCATTGCCTTTGCAATATCTTTAGAAAGGGATCGAAGAGGAGTGATCCAGATCATTTTCAGTCCCTTTTTATACTTTTCAGGATGATTGAGAAAATCAGTGATCAGAGCTAAAAATACAGAATAAGTTTTTCCAAATCCTGTTGGCGCAATAACCATTCCGCTGTATCCATTTCCAAACTTCCACCAGGTATCTGTCTGAAATTTGAAAGGGGAATTACCTTTTTCAGCCATCCATTGCTGAATGACCTTAAATCCATTGGTATTTTCAAAAGCAGTCAAATTATTGTATCAGTTTTTTTATTTCTTCAAGATCATCTATTTCATTTACCGTTTTGTCTCTCCGCCACCGTACGATTCTTGGAAAACGCAATGCTACACCACTTTTATGGCGACTACTGAAGCCTATTCCTTCAAAAGCAATTTCAAAAACAAGCTCAGCTTTTACTGTGCGGACCGGCCCAAATTTTTCAATAGCATTCTTATTTACAAAACGACTGACCTCCATAATTTCTTTATCCGTTAACCCTGAATAGGCCTTCGCAATTGTTACCAGAGAATCTCCATTTTTTACAGCAAAACTATAATCAGTATAATAAGCACTTCGCCTTCCACTTCCTTTCTGGGCATAGATCAATACTGCATCAATGGTCATTGGATTGATCTTCCATTTCCACCAGTCGCCTTTTTTTCGTCCTGAATGATAAGGAGAATTCTTTTGTTTAAGCATTAATCCCTCACTATTAATATCCCGTGAACTTTCTCTGATTTGATCTAATTCATCCCATTTTTCAAATTCAATAACCCTTGAAAGCCGAATTTTTTCAGGATTTTCATTAAGGAATAATTCTTCGAGCATAGCTCTTCTTCCAGAGATGGGCTTCACCCGTAGATCGTTGCCTTCAAGTTCAATTAAATCATAAGCAAATACTTCAACAGGAATATCAGTAAGCATCTTTTTAGTAACATTTTTTCTATTTAACCTTTTCTGTAATTCATTAAAATTTAAAACCTTACCATCCTTTACCGCAAGTATTTCTCCATCTAAAACAAAATTCCCTTTCATAGCCTTTACAGCTTCTACAATTTCAGGAAACTGTTCAGTGATCAGTTCTTCACCCCGGGACCAGATGAAAACTTCATCATTTCTTCTGATGATCTGACCACGTATTCCATCCCATTTATATTCGATCAGCCATTCGTTAGGTTCTCCCAATTCGGAAAGTTCTTTTTCCAAAGGATAGGCGAGACAAAATGGGTAAGGACGAGAGTTGTCAGCATTCACTTTTTCTGCTGAGATCAATTCCTGAAAAGAAACTTCACCAGGATTCCATTTTCCCATCATGCTATGCATTAATGCACTTGCTTCCTGCCCTGAATATTTTGTCAGAGCATTGATCAATGTTTTATCGGAAACACCTATACGGAAGCTTCCACCTAATAATTTATTGAAAATCAGTCGCTCCGTATAATCCAGCCCATTCCACGATTGTAAAACGAATTCTTTTTTTTCGGCCTCAGTTTTATCTTTCAGATTTACAATGTCATTCATCCACTGTGAAAGAGTCCGCTCTATTTTTTCTGTAGGCTGTGGCAGAATTAAGGAAAGTGTTTCACCAAGATCACCTACAGATGAATAACTCTCCTGAAAAAGCCAGAAGGGAAGTTGGGTAATTTCCAATGCCCATTCCTTCATTAAATTTGTATTGACATTTCTTTTGGGTCTTTTGCCGGTAAACAAAGCAATAAACCATACTTTATCTTCTTCAGGTGCACGCTCAAGATAATCGATGATCGCATCTATTTTAGCGTTGGTTTTATTAGTGCTTTCCAAAGCATTGATCAATTCTGCAAAATGTTTCATGGCTCAGGATTTTCAATGTTTTCTTTTTCAGCCTCTTCTTCATCCTCACCAAACTGAGTTTGTACAACATCAGCTTTAACACCTATTTCATTTAAGTATTTTGAAAAAACTTCCGTTTGCCCATGGGTAACATGAACAATTTCTGCTTCAGTAGCTTTTACAGCCTGCAGTAATCCACCCCAATCTGCATGATCACTCATTGCAAATCCTGCATCAGCACTTCGCCATCTTCTGGCACCCCGAACCTGCATCCATCCTGAACAGATGGCTGTCGCCGCTTCGGGTATTTTACGAATGATATTACTGTCTAATAAAGCCGGCGGAACAATAACAATTTCACTTTGCAGATGCTTGGTACTTTCTTTAAAGTCAGGAACCTCATATTCAGGAAGTTTTATTCCCACACTTTCAAAAGCTTCATTGAGCTTCCCAATAGAATAGTGAACATGGATTTTTCCTAATCCTTCTATTGCCTTCATAATACGTTGTGCTTTTCCAAGAGAATAGCCCACAAAAACAGATGTTTTCCCGTTTTCTTTATTTCTTAATACCCAATTTTGAAGTTTTTTATTAAGATCTTCAATTTCCAACCAGTTGTAAATGGGAAGCCCAAAAGTACTTTCAGTCACAAATTCATGACACTTTACCAATTCAAAAGGAGTACTTAATCCATCATCCTGAACTTTATAATCTCCTGAAATTACACTTACATATCCTTTATACTCTAATCTGATTTGGGCAGATCCTATGATATGGCCTGCAGGATGTAGAGAAACCTTGACTCCATTAATTATTGTAACTTCACCATAACCTACGCTCTGGCATTCAATTTCAGGTCCTATTCTTTGGTATAAAATAGGTTTGGTAAAATGGTGGCAAAAATACTTTTTCATTCCCCAACGGGCATGATCTGCATGTCCATGAGTGATCACCGCCAGATCGACAGGCCGCCAGGGATCTATGTAAAATTGACCTTGAGGACAATAAATTCCTTTTTTTGTGAATGTAATTAGTTTCAATGAATAATATATTATGATCTATAAAAACTTTTGGTATTTATATGACTTTGGTTGATTTTATCATTCAAAAAGCTGACCAATCACCAATAAATATTTAAAAATAACATTTTTTTAGATTGAACTTTCCAGCAATAAAACATTGGGCTTTCCACCAATAACATAAGTTCACATAAAGTTGAAATTTGTTTTACTAACTAAACAGAATAAAAAATACAAAATGAGTAAAACAATTTTAATTACAGGTGCTGCAAGTGGTTTTGGTAAAATTGCAGCTTTCGATCTAGCTAAAAAGGGACACCATGTCATTGCGACGACACAGGTTTACCCGCAGATGAGTGATTTAATAAGAGAAGCCAAAGAACAGGGTGTTCAGATGACTGTTGATAAATTAGATGTGACCAATCCTAAAGACATTGCTTATACTTTAAAAAAATATGATATTGATATTTTAATAAGTAATGCCGGTATCATGGAAGGAGGACCTATTGCTGAGCAGCCTCTGGATCTGATCCGTTCTATGTTTGAAGTAAATGTATTCGGAGCTTTGGAGCTGGCTCAAGGTTTTATTAAAAAATTTATCGACAAGAAAGGTGGTAAAATTGTTTTTACATCATCAATGGGAGGTCTTTGGACTGTTCCTTACGTTGCTGCTTACTGTGCTTCAAAACATTCTTTAGAGGCTATCGCAGAAGGTCTTAAGACAGAATTAGAACCTTTTAACATCAAAATAGCAACCTGTAATCCGGGAGTTTTTGGAACTGGATTTAATGATAGGGGAGTAGATTCTATTATGCATTGGTATGATCCTAAGGTAAATTTCACCCCAGAATCAGTTTTTGCAGGAACTACTGAAGCTCTTGCCAACCAACTTGATCCACAATCTATGGCTGATGTAATTGTAAATGTTGCATTAGATGATCATAGTAATTTCAGAAATTTACACCCTAAAGAAACAGAGGATTTTGTAAAACAATTACAAACAGAAGCCTGGAGTGTAAAAAGTTAAAACACAATATTCAATATTCAGAGAATGCGTAAATATTTTTGTTTACGCATTCATTTAACATCATTAAATAAAAAAAACAAATGAATATCACTTATTCTGAAGCAACAATTGCAATAAATGCATCCATAGAAAAAGCAAAATCTTTACATATTCCTGTAAGCCTTGCCGTAGTAGATACAGGAGGACATTTGGTCGCATTTGCAAGACTGGACAGCGTTTATGGCGTCATCGATTTTGCTATTAAAAAAGCCCGAACTGCAGTAATGTTCGGTGTCGACAGTGATACAATGGGCACTATTGTTTCAGGTGCTGACATTCATGGATATGGTATGTTAAATTCTAACGACGGACTTTTAACAATAGCAGGTGGCGTGGTTATTAAAAATAAAGAGGGAAAAATAATAGGAGCTATTGCCTCTTCCGGAGGTTCGCCGGAGCAGGATAAGGAAATAGCAAACAAAGGGGCTGCTGGTATTTTTTAAATTTCAGATATTTGTATTATGACAAAAAGTTCTGAAATAATATTTGATCGATTGGTATACTCTTGTGCTTTTGAAAAATACAGGGGAATGGAAGAATTTATTCCAGATCATTTTTTAGGATTCCAATTATCTGGTGAGACTCATGCTTTTCATGATCAGGGCAAGACTATTATTAAAGAAAATACAGTTGTTCTGGTCAGAAAAAATCAACTTGTAAGAACTATAAAACATCCTTCTAAAGAAACCCAGTATCAATTTATTTCAATTACTCTGGATAAAAATACACTTCAGCAATATGCAGCAGAAAACAAAATTATTGTTGATAACGAATTTAAGAATAAACAAAAATTCTTTTTTGAGTCGGATGATTTTTTTACGAAGTATTTTGTTTCTCTGATTCCCTATATTGATAAAACTAAAAATGCAAGCTCAAAACTAGCTTCGTTAAAAGTAAAGGAAGCAATTGAGCTTCTTTTACAAAGTAATCCTGATTTTAAGAATTTGCTTTTTGATTTTTCTGAGCCATATAAAACTGATTTAAAAGAATTCATGAATCAGAATTTTATTTTCAACTTACCTGTCGAAGCTTTTGCAAAATTAACAGGCCGCAGTCTATCTGGTTTTAAGCGTGATTTTCAAAAAGCATTCAGCATACCTCCCCAAAAATGGCTTAAAGAAAAACGATTGGAAGAAGCCTATTATTTAATTAAACATCAAAATAAAAAACCCACTGATATTTATCTTGATCTTGGGTTTGAGAATTTGTCGCATTTCTATTATTCGTTTAAAAAGAAATTTGGAGTAACAACCACTGAAGTCTGATTAGAATTAATTTATCAATTGTATTATAATGGATTTTATTCAACAGTTTAGTAATTGGACTAAAGGAGACTTAATTCAGGCTAAACTGATGATAGCCGGTATTATTATTTTTTGTATTCCTCTTATTTTTTATTCAACTAAAACAAGTGATGTCTTTTTTAAAGGGCTTATTATCCCTTTAAGTATTTTATCATTAATGCTTTTAAGTTATGGAGGCTATCTTTTGGTAACCAAAGGTAAAGAGATACAAAGGGTTGAAAAAGAATATTCAAAAAATCATCAGCTAACTCTTACGAAAGAATACATCAAAGCGAAAAAAGATAGTAAGAGTTATGTCATTTTTAAAACAATTTGGGTTTCTCTATTCATACTTTCCATATATTTACTTTTTGACAGCTGCTACATGAAGGGTCTCTCATTTGGCTTTATTATTCTATTCCTGGTTCTATTTATGACAGATACTTTCTTTCATGCAAGGTTAAAAACGTATCTTTCTTTTATACAAGAATCTAACAGAATAAATTAGTTAAAAAAAGATGAGCTGCAATAAACAGCTCACCTTGTATATGGTCATTTCGTAAATGCTTTTACGAGAAAAATTTTCTGAATTCCAAAGGGGATTGGGTCGTTTTTTGTTTGAAAAGTTTACTAAATGATTGTGGATGTTCAAAACCAAGTTCATAAGCAATTTCACTAACAGACAAATTCGTGGTACTCAACCGCTCTTTAGCATATTCAATAAGTCTGTTCTGGATATGCTGTTGGGTGTTCTGCTGCGTATGAATCCGTAATAAGCTTCCAAGGTAATTGGGGGATATATTCATTTCTTCAGCAATAGCTTTTACCGTAGGCAAACCATTTTCCGGGATATGCCCATTATTGAAATACCGGGATAAGGTCTCTTCAAATCGTTCAAGAATCTCATGATTGGATTTTTTCCTGGTTAGAAACTGTCGCTCATAAAATCGTTCGGAATAGATAAGCAATAATTCTAATTGGGCAATTATCAATTCCTGACTGAACTTATCGATGTTGGATTGATATTCCTTTTCAATGTTTTTTAGAATTTCAGCGATTGCATTTTCTTCTTTTTCTGACAAAAAAAGAGCTTCATTTACTGAATATTGAAAGAACTCGTACGATTTTATCTTTTTTGCCAGTGAAGTATTCCATAGAAAATCAGGATGTATAAGAAGTATCCAGCCCGTTGGCTCTACTTTTACATTTTGATTGATCTCTACTTTTAAAAACTGAAGTGGAGAAACAAATGACAGAACCCCCGAATCAAAATCATACTGTTGCTGGCCATAGTTGAATTTGGCATTAACATTCCTTTTTAAGCCTACAGAATAGAAATTCTGAATCCATTTCATTTCATTATCATCTATAGGATAAGAAACCTTACTGTAATCAATCAGGCTGATCAATGGATGTTCAGGACCAGGTAGATTACAAAAGTTATGAAACTCGGAAATCGAATTAAAGCGAAACATCTTTTCCATCGTGCTAATTTAGTAAATCAATTTTCTTTATAAAAAACCATACCACCGTGGTATAATATCCCATCTTTAAAGTCGCCGTCTGCGGTAAATCCAGTATCATCTTTATAATCAATATGATCTCCTGAAACCCAATAACTTCCCTGGTAGGCACTTTCACGCGAACCACGGGCTTCGTCGTATCGATTGTCGGGTAATAATTCATGGCGGATGTGACCGTCTTTGGTTACCCACATTCCGATATATTCTTTTGTTTCTTCTATCGTATTGTTCATAGGTACTTTTTATGAAAGTTCAGTATAAGCTGTAGATAGGGTATAATTTTTCCATTTTTCAGCATCTTGGGTTAGGATATCGATTTTATTTTTAAGTAAATCAATCGTTTCATTTCCTAATAACAAATGTACAGGTGGATGCTCTTCTTTACTCATCGCAATGAGAACTTCTGCTCCTTTTTCTGGATCATTCATCTGATTTCCATTAATGGTATCAAGATGCAGTTGTTGAGATTCACGTGCCATTTTGTAATCTTCGATAGCATTTTCAGGAGTTCTGATTGATCCTTTTGTAAGAAATTCTGTACGAAAATATCCAGGATATACAACAGTAGCTTTTACGCCAAATTCTTTAACTTCCTCTGCCAGTGCTTCTGTAAATCCTGCCATAGCAAACTTGGTGGAACAATAGATCCCCCAACCTGCAAAACCTCCGGAGAAACCTGCTACTGAAGAAATATTAAATATATTTCCTGATCTCTGATTTCGTAAATAAGGCATTACATTTCTGACAACATTTAATGCTCCAAATACATTAACATCAAAATTTTCACGTGATTCCTCATCAGAAAGCTCTTCTAAAGAACCAACCTGCGCATATCCGGCATTGTTTACAATAACATCAAGTTGTCCAAAATGAGCTATACTTTTTTCAACAGCCTCCTTAACACTTGAATTCTCTTTCAAATTGACTTCCAGGGGTAAAAATGTTTCAGATGCACTACCAATCTCTTTAATCAGAGAATCCGCATTTCTACTCGTTGCTGCTACACGATATCCTTCGGCTAGTAATTTTTTAACTAAATTAAGTCCCAATCCTTTAGAGGCACCAGTAACGAACCATACTTTTTTTGTTTCCATTTTCTTTATTTTTTGATCTTAATTGATGATACAAAGATCATAAGGAAAACAAAATTCTACTTAACTGAATCCACCAAAGGTATAACCAAATCGTGGATGGCTTGATTTTCTGATGGCTTCAAAACCAATTTCATTGTTTGTATTTGTTAAGTTCTCTTTTTATGCATACAAAAGTGCATATATATAGTATCTTTTATGATTGGATTTGGAGCATTATTTTTCAAAATCATAAAAATTAATCCCAACTTCATCATCTTTAACTTTTACCATTTTTGTGTTCAAAGGATAAAAAATAAATTCTCCTGCACCGCGGATCTTTGCATCCAAGAGATGTCCTGCCAAAGCGGTATAGTCCTGTCTTCCCAACGTGATATGCAAATGGAGTAGTGGTTTATCATCCATTACTGAAACATTTCCTGAAATATTAGAGGCCTCCATTTGTTCATTGAAAGTCTTATCGACATAATTTTTTGTCGAAGGAACAAAAAACCGAAGTGTTGCCTCGCTTACTGCACCTATTCCTGTTATCTCTCCGGACTGTATTTTTTGAACCTTAACAAAGTCCGTCAATGCTTCTACAATACCTGACCTGTCTTTTACACTTACAATATAGATCTCATCTACTTTTTTAGCAGTCCAAAGAGTTCCTTTAAAAATATCCGTGTTCATACCATGTTTTTATAATGATTATTTTTTCAGATAATTGATAATACCGATCACATCATCTTTTCCAAATCCCGCATCATGAGCCGACTGGTAGGTATCAATTAATGTTTTTGATAATGGATAATCAGCTCCCGCTTTTTTGGCGAGAAGAATATCTTTTAACATAAGATCTAATGCAAATGCCGGTTCATAGTTATCATTCACCAGTAGTGGTGTTTTAACTTTTGTAGCACCACTACCACTTGCGCTCTCATTAATAATGTCCAGCATATCTTTACGTTCTATTCCTAGCTTATCCGAAAATAAAACAGTCTCAGCAAGTCCTTGATATAGGGTAGATATGAAATAGTTTACTGATAATTTTGCAGCAATTCCTTTTCCATTCTCTCCCAAATGCTTGATGGTTTTTCCAAGCTTTTGTAAATAAGGTTGTGCACGCTCTACATCTTTTTCTTCGCCACCTACCATAATAATCAGGGTACCATCAGCAGCAGGTTTTGTACTTCCGGCAACAGGAGCATCAATAAATCCGGCTTCTTTTATTTTAACAGCGGAAGAAATATCATTACTTGCCTCAGGAGAAATAGTACTCATATCAACGAACAGTTTACCATGAATATCTACTGATAGTATTTCTTCATATACTGCTCTTACTGCATCATCATTGGTCAGCATTGTAAAAATAACATCACTGTTTTTAATCACATCTGAAACCTTACTGTAAACTGTTGATTTTTCTTTAAAGTCTTCCGCTTTTTCAATTGTTCTGTTATAAACAGATAGCGGAAATCCCGCTTTTTCCAGATTTTTGGCCATTGGATTTCCCATATTTCCTAATCCAATAAACCCTAATTTTGTATTTTCCATAGCTTTTATAATATTAATGATAATGAGAGTAAAGAGTAAAGAGAAAAGACTATTATGGTCGATAATTTCAACTTTTAATCTTTAGTTTTTAAAAAGTATTTACCAGATCATCGATTGTTTTCAGTTCTTCTTTGCTTAAATTAATATGAATTGCATTTGCATTTTGAACAGCTTGTTCCACATTTCTGGCTCCTGCTAAGGCGATAGTGATTCCAGGTCTTTCAATAGTCCATCTTAAAACCAACTGACTCAAACTTGCATTATGCTGTTCTGCAATAGGTTTAATTTTATCTAAAAAGACATTTGTTTTTTCAACAAATTGGGGTTGAAAATGAGGTAAACTAGCTCTATGATCACCGGGTTTAAACTCATAACCGGAATGTATTTCCCCTGTTAGCAATCCTCTTTCTAATGGGCTGTAAGCCAACACAGACTTGTTGTGATCTATGCAGTAAGAAACTGTTTCGCTTTCAACGGTGCGGTTGACCATATTGAATGGAATTTGGTTAGAAACCAAAGGAAGCGTTCTTTCGGCTTGCTGTATCTGTGATGCAGTATAATTACAAACTCCTGCAAAACGCACTTTTCCCTGTTCTATTAATTTTAAAACAGCCTCAAAAGTTTCATCGATGGGAGTGGTAGAATCTGGCCAGTGAATTTGATACAGATCAATATAATCAGTTCCTAATCTCTTTAAGCTTTGTTCACATTCATAAATAATGCTTTCTTTTCCCGCATATTTATAAACTTCGATCGCATTTCCATTATGATCATAGCTTTTCATTGCAAAATCTCCTTTCTCCAAATCCCAACGCATCCCGAATTTTGTGAGAATTTGAACTTTATCACGAGAAAATCCTTTAATAGCCTCTCCAACAATTTCCTCACTGGCTCCCTGTCCATAAATTGGGGCAGTATCAATAGAAGTCACTCCAACATCATGAGACGCTTTAATTGCTTCAACAGCTTCCTTTCGATCTTTGCTCTTCCACATCCAACCTCCAGTAGCCCAAGCTCTAAGCGTGATCGCTGAGACTTCCAGTTCACTGCATCCTAATTTTCTGTAATTCATATTTTTTGTGTTAATGTATAATGTAAAAAGTATTGATGACAGACAGCAACTTATCATAAATTGACATCGATGATTTGTGTTAAAACTGCACATTTTGTACTCTGAAACTTTATCATTATTACATCATATAAATTTAGGGAAATATGTGGTTAAACAATATTTAAATCAGATCCTTTATTATTTAAATTCATTAATTAATATAAATATTACATATCAATCTTATGGTAGAAATAAGCTTAAATTTTTCATCTTGGAATTTTTTATAATCAGAAAACTTACGGAAATTTGCAGAAATGATAAAGCAGTAAGTAAAATGAAGATCATCGATGTTGAACAATGGAACAGAAAAGAACATTTTAATTTTTTTTCAAAAATGGCAAGTCCATATTTTGGTTTTACAACAGAAGTAGATTGTACTACGGCTTATGATACGGTAAAAGCAAATGGCTATTCTTTTTTTGCCTATTACCTTCATAAATCAATGGCCGCAATAAATTCTGTGAATGAATTAAAAATGCGGATCGTAGATGATCAGGTTGTTCTATTTGATGTCATCCACGCCGGAACCACCATTGCCCGAGCTGATGGAACCTTTGGTTTTTCATTTATTCCTTTTTCAGAACAATTTGAAACTTTTAATGCTGAACTTCAGGAAGAAGTTAAAGCGGTACAAAATTCTTCAGGGTTAAGATTGAGTACCGATACTGTGACTAAAGCTTTAATAAGACATTCTACCATTCCGTGGAATACTTTCAGTGCTTTGTTACATCCTACTAATCTTGATCCAACAGAATCTATCCCCAAAATTACGTTTGGAAAATTTAGTATCCGCAAGGGGAGAAAATACCTGCCTGTTTCTATTGAAGCACATCACGGTCTGGCTGACGGTCTTCATATTGCAAAATATCTGGAAGAATTTCAAAGACAGCTGGATCTTTAAGAAATATTTTTCATATAAATAGGTATCTTTGTGTCTATCTAAAAGATATTCCATTCTTTAGTTCACTAATTTCTTTCATTAAATTTAAATTTAAAATTTTGCTATGCAGACGAGCTCATCTCCTGGTATTTCACGTACTGTAATCTGGCTAATGGCTATTATTTCAGGACTGGTAGTTGCAAATAATTATTATAACCAACCCTTACTGGCTCTTATTTCTGACGACCTGGATGTTTCTGAAAGTGCTGCAAGTAAAATTTCTGTACTTACTCAGGTAGGATATGCATTAGGACTTTTACTAATTGTCCCTCTTGGGGATAAATTTCTACGTAAAAAACTGATACTGGTAGATCTTTTTCTGGTTTTCGGATCACTTTTATGGATGACTTTTGCCACTCATTTGTGGATGCTTTATGCTGCCAGTTTACTAATTGGGATGACTTCTGTAATTCCCCAGCTTTTTGTGCCTATCGCTGCTGAGCTCTCATCTGATGAAGAGCGGTCTTCCAATATTGGAGTGGTGATGTCAGGTTTACTGATGGGCATTCTCTTATCACGTTTTGTAGGAGGAATTGTGGGTGAAATATGGGGTTGGAGAGCCATGTTTGGCATTGCTGCGGGTGTAATGATCGTTGTCTGGATCGCGGTATATAAAATGCTTCCGGATCTGCTTCCTAATTTCAAAGGGACTTATAAAGAACTGATGCGCTCTGTATTTCACTTAGCCAGAACACAACCTGTTTTACAATTGGCCTCTTTCCGTGGAGCAATGGCTTTCGGTTCAATGTGTGCATTGTTTACATCTCTGGCTTTTCATATGGAAAAAGCTCCTTTTAATGCCGGTTCATCTGTTGTAGGAAGTTTCGGATTGGCAGGAGCGGTTGGTGCATTAGCTGCCGCTAAAGTTGGGAAATTTCAAAAATTTATGGATCTGAACAGGATTATCCTATATTCACTACTGATTGTATTGGGAAGTTGGGCATTTACATATTTTGCAGGTGAAACCTATTGGGGATTGATTGTAGGTGTTATCCTTGTTGACCTTGGTGTTCAATCAAGCCATATTATGAATCAGACCAATTATTTTTTAATTAAAACCAATGCAGTCAACAGATTAAATACCGTTTATATGGTTTTTTATTTCATTGGTGGATCACTTGGAACCTGGCTGGCTTCCATTGCCTGGCATTACGCACAGTGGAATGGAGTATGTTTTGTAGGGGCTAGTTTCGGACTTCTGGCTTTGATAGCCCACATATTATTTAATAAAAAAGTGACCAGTAATTCTTAATTGTGTCCGGTTAAAATACTATTTGTGATTTCCTTTAATTTTTAAGATCAGTTGTTAATGTCCGTTTTTTATTAATTTCCGGTGTTTCTCACCCCATTTTTCCAACACTTCCCATATCGGGATCAGTTCTCTGGCAATATCTGTCAATTCGTAATCTACTCTTGTTGGAACTTCAGCATACACAGTTCTCTTGATAAGACTTTCTTTTTCCAGCTCTCTCAATTGTAGCGTCAGCATTCTTTCTGTGATTCCGCAAATTCGGTCGCGGACTTCACTGAAGCGCAATTTATTATCCTTTAATTGATTTAATATCAATAATTTCCATCTTCCTCCAATTTTACAAACTGCATACGACAGATCACATTCCTGTATGTATTTTCTATTGATGCTATTTGTCGAATTTTCTTTTATTTCCCCCATGGCTTACAAATTTGTTAGTCCCATACAATTCACTGTATACAGTGCAAATGTAAGATTTGAAAATTAATTTTGTCCCTGCAAACTGAAAATATTCAGTAATGGGAACAATAGCGCTAAAGTTTCCTGCAATAAAATATTTAACATAAAATAAAAAGAAAAATGCAATTAACATTACCGATAACTCAAATTTTAAATCATTTAGAAAAAATACAGCTATTCAATGCATTTAATCCATTAGAAGAAACCCGAAAATACCTTGATACCATGACGTTTCAATTGAGTGAAAAAAAAGAGGCTGTAAAGATGATTGAGGAATTCAATATTACCCACGGAAAACATGAAATACCAACTAGAGTGTATCGTCCAAAAGGAAGGGAAAATCCAAGCTCTTCAGCCATCATCTATATACATGGAGGATGGTTTATTGCGGGGGGCTTTGAAACCCATGATGCTGTCGTTCGGAAATTAGCCAATAAAACTGGGTCAGTTGTCATTTTTATAGATTATAGATTGGCTCCGGAGCATCCTTTCCCTGCCGGACTCAATGATTGTACTCATGTCGTAAAATGGGTTGTTGATAATGCTGTATCTCTGGGGATCGACAGGCATCAGATTGGGATCATAGGTGACAGTGCAGGCGGAGCACTTGCTACTAGTGTTTCAACACAGCTAGGGGAGCTGTTTAAGTTTCAGATCTTAATTTATCCTGCAGCTGATAATAAACTCAATACAAACTCCTGGTCAATCTATGAAAATGGACCTGTTTTAAACAAAAAAGGTGGAATTGAAGCCTGGAAACATTATTATCCTACGGGAGAAAACCAACTTGATCCTTTAGCAGTTCCTATACTAATTGAAGATTTTAAAAATACACCCCCTACTATGGTTATTTTAGCAGAGCATGATCCATTAAGAGATGAAGGAGAAGAACTGGCACAGCATATGAAAGATACAGGGATCCCTGTCCATATCAGCTTCTATAAAAATATGGTTCATGGCTTTATGCATATGGGAGAAATTCTAAATGAAGTTCAGAAAGCTGTAGATGAGATGGCGATTTTTGCCTGTCAGAATTTTGAAACCATCACAGAAAAGCAGGGATGAAAAAGTATGCATATATTGGATGTCTGGGGTTTATTGCAGTCATTACGACCGAATTTGGAGTCATTGGAATCTTACCACAAATAGCAGACTATTACAAAATAAGCATAGATAAAGCAGGCTATTTACTAAGTGCTTTCGCTTTAATCATTGCTTTAACAGGACCTTTTATGACCTTATTGACATCAGGATTTAACCGTAAAAGTGTAATGTTTACTGCGATATTTATATTTCTTATCACCGGAATTGTCTCTTATTTTTCTCCTCCGTTTTGGCTTTTAATGCTTGTAAGAATCTTACCTGCTTTCTTACAGCCTGTTTATATTGCAACAGCATTGTCTGTTGCGGTATCACAGGCTGACAAAAAATACAGTAATCAACTTATGGGTATTGTATTTAGTGGGGTAGCTATTGCAATGGTTACTACGGTTCCTTTTGCAACCTGGATTGCTAGTTTGTGGTCATGGGAATATTCATTTCTCATCCAGTCCATTGTAAGTTTAATTGCACTAATAGCCATTTATTGTGTATTGCCCTCTATGCCTGTAAAAGAAAAGAAAACATACGGAAGCCAGATTAAAATACTTACACAGCCTACTTTTATAATCAGCACAGCAATGAATTTTTTTATGATTACCGCTTGGTTTTCTACCTATAGTTATTTTGCAGATTATCTGAATAAAGCTAAGGGGATGGATTCTACCATGGTGAGTTATATGCTTTTTTTATTTGGAATTATCGGGGTCATTGCCAATTGGATCGCGGGAAAAATGCTTAGCAAAAATATAACACTTACTACAGCTTTTTTTCTTTCAGGAACTATTATTATGCCTGTACTTCTATATTGGTCTGATGGAAGTATGATCATGACTATTATTGCCATTGGAATTTGGGGGTTTCTGTATTCCCCGAGTTTTCTTAATGCGTCCACTTATATGATCTCTTCAGCACCGAATTCTTTGGAGTTTGCCAATAGTCTGGCTACTTCATTTGGTAATTTGGGAGTAACTCTTGGAACAACACTCGGAGGCTGGATGATTATCCGTTATGACGTTCAGTATAATCCATGGATCGGGCTTTTTTTTGGACTGCTAGCCTTACTGATGATAGGGTTAAGAAGCATGATAGAGAGAAAAAAGAAAATGGTGACAGCAAGAAACAGTTAAATGTAATAAATTTTGTTACATTAAAAATATTTGGTAACTTTGCAGGATTAAATTTATCAAAAGAAATACAATGAAAATAGAAATCTGGTCGGATGTTATGTGTCCGTTTTGCTATATAGGAAAGAATAATTTTGAACAGGCTTTAGAAAAGTTACCCTTTAAAGATCAGGTAGAAGTAGAATGGAAGAGTTTTCAACTGGATCCGACACTGAATCCATCAGAAACGAAAAACACCCTTACTTATTTTAGAGAAAAGAAAGGATTTCCTGAGGCTCAGGCTAGTCAAATGATCAGCCAGGTAGCACAAATGGGTAAAGGTGCTGGAATTGATTTTAATTTTGAAAAAGCTTTAATCACCAATACTTTTTCTGCTCATAAACTTCTACACTTATCAAAAAAGTATCATAAGTCTAATGAAATGGAAGAAGCATTATTTATTGCTCACTTTATTGACGGTAAGAATGTAGGTGATCCTGACACTTTAGTATCTATTGCAGACTCATTGGGTATTGACAGAGAGGAAGCAAAGCAGGCTGTAACTTCAGAGGAATTTACTCATGAAGTGAATGAAGATATTCAACAGGCAAGAAATAATGGAATTACAGGTGTCCCGTTTTTCGTTTTAAATGGTAAATATGCTGTATCAGGAGCCCAACCTGTTGACGTTTTTGAAAATGCACTTCAGCAAACATACAAAGAAACTGTTTCATCATTTACCGATCTTTCTAATGGAGAGAATGCCTGTGATGCTGATGGATGCGGTATTTAGTGAGATATTTTAAAAAAAAAGAATCATTGCATAAAACCTGAAGAATTTCTTCGGGTTTCTTCTTTTCTATTTGTATTTTTACCATAAAGACCTTTATTTTATTTCTGTACATAATATTAATGAAAATCCATTTTTACCAACCTGCGAATCCAGTACTAAGAAAATATATCCAGGGATATTATTTTATGTCTAAAGATGATCCTGATCATGCCTTACGGTATCTTACATTTCCCAATAACTTTTTTATTGTATCAGCTTGCCAGAATGCTGAAGTAATGGAGAATGAAAATAAAATAGAAATTTCCCAATCTCCTGAAGAAAATGTACTTGTTGACCTCGTTTCGCGGTGTACCAGCTCTACTGAGATATACTACATACAAGCTATCAATGAAATTACGATTTATTTTAAACCATTAGGAATATATCATTTTTTCAATAATGAGAATATTGTATTTCTTGAAGATGAAATCATTGCCTCTGACTTTCCGGAAATAGTGAATTCTATTCTCAATGAATCAGACCGGGAAACACAAATACAAAAACTAGAAGATTATTGGCTTTCAAAATTTATAGAGAAGGATCTGAGCTTTGTAAAAAAGATAACGCAGAACCTTGAAACTGATATTAGTATCGAAGATATCGCTCAGAAGAATGGAATAACTCGTCAGTATGTCAATAAAATTTCTAAACGCTATCTCGCTAAATCTGCTTCTGAATATCGGAAAGTACATCGTTTTAGAAAGGCACTGATACAGAATAAACAAATAAAAAACCTGACAGAACTATCTTATGAAAATCTTTTTTATGACCAATCTCATTTTATAAAGGATTTTAAAGAACTTACCAAAATAACTCCGGGTACTTTTTTTAAGAAAGTTAATACCGAACAGAAAAATATATGGTTGTTTATTTGAATGAGTTTCCTTTTTTACAATTCTCACTTTGCCTACGAAAGTATTTTTGCCATACATTAAATTTTAATCTAATGAAAAAAATACTAATTCTTGCTTTTTCACTTTACTCTTTATCTTCTTTTTGTCAGAATACAAATAGTCCGGTCATAAAAGAGATTTTGGGAAAGGTCAAAGACCACTATTTAGACAAAGATCTTTATAAAAAACTGGATTCTGAACTTCAGTTGAAAAATTTCGAATCTCTTAATGGAAAAAATCTTGCCGAAGAACTTACGAAACAATTAAGAATAATATCTCAAGATCAACACTTTTTTGTTAAATACGTGGAGAATTTCAATCCTGAAGATCGGAAAATTACAAAAGAAATAACCGCTTCAAACGATTTTCACAATAGTCTTGAGAATTTTGGCTTTGAGAATGTAAAAAGATTAGAAGGTAATATTGGTTATATTAATTTCAAAGGATTTGCAGAGCCCAATTCGAGTGCCAAAACGTTAGCATCAGCAATGGATTTTGTGGCCCATACTAATTCATTAATTATTGATCTTAGAGAAAATAGAGGTGGGGATAATGGAATGCTCTTGCTATTTTGCAGCTATTTCTTTAAAGAGAAAACCAATTTGTATTCCACCTATTTCAGAGATAAAGAAAAAACAGTACAGAATAACACGCTATCAAAAGTGCCTGGTCAAAAATATCTCAATAAGAATGTTTACATTCTTACCAGTAAACAATCTTTCTCGGCGGCAGAAGGATTGGCTTACTTTTTAAAAGCATATAAATTAGCCCAGGTAATTGGTGAAAATACCGGTGGAGCAGCTAACCCTGTAGATCCGTTTATAATTGGGAATAAATATCTTCTATTAATTCCTACTGGAAAAGTAACAGCAGCAATAACAGGTGGAAACTGGGAACATACCGGAGTTAGTCCGGATATAAGCACAACTTCTGAAAAGGCTTTTAAAACCGCACATGTTTTGGCACTTAAAGAGATTCTGAAGAACAAAACAGAAACAGATTTAAATAAAAGTGATCTAGAAAAAGTAATACGTCAATTAGAAAATGAATAGATAAAAAAATACTATTTCTTTTATTATTTAAAGCAAAAATCCTTTCGAACAAATGCTCAGAAAGGATTTTTTATTAAAAATTTAAATCTTTCGATTACTTAGAAGTTCGCAAAGTTTTTACCTAAATGCTCTTCTATAACAAAGAATGGATCTTCTTTCAGTGTATGTCCTCTCATATCAAGAAGACTTACCTTACTCATCATCCTTAGCATGATTCTTCTTTCACAGGTATGTTCGACACCGTTGATACTTTTCACACCGGCACGGAAAGCAGATCGTCCGTGAGCACACAAATGGTTATTCACCACGATAACATCTCCAGCCTGAGGAGTAAAATCTGAATAGATCAGGTTTTTTGCTTCCTGCCAGAATTTGCTAAGCGCATGATGTGCCAGATCAGTCTGCTTGATATCTGGATTAAACAATTGCTCTGCAGCATCGAAACGCATAAAAGGAAGATCTCTGTTACCATACAGAACCGCATCCAAAGTGTCTACTTCTTCTGCTTCGGTTTGTAAATTGGCATCCTTAGGGATCTTAAAAATAGGATCGAATAAAGGTCTGTACTCTTCCCTGATATTTTCATGGGAACGGATAGAGTATAGGGTTGATGGCACCTGCTCCTCATTACGGATATACATAAAGCTTAAAAAGTCAGCCTGATGTTTAAGGAAAGCATCTTCAGTATGTACATATAAATCAGTTGCAGATCCCGATCCGGTTTGTGTTTCACGCATTTTTTCATCCGGAATGATCGCATGGATCAATCCACCTCCTTTACGTTGTGAATAATATTGTACCGGTTTAGACGGAAGAGCTCCGTGTATCAATGCACAGGCAAATCCATATTGATTGAATTTTGAATAATCTGCTGATTGCCAATTAGCAGGGGTACTGCCTATTTTTTCCTGATCAATATCAAAAAGTCCCTGGAAAATAAGAGCCCCATACTGATTTTCAGAAAAGTCACTGGCAAAAGAAGCCAATACTTTTAGCAATCTCTCCGGTAAAAAGTAAGAGGCAAGCTGATGGACCTGCATTACAAATTCACGGTTTTCGAAATTACTATATTTTTTCTCAAGATAATCCACTGCCTCCATGATCATCTTGCGCTCGCCATCTGTAATTTCAATAGCTACAGGAAGTAGCCGCTCTGCAGTCAAACTGCTTTTTTCTAGAATTTTTAAAGAATTCATTAAAAAAAATTTTGTGTTAGGATTAAATTATTATATTTGTTTTTAATTATTCTAAATAACAATAGGGTTGTCAAATTTATGAATTTTTAATTAAGTACCAAACAAAAAATGAAAAAATTTAAAACTTAACGTATTGATTACGAGATGGATACTTCATCTCTATATAGAAATAAAAAAACCACAATTTATTCAATCAACGTTATAAATAAATATATGAACAACGAAATTTTGCCTCACGGGGAAGTGATAAATAGCACTTTGAATCACTTTTCGGGGAAATTTGAAAACATTTTTCATCAAGATAATTATGATCACTATCGTTCCGCTATCAATGACACTTTAAACCTAGTTGGAACTTTTCTTCATAGAAACGACAAACCATTTAGCGGTATCGAAGCTAAAACAATGAAAAAGAAGGTTCAGCACATCGATCTGAATCAAAAACTCTCTTCTTATGAAGAGTTATTAAATGAGGTAGATGATATCTACGTAAAGCATGCCACAGCTTTTCATCTTCCTCAATATGTTGCTCATCTTAATTGCCCAATCGTCATCCCTGCATTGGCCGGAGAAATCCTTGTCAGCGCCATCAATTCTTCCCAAGATACTTACGACCAAAGTGCCGGAGGTACTTTTATGGAAAGAAAACTGATCGACTGGACTGCAGAAAGATTAGGTTATACAACTGAAAGTGATGGTGTTTTTACCGCAGGAGGATCTCAAAGCAACCTAATGGGATTGGTGATGATGAGAGACTGCTATTCTCAAAAGAATTTAAATCACAATATTAAACAGGATGGTCTTCCACCTGAAGCCAGCCGTTTTAGAATCTTTATTTCTGATAAAGCTCATTTTAGCAACTCAAAGAATGCATCAATAATGGGATTGGGTGAGAAATCTATCGTCAAGGTTCCTACAGACAATGAGTTCCGTATGGACATCACTTTACTTCAAAAATACATGAAGAGGGAAATTCTTATGGGGAATATTCCTATCGGGATTATTGCTACTGCAGGAACTACAGATTTTGGAAATGTAGATCCTTTAGAAGACATTGCCAATATTGCAGCACATCACAATATATGGATGCACGTAGATGCAGCATATGGTTGTGCATTGCTTTTAAGTGGTAAATACCGCCATTTATTAAATGGAATAGAAAAAGCAGATTCTGTGACTATAGATTATCACAAATCATTCTTCCAGCCGATCAGCAGCAGTGCTTTTATCGTTAAAAACAAGAGAGAATTGCGAATCCTGAAACATCATGCAGATTACCTGAATCCAGCAGAAATGGATGAGGAGGAAATTCCTGCACAAATCAATAAGTCGATCATACAGAGTACCCGCAGATTTGATGCATTAAAATTATGGTTCACTTTAAGAATGATGGGACAGGAACAATTAGCTGAATACACAGACCGAGTAATCGATCTTACTAAAGATGTAGCAGAGATGATCACGGAAGATCCTGAATTTGAACTTTTATCTCATACAGACCTTAGTGTATTGGTATTCCGTTATCTGAGATCTGATATTGAAGATCTGAATGCCCTGAATCTGCATATTAAAATGAAACTTTTCTATAGTGGAGAAATCCTTGTTGCCAGTACCAAGGTTGATGGTAATTTCTACCTCAAGTTTACCTTCCTTAATCCGATCACTACAACTGAGGATGTTCATCAAATTTTAAATAAAATAAAAACTCATGGAGAAGACTTTGGAACAACAAACTAAGTTTGCAAAAAAAGCGCAGGAAATTACTGCAAGAATCCTGTTAAACGGAATGTTTCGTGAACTTGGAAATGGAAAATTCTACGAAGGGATTCCAAAATATGATACGCTCACAGCTAAAGCACTCCAAAACACTAATTATCCATTATATCTAAGATTCGACTTAAAGAAAAGCGAACTATTTTTATTTGCTCCTGTTTCTTACCGCTCTGAAAGTTCTTTCCATGATTATGGATTTCCAATATGGGCTGTTGATCATAAAAACCAAAAGGTTTTTGAAGTAGATCTGGATCAGCTGACGGCATTTGTATATAAAGAATTTTCAGAAAGCTTTAATGAAAAAGGATTCGATAAGTTCATTGATAGAATTCACAGCAGTTTAAAAAATATGGAACTGACTATTGCTGCCAATTCACAAAATAATAAAACATCAGCCTACTCTTTTTTAGAATCTGAGCAGCAACTTCCTATAGGTCATAACCTGCATCCGTTTACAAAATCAAGAATGGGATTTTCGGAAGGAGAGCAGCTTCACTACGGCCCTGAATTCGGTAAAGCGATCCAACTTGAATATTTTTTGATCGATAAACATAGTGTACGAGAGAATTCTGTCCTGGAAATATCATGCAAGGAATTATTGAAAAGTATGGTTTCATTACCTGAAAACATTAGAAAAGAATATTTAAAGGATGGGGAAGTGCTTTCTGATTTTTATATTGCCCCATGCCACCCTTGGGAAGGAAAGTACTTTCTATCAACCAAGGAAGGAGAAGAAATGGTACAACTCCGAAAACTAATTCCTATCGGAGCATTAGGAGATGAATTCTATTCTACATCTTCTATAAGAACTCTTTACAACCTGGATAGTGCCTGGATGCCTAAGTTCTCTTTGCATGTTCTGATGACAGGGTCTATAAGAATAAATAGTTTTAAAGATCTTAAAAGAGGTTACGCTTCTTCTTTATGGTGGAAGACCGTAGCTCATTCATTTGAGAAAAACTTCAGTCATTTTAAATTATTATTGGAACCTGCTTCATTAAGTGTACATCATAACGGAAAAAATATAGAAAGTCTAAACTTATTACTCCGTGAAAATACCTTTAAACCAGAGGACAAAGTATTATTACTGGCAAGGCTATGTCAGGATGAACCTGCCGATGAATCCAGCTTTGTACAACGTTTTTTCAAAGATGTTGCAGATCGTCTGGAGACTACCAAGGAAGAAGCTATCAGCGTTTGGTTTGAGGCTTATATCAAGCTTCTTATTGCGCCTTTAAACCACCTTTACAGTCAATATGGCATGGCTCCTGAAGCCCATCAGCAGAATTTACTGATTGGATTGAATGATAATCTATTGCCTGAAACTCTTTTTGTAAGAGACGGACAAGGGTATCTGTTGAGAGAAAGCGCAAGAGACCAATACCAGGATCTTTTAAAAGATCATATTGAAATTGAAGAACTTTTTATCAGAGATGAAAGACTTCTTGATATTATTTCACATCATCTTTTGGTAAGTAATTTATCTGCACTGATTACATCATTGGGTAAAACAGGATGGGTAAAAGAAAGAGATCTTATCGATAAGGTTTATAAGGAATTTGTAAAGCTGAATCATGAAGATCCATCTGATATCACCCGCTATGCATTAACAAATCGCTATTGGGGAACAAAAGCCAATTTACAATCAGCCATTCTTGATATGGATGGTGGCATCAATGCTTCTTCTCTTTCATACGCCAGAGTACCCAATCTGCTTCATAAGCACTTCTTTTCAGATCAGCTGATTAATCCGAAAGGAAAAGAGGTTTTCTTCAGACGCTATTTTGAGAAAGAAGATGTTACCATTACCATGCGTCCGATTGATCTTGATGAGGATCTTGAAATGCTTCATGAATGGTTCAACCGTGAACATGCAGTAAAAGTATGGCAAATGAACTGGCCGATTGATGAACTGGAAACCTATTACCGTCTGATGTTACCAAGCGAGGAAGGACACAGTTATATCGTATTAAGCAATGGCGAACCTTCATGTAATATTGAAGTATATTGGCCATGCAGAGACATAGTAGGAGATTACTATGAAGTACTTCCTACAGATTATGGAACACACCAGTTCATAGCCCCTACAGATCCTAAAAAGAAATATGTCTCTCCTTCCACACAATCGATGGTTGATTACGTATTTGCTCAATCAGAGGTAGGAAAAATGGTTGGTGAAGGTTCTGTAGATTCTCTGGCGTCGATGATGAATAAAGCACATGTAGGTTTTAAAGTCGAGAAAGTTATTGAAATGCCTCATAAAAAGGCCAACCTTAATTTCTGCTACAGAGAATGGTACTGGGAAAAATTCCCTCAAAACAAAGATGTACAAATCAATGCAACAATCACTGAAAATGAATAACGAAACAATATATAATGTAATTGGAATAGGTATCGGACCTTTCAATCTGGGTCTTGCCGCTTTATCCAATCCAATTTCTGAATTAAAAACACTTTTCCTTGACCAGAGAGACGGTTTCGACTGGCATCCGGGGTTGATGATCGATCATGTAACGCTTCAGACGCCTTTTTTATGCGACTGTGTATCCATGGCCGATCCTACGAATCCTTTAAGTCTCCTGAATTACCTTAAAGAAACGAACAGGCTTTATAAATTCTTTATCAGGGAAGATTTCTTCATCCCTCGTAAGGAATATAACCGTTACTGCCAATGGGTGGTGAGCCAGTTACCGCAGTGTCGTTTTTCAACACAGGTAGTGGATATTATATATGAAGATGGACTTTATCTCATCACAACAGTTCATACCAAAACTAAAGAAGCGGTAGTTTATAAAGCAGAAAGACTGATCCTTGGAACAGGAACACAGCCACATATTCCTTCGTTTATTCCAAAAGAAGATTCACGCATCCTTCATACCAGTTCTTATTTATACCGAAAAGAGGAGCTTTTGGCAAAAGGAAAAAAAATAGCTGTGATAGGTTCAGGACAAAGTGCAGCAGAGGTTTTCTATGACCTGCTTCAGAGCCGTAACGAAAATACAGAACTAGGTTGGTATTCCCGACCAGATCGATTCTTTCCAATGGAATATGCTAAACTAACCTTAGAGCTAACCTCTCCTGACTATGTAGATTATTTTTACGGCAGGGATGAAGCAGCAAGAAAATCAATTTTAAGCAAGCAACAGGCTCAGTTTAAAGGCATCAATTATGACCTGATCAATCAGATCTATGATTTTATTTATGACCTGAACATTGATAATGCTGATCCAAAGCTCACGATTATTCCAAACAGTCAGCTGGATAGGGTAGATAACAGCAGTCCGGATCGTCTTACCCTTGAATTTACACAGAAAGAACAAGGGATTCCTTACGAACAGGAAGCTGATTACATCGTAATAGGAACAGGATACCGCTATCAAGAGCCTTCATTCCTAAAGAATATTGAATCTAGAATTAAAAGAGATTCATCTGGTTTATACGCTGTCAACAGAAATTATTCTATAGATCATAATGGTGGTGAAATTTATGTACTTCATGCAGAAGTTCATACTCACAGCTATATTTCTACGGATCTTGGAATGGCTGCATACCGAAATTCTTACATCATCAACGATATTCTCGGAAGAGAATATTACAAAGTCGAAAAGAAAATCGCTTTTCAGGATTTTGACGTCGAAAAATATTCTACTATACCCACAACTGCCACTATTTAATACTTATTATGAACAACACATTAAACAATACAATAATCAGCCAGGAAAACTGGAAGCAAGCTAACAGAGATCTTATGGCTAAGACCATTGCAGAATTAATGCATGAAGAACTCTTAAAACCAACAGCCGATTTTGAAGATGAAAAAGGATATACTGTATTCAGACTTGAAACAGGAAATGAAAATGTAGTTTACAGTTTCCGTGGCCAGGAAAGACTTATGGATTACTGGTTTATTGATAAAAACAGCATTAAAAGACATGAAAACGGGAATGTAAGTTCGTCAATCGATGTTCCTCAGTTCTTTTTGGAAATGCAGCCAGTATTCGATCTTGATTCCAATACGTTAGCAAGATATACAGAAGAGCTTTTACATACTTTATACTGTGATGCATTGATCCTTGAAAAAGGAGTAATGTCCTCAAAAGGTTTAGCTGAAGCCGGTTATCAGGTTATAGAGCACCATATGAAAGGACATCCTTGGGTGATCGTTAACAAAAGCCGTCTGGGTTTTTCTCCTACGGATCTACAAACTTACTCTCCTGAAGCTGATCAGCCTTTAAAAGTTCTATGGTTTGCTGCACATCAGGACAGATCGAGTTTCCAGGCTTTGGAAAACATTCAAAAAGAAGAGTTCTACCGTTCAGAAGTCGGTCATGAACTGTATGAAAGCTTTAAGCAAAAACTTTCTGAAAGTGGAAAATCAATTAGTGACTTTAATCTTATTCCTGTACACCCTTGGCAATGGGAAAATAAATTAAAGATCCATTATGCAGGTGATATCGCAAACGGACTTCTTATTCCTCTGGGAGAAGGTAATGATGAATACAGTGCACAGCAAAGTATCCGTACTTTATTCAATACTAAAAATCCTGAGAAAAGATATTTAAAGACAGCAGTATCTATTTTGAGTACAGGAAACATCCGTGGACTTTCCCCTAAACAGATGAAAATTGCACCTTCTATTACAGACTGGGTAAAAGGATTGATCAAAGATGATACATATTTAGCAGATAAGGGAACTATATTCCTGGGAGAAGAAGCAGCAACTACTTATTTACATCCACAATATGGAGCTATTCAGAATGTTCCTTATCAGTATAATGAATTCCTGGGTGCTTTATGGCGTGAAAGTGCATCTAATTATTTAAAAGGAGATGAAGAAATGGTAACCATGGCTTCTTTGCTGTACGTAGATGAGGAAGGAAATTCACTGGTAGAAGCATTTGCTGAAAAAGCGGGAATAAGTATTGAAGAATGGATAACCCTTTATCTTGATGCTTATCTTACTCCATTACTTCATATCTATTATACCCATTCTTTATGTGTTACCCCTCATGGAGAGAATATCATGGTAGTACTGAAAAATGGACTTCCACAAAGAATCGTGATCAAAGATTTTGTAGATGATATTGTTTTAACTACAGAAGCAAGAGAAAAATTACCGGATCATCTGGCAGATGGATTGATCCAGTCTTCAAATAAAGAGAATATTCCGTTATTTATTCTTCTGGGTGTGTTTGATGCTTTCTTCAGATATTTATCGGATGCCCTGCACACGCATTCAGACTTTAAAGAAAATCAATTCTGGACCCTTGTTCACGAATGTATTGAAAGCTATAAAAATGACAATCCTCATTTGCAGGAACGTTACGAAAAATATGATCTTTATGTTCCAACATTCAAAAGATTCTATATCAACAGCCTGCGTTTAAAAAATAACGGATACAGTGAAAATAAAGCATTTGCTATTCCAAAGAAAGATGGAGCACTACCAAATCCACTGTATCAGATAGCGAATAAAAATTCTGTCGCGGCAATATGAGAAAGTTTCTGCATCTTGTAAAAGATGGTTCTGTATTTGCGTATGGAGCATTAGCCGGAAAAAAAACCGAACTGACAACCGGAAGCATCAACCGTTCTATCTTTAGCCTGGCCATTCCCATGGTCATGGAGCTTGTAATGGAATCTCTTTTTGTCAGTATCAATCTTTTAATTATTGCCAGGCTAGGAGATAAGGTCCTTGGGCTTGTAGGGATCACAGATAACTACATCAATTTTGCTAATGCTATTGCCATTGGCCTTGGTATCGCTGCTGCAACATTAACAGCAAGGAGAGCCGGAGAAAAAGACAGAGAAGGCATGAGCAGAACCGCTCATTATATCATATTATTAGCAGCAGCTTTCGCATTGTTAATAGGTGGGTTATCTTTTATTTTTGCATCCGATATCATCAGTTTTCTTGGAATTAAACCCAATAGTGTTGACCATGGATTACTTTTTTCCCAGCTCGTATTTTTAAGTATTGGCCTGGTTATCCTGCGTCTTTCTATTAATGGACTTTTCAGGGGAGCCGGTGATGCAGCTCTTGCGATGAAATCCCTTTGGCTTTGTCATATCTCCAGTATGGTATTCGCAGTGATTTTTGTTTTTGGAATTGGTTTTATTCCCGCTTACGGATTGATGGGGTTAGCTTATGCTACCGTTTTATCCCGACTATTAGCTGTTTTGTACCAATTCTTTATTCTTCTTACAGGCAAAACCAGTATCAATATTCTGGTAAAGTTTCACTTTGATGTGCCTTTAATAAAGAAAATACTAAAAATCACCTTTGGAGGACTGGTGCAGTACATTATTCCTGCTTCCAGCTGGCTGATCATGGTTAAAATTATAGCTACTTTCGGGACAACTGCTCTCGCAGGCTACATCATTGCCCAAAGGATTGCTTCCGTAGCGACAATGCCCGCCTGGGGAATAGGAAACGCTGCAGGAATTCTTACAGGACAGAATTTAGGAGCTGGAAATCCGGACCGTGCAGAAAAAACGGTGTGGAGAGCTGGAGGGATCAATATGACTTACCTGGTGGCAGTTGCCTTATTCTGGCAGTTTGCAGCAGAGTATGTGGTAACATTCTTCACTTCCGAAACTGAAGTCGCACGATATGCAATACAGTACATCCATGTGGTTTCTATGGCTTATTTATTACTTGGCTTTACAATGGTGATCAGCCGTGCTCTAAATGCAGCCGGCAATATTATGCAGGTAACGCTGCTGTATATGATCATGTTCTATGTTATTCAGCTTCCTTTAGCTTATCTCCTTGGAGTAAGACTTCACTGGGAACTGAAAGGAATATTTACAGCAATCGTTTCTTCAGAAATCGTATTGGCTGTATTATTCTTATTGATCTTCAAAAATGGTAAATGGAAAACTATAAAAATTTAAAATGCACACAACAGACGAATTTTATGAAATAATTGCTTCAGCAATTGCGGTAAAGAAAGAAATGGTAGATGAAAATCTTACGTATCAGGAAATCCCTGAATGGGATTCTATGTCTCACTTACTTATCGTAGAAGCATTGGAGCAGTTCTATCAGGTAAAGTTTGATTTTAATGACATTCTTGAAATGGGAACGGTCGGTAAAATCCGTGAAAAAATGAAAAAATACGATGTACTCGTAGAAAACTAAGTATATGAAAATTTTAGAAAATGTAATTGCCAATAGAAGCCTCTCTTTCACGGAGGCTTCCAGCGGCAAAAGTGTCCCGATAGGAACACTATACCGGTCATTGGGTTTAAATCCTGTAGAAAAAGGATTGGTCTTTTTATACAATGACAATCAGCTGTCAAGTATTGAGGTTCTTCTCAATTTTTATGGTACAGCACATGCTATTGCAGTCTTAGGACAAAAACTGCATACAGATTTCAAAGACCGTCTGGAAACAGAGTATCGTCCGAAATACATCTTTGACCCATCAAGGGAAGAGATTGAGGGATATGTTTTAAAGGAATTCTCAGAAACGGTAAAGATCTTTGTTAAAGAAGATTATAAACCCGAAGTTGCAATTCATCCTGACATCAAGATCCTCTTGAGTACCTCAGGAACAACAGGAGTTCCTAAACTGGTTAAGCTTTCTGATGAAAATCTTTATCAGAACGCATTGAGCATCCTTCAGTATATGCCCATTCTCGAAACTGATGTTGTCCCATTAAACGTACCGATTAATTTCGTGTACGGATTTTCTATTTTTACCACCAACTGTATGCGTGCTGCGAAAATAGTATGTACAGATAAAGATATCATGCAGAAAGCATTCTGGGATGAAATGGAAGAATATGGATACAGTACATTGGGTGGTGTTCCTTATCTATATGAAAATCTTAACAGAATAGGATTCTTTAGAAAAGACAGCAGCAGCCTGAGATACATGACCCATACGGGAGGAGTGATCAATGGTGAATTGAGAAAGACCATTTTCAATTATTGCCAGGAGTTTGGAAAAGAATTCTACGCCCAATACGGACAGACTGAAGCAGGTGGAAGAATGGCCTATCTTACAACAGAAGGCCTTCTTGAAGAGGAAACTTCTATTGGTATTCCAGTACAAGGTGGAAGTTTTCAGATCGATGAAGAAACGGATGAACTTCTATTTCTTCACCCAAGTATTTGTGGCGGTTATGCCAACAAACTCGAAGACCTTTCTTCTTATGAACAACCTTCAGTTCTTCGTACAGGAGATACAGCAAAAAGAGGAAAGAATGGACTTTATTATATTACAGGAAGGATAAAAAGGATCATGAAGCTTTTCGGAATTCGTCTTAACCTGGATGAGGTTGAATTTATCCTTAAAAATGAACTGGAAGGAAATACGTTTGTATGTCTGAATTCTAACGACAAAAAGATCATTGTTCTTTATGACAACAATGAGATCGATCCTCAGATCATTACGGATACCATTAAGAATAAACTTCGTATCAATCCGCAGTACGTACGCACCGAACACATAGAATCATTCCCATTATCACAAAACGGCAAAATAAACTATCCACTGTTACAAAACTTACAGCATGAAAACATTTAGAACCCTTATATTACTTTTACTTCTTGTCAGCTTTCCTCTTATTGTCTCTGCACAGCAGAGTGAACGCGTAAACGGCAAGATCATGCTGTCTGATAAAGCGCCTGTAAAAAATGCACTTTTAAGATTAGTAAATACGCCATATCAGGCGAAAACCAATAATTTAGGAGAATACTATTTTGAAAATGTACCCGCTGGAGACTATACGCTTCAGGTGGTTTTAAATGATATTGAACTGACTCGTGAACCCATCCGTATTGAGAAAGATGTCTACGAAATCCCGGTGATCTACACCGCAGTAGAAAACAATGTTATTGAAGGAATTACGGTGTATGCTTTTAGCAGAAATAAATTTCTGGATAAAGACAGTACCTCAATTTCAAAAATGCCATTGAAGAATTTGGAAAATCCACAGATGTACACCAGTATCAATCAGCAGATCCTGAAAGAACAGCTTGTTTATGATGTATCGGATGCTTTAAAAAATGTTCCGGGTATTGTAAAAATGCAGGGCAGCCCGGGAAGAGCAGGAGATGGTAGTTTCTATTATAATTTAAGAGGATTCCCTACAAGGGTTTCTATGGTAGATGGTGTTCCAGCAACAACTAACTCGGAAATTGATCCTGCTGATATTGAGCGTATCGATGTCATTAAAGGACCTTCCGGAACATTGTATGGTGGTGCGGTTACCTCTTTTGGAGGATTGATCAACGTAGTAACAAAAAAACCGAAAGATTATTTCGGAGGTGAGGTTTCTTATCTTTTAGGAAGCTATAACCTTAACCGTGTTACAGCGGATGTTTATGGCCCTATTACTGACTCCAGAAAAACACTTTTCCGTTTGAATGCTGCTTATCAGTATCAAAATGGATTCAGAGATTCTGAGTTCAGAAAGTCAATGTTTGTAGCTCCAACATTCAGCTACCAGGTAAATGACAGATTAAAGTTCAATCTGGGTGCACAAATTTACACCTATGAAGGAACTAACACGCCGATCATCTTTTTGCCGAGAAACAGACAATTTACCTCGAGGACTCCAGATGAACTTGGGTTTGACTGGAAAAAGTCTTATTCAAACAATGATATGACCTTAAAAGCTCCATCAATCAATGTAAAAGCTGAGGTGAATTATAAAATTTCTGATAACTGGAGTTCTCAGACTTTGATCTCAAGAAACTACAGAAAAACAGAAGGATTATACCAGTATCAGTTCATGAGAGGAAATACTGATAACCTATTGGAACGAAATGTACAGTGGCAGAATTCTGAAGGGGCATCTACCAGCATTCAACAGAACTTTAATGGAGAATTTAAAATTGGTAACATCAAAAATAAAGTACTTGTTGGGTTAGACTACTTGAATCAGTCTTTAAACAATAATAATTCTCCAATTGTTGTATTTGATCAAATTGATGGTAAAAATCTTACAGCGCCAGTACAAGTGCAAACGCCAGGGTCACCGCCAGTAACAATAACGGGGACATATGGAGGTATATCTAAAGATCTGGCACTTAAAAAAATACAAGAATTTACTGATGCTGCTATCAAACTTAACAAATCACCGATGATCAGAAATACGGCAATGTCTAATGTTTATGGGGCATATGTTTCAGATGCGGTTTATATTACAGACCGTTTGATTACTTTGCTTAGTTTACGTTTTGATCATTATGAAAGTAAAGGACAACTTAACCTAAACAATAATACCCGTACGGGAGACTTTAATCAGAATGCCTGGTCTCCTAAAGTAGGCTTATTGTATCAGGTCTTTAAAGATCGTTTATCTGCTTATGCCAACTATATGAACGGTTTCAGCTATACAGCCCCAGTTACACAGCCATTACCTGATTACAGTGGTGTTTTGAAGCCACAAATGGCTAAACAATGGGAAGTAGGAGTAAAAGGAAATTTGTGGAGAAATAAAGTGAATTTCACAGTTGGGTATTATGATATTCTTGTTGACAATATGCCTCAGGAAATTGTAGTGAATCGTGATGGAACCGATTATAGAATCACAACACAAGATGGAGAGCAGAAAAGTAAAGGGATTGAAATTGAAACTATCCTGAATCCGATTCAAGGTCTCAATATTATGGCAGGATATACCTATAATGACAGTAAATTTGTAAGATCAGCTGCTGCTACAGAAGGTCGCCGTCCATCAACTGCAGGCCCAGCTAATATATTCAATTCATGGATCAGCTATATACTTCCAATCAACGGACTTCAAGGGCTAGGCGTAGGTTTTGGAGTTAACCGTGTTGGTCAACAGATCACTGTCGATAATGCAGCTACAGGACAATTTATATTCCCGGCCTATACTTTGGTCAACGCTTCTATATCTCTTGAAAAAGAGAAGTACAGATTAGGATTTAAAATGAATAATTTAGGAAATGCACAGTATTTTTCAGGACAGGGCGTTGTAGTAGCTCAAATGCCTCGTAACTTTGTTGCAGAGGTAAGTCTTAAGTTTTAACAATGAATCCCAGATTTAGAAAAATTACATATCAAATACATCTATGGCTCGGACTAACGTCCGGGCTTATAGTTGTAATAATGGCAGTCACAGGTTGTATTCTCGCTTTTGAAAAAGAATTAAAACAGACATTCTATCCGGAAAAGTATTTCGTAAAAAATATAAAGAAGGAAAAACTACAGTTTTCTGAGCTTAAATTAAAAGCAGAGCAAGCATTGCCAGACAGCCTAAAAGTCAGCAGGGTAGAAATATCTTCAGACCCATCCCGAAGTTATGCATTCCGTTCTTTAAAAATGAATAATGAAGCCTTGACTTATTGGGGTACTTATGTTCATTATTACAGGGTTTATATTGACCCTTACACCGGAAAAGTTCTAGAAGTTGAAAATGCAAAAACAGATTTTTTTGAGATCGTCATGGACCTTCATCGAAGACTTTTACTTGGAGAGAAAATAGGGAAGACCATTACAGGATATTCAACACTTATTTTAGTGATTATGCTCTTTTCAGGACTGGTGATCTGGTATCCCCGAAAGATGAATAAGAATGCTTTAAAAGGTATGTTTTCTATTAAAACATCTGCCAATTGGAAAAGAATTAATTACGACAGTCACAATGTTCTCGGTTTCTATGCTGTTATTCCTCTGCTTCTTATTTCATATGCCGCAGTAATATGGAATTTTGAAGATATTGATAAATGGGTAAAGAAAACACTGAATGGAAAAACCCATACTGAACAAAAAGCTAAAAGTAAAATACCATCTGGAGATTTTTCAAATCAAAAGGACATTTTAAATATTGTTGGAAGTGAAGTAGAAAAAACTTTAGCCGGTAAAGAATCAGCACTTATCACCTTTCCTAAGAAAGAGGAGGGAACCTATTATGCTGAAGTGACTTACGGTAATAAACAATACCAGAATGAGCAATTCAATTTTGATCAATATTCCGGAGAAATTTTAAAACATCAATCTTATAAAGACAAGAATATAGGCTATGGAACTGCATTAAGAGAAAGAAACTATGATCTGCACACCGGAAGTATTTTCGGAACTGTTGGCAGATTTTTATTTCTCTTTGCGGGAATGATTGCCGCTTCACTTCCTATCACAGGATTCATCATTTATTTAAATAGAAAAAAGAAGAAACCTCAAAAAAGAAATCACACAAAGATTCATAAGAGAAGATATTCTTTTTCAAAATAAAATAAGAACCAGGAAAGCGCAAAATTAGATTTGCGCTTTTCTTCTTAATCTTTATTTTTCTTTCCCGCAGATTTCTCTAATTATGCAGATTTATAAAACACAAACATCTGCCGGATCTGTGAGATATACTTATTTAAAACTTTGCATTTTCGCTTCTTCAATCAACTTGTTGATTCATCTTTGCCTTCTTAAATTCAAAAGTATCAATTATAAATCTTTGCGTTAAAAATTAATAGTTTTTTCTCTCGCAGATTTTACAGATTACGCAGATCAATTAAAATACAAGGAACAGTGAGAGATTATTTAAATACAAAGAATTCCACGTTTAAATAAGCTTTCTCACATTTTCAGACAATATCTTTATACTTTGTTTCATTTCTTCAAAATCCAGATTACCGAAACCCAATCTCATTGCAGTAAGATCTTTACTCTGATATAATAAAGTTTTAGGGATAAAAAGATTGTTCTGAGCACAATTTCGGCTTAGCTGCATCAGGTTCATCGAAATATTCCATTCTGTCCAGATTGCCAAACCACCTGATGGTTTTTGAAACTTTATGAATTCTCCTAAATATTCTTCCAGTAAAAGAGCAAATTGATCTCGTCTTTCCTGATAAGTTTTAACTGATTTTTTAAGATAACGATGAATTTCGCCTTCGGCAATCATTTCTCCCAAAACCTGTTCCATCAGAATATCTCCCTGCCGGTCTATAATTCCTAAATATTTCCGCAGTTCTGCCATCAGATTTTCTGGTGCTACAATAAACCCGGTTCGAAATCCCGGTGCCAATGATTTCCCAAATGAACCGATATAGACCACCATTCCGTTCGTATCTGCACTGGCTAATGGAAGGATAGGACTTTTATCATAATGGAAATCATAATCGTAATCATCTTCTAGGATAATAAATCCAAATTCATTCGCTAAGTTCAACAATTCCAGCCTTCTCTGTGCACTCAATGTTACTGTGGTAGGATAGTGGTGATGGGGTGTAAGATACAGCATGCGTATCTTTTGTTTTTTGCAGGCTTCCCGTACATTTTCTACCATAATACCTTCTTCATCAATCGGTATTGAAACAATATTTACACCTGCTTTCTGAAAGATCATATTAACGGAAAAATAACTCAAAGCACCTACCAATACAGTATCTCCCTGTGACAGCAAAACTTCTGAAACAATATAAATACTCATCTCCGTACTTCTTGTAATGAGCAGGTTATTTTTTGAAATAGGCAAGCCCCGCGAAAGATTCAGATATCTGGAAAGATTCTTTTTAAAAAATTCACTCCCGTCATGGTTGTAATGGCCAAGCATTTTATGATGTGCTTTTCGCTTCAAAATAGCACTGTATATCTTAGAATGCTGATCAATCTGTGTCAGTCTGATATCCGGCACCCCATCATTAAAAAGATATTCACAGGCAGAATGTTCAAATGGATTGTCCAGAATATTGGATGTTTTAAAAGAAAAACCGGTTATTTTAGGATAATGTTCCAGATCATTTTTTCCGAATTCTTTAAAAGGTAAAGGTTCATCATGATTTTTCCCGATAATAAAAGTCCCTTTATTTGGAATACTTTCTACCCAACCCTGGGAAAATAATTCATCATAGACCGCTACAATCGTATTTCTGTGAACCTCAAGGGTCTGACTTAAAGCTCTGGTTCCAGGAAGCTTAGTTCCAAAAGGAAGAAAACCTCTCTGAATTGCATTAATGAGCTGATTTGCAATCTGCATATAAATTGAAGTATCTGAGGTTCTGCTGATTTTTACAAAACTTTGATACGGAATTTCAACCGGACTATCCATAATATTAAAACTGGCACCATTCAACCATCCGGCAATATACTACATTTGATCCAAAATAAAAATACATGGAATTTTACAATCTATTAGAAAGCATTGTAAAGAATAATGAGATTCACGCCAAATGGCTGAACACATTATCTTTTATGGAGAATGCAGGGGCCAGAAAAATCTCCAGCTGCGAACATCCCACACAGGTTAGTCAGATCCAGCTAAAACATGCTGCAGAGGAGCACCGCCATGCTTATTACCTGAAAAAGCAGATTGGAAAACTGAATCCTGATTATTGTAAAACTTATGAAAAAGAAGAGCTATTGGCTTCATTAGCTACACGACAGTATCTTCATTCTTTGGATATTAAAGCCTGTAAATATTTACAGAAAGCATTTACGCTAAATAAAGAAGAGCTTAAATATGCTGCTTACCTTTTTGTGACCTACGCGATAGAGGTACGCGCCGACGAATTATATCCCGTATATCAGGATATCCTTACTAAAGAATCTTCTAAAATTATGGTAAAATCTATTATTCTGGAAGAAGAAGGGCATCTTGAAGAAATGATCAATCAGCTGAATGAATTTTCAGAAGACTGGCAGGCTCATGCTGAAAATATCCTGAAAATAGAACATGAATTACACGATCAATGGATTAATTCTATTGCTAAAGAAGTAATACAGCTTAATTAGAAATGTCAGCAGGTCAGTTTGTTCAATGGCAACAGGCATTAGATAAGAGAAAGGAACAGGGAATCTTCAGGTCTTTAAAGAATAGAACTGAAGGAGTTGATTTTTATTCTAATGACTATTTAGGTTTAGCCAGAAATAAGGAGCTTCAACAATTATTGCTTGAAAAAGTTCAGGACAATCCAGCATTATTATCTGGAAGTACAGGATCAAGGCTGATTAGTGGCAATAGCATAACAGCTGCAGAAACTGAAGAATTTATTGCCGCACAACATCAATATGACTCAGCATTGCTTTTCCCCTCCGGATATAATGCTAATCTGGCGTTATTTTCAACACTGCCCGGAAGGCAGGATACGATTATCATTGATGACCAGATTCATCGGTCAGTACACGATGCTTGTATGATGTCTCATGCAAAAAAAACAAAATTCAAACATAATGATCTTGATAGTTTAGAAAATAAACTTCAACGAACTGATGGCACATGTTATATCGCAATAGAAAGCTTGTATTCGATGGAAGGAGATTTTGCTCCACTTCAGGAAATTGTTCAACTCGCTGAAAAATATTCTGCAGGTTTATTGGTTGATGAAGCTCATGCTTTTGGAGTTTTAGGATATGGAATGGTTACAGAACATCAATTACAGGATTATGTCTTGGCTACCGTAATTACCTATGGTAAAGCACTTGGTGCTCACGGTGCAGCAATACTGACCAATGAACTGGTCAAAACCTATCTTATCAATTTTGCTTCTCCTTTTATCTATACTACTTCTGCTCAGGATATACAGTGGATGTCCATAAAAATTGGGTATGATTTTCTTCAGATGCATCCTGAATTATCACTAAAGCTCCAGTATAACATAAATATTTTCAGGGCACAGGCTATTAAAACTCCTTCTTCAGAAAACAGTCCTATACAGGCAGTTATAATCCGGGATAATCAAAAATTAAAAATCTTACAAAATAATTTATCTGAAAAAGGAATGCTTACATACCCTATCTATAGTCCTACTGTAAAAGAAGGTACAGAAAGGTTACGTGTTTGTCTGCACAGCTTTAATACCGAAGAAGAAATTATAGAGCTTGTCAGAACACTTAAAGAATTTATATAAGAAAGTAAAATCGTGAAACAATAAAACAGATGGTCAATTCTGGACTTTTATCATTTCACATTTACGAAAATATTGAAACATGAAATTATTTATCACCGGAATAGGAACCGAAATAGGAAAAACCGTTTGTTCCGCTATTTTAACTCAACATTTTAAAGCAGATTATTGGAAACCAATACAATCGGGAGACCTTCATAACACGGACAGTATGAAAATCAAAGATTGGGTAGGAAGCGGGGTAGTCTGTCATCCTGAAACCTATCGTTTACAATTGGCCGCATCACCCCATCAATCTGCTGCGGAGGAAGGAATACAAATTCGGGTTGATGATTTTCAATTACCGGAAACATCAAATTCTCTTATTGTAGAAGGAGCTGGGGGATTGATGGTTCCCGTCTCAGATAATGAATTAATGATTGATCTCATCGAAAAGTTAAGACTTCCAGTGGTCTTGGTCGTCAGAAATTATCTGGGATGTATCAACCATACTTTATTATCAATAATGGCATTGAAAGAAAAAGGATTATTGCTCGAATACTTAATCCTAAACGGAGAATTTCCTCCTGATACTGAAAGAATAATACTCAATTACACGAATAAAAAAACAAAAATAATCAGAGTTCCGGATGTAGATTTTATTACAAAGGAAAAAATAGAATTAATCGCAAACAATTTACAAAATGGATAAAAAAACAGAACTTAGAAATGACTGGACCAAACAGGAAATAGAAGAGATATTTAATCAGCCTTTAATGGAGCTTATTTACAAGGCGGCTACTGTACATCGCGAATGGCATAATCCGGAAGAAATACAGATATCTACTTTATTATCTATTAAAACAGGAGGTTGTGTGGAAGACTGTTCCTACTGTGGACAGGCAGCACGTTATCATACCAATATCAAAGTACAGGCTTTATTGCCTACAGAAAAAGTAATTGAACATGCCCAGAAAGCAAAAGACTCAGGCTCTTCAAGATTCTGTATGGCTGCCGCATGGCGTGAAGTTCGTAATAACCGTGATTTTGACCGGGTTATTGATATGGTAAAAGGGGTGAACGAATTGGGATTAGAGGTATGTTGTACACTAGGAATGCTCACAGAAGAACAGGCGATAAGACTTCAGGAAGCTGGATTATATGCTTACAATCATAATCTGGATACATCCGAACAATATTACGAAGAAATCATTTCTACCCGAACATTTGACAATAGAATTAACACGATCAATAACGTTAGAAACGCAGGAATTACAGTATGTTCCGGAGGAATTATAGGTCTTGGAGAAACCAATGGTGATCGTATTTCCATGTTATTGACATTGGCAACAATGCCCAGACACCCGGAATCAGTTCCAATTAACGCTTTAGCGAGAGTACCTGGAACGCCTCTTGAAAACAATCCAAAAGTAGATACCTGGGAAATGGTAAGAATGATCGCTACCGCAAGAATTGTCATGCCTTCATCAATGGTTCGTTTAAGTGCCGGCCGAATCGAAATGACAGAATCTGAACAGGCATGGTGTTTTATGGCCGGAGCCAACTCAATTTTTACAGGAGAAAGAGAAACGTTACTAATAACACCAAATCCAGGCGTATCTGAAGATATGCAGATGCTGAATAATCTGGGGCTGAAACCAAAGAAAAGAGCAGAAGAAGTTTGGATGAACAGTTTATAATAGTTGAAAATTGAAAGTGGAAAGTTGAGAATTCCGAGATTCGAAGTTCGGGGTTTGAGAGCATTAGGGTTTAATTAATCTAACTTCTAATATCTCCAATTTTTCATAAATACATTTTACATCAGTACATAAATACATTTTAAATGGACAACGAATTAAAAAAAAGAGACCGGGCTGTCAACTGGCATCCGTATACTCAGATGAAAACGGCTGATGATGCTATTCCTATCATCAGGGGAAAAGGAGTATACCTTTATGATAATGAAGGAAAAAAATATATTGATGCAGTTTCTTCATGGTGGGTTACCTTACACGGACACTCCAATCCATATATTGCTCAACGTGTATTTAACCAGCTGAATACCTTAGAGCAGGTTATTTTTGCAGGTTTTACTCATGAACCGGCTATACAGCTTTCGGAAAATTTACTAAACCTGCTTCCTGAAAATCAAGGGAAAGTTTTCTACTCGGATAATGGATCAACGGCTGTAGAAGTAGCATTAAAAATGTGTATCCAATATGCTTATAATCAAGAAAAAGCAAAAACGAAAATACTGGCTTTTAAAGATGCTTATCATGGGGATACTTTCGGTGCCATGTCTGTAAGTGGAAGAAGTGTATGGACGCAGCCTTTTGGAGACATGTTGTTTGAAGTTATCTTTATTGAAACTCCTAATTCTGAAAATCTCGAAGCATTAAAAGATCAGATTGAACATATCGCTGATGAAGTGGCATGTTTTATCTATGAACCTTTAATACAGGGAGCAGCAGGAATGCTTATGCATTCTCCGGAAGACCTGAGTGAATTGATGAAGTTTTGCAGGGCAAAAGAAATTATTATGATTCAGGATGAAGTTTTTACAGGATTCGGAAGAACCGGAAAGCTGTTTGCGGCAAACCATCTTTCCGAAAAACCTGATATTATGTGTTTTTCAAAAGGATTAACAGGCGGTACCATGCCAATGGGTATAACCACTTGTTCAGGTGAGATCTTTAGTGCGTTTTTATCTGATGACAAATATAAAACGCTATTTCATGGTCATTCATTTACGGCCAATCCTCTGGCATGTACTGCAGCATTAGCCAGTATGGAACTTTTATTACAGGAAAATACGCAATTTGCGATACAGAGAATAAGTAAACAACATACTGATTTTACAAAAATCCTTAGTCAGCACCATCTTGTTAAAAATGTACGTCAGACTGGAACCATTTTAGCCTGGGAATTGAGTACAGATCATGAGACTTCTTATTTTAATGAAATAGGAAAGAAGGTGTATGATGAGTTTTTATCAAGAGGAATTATTATGCGCCCGCTTGGAAATGTAATGTACCTGGTTCCTCCATATTGTATCACTTCTGAAGAGCTGGATTTCATCTATACAAATATCGTAGAAGTCCTTAACCTATTTCTAAAACAGAAATAGTCCATACTCTCGCTGCTGGCATAAACTCAACAGATTAAAAAACACAAAATCCAAATCTGCTCAATCTGCCCGATCTGCGAGAGTATATTTTTAAACTTATCTTTATTTTTTATTTCCTGTAGATCTGCAGATGGCGCAGATCTTATCTAAAATCACAGAATTGAAATCAATCTATTATTACACTTAAGCAAGGCGAAATCTAATTTAAAAACCTGCTTAATCTGCAAAATACGTGATAACTGTTGATCAATTACCCTTTTCTTTGTAACAATATTCATAATTTTGCTTTCTACAGAATTCAATAATTTTAAACGATTGACTATGGAAGATCTTAATTTTGAATCCAATTCATTACTTGAATTATATACTCATTTAAACCTGACGGTAAACCTGATTGATGCCACGGAGGGATTTTCTGTTTTTAATTTAAAAGATATTGGTTTTAAACTTCCTTATCAATCAACTTCCTACCGTCCGAACTTTTTTTCCTTTCTGTTTATAAAAGATGGTTCCGGACATTATACGATCGATGAATATACATTTGAAGTAAAACCTCATTCTGTATATTTTACAAACCCCAGCAACTACAGGACTTTTGGATGGGATAAAATTGAAGAGATCTACCTGATCACCTTTGATGAAACCTTTCTGAAAAAGTATATCAGCAAAGAAATCTTCGATTATTTTCCTTTTTTATTGACTGAAAAGATCAAACCTAAAACCGTTACAGATGAATTCTATGAAAAAGCAGAGCATATCTATCTTCAGATTCACTCTGAATATATGACCAATTCTTCAGAGAAGTATAAAATTATCGGTCATTTACTTGCTGTTTTATTTTATAGGATAAAAGAATATTTCTGGCAGGATTACGATCCTATTTATGAAGGTAACAGAAGTTCACAGATTGTAAAATCCTTCAAACAGCTTTTAGAAAAACATTATCGGGACTTAAGCTTAGATCAGGTAGAAACAGTCTTCAGAGTCCAGGATTATGCCAACGCACAAAATCTACATCCTAACTATCTAAGTTCTGTTATTAAAACCAAAACAGGAAAACCTATTGCTACATGGATTGCTGAAAAGACAATTTCTGAAGCTAAATCTTTATTAAAAAACTCTAGCATATCCATTAAGGAAATCACATATAAACTTGGGTTTTCTGAAACAGCCCACTTCAGCAATTACTTTAAGAAACATACCCATACTACACCAGTTCAATATCGAAAAGAACTGAAAGTAAGGTAATAATACTTTCCAACACATTTGAAATTTGCAAATAGTGCTTTATTATTTGCAACAAATACCACTTGTTCTCAATCTACCTTTGTCATGTAAAATTAAAACATCAAAAAAGACATGAACAATTTATCAGGAAAAGTAGTATTAGTAACAGGAGCTTCAAAAGGAATAGGAGCTGAAGTTGCCAAAAAACTAGCAGAAGCCAATGCGAAAGTAATTGTAAACTACGCAGGAAGTAAAACGGAAGCTGAAGCTGTAGTCAGTTATATCAAAGAAAATAATGGTGATGCCATTGCAATACAGGCAGATGTAAGTAAGACGGAAGACGTAAAATCACTTTTTGATCAGGCTATCGCTCATTATGGTAAAATAGATGTATTGGTAAACAATGCAGGAGTGATGATCACTAAAACCATTCTCGAAACTACAGATGAAGAATTTGACCGCCAATTTAGTATCAATGTAAAAGGGGTCTTCAATACCCTTCGTGAAGCGGCGACTAAATTAGCAGACAACGGAAGTATCATCAATTTTTCAACATCTGTTAACCGATTGATGTTACCAGGATATGCAACATATGTAGCAACAAAATCTGCGGTAGAACAGCTCACAAGAGTTTTCTCAAGAGAGGTCGGAAACAGGGGAATTAATGTTAATTCAGTATCTCCCGGACCTACAGCGACAGCACTTTTTCTTAATGGAAAACCACAGGAAGTGATCGACAGACTTGCTTCATTAAATCCTTTTGGAAGAATTGCAGAAACCGATGATATCGCAAGTGTAGTTGTATTTCTCGCTAGTGATGAAGCCAAATGGATCAATGCTCAAAATATTGGAGTAAACGGAGGAATGGCTTAAATAATTAAGAGATGAAAGTTAAGAGTTTCGGAATCCGGGTTTAACTAATCTATTAATATTTAACTTCTGATTTTTCAATTACTATCTCTTGCTTTTAACCCTCTGCTTTCAATTCTTTATTCTTTATTCTCTCTACTAATTAATATAAAAATAAAAAAATGAACAATAATTTACACGGCAAAACAGCCTTAATAACGGGCTCTGCCCGAGGATTGGGAAAAGCTATCGCAGAACGATATGCCGCTTTAGGAGCAAATATCGTTATCAATTATTCTAAAGACAAATCATCAGCAGATGAAGTGGTTTCCAATATTAAAGCGATGAATGTAGGCGTAATTGCAGTACAGGCAGACGTAAGCAAAGTAGCTGAAATAGAAAAACTTTTCAATGAAGCTAAAAAAGCTTTTGGAAAAATAGATATTGTTGTTGCTAATGCAGGAATAGAAATGGTAGAAACTCCTGTAACAGAATTTACTGAAGAGCAGTTTGACCGTTTATTCAGTATCAATACAAAAGGAGCTTATTTTACCATGCAACAGGCAGCTAAAAGTGTAGAGAATAATGGCCGTATTATTTATATTGCTTCCAGTACGACAGCTTTTCCTGTTCCCGGGATGGCAGTGTATGGCGGAAGTAAAACAACACCAAGATATATGGTGGATGTTCTTTCGAAAGAAATTGGACCCCGTGGCGTAACCGTTAATTCTATTATCCCTTTTGCAGTAGACCACTCCGGTATTTTTGCTGAAAAAAACAGTTATCCTGAATTAAGAAAATCGTTAATAGACAGCTGTCCAATGGGTAGACTGGCTGAAGTAGAAGATGTAGCCAATGCTGCAGAATTCTTTGCCAGTGAGATGTCCTCATTTGTCAATGGGCAGCATTTATTAGTAAACGGAGGAGCTACTCAGTAGTTTTCAAACTTTTTTCAGAGCCCCGTTTCGGCTTGTTTTTCGCTCATTTCGGTTTATTCAGACTTTGTGAAAGTATAGAAATTTGCAGTGTACTTAAAAACAAAAAAATGAATAAAACCGTATTAATCACCGGAGCATCATCAGGTATTGGAAAAGCTACTGCACACTATTTTGCAAATAATAACTGGAATGTTATTGCCACTATGCGAAATCCTGAAAAAGAAAAGGAACTGAATCTATATGAAAACATACTGGTTACTGAGCTTGAAGTAACAGAGGAAGATTCCATTCATAGTGCGATCCAGCAAGGAATCGATCAATTTGGAAAAATTGATGCTGTCATCAACAATGCGGGATATGGGCAACAGGGGATTTTTGAGGCCGTAACTCAAGAAAAGATCAAAGCTCAATTTGATGTTAATGTTTTTGGAGTTATGAATGTTACCAGAGCTATTTTACCTCATTTCAGAGCCCATAATTCGGGTACCGTTCTAAATATTACCTCAGGAGCAGGTAGGGTAACAACACCGTTACTTTCTATTTATAGTGCTTCAAAATTTGCTATTGAGGGGTTTTCAGAATCATTGGCATTTGAACTTAATTCTCAAAATATTAAAGTTAAAATTGTAGAACCCGGATATATTGCTACCTCCTTTTATGAAAGAGCCAATGAAGAATTTGCATTCGATCCTACATTGGAAGATTATAAAGATTTCTCTGAAGAAATGGCATCATTTTTTAAATCATTTGAAGGAGGTGATAATTTATTCTCATCAAATGATGTAGCCAAAGTGATCTATACAGCAATTACAGATGACACCAATCAGCTCCGTTATACTGCAGGTCCCGATATCGAACCATTATTTGAGATCCGCAACAGCAAACCGGATCAGGAATATGTAGATTATCTTAGAAAAATATTTATGCCTAATGGGTTTAAAAATTAATATAAGACTCATAAAAGTCTGCAATAAACATATTGCAGACTTTTTAGCTTATTTCCCTACTTTTGTAGGTAGAGTCTGCAATGGGAATGAGATTAAAATTACATTTTCTTATTATAATTAAAACGCTATCAAAATGATTGATCAGTCTATAAAAAAGAGCAATCTGACTTACTTTGATTCCATTTCAGAATTGACCAAGGCTTTTGGTATTCCACAACCATTACACCCTTTAATTGTTTTGTTTGATCATGACAAAGTTTCTTCAGAATCAGAAGTGCAACAATTGGTTACAAATTTTTATATGTTATCTTATAAAAGTAACCTTAAAGGGAAATTAAAATATGGACAGGGACATTATGATTTTGATGAAGGAGGATTAATTTTTGTTGCTCCCAATCAGGCATTATCAGTGGTCGATGGAAACGACTTGTGCAAAGGCATGAGTATCTTTTTCCATCCAGATTTCCTACTGTCTTATCCATTGGGAAAGACCATTGCCAAATATGGATTTTTCTCTTATCACATTAATGAAGCCCTTCATTTGTCGGAGCGTGAAAAATTAAAAATCATCAGTATTTTTGATGATGTAAAGCAAGAGCTGGATTCATCAATTGATGAGGTAAGTCAGGATCTTATCGTTTCCTATCTGGAGGTACTTCTTAATTACAGCAATAGGTTTTATAAACGTCAATTTATTACAAGGAAGCCTGTAAATCATACCATTATCGAAAAATTTGAAGATCTTTTATCAGATTATTTCAATGATGAAATATCTTTAAATAAAGGTTTGCCAAGTGTGAAATATTTCTCAGATAAACTGAATCTCTCTTCAAACTATCTTGGAGATTTATTAAGAAATAACACAGGTTTAAATACTCAGCAACACATTCATTTAAAGCTCATTGACAAGGCTAAAGAAAAATTAACTTCAACTGATCGCAGTATTTCTGAGATTGCTTATGAATTAGGTTTCGAGCATCCGCAGTCTTTCAATAAATTATTTAAAGCAAAAACAAAACAGTCTCCGCTACAATACAGGCAGTCTTTGAATTAGATATCGGGTGTGGCTCATTTTTTGGATATTCCTTCTAAATTAATTTCTATGTTATCCATATTTCTCTTAGAGCTTAACTGGAAAGAATTATTAATGGGACACGAAGAATGGTCATTTATCCTGGAAATCATTCTGCGTACAGCCATTATGTTTTTAACAATCATTATTGGACTTCGGATTTTAGGTAAAAGAGGAGTGAAGCAGCTTTCTATCTTCGAACTTGTTGTTATAATTGGTTTGGGTTCTGCAGCCGGTGACCCTATGTTCAATAAAGATGTTGGAATTATATCTTCCATTATTGTTTTTATAGTTATTATTCTGCTTTACAGCATTGTCACTTTCTTAATAGGGAAGTATAAAAAGATTGAACAGATCATCGAAGGGAAATCTATATGTCTGGTCCAGAACGGTCAATTTTCAATTGATAATTTCAAAAAAGAAAACCTGGGCAGTGATGAATTTTTTGCTGAATTAAGATTAAAAGGAATCTCCCAACTTGGACAGATTGAAATGGCTATAGAAGAAATTTCCGGAGAGATCAGTGTATTTTATTTTGAAGATATCAATGTAAAATATGGGCTTCCGATCATGCCCGATTCCCTGGAACAAACAATCAAATATATTGATACAGAAGGTCATTATTCCTGTACTTTTTGTGGTCATACAGAAGTAAAACACCCAGGAAAGGCTGGAAATTGTTCTGTTTGTAAAAAAGATGAATGGGTATTGGCAAGCAATAAAAAAAGAATCACATAAAAAATCCCTGCTTTTTTCCATATATTTGTTATTCTTATGTACGTCTATTTAAAATCGGCGTAAAAAAGTCACTAATTATTAATCCTTTTTTTAACATTAGTTCTATCTTTATATGGTCTTTCTGTATAAAGTAATGGAAGAATACTTATAAAAAACAGTCAAATACCCAATAGCCACCCGTGAAGATTCACAATAAAAGAAAATACCTTAGTTTTCTTAAATTTAAAAGAGACTTTCAAAAATATGGTCTCGAAAAAGTTCGCAGTTATGAGCTTATTCTTCATTGGTTAAGTAGCAGGTTAAGCCGTAGCCAATTTCTTATTCTTTCGGGTATTTTAGTAGGATGTACTGCCGGACTGGCAGGCGTGATTCTAAAAACTTTAGTCCATACCATCCACTATTTCATTGTCAACAAAGTTCATTTTGAATATCAGATCCTTTTCTATATTGTTTTTCCTTTTTTAGGGATTGTACTGACAACGAGTATTGTACTTACCTTATTTAAAGGGCAAGACAGAAAAGGGATCGGAGCCATTCTTTATGAAATTGCTCAAAATTCCAGTATTGTTTCTTCTGTAAAAATGTATTCACAGATAGTTCAGAGTGCAATCACAGTTGGACTTGGGGGATCTGCCGGATTGGAAAGTCCAATTGCTGTTACCGGTGCCGCTATTGGATCTAATTATGCTCAGACCTACCGGTTAGGATACAAAGAAAGAACTTTACTCTTAGCTGCGGGAGCTACGGCGGGTATTGCATCCGCATTTAATGCTCCGATAGCAGGGGTGATGTTTGCATTTGAAATACTGCTGACAGGAGTTGTTTTTTCAGACTTTATTCCATTAGTGGTTGCTGCAGTATGTGGAAGCCTTTTGTCAAGGATATTACTTCAGGAAGACATCCTTTTCAGATTTCATACCAGAGAATCATTTAATTATCATAATGTTCCATATTATTTAATACTTGGAATAGTAACCGGTTTATATGCGCGGTATTTTGTGGTTATTTCCCAAAAGGTCGAGCATTTTATTAAAGCGCTTAAAGTTTCCCGTATCCGTAAAGCTATGATCGGAGGAGCTGCACTGTCTTTACTCTGCGTATTATTTCCGCCATTATTTGGAGAAGGCTATGAAACTGTAAAAGACTTCACCAATGGAAATGCACACTCGATCATAGAAAATAGTCTTTTCAGATATTTTGAGATAGGAAACTGGACTGTTATTTTATTTCTTGTTCTTATCTGCCTCTTAAAAGCTTTTGCTACTTCTATCACTATTTTCAGTGGTGGGAACGGAGGTAACTTTGCTCCGTCGTTATTTGCCGGGGGTACAGTAGGTTTTCTTTTTGCCATGATCTGTCAACAAATTGGTTTTGAAGATGTACCTGTTACCAATCTTGTTCTTGTCGGAATGGCTGGAGCAATGAGTGGAGTATTGTATGCACCTCTTACTGCTATTTTCCTTATCGCTGAATCCAGTTTCGGATATGATCTATTTATTCCGTTAATGATCGTTTCTGTGATGTCATATCTAATGGCAAAATGGTTTTCACCAATATCTCCGGAATTAAAAAACATGGCTGATGAGGGAAAAATATTTACGCATGAACATGATAAAAACCTGATGTCTTCTCTCCGTACAAAAGATTTGATTGATATAGATTCTCAGATCGTTAATTATGATGCACCCATTAATGATCTGTATGAATTAATTAAAAATGGGAAAAAGAATATATTCGCAATAGTAGACGATGAAAAAATGCTCAAAGGAATCTTAACCTTAGATGATATACGTCCACTTCTTTTTAACCGGGACAAAGATGTATCATTTACAATCCAACAGATCATGAAAGCACCACCCGCTGTTATTCATCCTGAAGATGAGCCTTTAAAGATCATTCAGGTTTTCGATGAAACAGGAGTGTGGAATTTACCTGTTGTAGATGTACATAATCGATTTATAGGATTTATTTCAAAATCTACCGTTTTAATGAGTTACAGAGAATTACTAAAAGAATACTCCGACTAAAACTTTTTCATTTACCGAAACAATATTTGATACATTTGTACTTATGAACATCCTAATCATAGAAGATGACCAAAGAGTAGCCCAACTTACGCAAAGAGGTTTGGAAGAACAGGGTTTTATGGTAACGTTGGCTTATGATGGGCTTTCAGGAAAAAAATTAGCATTACAAAATGATTATGCTCTGGTCATTACAGATATCGTTCTTCCAAAGATGGATGGTATTGATCTTTGCAGGGAAATACGTCAGATCAAACCGGATTTAGCGATCATTATGCTTACTGCTTTGGGAACAACAGACGACAAGGTGGAAGGTTTTGATGCTGGTGCAGATGATTATCTGGTAAAACCCTTTGAGATGAGGGAATTATTGGCACGCATCAGGGTTTTATTAAAAAGAAATAATAAATCATCCAAAAACCTGGGCTTTATTTTGCGATATGCTGATCTTGAAATGAATCTCCATACCAAAATGGTCAAAAGAAATACTAAAGATATTAATCTTACTCCCAAAGAATTCAAATTACTGGAGTATATGCTGCAAAATCCAGACAGGGTTTTATCTCGTGTAGAGATTGCTGAAAAGGTATGGGACACCCATTTTGATACCGGAACCAACTTCATAGACGTGTATATTAATTATTTACGAAAGAAAATTGATAAAGATTTTGATCAGAAGCTCATCCATACCAAATCTGGTATGGGATTTATCCTTAAATTAGAGTAATGCAAATCAAAACCCGGCTTACCATATTATTCACCATTATTACAGCAACTATTTTATTGATATTTGCATTTGTAATCTACTTCTCTGCAAGCAAAAGTCGTGAAACTGAGTTTTATGCACTTTTAAATAAAGAGGCCTTTACAAAAGCAAATTTGTTTCTCAAGGCAAAGGTAGATAAACGAACTTTGCAGGAGATCTATCATAACAACCGTAAAACATTAAATGAAGTAGAGGTAGCCATTTATAATACTGATCATCAACTTTTGTATCATGATGCAGTAGATATTGATTTCGTAAAAGAAACTCCAAAAATGCTTAATGAGATCAATTCTAAAGGCTCCATAAGCTTCTATCAGAATAGCTGGCAGGTAATTGGAGTGGTATATCAGCATCAGGGGCAAAAATACCTTGTTACCGCTGCTGCCTATGACCAATATGGATACAGTAAGGTTAATAATTTACTAAAAACAATCGTCATTGTATTTATATTCTCAATCATTATCATCTTTCTGGCTGGAAGAATATTTTCCAGAAAAGCATTTCAGCCTGTCAATGAAATGACAGAAAAAGCAAGAAACATTTCAGCGACCAATCTTGATCTGCGTTTAGAAACCACCGGAAATAAAGATGAACTGTCCCAACTTGCCAATACATTCAACGATATGCTGGATCGTTTGGAAAGTTCTTTTGATGCTCAGAAAAACTTTGTATCCAATATTTCCCACGAATTAAGAACACCACTTGCGGCGATTATTACCGAGCTGGAACTTTCTATTTATAAGGACCGAACTACTGCTGAATACAAAATGGTAATCAATAACGTATTGGATGATTCTAAAAGACTGGTTCGCTTATCCAATAGCTTATTAGATTTTGCCAAAGCAAGCTATGATCCTACCGAAATTTCATTCAAGTCTGTAAGGATCGATGAGATATTACTGGATGCCCGCCAACAGGTTCAAAATTATAACCATAATTATAAAATTGATCTTAATTTTAAAACTGATATTGATGATGAAAATCAAATTTCAGTTAATGGTAATGAATACCTCTTAAAAGTAGCATTTGTCAACCTTCTTGAAAACGGCTGTAAATTTTCTGATGATCATAAAAGTACGGTCTCCATTATATTCAGTGATGATAAGGTGATTCTGGCATTTTCTGACCTTGGAATAGGTATTTCAGAAAAAGACATGAACTTTATTTTCGCGCCATTTCACAGAGGGGAAAATAAAGAATTTGCAGATGGTAATGGGATAGGGCTTCCGCTTACCAAAAAGATTGTTGATCTTCATAAAGGTACGATCAATGTATCTTCACAAAAAAACACAGGAACTACTTTTACTGTGGAATTACCCCATTTATAATTTCTCTAATAAAATTCTAATTTTTTTCTACAGATTCTCTAACCGGGTCTAAGGCAGATAGTACAGACCTTTGTGCCAGCAAATAAAAGAAGAGGACTCATGGGAATACTGGAATTTACAATAAGACTTTTAAGCGGAATGTTATTAGGTTCCGCCATTGGTATCGAAAGACATTGGCGTCAAAAAAGTGCGGGTTTACGTACCAATACTTTAGTCTCCCTTGGCGCAACAGCCTTCATTCTTCTTTCTATAAAAATAGGTGGCGATGCTACCGGAAGAATTGCTTCATATATTGTGAGCGGTATAGGCTTCCTCGGTGCCGGAGTTATCATGAAAGACGGACTCAATGTACAGGGACTTAATACTGCTGCAACGATATGGTGTTCTGCTGCAGTAGGTGCCTTAAGCGGCATGGGTTTACAAATGGAAGCCGCAGTAGTTACCGTTACCGTTATGTTTACTCACATTATTCTCCGCCCGATAGGGATTCAGCTCAACAGATTAAGCTTCGTGAAATCCGGCAATGTACAAACCGATTATCTCTTTACCATAAAATGTACGGCAGAAGTAGAAAATCATATCCGGGTATTGCTAATGCAAATGCTGGGTAACGATGAAAAACTATTGCTTAAATCCTTATCGAGCGACGATACTGACAATAATGTCATCATCACCGCGGTCATCGTAACAGCAACACCCCAGGACAGTCTTATCGAACGAACGGCAAGCCGCCTTACTATTGAAGAAAAAGTACATAAGGTCAGTTGGGAGATTATAGGAACCCAATCGGAATTATAATCTCTTTTTACCCTTCAGGAAATACTGCCATCTCAGGCAATCTTATCAATATTCATTACAACAAACATCAGCTTCTATGAAGCAGGGTATTCTATTCCTTTAACTCATAAACAAAATGAGGAATCATGTTAAAGCTAAAAGAAAAAATTAAAAATCCATTTCATTCCGTGATTAATTCTGACGGAATGAATGTAGGAACTATTACCAAGCTGCAGAATGCATCCAGCCAGGATGATAAATTCGTATTCGCTATGCTGGAAACCAGTGAGGAAGGCATAACAAAAATAACGGCGGATGAACGTAAAGCCAGATTTGGGCATAATGAAATTCAGCACCAGAAAGCTCCAAAATGGTATATACAGCTGCTAAAAGCTTTTGCTAATCCATTTATTTATATCCTGATGGCTATTGCATCGGTATCATTTCTCATTGATGTATGGCTACCTTCTGCAGAAGAACGGGATTATAAAACAGTGATCGTTGTATCTATTATGATACTGATCAGTACTTTGCTGCGTTTCATCCAGGAATACAGAAGTAACAATGCTGCCGAAAAACTGAAAAGTATGGTCAAAACGACAGCTACTGTTCTTAGAAAATTTCAAGGTAAACAGGAAATACCGATCAGCGAGCTCGTTCCGGGGGATATCATTTATCTGTCTGCAGGAGATATGATTCCGGCTGACTGTAGAATTGTCGTAAGTAAAGATTTATTTGTGAGTGAAAGTATGCTTACTGGCGAAGCATTACCCGTAGAAAAAAACCATCTTCCTATCCGTAGTGCTGAAAATAAACAGGTTATCGAACTGAACAATCTCTGCTTTATGGGAACCAATGTTGTTAGTGGTTCTGCAACTGCTGTCATTGTGGTTACCGGAAGCTATACCTATTTTGGAAGTATCAGTAAATCCATCACTGGAGAGCGTCCTGAAACCAGCTTCGATAAAGGAATTAATAAAGTTAGTTTTCTATTGATCCGCTTTATGCTGGTTATGGTTCCTGTGATATTTTTAGTCAATGGACTTGCCAAAGGAAACTGGCTTGAGGCATTATTGTTTGCTATTGCTGTTGCTGTAGGATTAACTCCCGAAATGCTGCCTATGATCGTTACTGCTAATCTTGCCAAAGGTGCCGTAAACATGAGCAAGCGTAAAGTCATTGTAAAAAGATTGAATTCCATTCAGAATATTGGGGCAATGGATATCCTTTGCACTGATAAAACAGGAACCCTTACGCTAGATAAGATCGTTCTTGAAAAACACCTAAATGTACATGGAATAGAAGATGATGAAGTGTTGAAATGGGCTTATCTCAACAGCTATCATCAGACAGGACTGAAAAACCTTTTAGACAAAGCCGTTCTGGAACATGTTGAACTTCATGACTATCTTAAAGTAGAAGAACAATATTTTAAAATAGACGAGATCCCATTTGATTTTCAACGCCGCAGAATGTCTGTTATCCTGAAGATGAATAATGGGAATCATTTACTTATCTGTAAAGGAGCTGTCGAAGAAATGCTGGAATTATGCAGCAAAACTTTTGACCCTGGAGACAACAGAAATATCCATATTGAAAATGATAAAGCTGTTCCCATGGATGATGCGATGCGCAAGATCGTCTTGAAAACTTCAAAAAAAATGAATGAAGAAGGGCTACGTGTGATTTTGGTTGCCATCAGAGAATTTGACGCTTCACATCCGCTTACGTACACATTAGAAAGTGAAAAAGATCTTATCCTAACAGGTTTTATTGGTTTTCTGGATCCTGCTAAACCATCTGCTAAACCAGCAATTGAGGCTTTACAAAAATTAGGCGTTAGTGTAAAAGTACTCACCGGAGATAATGAGATTGTTACCCGCAAGATCTGTAAAGATGTAGGGATTCCGGTACATCATATTATTAACGGAAGAGATCTGGATGAAATATCAGATGAAATATTGGCAGAAAGAATGGATTCAGTTTCTGTATTTGCTAAACTAAATCCTTTGCAAAAAGTTAGGGTAGTACAGGTTTTACGCAGCCAGGGACATACTGTTGGTTTTATGGGAGATGGAATTAATGATGCAGCAGCCCTCAAAGAATCCGATGTAGGGATCAGTGTGGATACTGCTGTTGATGTAGCGAAAGAAAGTGCTGATATCATCCTTCTCGAAAAAGACCTTATGGTACTAAGAAAAGGAGTGATCTATGGGCGAAGAACCTTTGGAAATATCATTAAGTATATCAAAATGACAGCAAGCAGTAATTTCGGGAATATGTTCAGTATGTTGGGAGCCAGTGCATTTCTTCCATTTCTTCCAATGCTGCCGGTTCATTTACTGATCCAGAATTTATTATATGATATCTCACAGATTTCTATTCCCTGGGACCGAATGGATGAAGAGTTTTTAGAAACCCCTAAAAAGTGGGATGCAGGCGGAGTGGCTAAGTTTATGTTCTTCATCGGACCAATAAGTTCAATCTTCGATTTTGCAACATTTGCGGTTATGTATTATGTATTTAAAGCAAATACAGCTGAACATCAGACCTTATTCCAGACAGGATGGTTTGTTGAAGGGCTACTCTCACAAACCCTGATCATCCATATGATCCGGACGAGAAAAGTACCTTTCATACAAAGCTGGGCTACAGCACCTGTGGTTGCTTTAACCTCATTGATTATGATCGTAGGAATTCTTTTGCCATTTTCTCCTTTTGCCACCGCATTAAAAATGCAGCCTTTACCGCTGAGTTATTTCCCTTGGCTATTAGGGATACTCACTTGTTATTGTCTGCTTACTCAATGGATAAAAACATGGTTCATCAAGAAATTCAATGCCTGGCTATAATCACACAAAGAAGCTGTTTTGTTTAAAACGGTTTCATTTAAAAAATAAACAATTAAAAATATTAACGTAATGACGATCAAATCAAAACGATTGAGGAGCGGTATGCCAACAATGCTCATACTTACTACAGCCTCAGTGATCCTTTACTCCTGCAGTGGTAAAAAAGAACCGTCTGAAAATACGAATTCTTATATTACCAAAGGAGACACTATTGCTCTGCAAAAAAACTCTCCAATTACTTCTAAACTGAAATTATATACGGTAAAGGAAGAAGAATATAGTCCCAATCTTATCACGGTCGGAACAGTTAAGGCCATTCCCAATACCTATGCTGAAATAGCTTCCCCATTTGCGGGAAGGATCTTAAGATCCTACGTTAAACTGGGACAAAAGGTGATACCTGGATCACCTTTGTTTTCAATAAGTTCTATAGATTATTTTGCAGCACAAAAAGACTATCGTGACGCTCAGCAGGAATATCACCAATCGGAGCTTAATCTTAAACGTCAACAGGATCTTTTAAAACATGGAGTAGGCATACAACGAGAAACTGAAGAAGCTGCTACTGAATATCAGATAAAAAAAACAGCACTTTCCAACGCTTCTGCAGCATTAGGGATTTTTAAAAACACTGGTAAAATGTCTGCCAACACACCATTAGTTGTTGTATCACCAATTAAAGGAGAAGTCGTAACCAATAATATTGTGATAGGGCAGTATTTAAAAGAAGATGCACCTCCGATTGCGGTAGTTGCTAAATTATCCAAAGTCTGGATTGCGGGGCAGGTGAAAGAAAAAGACATCCGTTTTCTTCAGAATCTTACTGGAGTGGAAGTAAATATCAGTGCCTTACCTGATCAAAAAATTACAGGAAAAATATACCATATCAATGAAATTGTAAATGAAGAAACACGAAGCGTAGAGGTTTTGGTGGAATGTGATAATAACGAGCGTCTTTTAAAACCCGGAATGTTTGTGAATGTAAAATTTACCAATACTTCAGAAAAGAAAATCTTTGTCCCTGCTAAAGCTGTCCTTCAGTTCAATGACAAAAATTATGTTCTGGTACAGACATCAAAAAATGAGTATGTAAAAAAATATGTAGTAACAGGGATCACAGAAAATGATAAGATTCAGATTATAAATGGATTAAACTCTGGAGAAACCATTATCAGTGATGGAGCTTTTTACTTATTAGATGCTAAATAAAAGACTCAATGAAAAACATATTAAACAATATAATTGCTAAACGATGGCTAATTCTGGCATTGTTTGCACTACTCGCTCTTTTTGGATACTACTCATGGAAACAACTCTCTATAGAAGCTTATCCAGATATTGGAGATGTTACATCACAGGTCGTAACACAGGCTCCGGGCTTAGCAGCTGAAGAAATTGAACAACAGATTACTATTCCTATTGAGCAGGCTATCAATGGACTTCCCGGAATGCACGTGATGCGGAGTAAAAGTACTTTTGGATTATCCATGGTCACTATTGTATTTAACGATGGGGTAGATGACTACTGGGCAAGAACAAGAATTAAAGAAAGACTGGGTGATCTGGAACTTCCTTATGGAGTAGCTCCCGGACTAGATCCTTTAACATCGCCTACAGGAGAGATATACCGATATATTATTGAAAGTAAAACCCATGATCTCCGCGAGCTTACTGATCTGCAGAATTTTGTGATCATTCCTAAAATAAAGCAGGTTTCAGGAGTCGCTGATGTAACTAATTTTGGTGGAATTACCACTCAGTTTCAGGTAGAACTGGATCCTGTAAAATTGGAACAGTACAATATTTCCCTTAAAGAAGTCGCAGAGAAACTGGAAGCTAACAATGCTAATTCCGGCGGAAGTGTAATGAACAGGGGAGACCAGTCTTATGTTATTCGTGGTATAGGCTTGGTAAAGTCTTTAGAAGATATGGGCAGCGTAGTTGTAAAATCAGTCAATGGAACACCTGTTTATATGAATGATATTGGTAAAATAAAATACGGAAATCTTGAACGAAAAGGAGCACTAGGTTATTCTGATCAACGCGGTGTTAATTATTCTGATAACATTGAAGGTATTGTTTTATTACTGAAAGGTGAAAACCCATCCGTTGTATTGAAGGGAGTGAATGAAGCTGTTGATGATTTAAATAAAAACATTCTTCCAAAGGGTATCCAAATTCACGTTGTATTAGACCGTACAAATCTTGTTGAAAACACTTTACATACTGTTTCTAAAACTTTACTTGAAGGAATGGCATTGGTTATCATTGTATTGATTGTATTCCTGGGAAGCTGGCGTGGTGCATTACTTGTTGCCATTACAATACCATTATCTCTGCTCATTGCATTTATATTAATGCATTTTACCAATATTCCAGCTAATCTTTTATCGCTTGGAGCTATAGACTTCGGAATTATTGTAGATGGTGCTATTGTCATGCTGGAAACTATTTTAAAGAAAAGGGAAGATCATCCTGAGGACGAGCTGGAAGAGAAAACAATTACCCAGAAAGTAAAAGAGGTAGCCAAACCTATATTTTTCGCTACCATCATTATAATCACTGCTTATTTACCATTGTTTGCTTTTGAAAGAGTTGAAAAAAAGCTATTCACCCCAATGGCATTTACAGTAGGATATGCATTAATCGGAGCATTAGCTGTGGCATTATTTCTGATTCCTGGATTGGCTTTTGTGATCTATAGAAAGCCCCGTAAAATTTACCATAACCGCTGGTTAGAAAAGTTAGGAGCAGCCTATCATCGCAGGGTTCAGAAGATCATGAGCCATCCTAAAAGGATATTTATCCCTTTAACAGTTATCCTGTTAACTACAGGAGTATTAACTGCAATCGTTGGAAAGGACTTTTTACCTCCATTGGATGAAGGGTCAATCTGGTTACAGGTTTCATTACCACCAGGCATTACCGTTGAAAAATCGAGGGAAATGAGCGATACCCTTCGTGCACGAACCCTTAAACATAAAGAAGTAACCTATGTCATGGTACAGGCGGGTAGGAATGATGATGGAACGGATGCATGGACACCCTCACATTTTGAAGTCAGTGTAGGATTAAAACCTTATAGTGAATGGAAATGGGGTAGAAATAAAGCCGGCCTGATCAAAGAACTTGAAGCTGAATATGCAACAATGCCCGGCTATAATATTGCTTTCACCCAACCCATGATCGATGGTGTCATGGACAAAATCTCAGGAGCACACAGTGAACTGGTTGTTAAGGTGTATGGAAATGATTTCAAAGAAACAAGGCGGATCGCTGAAGAGGTGATGACGGCTTTGAAAAAGGTAAAAGGCGCAGTAGATCTTGCGATAGATCAGGAACCACCATTACCGCAGTTACAGATTAAAGTGGATCGTGAAAAGATTGCTCAGTATGGACTAAATGTCTCCGATGTATCAGATCTTATAGAAGTAGCCATCGGAGGAAAAGCAGTTTCAAAAGTCTATCAGGGAATTAAGGTATACGATATCATTGCACGTTACAATGAAACAAGCCGGAATACGCCTGAAAAAATTGGCAGCCTTATGCTAACAAGTGAGTCTGGAGCGAAAATCCCCCTTTCCCAGGTGGCAGATATACAAATGAATACCGGGGAAAGTATGATCGCCCGTGAGATGAATAAACGTCATCTGACAGTACGCCTCAACCTTCGTGGGACTGATCTGACTTCCTTTTTATCTAAAGCTGAAAATGCCATTGAAAAAAATGTACAGTATGATCATGAAAAATACAACATTAAGTGGGGTGGACAGTTTGAAAATCAGAATCGTGCCTACGGTAGGCTTTCGGTGATTGTTCCTTTGGCACTTTCTATCATGTTCATATTGCTTTATGGAGCCTTTCAATCATTTCGTCAGGCGGGACTTTTAATAAGTATTGTTCCGTTAGCCCTTTTTGGAGGAATGCTGGCCCTTAATCTCCGCGGAATGACCCTGAATATTTCATCTGCAGTAGGTTTTATCGCATTATTTGGGGTCGCTATCCAAAATGGGGTGATCATGATTTCACATATTAACGATTTGAGAAAAAAAGGGTATGATCTCAGAAGAGCTGTTATTGAAGGAGCTTCACACCGCTTCCGTCCTGTTTTAATGACGGCTACTGTTGCCATACTTGGATTATTTCCAGCCTCACTGGCAACAGGTATCGGATCTGATGTACAAAGACCTTTAGCTACGGTCATCGTTTACGGTCTCTTATTTTCTACCATCATTACCTTATTTGCACTTCCAGCTCTTTATTATCTGATAGAGAACAAATGGGGGAAAAATTTTAACGCTCCAAAAGAAAATTAAAATGATTATCAAAAACAAACATTTAAAGCTCTTTTTGAGCAGTATCATCCTCGGTATCTCCAGTATTATCAATGCTCAGAAAGTAGATACTACATTTGCTAAGGAGCCGATTGATTATCCTACCTACATCAATCTTGTAGGAAAGAACAACCTGGCTTATTCAGCAGAGAAATTTAATATTAACATCGCTGATGCAGCCATACAAACAGCCAGAATATTTCCGGATCCCCAACTTGGATTTGGCTGGTTTGATAACGGACAGCGAAGAATGAAAATGGGTTATGGTTTTAATTCTGAAGTAAGCTGGACCCTAGAGATGGGTGGGAAGAGAAAAGCACGAATAGAAGTTGCCCGTAATCAGGCACAGCTTAGCCGTCTTCTCTTGGATGATTATTTCCGTAACCTTCGTGCTGATGCAACATTAGCTTATTTATCAGCTCTTCAAAGTCGAATTGTACTGGATGTGGAAGCTAATTCTTATGTGCAGATGAAGAAACTCGCAGAATCTGACAGTATCAGATTTAAATTAGGGGTTATCACTCAGGTAGATGCCCGGCAATCTAAACTGGAAGCGGGTACGATGTTAAATGATGTTTTTTCAGCAGAAGCAGAATGGAAAACTTCATTAGCAAATCTTTCGCTCTTGTCGGGGAAAACAAAAAACGATTCATTATGGTACCCTCAAGGTGACTTTTCCGGTTTTGGGCGTCAGTTTTCTTTACAGGATCTGATTATTGAAGCACAGAACAGCAGAGCCGACTTAAAAGCAGCATTACAAAGTAAAAATGTCTCCCAGAGTGTATTGAAGCAAGCTAAAGCAGATAGGGCAATGGATCTTGGATTATCGTTCGGTGTCAACAATGCTTCTTATGTAAGAAATACGATTGCTCCTACTCCTGCAATGACCACAGTGAATGCAGGAATAAGTATTCCTCTTAAATTCTCCAACAACCGATCAGGAGATTTGCGTGCCGCACAATATGGCACCTTACAGGCTGATGCTGTTTACAAACAAACAGAGCTTCAGATCCAAATCGAAGTTACCCAGGCTTATTATACCTATATCGCTGCTCAAAAAAAGGTAAATCAGTTTAAATCAGGTTTATTAACCGAAGCTCAGGCAATCCTTGATGGAAAAATGTACAGTTATAAGAGAGGACAGTCTTCTTTACTGGAAGTACTGAATGCTCAGCGTACCTATAACGATGTTCAACATGATTACTATGGAACTCTTCACGATTATGCTGTTGCTTTGGTAGAACTGGAAAGGGCTGCCGGAATATGGGATATTAATCTGTAATAAAAAAACAATGAAAAAAATATTAATTATACTTATTATCATATTGGGGCAACAGTTTTCGTATGCCCAAACCATATTTGAAAATAATAGTTCTTCAGAAATTGATACTTTTGAGCTGAATACAAATCGTATAAGCTGGGGAGTGAAAGCCGGACTTAATTACTATAATTTCTATGGTAAAGAAAGAGACTTTATTTTTGCAGATTCAGATACGAAATTCAAACCGGGTATTTATGTGGGAATCTTCGTTAATACAAAGATCAACAGAAATATTGGGCTTACTCATGAACTGATTTTTAATCAAAGAAGAGTAGGTGTCATTTATAAAGACACTGATGATCATCTCTATAAATCGGCCATTAATAGCTCTTATATTGATATTGTTCCTGCCAATATCAATTATCAACTCTCAAAGTTCCGGCTCTATGCTGGACCTTATGTAAGTGTTTTAGTAGCTGCCAACACAAAACGGAAAGACCAAAATGGGGATCTTTTCCGGGATAAGAGTATTTTTGGAGATGCTGCTAATGATGAAAGTAAAAGCTATTATCTTCAAAAGTTTGATTTCGGAATAAACCTTGGTGTAGATTATCAACTAAAAGACAGATGGTCTGTTGGGTTCAGATATAATCACGGTTTTACAGATCTCTTTCAGAATGCCAACAGTTCTGCCAATGGAAATTCTAAAAAAGATAAGATTAAAATATATAACCAGGGGTTTATGCTTTCATTGGCCTATGACCTGGCATCACATCATTCTTCAGCTGAATAATGTATACAAATAGATTCAAAAGCCTGAAGGTATTTTAAGAACTGGGTTAAAATCTCTTTCTATTTAGCATTTTATTCTCTCGCAGATTGAGCAGATGACATAGATTTTTTTATTAGAGTTTACGAAGGGGTTTAAATACCAACTTTGTCATTGTCTTCCTCAAACTTTCAGTTTTCGCACGAATTCTAACTAAATCCATATTCATTCGTAGACTCGTATATGTTCCGTATTATCAATAGAGCCTGGCTTTAGCCAGGCTTATTTAATCTAACATGCATTGGCTTTAGCCAAAACCTATAGTATTTTGTAAGTTTTGGCTAAAGCCATTGAATATGTAAAAGAGTAAACGGGCTAAAGCCCGTTTCTATTGATCTTTTTTCTCTCACCGATCAAAGAGATCTGTTCAATCTGTGTCATCAGCGAGAAAGAAAATAAACATCCATTTTGTCATTGACTTCCTCGAACTTTCAATTTCTTTGAGAATATAAACCAAACCATATTCTTTTAAAAATCACTTTTCACATATAATGGGTACTCCTGTTTTGCTTCTTTAGATTTTTCTAAGTCAATTTCATGGGTTATAAATTTATCCTCAGCAGAAGATCTCCCTAATAGATTTCCGTTCATCGGTTCTGCGATCCAACCTGTACCTCCCCATTCAAAGTTATTCTCACCCAATCCTGATCTGTTGGAACTTAAACAATATGCTCCCGAAATAATAGCGACAATTTTCCCACAGTTAATCCACTGTTCTACAGAAGTTTTTCCTGTTGCTCTCGGACAGAACAGAATATCAATTCCCTGTTTTCCATAATGACGGGCTTTTTCTGTAAACCAAAGTTCAGTACATAAGAGAATCCCTATTTTAAAATTTCCGAGATCAAATGCTTCAAAAGTAGCGGGCTCTTCTCTGTCAAACCATGTTTCCTCCCAAAAATGAGTTTCTTCAGGAAAATAAGCTTTTGTATGAAGTCTGTGGTGTCCTTTCCCTTTTTCGAATACATAAGCGGTGTTCAGATATCTATCTTCCACAATTTCCGGTATAGAATACACTACGTATTGAACTCCAAGAGTTTCTATTTCTTTCAACCATAACTGATGTTCCTTTACACTTTCCTGTTTTAATTCATCCGATGTAACATTGCTAGCTGACAACCATTTATAAAAAGGCATTTCAGGTAATAGTAGAAGGTCAGAGAATGTAGTTTCAAGATAAAGCTTTAGATCTTTCCAGTCATTTTGAAATTGTTGCTTATTATCGCTAAGCTCGCAAACGGTAACTTTCATATTTAAATGTATTAGAGTAAAAGGGATCCGATATAATTTTTAATTCTGCCAAATTAGAAATTGGCTAAAAATGATATGGTTTCGTAGTACCACAAATTTAATTCTTTAAATTTCTGAAAACAAGTTTCTATAAAATGAATTTATAAAAACAATCAAGATTTATTCATCGCGTGCAATACCATAGGATTGAGGTTTAACCAAAATTTAGATTTTTTTTTGGTTTCGGTTAAAGCCATTAGAATGCATAAAAAAGTAAACGGGCTAAAGCCCGTTTCTATTGATCTTTTTTCTATCACCGATCAAAGAGATCTGTGTCATCTGCGAGAAAGAAAATAAATATCCAATTTAAATCATGAGAATATTTTTGACGTTTCCTCAATCAGGCTCTCCATTAAAACCGATGCATTTTTATACTTTAAAATAGGAGCAATCTGACCTCCCCAGAAAAATACCATTTCATTCTTTCCTTGTTCCAAGGCAGCTTTTCGCAATGGTGACATGAAAGTAGTCTGCAATGGAAAAGGTAAGTGGGCGATTGACTTTTCAGAAAGATCTTTTAGTATTTCAGTAGTAATTCCTCTACCAAGTCGTCCCGTGTAAGCTCTTGAAAGCCTTGTATTTTTAGAGGCTTCAGAAAAAAGAGCTTCTCTATGGTCAGGTAGCGCGCCAGATTCTTCACATGCCAGAAAAGCTGTTCCGATCTGTACTGCTTCAGCACCTAACGTTAATGCAGCAGCAATACCTTTTCCGTCTGCTATTCCTCCTGCAGCAACCACAGGAATTTTCACTTTATCTTTAATAAGCTGAATCAGAACAAAAGTTCCTGTCGTGGAAAATTCAGCTTTATCGAGAAAAGAAGGTCTGTGGCCTCCGCTTTCAAATCCTGAAGCAACAATGAAATCCACTCCAATATTCTCCAGAGCTATCGCTTCATCTAATGTTGTAGCATTCCCCGCGAGTAAAATTCCCCTTTTATGACATTCTTCTACAATATCCGGATCCAGTAAACCAAACATAAAACTGAAAACTTTGGGCTTGATATCCAGAACTGCCTGCAGCTGATTCTGGAACCTGGATTCAAAAGAGGGTGGAAGAGTAGGAATCTCTATTCCTAAACGATCAAAATAAGGTCTAAACGTCTCTACCGTTTCTTTATATTTTCTTTCAGTATCCTCGTGATCTCTATAATCCCTATCAGAGACCCAGAGATTAAGATTATAGGGATTTTTTGTTTGTGATCTGATCTGTTGATCTTTCTCATAGATCTCCTGTGGACTAAGAGTATATGCACCAAATCCTCCCAATCCACCCATATTACTAACCGTAGAGGTCAATTCAACAGTAGATAAGCCACCACCAAAAGGCCCTTGCCATATTGGGTATTCAATGCTCAACAAATCTGTTATTCTTTTTTTATTCCACATAAATAAATACGTTTGATTTGGTTTAAATAACTATTCTACATCCGTAAGGGTTTTATTGACGATCAGCCATTTACCATTGATTTTATGAAAAGTAATAAAATTATAGTAATTATAATTGTACATCTTTACATTTAATTTTACCGCAGCAATAGAGTTGATCACATCAATAGAAATAATTTCCGGTTTAAACTGTGCCCCTGCTTTTTCAGGACTTACCCTGTTACCCACACCTTCTATGTATTGTGCTGCTGTTTTATGATAAGCAACACCTTTTACATCTCCAAAAAGAAGCGCATCCTTAAAAAATACTTCTTTCAAAAGTTTTGTATTGCCCTCAAAAATACCTTTAAAATAATATTGCTCAAGAGCCGTTCTTATAGCGGTTTCTTCTGTAATATTTTTCATAGTTTTGGTTTTTTGAGCATGGCTGTTTATTGGGAAACTAAACAGCCATGCCATTAATAATACAATTTTCATTACAGATAATGACCGGCTCCCATACCGCCATCCACATTAATAATAGCTCCAGTTATCAGCTTATTACAAGTAATACTATACACCATATGTGCTACCTCTTCCGGTTCACCAATACGGTTCAATAAATGAAGTCCCGCAGCTTTATCAATATTTTCATCATGCATTGGTGTCCTGATCAGTCCTGCAGCAACAGTATTCACTCTGATATTATCCTTTCCAAATTCAGCAGCAAGCTGATGAGTTAAAGCATGGATCGCCCCTTTGCTGGATATTGGAGCTGTAGAAGGTGATCCTGCCATAGCATGATAGACCAATGGTGATCCAATATTAATGATTACCCCATCTTTCTGCTTTTGCATCTGCGGAATAACCGATTGCGTGGTAAAGAAAGTTCCTTTAAGGTTTGTTCTTAAAAACTTATCCAAATGTTCTTCTGTTACTTCTAAAAATGGTTTATTTTCGTAAATTCCTGCATTATTAACCAGCACATCCACAGAGCCAAATCGCTCAAGAGCGGTTTTTACCAATAAATCACCAATAGATTTGTCAGCAACATCACCAGCAACCATGGCAAGCTTATCCCCACTTCCCAATTCATTGAAAACCTGTTCTAATTTAGAAAGTGTTTTTGAATTGATTACAACGTTATCTCCCTTTTCCAGAAAATATCTTGCTACTTCCAATCCTATTCCTGATGAAGCTCCTGTTACAATAACGGTTTGTTTTTTCATTTCTTTACTTTTTTTCCGTTGAAAATCCTTGTTCTTTTAATACAGAAACCTGTTCTCCTGCATATCCCCAGTTATCATCTTCTTTTTCATCAATCACTACATGGGTAAGGTGTGGATCTTTATTCAATACTGATGTTACCAATTCTGTTACTCCTTTTATCAAAAGTTGTTTTTGTTCTCTGGTAACTCCGTCACGTAAAACTTCTATTTTTATGTAAGGCATGATTTTAAATTTTAGATGTTAAAAATTATTTTCAGCTGCTTCTGCAACCAAATTAATATTAAGGTCGAAATTGTTGTATATCAGGGTATCCCCAAGATCGGTAAAGAAATTCCCTGATCTGAATTTCATATTATACTTGGTTCTATCAAGAACAATTTTGCTTTGAACAGTAGCTGTGTTTTCCTGAGTCGCAATTTTCAAAACTGCATCAACAGGGTGGGTGATTCCTTTAATCGTAAGGTCACCGGTTACATAATACAGATGATCGTCTCCTGGTTCTGCATGCTTAATCTGAAATATTGATTCAGGATACTGATCAGAATTAAAGAAATCATCGGAAGCTAAATGCCCTGCAAATTGTGCATTGGTTTCAGCATCTTCAATATCAAGAATTTTTATGGAACGGGTGTCAATAATAAATGTTCCAGAGGAGAGTTGGTTGTCCTTAAAAGAGAATGTCCCTTCTTTGATTCCAATAGTTCCGTTATGTGCTCCGGTTATTTTTCTTCCGGTCCATTCTACAATGCTTTTTTCATTGTTTACTTTAAAATTTTGTGTATTCATTTTTTCTATGTTTAAATGTTGACACAAAGTTCCGTTGAGACCATCAAAAAGTTACGTGACCTGGGTCACTATTTATACAACTGAAGAATTATATTTAAAAGAGATTAAGCGTGATATAATCTGCTGAGCGTTTCTCTGGAAACTCCAAGGTAAGCAGCAATCAGATGTTTAGGAACCAGATTATACAGTTGCGGATACATTGATAAAAGCTCTTCATACCTGAATTTTACATCATTATTCATCAGAGAAAGAAGTCGCTTCTGTACAGCAACATAACCTTTATTTGTTCTCCACCTGAAAAAATGCTCTATCTCATGAATCTCACCACATATTTTCTCCCTGTTTGCATTGGATATAGCCAATACCGTTGCATTGGTAATGCAATCAATATTTACCGTTGCCTTCTGATGACTATAGAGTGCATTATAGTCCGAAACCCACCAATTAGGCATGGCAAACTGAAGGATAAACATTTTCATACTATCATTTACATAAAAAGCTTTCAGACAGCCATCCAGTACAAAATATTCCTGATCTATGACAGTACCTTCAGATAATAACATTTGACCTTTTTTTAAAGTGATCATAGTAAAATGGGAAAACACATATTCCAATTGCTCTTCGTTCAGAGAGACAAATTGTGATAAATGCTGCTGTAATATCTCTTTAGGATCGGTCATTATGTTCTGTTATACTCTTACAAATATACAACGTAAACAGTTTTGATAAATGATTTTGTTAAACCTCATTTTTATTTTTAATAAAAGAATATAGCCAGTGACATCTAGTAATTGTAAGACAGCATTTTATTAAAAACAACAGAAATACTATTTGACTTACAATCACTCTCATTTTTAACTGATTCATTTTTATTTTCTTTTCTGCAAATGATCATTATAAATTTGAATGCTGATAATTTTGTCACGGCATCTGTCTGCTCATCAATTTCAAAATAATCCAACAGCCCATATTCTTTAAATTCCTTCTGTACAGCCTCCATGTCATAGAAAAAAAGCTGTCCTCCTTTTCCAATTTCAAAAGTATCCTTTCCGATCCCTTTTCCTTTTCCATAGTTTGGAGAATTTTTAGAAATTACCGAAAAGACCATCCAGCCTTCATTTTGTAATTGATTAAAACAATCACTGATCATTTTCTTTCTTTGATCACCATTTAATAGATGAAGAAGTGCATAGCAGAAAATTCCATCATACAAATGGAGGTCAAAGGGCATCTCTGTGACCGATCCCTGAAAAATTTTCATTTTATTTTTAAACTGCTCTTCAGCCAGTTTAATGGCAGTTTCAGAGATTTCTATTCCTGTTACCTTAATTTTATTTTCTATAAAGATCTGAGCATTCCTACCATATCCTATCCCTGGAATAAGAATATTATTCACATCCTGTTCCATAAATAGTTCTTTAGTCAGTACTGCAGAATGTGAAGGTTCAAAACCCCACATGGTCTTATGTTTAATAAAACTGTCGTCCCAAAATATTTTCATATCTTCTGCTGAATTAATCCCACCAATATTTATTTTATCTATTATTTGTCCACAGTTGAAACCTAATTTTCCAGCCTCTGAAATAATAAGTTCAGTGTCCACTGAGCATCCATCAACCTGAAGCAATACCTCAGAATTCTGTTTAATGAAATCAATATTACAGTCAGTCAAAACATTTTTCAAAGCTTCCAAAATAGGATCTGTATCATTTTGTCCATGAAGGTCTGTTTTAAATATCCATCTATTTTCCATCGAATTTTTTTAACTTAAAATTTCTTTATTTATCCTTTTAGGTCCATACACAAGAACATACATGAACAGGATCAGCATAACAACAGCACCAACCCACATGGCCTGTTTCCAACCATATACAAAAGATTCACGGGCAATGCGAATTAGTAAAGCAGATTGATCACCTGTTTCCGGAGCAACAGCAAGTGCATTAGAAATGCCTTCTCGAGCCAACGTCGCAGCATGCGTAGAAATTCCATTTAACTTTTTATCGATCATACTCTTGTAGCCTGCACTTACCAGAGATCCTAGTAAAGCAACCCCGAGAGCTGTTCCGAGTTCCCTGGTAATATCATTAAGCGCAGAAGCGATTCCCTGGCGACTAGCAGGCAATGCTGAAGTTATAGCTTCGGTAGAAGGAGTCATACTTAATCCCATTCCAAATCCCATAGCAAGCATTCCGGGAAGTACCGACAGATAACCGCCGTCTACAGATACAAATACAGCCATAAGAGCAGCACCAAAACCGCCTAATAAAATCCCAGATGCCATGGTAAAACGTCTTCCTATTCGCATGGCTACTTTAGGAGCAAAACCTGAAGCAAGCATCATAATTAAAGCCATAGGCATCATCGCAAGTGTAGAACGTAGACCTGACCAACCTAATACACCCTGAAAATAGGGGAAGAGCACTACAAATATTCCGGCTTGTACCCCAAAAATCGCCAGTAATGATATAGATCCACTGGATAAACCACGTTCCATAAAAAGAGATACATCAAGGATTGGCGCTTTCTGGCGCAATTCCCAAAGCACAAATAGTGCAGCCGATATCACTCCTGTAATCAGGGATCCTAACGTTAGTGGTTCTGTCCAGCCATGAACCGGAGCTTCATGTAGTGTATAAACGATGCCAATTACTGCAATTATCGATAGGAGAGAACCTACCAGATCAAACTGCGGTTCTGCTTTTTCTGTAGAATCGGGAACATATCGAACCGCCAGAGCAATTGATACCAAAGCAAGGACCACAGGAATAACAAAAAGCAGACGCCAGGTGGCAAGGTCAACCAAAACCGCAGAAAGGTACATCCCCAGAATCCCGCCACCTCCAGCCACACCGGTCCAAATACCAATGGCCTTCGAACGTTCTTCCTCAGGAAATGTAGATGTAATAACGGCAAGTGTCACGGGCATGATCATTGCCGCACCAACACCACACAAAAATCTAGCAACAATCATCATAAAAGAAGAAGTTGCCCAACCCGACATCATACTTGCTATTCCAAAAATAAATAAACCAACAAGCAGTATTTTTTTGCGTCCAATTCTGTCGCCAATAGCACCGAGAGGCAATAGTAAAGCGGCTAAACTTATTGTATAAATGTTGATCATCCACAATATATTAGTCTGAGATGCATTGAATTCTATTGCCAATTTCGGTTGTGCCACATTAAGCCCGCTTACAGAAGCAATTACTGCCATTAACGCAAGGCAAACTGTGATAAGTATCATTCTTCTTTGACGCTTACCTTCATCAAAAATTGTTTGTTTTGTGAGATCTTTTTCTTTCATGCTACAAAATTAATTACCTTTACTATCCAAATGATATTACTTCCCCTTTGGATAGCACTATCCAAAAAGAAAGTGAGTTAAATACTGTAACTATTATGATACCTGATAATGATTGTTCAAAAGCCATGTTATCTATAAAAGACGCTTTGGATGCAGTAGAGGGCAGATGGAAACTATTGATCCTTTATTCATTGTGCAGTGGACCAAAGCGTTTTAAAGAACTCTCAAGAGAGGTCCCTGGAATAACAGACAAAACACTGTCAAAAGAGTTAAAGAATTTACAGGCTAATAAATTAGTCAATAGAGAAGTCTTCGATACTTCCCCTCCAACAGTAGAATATACCATGACGCCACATGGTATGTCATTAAAAAATGTATTGTTTGAACTTTGGAACTGGGGACTTATTCATCGTGAAGAGGTGATAGGAAAGTAGTATTGCAATCTTAGATGGTCAGTTCAAAATCATTAAGCAGATTTTTAAAGAATAAGGATTACTCAGAAAGCAACTTACGATCTTTTAATAATGTTTAAAATAAAAGCCATTCAAACTAATGAATGTTTTTTTATTATTCAATATTAAAAATTATACCGATTGGTATATTTATTTTATATCTTTGCACCTTAAAATTGAATCCGACACAAAACGAATAAAAAAAACAAAAACAGCTTTAATAATTAAGTGTTTTTTTTGAAATAAAATATACCGATCGGTATATTAAAATATTATAAAAACTTTAGAAATGAAGAGAATAATTCTTATCATAACCGTGATCTCCGCAGCTATAATGGAACTGATAGATACTTCCATTGTGAATGTAGCCCTTAATTATATGAGCGGAAATCTTGGTGCCACCTTAGAAGATATTTCCTGGGTAGTTACAGCCTATGGTATCGCCAATGTGATCATCATTCCTATGACCAGTTTCCTTGTAAATAATCTGGGGCGCAGAAATTATTATATCGGTTCTATTATACTATTTACCGTATGTTCCTTTATGTGTGGGAATTCAACCAACCTCTGGGAATTGGTGATGTTTAGATTCCTTCAAGGTATTGGAGGAGGGGCTTTACTTTCTGTATCAGCAATGGTGGTGTATGAATGTTTTCCAAAAGAAAAACAGAACATTGCCAGTGCTTTATTTGGAATCGGAGTTTTCATCGGACCTACTATTGGCCCTACACTAGGTGGGTTTATCACCGATAATTTTTCATGGAGATGGATTTTTTACATTAATATTCCTTTAGGCATTCTAGCTGCGATTTTATGTTTCCGTTTACTCCCGGAATCACCGACAAGACAGAAGGTTAAAAAGATTGACTGGTGGGGAATTATTTTATTGATTATTGGAATTGGCTCTTTACAAACCGTGCTGGAACGTGGAGAAACAGAAGACTGGTTTGCTACAAGATATATTGTTTTTCTCACTGCTGCCGCTGTTTTGTCGCTTGTTTTATTTGTACACAGAGAACTTACCATCCCGCATCCGGTGGTTAAACTATCAGTACTTAAACATCCTTCACTCAGTATATCGGCTATTCTTACTTTCATAACCGGCATTGGTATGTTTACTTCCATCTATCTTACTCCGGTACTTGCTCAGCGATTTTTAGGATTTAATCCTGCTCAGGCAGGTCTTTTGCTCCTGCCAGGATCTATCATTGCCGTATTTGCACTGATCATTACCGGGAAAGTACTGCAAAAAGGAGTTCCACCTGCTTTAGTTGTATTATTGGGATTTTGCTGTTTTATTTACTTTAACTGGTCTATGGGTCAGGTGAATCTGGAAGTTTCATTTGCAACAATTTCTATTAATTTAATATTTAGAGCACTGGGAATGGCTTTACTTACGGTTCCGTTGGCATCTCTTGCTGTTTCCTCTTTGAAACCAGAAGATATGCCACAGGGAACAGCGATCAATAATATGATGCGACAGCTTGGCGGATCTTTTGGAATATCAATCATCAATACTTATATCGCAAGAAGAGTAGCCCTACACCGCACCGATTTAATTTCAAATCTTACTCCTGATAACAGATCAGTGATGGATCGATTACAAACCTACACTTCTCTTTTTCAGAGCAAAGGTTTTGGATTTCCTGAAGCTCAGCAAAAGGCAATCGCCTTAATGGAAAAAATAGTTGTAAAACAGTCCTTTTTTTTAAGTTATATTGATGCATATATGGTTATTGGTCTGGCATTTATATTTGTATTACCTTTATTATTATTTTTTCTGAAAAGAAATAAGAACAAAAAAATAGTGATCGTTTCGGCAGATCATTAGAAAGAACTAAATAATATTCAATAAAAATCTATAAAATTATCATGAAAGAAGTATTTATTGTATCAGCAAAGCGCACCCCTGTAGGTGGATTACTTGGAAATTTATCTGGTTTTTCTGCACCACAATTAGGAGCTTTAGCCATTCGTGAAGCATATAAAAGCATTTCATTGGAACCCGAATTATTAGACAGTGTTTATATGGGAAATGTACTGAGTGCAGGAGTAGGACAGGCTCCGGCAAGACAGGCTGCTATTTTTGCTGATATTCCTTATGACAAAGATGCCACAACAATTAATAAAGTATGCGCCTCAGGAATGAAAGCCACTTCATTGGGAGCACAGCAAATTCAGACTGGTTTAGAACATCTTATCGTAACCGGAGGTATGGAAAGCATGAGCAATGTTCCACATTATGCTTTTCTAAGAAACGGAAAGAAATTGGGTGATATTACCCTTACCGATGGGATGACCAAAGATGGATTATGGGATGTCTATCATAATTTCCACATGGGAAGTGCAGCAGAGCTGGGTATAAAAAAATACGGACATACAAGACAGGAGCTGGATGATTATGCCTTATCTTCTTATCAAAAGTCGCAAAATGCAACGGCTCAGGGAAAATTTAAAAATGAAATTGTTCCTGTTGAAGTCACCAAAGGAAAAGAGACGGTTACAATCGATAAGGATGAAGATATTTATAAGCTTATCCCGGAAAAAATAGCTCAGCTGAAACCTGTTTTTGAAAAAGACGGATTACTTACTGCAGCCAATTCCAGCAATTTAAATGATGGTGCTGCTGCCTTAATTCTGGCTTCTGCAGAGGCTGTACAAAAATATCAGCTAAAGCCACTTGCCAAGATCATAGGATATGCAGATGCCGCTCAGGCTCCGGAATGGTTTACCACTTCGCCAGCGTTAGCAATTCCAAAAGCACTTTTAAGTGCTAATCTGGATCTTTCTGCAGTAGATTATTTTGAAATTAATGAAGCTTATGCTTCAGTAGTTCTTTCAAATCAGAAAATCCTGGGATTTGATCCTGAGAAGGTTAATGTTTATGGCGGAGCAGTAGCTATTGGTCATCCGATAGGAGCTTCGGGAGCAAGAATCCTGGTTACCCTTCTTAATGTGTTACAACAGGAAAAAGGAAAATATGGAGTAGCAGCGATCTGTAATGGTGGTGGGGGAGCTTCAGCGATGGTTATTGAAAATTTAAATAGGTAGAATGAAATCTTGTTAAGATCAATCATTTCTAACTTAATAGAAAAAAATGTCTGACCGAATTTACAACAGATTCGGTCAGGCATTTTCTTTTTAATTAATGAAAATATTCAATTAGCTATGCCGGTAATTGATCTAAAAAAATTCTGATATCCTTACTTATTTCCTGTACATGAGTTTCCAGTGCAAAGTGACCAGTTTCATAAAACTTTATGGTAGCATTCGGAATATCTCTTTTATAAGCTTCTGCTCCCGGAGGTAAAAAGAAAGGGTCATATTTCCCCCAAGCGGCTAATAATTGTGGTTGATATTTTCTGAAATATTCCTGAAATGCGGGATATAAAGCAACATTAGTACAATAATCCAGCATCAGATCCAATTGGATATCATTTCTTCCCGGACGGTCCAGAAAATACTGATCCAATGCATAGGACTCCGGAGCAATAAGCGATACATCACGAACTCCTTCTTCGTATTGGAATATGGTCATCTTTTTTGAAGTAAAATCGCTTAGTGCTTCTCGATTTTCCTTACTTGGATCTTGCCAGTATTTTTTCATAGGATTCCAACCTTCACTTAAACCTTCTTCATAAGCATTCCCATTTTGAGAAATAATCCCCGTTATTTTTTCAGGATTGGCTAAGGCAAGTCTGAGACCTGTGGGAGCACCATAATCAAAAATATACAGAGCAAATCTTTTTAGTTCCAGAGTATCAATAAACCCTTGCATAGTTTTAGCAAGATTATCGAAAGTATAGTCAAACTGCGATGGATCCGGAGCATCGGTAAATCCAAAACCCGGCAGATCCGGAGCTATGATGTGGTATTTATCATTTAAAGTAGGAATCAAATCCCGAAACATATGTGAGGAAGTAGGAAATCCGTGAAGCAGCAATAGAATTGGAGCATCTTTTGGTCCCGATTCACGATAAAAAATATTCAGGCCGCTAACATCTACGTTTTTGTAATAAATAGTTGGGTTCATAATTGTTTTTGTTTTTTGTTATTTCAAAATTACGTCATATATTTGATTACATAAAACGATTAATTATGATTACAACTATCACAAAAAATGATATATGAATTTAAATGATCTTAAAATATTTGAGGCAGTAGCGGTTCACGGAAGTTTTACTAAAGCTGCAGATGTGATGTGTACGGTACAGTCTAATGTTACTGCAAGAATAAAAACATTAGAGGAAGAATTGGAAGCACAACTTTTCACCCGTACTTCAAGAAAGGTTTCTTTAACCAAATCCGGACATGCATTCATTCAGTATGCGCGTCAGATTTCTCATATTATTGATGAAGCTAAAAAAGAAATCAAAAAATCGGATCAGATAGGGGGAAATTTATGTATTGGATGTATAGAAACCACTTTAGTATTTAAGGCTCCGGGTATCCTTTCAAATTTTATGAAAATATATCCACATGTAGATTTGGAATTCAAATCAGATTCCCGTACCAAACTGATTGATGATGTATTAAATTATAAACTGGATGCTGCATTTGTTTCGGTTCCTATTCATTCTTCACAACTTGAGCAGGTCCACATTAAGGAGGATGAATTGGTTATCGTTTCTTCTCTTGAAGAAAAATCAATCAACCAGATCCTTAAAAAAGAAAACCTAAGTATTGTTGTATTTGAACAGGGATGCGTGTATAGAGCAAGGCTTGAAGCAATGCTTAATTCAAGGGGTATCATTGAATACAAAAGTATGGTATTGAATTCCATAGAAGGTATTATTAATTTTGTTGAGGCTGGTCTCGGAATCACCATACTCCCTGTTGAACTGATCGAACAATATTATAAGTCCCGTAAGTTAAAGGTATTTAAACTTAACAAAGAGATAAGCAGCATATCAACTTCACTTATTTATTTAAAGAATATTCCAAAATCTCAAGCTTTAGAGGCATTTATAGCAATGCATACTTAATTCATTAAACAGAAAAGGCTACCTCATAAATTGGCAGCCTTTTCTGTTTAATATTACTTAATGTCTATAGCTCAGCAGCTATTGGCCAATCTACGGGTATCTTTGTGACAGCATATAAATAATTGGTTATGGTCTTATCACCAATAGCAATAATCACATCAACTAAATTTCCTTCTGTATATCCTTCATTAAAAAAGTTTTCTTTTGCTTCATCAGATATTTCTCCTTTTTTACTTACTGCTTCCTGAACCAGATTAGCCAAAGAACTTAGTTTTGAGTCAAAAGAAATATTTAGTTTTCTGATCTCTAAAATTTGTTCATCATTAAATCCATTAAGCTTTGCGACAGCAGTATGAGCACTTAAACAGTAAAGACATTTATTATATTGACTTACCACCAGACTCACCACCTCTTTTTCTTTTGCTTTTAGAGAAGATTTTGCATTTTGCAATCCCATATAGGTACTTAATCCATTTTCAGAATGAGCGAAAGTGGCAAAAAGGTTAGGAACATATCCAATCCCTTTTTCCAGTTGATTGAAAATACTTTGGTTAGCTTCTGAAAGTTGTTCTTTTTGAGGAATTTGAAAATTTTTCATTTTTAATTATTGTTTAAAATTAATAGTACAAAGTTGCACCATCACTGACCTAAAAAGAATAGAGTAATTTCCCGAAAGCTTATGCTTTTTTCCCTTTTATTAAATAAGCCTGTACATTCACATTTTGCTAATCTGTTCTAAATTTATTTCTTTATATTAGTATTTAGTATGAGGAATTATTCTTAAAAAAAATAAACACAAATGATAAAGAGACTGTCATTATTAATAATACTACTATGCTCAATTGTTCTTTTTGGGCAAAATAAACAACCTTCCGATGAGTATGCTAACGCCAAAGAAATCATTAAAGATTTGGATTCGATTGCTAATCCCAATGGAATCCAGGAAAGATATAAAGCTCAAATTGGAGGGATAGATCAATGGGTATATGTAAGAGGACAAAACAAAGACAATCCTATGATTTTATTTGTGCATGGTGGTCCTGCATCTCCAATATCTCCGGTGATGTGGATCTTTCAAAGGCCTATTGAGGAATATTTTACGGTCGTCAACTATGATCAGAGAGCATCTGGTAAAACATATAATGCGAATGATACATTAAGATTAAACAATACTATAAAAATTGATCAGTATGTTGATGATGCAATACAGTTGGCCGAGTTGATTAAACAAAAATATAAAAAGAAAAAAGTGATCCTCATTGGACATAGTTGGGGAACTGTAATTTCCATGAATGCTGCATTAAAAAGGCCTGATTTATTTTATGCTTATGTTGGCATCGGGCAAGTAATTAACACCAAAGATAACGAACGGTTAAGTGTTGATTATGCAGTAAAGGAAGCTACCAGATTAAAAAACACTACTGCCTTGAAAGAACTGGCCTCAATAGCACCATATCCTGGGAATATTCCCATTACAAGGCAGCGGATTATTATTGCAAGAAAATGGCCTCAATATTATGGAGGCTTAACGGCATTTAAAGATAACTCAAAGTATTTCTTCCAGGCTCCACTGTTATCTCCTGAATACTCTGATATAGATGCCGAAGCGATTGGCAAGGGAAGTCTCTTTACTCTCGGAAAAATTCTTCCTGAATTTCTACAGGTTGATTTCAAAAGCATCAAGAAATTTCCTATTCCAGTCTTTATGTTTATGGGAAGACATGACTATACAACTCCTTCTGAGCCAACCGAAAAATGGATACAAAATGTAAAAGCGCCTACAAAAAAGGGGATATGGTTTGAAAATTCAGCTCATTTAATTCCTTTCGAGGAGCCTGGTAAAATGTTAGTTACTTTATTAAATGATGTTAAGCCTGTTTGTCAATAGCCTTTTTGAGCATTCATTTTCATTTTTTAACCAGCAATTTAAGCTCCAAAAAAAAGCCTCCCGAGGGAGGCCTTAAAAAACACAAATGATGAAAAAAAATTATTTCGAAGTGCAAATATAATAAAATATATTATGTAACACATTGTAATTTTATTAATATTTTAATTTATTTATTAATAACATATTAATGTTATGCATGCATATAATTAAAATATTTTCAAATATACATTTTTATTCTTTAATAAAAAATCAGCTGTTCACGGGCATTTATTCCCTTGCAGTAGATCAAAAAAAACCTTCAGGAATTCCTGAAGGTTCTCTGAAACTTTTTATTTCCTAAAATTTAAACACACAGCCACAAACGCTCATTTTGCCTTCAACAACTGTTGTCCATTGTCCATTCCAAGTACCTCCATAAGATGCACAAATAGACGGACATATTTCTTTAGCATCATCATTACTCCAGATAGGTCCTGCAAGAACGTCTAAAGTATATTCAGTATCCCCTGAAGGAGCAGTATCATACTCAACTTCAATTACACTCATTTCTCCCTCAACAATGGTACTCCATTGTCCAGTAAATTTTCCTAAATGTGCCGCAGCGATACGGCCACCTAATTTCTGTGCTTGATCGTTGCTCCAAAGCGGACCTGCTACGATGTTAATTTTGAATTTTGACATGGTTTTTGTTTTTAAAGTTTAACATTCCAAAATTGCGATTATAAAAAAACAAATAGTAGAGTATAAAGCACCATTTTTTTTATTCAGTACTTATACTTAGCATGCCCATGACCAGTGCTTTTATCCGATTAATAAAGGATAAAACAATATTTATTATTTCTCTTAAAATTGATATAAATGTATTTTAACAGTAGGAAAGTGATAGAAAAGTTGAAAGCAAAAGAAAAAAAATATTGACATTATGAATCTCAACAAATATTGGAGACGATAAAAAAAGACGAAGCTATAAATATTACTTTACAGCCTCGTCAATTTTTAAAATCATTTGGTTTTGTTGTTTACAAATTTAGAGCAATCAGTATGAGAGGTACAGATACAGTTGATGTTTTTTATTAGGGTACAGATCACCAGGCTTTAACAATTTTCCCGAGGGTCTGGAGGTCAGTGTTTATTTTCTCATTCCATTCCATTGCAAAATTCAGTCTCATACAGTTGTTATATTGATTGTATTGAGTAAACATCCTTCCCGGAGCGAAACTTATATTTTGACGGATGGCAATATCATACAGTTTTACGGTATCAATTTTTTTATCAAGCTCCAACCATAGCATAAAACCTCCTTTTGGCTGAGAAACTTTCGTGTTATCCGGAAAAAAATCCTCTATTCCTTGTTGAAGTTTTTGACAATTAGCCTGTATTGTTTTTCTGAAAGTCCGCAAGTGATGATCATATCTTCCGTTCTCTAAAAAATGTGATATCGTTTCCTGATAAATTGCAGGTGTAGAAAGTGTTTGAATTAATTTTTGCTGAATAATCCTGTCTTTGTATTTTCCAGGAATAATCCAGCCTACACGATAACCTGGCGCCAGTGTTTTAGATACAGAATTGACCAGCATTACAATGCCAGCTTCATCAAATGCCTTACAGGGTTTTGGCCTTTCTGCTCCATAATAGACTGTCCTGAATATATCATTTTCTACCAGTGGAATATCACGCTCCGTAAGCATTTTTACCAGTTCTCTTTTATGATCGTCAGACATCAGAGTGCCCAAAGGATTATTAAAATTTACTATAAAGCAACATGCACTTATCGTAGGCAAAACCTTTTTAAGAGCTTCCAGATCCAAACCGGTTGCAGGATCTGAAGGTATTTCTACAGCTTCAAGTCCCATGGCGCTTATCATCTTAAGGATTCCGAAATAGGCTGGGCTTTCAATAGCTACTTTATCTCCAGGTTTCGTAACTGCCATCAGGCACATAAACATTCCATTCATAGCCCCTGATGTTACCACGACATCATCTTCAGTTATTTTACCTTCCAGCATAAACGCCCATCTGGCAACGGTTCTTCTGAAGTTAAGATTACCCTGTACCGATTCGTAGGTTGCACCACCGTTGGCTAAAGTGCGCATCACCGTAGCGACACTTTTGTTAAGCTGAGCAATTGGTAGAAGACTTTTTTCAGGCAAGCCAAGAGAAAAATGGGTAATATCTTTATTATCGGATGAAGCAAAAGTTTTATTAAAAAGATCTTCAGGATGTTTTTCTTTCTGTAATGATTCTAATATAATAACCGAGGGAAGTGAAAATTTCCTTTGAGAAGCCCGACTTACATAATAACCCGATTTTGGAACAGGCTCTATTAATGATTTACTTTCAAGTTCCAGAAATGCCTGTCGAACAGTATTGATACTTACATTATACACTTTCTGTACAGTTCGTATAGACGGGAGTTTATCGCCAAGCCTTAAGGTTCCATTAAGAATTTGTTTCTCAATGATTCCGGCAATCTTTAAATACAGGACTTCTTTTTTCATTCAATCATTTTATGTATCTGTTAAAATTAAGAAATTTAATTCCCTTCTCCATGAAATTATTACAGAGTCACCAGATACCAACAAAAGAGGGTGTATATATTAAATTGATTTCAAATAAACAAAATGATTTCTATCAGAAATACCCATCAATACTGTATATTTCATACAAAAGTGAACAATATGCAAAATATTGTTCTATCACATTATTAAATTGTATGATAAAAAACATTAATTTTAAGTGATTTTAGGTTTTTTTGACAATTTTTAACAAAAATTATATTTCTATTTTTGCAACCAAATCTTTAAATTATGAAAAAAATTTTATTAACCTTTTCCATTTCTTTTGGAATTTTTGCTTCTGCACAAGAGGTAAAAACTGAAGCTCCTGTAGTAGAT